>NZ_JAQQBT010000001.1:0-1617453 GCF_028570825.1 Vibrio sp. CCUG 15886 | reverse complement strand
TTGCATGTGTTAGGCCTGCCGCCAGCGTTCAATCTGAGCCATGATCAAACTCTTCAATTAAAAGTTTTTTGAAGCTTGCGCTTCGGCTCAATGAATACTGAATAAATTGACTGTGCTCTTATTGGCTTTCACTTTTAAAAAAGTGAAACAAAACAGCTCAAGGCTGTTACCAACTTGATTTGGTCACTCAGTTCATTGATAAATCTTTTGGATTATCATCAACGAGTGCCCACACAGATTGATAGGTTTATATTGTTAAAGAGCTTGCTTTTCGAGAAGCTTTTCTCTCAAAGCGGAGGTGCATTCTAGCGAGTTAATTTGAAGAGTCAAACACTTTTTCAAATTTATTTTCTCAGAAGCTTTTACCTCACCCGACCTTGCTGAAGCCTTACGCTGTCTGCCGTGTCGGTGGATGCGCATTATAGGGAAGGCAGTTTCTTTGGCAAGTGCTTTTCGATAAAAAATGTCACAAAACCGTTCGTTCGCGCAAGAAACAATCAAAGGGTTATTTTTCTTGGTTCCATGTTAAAAAAAAGCATCTATTTTCGTCAGAAATCGTTCAACCAAGCATCTTGGAAATCGGATGCATTGAGCACTCTGTGGTTTTGTTCCCACTGACGAATCCTTTCCAGCTCATTCAATACACTCTTTATTGTCAGTGTATTGTTGTCTAATTCGAACACTTGCTGCTGAGTTTGATAGTAAAACTTAAGAATGGTCATTGCTCTCTCATTGTGTTCGTTATGCGCAGCATGTTTAAGGATATTCACTTTTCGATAGATCTTTAAATGAGTCTGTTTAAGCTTCCATACATACAAAAGCTCATCAAAATAGCGATGCGTCTTTATTTGATTCAATATTGAAAGCGTACTGACAAGAGCAATAACTACTCCGACTAGGTTCCAAACGAAGTTTCCCGTTGATTCGCCTTCAACAATGTCTGTATTGCCAAATAGGGCAATCAACAATGTACTAAATGCAATGGCAGAACAGGCAAAAGCCAGTAGAAACGCCACTATCACCATGTTCCCTTTCTTTCTATATTCTTCTTTATTTATTTGACGCACGAATACCGCCCTCCTTCTTTTAGTGCCAGACTAGTTTAACCAAGCAATACGCACTCGCAACGTTTCCTTTGTAAGCTTTCTCTCAGTTGCTCTCTCTCACTCTACTTCGAATACTCACTTTGATAACAGCATGACTCGCAACAGACTATTTGTTAGGTATATACTCCGTGCATTCGAATTCACTGCAAAGGTCTATCATGCGTACATTTGTATTACGCGCACGCGCAGCGCCGACAAACAGTCGAGCGTTATTAGAAGGAGTCGGTAACGAGGCTCATACTGAGATTCTTGCACATACTCTGATGAACACGATGTTTGTCGCACAGTCACATCGCCAAGATGTTGTCGTTCATCTGGTTTTAGAGAGTACCAAAGACTTTTCGCGTACGATTACCATTCACTCTAACGAAGTTTCAAACGTGGGCGGCTTCCACGAAGCAAATTTGTTGAACATTGTTGTTCGTGCGCTTGATGCTTCTACGGGTATGGGTAAAGAAGAATTAAGAAATGTCGAACCAGGTGTCACCGTTCGTACAATTAGCTTTGAACGATTGGTCCAGCAGCTTGCCGAAGACCATCAGCTATATATGTTGGAAAAGAAAGGCGAGTTTGTTCGCGACATTAAGTTTGCTGCCAATCCTTGTTTTTTGCTTACTGACCATATTCCGATGCCAAAGAAAACCTTTAACAGCCTGAAGCGTCTCGGAACGCAAAACATTAGCCTTGGTCCTAAAATGTTGTTTGCCTCCCAATGCGTTACTTTGATTCAAAATGAATTGGATCTGCAGGAATAAATGCGAAGGGCTCATTAGAGCCCTTTTTCTTGCTCAAGATTCATCATTGACGCTGTCTATCCCAATCAACACGTTGACAACACTCAAAGTGTCTTTGTGCCCTTGAATACTTTCTTGCGTCGAGTCCAATTACTGATATCATTTTTGCCAACATAGTCGGGGAGCCTTATCGGCTGAGATCGCCACGCGAGACCCGTTGAACCTGATTCAGTTAATACTGACGTAGGGAACTATTACGCGCATATAACTTTCTGCTTTATGCGTTGGTATACCAATATAGTTGGTAATATTGTTGGTATAGACAGTTCCTGTACGTCTTGTTCTAGGATACAAGATGCTACTTACTTCAACTACTCAATCTCTTATTCCATGCGTTCTCACCATTGCCGGTTCTGACAGTGGGGGCGGAGCTGGTATACAAGCCGATATAAAAACCATTTCAGCGACGGGCAGTTACGCAAGCTCAGTGATCACAGCCATCACCGCGCAAAACACGAAGGGCGTGAATGCCGTATTTCCGATCCCTACCGAGGTGGTTGCCGCGCAGCTTGATGCTGTTTTCAGCGATCTCAATATTCAAGCGGTTAAAATTGGCATGCTTGCAGATCGTCATATTATTCGATTGGTCGCCGAAAAGATTCGCCAATACGCGCCAGCGAAAGTGGTGCTCGATCCCGTTATGATTTCCACCAGCGGCCACGCTTTATTACAACCCGATGCGATCGCAGCACTGAAGGAGCACTTGATTCCACTTGCGGATATCGTGACGCCAAATATCCCAGAATATGTGGCGCTCACCGGAATGCCCATCCCGAACACTGAAAATGAGATGATCTCGAGCGTCGAAAGTTTGAAAGCGCTGAACTGCCCTGCCATCTTATTAAAAGGCGGGCATTTGCAGAATGAGTCCCACAGTAGTGATCTTTTAATCACACCACAGTTTTGCGAATTCATCCGTAGCAAACGCCACTCCACACGTAACACTCATGGTACTGGCTGCACATTATCTTCCGCCATTGCGTCTTACTTGGCTCAAGGTCATCGCTTACACAAGGCTGTCTTCTTGGCTAAACAATACATATCACAGGCAATCGCTCATGCCGATGAGCTATCCGTTGGTCAAGGTCATGGCCCCGTCAATCACTTCTTTGCAGGACACATGC
The DNA here is from genome assembly GCF_028570825.1 of Vibrio sp. CCUG 15886. Classification (NCBI taxonomy): domain Bacteria; kingdom Pseudomonadati; phylum Pseudomonadota; class Gammaproteobacteria; order Vibrionales; family Vibrionaceae; genus Vibrio; species Vibrio sp. CCUG 15886. Next base: position 1,614,429 of record NZ_JAQQBT010000001.1, on the reverse strand, counting down.
ACGTCCGCTAGAGAAGGAGCTCCATCGTCATCGTTTGCTCGGGAGTAAGTGTTTTCCCAAGGCCTACACTCGCTACCGAGCTTAGAACCCATCTCGAAATAATTGACAGATGCTTGATACTTCCATCAGGCACACTCACCTATAATGGCGGTTTTTCTTCACAAGCTTTCTCGATGAAAACAGTATTCACACCAAAACGTTACTCACTAGTCGCTCTTTCGTGTTTCGCAGCTTTGCTGACTTTAGTTACTTGGTTTGCCTCAGGTATTGATTTGACGTCTCCTGTTCCAGACTTTCTTGGTCTCACTTTTACCCTAGTGACCGATTCAGCTGGCAGTAAAGGTTTTGCTATTACCCTGGTCGCTTTAAGCTTGCTGGTTTTACGTAAACACTCTGGACGATATTTTGTTGTGGGTCGATTTGCGGTACTAGCACTTATGCTGGTTTTAAGTTTCGCGGGAAAAACGGGATTAAAGCAATTCACAGAGTCACCCCGTCCCTACACCGAACTGATGGCGTCAGAACATTTAGTTGAAACCCCACAAGCGTTCTACAATCTAGACGCGGATCAACAAGTCGCACGAGTCAAAACACTCGAAGAAACAATCAGCCCATGGCGTTTGCAACATTGGGAAGGTGAAACCGACTACTCCTTCCCCTCAGGCCATACCATATTTGCTAGTTTATGTGTGGCTTTCTTTGGTGGTCTCTTCCTGATGCAAAAGCGCTATGTGGCGTTTGTCATAACCCTTGCTTGGGCAAGCTTGGTCGCTTATAGCCGCTTGTGGATTGGTATGCACCGACCAGAGGATCTATTTGGCTCACTTGCATTCATTGTCATGATCACCGTGCTATTGCCAAATTTTCTACCGATACCTACACCAGTAAGGAAATTTTTACGCATTCCGGAAAGCACGGTTTAAAGTAGCCGTGTTTCACATTTATCTGCCAAGGTATAGAGGGGGTGAATAATTATGAAGAAACTGAATGGTGTTCAAAATGAACGTAAAAAGAAGGTCGTTTGGTAAAAGTAGGACAACCAAGCGACCAAAAGCTATTTAAGCTAAGCTAGTTTTACAACCAAAGCATAGAAAGTGTTGTCTGTGAGGACCAACTCACTTAGACGAGCACATTATAGCGAGACAATACGGAAAGGAAAGAAATAAAACCCATCATCCGTTATTTACTGACTTTTTTGTGACATCGCTGGTTTACCTTTGGTTGTTTTTTAACCCACCAAAAACCTTTCTAATTAGCTCAGCATATAGGGCAGCTAATATGGACGACTGCATAGCCGATCGCCATATAAAGCGCTTTTTCCGCTTCTTTAGAGTCACCAGAGATTCGATTGGTGAGAGACATTCGCCCTTCCGCACTACAAATGATTTCTCCCACATTCTGGATGAGGTTTCGAAACATTCGATCTTCATTTACAGCGTTAACCCAAGAGAGATAAAACGCTTCAGGGGATGAAAATTCAAGGGCTTGGATGATGTGTTCGACCGCTTTCGGTTTGAGCTCATCCAATAATTCTTCTTTTTTCTTGAAATGGCCATTCACACAAGAACGACTCACCCCTGTTTTCTCAGCAATATGCGTATAGGTTAAGTGTTCATAGCCTTCTAGCAGGAGTATTTTAAACGATGCATCTATAATATTTTGGTGTGTTTTTTTGGCCACAGCTTGGCTGACTCTTGGCATTGTCATCTCCTACTAAAAGCGGCAAATCCTAACGCTTTCATAAAACCTGCTCAAGAAAATTGATCGATAAAGTGGTCCGACTTTAGCGACATTCTCCTCTCATGAATCCGCTATTATTATTATCAACAAGGCTCAAAAAGCGCAACAATCAATCAAAAAGTACCATTTTATGACACTTGCAATGATCAAAAAGACCACAATTTGAGTGTTTATCAATAGCACAAATAAAAGATATCTTCTTTTATTTTCTTTTCACACGGTTCGATATCAGCAAGCCTCACATCATTGAGGATAGCCAAAAAGCAAAAATCCTTCGCGCAATACGAAGGATTTTGTTCAGTCAAAACGTTTTAAGTCAGGTATGAGCAGGCGCAACCATAAAAATTAGAGATCGCGCATTAAGATTTCGTACTCTTCTTGCGCTTCTTTAACCAAACTTTTTAGCTCTTGCGCGTCTGCGGTCGCAAGCATCACTTTCCAAGGAGAGTGTGCCTTTTGACAAACTAATGCCACCCCTTGTTCATCGCTAGAGAAAGCCAACTGTTCAAAATCAGCCACATAGTGTTGACGCTGACCTTTTATTTCAACATCAAGCTTTCCTACTGGGTTGATTTCTACATGTGCATAGCGCTCTGGTTTAATACTCACTCGATAATCCCTATGTACCGTGATCATGACGCCCTCCAAACTGTGCGGTTACCATCCCAACATCAGTTTAGGAGAGTTTCTACGCAGTGGAGGCCAAATCGGTTGGAATATTGATCCCGGTTAACTTGTCGTGCAAAAAACGTAAAAATTGCGCATATCGAGTCATTTGATTGGGTATTTAATCAGACAACACCTGCTGCTGGATAACCTGCAAAACACCAGACTCTTCATTGCTTGGTGCGATAAAACGAGCGAATGCTTTCACTTCAGGATGGGCGTTGGCCATCGCATAGGAATGGTAGCTTTGTTTAAGCATTTCTACGTCATTGAAATAATCACCAAAGCTCATGGTTTGTTGGCGTGTAAAACCCAACGTTTGCTGTAAATGTCTAATCGCCGCGCCTTTTGACGCTTCTGCGTTCATCACATCCAACCAAATCTTGGCACTCACCACCACCTGATGGGTCGCATCAAAACGTTCGCTGAATGATGTGTGTAATTTTTCTTGTGAACCTTCAAAATGACAAATCGCCACTTTGATGAAAGCCTCATCAACATCCAGCAGATCGGGGACATATTGGCAGCGATGGTAATACTTACTGATTTCTTCAATAGCCTCAGGATGCTTTGTTTCGACATAAGCCGATTCTTTACCACATAGCACAATGTGGGCACCATCAATGGTGCGAGCCAACTGAATAATGTCTTTAATATCCGTGCTAGCTAAACCACAGCTGTAGAGCTCTTTTCCTTGATGCATGACTAATGTGCCGTTTTCCGCAATAAACATCATGCGCTCGTTGATTGGGGAAAACGTCTCACGCAGGCTGTAATACTGCCGACCAGAGGCAGCCGCAAAGATAATTCCTTTATCTTCTAACGTTTGATAGATGTGGAAAAACTCTGGTGCCAATTTTCCTAATGGATCCAGCAGGGTGCCATCCATATCGGCAGCAATGAATTTGATTTCTGACAACGACATTTAATTACAACTCTAAACAGAAGAGAAAGGCCGTTATGTCACCAGAAAATATCGAGTTTGTACAGTCTTGATGAGTGGTACAACTCATAGAGAATGTTACTTAAAAAGCGGCAGTAGCTGCTTAAATTCTGGACATCTGCCATCACGCATTAATTCAAAAAGCGCCATTTCCAAACCCGACAAACCGATGCCATTGGCTTCAAATTTTCTCAATGCTAAGGCTTTGTTTTGTGGATCTCGGGATGAGACACAATCTGTCACCACCTCCACTTGGTAGCCCATGTGTTTCAAATCGACTGCCGTTTGATAAACACAAATGTGCGCTTCAATGCCGCATAGCAGCCACTGCTGAACGTTACTAGCTTGGATGGCATGATTAATGGCTTTAGTGCCGCATCCAGAAAAAGTCGATTTATGAAAAGGTGGATACCCCTCCAACGCATTCGCTATTGGCGCAACCGTAGCACCTAAGTTTTCAGGGATTTGTTCCAACCAAATGATGGGCAGCGCTAACTGCTTTGCCCCTTCAATCAACTTAGTGATGTTATTGATCATCTGTTCACTTTGATCCACCATCTGCGCCAATTTCCCTTGCACATCCACTACAATTAGCCCCGTTTTTTCTTTCTCTAGCATGCTGACCTCTATCAATCCAACCCGTCTGTTTGCTTTCACTATAGCTTGCTTTTCAGTTGCCTACATCACGACCAAAGGCCAATAAGAGCTGTGCATAAATCAAACAAACAGACACACGTGACTTTTCCTGATGCTTTTTCCGCAGTAACATACTTCGGCTGACGTGCTGTGTGAGACAGACGTTTGGCTAAATTATTTTTTATTCTCAGGGCGGGGCGAAATTCCCCACCGGCGGTATACCGAATGAGGTGAGCCCGCGAGCGCTCGATTCGTCGAGGTCAGCAGATCTGGTTAGAGGCCAGAGCCGACGGTTATAGTCCGGATGAGAGAGAATGAAACTTCACCAGTGCCCTCTGGCTCTGGTGCATTTCGTTTTGGAAGAAACGCTTCCAGCCTCATGCTGCCCTGATTCTGGTGATTATTAGGAGTTAACCATGAATCAGTCATCTCTACTTGCCGAATTTGGCGATCCGATTACTCGCGTTGAAAACGCTTTGCTTGCGCTCAAAGAGGGCCGTGGCGTACTACTGCTCGATGATGAAGATCGTGAAAACGAAGGCGACATTATCTATTCCGTTGAACACCTTACTAACGCACAAATGGCGTTGATGATTCGCGAATGCAGCGGCATTGTGTGTTTGTGCCTCACCGACGAGCACGCCAACAAGTTGGAACTGCCACCCATGGTCGTTAACAACAACAGTGCCAACCAAACCGCGTTTACCGTCTCGATTGAAGCAAAGCAAGGTGTCACCACAGGTGTTTCTGCACAAGACCGAGTAACCACCATCAAAACCGCTGCAAACCCGTTAGCAAAAGCAGACGACTTGGCGCGCCCGGGTCATGTCTTCCCGTTACGTGCTCGTCCAGGCGGTGTGTTGGCTCGTCGCGGTCATACCGAAGGCACGGTTGATCTGATGCAAATGGCCGGATTACAGCCTGCGGGTGTTCTGTGTGAGTTGACCAATCCTGATGGGACCATGGCCAAAACGCCCGAGATCATTGCCTTCGGCAAGCAACACAATATGCCAGTGCTCACCATTGAAGACATGGTGATGTACCGCAATCAGTACGATCTCAAATTGGCGTAAAATACCTTCAAAGATACTGTATGAATTAAGGCCAGCATTGCTGGCCTTATTGGTCTCTTATTCTCTCTTTATCTAAACGAACGTCCTTTCAGTGGTAACTTGACCAAATGGGCACTCGAATGTGGTAAGTCGCGAGTACGACGAACATTGGTTAACGGTTTAAAGTCCGCCACATTAAACGCATCATCCGCTTTGAGATCGTCGCACAACTCATCAATCAGTTTCTCAGTCACGTCCCACATGGTAAACATATGGACGTATTTTCGTGTCTTACGGCCTGTTTCTGGATTTGGCTCGTCAATCTCTTCTTTGGCTAACGAGTATTTGAAAATGATGTCATCCTTTGGCTGACAGAAAATAAGCGATAAAGAGAGCGGCGTTCGTTGCAACCATAACCCTTTGGGAACACCAATATCAGCTCCTTTGTCTTCCCAATAGTTCGCCACTTCTTGCAACTTTTCATAAGCATATTGCGCCATCTTCTGCCCTTTCATCGCCAACTCAATCTGCTTTTCGTAACTGTGCTTGGAGAAATAGTCCCAAAGATTCAAAGGGGAAATGCCACTGCGTGAGCCAGCAAACGTGGTGTCAGGCGAGCCAATGTAAGCCGGGTTATCCGGTGGAGAAACCATAAACTGGTGCTTGGTCATGTATACCCCAGTCGGCCAAGGAGCCCCTGGCCACTTATGGCCACTGGTGACAATGGAATGCACCATAGGGTTGCGGAAGTCGAAATCTGGCCCTGTGTAACAATGGTTCTCTTCAAAGAAGCCTTCATACTCGCGCAAATTCGCGGCCATTTTGACAAACGGCATGTAACTTGCGCCGAGCGCACCGTCCACGTGAATCCAATAGCCCGTGCGCGTCTCAGTTTTTGAAGGATCGCTTGGATCGACCGGAACTTGACGCTCATAGAGCCCATGTTTTTTCAGCACTGTCTCCAACGCCAAGGTCGCTTGATCGATATTGTCGTACGCACCTTTGAAGGTCGTACCGTAGTTGAGCACCACAATAATTGGGTAACCTTTCTCGGCAAAGAACTCAACGTACTTCACCAACTTATCGACATCGATCGCGCCTGAGCCAACAGGCAAACCTTCTACTGGCGCTTCGGAAGGCACTTCCGCAGGCCACACTTCGCCTTTTCCAAGTGGGTTGTCGTTAGGATAAAGTCGGTTGCCCAAGGCACCAAAGGTCTCAATTTTCTCGACCGACATCGCTTTGACAATCGAATAGTGGGTATCCTCAGAGAAAAATGCCACTGGCGTATAAGCATTGGGATTTTCTTGTGGCGCTTGCGGATAGTGGGCATAAAGTTGACTTGTCGTGATCGTGCGCCCGTGTGCATCTTCACCACAAATTTCATCATCCAGTAACGTTTGGCCAGAGAGATAGTCACGCGCATTGAGCATCGCATACAAATTGCCCTCTGTGCTGCCCATGGTCAGTACATACCCCCAATAACTTTCGGGATCACCACGATCCCAACTGCCATCGGCTTTCAAATAAGGCCCTTGAGAAGGCCATTTGGCATTCCACAGTGAAGCGAAATAATCAAGTACCATTCGTTCGACAAATTTAGTATTGATGGTGTAGTTGCCATCAACAAACGGGTCACCCACGTTGTTCATGCTCACATCTAAAAAGGGCACAATGCGTTTGCCGTAATCGATTTTCTCTTCCGTTTGGTAGCCAAGAAAGCGCGCTTTTTGACGATTCACATACTGCTGAACTTGAGAAAAGGCCGTGTCCTGTTCATCCTCACTTTGTCCTATCGGAGGAATCTCAAAGTTCGCTTGATGAATCTCGTCCACTTCAAAACCAAAGGATTGATTTGCTCTGCGGTAAACCTCTATTGGATCGGCATTCGGTGGCGAAATCAACCCTTGTGCAAAATCAGGGACCTGCTCGTCCCAAGGGAGTAGAGCTGGCCCATAGCCAAGTTTAACGTTGTGTTTATTTTTCATATTCATACCTATCTTATTGTTATGGTCCTCTTCAGACCCAGCCAAAACAGATATGAATATAGTTGCTCATTTAAAAATTACCATCGCCAAAAAAGGCGACCCGTGGTCGCCTTGTACTCTGTTCTTTCTGCTTTACAGTGTCAGCAGATAATTCACCAATTCATTGTATTCTTGAATTGTCGTGATTTTGTCTGCTTTCACAATGTACTTGTTATTTACGATCACGCCGGGTACACCCGTTAAGGTACTTTCCTTAAACTGCTTATCAAAACGCTTTTGCATCGAGTTAACGGCAAAGCTGTTGTAAGCCGCATCGTATTTCTTGGCATCAACACCATTATCGATGAAGAGTTGACGCAACTCAGCTTCCGTTTGTGGTGCTTTGCGTTTTTCGTGGATTTGCGTGAACATCGCCGGAACCATGGTTTTTTCTGCATCCAGCGACACCATTGTGGCGTACGCTTTGGCGACAGGAACCCCCATCTCGCCCCCCATAAAGGAAACATGCACTTTCTCAAATCTTGCCTCTTCAGGCAGAGATTTCTTCATGCTTTCCACCACTCCCTCAAAACGGTAACAGTGTGGGCAGTAGAAAGAGAAATATTCCGTCACGACAGGTTTCTGCGATTTGGCGGTAGGTAATACCGTGTAATGCGTGCCTTGTTCAAATTTCGCTGCGTATGCAGACACACTCAGCAACAATGCCGAGAACATAAAGACGATTTTCTTGATCATGTTAATACCTTGAATAATCTAATTTTTATTAATTAATGAATGAAATAAAGATTAAACAAAGGTTGAAATGGGAGGACGAAAGAGCGATTCGTTCATCGAGAAGGCTTTGACCGATTGATCACGAGAAATCAATGCGAGAGCGAAAGCTTGTTGCAACGATGCCAGTTGCGCTTTGGAGGCGGGCATTTTGCCTATGCACACCGAATGACAGCCATGAGAAGGCTGACTACTTTCCAATTTTATGTCGTGATGAACATCAGGACATGTGGTTTCAGTTGCTTGCACTGCAGCACTCTCTGAAAAAGAAAGTGTGTTTTTGATCATTTCTGACGATGCCATAAAGATGATCGCCACGGCTAACACGATCAATAGTGGCATTCTAAACAGTGAGTACAAAAACAACCTCTCCTTGGCAATGAGGGAACTTGCCCTAGGTTAACAGCAAAAAACGTTCTGATGGAAGCCTTTCAAACAGGCAAGCGCTCCAAGTATGACTTTCTTTCCTCTTATCAGTTCCCTAACCAAGCAATAATCAGGTTTAACCTGCCTTCGTAACTTGCAAACACTATGAAACAGGAGTAATACTTATTCGGTTGTTATGAGAAATATAAGGATATTGTTATGTTAAAAAAACGCTTTTTCAAAACCAAAGACGAAGTCGAAGTGACGTTTGAGGTTCAACAAGAAAACTGGGAAAGCGCGCACGTTGTTGGGGAGTTTAACAACTGGAAGCCAGAGCCAATGACTCTGGTGAAAAAAAGTGGCTTATTTAAATTCAAGACGCGCCTGCCGAAAGAACAAAAAGTGGAGTTCCGCTATCTCTTCAATCAAAACCAATGGGGTAACGATCCGCAGGCTGATGGCTATGTTGCCAACGGTTTTGGTAGCGACAATGGTTTTGTCTTGACCAGCGAATAATGGCCAATCAATGGCCGCTCTATCGAGTTGAAAGGCGCAAAATGCGCCTTTTTTCATTGAGTTTTGGCTCAGTCACTCTACTATGCAAAACACGGCAAGGAGAGCCGAATAAACAACAAAGGAAATGCAATGTACTGGATTGTCACCAAATATTTAATCACGGCCGCGATCGTGGTGTTTATTTCTGAGGTCGCCAAACGCAGTGACAAAGCGGGTGCGCTTATCGCCGCTCTCCCCACCGTGACCATTCTCGCGCTGATTTGGATGTACCTTGAAGGACAAGGTAATGAAAAGCTGACGAATCACGCCTACTACACATTTTGGTATGTGCTCCCTACGCTTCCCATGTTTCTGATTTTTCCGTATCTCATGGAACGATTTAGCTTCTGGATTTCCTTATTTTTTTGCGCACTGATTTCCATCAGTTCCTTTGCCTGCGTGGCTTTCATTGTTAAACACTTTGGCATCAAGCTGACTTAATGCTCTTTTGTAACTGACGAAAATAATCGCTGGTGAACTCGATAAACGTTCGAATGCGCTTAGGTTGATAACGATCACGATGATACAGCGCAGAGAACGCCACACTTGGAATATGCCAATCCTCAAACACTTCTTGCAGTAAGCCTTGTTCTAGTTCTGGCATACAGTAAAGCGTGGGTACACGAATGATGCCGTTGCCGGCCAAAGCACCTTTCAGCATCACTCGGCCATTTTTGCAGCGCAGTTTCCCACGCACCTGGCAATCTGATGTTTGCTTGGTTTGCCGATGTTGGAAGGTCCAGCGCGTCACCGAGCCCGTTAAACAAGCGTGTATATCCAGTTCTTTCGGATGTTCTGGTCGTCCGTGCGTCGCTAAGTAGTTCGGGCTGGCATAAGTGCCCATTTCCACATCAATCAGCTTGCGAGCGACAAAACCTGAATCTTCCAGTTTGCCCATGCGAAACGCGATATCAAATTCATCCTCAATCAGGTCAACACGATGGCTGCTAAAATCCAAATCCACTCGTACTTGCGGATATTGCTGCATAAACTGACCCACGACCTCCGCAATCACCTCTTCCCCTAAGTAACCGCCCACACAGTTAATCCGGATTTCCCCCCGAACGGCTTCAATATCATCCACCGCGGCCAATACCGCTTGATCAATGCTATGCAGCGCCATCTCACACTGAGCAAACAGTGATTTTCCCGCATCCGTTAATTTGAGTGTGCGCGTGGTTCTGATCAACAACGTCACCCCCATTTGCTTCTCCAGTTGGCTAATTTGGCGAGACACATGCGAGCGCGACACTCCCAGTGCTTCTGCGGCTTTGGTGAAATTGCCAAGTTGGGCGATCAGCACAAAGGAGCGGATATCCGCGAGGTTGATCTGTGTTTGCATCATCGGTTTCTCTTTTCTTTTGATGCTTTATTGTTGCCATATAACAACAGAGTTTCAACTAGGTCGATATATATCAACAAAAATTCTTTTCATAAACTACACATCAACAAGCCAAAACGGCTTTTAAAGAGGATCACAAAATGAAAAAATTAGTCGTTATTACAGGTGCAAGCTCTGGTATTGGTGAAGCCATCGCGCGTCGTTTCAGTGAAGAAGGTCATCCACTGCTGCTCTTGGCACGTCGCGTCGAGCGCCTTGAGGCGCTTAATTTGCCAAACACACTTTGTGCTCAAGTGGACGTGACCGATAAAAACACCTTTGATGCTGCGATTACTCGTGCAGAAGAAATCTATGGCCCGGCGGACGTATTAGTAAACAACGCGGGTGTGATGTTACTTGGCCAGATTGACACTCAAGAAGCGAATGAATGGCAACGTATGTTTGATGTTAATGTCCTTGGTTTGCTAAATGGTATGCAAGCGGTGCTAGCGCCAATGAAAGCACGCAACAGCGGCACTATTATTAACATCAGCTCGATCGCAGGTAAGAAAACCTTCCCAGATCACGCGGCATACTGTGGCACCAAATTCGCTGTGCATGCCATTTCTGAAAATGTGCGTGAGGAAGTGGCTGCCTCTAACGTACGTGTCACGACCATCGCACCGGGTGCGGTCGAAACAGAATTGCTTTCACACACCACATCGCAACAAATCAAAGACGGTTACGATGCGTGGAAAGTGGATATGGGTGGCGTGTTGGCAGCAGACGATGTCGCGAGAGCTGTATTGTTTGCCTACCAGCAACCTCAAAACGTCTGTATTCGTGAAATCGCTCTAGCACCGACCAAGCAACAGCCATAACCGCTCATGCTTATCGCACCACAAAGGCCTGTAACTACGCAGGCCTTTGCCACAGTTGCACATTCTGATCCCATCGCTGCGCAATAAAATCAATAAACTGACGCACCACAGGGGTTTGATAACTGCGAGAAAGATAAACAGCCCACAAGGAAGATGAAGGCAAAGTATAGGGGGTCAATAGTGCGACGAGCTTACCCTGTTGCAAAAGCGGATTGGCCAAATCACATGGCAAACGGATCACCCCTTTCCCTGCCAGCGCCGCACCTAATAAGGTACTGAGATCATTCGCCCAAATATTGCCTTTTACGGATACTTCTGAGATTTGATTATCGGCAACGAATCTCCATAAGTGGGTACTCAAATGGACTAAGCAATTGTGGTTGGCTAAATCTTCCGGCACGACAATGGGCTCATGTTCATCCAAATACCCCTGTGTCGCACACACGGCCGCATCGATATCCATCAGTTTTCTCGCAATTAACGTCTCATCGGGTTGATCGGTATATCGCAAGGCGACATCTACGCGCTCATCAACCAATTGCGAAAAGCGATCAGAGGCCAAGATGTCAACCATTACAAGCGGATGCAACTCGGTAAATGCACTGACTGCATCAATAAGATAGTGCTGTGAAAAACCAATCGGAGCAGAAATGCGAATCGACCCCGTTAGCGAATCTCGGCTTTGAACCGCATCCAACTCCAAAGCCGCGGCTTCATCTAAAATGCGCTGGCATCGAATATAGGCTTGTTCGCCTGCGTGCGTCAGGCTGACTTTTCGAGTCGTGCGATGCAGTAAGCGCTGTTGAAGCCAGCTTTCCACTTCTTGGACATGCCGAGTTACCTGAAGCCGACTTAGCGATAAGGTTTCCGCTGCTTGGGTAAAACTGCGGCAATTGGCCACTTCAATAAAGCTCTTGATGGCGTCGAGTCTGTCCATTTCTATCTCTATTAGATCAGTTTATTGAAACAATCTATATCATTTAAGTTTATTTATCCCGATATATCTCATGAGTAGACTCTCTCCATAACGAAACCTCACATACCCAAACTACTTGGAGTTGCAGGTAGGCGGCAAGTGAGCTCATCCCCATGAACATAGACAGACTATGTGATTGGGCCGGGCTGGCGTGCCAGTGAACGAGCGCAGCCAACACCGCTGCAGCTTCAAGTAGGAAGGGTATAGAACCGGAGAAGAGAAATGAAAATAGCAATATTAGGCGCAACAGGTTGGATCGGCAGTACTCTTGTCAACGAAGCACGCGAACGCGGTCATGATGTGATTGCTATCGCTCGCAATCCCAATGCCGTTGAACGCGATGATGTAGAGAAACGTCAATTTGACGTTCGCCAGCCACACAACCTGGCGCAAACATTCCAAGATGCCGATTACGTTATTGCCGCCGTTGGTGGCAGAGCAAACAACGATCACAGCATCGTGGCAGAAACCGCTCAATTGTTGCTGACACAATTGGCCAACGTCGGTGTTAAGCGCTTGCTTTGGGTTGGCGGAGCGGGTTCGCTAGAAGTGGCACCCGATGTCAAACTTGTCACCGTGCCAGAGTTTCCTGAAGAATATAAAGCAGAAGCGTTAGCACAATCAGACGCACTGGATCAATTTCGTTCCCTCTCTAGCGACGTTGATTGGACCTTTGTCAGTCCAGCGGCAGAAATTTTTCCGGGAGAGAAACGCCATCACTACCGTGTCGGAGGCGATCAACTGCTATGCGACGACGAAGGTAAGAGCCAAATTTCCGTGGCAGATTACGCAGCGGCCTTGCTCGATGTATTAGAAACGAACCAGTACCTCAATCAGCGCATTGGCGTAGCTTACTAAACTCACCGCCCGCTGCCCCTTCAATTGACCAAGCACACCTGAGCGGATTAAGCGCTCAGGTGTGCGCCTCATTGTCTGTTGCCCCTTCAAGATCATGACAAAGTCATACAAAACGACGACATTGATTTTGTGCCCATTCTGATAACCTCCTGCTGTCAATCTCCTTGGTGGTCATTTATATTTGAAAAGGTGAAGTGAGTCGTATAACTTCTCGTTTCATATCAGTACTTCTGATGACGTACTCAATATAACAACAAAACAAAGCATAGAATGACACCATGGTAGAAGACCAGAAGTTGATCATTGTTGAAGATGACATCAAGCTCCAACAGATGTTAAGTGACTATTTTATGTCACAAGGATTTTCAGTGATCACCGTTGATAATGGCACGGATGCGCCTGAAATGATCCTCAACGAAAAGCCTGCACTCGTCCTGCTTGACCTGATGTTACCTGGTCAAGATGGGTTGAGCGTGTGTCGGCAAATTCGCGACGCCTATAATGGAAAAATCCTGATGTTAACCGCCAGCGATGACGATTTCGATCACGTTGCTGCGTTGGAAATTGGCGCGGATGACTTTGTCAATAAACCCATTAAACCACGCGTTTTGCTGGCTCGGGTGAGGATGCTACTGAGACGACCAGATGTGGCCGTTAACCAAGACGCCAACAACTGCCGATACGGTGCGCTGAAACTCAATCGTATTCGTCGAGAGTGCCAGCTGGCCGATCAAACCATCAATTTAACCGATGGCGAGTTTGATTTGCTCTGGCTGCTGGCCACATCAGCAGAACAAGTGCTGTCGCGCGAATCTTTGACCAAGGCTTTGCGAGGCATCGAATACGATGGCGTGGATCGCACCATTGACAATCGTGTGGTCACATTGAGGAAAAAACTCAACGATACCACCACACCACCAAAGAAAATTCTCACGGTTCGAGGCAAGGGCTATATGTTTATGCCAGACACATGGAATGAATAAACACCGAAAATGAAGCGCATTTATCTGGAAGCCTTTTTTGGCCTGATTCTTTTGTTTTTTGCCACATTGTGGGGCTACGAGGTTATCGTCTATCAGTTAAATACCGACTACGATCGTGTACTGACAGAATTCGAGATCAATGCGTTTCATGATCTACTAACACCGCTGTATCAGGAAAAAGGCCAAGCCTATTTCACCGAAGCGATGGAAAATTACGCCGAAGCCACGCGTTCTATTTTAACCATCTACGAGCAAAAGCAGCTGCCAAAAGAGATTGCTGCTGTTTTTGTTGATCCTGCAATGCTGGTTTATCTGGATGATGATTTTGATGTTTGGATGCGCTTTTCCGCCAACTCGACCATCTATCACTTAGAAGAAGATCTGCAATCACCGTTAAGGCAAGCCATCGATTTTAGCGGTAATTTAGTTTGGGTGTTCTTCATTATCGGCTTTGCTATCTATTGCGTCATTTTGATTTGGTTTCTAAGTCGCCGAGTTCGTGAGTTAGAACGCGTAACATTGGCTTTTGCATCGGGTGATTTGTCCGCGCGAGCCCGTACCACCGCCCGGTATTCCGTCGGCTCCTTGAACAAAAGCTTCAACGTCATGGCGGATAAGATCGCCAATCTGATCACCAGCAACAAGGTTTTGACTAACGCTGTGGCTCATGAGCTACGCACACCCATTTTTCGTCTGCAATGGCAAGCCGATTTACTTGCCGACTCGCCACTCAACGAGAAGCAACAAAAATCGGTTTCCAGCATGGTGGAAGACATTGATGAAATGGAAGCCATGGTAGAAGAGATGCTCTACTACGCCAAAATGGAAAGACCCGAAGCTCAGTTGCACACACAGGCGATTTCTCTCCAACCTTGGTGTGAAACCCTCGTGAGAAAATGGCAGAGCGAAACTTATCATCCCATCCATTTGCAGATCGACAACTGTTGTGATCAAGTCAATGTTGATCCTCACCTTGTGAAAAGAGCGCTCGACAATTTGGTGCGTAATGCGATGCGCTACACCCAAACACAAGTTCGCATTCAAGTGACACACACTGCCGAGCAGCTGGAATTTCAAGTACACGATGATGGCAAAGGCGTCGCCGAACAAGATTGGCCTTACCTGTTTGATGCCTTTTACAGCGCCGACAAATCGCGTAACAAATCCACCAGCGGTTATGGATTGGGTTTGGCGATCGTCAAACAGATTTGCCAGATTCACAACGGCAGTGCACACGTTGCCCATAGCCCGCTGGGCGGTGCCTGCTTCATCATTCGTTTTTCCCTCTAACACAGAATGATGCCCTCGGCATCATTCACCTTACCAATCTTACAAAGCGCGACAATTCATTACACGTGCGTGACTGATTTCCATAATAAAACGCTGTACATTTCAACCTAGTCATTGATAGAAGTGATAACAAGGGCAACTTTACGTTGTGATTCTTACGTTACTGGTGCCGAAACGCGCAGTTGACGAGCTTAATCTTTCCCAACGCCTCTATTTTCACTTCTTTTCACATTTGCTTGACGAGCGTTGAAGTAGCTTAGCGACCGCTAACTACTCATTTGCCACAACCAGCTTTGAGCTTCCCATTAATAACAAGTAGTAGGGTTATATTTTGAAACCAGGAAAAACAGGTATTCGTCGTATTGTCGACGCAACGGGCTATTCAATGAAAGGCTTGAAAGCCGCATGGATTAACGAGGCCGCTTTTCGTCAGGAAATTCTTCTGACCGCCGCGCTAACCATCACCGCGTTCTTCCTCCCAGTGACGACCATTGAACGAATTCTCATGGTTTCTAGCTTATTGTTGGTGGTTATTGTTGAGCTGATCAACTCTGCGGTAGAAGCCGTCGTAGATCGCATTAGTGACGATTGGCATGAACTCAGCGGCCGAGCGAAAGACATCGGCTCTGCTGCCGTCTTCGTCGCCTTAGCACTGGCGCTGTTTGTTTGGGCGAGTGTATTGCTGTGACCACAATGAATCGAATCAAAACCTTGTTTAATCGTGAATGCTCTTACACCACATTCACTTTGGTGCTGGCGATCTATTTCGCCACCATCGTTAATTTGCCGATTTACAAAGAACTGTTCAGCATCATTAGCCACCTCGACTCTGTCAAGGTGGGTTTTGTAATTTCAGTCCCTATCTTCTTCCTTGCGGCATTGAACTTCTTGTTCAACTTATTCAGTTGGCCTTGGCTAAGTAAGCCTTTCTTTGCAGTGCTGCTTCTGCTTTCTGCGATGGTAAGCTATGCCGGCTACAACTATGGCACTTTGTTTGATTACGGCATGATTGCCAACATCATGGAAACAGACAGCAGCGAAGCAGGATCATACCTCAGCGCATATTCTGTCATCTGGACCTTGTTGATGGGCGTAGTACCTGCGCTGTTGGTGTGCAAACTGAATTTGAGCCTATCAGGCTCTACGCTGCACATGGTGGCGAAGAAAGCAGCGAGTATGCTCGCTTCTTTGGCCGTGATCGCGGTGATTGCAGGCCTTTATTACCAAGATTACGCATCTATTGGGCGAAACAATACCCATCTGAAAAAGATGATCATCCCGACTCAGTATGTGTACAGTGCCACAAAGTATGTTCGCGATACCTACTTTTCCACACCGCAGCCCTACCGCCAATTGGGCCTTGATGCCAAACAGTCAGAACTGGCTCTACAACAAGCGGAGCAAAAGCCGACCTTGTTGGTCTTTGTCGTCGGTGAAACGGCACGTTCGCAAAACTACCAAGCGAACGGTTATGCCCGTCCTACGAACCAATACACCAACGAATTAGGCATGATCTCGTTTCAAGATGTCAGCTCATGTGGCACCGCAACCGCAGTCTCCGTACCATGCATGTTCTCTAACATGACACGCTCAAACTTTGACCGCCCAACGGCAGACAATCAAGACAATGCACTGGACATCTTAAACCGTGCAGGTGTGTCACTTCTGTGGAAAGAAAATGACGGTGGCGACAAAGATGTGGCGAAAAACATTCCTCTGTTTACCGTCGATCGCTCTCGTAAGGATGCGCTTTGTAATGGCAGCACCTGCTATGACATGGCGTTACTGGAAAACTTCGAACAGGATGTCGAGAATCTAAAGGGGAACCGTGTGTTGGCTCTACATTTGATTGGCAGCCACGGCCCAACGTATTTCCAACGTTATCCGAAAGACAAAGCGGCCTTTATGCCCGATTGTCCGCGTGCCGACATCGAAAACTGTTCGGTAGAGCAGATCGTCAACACTTACGACAACACCATCCTCTATACTGATTATGTATTGAGCCAAACCATCAATAAACTCAAGGCACTTGAGGAGCGTTACAACACGGCGCTGATTTACGTTTCTGACCACGGGGAATCTCTTGGTGAGAATGGTTTGTTCCTGCATGGCATGCCTTACAGCTTAGCCCCTGAGTACCAAACAAAAGTACCTCTGATGCTTTGGATGTCACCGGGTTTTGCCCAGACAAAACAGATCAATGCTGACTGCCTTAAGCAGCAAGCCAAGCAAACCGATACCTACTCGCATGATTACATTTTCCATTCACTGCTCGGCGTGATGGATGTGAGTACCAGTGAGTACGATGCCACCCTTGATCTCTTTAAGCAATGCCGCGCGCAATAAGGAAACATCAATGCGTAAGATTAATTTAGGTCCCTTACAGCCGATTGCTGCCTTTGCAGCCATTGCCCTTGGTCTTGTAACACTCTCGCGATTCCTACTCGCTTTGTGGCAATTTGATCGCATTGCCGCCGCAGATGGATGGAGCAATTTGCTGTTCCAAGGTTTGCGCGTGGACATCGCCACCTTGTGTTGGCTATTTATCCTTCCTTGTCTCTTGGCGGCCATCCTGCCTGTCGAGGGTATGGTAGGCAAAATTTGGCGCGCCGTGTTACGCGTATGGCTAGTGGCTGGTCTTTGGATCATGGTTTATATGGAACTGGCTACTCCGCCATTTATCATGGAATACGATCTTCGCCCAAATCGCCTCTTTGTGGAGTATCTGATTTACCCGAAAGAAGTGTTCAGCATGCTTTGGCAAGGCTATAAGATTGAGCTCTTTATCGGGCTTGTCGGGTCCATCGCCACGCTTTGGTTAGGTTGGATTTTCAGTGGCAAAGTCACTGAAAACGTTCGTCAAATCAAATGGCAATGGCGCCCTGTATTAGCCATTGCAGTCGTGCTATTGGGCGTATTGGGTGCGCGTTCGTCTTTGGGACACCGTCCGCTGAACCCAGCGATGGTGGCATTTTCCAGTGATCCGCTGGTTAACGATCTGGTACTCAATTCCTCGTACTCGGTCTTCTTTGCCATCAACAACATGAAATCAGAGCGCAGCGCAGACAAGTTTTATGGCCAAATGAGCCAAGACAAGATCATCGAACTGGTGAAAGCCTCATCGGCCAAGCACGATTTTGTCCAAGGATCGCTGCCAACCCTCAACGTGAATAACGCCACTTATCAAGGCAAACCAAAAAACTTGGTGATTTTGCTGCAAGAAAGTTTAGGCGCTCGTTTTGTCGGTGGCTTAGGCGGTTTACCGCTAACACCTAATCTAGACAAACTGTTGGAAGAGGGTTGGAACTTTACTCAAATGTACGCCACCGGTACTCGTTCCGTACGGGGTATTGAAGCGATAACCACGGGTTTCCCACCATCGCCATCACGTGCCGTCGTGAAACTCAGCAAGAGCCAAACGGGTTTCTTTACCATCGCGGACTTGCTGAAAAAACAAGGCTACCACACCCAGTTTATTTACGGTGGTGAAGCGCACTTTGACAACATGAAGAGCTTTTTCCTTGGCAATGGCTTCGAGCAAATTGTCGATGAGCCGCAATACCAAAATCCGGAGTTCACTGGTTCTTGGGGTGTGAGTGACGAAGACTTGTACAACAAAGCTGATGAAGAATTTACCCGTCTTAACAAAGAGGGAAAACCGTTTTTCAGCCTCGTCTTTACCTCCAGCAATCACAGCCCATTTGAGTATCCAGCGGGCAAAATTGAGCCGTATGAGAGTGAGTTCAACACGCGCAACAATACCGTTAAATACTCTGATTACGCGCTAGGAACCTTCTTCGACAAAGCCAAGCAGTCCGATTACTGGGAAAATACCATTTTCATCGTCATTGCAGACCATGATGCCCGAGTGTTTGGTTCGCAACTGGTGCCTGTCGATCGCTTCCATATTCCAGCAGTGATTTTGGGCAAAGGCATTGAACCACGAAAAGATGATCGCCTAGCGAATAACATCGATATGCCTCCGACGCTGCTGTCGCTGATCGGCATTGATGCGACATCGCCAATGATCGGCCGTGACTTGACCAAGCCTTTGGCTCGCGAAGATGAACGCGCAATGATGCAGTTTGACAAAAACTACGGTTATTTAACGCGTGACAGCTTGGTGGTGTTCTCTCCAGGTGAAAAAGTGTCGTCCTATCACTACAACTTTGAAGACAAGAGCTTAACACCAAAAGAGGTCAGCCAAGAGTCGCTCGATAAAGCCAAAGCCAATGCGCTATTTGGTTCGATGGCGTACAAATACAATTGGTACAAATCGGATTATTAACCCAGATCATACTAGGGGCCTGAATTGGCCCCTTTGTTTTATCACGTTTTTATTTGGCTTACCCGCTTCTCGTTCATCGCAGATTAATCTAGTCTATGGATACTCAACGCTTCATTTCACTGGGTTTAGGAACACATATGCGAACTCTCGGAAATATTATTTGGTTTTTGTTTGGCGGCGTTTTTATGGGGCTTGCTTGGTGGTTTTTTGGCATTTTGGCCTTTATCAGCATTATTGGCATTCCTTGGGGAAGAGCGTGCTTCGTCATCGGTAATTTCTCCTTTTTTCCTTTTGGTTCAGAGGCGGTCTATCGCGACGAACTGACCAATAAACGCGATATTGGTACAGGACCACTAGGGCTCATTGGCAACGTGATTTGGTTCTTGGTCGCAGGCGTGTGGCTGGCAATTGGTCATATTCTCTCTGCTGTGGCGTGTTTTATCACCATCATTGGTATTCCATTCGCGCTGCAACATCTCAAACTGGCGGTGATCTCACTGGCGCCTATTGGCCAAACCATCGTACCGGTCGAAGTGGCAGAAGCAGCCCGATACCACAACCGCTCTCGTTAACGGATCTCCGCACCACCGTTAGTGTGACAATGATTACAAAAACGCCACTTGTTCAAGGTGGCGTTTTTTCGTCCAACGGTACAATTCGTGATCCTCACCATGCTCTGTAGGACAAAAGATCCATTTGTCCGTGATTGCGATCTCTCATCCTCCCTCCTCCTCCCTCTAACACGTCTTACAAGGCTGATTCAGTTGATGAATTGTTCATCAATAATTGAGCGAAAAGTCTAATAAGGAAATCAACGTGAAACAGGTACTGACTACACTCTCACTGGCCGTTACTGCCGCTTTGCTTGCCGGTTGTAATGCTTCTTCTAAAGTCGATACACCTCCTACCGCCAATGCCTATCGCTGCGATGCGGTTTCCATGAACAAAGCCGACGATTTACGCATTTATCAAGTCATGGTGGAAAGTTTCGTCAATGGCAACGATCAAATTGGTCACGGTACTGGCTATGGCACCAGCCATCATAAAGGCGATATCCAAGGGATTATTGATTCGCTTGATTACATTCAATCTTTGGGTATGAACGGCATTTGGCTGACGCCGATTTTCAATTCCGAACCTAAAGCGGGGCAAGACCATTGGGCTGATCGCCTTGATGCCACTGGCTACTTTGCCACCAATTACTTCGAGGTCGATCCGCGTTTTGGCACAATGGACGACGCCAAACGTTTAGTCGAAGAAGCGCATGCCCGTGGCTTGTACGTGTTTTTTGATGGCGTATTTGGTCATCACAAAGGCAATGTGGCGGCTTCCCCCACAGGCAAGCTGCCTGCAGGAAGCAATAACCCGGTCGACTATCCAGAGAGCCTCGCCTTCTATCAAGAAGTGGCCGAATTTTGGATCAAAGAGTTGAAGATTGATGGTTGGCGTTTAGACCAAGCTTATCAAGTACCAAAAGAGGCTTGGGTGGAGATTCGCAAGACGGTAGATAACGCTTCTAAAGCCGTGACGTACACCAACAGCAAAGGGGAAACCGTCAATCCGCTTGGATACATGGTGGCGGAAATCTGGGCTGGAGAAAACCGCATCATTGAAACAGGCTATGGCAGCAATGAAAATCCGGCCCTTTGCTCCGCGTTTGATTTTCCCGTCCGCTACCGTTTGGTAGAGACTTTTGGTGTGAATGAAGCGGGTGTTGGCGGAAAATCAGGGGAATGGCTAGCAGAAGGCATGAACTTGCATGCACTCTACCCTGAACACGCCAAACCTAATTTGATGATTGGCAACCATGATTTGGTGCGCTTTGGTGATCTCCTACAACGTGGCAACATCGCACAGCCACAAGACGAAGAATATTGGCTACGCCACAAAGCGGTGTTTGCCTTCCAAGCGGCCTATACTGGCCCCATTACACTTTACTATGGCGACGAAATTGGCGATCAAGTTGAAAACTTTGCAGCCAAAGTAGAGCAAGATTGCGCTGTGAAAGGGTTATGTGACGATCACGTGGCGCGCTCAAGTGGCAAAGTAGAAGGCGTGACTGCTACATTGAATGCCAATGAGCAAGATCTCAAACACTATATTCAGCAGTTGATGAATTTGAGAAATCAGCACCCTGCGTTATCACAGGGTAAGCGCGTCAATGTACTGGCCGACAACAAAACCTACATCGACCATAAGAGTACCGATAGCGAAGCGATCCTATATGTGGCCAACATCAGCAAACACCTGCAATATCTACAGCTTGATGCGGTTAAAGCAGGCTCTGAAGGGCACTTGACCGACCTCATTAATGGCGAAGAGATCAAACTGATCGACGGGCAATATCTCATTCCTTTAGCGCCACTAGAAGCGCGCTTCCTCAGCATTGAGCAACCCTCTAAAGCAGGACCACAAATCGCCAAAATGGCGCTCGCCAGCGGTATTGGTGAAGGCTTTATGGCGCAATGTGACAACCCAACCGTCGATGAAAAAGGCCCGATGCGTAAGAAGCTTTATGTGGTCGGCGATTTCAGTGACTCCAGTTGGCAACATAAAGATCATCGCCAATTTGAATACAAAGGCGACGGCATTTACCAAGTGGTCACCAACGAAAAACCGGGCAGCTACCGCATGCAGTACGCCGCGAAGACCTGGACACCTCAGTTCACCGCAAAAGGTCTCAGTTTGAAGCTAGGGCAAGAAAACCCACTCATCAAAGGGGGTTATGGGAAAGACACTGCCGTTACCATCATGGACGAGGGTCGCTACGTTTGGAGCTTACAGTTCGACGAACAAGGCACACCACTCAACGTGATGGCGTCAAAATGTGCTGAGTAACGCCAACTCAGTGACATAAAGCTGGGTGTCTCCACCCTGCTAGTTTGGGATGCTCTCACGAGCATCCCTTTTTTCTTTTCGCCACTCTATCGATACGACTCAAACACCACAAAACACCCGCATGGATTGCCGTTACCTACCACCATACCGTGATAAGTTTCAAATATATTCATGAAAGCAATAGGATTGTAATAAAAAATTGAGAGATTCGTTAACTTTCTATCTTTGATGAAAATTTATCCTTAATTGATTTTTATATCATTAAACAGAAGGTTATATGCTAAATAGAATAATTACCCTAAGTACACTGGCACTGCTCTCCGCCAATCCAGCTTCCGCACAGCTACTCAATGGCGATTTTGAAACATGGAGCGGCAATACCCCACAAGGCTGGAGCACCATTGATTCTGGCATCGCCGTTTCTTCCGCCACAACCCCACTGAAAACAGGCAAGCTTGCCGCCGCCATTGCCGTCAATACCGGCACACAAGGCAACACTGACTTCTTGCAGATGGTCAATGTGGAGCAAGGAAAAACCTATCAGTTCTCGGTGTCGGTGTACCATACCGAAGGCAAAGTCATGGCGCGATTGATTGCCGATGGCTACCAAGGTTACTCCAATAACGGGCTCACTAATCAGTGGCAAGAGCTGACGTTTTCCTACACCGCCACCAGCACAAAATCCATTCCTGTAGGCCTACGCTTTTATGACGTTTCCGGTTTTGATGGCTCAGAAGTGGTGTATATCGACAATTTCCAACCAACGGAATCGGCAACTACACCTCCCGAACCAGAAAGCTGCTCAGCAACCACGGCAACCTTGTCACTGACAACAGACCAATACGCGTCTGAGACAAGTTGGTTGCTGAAAAACAGCAGCGGTACCACACTCTTCTCTGGCTCTGGGTATGAGAATTCCACCACTTACAACCAAGAAATGTGTTTAAGCGATGGCCAATACACCTTTGAAATTCTAGACAGCTACGGCGATGGCATTTGCTGTGGGGTCGGTAATGGCTCTTATAGCCTTGTTGCCAATGGCAACACGCTGGCTTCTGGTGGCGAATTTACCCAATCGCAACTCACGTCGTTCACCATCGGTGACTCTGGTACCACAACGCCGACTGAGCCCCCCGTCTTAGGCGACTACTACAAAGCAGCCGAAGGTAAGAATGGCTTTGCGCTGAAAACCGCGCTCTACAACATCATCACCAACCACAATAGCCAAGGATACAGTGCGATTTGGGAACTGGCGAAAGTGGCCGATCTCGATCTTTACTACGAAAACGATGGTTCCATTTTGGATATGTATTCGGAAAAAGCCAGCGGCGCAGACAGTGTACATTTCACCAAGGGCACCAACCAGTGCGGTCAATACAGCAAAGAAGGGGATTGTTACAACCGCGAACACTCTTTCCCGAAAAGTTGGTTTGGTGGCACAGTGGAACCAATGAACTCTGATGGACACCATATTTTTGCGACGGACGGCTATGTGAATGCAAAACGCAGCAACTGGCCATTTGGTGAAGTTGGCAGCGCAACATACGTATCCAGCAATGGTTCCAAACTGGGCTCGGCGAAATCTGACTTAGGCTATGCGGGCACCGTCTTCGAACCGGTAGATGAGTTTAAAGGCGACTTTGCTCGTGCTTACTTCTACATGGCCACCCGTTACGAAAACGCCATTGCTAATTGGGAAGGCAACACCACGAACGCTAACGATGTACTCAATGGCACCAGCACCACGGTCTTTGAACCTTGGATGCTCAACATGCTGAAACGTTGGCATAACGCTGACCCCGTTAGCCAAAAAGAGATTGATCGCAACCAAGCGGTGTACGAGTTCCAAGGTAACCGCAACCCGTTTATCGATCATCCTGAGTTTGTCAGTGCCATTTGGGGCAATTAAGTCACTTCCCCTTCACTTTATTAAAAAGCGCCCAGCATCAACGCTGGGCACTTTTTATGTTATCACGCTCTTTTAAACATTAACGATAACGATTGAGGATCGCTTGATGCAGCGTAACGCCTTCCTCATTGGTTTGCTGTTTTAATATATCGATGCCTTTTTGCAGTTGCTCGACCAACTTCTTGGGCACGTTTTTATTGAAGGCAAAATAGAGCTCACCCTCTTTTAAGATATAAACGGTTTTAAAGAGTTTGGGGTCTAACCCCGCTTGTGAGGTGAACCAGAGCGCTGCACTCTCATCGTAAGCAAGCAGATCAATGCGCTTTTTCATTAACTGTTCAGCCAATTGTGTCACGTAGTTGGCTTCTTGCATCGCTTCACGGGGAACGCCAAGCTCTAAGAGCATCTGTTCACCCACATCATCGCGTATCACACCAATTCGATAGTTTGCCATATCAATGGGATCTCGAATCTCGATATCCGCGTCCACTCTTGCCATCACCACCGCTTTAATGCCGGCAATGGGACCGGCCCACTGGAAAAGATGTTCCCGATGTTCGGTACGAGTCGTGGAAAAAAGCACGGCGTCATTGTGGGTTAAGGTTGCTCGATACGAACGCGGCCACGGTTGAATAATGATCTGTTTATTTTCAATCGCAACGCCCACTTTCTCCGCGGCTAACTGCAGCACATCCACTGAGTAGCCACGAGGCGTTGTGCCTTCGAGGAAATTGGCTGGCGGATACGACTCTGAGAAAAACGTCAGTTGCTGTAATGAGGTGACTGGTGGTGTTGCAGCACTGACGGAAAAGGTGAATGCAAGTATTCCGCAAAGTGCCAAGCCGCTTTTTTGAAAGCCATTCATGATCGCTCCGTCAATCGTTTGGTCCTGTTAAAAAACTAGTCAAAGATCACATGACCGTCTAGGGCCAAATCATCACAAACGCCGTTTTTACTGGACAAAATTGTGGACAGAGCAAAAAGTTAGGTGTTTGAAATCAGGTTATTTCTCGCCAAGCCCTTGCGCACACTGCTGCATAACTTACCAAAACGTCGAATTTCATCAAAATGGGGAATCACACCACGGTTCATTGCATGTTCCCAATAGCTCAGTTCACCATCCACCATCTCAAGCAGTTTTTTCGGGCAGCCTACACACTCTCCTTTCGGACCACAGACAAACGTCTCTGATTCGTACAATGGTAACTCTTTTTTCACCGCGTCAATGATATTGCGCATCGCGGTTTGTCTATCGGGTTTTTTAGTCATCGGTCGCACGCTTGTAAAAAAGAGCCAGAGTATAGCGTTAGATGAAAAATCTGCACAGATTGTCATACGGATCACGTATAACGAAAACTATTAATAAATTCGATGATGTCTCAAGAATGTGATTAGATATTCAACTCATCCCATCCTAAACTTTGTTCGTTTTATAAATTATTACAGTTGGCTAACGATGGAATCATATTTAGGTAAAGGAAGAAAACCGCCAGAAAATGACGCCAAACCTCATCACCGAAGAGAACACAATGATGGCTTCGCTGCCTTGCCATTGGGCTTTCTGGATGAGCTGGCGCAATCTTCCTCTTTGGAAGATGTCTTACTGTGCACCTCGTACTGGGTGCGAGAGATCTTTCAGGCCGATCGCGCCAGTATTACCCTCGACGAAAATGAGCGAGAAATGCGGCTTTATGCATTTGATGGTAATGATGTTCAACCGCAAGAATGTTTGATTCCAATTGAAGGTACCTTGGTTGGCGAAGCTTTTACACAACAAAAAGTGGTGATGTCGAGCCATGATCGTTCTGAAGTGCCAAGCTATTGCAAAAGGCTCTCCGCCGCTGGCCTCACCACCTTTATGATTGCTCCTCTAAAGCACAAAGGCGAATGCTATGGCACGCTCAACATTGCCCATAAACAGCTTGATGCCTATAGCGAGCTGGATGCTCGAGTGCTTGAAACTCTCGCCAACTGGGTTGCTGCACAAGTACATAAACATCAACAAATCAACAAGATGATTGAGCTTGCGCACATTGACCCACTCACTGGCGCGCTCAATCGGCGTGCGTTTGTTGAAGCGACTTACTTTATCAATGACAAACCAAGGCATTACGATCACCATACCGCACTGTTAATGATCGATTTGGACAAGTTCAAAGAGATCAACGACCAATTTGGCCATCCTGCGGGTGACAAAGTACTGATGCAAATCGCAGCGACCTTAAAAAAACAGATCCGCTCTGATGATCTCCTCGCACGCTTTGGCGGCGAAGAGTTCGCCATATTGCTGCATCATGTCAATGCCGAAGAAGCTATGACCCTTGCTGAGACTCTACGCGTGACGGTAGAACAACTCACCATTGAACATCACCAGCATCGGATTCAGTGCACAGTAAGCATTGGTATTGCCCTGCCCAGTTCTCCTAATCAAGGCTTTGAAGAATTGATGCAACTCGCCGATAACGCACTCTATGTCGCGAAACGATCCGGTAGAAACCAAATCATTTTATCTGACATGTCTCTGATCTAACGGGCTCGACGGCCAATTTCGGCTTTCTTACCACCAAATACACCGCCACCACAGCCAACAGAAAACCCACCATGGCTTTGGCATCAAACGACTCGCCAAACATCAACCAGGCTTGCAATGCGGTGACGGGAGGGACAAGATAAAAAACCGATGCCACACTCGACGCTGCGCCATTTTTCACCATATAGAGCAACAGCAGAATGGCCGCACACGACAACACGACCACTAGCCAAACCAGTGTCAGAATAAAGGTTGTTGTCCATTGCACTTGCATGGTTTCAAACTGCCACGCAAAAGGCAGAAACAGGCATGCTGCGGCGAGATACTGCACCATAGCGCCACCCACCATATCCACCCCATGGCAGAAACGTTTTTGGTACAAGGTGCCCAATGTAATACCCACCAGCGCCATTAGGCACAGCGTAATCGCAAGCGTTTTGTGCGCTTCGGTTTGCCAATCCATCTTGCCAGAAAGCACCAAGCTGATACCCAGCAATCCAAGCGCTAAACCCAACCACTGCGAAAACCGAAAGCGCTCTTGAACCGTGACCACCAAAATCAGAGCGGTTAAAATCGGTTGAATCCCCACCAATAAGGAACTCAATCCGGCCGGCATCCCCAACGAAATGGCCCAATAGGTTCCGCCGAGGTAAAACCCATGAATGCTCAACCCCACAACACATGAGTGCCAGAAGGCGGCCCCAGTCGGCACTCGGCGGCGCAGCAACACGATCAGCAACAAAAACAGCGCGATGTTTGCCAACATACGGATCGCCAGCAAGGTCGCGGGTTCTGCGTATTGCAGGCCCAATCTGGCCCCAACAAAACCTGAAGCCCAAAGCAAGACAAACAAAAAGGGGATCGAACGGAGCAGCATGAAAATTCCTTGTGGCTATTATTATCAACTTGCTGTTACTGTAATTGGGTACAGAAATGAAAATAAGAGACAGTTTGAAGGGAATTTATGGGTACAGATGAGCGTGATATCACACACAACAAGTACTTAGTAGTCGAGCAATATGTGCGCTCGGCCATCCAATCTGGCTTGTTCCAACACGATGAAAGACTGCCTTCGATTCGTCGTCTCCAGCAGGAGCTGTCAGTGAGTAAAAACACCGTGATTCGTGCCTATCAAGAGCTGGAAGCACAAGGTTGGGTCTATTCTGTTGAACGCTCAGGCTATCGTGTGAAACCCGTCGCGATCGCTCCAGAGCACGCTCATGCTAAACCCACCAAGGTCGACCTGCTTTCTGTCTGTAAAGAATTCCTCACCTATCCGCACGAAAAAGAGCAACTGCCAACGGGTTCTGCACACCCCAACATCGATGCCCCTGCCATCAAAAGTTTGTATGCGGAAATTGGGCGCCATAGCCGACGACAAAGTCAGCTTCCTAGCCACTACCAGTTGCCACCGGGTGATACCCTTTTAGTCAAACAACTGGCCAAAATCACCGCCGATCTTGGTGTCCCTGTCCAGCTCTCCGAGATCATCACGACCCACGGCGCGCAACAAGCCATCAGTTTGGCACTGCGCGCCACAACAGTGACTGGTGACATTGTTGCCGTTGAATCTCCTTGTTATTTTGGCAACCTCCTTTTACTGGAATCCCTAGGGTTGAATGTGTTGGAGATCCCCAGTTGTCCTAAAACGGGGATGGAAATCGACGCGCTCGCCAAAGCGATGGAAGAGTGGCCGATCAAAGCGATTTTAGTCACACCGAATTTTACCAACCCCACTGGCGCCACCATGACGTTGGAAAAACGTCTGGCCCTTTTGCAAGTCAGCCATGATGTGCCGATCATTGAAGACGACGTATTTGGTGCATTGAGCTTTGATGCCGCTCTGCCAAGCTTGAAATCTCTTGATAGCAAAGGGCGAGTCATCTACGTCAACTCCCTTTCAAAAACACTCGACTCTCGTTTGCGGATCGGTTGGCTGTTGGCCGGACGTTATCATGACCAAGTGGAAAAGCGGCTGCTCTGCGATAGCATGGGCAGTTTGAACCTGATGCAAAGTGCGGTCGCGTCGTTTCTCACTACGGGCAAATACCGTGCTCACACCGCCAGAATGCGTCGACAATACCAGTGCCACAGTAAGCGCTTCCACACCATGCTTAGCAAGGCATTAAACCAGATTCCCGCGCTGGAAAATCGCTATCAATTGCATCTCAATCAAGGATCGTTTTTGCTGTGGTTAATCCTGCCTGAAGGGGTGGATAGCCATGCGTTGTATCTCGATTGTCGCAAAGAAAAAATTAGCCTATTGCCGGGGACGGTATTTGGCACACACAACCAATATCAACATTGCGTGCGTTTTTGTGTCGCGAACTTTACGAGTGATCACGATTGGCAACCCGCCATCAATACCTTGGTTCGTCTCATCGCTTGCCATCTTTGATATTCCCTGTAAACGCTAAGTACATTTCCGTTTACGACACTGCCGTTAACCGTACGAAAGGGAGATTCGTCATTCTCGATGCGTCGTGACATAATGGCCCATTCTTCAGGCAACCATTTTAAAGGACAAAAATGACTGCAACTGCCTATCTTAATAAGCTAAACCAGCAATATCTGACGATTCATCGCACCAAAGAAGATTTCTTCTGGGAAACCTACATGGGGATCAGCGACGATCATCAAGGCTCAACCAAAGCACAGACCGAGTGGACCAACTTCCTTTCTCAAGCTTCAAAAATTAACGAAATTAGACAACAACTTGAAGCCGCAGAAACCATCACAGACTCAAGCGAGAAAGCGCAGACGATTCAAGGACTCAATGGCTGGTTAGCCATGTTCCAATCGCACGCCATTGAATCCCCCGAAGCGGGCGAGCTTAAGAATGATCTGATTCAGTTTGAAGCAGAGATTTTTGAGAAGAAGCAAAAGCACGTGCTTACTTACGTGAACGAGAAGGGTGAAACGGTTGAAGGCAGCCTGCCGATCCTGAGCTCAGCAATCCGCGCCAACAATCAAGAATCCGTCCGCCAATCTGCGCACCAAGCGTTATTGGATCTCGAACAGTGGTTACTGCAAAACGGTTTCCTTGATCTGGTGAAAAAACGTAATGCCTTTGCCCGCACCATGGGCTACGCCAACTTCTTCGATTATTCCGTGGTGAAAACCGAACACATGACCAGTGATGAACTGTTTGTGATTTTGGAGGATTTCGAACAGCGCACTCGTCAAAGTCATCAAAATAGCCTGGATGCATTGGCGCAAGAGAAAGGCAACGATGCCTTAAAAGGGCATAACTTTGTTTACTCTTTCTCTGGCGATGTCATGCGTGACTTGGATCCCTATGTGCCGTTTTCTAAATCGCTACGTCGTTGGGTAGAATCGTTTGGTCGCCTCAATATTGATTACTCCGGAGCGGAGCTCACACTCGATCTGTTGGATCGCAAAGGCAAATACCCGAACGGTTTCTGTCATGGCCCTATTCCTTCTTTCTATGACCAAGGAGAGTGGATCGCCGCTAAAGTGAATTTCACTTCCAATGCCAAACCAGACCAAGTCGGTTGTGGCTACGATGGCATGAATACCTTGTTCCACGAAGGGGGCCACGCCGCTCACTTTGCCAATGTGAAGCTCAATGCGCCTTGTTTCTCGCAAGAATTTGCGCCAACCTCCATGGCTTACGCTGAAACACAATCTATGTTCTGCGATAGCCTGCTTGACGACGCAGATTGGTTGAAGCGTTATGCATTGGATGACGCTGGCAATCCAGTGCC
Organism: Vibrio sp. CCUG 15886; assembly: GCF_028570825.1. Taxonomy (NCBI): domain Bacteria; kingdom Pseudomonadati; phylum Pseudomonadota; class Gammaproteobacteria; order Vibrionales; family Vibrionaceae; genus Vibrio; species Vibrio sp. CCUG 15886. Next base: position 1,584,110 of record NZ_JAQQBT010000001.1, on the reverse strand, counting down.
AGACTCGATCATTCAAGCAATGGTCAATAACCGTCAGCCGTTCAAGGCTTATGCAGAACGCAGCATTCTCGTTGTACCGTACTTTGAGCGTGCACTTTATCAAATGAGTGACGAGCAACTCACTGCAGAAAGTGTCACCCAGTTGGCCCGAGATACCGAAATGCGCATTCTGGGCTTGGCGTGCAGCCCGCGCCCACTGATGGCCATTCCACATCTGCTGTCTGATGAAGCCTCTTGCGCCTACCAAGGTTACTTGCTGGCTCATATGGCGGTGTACCAAACTCGTGCCTACTTCACCGAGAAGTTTGGTTACCTATGTGATAACCCAGAGATTGGCCCTCTGTTGGCAGAGCATTACTGGCATGCAGGCAACAGTGTGTCTCATTCTGAGTCGATTAAGCGCCTGACTGGTGAAGGGTTTAATGCGAAATATCTCGCTGACGCCTGTAACCAAACTGCACAGCAAGCGTGGGAAAAAGAGCAGCAGAAAATCGCCGCCCTTGCCGAACGAGAGGTTCACGCACCTGCTAGCCTTAACGCAACCATCACCATCGTCGATGGCAGTAAGGTATTGGCTTCGAACGCCATTTCTGACGCCGATATGTGCGATCAATTTGAAGCGTACATCGTCAAAACCTATGGTCGATAAATGATCGATATCCAGAGCCAGCCACGTGCTGGCTCTGCTTTTTCCCTAGTCCCCTTTTCCTCCACCTTCTTCTTCACCTCGGCGCCATCGCTGAATGTCTGACCGATTCCAAAAGCAGAGACACAACACTCATCTCAATAAATAACGCATTGAATAATAAGCCAACTTATATATGATGAGACTGCAAAACCAATTGCATATATAGCATGGTGTTTTGTTTTATTATCAATGTTCAAAACTCTCCCACTCGTTTGCATAGAGCGAGAGATGAGAGAGTCAATAACAGACAACGGAGTTGGTCGTGAATAAAATTATCCTCGCTTCTGCAGTTGCAGCGGCTGCCGTTAGTGGCGCGTATTTCTATAAAGTAGGACTCAATACTCAAGCAGGCGATGACTTCTTGGCTTATGTACCCGCGGATACCCCGCTGATCTCTTTGCAGACCAACGCCATTAATCATTACGAATACCTAACCTCTATGGGTTATCAGAATGAAAGCTTCGCCGATGCGTTCGATCTGAAAGAGCTCACCCCAGAGCAAGCCTTTCTTCTCGCCTACTTTGATGGCTATCTTAACAGCGCCAGCAATGAACAAAGCCTCAAGAACTACCTCGGTACGGGCGATAACGTGAAACCACTGCTCTACACCTTAGGCATGGTACCGGTTTACAAATTCGAGATTGAAAACCCAGCTGCGTTCTGGGCCACCATCGATAAAAAAGAAAAAGAGACAGGCGCGACGCATGAAGTCGGTAAACTTGGCCAAGCCGATTACCGCCGCTATGCTCTCGCGACAGAGCCAAGCGCAGAACAAAACCTTGGTTTTGTGATCGCCCTTGAAGGCAAGGTAGTCACCTTCACGCTCGATGTCCCGATGTTTGGCGCTGAGAACACATTGAAAATGGCACTTGGGGCAGAAAAACCTCAACACTCGTTTGCAGATAGCGGCAAGTTAGCCGCGCTTCAAACTAAATATGGCCAAAATTACCAATTTTACGCCTACCTTGATAACCAAGAAGTGATCAAAGGGATCACGCTGAAAGGCAGCAACCAGTTGGCTCGTCAAATTGATGTGCTGCAACAGCTCTCTCCAGAAGATCAAATTGACGTGCTGCGTCAGCCGACTTGTCATACTGAACTGACGGCCATCGCCAACAATTGGCCTCGTATTGTGTCTGTCGCGAGTTACCAATCTAAAGACAAACAACTGGTTATGGATGGCAGCATTGTCGTCGAGAGCAACAACCAAGTTCTGATCAATGCACTCAAAACCGTACGCGGCTTTATTCCTAGTGATGAAATTAACCGTGACAGCATCTTTGGTATCAGCTTTGGCTTAGATGTTGCCAAATTAGCGCCAGCGATCAGCAATATTTGGAATGATTTGACACAACCAAGTTACTCTTGTGAACTCCTCGCAGAAGTCCAACGAGAGATTCGAGGTGAAAACCCAGCTGCGGCCGTGAGCATGGGCGCAGGCATGGTAAATGGCGTAAAAGGCATTCAGTTTAGCCTGAATGATATTACGATGAACTTACAAGGCCAGTATGGACCTGAATTTGAAAAACTGGATTTCCTATTCAGCCTCTCTGCGGATGACCCATCGCTGCTGGTGCAAACGGCAAAAATGTTTGTTCCACAGTTGGCAGAAGTGAACATTGAACCCAATGGTCAAGCCGTGGATCTCAGTGCACTGGTTGAAGCGCAAACGGGAATGAAAACGCCACTCTTTGCACGCATGAACGACAAACACCTCACACTCTATGCTGGTGATAAAGCCGCAACAGGGTCAGAAGTCGTGCTCAAGCAGCCGTTAGAAGCAGGGGGTTTGTGGCAAGCCTATATGAACACCTCACGCATACTCGAATTCGCAACGATGGCTTCTGAGCTCAGCGGCGAGCCAATTCCAGAAGAAGTCAGTGAGGCATTAACGGTGGAAGCAACACTCAATTTTGTTTTTGATGCGAATGATAAAGGCCTAGAAATGCGTTACGACTACCGCATTGATAAGTCATCAATGAATGTTGCCAACCAATAATCACTTTCACGATTATGCGTTTATCCAAAGGGACCATTGGTCCCTTTTCTGTTCCCGGCTATTTTTGCGCGCCAACAGATGATTGAAAGCCGTCAAATGACGCCCCCCTCCTCCTAACTTGGAATTGTTTAACTCTGCACATCACGGATAAGACACATTCGGCGGGTCCAGTGCATTTTTCTGGCATACGAGCACACACAAAACGGCCACCAAAGGAAGCAACGTTCCTTGGTGGCCGTTTACCTATTCGGTTTGGGTTTACTTCATTGGCGTACCGTCAGCAGGGTTGATAAACGCCGTCTGATCGGGATCGTCAGAATGATAGAGAGAGGCTTGTCGGTTGTGAATGAGTTGAGCTGCTAACGAAGGGCTTACTGCTCTGTGCTCACCTTTTTCCACTCTGAATTCGCCATCCCAAAAGTTATCCCTGAAGCGTCCTGACTCGAGGAACTCAACAACAACCTTCATTGCTTTCTCCTTTCTACCGCACTGGGTTAATTATAGATATGTCAATATAAGAAGTGATAATGCGAAGGTGTTATAAGCAAAGCAGGCATTACAACCAAAATCCTGTTTTCATGGCGCGATGTATTGAGCCAGAGAGACAATAAAAAAATGGGCTGAAAAAAACAGCCCATTCGACACTCTTAGTGATTATCGTCTAAACACAAAGAGTTAGCGGAAACCATCAAAACGATAAACTTGATCGAGGATTTCGCCTTCTCCCGCGTTCACATCGCTCCACTCCGTACTGTGCCAAAAGCTTTTTAAGGACAGATCGGTGGCGTCTGAATTGATCAGTTCGCTGATTTCGTAAGAACCGACGTAATCAGCGTGTGTGACGTCAATCCTCAACTGACCGTTTTCTATCGCCCAGTTAAACGGAAACTCTCCATCCTCAGCATCGACAAACGCCCCAGTGCCCAGCGGATTAAAGTAAAGCCATTCGTCAGTGGTAAACACGCGTTGCTGATCGACATACTCGTAATAGCCCGCCGCCCAATAAGCGCTTTTGCCGCTATCGGTGCCAGCCATGAGTTCGGCAGTCAGTACGCTTCCGTCCCCCATTTGGGCTTTACATTGCGCCACTGCGGCTTGATAAGCTTCAAAGCTTTCGTAGTAAACGGGTTTATCATTGGGCTCATCCCAAGGGGTATTGCCCGTATCACAGCTCACCGCGGGATCGAGCTGTGGCGCATATTTCATGTAGTCGACAGCGACGATTTCGGAAAGTCTCTCACTTTCTTCTTCGGTAACCACTTCGTTCCATTGGAAGTACCCTTTGAGGTAGTAACCGGTTTTATGCTCGCCAGTAAGAGCAAACATATCCACATCGTCAGCCATTGGGAACTGAATAATCACGATCCCTTTGTCATTGATTGTCCAGGTGAGATCCTTGAGATAATTGCCGTTTTCAAGCATCACTCCTGCCCCCTCTTCAAAAAAGAGATAACTTTCGTGCACGCGGTCTTCGGCATCATAGTAGTGCCATTGCATTGTTACTAATTGCTCTGGGGTCAGCGGTAGGTACAAACACGTCTCTAACGCTTGATAGAAATCTGCTTCAGTCGGTGAACCAGCTGGGCGATTATTTTGTTCATCCCAACCCGTGTCACCATATGTGCAGAGTGATTGCTGCGCTTGCAGTGCTTTCAAACGCTGCTGCGCTTTTTCACGGCTGGCAAAGTACTCATCGCCTCGCTCGGTCATAAACGAAATGCCACTGCTGTCCGCTTGCGCATTGAGCATAAAGATCGCTCGAGGAATGATGTCCTGCCACTGTTGTGGCTGCTCAACTTTGCCTTTCAGTAAATAAATACCGTTCACCACATCGAACACATCAAACGCATTGGCCAATCCACCTGGAGTAAAGGTGATCGCTTGCATGACATAACCCGATGCGTCATAGAAAGGATCATCGGTGACCAAATACCACACGCGCGGATCGCCATTGTCGTGGTAACGGAATGATGGTGTAAACGCCGGTTTGGCATAGAGATTCAAATTCGGAATCATCTCTGGCGTAATTTGGTCAACCGGCACGCCTTGCTCTAGCAAGCTATCCACTTCAGCGATCAAGTCGATATTGCGATCAAACCACTGTGTATAGCTGTAACCCATCCAGATGTCGTCATACAAATTGAACACCGTGTATTGATGACCAAATACATTCGCGGACGCGGTAAAATCGTACCCTTCCAGTGCAATATGATGCCAAGTTTCGTAAGTGCGTTTTTCCGTGGCAGATATTGCGCGCTCATGAAGTGAGAACTCACTGAATTTCTCACCACCTGGCTTCTCTGACGACGTGCGTTTTATGGCATCCGAATCGGCAAGCAAGTAGCGCGAGCCAGATACTTTCGTACTGCTGTCTGCCAACAACTCAGTGGTTCTTTCCACCCAATACGCGGTGCGATTTTCCCATTTTTGGTTGTTGTAGTTATAGTCAGCGTACTCTTCGTAGCTGTTGTCTGTAGGGCTCGACCAAATGGGCTGATGCTCCGTTAAGCGATAGGTGTTTTCGCTGTCAGCAACGAACAGGCGGTATTGGTTTGTCGAGCCATTGGCTTGCCAATCCCGGTGTTCTTCCAGCCAAACAGGGATCTGTTCGCGACGTTTTTCTACGCCACGATAGGCATAATCTTTCACGTGGGTGGTGGCGTCATCGATCTTGAAGCCATTGACGACAAATTGATCCAACTGCGTCGTCACGCTAGCCAGTTCACCATCCGTTCCCTGAGTGACGGTCACATATTGAATGGTGTCGATACCCAGTAACGTTTGTGGATGTTGTCGGCTGGTAAAATTCACGCCATCGAACGTGCGTCCTCCGCCATTATCAGCCCCTTCCAAAGCGGCATCCGCTTCATCAATGTATTTCCAATACTGCTCACCCTGTGCGGTTTTGTTCCCGATATCCAAAGACTGGCCAACAAACAAAATCTCGCCGTCTAAGTTGAAGTCATATCGCCATTCGCTAATGCGGCTAAAACTGCCATCTTTTTGCGTCTGTTCAATACTGTGTTCTTCGCCCAGCAGATCCCCCTCTACGGTACGGAAAGTCCGTTCAATTTCCGTGGTGACCAAGCCACTGTTAAAGGTTTCGACGCTTGTGTGATAGGTCACATCAAGAATTCTGGCTTCTTTACCGAGGTGGGTCACCGTTGGCCAGCGATAGCTTAGCTCTGTGCTTTGGTCTTGGGTTGATTTGTCCGCATTGTCGGGATAGGCATCCACGAGGCTATCCACACCATCGTTATCGTGGTCGCCCGCTTGCGTGTTGTCGTTAGGAAACTCATCCACCACACTGTCATAACCATCTTGGTCATGATCCCCCGCCAATTTCGGATCGGTTGGATATTGATCCACCAAGCTATCAAAGCCATCCTTGTCTGGGTCACCCGCTTGCGTGTTGTCGTTAGGGAAGAGATCATCGACATCCTTCACCCCATCGTTGTCATCGTCAGGGTCGGCGTTATCTCCCAGCTCATCACCATCAAAATTACGGTATTCCGTTGCATCGTCAGGATAAGCATCCAATGAATCTGGAACACCGTCGCCATCATTGTCCATGTTGCCGTCGTTGTCGGTATCATAATCAAACTCAGGCTTCTTATCGGCCAGATCTTCTGCAGTCGTATTTTCGATGGTCTGCTTAATGTCCATATTGACCTGTTCCGCAGTGTGCGCCATTTTTTGGCTAGCATCTGGGTCATCCATCGTGGTTTGATATTGTTCTGGAGTTTCCGCTAGCACGACGCCTGCTGTCACCAAACTGCGCGCCGCAAATGCCGCTTGTTGATGCTCTTCATCCAAGAAGTCACCCAAAACTTGTTCATCCGTTAAACCTAGCTGCTCGGCAATGCGCTCAACCGATTGTTGCTGCTGAGCGGCGACGAGTATGGGGTCAGTTTCGCCTTGCAGGCGATTCACCATATCAACATGAACAAGAGTAGAAAGTGGCGTAATGGCCGCTTCACCTGCGGGGGCAGACATGGTGTATCCCGCGGTGATGGGCACTACATTTCCGCCTTCCGTATCGATGGTTTCACCGGCTATCGCTTGCACGATAACGGGAAAACTTTGGTAGTTAGCAACGTTGCTGACGTCCAATTGCGCGACGCCCTGCTGATTTGAGTACGCGATGGGCTCACCATCATCGTGAACCCAATTAGGGGTAGTGTCCAACCACACCTTCGCATTGTGAAGATAGCCATCAATGGCAGTGACACTATAGGTATCAGGCACCGCAGGTGTGCTGCTGTCCGATGAGTCACTACCACATCCAACCAAACTGACCATCCCCGCCACGCTTAGTGCAATGACGATTTTATTGGCTCTCATGATTCCCTCCGAATTCCTTTTTATTTTCTTCTCACATCGCAATGTTGCGCGGTTACGCAACGGTTATAGGCAGCTTAAAAAGGGAATTCAGTCACTTCATCACCCATGTGGGTGACGAAGCACGAACAATTGAGCGGGGTTTGATTTACATCAATAGAATTAATAATAAGAGATCATTCATACAACCAAAGAATAAGAGCCAATACGGTAATAGCGCGAGATCAATTGATTTTGATGACGGCATCCTGTCTTGTGCAAAATCCGTTTAATCTGAGTACGAACCGTCTCTTTCGATACAGAGCGATAGCGGGCAATTTCGCTGCCATCCATCCCTTGAACCAGAAGTTCCAGCACTTCCAATTCCGCATCCGTCAGTACATCACCGTTATGCACAATCGAGCGAATAGGGCTGAGCTGAGCAAGTCGTTTTGCCATGGTTTGCTGGGCGACCCAACAGTTGCCCCATGAGATCAAAAACTGCCACAACCTCTTGAGATGATCACGCTGCTTAGGCTGCAATGCGCTGAAACTATGACAACTCAACATCAAGTAGTGGTGCTCAACCAGTCTAAACAAACCGCAATAGGAATGATGAAGTTTCATGGTTGGGATCAGTACTTCGCGAAAAACCGGGTTGCGGATCTGTTTGACTGGCAACATCTCTTGCATGTAAAGATACTGACCAATCAATCCCTTACGCAGGTAGTACTGTAAGAATGAATCGTGATGTTGATTTTGCTGATAAATGTCCAACTGTTGGCTCGAAAATCCGAAATCAAACTGCAACCGTGGCACCTGATAAGGGTCCAAAATCATGAACACCACATTCTCGATACCAGCTTGAGCCAATTCGCGCAAAACGATCTCTTCAAGCTCAATAGGTGAAATATTAACGTGAGTAAAATCGAGTAAGGTCGAAAAATCGGATTTCATCATGTGCCTCGTTCGGTTGCTGTCAGTCCGGCCATACTGCAAGTGAACGCCTTGATACTTTCACCTCAAATATTAGTTGAACAAATACTCAACCAAAGTACTAGAAACCGAACCAATGATCTGACGCACGTTTGTCGCGATATTGACTGCCAAAAATGAGGACTATGAATGAAAATGGAGCCCAAGACGGTCTGATGTTCACTCCCTAAAGCCAGCGAACAAAATTGAGCGAGAAACCATGAAAATAACCCCTTTAGCGACATCGTTTGGCGCCTTAGTTGAAGACGTTCAACTCAGTGCCATCAACGAGCGACAATTTGAGGCGTTGTACCACGCGTTCTTACATCACAAAGTGCTGTTCTTTCGCGATCAGTTGCTGACGGCAGAACAGCATTTGGCACTTGGGCAACGCTTTGGTGAGCTGGAACCGATACACCCTTTCTTTCCTCATTTGGCTGACGCCCCGCAAGTGGTGGTGATTGAAACCCGAGAAGGGCTGCCACCTGGGGAGAGCTACTGGCACACCGATCTCACTTGGAAAGCGCGCCCCTCAAAATGCGCGCTGCTTCACGCTCAGCACTGCCCACCCTCTGGCGGCGATACGATTTGGACCGATATGGAAGCGGTTTGGCGATCGCTTGAGGATTCATTAAAGCAGCAGTTAAGACCGCTGTTTGCCACCCATGCTTTGCACGCTTTTGAAAACAGCCGTTATGACCACAAGGATGAAGATGGGGAAAGCTACGTGGTGAAGAAATCGCGCGAGTTTCCAGCAGTGCATCACCCTGTGGTAGCGCAGCATCCGGAAACTGGACGAGAGACACTGTATATTAATGAGCAGTTTACCCGTTGTATAGACGGGTTGGAGAAAGCGCAAAGCCAAGCGCTGCTAGAAACGCTTTTTGCCACAGCTCGAGAAGAGAAATTTCAAGTCCGATTCCAATGGCAAGCAAACTCTTTGGCCATTTGGGATAACCGCGCGACCCAACACTTTGCCGTGACCGATTATGGCGACCAGCCACGTCGCTTGCACCGCGTCACCATTACTGGTGATGCACCACAAGCAACGCAACTTAAGTAAGCTGAACTCAGTCAAGGCTAAGCGCTTATTGGCGCACCAACAGCATCATCACTTCAGCGTGATCAGTATGCGGGAACATATCGAACCACTGAGCACGTTCGACTCGGTAGCTAGGCAGATGCGCCAGATCTTGCTGCATCGTTACTGGGTTGCAACTGGAGTAAATCAAATATTGTGGTGCCAGTTGCTCCAACTGTTCACTCAGCGCTTGCCCCAAGCCGCGACGTGGTGGGTTAACCAAAATAAGATCCGCGGCTTGCGTTTGCGCTTGAGAGTACGCCGCCGAATCCAATGCCGAAAAACGTAAGTTATCAATGCCGAGTTGTTGAGCGGACAGCTTCGCACTGTTGATCGCTTCTTCTTCAATTTCGATGCCGATCACTTGCTCTGCGTGCGGTGCGCAGTGAAGTGCAAAGCCACCAACGCCGCAGAAAAGATCCCACATTTGGCGTGGTTTGAGCTCGGCCACCCAATCGCGCGCAGTGGCGTAAAGCTGGGCCGCCACATGCGGATTGGTTTGGAAAAAACTTTTTGGTCTCACCACCATCGGCACACCGTTAAATACTTCCAACAAGTCATGCGCATCGGTGAGAAAGATCTCTTGCTCCCCTTCCAAGCGAGCCATGTGGATCGGCTGAATGTTCGCGCTGATGACACGAATGGCAGGAAACGCCTGTCGCAACCTCGGCAAGTTGTGGCGAATGCGTTCAAGTGCGGCCTCACTTCTCACCACAAAACGCAACATGAACTCGCCACGAGCCTGACTGCGTGTCAGCAGAACAAACTTAAGCTCACCTTTTTTCTTCACTTTGTTGTAAGGCGGAATGCCTGATGTACGGATCCATTCTTGCAAATAAGCCAACAGCGCTTGGCTATCTTGAGTGTAGAGCGGGCAATGGACTAAGGAGATGGGCGTGCCGTCTTGGACACTTTCGATCCCCAGCGTGGGTTGATGCGCGGCACCAAGCGCGACCATTTTCGCTTTGTTACGGCAATGCATTGAGTCACTTTGAACCGGAGCCAACCACGCACTTTGTGCAACATCAGAAAACAAGGTACGCAACGCGTTGTCTTTAGTTTCAAGCTGCTGAGAGTAAGGGGTATTCATGTGTGTGCAAGAAGTGCAGCTCTTTTGCTCAAAATAAGGACAGGACATGGCAATCGCAACCAAAAAAAGAAAACGGCAGTCTATTCTTCTGCCAGCAATTGACCATTCCAATTATTTGTCATTACGATTAATAGGGCTAATAACAAGAGATTCGACATTTTTCATCGGAGCGGATAAAGTTTGTGCACATTTTCTGCTAAGGATTGAGCTATGAACGCTGTTATTGATACTCTGCTTTCCCACCGTTCTATTCGCAAATTTACCGACCAAGCGATAACGCCAGAGCAACTCGACACCATCATTCAAGCGGGACTCGCCGCTTCGTCTTCCAGTTTGCTGCAAGTGGTCTCAATCATTCGCATTACCGATCCAGCCAAACGTCAGCAGCTTGCCGAGCTCGCTGGGCCACAACACTATGTCGAAACGGCAGCTGAATTTCTCGTGTTTTGCATTGATTATCAACGCCATGCCACGCTCAACTCAGAAGTACAAGCGGGCTTTACCGAGCTGACATTGATCGGCGCGGTGGATGCCGGCATCATGGCGCAAAACTGCTTATTGGCCGCAGAGTCAATGGGGTTAGGTGGCGTTTACATCGGTGGGCTGAGAAACAAAGCCGCCGAGGTGGATGCGCTTCTCGAACTGCCTCCGTTCAGTGCCGTCTTGTTTGGTATGTGCTTAGGCCATCCTGACCAAGACCCTGAGCTCAAACCACGGCTGCCCGCGGAGGTCATTCTCCACGAGAACCACTATCAGCCACTCGATCTCAGTAAAGTAGAGCAATACGATCAAACCATGCTCGACTACTATGGCAAGCGTTCATCAAACCAAAAACAGGCCAGTTGGTCTGAACAAGTAACGAGTAAGCTGGCTGGGGAATCTCGCCCTCACATCTTGCCTTATTTACACAGCAAAGGCTTGGCGACCAAGTAACGCCTCACCACAGTGACATATCTTAACGACGAAAAGGCAGAACCCAAGTTCTGCCTTTTGCTGTCTAGCCCAATCTTACTTTGGGTTTTGGTGAGCAGTTACCACTTCATTTCACCCATGCTCACTTTCGCCCCAATAGTGACCCCGTCATCCACCGCCAATTGAGGGTATTGCGTGGTGATTTTCTCAATCAGTTGCTTTGAATCGCTCGATTGAGTGACAAAGTGATCCCAGTTTTTCACGTACTGCTGGGTGAAATTCACCGCGTCCACTTTGGTCGGAATATCACCAAGGTAGTGTCCGGGAATCACGCGTTTCGGTTTCAATTGTTTCATACGCTCTAGCGATTCAACCCACGCCAAGCGATCGGCTTGTGTTTGGCTATCGGCCATCCAAACATGAATGCCACTGTAAATGGATACCCCACCCAGCGCGGTTTTAAGAGACGGGATCCAGTAGTAGGCGTTGTGCGTACCCGCTTCTTTTAGCTCAATCTTCTCACCTTCAAGCAAGATGTCACCGTTGTAGACCTCTGGCACATAAAGCTGACTTGGCGCACCTTCGCCAAGAATTGGCCCCCAGTAACCGATCTTTTGATCTTTTGTGTGATTGATGTGATCAACGATGGTTGCCGTTGCTTTAATCTTTACTTGAGGAAATGCTTCCACGATCGGCTGCAGGCCAAAGTAGAAATCTGGATCGCCGCCAGTAATGTACACCGTGGTGAGTTCTTTGCCCGATTGACGAATCAACTCCACCAGCGCTTTACCTTCGGTAGTACTGAATTGCGCATCGAACAAAATGGCTTCTTTTTTCCCCGAAATCAGCGTCGAGCTGACCGGAAAAATAGCCTTTTCTTGCGGGTTATAAGTGGTCAGTTTCAGTGCAGCCAATGCTGGCTGGCTCAGTGTTGCGAGCACCGCAACGGCAAGTGTTTTCTTCATAGAGTTGGCCCTTTGAGTTATCTGTTATCAACGGGCTCTAATGTATTTCGTTTTATTTGCGCGAAATAGCCACACATACACACATCACTAGTGCGAATTATGCACTAATAGTTCACACTCACCGTTTATCGTTTATAACGCCTGCCACAGCGGATCGCTTGCCATTCGCTGACAAATAAAATCAATAAACTGCCGATGTAACGGCGTGATCTGTTTACGGCTTGAATAGACGAGGTAAACCCCTAGTTCATCAGGCTGCCAATCCGGCAAGACGGGCAATAGACGACCTTGTGCAAGATGCGGCGCCACCGCAGCATAGGGCTGCTGGCTGATGCCACTTCCATGCAGTGTTGCCGACAACACGATCGTAGAAATATTGGCGGTGATAGGGCCTTGAATATCGATACTTTCTCGGCGGTTATCTCGGGTTAAATACCAACGGTTTTTGCCAAAGTAACTGAAGCTTAAACAACGATGTGCTGGCAAATCGCTGGGCTGTTGCGGATGACCAAACTGTTCAAGATACGCAGGTGTGGCAACAAGGGCACTGCGACACACACCCATTTGCCTTGCAATAAGTCCAGGGGCCAAATCATTGGTAATTCGCACCGCCAGATCCACCCCTTCTTCAATTAAATGGGTACTGCTGTCGGCCACCAGCAGTTCGATCTGAACCTCTGGCCATTGAGCGCAAAACGCTTCCACGGCTTGCAACAAGAAATGCTCAATCAAAGAATAGGCCGAAGCAATACGAAGCTTGCCAGAAAGCGTATTGTTTTGCCGATCTCGTATCGCACTCACTTCATTAGAAAGGGACAGCATTTGATAGGCTAAGGCGAGTGTTTGCTCTCCAGCATCCGTGAGGCTTTGTTTGCGGGTGGTGCGGTGAAGCAAACGGCTTCCAACCCACTCTTCCAACTCACTAAGATAGCGAGATACCTTGGTCCTCTCGATTTCGAGCACGTTCGCGGCGCCAGACAAACTGCCTTGTTCTGCAATAGCCACAAAGGCTCTAAGAGCCTCTAATCTGTCCATTTCTCACCTCTTTTCGAGAGTATCTACTCTAATCCATTACAATTCATTACATACAACCTTTTATCTCTATTAATCAACGATTTAATTAACAAACTCTCGTATTTACCTACGAACCCATAGATTGCATGAATTTGTTATTTCACTACACTGCCCACCGAACGACAACCAAGCATAGATAAAAATAATTTGCGTTAACAATGTCTTAACGCATCGATCTGAGCAATTGGCACAGATTGGATTCTTTTTCTTGGCAACTTTTATATTGCTTACCCAACAATTTGGCTGCACATACGAACCATCAATATTTTGGTCGTGGTGATTTCTCACGCATACGCCTTGCGTTACTGCTAGGAAGAGTATCGTCAAATGGGTACAACACAACAAATACTATGATTACTATTACTTCAGATTCACTCAATATCGCTTTAGCGCTTCTTAAAGAAGCGAACTTTACTCGTGACCAGATTTTTTATAACGACGGGGTACACAGCCATCAAGTTCTGGGGCTGAATATTAAATATGAAGATTTCGAAATCGGTGGAATGTATCTCAGACAAGAGACCCGTTACACGTTAGTTTTGCACGCCGCAGACTGCATCGAGTTCTGGTTTGATCGAGAGCAGGTTCGCTTCGAATCACGCAAAATCGTTCTGCCTCATTCTAATGTGGGTCTTCCTTCCGAGCTTGCTCAGCATAACTTTTAAGCCCGAATAGCTTCTGCAGGATAGGCTCTGAGTTATTCTCACCTGTAGAAGCTATAACCCGAACTTCCAAGGAGAGGAAGAACGGGTTATCCATTACTCTCTCTAATCTGCTACGTAAGCGCGTAAAAAGATACGCACAATTTCATTGATGTGCGCCTGTTGCTCTTGCTCATTAGGCTGCGAAAGGTTCGCCACCAATTGCGGCCATAAAAATTGACCGTGAAACAAATTTAACAAGGTGGCCATGATTTGTTGGCTATCGCCAGAGATGAGTCTTCCGTCACTGATGGCATTTTCTATCCATTGTTTGAGTTCTACATCTTTGCCTCCCATCAAGGCTAGGTATCGCTGTGCCAGCTCGGGCTCTCGAATGAATTCACCCACGATCATACGCACCACTGGCAAACCCACTTCACTGTAGAGACCGGTCACTTTGCGCTGCAAGTACGCTTTGAGCTGCGAGTCCAGCGCCACATGAGCTTGATATACAAAAGTGGTGTGCTCTTTTTGCTTTTCCACCATGGCATTAATGGCTGCAGTGAACAGCAACTCTTTGCTTTCAAAGTGTCGATAAAGAGTGCGTTTTGAAGTGGATGCTTTTTCGCATACACGATCCATGTTGGCGGCATTAAAACCAAATTCTATAAATTCATCTTTGGCGGCCTCAATAAGGGCAAGCCGTTTTTGCTCGGTAACTTTCATAGCCATCCTCTTTCCATTGCCGCTTAGTATAGAGCAAAAATAACAAAAGTATACTTTCAAGTTTACTTGTAAAAAATTAGGTGTATGATCGTCACAAAATGGCGTTCAACGGATGAGAGACCATTGACAGGTGCCTAAACCAAGGCGATGTACAACAATGGCTGAACCACTTATGTCGGTTTTGCTCTATTTATTGATGTTTAACGAATGAAAAAAGCCGTTCTGCTCTCCTTACTGTTTGCTGCTTGCTCCACCCCAACCGTAGCAGACTCCTTTTCACTGCCTATCTGGAAAGAAGACGCAGAAGCGCTTGGTTACACCTTGCCAAAACCGATCGGTTTTAACTTGAGTTACATGACGATGGAGCAAGGTATTAATGTCGATTCCATCGATCTGCAAGGGTTGGACTTCAACTATCTCGATATCGGTTTGGATGCAGAACCCGGACGCCAATATACCGAAGTGCTGACATTACGGGCTGACGTTTGGCTGTTTCCCTTTCTTAACTTGTATGGTTTGGTGGGTAAGCTAGATGGCTATTCGACCACAGACGTCACCTTAACCGCAGGCTTTAACCCCAACAGACCGTTTATCACCCATAAAATCCAAGACTTTTGCTTGGATCTGGATGGCTACACCACGGGCTTTGGCGCTGTGTTAGTCGGGGGATATGAAAACTGGTTTGCGTTGGTGGACGCCAGTTTCACGCAAAGCCGTTTGACCGTCATCGACGGCACCATTGACGCTATCGTTGTCTCTCCTCGTGTCGGTTATGATTTCAATCGCCACGGGACACCGCTGCGTATTTGGGCTGGCGCCATGTACCAAGATGTTGAGCAAACACTCAAAGGTTCGCTTTCCGATCTGGGCTTGCCCTCATCCTTAACCTCACTGCTACCCAGTGATGCTCGTTTCGAAGTTCAGCAACACTTACAAACCCCATGGAACCCCATTGTGGGCATGCAGTATCAAATCAATGAGAGTTGGTATCTGCTCGGTGAGTTTGGTTTTGGTGACCGCCAGAGCATGTTCTTCTCAGTCGATCGGAGATTCTAACCCATGAGCAAAGTTGGGTGTTGCGCTCTGCTGGCTCTCACCAGCGTCAGTGCCTTTGCAAAACCACAAAGCAGTTGGGTAGATAACCTACTGGAGAAACTGGGTTCCAGCGACACCGTCGATACCAGCAAACTGATCGATTGGGGCGTGTTACCGGGCCCCTTTGTCAACCCAGAGCAAGGGCTCGGTATCGGCATCGCGGCCGTGGGATTGTATACACCAACGGGCTGGCAATCTGCAGACCCTTATTCCACCTTAACGCTGACTTCCTATGCTTCGACTTCAGGCTCTTACGGGTTAGGGGTTGAAAATCGCACCTATCTTTGTGGCGATCGTATTCGACTACTGATCGATGGTTGGGTGAGCCATACACCCGGTTATTACTGGGGCCAAGGCGAAAGCGCGGCGCAGACCGACAGCAATAAAACTCAGTACAATGCGCAACGTTACCAATTCAACCCCAAAATCGCTTATGAGATTGCACCAAGCGTCTATCTCAAAGCGGGATGGCACTGGCAAACCTACCAAGGGGTGACCGTTGACGATGAGACACCCGTAGCCAAAGCGCTGAGTAATGGCAGAAGCAGCGGCATGTTGCTGGGTATGGAATACGACAGCCGCGATTTTGAACCCAATCCGGAAATGGGCAGCTATTGGAATCTTGAATGGAGTGACTTTCGCCATCAGTATGGCAGCGACACCAACTACCAACAATGGTTGATGAATGTACGCCATTATCTGCGAGTTTCTTCGCAAACCATTGTGGCGATGGAACTCTATAGCCAAGCGTTTACCAGTGACGTGCCTTGGTACGATCAAGCCATGCTGGGCGATGACCAACGGATGCGAGGCTACTATCAAGGCCAATATCGCGATCGCAATCAGCTCTCCACCCAAGTGGAGGTGCGCCATAGCTTTAATCAACGTCATGGGATGGTGGCTTGGGTCGGCGCAGGCACCATTGCCCCTCACTACAACGAGTTGCTCGAACAATCTTGGCTCCCCACCGTTGGCATCGGTTATCGTTTTGCCTTCAAAGCGCGTATCAATGTCCGCGTCGATATGGGATTTGGCAAAGAGAGCAGCGGTTTCTATTTTCATGTCAATGAGGCGTTTTAGAAAATCATGATGAAAATGAACAAAACAACTCTTCTTCTATTACTAGCCAGCTTCTCTTCCTCGGCGTTTGCCGAAGTTGATGCCCCCGTGGGCGTGCGACCGTGTTGCGCCTTTGGTTACGACTTAAAAGCCCAGTTGGGGGGCATTCCTGTCCCGTTCTTTTCGGTGGGTAACGTGGTGGACGCCGACAAAATTGGCCAGCACCGCTACAACGATGGCTCACAATCCGTGTCGGGCAATTTGCTCGGTCTGGGCGATGAAAGCAACGGCCTAATTTTTACCCAACAAGCAGGCTTTATTGATACCGCCCACGTTCGAGACACCGCGGATTACACCTTCTATCTCTATCAAGAAAATCTCGCCCATCTTGGTCAGGAATATCAGGTTGAGCTCAAACAAGAGCTGCGTGTGCGAGAGATCCATTGGCAGCCTCAGTTTCAGGCTGAGTCTCTCAGTCAAGCCGAAAAAGTACAACGCAGTGCTGAAGCGGCTGCGTTCATCGCCTTTCAATTAGCGCAATGGCATGAAATTGCCCAGTGGTTTGGTTTGATGTCCGTCGGCGGCTTCGACGAGTTAGCGTCGGCCTTCTCCCCAGAAGATCTCTACTCCAACATGCTTGGCGCCCAACTGGCGAAACAGGTGATTCTTGACAACCCAACCTTGGATAAGAAAACCTTCTCTAAAAACGTCGATCGCGCCCTGCAAGAACGCCTGAGCGAATTCAAAGCACAATCGAAAAAGATCACTCAACAGAAGATTGAAGCGCTCGATGGGCTGTGGTGGGACAGCGCACGTCGTTTGCCTGACAAATGGCTGCTGCTCAAGCGTGACTACCATCTAGGTTACACCCTTCAGCCTAATTACCCAGGAAGCGAGCATACTCTGTCACTCAATGAGTACTTTTCTGATGGTAGTCCGATTTCCGATTGGGTCAGTCTGAAACTGATTGCCAGCGACGAGGAGAAACACTTTTCAGCCTTGCCTGATACCTTGAAAAAAGAGCAAGTCTGGACTCATCAGAACTTTGCGAGTTTGGCCGATTTTGCTTATCAGCAAGATGCTCGTCATCACCCTAAGTCATTCTCTCCTCAGGTGGGTGAAGAGTAAGCAAGTGCATAACTTGCGCTTGTTTATGCAAAATCAAGAGGCATATGCATAGCGATTATCATCTGGTAAGAATTGATGGGTTTGTTTATCTATCGATAAAAAAGATAAACAACCTAATTCAACAGATAAATATTCTAGCTTAGTTTGTTATCACCTTGTAAATATACTAAATTTTCAGGTGATATAGATCACATCTATTAATCCAATTCATCAATTTACTTTTTTATTTTTAGTGGACACTGCTACCCTGCTGCTCCCCTTGAACTGAACTCAAGGTGCATAACTATAAGGAGTGTTCATATGAATACCAAGAAACCGATGTCGCTAACCGGCCGTGTAATTCTTGGCATGGTTGCGGGTATCTTGACAGGATTCGCGATTCGCGCGCTATTTGCTGACAATGGATTTGTTGACGCATACATCGTAAATGGACTTTTTGAAGTCGGCGGTAAAATCTTTATTGCCAGCTTAAAAATGCTTGTTGTACCACTGATTTTTGTTTCGCTTGTTTGTGGTACCAGCTCACTGAAAGATATCTCGACCCTAGGTCGTATGGGTGGTAAAACCCTGGCGTTTTATATCACCACCACCGCCGTTGCTATCACGCTCGCTCTAACCATGGGCACGGTATTCCAACCTGGAGCAGGTGCAGATCTCACCGCAGCAAGCTCGTTCAAATCGGCAGAAGCACCGTCATTGGGTCAAGTGATCATCGATATGTTCCCGACCAACCCAATCAGTGCGATGGCCGAAGGCAAAACGCTTCAAGTGATCGTCTTCGCACTGCTGTTTGGTATTGCCATCAGTGCAGCTGGTAAACCGGGCGAACGCATTGCGGCGATCTTCTCTGATCTTAACGAAGTGATCATGAAGCTGGTTGCGCTACTGATGAACCTAGCCCCTTACGGCGTGTTCTTCTTGATGGCGAAACTGTTTACTGGCCTAGGTTTGGGCGCAATCATCAATCTAGGTGAATACTTCCTAGTGTTGACGGCAACGCTGCTCATCCACGGTTTGGTCACTTACAGCTTGATGCTAAAAGGCTTCACTGGCCTAAATCCATTGACTTTCTTGAAGAAAATGGAAGATGCCATTATGTTTGCCTTCTCAACGGCCTCCTCGAATGCCACCATTCCAGCCACCATGGAAACGGTTAAAAACCGCCTAGGCGTAGACAACAAAATCGCCTCGTTCACGGTTCCGTTGGGCGCAACCGTCAACATGGATGGTACGGCCATCATGCAAGGTGTGGCAACCGCGTTTATCGCTCAAGCATTCAACATCGACCTCAGCATGGGTGACTATGTGATGGTGATCCTCACCGCAACATTGGCGTCTATCGGTACCGCTGGTGTTCCGGGTGTTGGTCTGGTCATGCTGGCGATGGTCCTCAACCAAGTGGGTCTGCCACTGGAAGGTATCGCGCTGATCATGGGTGTCGACCGTCTGTTGGATATGATCCGCACCGCAGTAAACATCACCGGTGACGCGTGTGTGTCAGTGATTGTGGCGAAATCAGAAGGTGCCTTAGATCTTGAACGCTTCGCCGATCCAAAAGCAGGTGAGAAAGAAGAAGAAGTACACCTAAAACGTGCCGACGCTTAATCAGCGATTACATCGTTAATAGGCACGAATAAACAGCGAAAATAAACCCCGTGGAGCGAACGCTCTACGGGGTTTTTGTTTGGGGTCCCCCTGACCTTGAGGCCATCAACGGGCTATGCATGCACCATGCGTTGTTGGAGGTATTCAATAAAGGTTTTGATCTGCTGCGGCACGTACTTTGACTGCGCATATTGCGCCAAAATCTGCCCTTGATAATTACCGCCGAGGTGCCAGTCACTGAGTAACTCGGTCAACGCTCCCGACTCAATATAAGGACGAATCGCAAACTCAGGAAACACCGAAATACCCAATCCTCTCAGCACCGCTTCACGACGAATTTCACTGTGATTGACCGCAAATGAGCCCTTCACGTTCACCGAGATTTTTCGGCTGCCAATGGTAAAATCCCACACCCTATCACGCGGATTTTCTCCCAAGCACAAACAGTTGTGCCCCACTAAATCATCTGGATGATTCGGCGTACCTTGCTGCTGCAAATAGTCTGGGCTTGCACACAGCACCAAACGGCAACGACCTAAGCTACGAGCCACCAACCCTTCGGTTGGTTTGTCAGTGATTTGGATGATCACGTCCACCTCGTCGCCTATCGGGTCGATATAGTGATCCGCGACTTTCAGTTGCAGCGCCACTTTGGGGTGTTCAGCAATGAAATCGAGCACCAGCGGCATCAATACTTGGCGAGATAACGCTTTCGGCGCTGCAATGCGCAGTGAGCCAGACGCTTCACTTTTGTCCGTTTGCGCTGCGGAAACCGCCATTTTGGCCGCATTGAGCATATCACTGCACAGGCTATAGACCTCTTGCCCCGTCGCACTTAACCGCATTTGTCGCGTCGTGCGCTCAAGCAGTTTCTTTTCTAGCACATTTTCCAAGCGCGTTATCGAGCGACTGACCGAAGACGGCGACACACCGAGCTTTTGCGCGGTTTTCGAAAAACTGCCAGATTCGACGACATTCACGAAAATGGCCATCTCAGAAAGCAGTGGAATTAATCTATTCGTGTCCATGACGCAATTATCCTTTGCATTTTCACTGTATTGTTCCATTGAAGTTACTTATAGATACTAATTAAGTCAATTGACATTAGTCAGACAACATCAAGGACAGAGAGATGAAGAAAATCAGAAGTATTGAGGATGTACAAAACGTCGCGAGCCAAGCCAAACATGTGTTGACGCTCTTTAGCGGCGGCTTAGATAGCTCTTACTTGCTCGAGATTCTTAAAAACAGCCGCGCAAAAGTCACGGCGGTGGCCATCGATCTTGGCGATGACATCGAAGAATCCAAACTCAAGCTCATCACCGATCATTACGGCTTCGATTTAAAAATCCTCGACGCAAAACAGGAATTTGTTGAACACAGCCTCTTTTCTGCCATACAAGCACAAGCGCTTTACCTAGGTGACTATCCGGTCAGTTCCTCACTCTCTCGACCAATCATTGTTAAAAAAGCGGTCGAGCTGGCACAGATCCTCAGTTGTGACGCCATCATCCACACCGCGAATCAGTCGCAAAACAGCTTACGCCGTCTCAATGGCGCGATTGAACGTTCAGGCTACCAAGGGTTCTACGGTTCACCGTATGAATATTCCGCCATCAGCCGCGAAGAAAAAGCTCAGACGCTATTTCACTCCGGTTTGGTTGGCTTTAAATCTCGTAATGTCAGTGGCGATTCCAATTTATGGTGTCGCGAGTTTGAATCCGGCATCTTGGACGATCCGGAAAACTTCACCCTCGCCGATTCGCTTTTTACCTGGTCGCGTTGGCAACCAGAGCACCATCTTGAAGGCGACAGCATCAAGATCGGTTTCAAACAAGGTTATCCGGTTACCTTAAATGACAAACCGATAACCCTACTCGAGTTAATAGCGTTTATTAACAACCACGTTGGCGCGTATGAGATAGGTCGTTATGTAGGGTTCGACCATCTCGATCAAGACGAAAAAGTGTTAGAGGTGCGCGAAGCACCCGCTGCTATGCTCTTGATGAAGGCTTATAAGTTGCTGGAAACGGCCACTTTACCTACCGATGTTCTCAAAGCCAAAGCAATGCACAACGAAACGTGGACTCAAGAAGCGGTCGAAGGTCGTTTCGGCAGTCTGTTGCAAAATGCCAGCTATGCGTTCATCGCTCACACTGCCGAGCATGTCTCTGGCAGTGTCCTCTTTAAACTTTCCCGAGGTAATGCAATCGCCACCAGTATTGTTGCAGATAATGCACGATACCTACGTGATCGCGACAATTGGGAGATAAACGTGGCGCATACCCGCAGTATGCGCTCGGTTCAACTTGAACCGACATCTGATAAACAGCATCAAGTCGCGTAACGGAGGCGCAGATGACAATGACAGAAAGCACGACTCATAAAACCAAACAGAGCGTTCTTCCCATTTCGCAACAGCTGAAAAACTACAAATACGTCTTTATCAATGGACGACAAATGACGTTACTACTCAGCACCCATGTTGGCGAAGTGATTCGATTCAAAAACTGCTGGAACCAACTAGAACGCGATCGCTATATGGCGGATGGCGGAACATACCGTTATCGTCGCTATGGTCAGTTCACTAAACTTGCGCGTAGCAAAGAAATTGTGATGATGCCGCACGAACCCTATGTTCAACCGTCTTACATCAACACACTCAATGGCGATATTGAACGTCACTTTGAACCGTTAACCGACCGCTTTGTGACCTCCCCTGTACTAGAAAAACTGCTCAAGATGATGAGCGAAATCTATGACGACGTCGAAGGCGAACCGCAAAACTGGAATATCCGCTTGCACCCTTATCGCATTACCGCAACGGAAGCCGAAGCGGGAGAACCAACGCCTGAAGGGTTGCATCGTGATGGCGTGACTTATATCGCCTCGATGATGATCAACAAGATCAATGTATCCGGTGGCGAAACCCGCCTCACCGATGCCAATAAAAATGAGCTCGAGCGCATCACGCTCGATAAAACCTTCGACATCGTCATGGCGGATGATGCCGCTACGATGCACGAAGTCTCGACCATTACCCCCGCGAGCCGTGAGACCTCAGCATCTAGGGATGTACTCGTCATCGCTTTTACAAAAATGGAGAAATAACATGACTACAGCGACGAGTTCGTTAAAAAAAGGGAGTTTTAAGTTTCCCCTCACTGAAACACTGCTGCTGTTAGTGGCCGTATTTTGGGGAACCAGTTACGGGCTCACCAAAAGCGCTCTAGTGTATACCAGCGTTTTGCTCTTTATCTCGATTCGTTTCTCGATCACTTTCCTGTGTATGCTACCTGTCGTGATTCGAGACTTTCGCCAAGGACTCAATAAGGACTGGAAGATTGCCATACCTACCGGCTTTATCCTCTCGGCGATTTTTTTCTGCGAAGTGTTTGGGGTTTCACAAACCTCTGCATCCAATGCCGCATTTTTGATCAGCCTCACCGTTATCCTAACGGCGTTTGCCGAACTGGTGATCAATAAAAAGCGCATCAGTAATACTTTATTGGCTCTCACTGTGTGCAGCGTCATCGGCGTACTCTTGCTCACCAGCGATCAAGGCATCGAGCTTTCGCTCAACACTGGTGACTACTTTATTTTAACCGCAGCACTGCTGCGTGCCTTAATGGTCACCATGACTAAACGTTTCACCGAAGGCAAAGCCATCACCACCTCAACGCTCACCTCTCTGCAATCTTTCGTGGTGGCCAGTTGTGCAATAGTCGGTGTATTGGTGTATGTACCAGCTGCAGAGATTGTACTGCCCGTCTCACTCGAATTTTGGCTCACAGTGGCATACCTCGTGCTGTTTTGTACGCTGTTTGCTTTCTACGTGCAAAACTACGCCGTGCGCAGAACCTCACCGACTCGCGTTTCACTCCTAATGGGCAGTGAACCTCTGTTCGGCGCCATTTTCGCGATGGTGTGGTTACAAGAATCCCTCACCGCACTGCAATTGCTCGGTGGCGCACTCATCCTGTTTAGTGTGATTGTCACCTCGACTCGGGATAACTGATCGGGTTCCCCCTCTTTGAATCCATCACTTTAAGACAAACCAAAGCGAGCCTCGGCTCGCTTTGGTTTATTTGGCTCACTATGAGCCTAGACATTATCAACTTGCGCATAACCAGGGACCTAGGTGAAAGCAACAAGCATCGGCTACTGAAAATGAAGTTCTCTTTGTAACCATTCCTTAAAAGCGTTAATCCTTAACACACGTGATGACGAAGGATCACTGATCACGGAGATGCGAACGCCGGGATTGAGCCCGATATTAAATGGCTTGACCAACAAGCCGCGCTCAACGAAATCGGCGGTAATGCTCTCTGTCGCCAAGCAGGCACCATGACCCGCAACAACGGCATTAATCGCCATATCGAACGTACTGACTTCCATCCATTGGATCCCTTCACGCTTGGCCTGAACATTGGCACAGTGAAACCATTTATCCCAGTTGAAGGAGGCTGAGTTAAAGTCAATCAGCCAACAGCGTAGCAGTTGTTCTGGCTCAGTAAACTTCATGGATTCTGCTAACTGTGGTGAGCAGTAGGGAAAAATGGCCTCTTCAAATAACGTCTCTTGCTCAAGCTCAAGATGCTCGACGGTGTCATCACCTTGCCAAATAAGCACATCCGTTTCTGTGTGGCGGATATCAATGCCCTTAACGTTTTGCACACGAATAGGTACATGAGGGAATTCCATGGTGAATTTCCACAATCTAGGCATTAACCAGCGAGTCGAAAACGAGCGAGGGGCACTAACATTCAACACGCCTTCAAGCGGTTCGTTTTGAATTCGATTGAGCCCTGTAACAATGTTTTTGAAGCCATCATTCACATGTTTTTGCAGAATCTGACCCTTATCGGTGAGATGCATTTCCCGCCCACGACGAACAAACAATTTACACCCTAAACGATCTTCAAGCTGGCGTAATTTTTGGCTAATGGCAGCTTGGGTAACATGCAGCTCTTCGGCCGCTTTGCTGTAACTTTTTAGCCGCGAGGCCGATTCGAAAAAACGCAGTGCTGAGAGATAACGCAGTCGATTGTCCATAAGCTGAGGTTATAGTTCCTTTAATAAATCGTTGTTCGTAACCCATTTTGTTTGCCTTGATAATAGCGCTATCTGATAAGTAATCAAGGAAATCGCCATGAAACTAGCGAGATACATCAACATCAAGAAAATACTTAATAGATTGAAATTTAAAATAATATTTTCAATCTTGAGCAAAGAAGAAAAGTGTACGACCACCATGAGTGACCATCTCAAGAAAGACATCGGGCTAGAGTGTGATGAGAAAGATAAATCACACCACTCTAGGTTTTTATAATTAGGACTAATTGTTTAATTTAGAATAGGACTAAGAGCACCCTTTGAGATTAGCTAGCTTGTGGGAAAGAAGAAGAGAGAGCAAATAACATCGAATGCTCTTTAGAGAAAAGAGCGAGAAGCCACCCTCTCACTCTTTTTATAAACCGAAACTCATGCACTTGAAACCTGTATGGCAGGCTCGTTAACTGTCACAAAAGGCTGAATGGTACGACACGTCACCTATCGGCAAGTCACAACTTAGCAACTCAATGAAAAAGTTACTGTTGATCACTACTAGAAAATTGCGTCCACGGCACGTTTAGCTGTGCTGTAAAGTTTCCCTACTGTGACCCGAAATACCCACCGAATAAAATGAGCAGAAAGATCCGTAATTTTACTGATCCCTCTTCCAGCAAAAACCAACATATGCCCTAACAAACCTTTAGCCTGATCCGCAAGCTTTTCAGATGCTGCTGCTATTTTTTCAATATTTCTAGCCAACTGATCGTAGAAAGTCATCCCTGTTGATATACGTGCTTGTAACTCAATAGCTCTCGCATGCTGTGGTCCTGCATCATTAAGGAGGGTCACTAACGCTGCACTCAATTTGTTCGCCCAATACCCAGTAAAAGAAGCTTGATTTCTGTCATCAAATTTCAAACGAGTAGGGCTACTTAAATAGTCAACAGAGCGCACTTTTAACGCCCCCCAATTCTCACTATTGGCCGTATTCAAGTATCCTGGTGTATCATCACTTCCCATACCATGTGCAGAAAAATAAACTCCAACACCATCATCTAATCGATATTCTGCACCATTATATGGCGCATGCACAAAAGGCCACAAAGGAATCAATGGAACAGGATCAGCACCATGTGTACATCGATATATATTTTTATTGGTTTCTGTAGATTTTCGAGCATAGGAAATCTGCCCAATTCTAGGTGCTCCAAAAGTATAAAGTGTTGTAGGTACTTTTAGTTCTGTTTTAATCCAATCAGAGAATAAGGATGCTAAAGCTCCTCCGAGGCTATGTCCAACACAGTGTATATGGCTAGGTGTTTTACTTCGAGAAAGTATAAATCTCTTAACTTGAGGTTTAAGAGAATGAAATGTATTCACAAAACCAGAATGAGCCATGGCGCTATTAGGTGCACCCTTTAATCCGAGATTTAAATTCGTCATCCAATCATGACCAGTTTTAGTCCCTCTAACAGAAATCACCAATTCATTTTCTCGTTTGCCTTTTCCTATACCGATTAAAGCAAATCCTTCCGTTTTTCTGCCTATACCAAATATGCCACCGGTTTGACCTTTAAACGCTTGTGATTCTTTATTTAAACTAAACTCTTTAGTTACAAACCCATCAGAAATAAATCTCTTTGCGTGTCGATTTGTTATAAATTGATAAGGGAGATACGCCAATTCTGATGCCATTTTTGGAGATAATGGAGTCATAAATCCTCTCTAGTTATTTTTTCTTCATAACCTCGTAAACGACATATTCCATAAACAGAATGAGAACGTCCACTAGGAACAACTCGATTTTTAAAATGATACTCGTGAGGCACATCATCTATATCACACTCAAGATTATCTAAATTATCAAGAATATAATCATACAACTTTAAACCGGTATGAGAAGACCATAATAGTACTTCATGATTATTGAAACTTGCTACAATTTGAATTCCGATCAAATTCGTATTAATGGATAATGGTTTAAACCATTGACTGTGATTTATTGGCTCAAAATAAAACCTTCCTTGCTCATTCGTTCTGGTAACTCTATGGTAATATTTATTAAATCCAGCCAAAAGAGACAACTCTATATTTTCCACAGGCTCCCCACCTTTTAATACCACTCCAGAGACTGGTGGACTTACCATTATTTTATTTGGTTTTAAAAAATCCAGCATTTCACTATTAACCATAGAAAAAAACAACAACATAAAAAAAAGGAATATGTATTTAATCATTGATAAATCCCTAAACCAATTCAAAAACATATAGAAATAAAAAGAATTGAACAACCATTGATGAATAGTTATTTAAAATTTTCGCCCAGCTTCACATTAACATGTAACTAATAATGTTAACTAGTTTGTTGTTCTTATTATAATACGATTAACTTACCCGTTTTACTCACTGCTCTCAAGAAAACGTCTGAGCTGCTCTTCGTCGACAATCTCTAAACCGTTTTCTCCTTTGCTAACAAGGCCTTTGTCCATCAGCTCTTTGACGGCACGACGGTAAACGCGGCTTGAGGTGCCAAAACGTTCTGCTTCTTGGTTGACCTTATCAAATCCACCGAGCATGACTGGGCGCTGCTTTTGCTGCAATAAATCAAAAGCGATGTTGTACGCAATGGGGTGAAGCAAGCGGCTGGTGTAGATCTCCATCGAATCTTGATAATCTTCCGCCAGTGCAGAGGCAAAAAACACCATCATTTCCGGCTGCTGCTCTAATGCTTGAGCCAAACGATGAATGCAAATAAGGTCAACTTGCAGATGTTCGTCAGCCGTAACCGTCCATTGACAAGGCGTTTGCGTAAAGAACTCCATTTCACCGAAAATATGGTCATCGCAGTTCGCTTCTCCGAGCTGAAAACGTCGACCATTGGCCGCTATGATGTTCATAGAAACGCGCCCCACTGGCACAACAAACAGTTGTTCTAGCTTTTCCCCCTGACGGAGGATCTCAGTCCCTGCATCAACATAGTAACTGCTGACTTGGCAACGGTAGATCAGCTCTCGAAAAGCTTTGCTCTGCTCTGCTAAATAGGCAGAAAAACGGCCTGTTGCGGAAGGCGTGATTCTCATGTTTCACCTCTGTGATGCGTTATGGGAAGAGTACGTTTCCTTGGCCAAGATGTCATCTTTTTCAGAGAGTTTGGCGCTCTTGCGTTATCACTGATGCAACGAGTTTTGATCGTGTTGGCTTGAATCGTACCTTGCGAAGAGCTTGAGAACGGGGCATGTCCTGCCTAAGGTGTATTTTGTGGTGAAATTTATATGCCAGCAATTGCTTAAAGTGTTATAAGACAAATCCACAGACATCACCATGGGATAACGAAGGATGGCAATAAAAGGCCAAATAATAGAATGGAATGACGAAAAAGGTTACGGGTTTATTTCTGCCATTGGTGGAGAACTGAAAGTATTCTTTCATATTTCTTCCGTCACAAACCGTGGCTATCGCCCCAAAATAAAAGACAATGTCACTTTCAACGTGGCTGAAGACAAAAAAGGGCGCTTCAACGCTGAAAATGTTGTCGTTCTTGGTGTGCATGGTTTCCCTTTTACCATTTTGTTTGGTTTTAGCTTTTTCGTTGCAGCAACCGCCTCCGTCGTCCTATTCGATGGGCCAAAAATTCTCATCCCATTGTATGTAGTGTTGAGTATGTTCACCTATCTGATGTTTGCTAAGGATAAACAGGCAGCGCAGGATGGTCGCTGGAGAACACCTGAAAGCACCCTGCATCTCCTCTCATTACTCGGTGGTTGGCCTGGAGCGCTATTAGCTCAATTTCTGTTGCGACACAAATCGAAAAAACAACCTTTCAAATTCATTCTATGGCTGACTATCACTCTGAATATCGCTGGTTTTCTTTGGTTATTTACCGAGTCAGGTCGACACCTTGTTCAGGTTGTTTTTGGTGATTTTTCACTTTAGGGGATTTTCACTCTAACGCCGTGAGCCAATCGATTTCAAACCATCGATTCCAAACAATGGTTCCCAGCAATGGTGGTGATTGGATAGCGATAAGTATCACTGACATTTGGCTCTGCACTCACAAGTTTTTCCAAACGAAAAACGGCATCCGAAGATGCCGTTTTCTATTATGAGCAAGATGGTTGTCTATTGGCAGGAAAGCGCGGTTAAAGCCGCCAATGACGCACGTTTTTCGCCCGCCATCATGGCATCATCATCATTCACGTATTGGCTTACCCCTTCTTTAACATCTTGCTGATAGCGCACGACATTATTCAGCACAGAAGCCACGTGCAATCCACGTAAACGACCCACCGTAAGCAACGCCGAAGTTTCCATATCGGCTCCCAAGATGCCTTTTTTGTTCCAGTATTGGCACAAAGTTTCTTCATCATCGGTATAGAAGCTGTCGTGAGAACGCACGACGCCCATATGGTAGGGCACCGCTTGCGTTTGCAAATAGCCATCCAACCCTTTGAGCAAGCTAAAACTGGCATAAGCAGGATAAGCCGCATCAATGTAGGCTTTTGAGCCCCCTTCATCGCGCACTGCCCCTTCCGCTACGATCAACTCACCCAGTGCGATGTTCGGTTGCATCGCACCTGCCGAACCAACACGAATGATGTATTTCGCGCCGCATTGCTTGAGCTCCTCAACGGCAATAATCATCGATGGAGCACCAATACCCGTACTGCAAACGGTGATGGCTTTGCCTTGAAACTCACCGTTAAAAAGGCGGTATTCGCGGTTCTCTGCAATCAGTTCGGCGTTTTCCAGTAACGCCGCAATTCGATTAGCGCGATCCGGCTCGCCACACACGATCACTCGCTTTGCGACTTGCGTTTCATCAACACACAGATGAGGTTGTTTACTCATGCGACTGCCTCATCGGCCGATTTTTCTGACTTCTGCTGCGTCGATGCTTGGTTGCGCTTCGCCGTACGAGCCCATTCACGCGTACCATTCGCAGCAATGAACATCAGGATCGCGTACTGCAGTGACATCGCATACACGCCTTGCATGGCATAGATGCCCACACTAATGATGTTGATCACCACCCAAAGCACCCAGTTTTCAACATATTTTCTGGTCATGAGGATTTGCGCCACGATGGACAATACCGTCATAGTCGAATCCCAGAATGGGAAAGCGTCGGGCTCCAATACTGGCTCAGCAAGCCCAGCGCCGAACACATTCATGGTGTCCACTGCGATATTTGCCAATGCGAAGAAAAATGGGTCGATGTACACGGTCAATAACGCAATCGCACACACGCAGAGGCCCGCAGTGATCACCATTTTCTTTTGGCTCAGCCAGCGCACTTCCAGCAAATCCCCTTCGGCATTCGGTCTTGTCCATGCATACCAGCCATAAACGTTAGCACAAAAGAAAAACAGCTGTAGCAAAAGCAATCCGTATAATTGAATTTGGAAGAAGATCACCGCAAATAGCGTCACGTTAATCAAACCAAATAGATAGTTGATGGTTTTTTCTTGGCTGGCAAACCAAATGCAAAGCAAACCAAAAATGGTCCCAATGGCTTCAATCCAGCTCATCGCATAGCCATCACCAATCGGAATATTCACAAGCGTATTATTGATATCAAATAGGGAGAACAGCTCCATATTAGGTCCTTTTTATCGAGTGTTATTGGATAGAAAGATGGTATATCCCGCAGTAAGCAAAAAGGGAGGACATTTGTCCCCCCTAACTGGTGTGCGATCATAATTTGAATCAATCGTTCTTTCTATGATTAATTCGGTTCTCTCTAATAGGTCATGCAACAAAGGACTGTGTTCAGTTAATTTTGCTCCAGCTCGATACTTTAGTGTTGATAAAGCCGCATTCGATCAACGCCCGCTCAATGGTCCCTTTTTGTCTAAGGATCGCGATGCCTTGATTGAGCGCTTGAGCCAGTTTTTCGCTTTCAGGGAATTGTCGAGAGAGAATGAAATGGCGCGAACCGGTTAAGCCAATTTTCACTTTCGGAATAGGGTAAAACTGAAAACCTCGGGTGGTAAACGAGAGATCATCAGACACCTGAAATGGCGCCAGCAGGAAATCGACGCGGTGGCGGCCCACCATATCAACCATATTGCCCCAGTCGGCCACATTGAGTAAGTTACTCAGCGGCAAGGCTTGTAAAGTGTTCCAATCGCTCACCCATTGTGAACTACTGACGGCAGAGAGCTGATCAATATGAATTGGCTGCTGCGCATTGAGCAGATCCTCACGAGTGCTAACGGTATACAGGCCCGCTTCAAACTCGCCTTGGCGAATCACCGCATCACTGACCCATAAACGATCGCCATCCCCACCCACTGCGGAATCCCAAATGGTGTTCGCTGCCATGGCATAATCGGGCAGCATCGACATACGACGAATACGTTCAGCCACCGGGGCGGTATGAAACTCTAATGTGACGGGCACCCCACCCAACATAAACGCTTGTTGAAGCAACACAATTTCTACCGTGCTGCGCCGCGCTTTGGGGCCAGTAAAATCGTCTATCGTAAGGGGGTCTCGATCATTGACGAAAGCTTGGTAATCTTTCAGCACCTTCTCTTCAACCACGACGGGCAGAACAAGTGCAAAACTCTGGCTAGAAAACAATAATAAAATCAGCAACAACCGCATCATTTTGCTCTACTCTTTCAATTGAGAAAAACCAGCCACTTAATTATAAATTTATTATTAATGCTATTAAGCGTAGCACGCCCTACTAATCTAAAGGAGATTTGTCTGGGTAAGTGACAAGTCGAAGCAAACTGCGGCCCAGTTTGCATTCGATGAGTAAACGACAACAATATTATTTCGAGCACTTTGCGGTTAATTCCGTTTTAACGTAACGACTTGAGAAAAGTCGATCCAACCATTTGCCAAAAGCTCGGGGGCAGAGATCCGCTCGGAAATATTCAAATCTTGTTGCACATGATAGAGCGGTTGATAAAGGCCAAGCTCCGCCAATTTATCTTCTAATTCCCCGAGCATGCGCAAGCGATGACTCGCTGCTTCTTGCGCCATACTGTCAACGACTTGCTGACGTACCCACGCTCTCATTTCATCACTTAAACAAGCATTGACCGAGGTCGTGCAAAGTAACCAACCGAGCCAAGACATTTCCATGTCATCACTGAAAACCTCACCCGAGATGATGACGTCTGCCTCACGCAACCGAGTTTCATTGTCAAACTCAGGGAATGGCAAAATGGTCACTTCACACTCTAGGCCAAACGAGCTTAATTGCTTGGCGATCTGTTCAACCACCGCAATATGAGTACCAAGTTGGTAGGTCAATAATCTTATTGGCTGCTCCGGCATCAAGAAATCTCTCGTGGCTGTTAAGCCATGCCCGGCCTCCACTGTTTCTCCCACCTCTTGAGGCAAATTGAGATAACTCGTCATGCCGTGTGCTCTGGCCAACACTTCGCATTGCTCATCCGAAGGCATTGGCATCAGCAGCATTTGACTTTGTAGCCAAGCACGATGCGCATCCTTCTTCATCCAAGGATGACGCAATGGATTTAACATCGCGTAAACGCAACCAGGCTCCCATTGTCTTTTCGGGACAAACCCATCACTGCCAAACTTTTTGATCTCTCGACCATGCGCCACATCGCTGTGCAAAGTGAACGCCTTGGCATTGGCTCCCACATTCCATATTTCAATGCCATCGACCCACGGTCGAAAGCCATGATAACGAGAAAACACCGTCAACAAGGTGCGCCACTCATTTTGTTCTGCCAATACAAAAGGGCCTGACCCCACCAATTGTTGGTCTGCGTATCGACTGATGCCCATCGCGGTATGAGCCAATAACTTAGGCAACAAACGTGGCATGCGTTGGCTGATAAAACGGAGTTGTCTCTCGCCATCAACAATCACCTCGTCAATAAAATCAAACAGCGGCCGACTGTATGAGTGCGACTGAGTTAGGCGTTCAAAATGCGCTTTAACACTATGTGCTGTAAGTTCACTGCCATCGTGAAAATAAAGTTCTTTGCGCAATACAACCGTCAGTGTGTCACCCTCCAAATGATAAAGCTGGGCCAAATCACGGCTAAATTGGCCAGTCTCAGGCTCAAAATGGATCAACGTTGCGTATAGGTAGCGAGCGATGTGATGTTCGGTTCGTCGACTAATGTAAAGCGGGTCCAAACCGTGTGTTGCACGATAGAAGGGTATTTGCAAAATGTCACTGTCACTTTGTTTGGGTTGATATTTTGCCACATAGCGACTTAAAAATACGGAACGTTGCTGCTCAGGCAGCAACGCCAGCGCTTGTTCGATTTGCCCTGCCTTGAGGTAACGCTCTGCCTGCCGGTTGATTCGACCATCCACTGATTTCAGTCGTTTAGCTTGTGGCAAATGCCCTCTGCCAACACCTGATTGCCAATCAATGATCTGCTCTTTTACCAAACGCTTAATCAGTAGCTGTGCATTACGCCGAGTACACCCTAACGCGGCACTAAAGCGATCTAATGACACCGCTTTCCACTCATTTCTATTCAATTCATCGCGACAAAACGCGAGCGCTTGCCAGTATCGCATAAAGGTGAAATCCTAATTTTTAATTTCTATTTTTCTTCATCTTTTCGTCTGGATAATAAACGAACTCATCTAGGAAGAAAGGATACTCACATGAATACGTTAGCTGACACTCAAATTTCAATTTGGCGGCATCGCCCTTTTATGATTCTATTTTCCAGCGCCTTTTTCGTCGCTTTTAGTGCACAGCTCTACAACTTGGCGCTGCCTCTATTGGTCTATGAACTCACACAATCGTCAGAGATGATGGGATGGATGCGTGCAGTAGAATTTTTGCCAAACTTACTGCTGGCGCTCTTTATTGGCGTTTGGGTTGACCGAGTCAACAAAAAACGCTGGTCACAAGCCATGCTTCTCGGGCAATTTGCGGTTGTGCTCGCATCGTATGCTGCCGTTGAATGGTTAGATCAGCCGCTCTGGGTTTTGTTTCCCGCGGCCTTTTTGATGATGGCGTGTAACTATGGTTATCACAATGCGCGCATTGCGATGATGAAAAACACTTTATCGCATGGAATACAAAATACCGCTACCGCCCGCATGAGCTCGCTCAACAGCTTTATGGAAACGGTCGGGCCAGTACTTTCTGGCGCTTTGATGCTGCTTTCTGCGTTACACCACATTTTCTTGGCTGTGGGACTCTTACTGATGCTGGCCTATTGGCAATTGCAGCGCCTAGAGATCACCCCGACACCACCGCGGCATCACGACAGTGTTTGGGCCTCACTCAAGCAGGGCTGGCAGGTACTCAGAGCAGAGCGCAACATGTGGACAATCACGCTAGCAGTGATGCTGATCAACACCACGGGGGCAGTTTTTTGGATTCAAGCACTTTATTTCGCCAAATCGGAGCTGAACTTAAATTCAGTGGAGGTAAGTTATCTCATGGCGGCATCAGGAATCGGTGGACTCATTGGGTCCTTCAGTGCCGACAAGGTGCGGCGAAACATTGGCCTTGGCCCGCTTCTCATTCTGTCCATCGCTTTGGAGGCCGTCGGCTTTCTCATTCCGTTAATCACTCCTAGCGTAGTGACGCTGACCATCGCCTTTTGCTGGATTTCCGCCATTGGCTTATACAGCAGCATCTGCATTTGGAGCTATCGACAGGAAGCCTTTGAAGAACAACATTTAGGGCGTGTCGCTGGCATTACTGGCTCCCTATTTAAACTGCTCATGCCTTTTGGTTTGGCAGGCTCCGGCTATTTGGTGACTCACATTGGCTTAGCCAACTTATTCATCCTCTGCTTTTGCCTTCAACTCATCACTGCGTTTGTATTGTGGCGCAGCCGCGTTCGGCACATTCGCTGAGTTCGGTACGTTGGCTAAAACGCTGCGTTAGCTGAGAAGGATTGGTACATGCGTTTTAGCGATGTAGAAAATCATCACAAATAAAATACACGTCACTGAGGTAAACACCGTGCGCAGTTGGCGATTGAGCTGAGGTTTAAACGCCAACATCGCAAACCCCACATAAGCCACCAGCAATAACAATTTTTCTGTCAGCCAAGTATCGGCAAAGGGATACTGGCTGATCGTTAGGCACAGGGCGATAGCGGAGATCAACATCACCAAAGTAATGACTTTATGCACCTTCAAGGGCCATTCTTTCATAAGCCAAGTCGACGCTTTGAATCCCCAATAGGCTCTCAGAGCAAAGCTGAGAAAACTTAATACGATCAATCCAATATGCGCTTTAAGCAGAAGTAAATACATCATCATCCCTAATTGATTTCATTTTCAAACGGACGTTT
The DNA here is from genome assembly GCF_028570825.1 of Vibrio sp. CCUG 15886. Classification (NCBI taxonomy): domain Bacteria; kingdom Pseudomonadati; phylum Pseudomonadota; class Gammaproteobacteria; order Vibrionales; family Vibrionaceae; genus Vibrio; species Vibrio sp. CCUG 15886. The sequence continues at coordinate 1,549,429 of NZ_JAQQBT010000001.1, read as the reverse complement.
AAAGTAATTACTCTTTCCAGACCGCGCCTTGATGTAAATCAAATGATGCCAAAATGTTTAATTTGTAAAGCAGAAGGCATTTACAGGTCACATTTTGAACAATATTACAGGCCGCTATCGTCACATTCTCGGTTTCACCATGAACCCGCTTCCTAACTCGACGAGAGCGCTGCCATCAGGGTTCTAAGATAAAATAAGGAATAGAATACTGAGTGTAGAAGTTTAAATATAAGTTAAAAATCAAGTTAGATATTTTTCATCAAAAATAAACAAATAAAGATAAATAAAATCTGCTTATTGGATCATCAATATAAATAATTTAATTTGTAAGGGCCCTATAGATATAGTTCGCGCGGACTTTATTTATGGATATTATAATGACATTACAACAAAATAAGCGCTCCATCCTCGCTCTAGCCATTATTTTTGGCTTGAGTGGTTGTGGTGGCGACTCTGGTGGTAGCTCCTCTTCTCCAACCGTGCAACCTGATAAGCCCGATACGCCGACGACCAATCCGGATGATCGTTTTACCAAATCCGGCCAATGCACAGCGACTCAGCTTATCGCTGACACATCAAGTTTTGCATCTCAAATCGCGAATGCCGATTACGACTGCATGAGTTCATGGTTTAGCACCAGTCAAATCGAAGCGGATGCCTTATTCTCTGAACAAAACTTAGCACTGGTTAATGAAGCGTTATTAGAGACCGTTAATCAATATCAAGGCGAAGAAAAAACCGCCAAGCATATTTACTATTTGGCAGAGTTCATCAAAGCCGCCTATAAAAACCGTCACGATACGTATGCGAGAAAAATAGCGCCTTTTAGCACCGAGTTAAGCCAGAATATCGCGACAACATCAGCAACCTTCCTACGTAATACCCATGCACTAGAAATGGGTGACGAACAGATGAAAGCGTTGGGATCGATGTTGATCATCGTCGACAGTGTGCGTCAGTTACACATTGCAGCAAGCGATGTTTTTGCTCTACTTAACCAATTTGAGCAGCGCTTGACGGAAAACTACTACTACCGCAAAGCCATCAATAACATTTTCGTTGCCATGGCAGGCCACTCACAAAGTGATGATTTTTATCAACTCTTAGCCAATGATCACCGTTATATCGATACCTTGTCGACTTTTGTTAGCCACAACCAGTGGGCGCTTGGAACCGACAGCGAGTTTCTCATTGGCAACGCCGCGAGAGAACTGGCGCGCTTAATCAAAACCGATGATGACAAGCTAAAAGAGAAAATGACGCAAACCTTGGCGACGCTACTCCAACAATTTCCACTTGGCGGGCAATCGGATCGCGTCTGGGTCGGCATTGCGGAGATGGTCAACGCTTATGCCCCAGAGCGCGCTGCAGAACTTGGTCTGCAAGATGCCAAAGAGCGCCTTCGCCAACGTATCATGACCTTTAGCCACGATTGCCAAGGTCCAGCACAAATTCTGGCACAAACCATGACTCTCGCCCAAGCGGAGCAAGTGTGTCGTACGCTGAATGACAAAGAGGTCGATTTCCACACCGTCGCAAAAACCAATCAACAACCTGTCCCCGACGACAATAGCGATAAAGTCGATGTCATCGTTTTCAAAACCAAAGACGACTACAGTACCTATTCTTCGTTTTTATTCGGTAATACCACCAACAACGGTGGCCAGTTTCTCGAACGCGATCCTTCCCAAGCCAACAACGTTCCCCGATTCGTTGCCTATCAAAACGGCTGGGATGACGATTTTTCGATTCTGAATCTCGAACATGAGTACGTGCATTACTTAGATGGCCGATTCAACCAGTATGGGGATTTCCATACGACGATGCGTGAAGGCCACATTGTTTGGTGGCTCGAAGGTTTTGCGGAGTACATGTATTACAAAGAAGGCTACCACGCCGCATTGGTGTTGGGTAAAGAGAAAACCCACACTCTACCAGAGGTATTTGCCACCAGTTACAACGACGGAGTGAACCGCATTTATCGTTGGGGTTATTTGGGCGTGCGCTTCTTATTCGAAAAACACCCTGAAGCGGTGGAACAATTGCTCCATCATTCTCGTCTTGGTGAATACAAACAGTGGGTCGACTACCTTGATCAAATTGGCCCGATATACGCCAACGAGTTTTCGCTGTGGCTAGATGACGTCACTAAAGATATTGATGACACCGTGACGCCGCCAAGCAAAGAAGAAAAACCGCAAGAGCTGGCGCTCAATACCCCCTTCTCCGTCAGTGGCGCGCAATTTGCCGAGAAGCTTTTCTTTGTCGATGTTGCCGCCAATACACGCGAGCTCACGTTGACGATCCAAGGTAGCGGCGATGCCGATCTTTATGCCTGCTTTGATAAAGTGTGCCATTACCATGACTATCAATGGACAAACTTTACCCACGGCAGCAACGAAAGTATCCAGATTGAAAAAGAATCCGACGGCTATGTGAAAGCTGGACGTTACTATCTGAGCATCAGCGGACGAGAAGCGTTCGATGTGCGCGTCACCGCGCAAGCGCAGTAAGTGATCCGAACCGCCAACGCCTCACTGAGGCTGGCGGTTCATTCTCCCCGCCTCTCTCTGCCACTTTTTCTATCTCTTTTCTATCGCTTGCTTGAGTTCATCAATCATCCGCTTGATGTTGCTCTGAGCCTCAGGATGATAAAGCGCATAAACACCTGCCGGAATGCGTTGTTTTAATGGAATAAAACGAACTTGAGGCCAAGATAAATTGGCATAACTCTGCGGCACAATCGACACGGCCTGACGCGCCGAAATCACCGCCAGAAGCGTATTTGGCTCCACCACTTCTTGCACAATATTGGGCCGATAACCCGCCTTAGCGCAGTACTCAACAATTAAACGCGTGGACGAAGAGTTCTCTTGCTTTAGCATCACGAAATCGGCCGATTTTAAGTCACTTAGCGTTAACTGTCCTCGTTGCGCTAAAGGGTGTTCACTGGGCAATGCTACCACCATGGATTCTTGGTAGAGACACTCACTCAAGAGTGGCGCCACATCACGGGTATCGGCAAAACGCACCAGTCCTAGATCAATTTGGTGCATCAACAACTGGCGGACCTGCTTCTCAGGAGAGAGCTCAAGTAAGTTCAGCGTGGCATGCGGCATCAGTTGTTGCAGTGCATGAAAAGCGGGGCCAAAACCAGCCCAGAAAATCGAACTCATCAAGCCGATATCGAGTTGCTGCTTCTCTTCGCGCGCGCACTGCTTTACTCGATAAATTGAGCGCTCAAACTGAGCAAACAAAGTGACGCATTCTGCCTGCAACTGTTCGCCAGCTTTAGTCAGTTGTACATTTCGCGTGTTTCTCTCAAACAGCGCTGTGCCCAACACCTCTTCCAACTCTTTGATTTGTGCACTTAAAGGAGACTTGGTGATATTGAGCTGCTCCGCCGCCCGACTGAACTGCCCCAACTGCGCCACTTTATCAAAGTAACGCAACATTTTAAGCGTGATCCTTTCTTCCACTTACTCACCTCATTTTGTGCCATTATTCAGCACAATCATGCCATTTTAAGCGATTTTTGCCATACAACATTTGCGCTAAAGTGTTCATCAGATAACAAGAAAGAGGAAACACCATGACATTTGATCCAGTCAACCAAGCGCTTGAAACCATTTACAGCTACAAACCCAATTACCAACCTAAAGTCGCGTTTATTCTCGGCTCTGGTCTCGGCGTGATTGCTGATGAACTCGATGACAAAATTGTTATACCGTATCAAGAACTGGAGGGTTTTCCGGTTAGCACGGTTGAGGGGCACAGCGGCGAGTTGGTTCTGGGCAAACTGTTCGGTATCGATGTCATCTGCATGAAAGGCCGAGGCCATTACTACGAACATCAAACCATGAAAGTGATGACCAACCCTGTGCGCACCTTTAAGCGCTTAGGTTGTGAATTTCTTCTGGTCACCAATGCAGCGGGCTCACTCCGCCCCGAACGCATCGATGTGGGTTCCTTGGTGGTCTTTAACGATCACATCAACACCATGCCAGAATCCCCGATGACTGGCCCCAACGACGACGCCTACGGGCCAAGATTTTTCAGCCTTGCCAATGCCTACGATAAATCACTGCGCAGCGAAGCACTGACTGTCGCCGAGGCCGAAGGCATTCATCTCAATCAAGGGGTCTTTGTCTCATACACTGGACCAAATTTTGAAACCGCCGCAGAAATTCGCATGATGCAAATCATCGGTGGTGATGTGGTGGGCATGTCGGTTGTTCCTGAGGTCATTTCAGCCGCTCACTGCGGCCTCCCTGTGTTGGCCTTGTGCGCCATCACCAACATGGCTGAAGGGCTCAGCGACGTCACGCTCTCACACGCTCAAACCCTCGCCTGTGCAAAACTGGCCGAAGCGGATTTCATTAAACTGATTAAAGCGTTTATTAAGAGCCATTTTGCCACTTCTTAACAATCTCGTTGCAAATTCACCTATAAAAATGCCCAAGTGACTTGGGCATTTTTATTGGTCACGAAGCTAGCCTGTAAATAAGCTCTCTATTAATACATTTTGAAGTGTTTTTGCGGTATCCAGCCCAATATGATCGTGTGTTACTTTCATCAAAAAACGTACTTGTATGTCCAAAGGAGTGGAAACAGCAAATTGGCTATTTTTCACCCAGTCAGGACAGACCATTAACGATGACCTTCCATTCATATGTGTATATTGCATCAGCCTGCTTCCCATGGGTATCCATCGACAAGTCTCCGCAATTTTGTAACCTCTGTTATGTATTTCCTCTCGAACTACTTCCTTTGGAAGCGGCTCACTGTACATAACAGTATCAATGGGAACATCTGAATCATCTCGACCAAGTATCTGAAACTTATGATGGAATTCCGATAAAGAAAGTGTTTTTTTATCGCCGAATACCGGGGTAAGTTGAACATCGGCCGTTGTTTGAACGTTGTTGTTACCATGGACGATGACGGAACCTTCATAGCCAATCTTTAACTCTTCTAGCAATTTTTCTTCAATTGTGGGGGACAAGCAATCTGACGATATGAAACTGATAGGAACAGATAGATAACCTTGGTTTAGCTTACTATTAAGTTCCTCATGCATTTTTCTTAAATCATTTGCAAAGTCATAAAGTAATTGACCGTGTTCCGTTAGTTCAATTTTCTTACCTCTTTTTATAACTTTACTGCCTAATAAATACTCCAATTTTTTAACATGCTGTGAAACTCCAGGTTGTGTAAGACATAATCTTTCCGCAGCCATTGAAAAGCTGTTTTCATCATAAACAGCGCATAGAACATTTAGCGATTTAACGTCGATAGAATTTATATTTATCATTATGAACTCTCTTTATTATTATAGTTCGATTGATATTTTATAATATAAAGTTCACCATACCTTATAATAACTTATTATAGATATCGACATTATTAGTTATTTTTATATATCGATAATTCATTATTAACCGATCAACTGTAAAAGCCTTTAGTTACAAAGCATTAGGACAATCATGAACGTCTAGATTTGGTAAGCTTCTAAAAACACGGAAAACAAAATACAACTTATGTCCATTTGTAAAAAAATGAGAATAGAAATTTTCTCAAAATAGTGATCAGAGACGAGGAATAAACAATAATCGTTATTCTGGATTTTACAAACTAGAACTAATACTCTACAAAAATAGAACAACTTTTAGAATAAAACGGAAAAGTCAACGAAAACGCCCCCAAGACAGGGCCGTTTTCGTACCTTAAAAGATATCACTCAACTTTAAGGTTACTGCATCAAATGATACACCTTAAGGGTGTTGGCCATGGCTTCGGTGTCTTCTCCGAGAAACTCAATCGTCACGGCTTGGTTTGCGAGTAAAGTGATGCTGGAATCGCTGAATCGCCCCTCGGTATCACATTCTAAATGGACATAAAAGGCTGGCTTATCTGCGACCAAAGTGATGTGATTGCCTTCAATGCTTACCTCAATGTCTGCTTTGGCCATGGGCAAGCTCTTGAGCTCGTGAGTGGAGAACCATGTGTTACTGAGTGGCGATAGGTTAGCGATGGTATCGCCATTCACACTGGCTTCAACGTAAAAGAAACCGTGTTTGAGGCGAGCTGTATCCAGCTCATTTTGCCACACCACTTGATTGCTGTCCGCGCCCGCACTCTGCGTAAAACACCAACTTTGCTCTACCTCACCTTGCCAATTGATCCAACTGACCCGTCCGCTCACTTCACAGGCTTGGCGGGTGTCGTTGAGCAAATGCAAATTCAACGCTGCGCCGCGCGCTTCATTCTGCGATGTATGTGGCTGAGAGAAGATCAGTTGCACCGGTGCGAAAAAGCGTTTGGCTTGGTAGTGCAGCTGTTTCCAGCGGCCACTGTATTCCAAACTCGACCACGAGCTCACTGGCCAGTTGTCGTTGAGCTGCCAGTAAAGAATGCCTCGGCACACTGGGGAGATGGCGCGCCAATGTTCGCTGGCGGTTTTTATTGCCATCGACTGCTGCACTTGGCTGAGATAGAGCATCTGTTCAAAGCTCGTTGGGAAACGGAAGTAGCGCGTGAACATCTCGGTGATGATGCTGTTGCCTCTTGGGTTCTTTTGGTGCACTTCAAAGGTGGGCGAAGTGATGTTCCAATCCTCCTGTGGCACAAAGCGTTTGACCTCCGCCAAAGAAGGCCAAGACTGAAAACCAAATTCCGAGCAAAAACGCGGGTTAACGCTTTGATAAGCCGTAAACGGTTTACCGGAATGCCACACATCCCAAAAATGCATGTCGCCTTTATTGTCGTCGTGCCAGGCGTCGCCAAAATCAAGTTCACCGTTGCAGGGGGAACTTGGCCAGAAGGCTCGGCTGCTATCGATGCCGGCAATGGTTTTTTCAATATGGCGATTGAGGCGATCGTAATTGACCGTGTATTTCACTTTGTTTTGTCGCGATTCGTCGTACCAACCAATCGCTCCAATGACTTCGTTATCACCGCACCAAAGCGCAACGCTCGGGTGTTCACGTAACCTTGGGATTTGATACGCCAGCTCTTGGGAAACCTCTGCTAAGAAGGCATCGTGGCTTGGGTAAAGTGAGCACGCAAACATCATGTCTTGCCACACCAGCAAACCAAGCTCGTCACACAAACGGTAGAAAACATCGCTTTCGTACTGACCACCGCCCCACACGCGAATCATGTTCATGTTGGCATCCACCGCACTTTGTAAACGCTGGCGATAGCGTTCTGGTGTTTCTCGAGATGGCATCGCATCAATCGGGATCCAGTTCGCCCCTTTGGCAAAAATCGGCACGCCATTGACGACAAATTCCATCGCTGAACCAAGGTCGTCTTGCTGTGTATTCAGCGACAGTTGACGCAGGCCAATCCGTCGGCAGAGATGCAGCTCCTCACAACGCACAGAAGCGGTATAAAGTGGCTGTTCGCCATAGCCATTTGGCCACCACAATTGCGGTTTTTCGATCTCAAACTCGCACACAACAACGCCCGTTTTACTCACTTCCACCCGCTGCTCTTGCTCTGCCAAACGGAACTGAAGTGACGTCGGCAACGTGGTTTCGATGTCGGCACTCAGCAACACCTTGACGCTGCCATCGTCGCGCCATTGCTGCTCCGTGGTGAGTGATTTCAGCCAAGTGTAATTGACCGCTTGCAGCTCAATCTCATCGTAAATACCAGACACCATCAGGCAGATGCCCCAATCCCAACCAGAGTGACATTGGGTTTTGCGGATTAAGTTCATGTGCGGCAGTTGATTGTTGCCCATCGCAGAAGGGATCACAAAGGGCAGTGCTTTGGCACGCTGATTTGCTTCTTCGTCTACTCGACGAAATTCTGCGCGCACTTGGTTTTCCCCTCGCTGCAAAAAGGGGCGAATATCGACTTGATGACGTGCAAACATGTTGCTGCATTCAAGCACTTTGTGTTCGTTGATAAACAGCGTCATCAAGGTATCAACGCGAGTGAGGGTCATCCATATCGCTTGGGCTTGAAGGAGAGATTCATCAAGCCAAAGCGAGCGTTCGATGTGCCAATCGACTTGCGCGATCCATTGCGCTTGTTTTTCGTTTTCGCCCCAATAAGGGTCATCAATAATGTCCGCTTGCAAAAGCGCGGAGACGTTGTCACCGGGAATGATCATCGGCACAGAAATATCAGGGCGTTGAGGAGAAGTGAGTCGCCACTCACCATTTAAATTAAGCTCAGCAGAATGTAAGGATTGGGAAGCAAAAGTCGCATGCGAACGCATAGTAAAACCTATTGTGTTGTTATCGGCTTTGCTCAGTGTAGTGGCGAATATCCCTGATTTTTTCATGGCATTGTTAACGACTGATAAATTGCGGCGCACTTCAAGAAATAAAAAGGCTCACACTGGGTGAGCCATTAAGTATAGGGAGTTGCGAGTTAGTCGTGGCTTACTCCACCAGCGCAGTGTGCAGTTTCTCGATGCGCACCGCCGCCACTTTGAACTCTGGGATCTTCGCATGAGGATCGGTCGCCGTGGTGGTGAGTCGATTCACTGGCGACTCAACAAAGTGGAACGGAATGAACACCACACCCGCTTGCATACGCTTAGTGACAAACGCCGCGATTTCAATTTCACCGCGACGGGTTGAGACTTTCAGCATGTCGCCATTGCCAATGCCGAGCGCCTCGGCATCTTGCACGCTGATCATCGCTCGTGGCCCCGCAAGATTGTTCAAACCCTGCGTTTTGCGCGTCATGGTACCGGTGTGGAACTGCTCAAGAACACGCCCCGTGGTGAGCACCAGTGGGTACTCTTCATCAGGCAGTTCTGCAGCATAGCGGAACGGGATCGCCTCCATCTGGCCTTTGCCACGGGTAAACTGCGTTTGGTGCATGATTCGCGTGCCTGCAGGGTTGTTTTTGTTGCTCGGCCACTGCACGCCTTCGCGGGTGATGTTGTCCCACTTGAGCCCTGCGTATTGTGGCGTCACGCGGGTGATTTCGTTGGTGATGTCTGCCACCGAACGATAGTGCCAATCGCTACCCATCGCATTGGCGATCTCTTGGATGATTCGCCAATCTTCTTTTGCTTCACCGGGAGGGTTCACCGCAGGATAAATACGCTGAACACGGCGCTCCGTATTGGTAAAGTGACCCGATTTTTCAGCAAACGAGCAAGAAGGCAAGACCACATCGGCGTATTGCGCGGTTTCCGTGAGGAAGATGTCTTGCACCACCAAGAAATCCAGCGCCTCCAATCCCTCAATCACATGCGCCTGATTGGGGTCGCTCAATACGGGGTTTTCGCCCATCACATAAAGCACTCGCACATCACGGCGGCACGCCCCATCGATGATTTCGGTTAGGGTCAATCCCGGCTCCGCAGAGAGATTGGGTGCATCCCATTCAATGACAAATTTCTCGCGCACCAATGGGTTATACACTTTTTGATAGCCCGGGTAGTTGTTAGGTAGCGCGCCCATATCACACGCGCCCTGCACGTTCGACTGCCCACGCAATGGGTTGATGCCCCCACCCTCGATACCAATGTTGCCACACAGCAGTTGCAGGTTGGCGATAGAGCGAACGTTGTCATGCCCCGTGGTGTGCTGGGTGATGCCCATTGAGTAGTAGACGGCGGTGCGTTTCGCGGTACCGATCATCCTAGCCATGGCAAAAATGTCGTCGGCTTTTACGCCCGTCACCAGTTCGACTTTGTCGAGCGCATAGGCCGGCGACATCACCTCTTGCAGCATGGTATCAAAGCCATCGACACGCTCTTCGATGTACTCCATGTCATACCAACCGTTTTTGATGATTTGCTGCATCACGCCATTAATCAACATCACATCCGTACCGGGGCGATGCGCCAAATAGAGCTCAGCGTGATCCGCCATGCCGATGCGTTTAGGGTCCGCTACAATCAAACGCGCGCCATGATGTCGAACCGCTTGTTTGATGTGAGACGCAATCACCGGATGCGCCGCCGAGGTGTCCGAACCAATGATGAAGATGACATCCGAGTGCTTGATGCTTGGAATGTCGTTGGTCATCGCGCCACTGCCCAGCGACGCTTCCAACCCCGTGACGGTCGATGCGTGGCAAAGCCTTGCGCAGTGATCGACGTTGTTGGTACCCAGTTCACGACGCATGAACTTCTGGAAGGCGTAGTTATCTTCATTGGTGGTTTTCGCCGAAGAGAACCCCGCCAATGCGCGGCCACCGAAATCTTGCTTGATGGTGCTGAACTTATCCGCAATTAAGCGGATGGCTTCTTGCCAGCTGGCCGGCTGCAACCAACCATCTTTACGGATCAACGGTGTAGTGAGCCGCTCTTCACTGGCGACAAAATCGAAACCATAGCGCCCTTTGACACACAGCATGCCTTCGTTGACCAGCGAGTGTGCCCCTTCTACATAGCGAATTCGGTTGGCCGCTTCGTCAACATGCATGCTCAACTTACAACCGACCCCGCAGTAGGTACAAATGGTGTCCACTTTCTTCAAAGGCGTTTCGCGGCCTTGCGAGCGATCGCGCGCATCGGTCATCGCCCCAACAGGGCACGCTTGCACACAGGCGCCACATTGCACGCAGCGTGAGTCGCCCATCCTCACCCCCTGACCACCAAAGTTCGGACGGCAATCCGGACGCACCACCGGGCGACCTTTTTCAAGGCTCATGAAACTCAATACACCTTGCACCGACTGTTCACGGCAAGCTTGAATGCACTGACCGCAACTGATGCAGCGGTTAGCATCAAAGACAATAAACTCAGAGCTGTGGTCGATCGGGTATTTATGACGTGGGTCGTTTTGACGCAATGCTTGCCACTCATCATGGCTTTTGATGTTCACCGAATAGTGGAAGTGCTGTTCGGCGCCATACTCAGTGGCGTAATCGCGCAGGTCACACGACGTGTTGACTTGGCAACCACATTCTAAACAGCGCGCCGCTTCCGCCATCGCTTCGGCGTTATCAAAGCCTAACTCAACTTCTTCAAAGCTTTGCTCGCGCTGCTGAGAGGTCAGCTCAGGCATGATGGTGCGCGCCACTTTTTGCAGGTGAGAAAAATGAAGCGGGTCGACCTGTTTCAACTTCTGCTCTTTACGAGAATTGAAGGGCTTAAGGGGAATATTTTCCATGTCACCATCGAAGAAACGGTCAATGGCCTGCGCAGCAATGCGCCCATCCGCGACCGCTTCAACCGCGGTGGCTGGGCCACGGCGAAAATCACCGATACTGAAGATATTGCCGGTGCCACTGTGCATGGTTTCTGGATTTGCGTCAGCGGTGTTCCAGCGAGTCAGAGGTAGCGTTAACGCTTCCCCTTGCATAAAGCTCAAATCGGCTTGCTGAGAAACCGCAGCAATCACGGTATCAAAGGCTTCGGTGAAATACTCACCCGTCGCTTCAGGTCGGCGACGACCAGAGGCATCGGGCGCACCCAGCGCCATTTTTTCCAGCTTCACTGAGCACACTCGCCCATGTTCGTCGGCGATGTTCTGCGCAGGATTGGTCAGGAAGTGAAACTTGACGCCTTCATGTTCTGCTTCTTCGATCTCGTAATCTTCCGCGGGCATTTCATCGCGAGTACGACGATAGATCAACGTGGTATCCGCCCCCGTTCTCACTGCCGTCCGCGCGCAGTCGATCGCCGTGTTACCCCCACCGATCACCGCCACTTTTTTGCCTGTGGTGAAACGCTGCTCGGTGACGAAATCTTTCAGATAATCCACCCCTAAATAACAACCATCAAGATCGCTACCCGGGTAATCCATCGCCACCGCTTTTGAGGCACCCACTGCCAAACACACCGCATCATAGTCTTGGCTTAACTGCGACAAACTGATGTCTCGACCCAGTTTTTTGTCGGTATGAATCGCCATGCCGTTGCGACACATCAACGCGATCTCTTTATCGAGAATGCTCTTCGGTAGACGATACTCGGGAATGCCATAACGCAGCCAACCACCCGCTTGTGGCATCACTTCAAACACATCCACCTGATAGCCTTCATTGGTAAGGTAATAGCCCGCGGTTAAACCACCAGGGCCACTGCCGACAATCGCAATACGTTTGTTTTTGTCCGCTTTTTTCTCGGGTGTGTAGGCTTCTTGCGCAGCAAGGTCAGCGTCCGCGGCGTGGCGTTTCAGTTGGCGGATAGCAATCGCATCATCCACCAGCGAGCGGCGACATTCGGATTCGCAAAACGCAGGACAAACGCGGCCAATTGACAAAGGCATCGGCAGCGTGCGTTTGATCACTTCAATCGCTTTTTGATGGTCGTTTTGCGCAATATGGTAAAGATAGGATTGAATGTCCACGCCCGCAGGGCACGCCGTTTTGCACGGCGCTTCGCAGTCGGCGTAGTGGTCACTCATGATGCGGTTGAGCGCCTGTTTACGATGCGCAGACAGCGCTTCGGATTGCGTGTTTACCGTTAGGCCGTTGTAGACTTCAAGCTCACAAGCACGGCGAGTACCGCCACTTTCAACCTCAACAACACACAAATCGCATGGAATCTTCTCACCAGAACGATTCATGCCACACAAAGACGGAATCTCAACCCCACACACTTTGGCGGCTTGCAGAACGGTTTGCCCCGCCTCAACGATACGGTATTTACCGTCTATGACAATTTGGATCATACGTTACCCCTTAGGCCGGGATGTTTCACCGGACTTTGGCAGCAAAAAAGCAACGTAGTTACTTTAAACGAGGCCACTTTCCAGCCTCGCTGAGCTACTTCAATTGTTATCATTTTTAACCCTAGTAAATTTAGGGGAATCTCCGTGTGACATCATACTCAATATCCATAACTTTCCTAGGGAAATATCATGCAGAATGTGAAGCAGATATAAGCAAAAAGGCGCTGCACAGCAGAGCCTTTACTCTAATTTGTTCGAATGATAAACGAGGGAAATAGTAGAAGAATTGAACATTAGTTGAGCGGTTGCTCACTTTCCTTGAAGCGCTGATCGGCCAAACCAAACTCACCAAGCACATAAACAACACTCCCAATCACGGCGAGCGTTTCATTTGGCTCGCGTGGTGGCGCATCGGCAGTAGGGACAGTGCTGCGCATCCCTTTTTCCAAACAAGCGTCGCTAAAACATTCCGGCGGAATGGGCGCCTCTTCAAGTAATTTGGACTCGGTTAATTGATGTAGAAAAATCTCTGACTCTTGCGCCCATAGTGGCAAAGAAACAGCGCATAACACCGCAAATAGAGACTTCATATTCAACACCCTCAACTTATTGATGCAAGGAATGATAGCAGTTCAATTTAATTTTGCACGTCGTTTTTTATTTTCAATAATCTCAACCAAATACTCAGAGGCGAAAGCAGTTTCTCCCGACAAACAATTGCTGCCAAAAACAATAGCCACCAAAAACACCTGACATAAACCTGCAATAGAAATGACGTAATTTCATCACACCATGCTTGCTCCTCTCTCTGCGATAGTCGAGCCCAGCCAACACCAACCCAAGAGATGTGCGATGCCTTCACCCCTATATGTATTTGACCTTGATGAAACCTTAATTCAAGGCGATTGTGCGATGATCTGGAATGCGTTTCTGGTGGATAAAGGCATTGCCACTTCTCCAGATTTTATCGCTGAAGACCGACGCCTTATGGCGTTGTATGCACAGGGAAAAATGGACATGGAAGATTACCTGCGCTTCTCCATCTCTCCCCTTGCAAACCTCACTACCAGTGAGGTTGAGCTGTTGGCCAAAGAGTGCGTTGAAACGCGCATTTTGGACAAGCTTTTCTCGCAAGCGAACACGCTCATCAACCACTTGGCCAATGAGGGAATAGATATGCTGATCATCTCTGCCAGTGTCAGTTTTTTAGTAGCAGAAGTCGGCCGATGTATCGGGATCCCGCAAACTTTAGGCATCAATATGCGGGAAGTTCATGGCCGCTATAGCACAGAAATTGAGGGCGTACCGAGCTACCGCCAAGGTAAAGTCACTCGATTACAACAGTGGCAAGAAACTCAGCCGAAGCACTACAGCGAGATTCACTTCTATACCGACTCCATCAACGATTTACCCTTGTGCGAGTACGCCGATTTCGCCTATCTGGTGAATCCCTGTCCGCAGCTTAAGCAACATGCCCATCGCCCCAACTGGACGGTATTGCATTGGGGTTAGTTTGTTCGTCCTCCTTTTTACTCACGAGTGTGATAGCTTTGTTGTGGTCACTGACTATCGCACTATTTTTCAAGCGAAAATGACAAACAATATATAAAATCCCCTTCAATTACGCTCAATTCCGATCATCTTTTACAGAATGACTTCCATCACACTTAATTACGTGTGGTACAAAAGTATAGTGAGTGAATTATTTTTGCTATTTCGGTAAAACTCTACATCCATTAATTTTAGCTCATCAGTTAAATACCTTCATGAGCAAATAAATGATCACCGAACTAACAAACGTCAATTTAATTAAAGGCAACCTTCAAGCAAATAATAAAAAAGAAGTCTTTGAAGAACTCGCACAAATGCTATTTGAAAATAATCGAATCAGCAGCAAAGAGGCTTTTTTAACCGACATTGAAGCGCGTGAAGCGTTAAGTGTCACTTCAATGGACGGCATCGCTTACCCGCACGCAAAAAGCAAAGCAGTGACAGAGCCTGCTATCGCTGTTGGCGTAAAGCGCGAAGGCATCGAGTATGGCGACGAAGAGGGCGTCAAACCGACCGTATTCTTCATGATTGCTTCGCCAGATAACGGCGCAGACCACCATATTTATGTTCTTCAAGAATTGTTCGGTAAATTTAGCGAAGAGTTTATTGAAGATATTCATAACGCAAAAGACGAAAACCAAATACTAAATATTTTAATTAATTCATAAGGCGTGAAATTATGAGTACAGTCACAGCTCAAGCTACTAATAATGGTAGCGATTTCAAAAAACTCCTAAGCACGATGAAAGGTCACCTTTTATTCGGTACTTCTCACATGCTTCCATTTATCGTTGCGGGTGGTGTACTACTGGCGCTAGCGGTCATGGCATCAGGTAAAGGTGCGGTTCCTGCGGACGGTTTATTGGCTGATATTTCTAATATCGGTATTAAAGGTCTGGTGCTGTTCCCTATTATTCTTGGTGGCTTCATCGGTTACTCAATTGCAGACAAACCAGCTCTAGCACCAGCGATGATCTCTTCTGGCATCATGGCTGATATGGGCGGCGGCTTCCTTGGTTGTATCGTAGCGGGCTTCATCGCAGGTGGTGTGGTATTCCAACTTAAGAAGATCCCTCTTTCTGCTAACATGACTGCGTTGGGCGCTTACTTCATCTACCCTCTACTAGGTACGCTTATCTCTGCAGGTATCGTTCTATGGGGTATCGGTGAGCCAATCAAGATCTTCATGGCTTCTATGAACGAATTCCTTGCTTCTATGGCTGGCGCTTCTAAAGTGGTTCTAGGTACGATTCTTGGTGGTATGACTGCATTCGATATGGGCGGTCCAATCAACAAAGTAGCAACGCTATTCGCTCAAACTCAAGTTGATACTCAACCATGGCTAATGGGTGGTGTTGGTATCGCAATCTGTACGCCTCCTCTAGGTATGGCACTAGCAACATTCCTATTCAAGAAGAAGTTCACTAAGCAAGAGCAAGAAGCGGGTAAAGCAGCAGCAATCATGGGTTCTATCGGTATCTCTGAAGGTGCTATCCCATTCGCAGCAAACGACCCTGTACGCGTTCTTCCTTCAATCGTTGCTGGTGGTATCGTTGGCTGTGTGTTCGGCTTCCTAACAGACGTACTACTACACGCACCATGGGGTGGTCTAATCACGGCACCTGTATCAAGCAACATCCCAATGTACGTTGTCGGTATCGCACTAGGCTCACTAACAACAGCGGTTATCGTTGGCTTCTGGAAACCAGTTGCTGAAGAAGAAGCAGAAGACGAAATCGCAGAAGCAGCACCTGCACAAGCTCAAGCGGCTCCAGCAGCAGGCGAAGGCGAGTACGACATCGTAGCAGTAACATGTTGCCCATCTGGCGTAGCACACACATTCATGGCAGCGAAAGCACTAGAGAAAGCAGGTGCGGCAGCGGGTCTGAAAATCAAAGTAGAAACTCAAGGTCAAAACGGTATCCAGAACCGCATCACTGACCTAGATGTAGCAAACGCGAAGCTGGTTATTCTAGCTCACGATATCCAAGTGAAAGATGCACACCGCTTTACCAACGCGAAAGTCATCGAATGTTCGACCAAGGAGGCGATGAAAAAAGCCGCCGAACTTATCCAAGCTTAAATCTTAAGCTCCTCCCCCAGAGCCCTTTCCCCCAAGGGCTCTTTTTTATTTCCAGCATTAGGTTTTGCTGACTTGGGGAGAATAGCGTGACAACGTTTGCCCCTTCCCTGCCGGTTTCACAATCAAACCGATGCCCACAAAAAACAGGACACACGCGAGAATTTGCGCACTGCCAAGCACTTCATCATACATAAAATAACCAGAGACCAAGGCAAACACGGGCACCAACAAAGTCAGTGGTGCTGTGGTACTGAGTGGGTAGCGAATCAGCAGTCGGTTCCACACCCAATAACCAAACAAGGTGGTGGGATAAGCTTGAAAAACCACCGCCACGGTGGTGCTGACATCCCAAACCTTCACTGCTTGCTCAATGATCTCAGGGCCATAGAGCGCCACGGCAAACAGCACCAGCGGAATGGGCGCAAACAGCATCCCCCATACATTGAAAGCAAACGCTTGAGTGGTTTTAGAGGCTTTGACAATCATTCCCATTACCGTCCAGCACGTGGCTGCAATCATAATAAACATCAGCCCCTGCATGGTAATGTTGCCATTCGTCGCGGAAACCAATATCAGCAGAGCGACCAACGCCATACCCGCGCCGAGCACTTTACGCTTTGACGCCGACTCTTTATGAACCAAGATACCAACGGCCATGCTAATCAACGCATTCGATGACAGTAAAACCGAAGACATACCCGATGAGAGGCCTGCCGTGATCGACCAAGAAGCCATGCCCCAGATGCCCACGCCAAACACCACGCCGTAAGCCAATAGATAACGCCAAGCAACGTTGGGACGGGCAATAAAAAATATCGCGGGGATCACCGCCAAGCTAAATCGCGCTGCGGTGGCCAATAGTGGATGCACGTCCGTAATCCCCAACTTGATCATCGAGAAGTTAAATCCCCATATTGCCATAACAAAAATGGCTAAAAATAAATCGTTTCGACTCATCACTCTCCTCCCTTTTGGTTGAAAAAGAGTATGACTTGGGTACAGTTAACGGTACAGATACAATTTTTTACGCAAAAACCAGTACAGTTGAAGACAATGAGCATTTATAGAGCGTTGGCAAATCAGTTTATTCGTGAAATCGAAACAGGAAAACTTACAGAAGGAAACCGAATGCCTTCGCTCCGTCAGCTGTCTAAGCAGCAGGGCGTAAGTATGTCGACTGCCGTCAGTTGCTATCAGGAATTAGAATCCCAAGGATGGATTCACGCTCGCCCGCAAGCAGGCTATTACGTAGCTCCGCAACGCAGCAAACACAAAACGCCAGAATGGGCGCAGTTCGTCAGCCAAGTCTCAACCGTCAATCAAAGCTTCGCGATTCACTCCCCACATAATGGGCCGCTCGGCATTTCCAGCACCAATATCGATGAAACTGCGTTAAACGAGTTGGAGCGTAGTTTTCGACGTGCGAGTAAACGGATAGGAAAACGCCTCAACCAATATCCGAACACCCGTGGGGAACCATCTTTGCGTCACGCGCTGAGCGATCATTTCGCCAAGCTTGGGCTGCATATCAATCCGGATGAGTTGATCATCACCTCAGGCTGCATGCCAGCCATCAAGGCAGCACTTGAAGCCTGTACCCAAGTCGGTGATACCATCGCGATTAGCTCACCTTGTTTTAGTGGAATTTTGGATTTGCTTGGGCAAATGGGACGACAGATCGTGGAAATCCCCTCTTTGGACGATGGGATCGATCTGCAACAGTTGGAAGCGCATTTGCAACAAGGCGTCGTAAAAGCGGGCGTATTTTGCACTTCGCACATGAACCCTCAGGGGATCACCATGTCGGCGCAGCAAAAACAGAAGCTGGCCGAGCTCGCCAATCACTATCAAGTGCCGATGATTGAAGATGATGTCTACTTAGAACTGTCCTATTCTGAGCACACACCTCTGCCAGCGAAATGCTATGACCAAGATGGTTTCATCCTTTGGTGTGGCTCTGTCTCTAAGAGTTTGTCGCCCAGTTATCGTCTCGGCTGGTGTCTACCCGGACGGTTCATGGAGCGCTATCAGCAACAGCACAGTGCAGCCTGTTTTGGCGTCTCTTTACCGATCCAGTTAGCTATTGCCGACTTTATCGAAACGGGCCACTACGCTAAGCAGTTAAAGCGCCGTCGCAGCAAGCTGTTGTCCTTACGACAAGCCTATCTCGCCTTTTTGTCTGAGCGGCTACCAAGTAAAGTGAATATCAGTCACCCACAAGGAGGCATGGTGCTCTGGCTGCAAGTTCCTGGTTTGAATCTGAGCCAATTCGCCGCGTTGCTCGAAGAGAACCGGATCGATATCCGCTTAGGGCAACTGTTCAGTACGTTGTCGCTCTACAACGACTGCCTGCGCATCAACATTGGGTTTGAATTAACCCAAGAGGTGCAAGATGAGCTGAGTCTTCTCGCTTCAGCAATAGCCCAATCCTGTGAACGCACCTAATAACGGCCGTGTCGTTTGCTACTTTTTCATCTGCATCAATGCCGCGGCATTCAGAATTGCATCTTTGGTTGTGACGTCGATGACCTTGATATGTTTGAAGCGTTCGGGTTCTTTATAAGTTTATATTGTGACTACTTACTCCATTTTAATGATAAACATCGTTTTTATAATGCGTAGTCATAACAACAAAAATATGATTGATATCACAACTATAGTTTTGTATAGCCTGCAATAACGAATAATATGCATTTATACGACGGATATATGTTTTTTACATTTGAACATCACAACAAACCAGTAAATAATTAATTTAACAAAGATTTTCAAAGAAAAAATCACCACATAAAACATATTTCGCCAAATAACAATAGGTAACATGGTAGTATGTTTGGTGTCAAAATATGAAAAAGGCAAATACTAAATGAGCATACTTTCATTTTTAAAAAAGAAATATCGATTTGGTGCTAACATATTGCAATCCAAAAGTAAACTATATCGCCTTGGGGATTTAATTTGCGAAATTAAAATACCATTAGGATTTCATGAAGGGATTAGTAATAAAAAACACTTACAAAATAAAATAGAATTAGATGTGTTGAACAATGAACTAAACTCATTTAAGCATGAAGAATATATATTAATCGACTTTTTAGATTGGCAATATCATACATTATTTCCTTACCCTATGGGTTACAGTTTTTTAGGAAAGCTAATATTCAATTTAAAGCTAGTTCCTTATATTGACAATTTGAAAAAGTATAGGGTGTTAGAAGATATAAAACAAGACATTGAATATAGATACGATGATTTTTATAATGCTGATAATTATGACTCTGAGACTGGAAGAGGATATAATAAACACCAATTACGTCAAATACATGAACAATATAGTGAAGCATCCGTTGCAAATGAAGAAGTTAGAAATTCTTTTATTCAAGAAGAAATAGATCTTTCATTGGTAAAAACACCTGATATAAAAATATCTACTCATTATGTAAAATATGAATCCTCACGTAGCTTGACATCGTTAAAAAATCATTATTGTTTTTTGTTCAATAATGACTTCTACTTAGTCATCGACTTTACTCACGACGGATGGAATGACTCATATATGGCGTTGTGCTTAGATGATGCTTTGAGAGCAGAAGAAATCGTCATTTCATCATTCCATCTCATTGATTATTTAGAGCAAGGGGCTTAAACTCCCCCTTCTTCCCCATCAACGTTTCATCTGCATCAATGCTGCGGCATTCAAAATTGCATCTTTGGTGGTGACGTCGATGACCTTGATGTGTTTGAAGCGTTCAGGTTCTTTGATGGCGACGTCGTGGGCGAAGATCACCAACTTGGCCCTTTGAACATCTTTAGCGGTAATTCGATTAATGATGCCGTTGGCACCTTGCGTTTCCACTTTGATTTTCACTCCGAGCAGGCATGCCGCCTTTTCCAGCGATTTCGCGGCCAAGAACGTATGCGCAACACCTGAAGGGCACGAAGTGACGGCGAGAATATCGGCTTGGCCTTCCCCCACTACCGAAGAGTATGCCAGTGTATCGCCTGACGAATTCTCGTCTTCATTGACGGTTTTCTTCAGAGCAATGGCGATCAGTGCCGTGGTCATGGCACCAGCAAGCGTGCCGACGATGTAGCCAATTTTCCCATCAACGACAGGAAGCACAATCCAGCCGCCCCAAGGCGCATGATTGAGTACTTGGAAGAGAAAGCCAATCACGTTGCCGACAATGCCACCAGCAATGATCGCCGGCAGCACGCGTGCGGGATCTGCCGCAGCAAACGGAATCGCCCCTTCACTGATGCCAATCATGCCCATAATGCCAGCCGCTTTACCCGCCTCACGTTCATCACGTTTGAATTTACTGGGTGACAACAGCGTGGCCAGCGCCATCCCCAATGGTGGGGTACAAATTGCGATGCCGACCCCGCCCATCAACCAAGGTTGGGTGTTCACTTGCGTTTGGGCAAACAGCGTGGCGACTTTGTTGATTGGCCCGCCCATGTCAAACGCGGTCATCGCTCCCAGCACTGCGCCTAAAGCAACTTTGCCAGAATCAGCCATCGAGGCCAGAAATTGATTGAGCCATAGCATGCTGCTGGCGATAGGAGAACCAATCACCCACATTATCGCGCCACAGGTGATGAACGTTCCGACCAGAGGATAGATGAAAATGGAGCCGAGCGAGCTCATGCTGTCGGGCAGCTCGATTTTTTTTAGCTGACGCACCACAAAGCCCGCCCAAAAGCCCACAATGATCGCGCCTAAAAAGCCCGTATGGTATTGATTGACCGCAATCCAAGTGCCAATCATCCCCGGCGCTAAACCCGGTTTGTCTGCCATGGAATAGGCGATGTAACCGCCAAGTACCACGGTAAACAAGGTTAGGCCAGCAATACCCATTTGCGCGATGTCCGCTAATACTCCCTGCTCTGGCACGGCGCCATGACCGGAGATCATCACAGAAAGCGACAGTAGCACCCCACCCGCGACAATAAACGGCATCATATGAGAGGTGCCAAACAACAGATGCTCCTTAATACGCGCGACGCGTTGCGCCATCGGGCTAAGCGGCTGATGAACAAACTCACCCATGCCATGTCCTTGCGGGGAATCTGCACCGTTGTGGTCCACAAACAACGCTCGCGCCTGTTCGACATCTTCCGCGGCTTTGAGCTTCTCAACAAAACCCTCTTCAATCAATTTACTGGAGATTTGTGCCAACACTTCAATGTGGTGATGATCTTCGCCATCGGGGGAGGCGAGCATAAAAAACACGTCGGAAAGCTGACCATCTTCCGCGCCATAATCAATCCCTTGACGGCTGATCCCCACCACCACAGCGGGTAAGGCAACAGCGTGACTTTTGGCGTGGGGAATGGCAATTCCCTCTTCAAAACCGGTATTGCCAATCTCTTCTCTTAGCCAAATATCCTTTAAAAATTGCTGTTTATCGGTCAATTTCCCCGCTTTATCCAGCAACTCCACCAATTCAATCAGCACTTCTTCTTTGCTGTTGGCGTTCAGATCTAAGCAGATGACTTCGGGTTCGATCAGGTTGGTCATATCCACGATGGCTTTACCTTGCGTTGTCCATACTGTTGTCCATATTATTGAGGCGTGCGTTGGTTCGCGCACACGCGCGTAGGCTAGATTAACCAGCCAAGCGGTTTCAAAACATAGGACGAAAGATGCAATAACTGGATTTTTGTAACATCAAAGACGAACTGTGAACTGGGTCTGCTGCGAAAAAGCCGCATTTGCCTTACGCTGTGCTAATATCCCGCCAAACGTTACCACGAGATAGTCCGATGAAAGTTGTTGCGGTCACCGCTTGCCCAACGGGCATTGCGCACACCTACATGGCGGCCGATGCATTAACCAAAGCCGCACCAAAGTACAATGTGCAGATCAAAGTCGAAACCCAAGGCGCGATGGGGATCGAAAACCAACTGACGCCTCATGATGTGGCTCATGCGGATAAGGTATTGATTGTCTCGGATATCGAAATCGAACAGCCTGGACGTTTTGAAGGCATGAACGTGGTGAAACTCTCCATCGAAGACGTGCTGCTCAACGTCGACAAAGTGTTTCTTGTCCACTGTCGCTGAACACCAGCATGATGCATGAATATCAAGTCACCTTCTTGGTGAACGATGTTAACGCCAGCGCCCATGTGGCCCAGCCATTGTCTCGTGTTGCGCGAAAGTTCAAAAGCACGCTACACATCATCAATATCACGCAAAATCGTAGCGCAGAATTGGCAAAGTCACTCGCGGTACTGCAAGTGGGGTTGCAAGAAGGGGATTTTTGCCAAATCACCGCCATTGGCATTGATGCCGAACTCGCCTGCTTTGTGATTAAAGACATGCTGTCGGATCACTTCACCGTGGTCGGTTCAAAGATCAACTATGAGTTTTCCAGCCATCTGGCCGAGCGTCTACCGCAAATTTGCCCACCTGCCGAGGTCAAATGGCACTATGCCAAAGCACACACCGAACTCACCAAATTCGAGTGTTTGAAAGGGTTAGCGCAACTGATCTACCCCGTTTCACCCGATGAACTGATTTTGGCGTTTATCAAGCGAGAAGAGCGCTCTTCCACCTGCGTTGCACCCGGCATCGCGATTCCTCATGTGATGTTTGAAGGCATTGAACACATTGCTGTGGCGGTGATCAAAAACGACGAATCGATGGATTGGGCTTCCAAAATGGGCGAGGTGCATTTGGCCATTGCTTTAGTGATGCCAAGCAAGCCCAATCGAGAACAGATCATCGCCGCGACCAATTTAACGCGTAATTTACTGTGTGATCAGATGGTTGAGCGGCTACTGCTGACTCGCAGTGGCGTCGATCTGCAAGCGCTGCTGATGTACGCCATGTCGCGCCTGCTAAATTGAGGCGCGATAATCGGTTGGCGTGCGCCCCGTGCGATTTTTAAACACGCGGCAGAAGTAGTTCACATCCTTAAACCCGCAGCGAAGCGCCACTTCATTGAGCTTAAAGTTATACTTCTTGAGCATAAACTTGGCGCGGTCCACCCTTACCCAAGTGATGTAATCGGCCAACGTCATATGCCCTTGCTGGCGAAACAGCCGCGATAAATGATTGGCAGAGATGCTAAAACGCGATGCAATGCTTTCGCGGGTAATTGGCCGATGGAAGTTCTCTTGGATATAAATGCAGATCCCTTGATAGAGATCTTGCACGCGGTTGTGCGACTGCTCAACGGGGGCATTGAGCATGGTTTTGGCGTATTGCAGCAAGGCTTGCAGCAACAACTCGTCCATCGGCTTTTTGTGATTTTCACGCGCCAATGAGCTGAGTGCTTCTAAGATGTTATCGATGGCAAAACCTGAACGGGTTTGGATACTGTGCTTTTGGATATCGTAAAAGTTGGCTTCGCCTTTGCGCTTACTCACCAAACTGAGCCCCAACTGGCGGCGACCAAACAACATACTCAGCACCGAGCAATCGGTATCCCAATTCGGTTTATTCCAGCAGTTAGAAGGAATAAAAATCGCATCACCCGCTTTGGCGACAATTTTGCTTACTTTGCGATCGTGGCTTTCCATTTCATTAATGTATTCCCCATCCAAGACTAACTCCAAACGGGGAAAGTTAACCTGATAGCTAAATTCAGGTGGCGTATGAAAATCACCAGCGAACCAAATATGATGAAAGGATTCACGTTCATTTAGTACCGATGAAATCAAATCATCAAACATCATCTCTAGGCTCTCATCGCATTGCTCAATTCGTTTCGGCGTAAGGTATACAACGATTGTTACCATCACTCCTTGAACGAAATCACACTCCCAGCCAAATGATACAAAAATCCAGTCGCAGCACCAATTCTCTAGTGCCCATTTTCTTATTTAAAAACAACAAACACACTTTAACTTAATGAAATAACAGAAATTTAACGTTAACAAAGACTAATTTTGAGGTAGAAACACTCACCAAATCTCATAGCGATCCAAATCACATTCAACTCATACCGATACAATTGTCCAGTAAATGTTCTATTTCTTCACTACTCGCTCGATCCGCAAAATTAAACAATATCTCTGACAGATACCCAGACCACTTGGCGCAGCAGCGTGAGGTCGGTGCGGGATAAAAAAGACAAAACACAGAGGTTTCTATGATCAACCAACTGATTAATGCCAATTTAATTCAGCTTGATCTGCAAGCAAATACAAAACAAGCCGTTTTTGAAGAGCTGATTGACATCCTGCATTCGCAAGGACGTATTTCAGATAAAGCGGCCTTCCTACAAGATATCCAAGCGCGTGAAGAGTTAGGCAACACCGGATTTGAAGACGGCGTCGCGATCCCTCATGCGAAAAGTGCCGCCGTGACCCAACCTGCCGTCGCCATTGGCGTGAGCAAACAGGGCATTGAGTACGGCGCAGAAGACGGTTTGCCTTCCAAACTCTTTTTCATGATCGCATCCCCCGATGGAGGCGATAACCACCATATTGAAGTGTTGGCTGAACTCTCTTCCAAGCTGATCGAAGAAGGCTTTATCGACGCATTCCTTAATGCCGAAAACACAGAGCAAGCGCTGCAGCTATTGCTGAAAAAGGCCGAACCTGCGCCAGAGACCCACCCATCGGAGAGCAAAGGATTGATCATCGGTGTGACAGGTTGCCCTGCAGGCATCGCCCACACTTACCTCGCGGCAGAAGCGCTGGAAAAAGGCGCGGCGGCGTTGGGCTACCAAATCAAAGTGGAAACCAACGGCTCGATTGGGGTGAAAAACAGCCCAACCGCAGAAGAAATTGAACGCGCAGAGGCGATTGTCGTCGCGTGTGACAAGCAAGTCGACATGGCGCGCTTTGCCGGTAAACGTGTTGTCAAAACCAACGTCAAAGCCCCAATTCGCGACGCTCAAAAGCTGATTAACGAAGCGTTAAACGCGCCAAGCTACCAAGCCGAAAGCGCTAGCACGCAGTCGGTGGCGAACAAAGCGTCCCAAGCGCGCTCTGATCTCTATCGTTTCTTGATGAACGGCGTGTCTCACATGATCCCATTCGTGGTCACAGGGGGTCTTCTGATTGCCTTAGCCCTTGCGGTCGGCGGCGAGCCAACCGAAGCGGGCATGGCGATTCCTCCCGGCAGTATGTGGAACCAAATTCTTGAAGTGGGCGTGGTTGCTTTCACACTGATGATCCCGATTTTGGCGGGTTACATTGCCTACGCGATCGCAGACCGACCAGCACTGGCTCCGGGTTTAATTGGTGGTTGGATTGCTAACAACGGCTCTTTCTACGGCGCAGAAGCGGGAACAGGCTTTATTGGTGCCATCATCGCGGGCTTGCTTGTTGGCTACTTCGTTAAGTGGATCACCTCAATCAACTACCACAAGTTTATTCAACCACTGGTTCCGATCATGATCGCACCTATCACCGCATCGCTGTTCATTGCTGGTCTGTTCATCTTCGTCATCGGCGCCCCTATTGCCAGCTTAATGGATGGTCTCACCGCACTGCTCACCAGCATGAGTACAGGTAACGTGATTCTGCTGGGCATTGTGCTGGGTGGGATGGCCGGCTTTGACATGGGTGGCCCGTTCAACAAAGTGGCGTTCTTGTTCTCTGTCGGCATGATTGCCAGCGGCCAAACCCAGTTCATGGGCGCGATGGCGTGTGCCATTCCGGTTGCACCACTTGGCATGGCGCTCGCCACTGCGATGGGTCGCAAGTTCGATTTATTTGAATCGTCAGAAATTGAAGCAGGTAAAGCGGCGGGCGCAATGGGCTTAGTCGGTATCTCGGAAGGGGCGATTCCATTTGCGGCGCAAGATCCGATGTCGGTTATTCCTGCCAACGTATTGGGTTCTATGGTTGCTGCAGTGATGGCGTTCTCTTTCGGCATCACTAACAGCGTGGCGCACGGTGGCCCTGTGGTGGCACTGCTTGGCGCGATGAACTACCCACTACTTGCGCTGGTTTGTATGGCCTCAGGTGCGGGTGTCACTGCGATCACGTGCGTGACGCTCAAGAAAATCCGCGCACAAAAACTGGCGGCCGCAACCGCTTAACTCCCCTCTTTTCACCGTATGGCTTGGGCGCACGCTCAAGCCATCTTTCCGATGGTGACTTTTCTGAAGGTCACTTTTCTAAAGATAACTTTTCTGAAGGCAAGAAAGATGTCTGAGATTCTAGCTTCGCAAGCAACCCTGCCGCAGGCGGTGTTTTTCCCTATGACCAACCCGATACAAAACTATGCGTGGGGCAGCAAAACCGCCATGCAGCAACTGTTTGCCATCGAAAATCCAACCGATGAACCCCAAGCAGAGCTGTGGATGGGAGCGCATCCCAATGGTTGTTCATGCGTCACGATGGCAGGTCAGCAAGTTAAATTGTCTGACTTTATTGCGCAAAATCCAGCGCTGATTTTAGGTGAGCAGACCGCCGCACAGTTTGGGGAACTGCCTTATCTATTTAAAGTTCTCGCCGCTGAAAACGCGCTGTCGATTCAGGTGCACCCCAACAAGCAGCAAGCTGAATTGGGCTTTGCCCGTGAAGAGCAGCAAGGTATTGCGTTGACCGCCGCCAACCGCAATTACAAAGATCCAAACCACAAGCCAGAGCTGGTTTATGCGCTTACCGAATACCAAGCGATGAACGGCTTTCGCGCTATCGATGAAATTCTCAATGTCTTCACCGAGCTGGCGATTGACGAGTTGAGCTCCCTCGTGGATGCGTTCTCAAATAACCCAACCGAGCCAGGGTTGAGTGACTTTTTCTCTGGCTTACTCTCATTGCAAGGCGAAGCGAAAACCAACGCCGTAGAGGCCTTAATCCACCAAGCAAAACAGGTTGATTTGCCGCTCTTTGCTTTGATTGTTGAACTGGAAAAACAGTACCCCAACGACATCGGCCTCTTCGCACCATTGATGCTCAATGTGATTACTTTGCAACCGGGTGAAGCAATGTTCTTGCAAGCCGAGACGCCGCACGCCTATTTGCATGGTACGGGCTTAGAAATCATGGCCAACTCCGACAACGTGTTGCGCGCGGGTTTAACACCAAAATACATGGATATTGATGAATTGGTGGCGTGCACTCAGTTCAAACACAAGCCGTTGGAACAACTGCGCCTTGAGCCAAACCTGAGTGATGGCAGTCTGCACTACCCGATTCCTGTCGCCGATTTTCAATTTGTTATTTTACCGCCCACAGAGACGCTGACGATCAACGTTTCCAGCGCGGAAATCTTGCTGCCTCTGGATGGCGATCTCGAACTCAACCACGCTAATGGCGAACGTTGTTTGCTCAAAAAGGGCCAATCGGTGTTCATTCCCGCTTACAGTGAACACTACACCATCACCAGCCAAGGCCGAGTGGCGAGAGCGTTGAGTTAAGCACCTTCGAGGGGCGCACTTCGCCCCTATTTTGGATGTGAAAGAACGTCAAGTGGTTGTTCGAACGAGGAATCCACCAAACGAGAAATATCCAATGTCTCGAGTATTTTATGCTCGAAGGTTTCATCCGAAGAAAGAAGCCACTTACGGAATTTTTTCTTAGACGCTTCGCCTTCTAAGCGGTATTTAAACAAAAAGCTCAACATATAGTTGTCTTTGAGCGGAAGGTTGTACACACGCTGAAAAATATGTTTGTAGTTAATATCGCCTTCAACGTACTTAGAATATGTCCGTTTACCTATTGTTACCGTTTCACTGCTGATAGGTGGAAAGGACCTAAAATAATCGTCCAACAAGAACTCTTCTCTTTCTTTTTGATCTTCCTTACTATCCGGAAACTCTCCCCATACTTTATTTGCATATTCAAAGGCGTGATTCATATCCTCTGTATGCCGACCACGTAACGTTCTTTCTACTGGCACAGGATCATGATAAAAATCTAGATATTCTTTTTCTATCACTGCGTTCAGCGATTCAATACCATCAAATGATTGTGGCACTTTTTTAAGCCTCACGAACACCAGCAACAAGCCTTGGCTATTATAGGGGTCGATGGGGTTGATAATGACGTTGTGAAATCGATATGAGAAGAAACCCAGATCAACTTTATGCTCAAAAAAGTTGGGATCAGCACTGTCATTAAGTACGTCTAAGTTCGTTTCCTGAAGATAGTATTTAAAACTAGAGTAATTATCGGGAAAGGAGAATTCATAGAGGTGCTCATCAACTCGATATCGAGCATGAGCTCTGCTTACAAAATTGGGTTTTCCTCTAAAACCATCAATAAGATACTTAATAATGATATTTTTCCTCTGATAAAAATCACCATCAGCCCTTTAATGACATTCGCATTCAGTTTTATGGATTTGTCAAACAGGCTTGTCATTGCAAATATCAATACTAAATTAAAAATTCACAGCCTCAGATCAAATGCTCATTTCATTCAGAAAAATGAGACGTACTTAAGTCACCTGTGAAAGTAACTATTTTGTAGATTTCATGTGACTCGCATTAAGTAATAGGCACCAGCATTCACCTCCTCGCCCCTTTCAAACTCAACGTGATAGAGTCGATCACCAAAACACTGGCATTCCCCCAGCTCACAAGCCTTTAACGTTTGTTCGTGGAAAGTCTGGGGCAATCTTGGCAGAGGGTTCCGTTGCGGCACTTGTATGCTAAACAACAGCTCATCCTAATGTGTTTGAGCCTGCCTTCAGTTTCCTCTTGGATGAGACTCGCTAAGTGTTTGTCAGATAAATGAAATGGATCCAACCAAAGTTTCGCTTGCTGCTCGATATAGCCATTGTCGAGTTCAGGTCTCATGGTTTGAAGCTTGATCAGACAACTTAAAATCAAATCGGCGAGCAAGTGGTTGCTAAATCCGGGGCGAATTCGTGTCCAGTGGTTGATTTGTTGACGGTATTGCTCAAACAAAATTAATAACTGCTCACCAGCTCTCGGGACCAATACCTCCGGCTCGCCATGCCAGTGCATTTCAGAGGCAAAGCGGTATCCCGCAATAAAGCCACGATGCTGGAACTGGCCAAAGTGCGCAAAATCTGGCAATGACTTTAACCCATAGATGGAGAGAACACTGAGATAGATAGGTTGCCAACAGAGCAAGTCCCAAGTACGCGTTAACCAGTAACTGCTGCCCGCTTCTGGATTTGCCAGCGTAAGCTGGTGATAAATGCTCTGTATGATGGCAGTGCTGTTTGGATTTCCGACCAAGATACACGCTTTCGGCAACTCTCCGAATGAGCCTTTTAAATAGGGGGAAACCTGCTTCGAGTACGTGAAAATTAATTGATAAATAGCGGGTGGAGGTGGACGAAACCAAAAACGTTTGAGCCATTCTGGGCGCATAGACAACAAATATCGAGTGTGAGTTGGTCAATACCTTAACGCAACAGGAATTGTAAAACTTAACAATACGGTGCAAAATGATAACCATTCTCTTTTGATTAACTTGACAGTTGTACACTGATGCCACCCTCATGGTTGAGGTACAATTCAATCCGCATGGTTGGTATTCATTGTGGCAACAGCACAAAGTAGAGACAGATCTGTATCGACATTCAATCGCATCAGCAAGGTGTTGTCGTTCATTCATAACAACCTTGATGCGCCGCTGTCACTGGAAGAAATTGCGGAACAAAGTTGCTGGTCACGCTGGCAATTGCAACGCGTCTTTCAAGCGGAAACGGGCTTAACCGTCGCGCACTATGTACGTGAATTGAAACTGAGCACTGCCGCTGAAATGCTGTTGGATACGGATCAGCGAGTCATTGATATCGCCCTTTCCCTTAGCTTTAACTCCGAGATCGCCTTTAGCCGCGCATTCAAGCAGTTGTTTGGCTACAGCCCTCGCCTCTATCGCAAGCAAGCGCAACGCTTTGGCCTAAAGAAACCCATCGAAATATCAGAAATTAATCACGCAGGCATCAATGCAAGCTCGTTTGTTGAAGTGAAAGTCGACACCAAAGAGGCGTTTTTGCTGAAAGGGGTTCGTGGGGAAATGAATGGCTTATTTTCTCTTAAGCCCAATTTCGCACAAGTCGTCCCTCTGCTTTGGAAAAACCTTGAAGAAGCGGCCACAAACCTTCCGCCATTAATGAACCGAAGACTTGGTGTCGTGGATGTAACTCAAGCGAGTTTCGATGGTAGCCACATCAAGTATTGGGCAGGTATCGAACTTGATTCGAACATATCCCTTCCAGAACTGCCCAGTTTGATTTCCGATCAACTCGAAACGCTGGCAGTACCCCAACAAACTTACGCGATCGTAAAACACAAAGGCCCGATTGAGCGGCTTCCGAAAACGCTGGAATGGTTCATTATTCATTGGCTGCCAAATTCTGGCTATCGCGGCATTGATGGTTATGAACTGGAAGTCTACCCCACTGACTATCACCCCAACTCACTCAATGCTGAAATGGAATACTGGGTACCGATCCAAAAAGTATGAGGTTATCCAAGCTCATGTATATCACCAAGTGACTTTAAGTTTGTGTTGAAGTTGCACCAAATTGTTAACTATCTTTTGAGCTGCCCAATACAATGCAAATGAGAATCACTACCATTAGATATGCATTGGTATTTAGGGACAATATGAACACAACAACTCCATTTAAAACTTCCTCTATCGCGCTTGCGATCATGGCGACGTTTACCACTCCTCTTGTTGCCGCCGAGCAAAGCAGCATCGAAAACACTCAGCTTGAAACCACCCAACTTGAAACCATTACGGTGCTTGGCAAGGTCTATCGCAATACGGCAACCAAAACGGCGTTGGAGCACGAGGAAACACCACAAGGCGTAACGATCATTGATAAAGAGCTGCTGGATCAGCGCGGTGTTAAATCGGTCAATGAAGCCCTGCGCTATGCTCCGGGCGTAGTGACGGAACAAAAAGGTGCTGCGGTCACCATGTACGACAACTTTTCTATCCGCGGCTTTGAGACAAACAACCAGAACTATTACGATGGTTTGATCTTGCCTTACTTAGCAGGCTGGAACTTGCATCCACAAATTGACCCAGTCGCAATTCAGCAAATAGAAGTGTTTAAAGGCCCAACCTCGGTGCTCTACGGAACCATGCCTCCGGGCGGCATGGTCAACATCATTGCCAAATCACCGCAACAGGAACAAAGCACATCGGTAGGGCTGGCAACGGGCTCGCGTCATCTTGTACAAGCGTCGCTGGACTCTGCCGGGCAAATCGGTGACAGCAACCTATCCTACCGACTGGTGGCCATGGCACGTAAGCAAGATAGCCAAGTCAACGGTGCCGAAGAAGAACGTTATCTCATCGCACCGTCTCTCGACTGGCAAGTAACCGATCGCACTCTGATCAATGTAAATCTTTACTATCAGAACGATCCCGCCATGGGCATCAACTCTTCCATACCTGTTGAAGTGGTGAAAAGACAATCGCCTTCGGTCTCGATGGGAGATACCAATTGGAGTACCTTCGAGCGTGACGTACTCATGCTTGGCTATAAGCTCAATCACGAGTTCAATGACAACTGGTCATTTCTACAAAATGCCCGTTATACCGATGCCTCGTTGTACCAAGAGAACACTTATCACCTCGATACCGGCTTTACAGCGGCGACGGGTGCGCTGTCTCGAAATATCTATACTACCGATGAAAGCTACAAGAGTGTGGTGATAGACAACCAGCTTTCTGGTCTAGTGACGATGGGCAATTGGCAGCACAACTTGCTGGTTGGCGTCGATTACCAAGATCTCGATGGGGATTCTTCATACAAAGAGTTCGCTGGCAACGCTGCTTTTTATACCTTCAATGCCTATCAGCCAAACAACAATCTGTTAGACAAAAGCCAACTCAACGAAGTCTATTCAGAGCGCCACGACATTGGCTTTGAACAACTGGGCGTCTATTTCCAAGATCAAATACGCCACGGCCAACTGATTTTGCTGGCAGGTGGGCGTTACGATCTGTTCAAATCCCACGATGATAAGACAAGTACTGCGCCAACGTATGATGGCAAAGAAACGTCCGATCACAACCAGTTCTCCTACCGTGTTGGTGCTTTATATGAACTTGGCAATGGCCTGTCACCCTTTGCCAACTATGCCACCAGCTTTGAACCCGCGGCAGGCACCGACATCAACGGCAAGAGCTTGAAACCGCAAACGGGCGAGCAGATCGAAGTGGGCTTTAAGTACATGTCTGC
This sequence comes from Vibrio sp. CCUG 15886, assembly GCF_028570825.1. Lineage (NCBI taxonomy): Bacteria > Pseudomonadati > Pseudomonadota > Gammaproteobacteria > Vibrionales > Vibrionaceae > Vibrio > Vibrio sp. CCUG 15886. Next base: position 1,517,101 of record NZ_JAQQBT010000001.1, on the reverse strand, counting down.
AGACATGGCCAACACGTTGACCGCGTCTTACTTCCACATTACCAAATTTGACTCCATTGCCGCCGACCCTAACGACCCAACGTTCCGTGCAAAGATCCAATTGGGCGAAGTAACGTCTCAAGGTGTCGAGCTTGAAGGGCAAGCCTATCTGGCTGATAACTGGGATGTGCTGGCCTCTTACACCTACCTTGATATGGAAGTGAAAAAAGCCACCGATGCCACGCTTGTCGGGACGACACCGATTTATGTGCCAAAACACAGCGCAAATCTTTGGACGAACTACTACCTCACTTCCGGTGCTTTAAGTGGTGCTCGTATTGGTGGTGGTGTGCGTTATGTGGGCGAAATGGAAATGGATGCTACCAACACCCAAGGCAAGGTGCCATCGTACACAGTCGCTGATCTCTCGCTTGGTTACGACCTGGGCAGCGCGAGTGATTCACTCAATGGCGCGCAAGTTAACTTGGTGGTGAACAACCTGTTCAATGAGCAATATTACTCATGCTACAACCAGACCAACTGCTGGTTTGGCGCGGAGCAAACCGTCGAGCTCAACGTGAATTACGGCTTCTAACCAAATAAAATCGACAAAAAAAGCAACTCTTTCGGAGTTGCTTTTTCTATTTCACTTCGCTTCAGCTAGGCGTTTTCTAGCTGAGCCACCATGCTACGCGCAACGGCTTCGGCCACTTTAATGCCGTCGATACCCGCAGAAAGGATACCGCCTGCATAACCTGCACCCTCACCCGCTGGGTAGAAACCTTTGAGATTCACGCTTTGGTATTCTTTGTCGCGCTTGATGCACACAGGAGAAGAGGTACGCGTTTCCACACCAGTGAGCAAACCGTCTTCAGACGCAAAACCTTTGATCTTGCGATCAAACGCGGGAATCGCTTCGCGAATCGCTTCAATAGCAAAAGGTGGCAACGCCTTCTCAAGGTCCGTCAGTTTAATACCTGGCGTGAATGATGGCTCCACGTCACCAAGAGCACTTGGATCGCGACCTTTTAGGAAGTCACCAATTTTCTGTGCAGGCGCGTCGTAGTTTTCACCACCAAGACGGTAAGCATTGGATTCAAGCTCGCGCTGGAAACGGATACCCGCCAGCGGATCGCCCGGGTAATCAATCTCAGGAGAGATGCCCACCACAATCGCACTGTTGGCGTTACGCTCAGCACGTGAGTATTGGCTCATGCCGTTTGTCACAACGCGGCCTTCTTCAGAGGTCGCCGCTACTACCGTGCCACCCGGACACATACAGAAGCTGTAAACCGTGCGGCCATTCTTACAATGGTGCACCAGTTTGTAATCTGCCGCGCCGAGAATTGGATTGCCCGCGTTTGGACCAAAACGCGCTTCGTCGATCATCGACTGTTTGTGCTCGATACGGAAACCGACAGAGAACGGCTTCGCTTCCATATAAACGCCGCGCTCATGCAACATTTCAAAGGTATCGCGCGCACTGTGGCCGACCGCGAGCACCACATGGCGAGATTTCAGCTCTTCACCGTTAGACAGCGTCACACCCGTGATTTGGCCATCTTCCATATGGATATCGTCAACACGCGTGCTAAAGCGAATCTCACCGCCGAGCTCAAGAATTTTCGCGCGCATTTTTTCGATCATCGTAACCAACTTAAAGGTACCGATGTGCGGCTTACTCACGTAGAGGATCTCTTCTGGCGCGCCCGCTTCAACGAATTCGGTGATCACTTTGCGGCCATAGAAGTTAGGATCTTTCACTTGGCTGTAAAGTTTACCGTCAGAAAAGGTGCCCGCACCGCCTTCACCAAACTGTACGTTTGACTCCGGATTCAGCGTACGCTTACGCCAAAAACCGAAGGTATCTTTGGTACGCTCACGCACCTCTTTACCACGTTCAACAATGATTGGGTTGAAACCCATTTGCGCCAACACAAGGCCAGCAAACAAGCCACAAGGGCCAAAACCGATCACGATTGGGCGCTCAGTGAGGTTCGCTGGCGCTTGAGCCACATACTTGTATTCCATGTCCGGCGTTTCACGAACATGGGGATCGTTACTGAACTTCGCCAACAACTTATCTTGATTCGCCACTTCAATATCCAGCGTGTAGATCAACTGGATGTTGGTCTTTTTACGAGCATCGTAACCACGTCTAAACATGGAAAAAGAAAGAACCTGCTCTGCGGGAATGCCGAGCTTGGCGGTAATGGCTTCGAGAAGCGCGCCTTCCTCATGGTCGAGAGGAAGTCGAAGTTCAGTTAAACGTATCATGGGATGTCTCGTTACAGTTGGTGTCTTAGCCTTGCTGGATCATTTCCTTCTAGAAAAAGCAACCAGCGCAGCTCACAATGGCGCGCATTTTACGAGAATTTGCTTTCTATGTCATACAAAAAGCAGAACTGGGTCATACTAAAAACCAGAACGAAGCAAAGTTCACCATAACAATCGCCGTCACCAATGTTGAATTTTGCCTTGGGATCAGTATCATCCCCCCTTCTTCATTTTTGACCGCAACGTGTCATTGAAGAATGTGTTTCACTGAACTAAAGAGCGCTATGTCATGGCATTTGTGGTAACTGATAACTGTATCCAATGTAAATACACGGATTGTGTCGCCGTTTGCCCGGCGGATGCCTTTCACGAAGGGCCGAACTTCATGGTGATCAACCCCATCGAGTGCATCGACTGTGGTTTGTGTGTGGACGAGTGTGCCGCAGCGGCAATCTTCCAAGAAGATGAGTTGCCAGAAGATCAAGTGATCTACAAAGAGCTGAATGCGGAATTGGCCGAGCTCTGGCCAGTACAAACTGAAGTGAAGCCAGCAATGGATGAAGCAGAAAAGTGGAATGGCGTGCCAAACAAGTTGGACATGCTCGAAAGATAAGTTTTCCCAGCGAATCGATGGGTTAAGTCGATTCGATAAAAACGGATTCAATAAAAAAGCGTCGTATTCCACGACGCTTTTTTGCTATTTCAAGTAAACGGTTTGCTATTTAAACCACTTATTATTTCACAGCGGCAAAACAGCACGCTTAACTAACTGTGCTGACGGCGAATATTGTCGAGAATAATGCCCGTTGCCATCGCCACATTGAGCGATTCTGCCCCACCAAACGCCGGAATGGTGATCTTGTCGGTGACGAACTTCGACGCTTGTTCACGAACACCGTGAGATTCGCTGCCCATCAGCAAAATGCCTTGCGCTGAAAACATCGTTTTATGAACACTTTCCCCTTCAAGAAACGCACCGTAAATTGGCAAATTTGCCTGCTCTAAGTAACTGGGCAGATCAACCAAGCTCACCTGCACACGGCCAAAGCTGCCCATGGTGGCACTGATGGTTTTCGGGTTGTATGGGTCGGCGCAATCGCTGCTGGCAATAATGTGTTTGATGCCGTACCAATCCGCCACACGGATGATGGTGCCAAGGTTACCGGGGTCAGACACACCATCAAGGGCGATCATCAAACCTTGTGCTTTTGGCGTTTCAATCGCAGGGATCTCTACCACCGCAATCGCCGCGTTGTTGCTCACCAACGTGCTCGCCTTCGTCAAATCATCCAGCGATGCTTCAATGCATTCATAACCTGCCAGCTCAACCGCATGTTGCTGTAGAAACTCTGCCGTGGCAAAAACCTGTTTCACCTTGAGCGTGCTGTTGGCCAACTCAAGGACATTTTTTTCACCTTGAACCAGAAATAAGCCAAGCGCTTTGCGCTGTTTCTTTTGCCCCAAAGCTCGAAGCAGTTTTAGTTGGTTTTTTGAAATCATTGCATTGTCCCAGATAAAAGCGTGCGAATTATAGAGCAAAGCCGCGACGAGCTAAAGGGGATTGGCATGTTGTCCTCATACACAAACAGAAGATGGGGCGATGAATGATGGCGCTATGGCTATTATCCAGTGATTTCGGCGCATTTGATTGCCAACGGTTGCTCGATTTTTGAGTTTTAGTTGGGACAAACCGAGAGTGGCAGATTCAAAGGGGAGTTGGCCTGCATCGCTTTCTAATCGCTAAATTGAGACGAGAACTATTGCTATACCCAAACTACTTGGAGTTGCAGGTAGGCGGCAAGTGAGATCATCCCCATGAACATAGACAGACTATGTGATTGGGGTGAACGAGCGTAGCCAACACCGCTGCAGCTTCAAGTAGGAAGGGTATATACCCTTTCCCATAGGGGATACAAGCCTCATTGTTTGTTGTTCTGTTTTTCAACACATTATTCATCACCCATATATGGACATATTTCATCCATTTTCATTTTAATCTTTTGAAAAAGTAAATAGCATATATTACTGATAGAGTTAGAAATAGAAGGCTTATTGCTAACCAAAGTAATCCTCTTAATACGGAAAATAAGTAGTATGGATAAGTGTAGTCTTTGCTTATTACTTTTAAATTATTAATATATAATTCTGACACCATTGAGTAAAAATTTGACTCATAGACTTTTATAACTATGTCTCCTTTGATTTTTTGTATTTTCTTACATTTTTCGTAATCTAAATCTAATAAGTATTCATCTATTATTAATGCTTGTGGTTTCCTAGATTTGCATGTGATATCAAAGTTTGTATAGCCTGATATTTCTTTCTCGACTGAGATTAGAAGTGAAATTTGAGGTAGTGAAAATAAATAGAATAGAAATAGTGAGGAAAGAAGTGAGCCAAGAGATAGAAAAAAGAGTTGAGATTTTGATCTAATTTTCTTAACGCCATCTATTATAATTTTTAACATTCTATTATTCCATGTGTCTGATATTACTTTCTACTTAAAGTAGGCATTAAATGGTGACGTGTCGGAATCCCCCATAACAACTTAAAATTCGATGAACTAGAAATTTGGCACGACTGGTATCAAATAGTGATACTAAATAGCTGTGCTTAGATGTGGAACGATAACCCGTAAAAGGAAGTGAACTAGGTACTGTTTAAGCAATAGTAAACTGACAGCAGCAACGACAATGCAATAACACCGAGTCACATCACTTGTCGTCATTCTCGCGCACGCGGGAATCCATTCATCCGCGTCCAGCGCATGAAGCTTTTGCCGGTGCACTTACCGCAACATAGATCAAACCGACAGCAACACGTAAACACAGTCGTAACACTGAGCCAAGGCAGTCGCTGAACGATGGGTCCCCGCGTTCGCGAGGATGACGAGCGAAGAGGCTATTTGAACAAAGTGAGTAGAAAAACGTTAACGGTAACACGGAATCATCAATGCAAAGCAATGGCATTAGTCTGGCGCTGCGCCAGACTGATGCTTGTTCGGGTTAGGCTTGAGCCAGAGAAGCCGTTCCTTTTACCTCAGATTCAACCGCAGACTTATCAAACCCTTCATGCAGATGGTAGTAGCGTTGGTAAATCACACCACTGATGGTCATCATGATGGCTGGTAGACCAATCATCATAAATTCAAGCCCCATGATGGTACTGGCCGATTGCTCTACGTTAGGGACGTAACCGACAACCGACAAGCCCACACCGACAATGAAGCCACCTGCTGCGCCTGCGAATTTCACAAGCATGGTTTGTACTGAGAAGATAACACTCTCGCTACGACGACCGGTTTTGTGCTCGCCGTAATCCACAACGTCCGCCAGCATGACCGTTTGCAGTGCGTTCGCGATACCTACACCGAATTTAATTGCCGCACCCGCCATACCAATCATCAGAGCGTTAGCTGGCGCAACAAAGCCCATCAGTAGTAGAAGCACACAAGACAGAATTGGGAAGCCACAAGCGATAGGCCATAGGAGCTTACGTGGTAATAGAGAAGCGATACGAGGGAACAAGAACACACCCGCCACTTCTGCTGCGCCAGCCACCGCCACGTAAACTGGGAATAGCTCTGCGTTACCCAGTGCGTAAGAGAAGTAGTAAATCGCAAAGCCACCCACCAATAGGTTCGCAATTTGGAAAGAGAGAACCGTGCCAATCAGCGCTTTAAGCTGGTCGTTTTTGCCAATGATGGTCAATACGTCTTTGAAGCTGAATTTCTCTGCGGGTTTCGCGTTTGCTGGCGCCGCTTTCTCTTTGACGTTGCGAGCAATCAAGAATGCGCTCATCACAAACAGAACTGCAATCAACATCGCAACATTAAAGAAACCGTCACCTTGGTTGCCGTTACCCAGCTCGCCGACAATGTGCAAACCGTATGTCCCCGTAATGAACCATGCAAGGCTTGCAAACAGGCGCGGCCATACCACCAGCTTTTCACGCTCTTGGCGAGAACTTGATAGCGCAGGAATCATTGACCAGTAAGGGATATCCATAATGGTGTAGGTTAGACCCCAAAGGATGTAAGCCGCGGCCGCGTAGATGTAAAGCGTCGTCCCTTCAAACATGTGCGTACTAAAAAGGCCAACTAAGACGATCGCATTTAACAGCGTACCAATCACAATCCAAGGGCGGAACTTACCGAACTTAGAACGTGTATTGTCGACGATCACCCCCATCATTGGGTCAGTTATCGCATCGATAATACGAGCGGCTAAGAAGATGGTACCAACGAAAGCAGCAGACAAGCCTGCTACGTCCGTAAAGTAGAACATTAAGAAGATGTAGATAGGTGCACAGGCAAAGTCTTTACCGAGTGCACCAAGACCGTAGGACAGCTTGGTTTGTAGCGTAATTTTTTCAGACATAATCATTCCTTAGTATCGTATCGCGCTGCACTCCCCTATCGAGAAGCCATCACGTCGACGTCTTTTATTTCGTTTTCGATGCTAATGCTACTCACACACTGAATGCCTTACTGTGATCAAAAACCACATTATGGAAACGTTTACAGTTCAATTTTCAAAATGAGACATTGAACAATTTTAAAGTAACAAAAACTCACAATATTGCGTATATTTCCCTTACTTTATCGACAAAGTTCGACACCAACACATGAGAACGATTTCAAGCAGAGCGTAAAACAACGCAAAAAGCCGTACAAATCTGACATTTGTACGGCAATAAAAAACCAAGGAGAAACGTCGAAAGCGTCTATTTAGTGAATACGTTCGAACGTCACCAACATCGCACTTTCTGCATCAAGAATTGACATGGTTAAGCCAACTTCTTCACACCATGCACCAGACAGTTCACAGCCCGATTCAGTCCATGGCGGCTGGTAATTCACGATGTCGTCGTAGTTAGACGGCTTATCCAATACCGTCACTCGGTATGTCGCTTGTGGATCTAAACCCGGTACGCGCAAATGCCCACTGAGAGAGTTCGTCGGCATCGCGAGCTGAGCAATCATCACCACCGCTTGCGATTGATCGTTGGCCACCACCGCATGAATTTGATGTGCTTTATCATCGGTTGGTACACGCCAAGTTCTGCCGCTGTGCAGCAGTGGCCGCAGCATTTTGTGCAGCTTGATATAGCGCTCAAAACCTTCTTTTTCCGCTTGCTCTTCTTTCACAGGATCAAGCTCAATCCCCATATGACCGAACAGTGCCGTAAGCCCACGGAACTCGATGCTATGGCGACGGCGCGTGCTGTGACAATGGCTGGCACCAATATGGCTGCCCATCACCTCTGGCGGGAAAAAATAGCTCATGCCGCGTTGAATGGTTTGACGCTCAAGTGCGTCATTGTTGTCTGACGCCCAGAATCGATGCGTGCGTTTCAGCACTTCAAAATCGATACGGCCACCGCCCGCCGCGCAAGATTCAATCTCGACGTTCGGGTGCTTTTCACGAACTTTATCGACTAACTGGTAGTAACGTTGGGTTTGATTGTGCGCTGCCGCTTGGCCTAAATGCGCTGGCTGCACCACTTCACGGTTCATGTCCCATTTGATGTAAGCGATGTTGTAAGTCGAGAGGAAATGGTCCAACCGCTCAAACAGGAAGTTAAACGCATCATCGTTTTGCAGGTTAATCACATACTGGTTGCGACCGGTTGGCTGGTCGTAACCCTCAACGGCCAATAACCAATCAGGATGCGTACGATACAAATCTGAATCTTTGTTGATCATCTCTGGTTCGAACCACAAACCAAACTCCATACCCAGTTTGTTGACGTGCTCGACGATCGGTTGCAAACCATTCGGATACTTGGTTTCACATAAGAACCAGTCCCCTAGCCCGGCTTTGTCGCCATTGCGCCCTTTGAACCAGCCGTCATCAATGATAAAGCGTTCAACGCCCATCTCCGCCGATTGGGTTGCCATTGACATGATGTAGTTTGGATCGTGATTGAAGTAGATGCCTTCCCAAGTATTAAGGTGAATCGGACGAGGCTTGTTCGCAAAATCCTCAGGCAAAATCGAATCACGGACGTGTGAGTGGAAATGGTGGCTCATGCCGTTGAGACCCGAGCGGCTGTAACTTGCGTACAACCACGGAGTGGTCAAGCTTTCGCCCTCTTTCAGTGCCACTTCACCAGGCAGGTAAATGACTTCAGCCTGCATATAACGGCGACCGTCAGCTTTCACGTCCACACGCAGTCTGTGATTGCCACTCCATGCGAAATGGAATCCCCATACATCGCCGCTCATTTCGTCAAAATGCGCGCTGCCAGCCACCAATGCCGGATAATGTTCATGGGAAGTGCGTCCACGGCGGTTCTCTTGTTGGTAGCCCCCTTGAAGCAAGGGTTGACGCACGGTTTGGAACTCGTGAACCCAGCGCCCGTAATAGGTCATCAACTCGTTCGCACGGGCAGGCAAAGGCAAAGTGTTCGCCAAGCGGTTCACTTGGTATAGGCCCGCTTTAATGTTGGTGAGTGTGTGGCGCGTTTTGACCACATCATGCTGATCCAGCATCAGCTCGGTTGTCAGGCGAAGGCCCGCGATCGCATCTTCGCTTTGAATCACGATAGAACCTTGGCCGTGTTCAACATGGGAGATGACAAACACGGGTGCCCAATCTTGACCATCGCGATGCCCTTCCACACCGGGGCTACTGAACACACCGCGGCCAAGCTCAGGATGGAGTGTCATCGCAACATCAGTATCAAGGCGACCATATGGCACCGGACGATGCAGTGCAACGCGAGCGCTTTCAAGCTCCCCCTGAACCTTGTTTCCCCAGTGCAGAATCTCCGCGTATTCGCCGAGCTCGACCATTAACTGAGTTTCCCGACCGCTTAACTCAACCACTGTTTTGTTCGTCATCATGCTTACCTAAAAACGAGAAATTACGCCGCATCATAATGAAACGGACAAAATAATCTGTGAGCCACTGCAAAATCATGAAAACGTTTCCAGATTTATTCAGAACTCAGTGCCGTAGCTGCCGATAAAACCAAGACCCACAATCTTTTCCAACCTTTGAAGTGCTGGCACACTTCGCCATGCCTAGCGGACAAAACAACGATCATTCTCACATTGCTATGGATTTATCTTGCGCGAGTGGAAAAATGCCACACACATCATGAAAACGTTTCCAGACTTTCATTACACTCTGCCTCAGTTAGGAACTTGTTACTTGCTTGTGCTGCTCTAAAACAGACTGACTTATTCGCCGACAGGTAACATCAATCATAAAGGCACCACATGACTGCATTTTCAGAAATTCTCCAACGACGCGACTGGGAAAACCCGCAATCCGTGAACATTCACTGCCTAAAGGCACATAGCCCACTCTCCAGTTTTCGCGATATGGCCCATGCTCGCGATGGTATTCACGCCCAGCGTCAATCGCTAAATGGACAATGGAAATTCAAACTGTTTGATGCGCCAGAGCAGGTGGATGGTCAGTTCACACAGGCCGATTTCAATGACGCGGAATGGGATGAGATCCCCGTGCCGTCTAACTGGCAACTGCACGGTTACGACAAACCCATTTACGCCAATATTAAATACCCATTTGACGTAAACCCGCCGTTTGTACCAAGTGATAACCCAACCGGTTGCTACCGCACTAGGGTATCGTTGTCACCAGAAGAGTTGGCCAACACGCAACGCATTATCTTTGATGGCGTGAATTCGGCATTCCATCTTTGGTGTAACGGCATTTGGGTTGGCTACAGTCAAGACAGCCGTTTGCCTGCCGAGTTTGATCTCACATCGCATCTCGTGGCAGGGGAAAATACGCTCGCGGTCATGGTGATGCGTTGGTGTGATGGCAGCTACCTAGAAGACCAAGACATGTGGTGGCTAAGTGGTATCTTCCGTGACGTGACGTTGCTGTCGAAACCACAGCACTGCATTGAAGATGTGTTCATCACGCCGGATCTCGACGCCTGCTATCGCGACGGCTCGCTCTCCATCGTCACCACCATTGCAGCGCCAGAAACCTATCAAGTACAGGTTCAATTGTTTGAGGGTACACAAGCGGTCACTGAGCCAAACATCGCTCGCCCACACAACCGTCGCATCGACGAGCGTGGCACTTGGAATGATGTGGTATTCCAAACCCTGCACCTACGCGAGCCAAAGAAATGGACGGCGGAAACACCGAACCTCTACCGCTTAGTCGTTTCACTGTTGGATGAAAATGGCACGCATCTCGAGAGCGAAGCGTACCCTGTGGGTTTTCGTAAAGTGGAAATCAGCGAGGGTCAATTGAAGCTCAACGGCAAGCCGCTGCTGATCCGCGGGGTCAATCGCCACGAGCATCACCCAGAGCTGGGCCATGTGATGACAGAAGAGGATATGATCCGCGATATCTGCCTGATGAAACAATACAACTTCAACGCAGTGCGCACCGCTCACTATCCGAACCATCCGCGTTGGTACGAACTGTGTGACCAATACGGCTTGTACGTGTGTGATGAAGCAAACATTGAAACCCACGGCATGCAGCCAATGAGCCGCTTATCGAGCGATCCGCAATGGGCACACGCGTACATGAGTCGCTACACCCAAATGGTACTGCGCGATAAGAACCATCCATCGATCATCATCTGGTCTTTAGGTAATGAATCGGGCCACGGCAGCAATCACAATGCGATGTACGCTTGGTCGAAAAACTTTGACCCTTCTCGCCCAGTGCAATACGAAGGCGGCGGTTCAAACACCAGCGCCACCGACATCATTGCGCCAATGTACGCGCGCGTGAATACCCTAGTTGCCGATGAAGCGGTGCCAAAATGGCCAATCAAAAAATGGATTTCTCTACCCAACGAAACGCGCCCATTGATCTTGTGCGAATACGCCCATGCGATGGGCAATAGCCTAGGCAGTTTTGATGAATACTGGGCGGCATTTCGCGAGTTCCCACGCCTACAAGGCGGCTTTATTTGGGATTGGGTCGACCAAGGCTTGAGCCAATGGGATGAAAACGGCCAGCACTTCTGGACTTACGGCGGCGACTTTGGTGATGAAATCAACGATCGCCAGTTCTGCATCAACGGTTTGATCTTCCCCGATCGCACGGTTCATCCAACGTTGCAAGAAGCCAAATATTGCCAGCGCATGATCACCGTCTCGCTGCAAGAGCAAACCCAAAAAGCGTGCACACTGTTGGTGACCAACGAGAACCTGTTCCGTGCGACCGATAACGAGCAATTGAACTGGTCGCTATTGGAAAATGGCCAAGTCATTCAAACGGGTTCACAGGTGCTTAGCATAGAGGCTGACAGCCAAACAAGCCTTGAGATTGCGCTGAATTTCATGCCAAAAGCGCAGGCGCAATACCACTTAAATACCGACGTCTGCCTTATTGAAGCGACGTCATGGGCTCCCGCAGGCCATGTGGTGGCGACAGAGCAAATGGCGCTGCGCAATCACGCTGGCCTTGCCATGCCAACCTTGCGCACACAGCCTGCACCCAAGCTGAACCAAGACGGCCACGCCATTGTGGTCCGCAGTCTGGATGAAAAGTATCAATGGCGCTGGGATAACCAAAGCGGTTTGCTGATGGAATGGAACGCGGATGGCAAAGCGCAAATGCTGGCCGCGCCGCAAGACAACTTCTTCCGCGCCCCGCTGGATAACGACATCGGCATCAGTGAAGTGGATAACGTTGATCCCAACGCTTGGGTATGCCGTTGGGAAATGGCGGGCATCGGTCAGTGGGAGCGTCATTGCGTCCAGTGCGAGAGCGAAACGCTCGCTCACGCCGTGGTCGTGACCACCACGTTTGCCTACCACTTTGGCGGCGACGTGCAAGCCATTACCAAGTGGACGCACACACTCAGCAACAATGGCGAAATGCAATTGGATGTCGACGTCACACTGGCAGACGCTCTGCCGCCGATGCCGCGTATTGGCTTGGAGTTGCAACTGCCGCTTCACCAAACCGACACGCCGATCACATGGCAAGGCTTAGGCCCATTTGAAAACTACCCAGATCGCTTAGCCGCAGCACGTTTTGGCTTACATACTCAAACACTGGCGCAGATGCACACACCGTACATCTTCCCAACCGACAGCGGCCTGCGTTGTGGCACGCAGTGGTTGCAAGTGAACGAGTTGGCCATCTCGGGTGACTTCCAGTTCAGTGTCAGCCAATACGCTCAGCAACAATTGGCAGAAGCAAAACATACCCATGATTTGCTAACGCAAGAGCGGATTTACCTGCGCCTAGACCACCAGCACATGGGGGTTGGCGGTGACGATTCTTGGAGCCCAAGTGTGCACAAAGAATTCCAATTAACGGAGAAACACTACCACTACCAGTTGCGATTTAGCCCGGCTTCACGCTAGCGTTTGCTCGCCTCTAGACTTTCCCACTAGGCTTTCCCTCTAGGCCAAACCCGATAAGCCAAGCCTTTGATTTTGCGTCTAAGGCTTGGCTTTGTCGTTTTAGTGCGTTTTTTTGCACTCGATCACCACCTCTATGACCAACGTTTACACGCAAGATAAAAACCACACTCAAATCACAAAACCCTTACAAACATTAACATTCAATTACAAATCTGGTGAAATTTTTATCTAGTTCACATTAATTGATTCGTTTGTCACTATACTCAAAGGGTAAACGTTTTCACCAATTATAAAATTAATTGCAGATGACGAATTACCCCTACAGCAAACCAATAACAAACAATCAGGATTTTTCTATGAGAAAGGTTACTCTACTTGCTCTGCTCACTGCTGGTGTAGGCTTTGGAACACAAGCTCTAGCGGATACCACCCTTGGATTTACTATCTACAAGTACGACGACAACTTCATGTCGGTTGTGCGCCAAGCGATTGAAAAAGAAGCGGCATCAGACAAAAGCACTCGCATTCTGATGAACGATTCGCAAAACAGCCAATCGATGCAAAACGACCAAGTGGACGTCATGTTGGCTCGTGGTGTGCAAGCGCTGGCCATTAACCTGGTTGACCCTGCGGCCGCGCCAACCATCATCCAAAAAGCGAAAATGGACGATGTGCCTATCGTGTTCTACAACAAAGAACCAAGCCCACAAGCGCTCGCGAGCTACGACAAAGCATACTACGTCGGTACCGACTCAAAAGAATCGGGCATCATTCAAGGTGATCTCATCGCGCAAGCGTGGAAAGCCAACCCAGCATGGGACAAAAACGGCGATGGCGTATTGCAATACGTAATGCTAAAAGGCGAACCTGGCCACCCAGATGCGGAAGCACGCACCACGTATTCTGTGCAAACCATCAATGAAAACGGCATCAAAACCGAAGAGTTGCACATGGATACCGGCATGTGGGATACCGCGATGGCGAAAGACAAGATGGACGCTTGGCTCTCTGGCCCTAACGGCAGCAAAATCGAAGTGGTGATTGCCAACAACGACGGCATGGCGATGGGCGCAGTAGAAGCACTGCGCGGCGCGGGCGTGAAACTGCCTGTGTATGGTGTTGATGCCCTAGCTGAAGCCTTGGCGCTGGTCAAATCTGGCGACATGGCGGGTACCGTACTCAACGATGCGGAATCCCAAGCGAAAGCGACCTTTGAACTGTCACGCAACCTCGCCGATGGCAAACAGCCTGCTGAAGGCACGCGCTGGCAAGTCGTGAACAAAATTGTTCGCGTGCCTTATGTTGGCGTTGATAAAGATACCTTGAACTAATTTAGTGCCCGGGGGAGCGTGCTCCCCCTATGCGCTTTCTTCATTGTCACACTGTCGTTAGAGAACATTTCTGTTGTCCGCCCATTGACGAAATAAAGAGAGACCATGGTAAATCAAACACATGAATTCCTGTTGGAGATGACAGGAGTAAGTAAAGAGTTTCCTGGGGTAAAGGCATTAGATAAGGTTAATTTAAAAGTTCGCCCTCATTCTATTCATGCATTAATGGGAGAAAATGGGGCTGGCAAATCAACACTATTAAAATGTCTATTTGGTATTTACGAGAAGAATGAAGGAAATATTCTCTTTCTCGGCAAGGAAGTGAATTTCACCTCATCAAAAGAAGCATTGGAATCCGGTGTTTCTATGGTTCACCAAGAATTGAACCAAGTAAAACAATGCTCCGTCATGGATAATATTTGGCTCGGTCGTTATCCAAAGAAAGGGTTCTTTGTTGATCACGATAAAATGTATCGCGATACCAAAGCAATCTTTGCCGAACTGGATATCGATATCGATCCTAAAGTCAAAGTCGCGACCTTATCCGTATCACAAATGCAGATGGTTGAGATCGCCAAAGCGTTCTCCTATGACGCCAAAATCGTCATCATGGATGAACCCACCTCATCGCTGACGGAAAAAGAAGTCAGCCACCTGTTTACCATCATCAACAAGCTGAAAGAGAAAGGCTGTGGTGTGGTGTACATCTCGCACAAGATGGAAGAAATCTTTGCTATCTGCGATGAAATCACCATTTTGCGCGATGGACAATGGGTCGACACTCGCCCTCTCAAAGGGCTCGATATGGACCAGATCATCGCCATGATGGTTGGCCGCGAGTTAACGCATCGCTTCCCTGAAAAAACCAACACACCGAAAGATGTGATTTTGGAAGTGGAAAACCTCACCGCGCTCAACCAGCCGTCGATTCAAGATGTGTCGTTTGAACTGAAAGCGGGCGAAATCTTAGGCGTTGCGGGCCTTGTGGGGTCACGCAGAACCGACATCGTCGAAACGATTTTCGGTGTACGCGAACGCAGCGAAGGGCACATTCGCTTGCATGGTCGTGAGATGAAAAACCGCGATGCGCATGAAGCGATCAACAACGGTTTTGCCCTCGTGACCGAAGAACGTCGCTCCACCGGCATCTACGGAAACCTCGACATCACCTTCAATGCGTTGGTGGCCAACGTCGATGAGTACAAAACCAAAATGGGCCTACTCAGCGACAAAAAAATGAAGAGTGACACGCAGTGGGTGATTGATTCCATGCGCGTGAAAACGCCCTCTCATCAAACCCACATCAGCTCTTTGTCGGGGGGTAACCAGCAGAAAGTCATCATTGGCCGCTGGCTACTCACGCAACCGGAAATCCTCATGCTGGATGAACCGACACGCGGGATCGACGTTGGCGCGAAGTTTGAGATTTACCAATTAATTCTCGAATTAGCCAAGAAAAACAAAGGCATCATTATTATTTCTTCGGAAATGCCGGAATTACTGGGTATTACAGACCGAATATTAGTCATGAGTAATGGCCGCGCAGCGGGCATCGTTAATACCAAAGAAACTTCACAGAATGAAATATTAGAACTGGCTTCTCGCTATCTCTAGGGAATGAATTATGGACGCTGTTAAATCTTTCGCATTAAAGCATTTAAAAGAGAGCGCAATATACGCGGTTCTCCTTATTCTACTGGCTGTTATTGTTATTCAAGAGCCATCGTTTCTTAGCTTGAGAAACTTAAGTAATATCCTGACTCAATCTTCCGTACGCGTCATCATCGCTCTCGGTGTCGCCGGCCTGATTGTCACCCAAGGCACCGACCTGTCAGCCGGTCGCCAAGTGGGGTTGGCGGCGGTGATTTCGGCCACCTTGTTGCAGTCGATCGATAACGTCAACAAAGTGTTCCCAGGCATTGGCGAAGTGCCCATCGTCGCGGTGATCATTTGCGTGTGCTTGATCGGTGCCATCATCGGTTTGGTCAACGGCGTTATCGTTGCTTACCTGAAAGTAACGCCTTTTATCGCCACATTAGGCACCATGATCATCGTTTACGGCATCAACTCGCTTTACTACGATGCGGTAGGCGCCTCTCCGATTGCGGGCTTTGATGAGCGTTTCACTACCTTTACGCAAGGCTTTATCAACCTCGGGGGTTTCCGTTTCTCCTACATCACCTTCTACGCCATCATCGCCATTGTCTTTATGTGGGTGCTGTGGAATAAAACCGTGTTTGGCAAAAACATTTTCGCCGTGGGTGGCAACCCAGAAGCGGCCAAAGTGTCTGGTGTGAACGTCCCCCTCACCTTGTTGAAAGTGTATGCCCTTTCTGGTGTGCTTTACGCCTTTGGCGGTATGTTAGAAGCTGGCCGTATCGGCAGTGCCACCAACAACTTAGGTTTCTTATACGAGCTTGATGCCATCGCTGCTTGTGTGGTAGGCGGCGTTTCATTTGCCGGTGGTGTCGGTAGCATTGCTGGTGTTGTCACGGGTGTGTTGATCTTCACCGTTATCAACTACGGTATGACCTACATCGGCGTCAGCCCATACTGGCAATACATTATTAAAGGCTCCATCATCGTTTTCGCGGTCGCGCTCGATTCGATGAAATACGCCAACAAAAAATAACCCCCAACTGCGCCTAGCGCTCGCCCTGCCCTTACCGGCAGGGCTTTTTTGACTCACTTCGGTGAAAAATCCTCTCGAAACTTGAGCTTATCCGACATTTATTCGGTTGCCATTTGAGTTATCGCCGTGGGCGGTGTTAAATGGCGGCGTAAACGAACAATAACAACAAAAGTAATCCCTTATGGCGACCATCAAAGACGTGGCAAAACTGGCTGGCGTATCCATAGCCACCGCCTCACGCGTTATCAATAACGCCCCTCACACCAGCGAAGCGGCAATCGTCGCGGTCAAAGAAGCAATGCAATCTTTGGGCTATCGTCCCAACGCCAACGCGCGTGCACTGGTGAGCAAATCTTCCAATACCATTGGCGTTTTGGTGAATGACGTCTCTGCGCCTTTTTTTGGCACCATGGTCAAAGCCATCGACACCGTGGCCTGCGAACAAGGCAAACAGTTGTTGATTGGCAGCGGCTATCACGACGCCAACAAAGAGCGCAACGCCATTGAGTTGTTGATCAACAGCCGCTGTGAATCTTTGGTGGTGCACAGCAAAGGCATGAGCGACCAAGAACTTGTCTCACTGGCGGATGAAATTCCCGCCATGGTGGTGATCAATCGGGTCGTGAAAGGCATCGAATCACGCTGCATTGCGCTCGACAACCATCGCGGCTCCTACCTTGCGACGGAGTTTTTGATCCGCAGTGGTCACAAACACATTGGCTACATTTGTTCCAGCCACAACATCGACGACGCCAAAGATCGCCTCGCGGGCTATCAAGATGCCTTGCGCGACAACGGCATCGAGATCCGCGATGAATACATTGAATATGGCGAGCCAGACGAAACCGGCGGCGAGCAGGCGATGATCAGCATCATGGCGAAGAACCTCCCCATCACCGCGCTGGCGACATACAACGACTACATGGCCGCAGGATGCCTCTCGTTGCTGCTGGAAAACGGCATTCGCATTCCTGAAGAGATGTCGCTCATTGGCTTTGATGATGGCCACGTCGCACGCTACATCTACCCACGCTTAACCACGGTTCGCTATCCGATTCAGGTGATGGCCAACGAGGCGGTAAAACTGTCGCTGCAATTGGCCAATGGTGAGGCACCTGAGCGCAAAGAGCACAAGCTCTTTTTGCCCATGCTGATCCGCCGAGCCTCTGTCGGCGCGCCTGCAAAATAACCGCCATTCGACACTATTTTTGTGTAATTAATCACTTGATGAAATATTGATTAATTATTCGCGTATCACCGTCAGACTCAGCCGCCTATAATTCATCACACGTTTAATTTTGAAGGGCGGCTGATGACGGAACTCAACCCACGCCGAGGACGGCCAACGCACAACATCGACACAAGGCAACTGCTGATTCACCACGCACGCGAGTTGTTCACTGTGATGGAATACAACAACGTCTCCACCCGCTTAGTCGCGCAAAAAGCAGGCGTGAATGTGGCGATGATCCGTTACTACTTTGGCAGCAAAGAAGGGCTGTTCGAGACCATGCTGCGAGAAACCCTCGCGCCGATGCAAAAACAGATGCAAGCCCTAGTGCTCGAAAGTTCAGAGAAAAACCTGCTCGATATCATGCGCACTTATTACCGTGAAATGGTCAAAGTGCCTCAGTTTCCCCGCTTGATTGCGCAAGTGATGCGCATGGCCCCCTCCGATACCCAACGCAGATTAATGGAAAAAGTGATGAACGACATCACCCAACCGATGCAAGGGTTGATCTTCGATCGCTTGTTAGAAGGCGGCATATTGCGCCAAGGCGTTGATCCCAAATTAGCGCGCATCACCTTTATCAGCTTGATGGTATTTCCTTTTATGGCGCCTCCCGCGCTACTGGCGATTCACGGCATTGAACTGAATGAAGCTTTTCTCAACCGCTTGTTTGAACACAATATTCAACTGATGAAACACGGATTTTTGGACTCAGGAGCAGCCCATGACCCTCAATAAAAAATGGCTCTTTTTCCCCGCCTTGGCGGTGGGCGTGCTGGTGTTGGTGCTGGCGGTCAAACTCAAACCCGAACTGCCAGTGAAACCTGCCGATGATCGCGCTCGCTTGGTGGAAACTCTGCCGCTGGAACTCAAAGCCGTTGCCCCTTTAGCGATTGGTTTTGGCAAAGTGGCCCCCAAAGTGGAGTGGAAGGCGATTGCTGAAGTCTCGGGCAAGGTGATCTACCGTCACCCACGCTTAGAGAAAGGGCAAGTGCTCAAAGCCGGCACAGAAATTTTGCGCATCGACCCGCTCGATTACCAACTCAAACTGGTGCAAGCTCAAGCCGACCTCAAATCTTCCCAAACCTCTTTGGCTAAGCTCAACCAAGAAGAACAAAACCTCAAAAGCAGTTTGAAGATCGAATCCAACCGCCTCGCGATTGCCAAAAAAGAGCTCGAGCGCAAACAGAACTTGCGTAAGAAAGGGCTGAACTCACAATCGGATGTTGATCAACAAGAACAAACCACCCTTTCACAGCGCAAACTGGTGCTCGACATTGAAAACCAAATCGCCCTCATGCCCGATGAAAAACGCGTGGCAGATGCACTGATCAAGGTCAACAACGCCAAGGTGGATGAAGCCAAGCGCGCACTGGAAAAAACCATCATCACCCTGCCGTACGATCTGCGCATCGCGCAGGTGGACATCGAACAAGAGCAGGTGGTTAACCAGCAGCAAACCATGGTCACCGCGCACGGTATTGATGTGATGGAAGTGGAAGCACAGCTCTCGATTCATGACATGCAAACCCTCGCCGCCAGCTTGGGCGAGTTTGCGCGCGATGAATCAGGCATTCCGCAACCGGACATGACCTTTATTCAAGCTTACATTGAGCTGAGCAGCGGCAATTTAAGCGCCAGTTGGCCAGCCAAAGTGGCGCGGGTGAGCGAAACGGTCGATGCCAACCAAGCCACCGCTGGGGTGATTTTGGAGATAGAACAAGACTATCGTGAGCTCAATCCAACCTCATTGCCACCACTGGTCAATGGCATGTTTGTTCGCGCTTACATTGAAGGGCAAGCCAACCCCAATTGGGTGATTCCTGAGCGTGCGCTGCATGGCAACAAAATCTATCTGATGGATGAGCAAAACCGCTTGCGCATCGTGCCGGTCACGGTGTTATTCCGCCGCGACAACCAAGTGGTGATCGATGGCGAGCTTAGTCACGGGCAAAAACTGATCGTCAACGACCTATTGCCTGCGATTGAAGGCATGCAGTTGAAAGAAGCCAGCAGCGAGACGAATCCAGAGGAGAGTGGCTCATGATTCGTTTTTTCGCCAAACACCCGACCGCAGCCAACTTGTTGATGTTGACGCTGCTGATCCTCGGGATTTCGTCACTCTCCACCATCAAACGGGAAACCTTTCCGGAGTTTGATCCGCCGTACATTATGGCGGCGGTGGTCTATCCAGGTGCGTCACCCCAAGAAGTGGAAGAGAGCATTTGTGTGCGCATGGAAGATGCCGTGGATGGCCTTGCCAACATTGTCGAAACCCAATGTGAAGCGATTGAAGGCTCGGCGCGCTTAATCCTCAAGCTCAACGAGAAAGCGGACATCAGCCGCATGCTGGTGGATGTGCAAACGCAAATCAACGCCATCAACGATTTCCCCAAAGAGATCGAATCCCCAGTGGTGCAGGAGCTCGATTGGAACGAACCCGTGGTGGATGTGGCGATTACCGCCGACACCACATGGCCAGAACTCAAAGCCTATGCCGAACAGCTTAAGCGTACGTTAAAGCTCGATTATGGCGTCTCTTTGGTGAGCGTGGCAGGCTTTTCCGATCACCAATATCGCGTCGAACTCGATACCCAAGCGATGCGTCAGCTCGGTTTAAGCGTTGGCGATATTGCCGATCAAATTGGCCGCCAAAACGTCAAGCTCCCCAGTGGCAATGTGGAAACGCCCGACAAACATTTTCTGATCCGCTTTGATGAACGCCGCGTCACACCACAAGAGCTCAGCACCATAGTCGTAGGCTCTGGGCCCAATGGTTCGTTAATCCGCTTGGGCGATATTGCCACCATCAGCGACCGCTTCGAGCTCGATGAGCAAAAAGTGCTGTTTGATGGCCACCCTTCAGCCCTGCTGAAAATCAGTAAAAACAAAGAAGACGACGCCCTGCGCATCAAAGATCGCGTGACCCAATTTGTTGCCGACCAACAGGCGATCGCGCCCGATGGCGTGCAACTGGAAATGACCAACGATCTCTCGTCTGTCTTGTGGGATCGCCTCACCATGATGGTGAGAAACGGCTGGCAAGGTATCGTGCTGGTGTTTGCCACCATGTGGCTGTTCTTCAGTTTGCGCTATTCCTTTTGGGTGGCGGCCGGTTTGCCGGTGGCTTTTCTTGGCGGGCTGTTTTTGATGGCGCAACTTGGCCTTTCCATCAACATCATGTCACTGGTGGGGCTGCTGATGGCGATCGGCATCATGATGGACGATGCCATCGTGATCGCCGAGTCGATTGCGGCGCACCTTGATCGCGGAGAGGAGATCGACGATGCGGTGATCAAAGGCGTCAACAAAGTCCTGCCGGGGGTGATTTCCTCCTTCCTCACCACCGTGTGTATTTTTGGTAGCTTGCTGTTTTTGCAAGGAGAAATGGGGGCGGTACTCAAAGCGGTGCCGCAAGTGCTGATTTTGGTGCTCACCTTAAGCTTAGTGGAAGCCTTCCTCATTCTGCCCAACCATTTGGCGCATTCCCTGCACAAGCAAAAACAGGAAAAACCGGACCTCAAATTCAAGCAAACCTTACTCGAACACTTTGAGCATTTTCGCAATACCACCTTGGTCAATGCCGTGGAAAAAGTGGTGGAATTTCGCTACGCCTTTATGGGTAGCGTGTTAGCGCTGCTGCTGATTTCTGCCGCGACCTTGGCTGGCGGGCTATTGAAGTTTCAACCCTTCCCAGAGCTTGATGGCGATATCGCCGAGGCACGCATCATTTTGCCGCCGGGTGCCTCTTTGGCGCAAACCGAAGCCGTGGTTGATAAAATCGTCGCCTCTGCGCAAAAGCTGGATCGCCAGTGGAGTGAAGAGAAGGAAAACGGCACGCCGTTGGTGCGCCATATCACCAGCCAATTTAATGCCAATGCCGATGCTAACGAATCGGGCCCGCACATCGCCACCGTGCGGTTGGATCTGCTCGGCGCTGAAAGCCGCAACACGGTGATTGACGAGTTTATTGCCGCGTGGCGTGACGATATCGGCGAGTTGGCCACACCAATTTCACTGGTGTTTAAGCAACCAACCATGGGCCCGGGTGGGCGCGCGATTGAGATCCGCGCCAAGCACGATGATCTTGATGCGCTCAAAGCCGCCTCTATCGACATTCAGCAATACCTCAACCAGTTCGCCGGCGTGCATGGGGTGTTGGATGACATGCGCATGGGCAAAGAAGAAGTGTTGGTCAAACTGCGCCCTGGCGCGGAAGTGTATGGTATTAACGGCCAGTTGATCGCCAACCAGCTGCGCGCGGCTTTCTTTGGTCAAACCGCCGATGAAATCCAGCTCGGCGTAGAGAATATTTCGATTGAAGTGCGGCTAGATAAAGTGCAAGCGGGCGATTTGCAGCAATTAGCTAACTTCCCGATCATGATGGCCGATGGCAGCCAGATCCCGCTCGCCACCATTGCTACGCTCGATTTTCAGCGTAACTACGTGCGCATTCAACGCATTGACGGGCTAAGAACCATCAGCGTGTTTGGCGATGTGGACAACACGCAAGCCAACTCCACCGCGATCATTCGTCAGTTCCAACAGCAAGAAGCGCCGAAGCTGATGCAAAAATACCCCGACTTACGCTTTGATTTTGAAGGGGAAGCCAAAGACACCGCCGAGACGGGCTCTTCAATGGGCAAAGGCTTTTTGCTCGGCTTGTTCGGGGTATTCGCCATTTTGAGCTACCAGTTCCGCAGCTATTTGGAACCGTTTGTGGTAATGCTTGCCATTCCTCTTGCCTTTATTGGCGTGGTGTGGGGGCACATTCTGCTCGACCATTCGCTGAGCATGCCAAGCATGATGGGCTTTGTTTCGCTGGCGGGGATTGTGGTCAACGACTCGATTTTGCTGGTGCAATACATTCGCCATCATGTCGACGAAGGCGACAGCGTGCACGACTCGGTGGTGAAAGCGAGCCGTGAGCGTTTTCGCGCGGTGTTCCTCACCTCCATGACCACCGCTGCGGGTTTGTTGCCGCTGCTCACCGAAACCAGCTTGCAAGCACAGGTTATCCAACCTTTGGTCATTTCCATTGTGTTTGGCATCCTTGCTTCGACCTTGTTGGTGTTGTTTATGATCCCAGCCGCTTACGCCATTTTGGCCGATTTTGGTTTGGTGCATAAACACCAAGAGATATGAAGCAAAATGAGTAAATAATCGGCAAACGAGCGAGGCCCAGCGCCTCGCTCCCTCGCTTTGTGACCTTGCTGGCAACCCCATATGACGCTTTGAACTATAGTTAATGCAATCCTCATTCACTGGCCAACTCAATGCAAACACCTGAAAAACCGGACAACGAACCGCAACGCATCGCGGACCTCCATTCGCTCAACATTTTAGACACCGCCGCAGAAGAACGTTTTGATCGCGTCACTCGCATCGCGCGTCGGCTGTTTGATGTGCCGATCGCCTTGGTCAGTTTGGTGGATGAGGATCGCCAGTGGTTTAAATCCTGCTTTGGCCTTGATGTCAGTGAAACACCACGTGATATCTCCTTTTGCGGCCACGCCATTCTCGGCGCTGACACCTTGATTGTGGAAGATGCCAGCCAAGATGCGCGCTTTGCCGACAACCCTTTGGTTACGGGAGCACCACACATTCGCTTTTACGCTGGCGTTCCGTTGATGTTTGAACACAGCTCCTGCTTAGGCACCTTGTGCATCATCGACACCAAACCGCGCACGCTTAACGAAGACGAGCGTTTGGATTTGATCGATCTGGCCAAGATGGCCGAGCGAGAACTCGCCGCCACGCACAGCGCCTCGATTGATGACCTGACGCAGATTTCCAACCGCCGTGGCTTTATGACCTTGGCGAAAAAGAGCATGGCCTATTGCGAAGTGGGCGATTACCCCTACTCCATTGCCTATTTAGACCTCAACGGTTTTAAACCAATCAACGATCAATTTGGCCACCAAGAGGGCGACCTCGCCCTCAAAGCGTTTGCCGATACCATGAAAAAGAGCTTCCGCGAGTCTGATGTCTTTGCCCGTCTGGGTGGTGATGAGTTTGTGGTGTTTATGTCTGGCGCGTCTCGCGCTGTGGCGCAAATCGCCATTCAACGCTTTACCGAAGCCTTGCAACACTACAACCAGAGCGCCAACCGAGGCTATGATTTGTCCTTCTGCGCTGGGATTGTTTCGGTCGAGCCCGATGCCAACATCAGTTTGGATGAGCTTCTTTCTCAAGCAGATAAAGCCATGTACCAGCAAAAAGGCAACAAAACGCCACGAAGTTGATGTGACTCAACGCCCTCGAGCGATGGAAATCCTAAGCAAAATAGGTACAATCCTCGCTCGATTTTTTGACTTGCGCGGACTCCCTCATGCACACGCCGGACCCTTGCTTTACCCCCTTCACCACCGTTATCGACGGCTACGCCATGCCCGAGCGCTTTACCTTCCCGTTTTACTACACACCGCATCCGTTGTGTGTATTAGCGGCAGAGCAGTTGCAACAGCATTTGCTCACTCAGCAAGAGTGGCAGCACAACTTTGGCTTGTTGAACGGCGAAGTGGTGAGTGACGATGAGAGCGCGATTGGCAAAATGTTTGGCGTGCTGTTGGTTGAAAATGCGCAAGGTGACATCGGCTTTTTGAGCGCGTTCTCGGGCAAAATTGCCGACCAAAACCTATTGCCCGGTTTTGTGCCACCGGTGTTTGACATGCTGGCAGAAGAGAGCTTTTTTCGCCGCGAGTTGTCAGAAATCACCGACATCAACCATCAAGTGAAACAGTTGTCGCAAAGCGCAGAGCTGGCACAACTTCGCCAGCAAATTGAGGCTGACCGCCAAGCTTACCAAGCGCAAGAACAGGCTCAGCGCCAAGCTATGATCGAAGGGCGCGCCGCACGCAAGCAACAGCGCGAGCAAGCGGAAACAACGCTCACTGGCGATGCGCTCAAGGCGGTGTTGGATGATCTCGCCAAACAAAGCGTGGCCGAGAAAAACGTACTCAAATACCTCAAACTGGAGTGGGATGAAAAACTCGCCAATGAGGAGGCACGTTTGCAAGAGCTGCTTACTCAACTCGACGAACTCAAAGAGCAGCGCAAAACCTTATCGAACGCCTTGCAACACAAATTGTTTGCTCAGTATCGCTTCCTCAATGTGCGCGGGGAGCAGAGCGATCTCAACGCGATTTTCGCACCGACCACCAGCCCTGTGCCACCAGCAGGCTCTGGCGAATGTGCCGCACCAAAACTGCTGCAATACGCTTTTACCCACGGCTTGAAACCACTGGCAATGGCGGAATTTTGGTGGGGCGTTTCGCCGAAATCGGAAGTGCGCCAACACAAAAAATTTTACCCATCATGCCACAGTAAATGCCACCCCATTTTGGGCCATATGCTGCAAGGGCTGAACATGGACCCGAACCCGCTGGAAGAAAACTGGGCAGAAGACAAAGAGCTGGAAATCGTCTATCAAGACGAGGCGATGGTCGTTGTCAACAAACCGTCTGGGCTGTTATCGGTACCGGGCAAAACCATTACCGATTCCGCTTATACCCGTTTGCAAGCGCTATTCCCTGACGTGGAAGGGCCGTTTGTGATTCACCGCCTAGACATGGCGACATCGGGACTGTTGGTGTTTGCCCTCACCCGCCGCGCTAACAAGAGCCTGCAAAAGCAGTTTATTTCTCGTGGCGTGCAAAAGCGTTATGTGGCGCTATTGGAAGGTGAAGTGCCGCAAAGCCAAGGGGAAATCACCCTGCCCATGCGAGGCGACCCAGACGACAGGCCGCGTCAGTTGGTCTGTTTTGAACACGGAAAACCCGCACATACTGATTGGCAGTTGATTGAGACTCGCGATGGCCGCAGCAAGCTCTACCTCTACCCAAGAACAGGGCGCACTCACCAACTTCGCGTTCATTGTGCCCATCACCTTGGTTTGAACATGCCAATGGTTGGCGATGGTTTGTATGGTGAGAAAGCCAACCGACTGCACTTGCACGCCGAGTCGCTTGAACTTGACCACCCTTACAGCAAAGAGCGCATGCATTTTCAAGTGGATGCCGAATTCTAGTTCGTGCCTTTCAGCGTGTGGCGCTGGTGCTCAACAAGCGCCATACCAAACCAATCTCGACTCAACATTTTCGCTCTATTTACGGTGCCACTGAGTAATGCCACTGGCCATTGAGTAAATAGAGCGATCTATCGCCAATCGGTTTGAGCTGCAACCAACTCATCCGATGCTACATCCACTGGTTCAGCACGGCAACGAACTTCGGATGAACCAAATAACCAATCGCAGAATGAGGGTTGGACTGCCCATCTCTCACACACAAATTGTAGATGGGGTAAATGTCTTTCATCCCGCCTTTGACTAAGCCTAGTTGCAGCATCTCTTTGAAATCGTTTTTGATGCGATTGTCATGAGAAATGTAATCGTCTTCCGCTGAAATATTGCACCACTGGTCAATGTTAAGTGGGTAGCGTTTTTTACCGCTTAAGCTGCTGCCTTTCAAACGCGCCTTCACGTTTTCATCCCCCAGCGGCGAACCTAAAGTGATTAAGAGATCGACTTTCTTTTCAGCGCCGTAGTCGTGGCGATATTCGCCGTAATGAGAGAGCTTCCACAAACAATCGTAACTGATCATGCTACCCAAGCTGTGCGCGACCATCATGACCTCGTCGCCACTATCAAGTGCTTCTTTCAGTTCTTTGGTCAGTCGCGAACGCAAGTCACTGCCGTAATAACTGTCTTCATTCCAGTAATGCGCCATATCGGGGGCGACACTGGTGATCAGCGGCTCTGCCAGTTTTAAATGGCCCAATACCGCCGAGAATGTGTCTGCCAAGGCTTCCGCCAAAAAACCCAGTTTAGAAACCTTTTTGTAGTTCGTTTTGGTGAAGCCGTTGCGCGGGTATTGTTTTAGCTTTTCTAATGCCTCAAAGCGGCTTTGAGGATTTTCGATAGGTTCTCCAAATAGCTCATTGGAGAGATCGCCATAGTAAATAAATCGCTTTTCTATCTGCTTAAACGCCTGAACACGGCTTTCGCCGTAATCTCGTAATAAGCCGTGCTGAATGGCGTCGAACCACAGTGTTTGTAAATCGTTTTTGTCTGGTTTCGGCGCTCGGCCATGAATAAAAAGTATTCGCTTTGCCATAGTTCCTCCTGACGTGAAATGATGCGTGGCTCCAAAATCGACGCACGCATTCTCAGGTTAGGAGTGGGAAACTATCACAGAAGTGACACCCATTGCATAAACAGCGCAACCCTTGCGAGCTGGCTCTGTTTTCGTTCTGAGTCTTAAAGGTGAAGCAAGAGGCTAAGAAGTGAAACGCCACTCGGGGAGTGGCGTTTCTTGCGGCTTCGGTATTAAATTTCATTAATAACTAACCTAACATCCTATAAATATCAACTATGATTATTTAATTGTTCAATTCATATGCAACTAGTGATTAAAGTAAAAATGAAGTGTATGATGAAATTCCACATTCAAACAAAACAATGCAGACCCCATGAACTTTACTTTAGTCCCCCAAAACCAATCAATACCATTACAGGGTAATAATAAAGCTTATTTACAAATTGATAACTGGAATGATTATTCATTTGTGACAATGTTTTATTTAGTTGTATTTGATGAATATGGAATAAGACATGATATCGGAAACGTAAAAATTGGATTTAAGGGGCAGACGACTAAACAAGCGACACACTGTAGCCTACTTCCGATATTTAGCTCATTGTCAGATAATTATTTTTCTCTAGGTGAAGGTGTTGAGTATTATAAAACGATTAAAGAAAAGTTGTCTCCCCAGCTCAAAGACAACCTCTTAAATGGATTAAATGACATTGTTGTAAAACCTAACATTGTAAGTTCAATTGAAAATGAGGAAGTATTGGGTACATCATTGTTGAGATATACAAGCTTATCTGTTGTAAAAGGACAATTAACTCGCATTTTAAACGGTGATGCAGAATTAACCCCATATAACTTCGGTTTTTTCCGCAGTGAAAGTAATGATCTATCTGATTTATCATTGAATTTCCAAGTTGTTCCCACATCAAAGCCTAAGTCAAACATTCACGCAATTATTGGACGAAATGGAGTAGGTAAAACTACATTACTAAACGGTATGATTGCGAGTGTTATTGAGAAAGATAGTTCAAAGGGACACTTTTTTGAAAATACTTCTGTTGGACCAGGAAACGCTATCAGTAATGATTACTTTAGTAGCATCGTATCCGTTTCATTCAGTGTATTTGACCCTTTTGTTCCACCATTAGAAAGAGCCGACCCATCAAAAGGAACTTGTTATCATTATATTGGACTAAAACAAACATCAAAAGAAACACTTAAAAGTTTGGGGCAACTTCATATTGAGTTTTATAGCAGTCTAAGAAATTGCTTTGTTAGTAAAGCTAAAAAAGAGCGATGGTTGAAAGCTGTTAAAACTCTTGAATTTGATAGTAACTTTTCTGAAATGGATCTTGGAAGATTAGCAAACATTGATGAAGAGTATTTTAAACGTTCTGCGATACACCTTATTTCTAAAATGAGCTCAGGTCATGCAATAGTGATTCTAACTTTAACTAAGTTGGTAGAAAAAGTAGAAGAAAAAACACTTCTTCTTATTGACGAACCTGAAAGCCATTTACATCCTCCTCTATTATCAGCATTTATTAGAGCATTAAGTGATTTACTATCAAATAGAAACGGAGTAGCAATTATTGCAACTCATTCACCAGTAGTATTGCAAGAAATACCTAAAAACTGCGTTTCAAAAATAACACGCTTTGGACAACAAATGAGTACCTCACGTCCGAAAATTGAAACATTTGCAGAGAACGTTGGCATGCTGACCAGAGAGGTTTTTGGTTTGGAAGTAACAAAGTCTGGTTTTCATGAGCTTTTACAAGCTTCAGTCGACGAAGGAGGTACATACCAAGACATTCTTAATGGCTTTGAACAAAAAATAGGAATCGAGGGACAGTTCTTACTTCAAAGCATGATCTCAAATAGAGAAATAGATCAGGAGAAATAATGAAAAGATTACCACTGCCTGACTATAAGTTTTTGTCTATTTACGATGTTTGCCTTAAGGCATTAACTCCTGCCAGTCTACCCGCTATGCTGGCGATACGCGATAGCCTTCCGAGCTATCAAGAACTTTATAAGCAAAGAGCATCGAATTCGACTTTACACCAATCAACTCAATCAAGGCACGGGCACTCAGAGGACATTGTTGTTGGTAACGTAACGAAATCTGATTTCGTGAGTTTATATGAAGACAGCTTTGTTAAGACTGGTACAGAAGGCAGAGTTATATATGATGCCCTAAGAGCATCTTCCGATGGGCAATGCCCACTCTGCGGAATCGGAAGTGTCTTTACGCTCGACCACTATCTACCAAAAGCAAGATATCCACTCTATTCAGTACATCCTCATAATCTAGTTCCTGCGTGTATGGACTGTAACAAAGGAAAAGGAAGTGCGGTTTTAAATACCAGCGCCGACGAACCATTGCATCCATACTTTGTATCTCAACATTTCATTGATGAGCATTGGATTTCTGCCGAAATTATTGAAACAACTCCAGTTACAGCTCGATTTTTTCCGGCGCCTCCCGATACTTGGAGTCCAATTTGTCAACAAAGAGCTTTAAATCATTTTAATGGCTTTAAACTAGCCAGCAGATATAAAACTCAAGCATCTCTGTTCTTCACAATGTTTATCGAAAGTGTTAGAGAGTTAAAACATGAACAGGGTCTAGGCACTGAAGAAATACAAGCTAATTTTTTAGCTAAGTCATTAGCACAACCGCCGAACTCAATAACACGAGCATTAATGGAAGCCATTGGTCGAAGCAGTTGGTTTTGTTCTGAACAATATTCAGTACACAGAACCAGTTAGAAAAATCTGTAAGTGTGCTGACTCCATCTCAACTAACAACTGGCAGTGAATTTTGCAATAGTACCACTAGAATGCTTATGAATTTCCGCACTAATAAGGAATAGTGCGGAACATAGCATCAATCTCAACTCTGTGATCTTGCTGCTTTCTTTATGCTTTAGCTGTTGAAACTTTGTACAAGGCTGTCATTATCTACCACAAAATAAATGGGTTACATTTTGCCCCGTTTTTATGGGTGCGATGTGACCGAATAAGGACATCAAATGGGTGTAACACCCTTCGAGGTATACCATGCAATTTTCTACGATTTCTCGCGCGCTGTTAGTCGTTTCTACGATGACATTGGCGATGCCAACTCAGGCTATCAAACTCACCGAGAACCAGATCGAACTGGGCATCAATACACAAATCGCTTGGATGAAAGACTCTGGCGCATTTACCCAATTTGCGGCTTGCAGTGGCAAATCGGAAGCCACCATTATTCAAGGCTTTCGCAAGTTTATGGATAAGTGTATGAGGGGTGATGAGAGCCAATATGAGCTTTGCTACACCAATGGCGTGAAATCAGTGCTTGGGGTAACGGACGCACGCCTAGAAGCTTGTATCGATCAGTATGGCGACGATGACGAAGAGCGTTATTACGCACTGAAAGAGAAAGAAGAGAAGTTGCAAGCTGAGCTTGATGAGTTGAATAGTCGCAATGACGATTCCGACGCGCACTGGAATAAGATCGAAGCACTAGAGAAGCAGCTTCAGGATCTCTATGCAGAGATGGAACCACTCGAGCAAGCAGAAGCGGATCGCTCGCAGCGTGAATGGGAGTTGGCAACCAATGAAGTGCGCAAAATGAATAAGAAACTCGCTCCGCTGAAAGAGCATGCCCCCCACAACCTACCCACTGGCCTGGATGAACCGTGGCTAGGTATGACACCGAGCTTTGACCACCTTCCGCCTGAGTTGGCCTCAGCAAAAGAATCACAATGGGCCATTTGCGCCAATATGATCAAAGACGTGACCTTGTCAGCGGAAAGCATTGGTGCGGTGAAGCATCAACCTGAAGCGTACGGCATTACCGATGAGCAAAATCAGCAAGCATTACGTGAGATGTACCATGCTTCCAGCGGCACCTTCCTCGATAAGATCGATGAGAAGATTGTTGAAATCAGCTTAAAGGATTGGCAATTTGCCCATACGGAGAAAGGGATGTACGACATTTCGAAAAAAGCGTGGGACTGGTGCCAAGCGCAGCCTGCTGAGAATTTCGTCGGCCTTGATGATTCTCGCCTTTAATCGTAAGGCGTAAAACACGCCAGCTAGGAAACACTGAAAAGTAAAAAGCACTGAGTGAGTTCAGTACTTTTTGTTTTTGATTACCGTTCTGATTTAACGTGGCTTGGCGAGCGTTTTGTAGTACTGCTCAGCTTGCTTCAATGAGTAGAAGAAGGTTTTGCCATCATGGTGCTTAGACTGAGTAAAACCCGCTTGAAGGTAAAACGGCCAGTTATGTTCCTCGGCACGCAATGCGATGGCATAAACGCCAATGGCTTTGGAACTGACGAGCGATTGCAAAATGGCTTTACCGAGCAAGAATTTGCCCAAGCCTTGCCCCTGAACAGACTGACACACAGCAAGCCGCCCGAGTAGGATGCAAGGTACTGTTGAATAGGAGACATCCCGCCTTGGCCTGACCGTCAGCGCGGCTTTTTCAATACTGCCACTGCTGAGAGTGAAGTAACCGATGACTTCTTTTTTCCCCTCATCATTGAGGTAGAAACAAAGATAAGGGACCAGTAGCCCCTTATCTGCTTCCTTATGCATTCTCGACTTGAGGAACTGATTGAGGTGTTCAATGCCACAGTCAAATGGTTCGAAATCATAGTCTGATTCGGCGTCGTATCGCTCAACGCTTACTTGTTGATTTTTACCGACCAAGAATCCTCCATGGATGAACTTAGAATCTCTTTCATTAACTCGGTGGGCTCAACAGGGTTTTGCAACGCAGACATGACACTTTCCCATTGTTCATGAGCGACCAATAATCGCTTTTGCTCCGCGATTACCGATTCCACTCTCTGCGCGACCGTTTCTGCAATGAACCGACTCACGGTGGTATTGCTCAGCAAGGCAGCTTCTTCAAGCGCCCTTTTCTCTTCTGCTGTGACTCTCAATTCCACACGTTCTTTTTTTAGTGCAGACATAGTTGTACCTACTTATTTTCCGCTCTCACTTCAAACTTAATGTACGTCACTTGTCCGTACGCTTAAATCTTATACTAGCTTGGTGATGTGTCAATCTATTGTTCATGAATCTCAATCACAATCTGAGCGACTTCGCTAAAAGAAGGGCGAGGAATCTTGATGGGGTAAAGTGAGATACGCCAAATATAAAAAAGCACTGAGTGAGTTCAGTGCTTTTTGTTTTCGTCTTCAGTTTGCGTCTTTGCTTTCGTTTAAAGCGCGCTGGTTTAGCTGGCGCTGCGTTGTTTGGGCAGCAAGCTGATTAAGCTCATGATGCCGAGTAATACGGCGAACATCACCGAGGCAAAGCGCACCAGATCATCGCTGATGGCGCTGATGCTGGTTGAGGTGATGCCGTAAAACACCAACACGACGTAGCTCGAATACATCAGTTGAATGGAGTTGAAGCTGGCTTTTTTCTCCATCGCATGAATGCCCATAAAGAGCGAACTCACTAACGCCGCGCCTAGCGAGCCCACCAAGTTCACTTGGAACAAGCTGACGATTAACGGCGGCACTGCATAGAGCACACTGGCGTAGGTGGTGATGAGCCTTCTCACGCCATAATCGCGCCCGACGATGGGGTCGGGATCTTTCAGCACCAAGGCCACAATGATGGTGATGATGGTGCTTTGCTCTAAATCGAGACGAATGGTGAAAACTAACACCACCATGATGATGATGGTTTTCATCAGCGTCTGCCAATCGAGCGTGTATTTCATGCTTGAAGAACGTGCTGCCGCGTTCTCTGCCAGTGGCTCACCACCGGGGAAGATGAAATAGGCCAGATAGGCTGTGAATCCCGCAATGAAGATATTCGCCAACAAGGCAAATGGGATTTGCTCTACGTCGATCCCTTTTTGTTGGGTGAATACCGCAATCATGGCGGTGGAAACAATCAACAGTATCGCCAGCACGTCTTGTGAGTTCTTTTTGGTGCGTTCCATACACCAGTAAAACACGCCAAATAAGAACAGATAGTAGACCTGCGGATAGTCAATCAGTAGGTTGCTTACGAACGCCTGTACCCAAGCGGTAATAAACAGAATTCCCCCCATGACCAAAATCATCGCCAGCGGTGGTGGCTCATGGGTGGTGGTTAAGAACACCACACACATGGCAGGCGCCAGCAAGGGTAAATCCGTACCGAACACGTACTGCCAGAACAACAGCAGTACGGGAAACATCGCGACTCTAAGCAGAGGATTCGCGGCGCTACGAAACATAACTAATGTAGCTCCATGCCCAGATCCATAGGTCTTGCAGTCTTTCTGCAATGTAGCTTTCCTCTGGATAGAAGCCAACCACCGCGCGGCCACTGTATCTTAGGGTAATGTTGTCTGGTAAATCGGAAAACTCAATGTTGACTGGGAAGCGTTGTGCTTTCGGGTTGTTGGTTGGCGATGACATCAAGCCTGTGCCAGCATCCACTGAAAGGCTACCGTTGCCACTGCTGCCCCAACCAATGGATGAAATGCTGCCTTCAAACACTTCTCCTGGGTAAGCATCAAAGACGATTTTGACTTTGTCGCCCGTTTTTAGGTACGCCAGTGAGTTTTCTCGAACCATCGCGGTTAACCAAAGGCTGTGGTTGTTCACGAAGGTCAGTAGCGGTTGGCCAGCGCCTGCGTAGTCGCCCACTGCCACATCCATATTGGTGATCACGCCATCGGCAGGCGCAAGCAATTTGGTGTGGTTGAGGTTAAGCAACGCTTGCTCAAGACGGTTCAACACCGCTTGGATCTCTGGGTTTTCTTTGCCACGAGGGCCAAACTCTTGTTTGGCTTTTTCCAGCGCAGAAGAGGCTTGTGCGAGGTTGGCTTCGGCCGTGTCTAGCTCTGCAACCATGTTGTCCATCGCTGCTTGGCTAATGGTGCCACGCTCGACAAGCACGCGGTTACGCTCAACGTTTTTTCTCGCATTGGCGACTCGCACGCGCGCGGCCACTTCGTTGGCTTTGGCCACGTTGATCGCTGCCGAATCCGCTTGGTAGGATTGCGCCGCTTTTTGTAGGTCAAATCGCGCCGCTTTAACCGCCAGCTCGAAAGGGCGAGGGTCGATATTCACCAACTCATCCCCAGCTTTGACCGTGGCGTTATTGGCAATGTGGATTTGAGAAATTGGCCCGGACACTTCTGGGCTAATGCGGATCACTTGGCCGTTGACACGGGCTTGATCGGTCATCGGTGTCACGCGGTCGGCCCACAGGGTATAAACCCAAAGGGCAATCACGACGGCAAAAATGTAGTACGTGAATGAGCGCGCTTGTTTGAGCTTTTTATTGTCTTCTGATGCGCCTGTTGTGGTGTTTTGTTCTGACATCATGGTTCCTCAATTAAATCGTGTTCTGCTCAAGTAGATTGACTTTCTTATAGATAATGCTCTTTTTCGTTCTCACCTCAACAAACAAGGTAATGACGAACGCAAATACTCCGATGAGAATCACGGCGGTATTTGGCGAAACCAGCACTTCACCGGCGTATTTGGTCCAGATCACCGCTAAGGCGACGAACCAACCAAACAAAGCCCCAGCCTGCATTAATGCGATGGGCAGGAGATCTTTCCAAAATGAACGTTGCAGTTCATGGCTGTGTTGAGGGTGACTGGTTTTGAGCTGACGAAGAAACAGCTTTGAGGTGATCAAAGACAAAATGATCCCCAAACCAAAGGTTAAGGAAATCGCTTGTCCCCAAACGGTCACTTGCGAATTGGAGATCATCTCCATCGACATTGGGACCGAACTCATTCCTTTGAAGTGGTGACTTGCGATATAGCCGTTAAGGGCACCGTTTATCAGTCCTGCGATTAATGAATCTTTTACTTGGATATTCATTATCTACCACCTAGCGAGTGTGAAGAATAAGGGCGGGGAGTATAATCCCATCACTCTACTGAATGCATACGCCAGCCTTGAAATCTCATATTCCAGCTTTGTATAGAATAACGGACACTATTATAGCGCCCGTTAATTTTTTGGTACAAAACACGATGCGTTAGCTGAGTTTATAACGCGTCCAAACTTGCGAGCGCCAACGCCTTGCCATGATGAGGCCACGGAACCACTCGTCGAGGGCAATCGCCATCCATGCACCGAATACGCCATAGCCCCAGTGAATACCAAGCAGATATGAAAACACCACGCCTAAGCCCCACATACTCAAAATGCCCATTTGCACTGGGAATTTGATGTCCCCCGCCCCTTTCAGCGCCGAGATGAAAATCAGGTTAAACACGCGCCCCGCTTCCAACACAATGGAGCCCATCACGAGGGAACCCGCCAACAAGAGGATCTCCGGCTGCTGAGTAAACAGAGTTAAGATCGCATCGCGCATAAAGTAGATGGTGCTCGCCACCGTGACCGAAGAGGCAAAGCCAACCAAGAAGTAGAGTTGCACCCGTTTGGTGATGCTCTCTATCCAGCCTTTGCCAATGTAGTAACCGGTTTGAATTTGCGTTGCTTGGCCAATGGCTAAAGCAAACGCAAAAGAGAAACGCGCGATGTTCTGCGCATAGGTAAACGCCGCAAGAGACGAGGTGCCCATCTGCACCACAAAATAGACGATGGTGATTTGCGCCATATTGTACGAAAGCACTTCCCCTGCGTTCATGCCGCCGATTTTGAGAATTTTCTTGTAGACCGCTTTAGGCACTTGCACAAGTGAACGCATTGGCAAGGCGATGGAACTGCGCCACAGCAGCACGCCCAGAATCGTTGTGCCGATCACCTGGCTGGCTACCGTCGCAATCGCCACTCCTTGCACGCCATATACGGGCAAACCAAACGGCTGATAGAGCGCAATGTAGTTACCGATGATGTTGAGTACGCCACTGATGAGGTTAACTGTCATGGGTGAGCGCGAATAACCGTGGCTGCGCAAAATAGTGGTAAAGACAATACCAATGGTGACGTTAAAGGTCATCGCCCCGCTGATGAGCAGGTATTCTTGCGCGTATTGTTCCACCTGAGCTTCCAAGCCATAGTAAGGGAGCAAATGCATCGCACCGAGCACCGCCAACACACTGAGCATCACGCCAATGACGCTGGAAAGCGCAATACTCGCCACCCCAACGTGAGTGGAATCTTGATCGCGCCCAGCTCCGTTGTATTGAGCAATGAGAATCCCAGTGCCGCTACTGACAAAGGTAGAGACAATGATGAGGAAGAACGTCAGTTGGGTGATCACCCCCACCGCCGACACCGCTTTGTCTGAATAGCCAGAAAGCATGAATACGTCGCTGGTGCCGAGCGCTGTCCGTAGCAAAATTTCCACTAATATCGGCCACGCGAGCGTCACGATAGACATGCGTTGGTTGATATTTTGGGTTTTAGCCATGTTGTTGACCTTAAGGTTGAAAATACACTGTCAGTAAAACAAAAACTGCTCCACAAAACGGATGCGGAGCAGTCAAAAATGATGATTTGAAATGTGTGCCTTATTGTATAGGAACTGCGCACAA
Source organism: Vibrio sp. CCUG 15886 (assembly GCF_028570825.1). NCBI lineage: Bacteria > Pseudomonadati > Pseudomonadota > Gammaproteobacteria > Vibrionales > Vibrionaceae > Vibrio > Vibrio sp. CCUG 15886. The sequence goes on along the minus strand of NZ_JAQQBT010000001.1, from coordinate 1,480,762 downwards.
AGACACACAAATTTTATGGTTAAGTCGCGTTACGCTTGCCACTCAAAACGCAAGGTTTTCAGCTCGGCTCCTTTCTTCACAAATTGGGTGTCGATTCGATAAATCCCCGCTTGTAAATGGATGGCGATGCCCTCGATTTCAATGGTTTTTCCCTCGGTGCCATTGGTGGGCAGCGACATGGCAAATTCACCATTGATGCTCAGACTGCAAGAGGATTGCGCCAATGGTTCGCGATCATAGGCCATTTCGGCAAAACAGAGATAATGCCCCGCTTGCGCGACTTCCACCCAGAGTTCGCAATGGTTTTGGCTGTTCACCACCATGCGCTGCGTCACAGGCAACAGCGGTGCGGCATCGGGCAATGCGTCCGCTAGCGGCGCAAAAGGTTTCACCGCCTGATACGCCTGCAGCGGCCTTTGCATCACTGGCGCTTGCAAAATAAAGCGACAGATGTTCATCGCGCTGCGCTGCAACTCGCCTAACGTTAACTCGCCATGCGTTAACGCGTTCAAGGTGTCGTCGTCCATGGGATTGCGCTCAGCGGCGTCGTTTTCCACCACCATGTAGAGATCGTTTTGCGCTCGCAGCATATAGCCAGTAAAGCGCTTACTCTCTTCACCCCCATCCACGGGATGATTCATTTTCGCCCACCAGTCGGTCATCACAATGCCGGTATAACCCCATTCACCGCGCAAAATGGTGGTGTTGAGATCGTAGTTGGACGCCGCCCAATGGCCGTTGACCGGATTGTAAGCGGTCATGATGGTCGATGCCTGACCATACTTCACCGCCATTTCAAACGGCTTGATGTGGATTTCACGCAGCGCTCGCTGTGACATGACGCTATCCACATCCACGCGTGCGGTTTCTTGATCGTTGGCCGCAAAGTGTTTGATGGTGCCGGAAACACCCGCTTGTTTTAAGCCTGTGGTTTGCGCAGCCGCAATCCAACCGGTTAACAGTGGATCTTCCGAGAAATATTCGAAATTACGGCCATTGAGTGGATGGCGATGAATGTTGATACCCGGACCGAGCAAGGTGTCGATTTGGTAAGCTTGCAACTCTTGGCCCACCAAATAATACAACTGTTGATTGAGCTCGGTGTTCCATGTGCAGGCGAGCAGTGTGCCAATTGGCACTTGGGTCGCTTGATGGCCGCTGTCCATACGAATGCCCGATGGGCCATCGGCCGCTGCGGCCACCGGAATGCCAAACTCAAACAGTGAAGTGCATACCCCACCAAACGCCGCGGCAGTGCCCGGTGTCACTTTTGGGCTGCACATGCCTTCACCACGCACGAGAATGGCCAGTTGTTCGGCGGTGAGTTGGGCAACAAACGCTTCTAGGCTGGCGCGACCTTGGGCGACATCGGCTAGCTTAATGCCTTGATCGCCTGTGAACGCATAGGTTGGCGGCAAATTCGCTTCGATTCGCTGCGCCAGATCCACCGTACGCTGTGGCACAGGCTGATAGCGGGGTTGATAGACGCCATTGGCGTGGCGCTCGGCAGGCACAAGACGCTCAAACTCACGGGTTGGCGCGCAGGCTTCACTGAGTGTTTCCAGTGAGGTGGTGTGCTCAACCCACCATGTCGCGTCGATTTTCTGCGCTTGGCGCACGCTGCCGCCAAGGTAGAAATGGTACTGCCCTGCTTCAAGCACATAACTGTTTGGGTAACCACTCGCACCGCTATCATCAAACGACGCCAGCAAAGCCACCGGCACACTGATGCGCACCACTTCGCTGCCGTTTGGCGCTAGCTCGCTAGTTTTTGCAAATCCACACAGCGCTCTGGCCGGTTTGCCAAGTTGGCCTTGTGGCGCTTCAACATACAGCTGCACCACTTCTTTGCTGCTAAATTGCTGGCCGATGTTGCGCACTTCAATCTCAAAAGACAGCGACTTGGCGTTGGCGAGATCGCCGCCAGCATCAACCACGTCACTCGAGCACTGCACCAAACGGCGCTCAAATTGGCTATAGGATAAGCCCGCACCAAATTCAAACTGCACCGCTTCTGGGGCAAAGGTTTCAAAGTAGCGATAGCCAACGTAAATATCTTCCGCATAGAGATTGAAATCTTTGCGGCCAAAATGGGCGGAAGAGGGGTAATCTTGCAAACGATGGGCGATGGTATCGGTCAAACGGCCACTGGGTGAGACAGCCCCAGACAGCACATCGGCCAACGCATGACCGCCTTCCATCCCTGCCGCCCAACTGTAGAGCACCGCTTTGATCGCTTGATGGTTTTCAAGGCGAGTTAACCACGACATATCGATAATGTTGGTGACGTTCATCACCACGATCACACAGGAGAAATGGCGGCACACTTTCGTTAGCATGTCCGTTTCCAATTCCGTTAAGCGGTAGCTGCCTGCTTCATCGGCGTAATCTTTGTCTTCACCGGCGGTGCGGCCAATAAACACCAGCGCTTTGTCTGACTGCGACGCAGCCTGCGCCACCACCTCATCGGTCAGTGGCATTTCATGTTGAAACCATGGCTCTGCCGCCCAGCCACCGCTGCCATCATCAAACGGATGGTGGGCTAGCCAATCTTGATACAGGGAGACTAACGAAGTATTGAGTTGAATCGCGGGGTTGGCTTGCAGACCTTGCATTGCATTCACTGCATAAGGCACGTTCACCGCGCCACCAGAGCCCGTGCCGCTGCGATAAGTATCCATCTGGCAACGGCCAAACAAAGAGAGCACCTGCGATGGCTCAATCGGCAGGGCTTGGTCATCATTTTTCAGCAGCACGATGCCTTCTGCCGCGGCTTGTCGGCTCACTGACACCAGTGCTTGCTGCGCTTTTTCTATCGCTGGATTTCTCATCGCTTTATCGCCTTCTTCTTGCCTTATCTTGGCCTTATTTTTGCCTGCGGCATTCTCATTGATTGAGCTTCAGTGTAAGCTTGCCAAGTGCGCAATTCTACCAATATACCGACCAATAAAAGGAAAATAGCGACATGAGCATCACCTATCAGTTGCAACATCATCTTCGCTATCCCCACTTCAAATTTGCTTACGTTGATGGCCACCACCACAGCGATTTTGGCCTGCATAAACACGATTTTTCAGAGCTGTTTTTGGTGGTGAGTGGCAAAGGCAACCACCTTGTTGCTTCTCATGTCTATCCACTCACTGCTGGGGATGTGTTTGTGATCAACGGCGATATTGAGCACGCCTTTCAGGATGTCGATCGGCTGGAAATCATCAATTTGATGTTTGAAGCGGGTACGTCGTTTTTCGAAACGCCCTCATTGAGAAAACTCTCTGGTTATCAGGCGATGTTTAAGGTTGAGCCAATTGCCCGCCAAACCGGCGAATACCGCGCCAAGCTCACCCTCAATGACGAGCAACAACCATTGATCACGCAGTTGATTGAAGCGATTCGCCACGAATACCAACAAGGGGAAAGCGGCTTTGAAACCATGCTCACCAGTTTGATGCAGCAATTAGTCATCACCCTTGCGCGCATGTATCAGCAGCAAACGCACGATCTGCCCAACACCACGCTGGCGCTCAGCCGCGCACTGATTTTTATTGAGCAGCATTTTGCCGACGGCGAGATCCACAGTGGGGATGTCGCTCAAGCAGCGTTTGTCAGCCAACGCCAATTGGAGCGGCTGTTTAAGCAGTTTCTCAACACCTCTCCCAACTTGTATTTGCGTGAAATGCAGCTCAATTACGGGCGCGATCTCTTGAATAACGAAGCTGGTATGTCGATTCAACACGTAGCAGAGCAGTGTGGATTTAGTGATAGCAACTATTTTTCCAAGTGCTTTAAGCAGAAGTTTGGCCTAAGCCCTCGCCAATACGCTCGGCAGCCGAAATGAAAAAAGCCGCTGTTGTCAGCGGCGTAATGAATGGCAGTGGCATGCATTCATGCAACAAAAACAAGTTCCCCCGTATTGCTCGACTTGCCTGTTGCCAAACTGGGAGTGGCGGTCCCCTAAAGTGCCACTCCCTACTGGGTAACCTCTCCCATTACCCTACAGGTGGCTTACCACCACATGTCTGCTTGGATACCCACAAGGATGTCCGCTTTGTCACGCATTGATCCGTCTAGGTATGTGGCAAGGAAACGGATTTCAGGTGCTGGGCCAAAACCCGTTGGAACGATGATGGTTGGTGCAACCGTCAGTTTGTAGTTAGTGGCATCGTCACCCACGCCGTTTGCGTCTTCCCATTTGTTGTACTGGAAGCCCGCTTCTGTCGCGATGAAGAAGTTTTGCGCCACTGGGAATGATGGACGAATCATCGCCGATGCCCAGCTGTCTTTGCCGCCGTTATCGAGATCGTTGTATTGACCTTGGATAGAGTGGAAGATGCTCACGCCGTTTTCAAAGAAGTAGCCACCCCATACCAATGCACGCGCAGAGACATCACCGCTTTCCACTTTCTTCATTTTGGAAGGGCCTTCCAACGCGCCATTGCCCGGTTTCCATGCGTTGTAAGTGGTGAGCGTACCGCCAAGTAGCTGACCAGAACCAAGACCTTTACCTGCCTGAGCGATGTACTTGGTAAAGCCTTTGTCTGATAGACCAAACACTTTGTCTGAATGAACAATCGCGGTCATCTCGACACCATTGCTGGCGTATTCTGTACCATCGACAAAGTTGTCTGGTAGATATTTACCCATGGCGTGCAGTTCTACACCATCAAAATCAACGCCTACGTGCACCGCGTGCATTGGGTTGTTCGAGTTGGTTGCCCAGAATGAATCTTCTGCGTTATCACTGGCAACATACGCGAAATCCCACTTGTAATCACCCAGTTGAACGCCTTCGATACCCACACCGGTACCCGACATGTCGGTGTAGAAGAAGTCGGTCATGAAGATGTAGTTGTCTTTGCCATAGAAGCGCGTACCGCCCCATAGCGTGCCAGTTTCAGTCACGCCATCAAACTCAACGAAGGTTTCTACCATACCGATGCTGCTGTTCGCCGCATCTGCGTTGGTGCCAAGTTGGTTGTTGCCAGCTGACTGTGCGTTATCGGCACCTACACGCGTTTTGATGCGAATTTTTTGGCCGTCATCGTTTTCAAAGTTTTTCTGTAGCGCAAGCTCAAAATGGTTGTCCGATTCAATACCCAAGCGGCCTAGACGCTCTTTAGATGCTGGGAATTTTGAACGTTTGAAATCGTCATTCTTGCTGTACAGTGCGCCCGCACGGAAGTAACCGTGGAACTCAAAACCATCTGATTTTTCAGCATGAACAACAGGTGCAGCGGATAGGCCCGCAGTCGCAACTAGACAAGCGAGGGTAAGCTTAGAAAGTTTCATATTAACTCCATGTTCCATCATTAGCCCTTAAAAGAAAGCGCTTTCTTTATTCTTTATAAAAAAACTGAACATCGATGACGAACGCAAACCAAGAATTCACGTTCAACTATGCAATGAAGCTAATAAATTAAGAGCCTCAACCGCCTTGTTCAGTGCAAGAGAAGTATAAAAGGATCTTCTAAGATAAAACCGTGATCAGCCTCATCAAAGAAAGCGCTTTCTCGGACATTCATCACAAATTGATATTTAGCTTATCAATGAATGAAAGAAACACTTTTAAGCCGTTTTGTGCCTTAAAAAACGAAAAGTGCCTTAAAAATGCCCTAAAAAACAAAAAGCCCGTGATTTTCACCACGAGCTTGGGCCATTCTGTGTCAGTTAGCGTTTTTCGAAACGAATATTATCCAAACTGAATGTCATCGCGGCAGTCGGTTCAAACACCAGTAAGTTGTTGATCATTTTAGGATCGGCTTGATTACCTGCAACAAAGCGGTTGGACTGCGCTAAGAGATCCGCCAGTTTGATGCGCACTTCCCCCCACTGATCAATCGGAGGTAGTGCCACCGTCATGTCACTGGTTTTTGGCCAGCCACTGTCGATCTTCACCATCAACTCACTGCCGTCGGTCATCGACTCCACTTTGATATCAAAGATCAGCTCGCCACTCTCTAACCAATGGCTCACGTCAGTCGTGGGTGACCGGAAATAGAGGTTACCCGCGCCATTTTGCTTGGTGATTTTCAGCACTTGGCCGTGATCACCATCGGCCACTTCTTGGTGCGAAACGATATCCATTGGATCGTAACTGCCGTACGCCAAGTTGCTGTTGAGGCTTTCGGAAAAAATATCTAGGTTTGGCCCATCGGCGTAGCGGTCATCCTGCGCCAAAATTGCTGGGGCTTGATGTCCTTTGACCTTCACCGCTTGTTCACCGATGGTCGCACAGCCTTTGCCTTTCCAGCGATCCGCCGAGCAGCGATATACTTTCACGTAATCCACCAGCATGGTTTTCGGGAAGTCCGATTTATCTATCCCTTTTTGGTTGGCATTGGCCGACCAAGAGCCGCCCACGGCAAGGTTGAGCAGCAAATGGAAACGTTCATCAAACGGCGCTGCGCCTTTGGCGTTGACCAGAGCACCATCGACTTTGTATTGGCTGTACCACTCATCTTGCGTTTGTGTCGCGTAGTGAATGTTGTCGACGTACCAACGAATTTCCCCTTCTTCCCACTCAATCGCGTAGGTGTGGAAGTCATCAGCAGGGTTGATGTTGTTCGGCAGTGACGCGCCTTGCCCACTGTAGACATTATCTGGCCATGCTTTGCCATAATGCAGGCTGCCGTAAATGCGATTTTCACCATCACCCGCTTGTGCTCCTGGCGCATCGGATTGCGCTTTCAGGTTAACCGCTTCCATGATGTCGATTTCACCAGAGGCCGCCCAAGTGCCGTATTTGTTGTCGGTCGGCAGCATCCAAATCGCTGGCCACGTTCCCTGCCCTGATGGCAGTTTGGCGCGAATTTCAAAACGGCCATATTTGTGGTCGCGTTTGCCTTTGGTGCGCAAACGCGCGGAGGTAAATGGCAAGGTTTTGTTGGCACCAGCGCCGACTTTGCCCTCTGGATTGTCTGGGCCGTTGTAGCTCTCTTTGTGCGCGACGATATGCAAATAGCCATCTTGCACAAAAGCATTACGCGCACGTTTGGTGTAGCACTGCTGCTCGTTGTTGCCGCCGCCCCAGCAGTTCTCTTCTAAACTCCAGTTGCGCTTGTTGATTTTGTCGCCGTCAAACTCATCGACCCACACCAATTGCCACTGATCGCTTGGCTGCGTAGGTTGATCCTGTAGCATCACAGGCTTTTTGGTTTGGACAAGATCGGTTGCGGATGCGCTGTCGCCAGTTTGGCTGCAGCCCGCCAAAAGGCCAAGAGAAACGGCCAAAGCAAGCTGGTTAATTCGATTACGATTGTTCGATGTCATGATTCCTCCGCACGGGATGCCCCGTGACTGCATTGTCGGTGTTGGATCCGCTGAACGGCAAACAGGCTATGCCACTGGCATAGCCCTTCGTTGCGGATCAACGATTATTTGTTGAAGACCACATTGCGCACTTCCACAACGCCGCCATCAATGTCGGCAGTGCCGCTGAAGTAGATCAGCGAAGTAACGTCGCTAAAATCGGGGTTGCCTTTGATCAGCTCGCTCATTGGGATGGTGTAAGCCGTCCACTCGGTACTAATGGCACGGCCTGTTGGACCAAACACCACAAAGTTATTGGTTTGCGGGCGATCGTTGTTACCCCATAAACCCGTTTGAAAACCGATGTTGAGCACAGAACCTGTGGTGCCTTTGATCTCAAACGATAGGCTGCCATTTTCAAAGCCCGTCAGGTTCGCACCGGCTTGACCCGCCAGCACAACGCCAGCTCCCCAGCCCCAATCTTTTGCGGTACCCGCCGTTGGTGGCGTGGTAAGCGTCAGCACTCCGGCCTCTGCGGCGAGGTACGCCGTACCTTCCCATGCAATCGCTTCGCCGCCAGTCAGCAAGGCGCTGTCGAGCACAATGAATTGATCGGCGTCAGACGGTTGATCAACCACGGGTTTGGCATTGGGCGCAAGCACGCTGTCCAATACGTTTTGTTCCACACCACCGTGGCTTTTCACAATGTTCAAGCCCGCGCGAGTGATACCGTCGAACGCGCCTGCGTCAACCAGATCCCAAATCACGTATTTGGCATTGCCGTTGATGTCAATCAGGCCAAAGTGTTTCTCAGAATCCCCCGGGTTATCCGCCGCGCCTTTCCATGGCTCATCAAAGGCTTGGAAGAAGAACAGTGACGCGCCAAACTCTTGCGACCAAGCACGCATCAAATCGAAAAACGCTTTTTGCTTGTATTCGTCCGCCGCTTTCGAGCCTTCATCGCCATACATAACGTCGGTTTCTGACGCCCAGCCGGTTTCACCGATGTGGATCTGCTTGTTCACGCCAAGGCCCGCCAGGTAGTCTTGTACCAGTTTCACCTGAGAAAGCAGATGTTGCTTGGCACGCAGCATCGCCGCATCGACTTTTTCAATCGTGGTCAGGCTTTGCTCTTCTTCTGGCACCAACCAAAACGCATTCGCATAGTGAGTGTCGTGGAACGGGTAAGAGTGGAGTGAAATGTAGTCAACCGCTTCCACCAACTTAGCGAGATCCGGATGGTTGTAGTCACCTTGCCCAGCCCAAGAAGCGAAATTGTCAGAACTGGTGATCCAAACGTTCGCAGGGATATCACCGTTATCGCGTTTCTCGCGCAGCGTGTTGACATGCTCAAGAATGATGGTTGGCGTCACGTGGTAAGGCGCCCAATGCACCATCGCCTCATTCCCCACCGCCAGCACTTTGATGATCTCAGGGTAGGCATTGACCATCTCAATCGCTTTCGCCACTTCGGCATAGTTAGCTGGGTTGTTTTGTGTCGGGTCGATTGGGTTGCTTGTCCATGAGTTCAGCGCATCAATCCAAATGCCCAGCATCACGTACATTTCAAAGTTTTCATCTTCCGCCATCAGTTCATCAATGGCGATCAACAGATTCGCCGTATCGCTGAACCCTTGGGTGTTGTAGGTGCGCAGCACTTTGATGCCCATCGCTTCCATTAAGCGAAGATCTTCTTTCAGTTCAGCGACCGAAGGCACATTGGCTTCGGTACGCTCGGTGGTGCGAAATGCGCCATAAGAAATGGCGGGATAATTGGCATTACCCAGCAACGGCTCGCCATTGCGCGCAGTTGGGTAGTTGCCCTCTGGCGCTGGCTGAGGCGCAAGCACGACTTCATTTGGCGTTCCGGTATTACTGTCTGCTTCTGTTTTGCTGTCACTTCCGCACGCGACCAACAAGCTAGAAAAACCGAGCAGTAACGCGGACTTGATGATGTTTTTCATCAGATTCATTCTTTGTGTCCTTACGTTATGGATTGGAACAAAAACAAAAAGAAAGCGCTTTCTTTTTGTTTTAAAAAAAGAGCGAGAAAACGAACCAAGAAGACAGAGCGCTCTCGCTAAGCGACAGAAATAACATTGACAAACCCATAGTTCACAATGTTCTCCGTCGATAAAACCATTCTAGAAACAAATAAGGATGAAAAACGTGAGCGCCACCAACAAGCAAGCGCTTTCTTTGTGCGTAGATCACATTATAATCCCCTGCAACACGGTTAAATTGCTCAAAGCGTGAACATCCGTTCTCGCAGGGCGTTATGCAGTTCAGAATTTTGCTATCTTCGCCACCAGAATTCTAGGCGAGAGAACATCGCGCAGGTACACTGTCCGCTTGAACTCAAAAGGCAATATAAGGGGAGTTCCATTGATCACCATTAAAGAAGTATCCGAGCTGGCGAATGTCTCTCAATCAACGGTTTCAAGAGCACTCAATAACCATCCAACGGTCAAAGAAGCCAATCGCAAAAAAGTCTTCGAAGCGATTGAAAAGCTAGGCTACAAACCAAACGCCTTTGCTCAGGCGCTGGCATCTAGCCGTTCTAACAGCATTGGCATGTTGGTCGGCTCGCTAGACGGCCCGTTTTATGGCCCACTGATGCACCATGCCGAAGACACGGTAAGACAAAACAACATTCACTTGATCGTCACCAGTGGTCAGGAGTCTCACACCAAAGAGCAAGATTCGATCAACTTCCTGCGCTCAAAGCAGGTGGACGGTTTGATTGTGCATTCCGATAAGCTCTCTGATGATGAACTGATTGAAGTGGTTGAGCGTCAAAACGCCACGATTGTGTTGAACCGCTACATTCCTGAAATTGCCGATCACTGTATTTTCATCGATAACGAGCTCGGTGGGTATTTGGCGACCAAGCACCTTTTGGAACATGGCCACAGCAAAGTGGCGTGCATTACTGGCCAGCTAAGCAAAGGCGACAGCCGCGATCGCTTACAAGGCTATCGCAATGCACTGGCTGAGTTTGGTATTGCCTATGATGCCAATTTGATTGTCGAAGGGCGTTTTGACCATCAAGGCAACCACGAAGCGGCGCGCCGTCTGCTCGATCGCGATCCACAAATCACCGCCATTTTCTGTCAAAACGACAACATTGCCCTCGCAGTTTATGACGTGGCCGCAGAACGCGGATTGGCGATTGGCGACGATCTCTCTGTGGTCGGTTTTGATAACGATACCCACAGCCAACACATTCGCCCACGCTTAACCACGGTGAACTTCCCTGTGATGGAAATGGGCTGCGAAGCTGCCAAAGGGGTCTTGGCTTTGGTGAATAAACAGAGTTACCCATTAAAGCACAAGCTAACGCCAGAACTTGTGGTGCGAGATTCGGTGAAACCACATCAAGCGGCGGCCAAGTAGCGCAAGCTCGACTCTCGCAATTCTTGCCGTCAGCGAAATCCGTAGCGAGCTTCCCTGCGCCTTGGCTCTGCTCACTGGTTTCTGCGCTGACTTTCGTGACTGACACACGGAATAAAGAACCCCACCAAAAGGTGGGGTTCTTTATTTCTCTCACCTGGCCTCTATCGCGAGGCCAGGTTTCTGTTTGAGTGGCTAGTTGGCTAAGCGCTTAAAGCTTAACGATTAGCCATTAGCGATTAGTGATTAGTGATTAGCCGCGATACAGCATCGATTCTGGCAAGCTCACCACCACTTTTTCCACCTCGCCAGTGCGAGCGAAAATTGCTTGGCTGATGCGCTCATCAAGCTCAAGTTGCTCAAACAACTGCACGCTGTCGTCACTCATCATCACTTCAATGTGCCCTTTATCCTGCTCGCTGAGCTGGTAAATGAACGGCACTTGGCAGTAAGTGAAGGCTAACTGACCGGCTTCCACCACGTAGCTGCGTTTCTCACCCGAGACGCTCAAACAGCTAAAGGTGGTTGCTTGAGTGAGGAACTCTTGCTTTCTCAATAGCGTTGGCTGAAGACCAATGCGCTGCGCGTTAACCTCAATACCCAGTTCGGCAAAACGCGTTAGCACTTCTTCTTTCACTTGGCCCGTCATGCCAGGCTGCTGCGCACCTGCGTGCTTTGGCGTATGCGAGTATGGGTCGGTTGGGAACGCGCCGTAATTTTGTGGCGTTTTGTTAAAGCCAATGCCCTGACGAACGCGGTAGTAGTAGTGCGCCAACTGCTTGGTTTCTTCGCTGTTTGCATCTTGCTCCCAAGCGTGTTGGTAGTTCTCTTGCACCGCCAGCAGCAGTTTAGAGACCATGTGCCAGTAGATACAGCCCAAACCTTCGTAGCCAAACATGGTGCCAGAGCGGCCGGTAAAGGCGCGGTGGTTAAACACCTGCTCATAAAGGGCATCGAGTTCGTCCCACTGCTCTTTGCTGAACTCAGGGTAATCCATTTTCACTTGCTCGACCGCTTTGCGCAGTCCATCGACGTTTTCAAACGCAGCGTGGAAATGGCAATCGCCCTGGATGTCGCGTTGCACAATGCGTTGATCGCCCTTGGCCAGCATGTCACTGATGACGCGATGAGTTTCCACTTGCGCAGGCGCAATGCGGTTACGCGCGACAAACGCCGGCAATTCGCGATCCGGGTAGAGCATGAAGCTTTGCTGATCGTCACGGTACATTTCGCTGCTAAACAGTTTGTCTAACAACTCAACGGCTTGTTTCGGTGTCAGAACGCCCGCACTCAATACCGCCACTTGCCCTTCCAGCATTGGGTAGAGATTTTCGATATTTAAGCTTTCACCCGAGTAAGTCAGGATATTGTAGGCATTGTACAAACCATCTTCACGCAAGTTGTTTTCGATGCTCGAATCAAGCACCACAAGGCTCGCTTCCAACAGTTTCTCGAGTGCACTTTTCTCCACTTTAGTTTTGCCTGAGAAACCATTCATGCGGTAGACACGTTGTCTGAACTCATCGGCCGATTTTTCAAGCAGCGTCAACATTGCTTTGCGTGTTTGACGATTCACCGTGCCTTGGCGGATCTCTTTGGTCGCGTCTTGCAGAATGCGGGTGATGGAGAGCATCCAATCAAACACTTCTTTCGACATCGAGACCGATGACGGCAGTTCGCTCATCAATCCCTGCAAGAAAGCCACATAACGACGCATGTAGTACAAAGTCACCATCGAAAGACCATTGCCGACAATCGCATTGTTGGCATCGTTCCATTCCGGACGCTGAGTGTTGAGCCAAATCCCCCCATCCAGCACCAAATTGCTCAGTTTCGACAGTAAAGGCACCAGCACTTTTTCGCACAAGTTCACCATGTAAACGCTGTCTTCCCCTTCGAGGATCAAACGGCCATCACTGCCCAGCTTCGCCACTTTTTCTTCGATACGCTGTTGCAGTTCGTGGTTAAACGACACGGTGTCTTTTGGATTGGCGAACAACTTGTCCACGCCACACAACTCGTAAGGCACATTGGCGTAGCTAAACAGATCGCTGGTGAGCAACTCGCCGAGCTCTTCACGCTGATATTTCTTCGCCAACTCGAGGAATTTCAGCAAATAGATGATCTGGTGATCGCCCCAGTAACCGATGTTGCTCCACGGATCATCCGCTTCCAGCAGTTCCCAATCGATGCCCTCTTTGGTGATGCGATACGGATTGTAGCCATCCATGGTTGAGGCGTTAACAAACTTCGCCATGAATGAAGAGATGAACCCCGGATAGCTCAACGCCAACGCTTCCCAGTTTTGGAAAATATCTCGCCAGTTGCCTTGGTAAGAAAGTAAACGCTCACCTTTTTCATCTTTGAGTTTGATTTCGTAGTGGTTCCAAGGACGGCTTGGGTCACCATGACGACGGCCAAACGTCAGTGGCAAGTATTCGTAGCTCAAACGCACCAACTGCGCATCGCCAGTGAGCTTTGCCAGACGAACCAACTCTGCATGAGTGAAACTCTCAGGCAGGTCGGCAAAGAAGGTTTGCTGGCGCGCCACCACCTGTTGATTGGTTTTGTGCATGGTTTTCAGCACGTCTTGCTTGTCGAGCACGTAGTTGTTTTCAATCACGCCGCCACGCATGCTGTTGAACAGTACGTTGGCGTAATGGTGCACAAACGTGGTCTCTTCTGCGGTCACTTGCCATGCGTCACCGCCGGACATCAGAGCAACCAACTCTTGCTGATTTTGCGCGATGCTCGCTTCGATCTGCTGTTCCACATTCGCTGGCGTCGCAAGTTGCTGCTCCAGAGCGCGCACATCACAATGGTTTTTATCGATATCGGCGACGATCAGCCAATGCTTGCTCTGCCCAGCTGGCAGCTTGATGGTTTTGTTGATCAAGTAACTGCCGCGCACGCCACGCGTCAGTGGCTCGTTGACAATCGGCTCACCACAGCGGAACGCACCGAGCTGTTCGCTGCTGAGAAGAATTTGGCCGTAGTCGTTATCAATGCTAAACACCGTGGTCGCCAACAGTGATTCGGCAGGTTCTGCGCGGTCACTCAACTTAGCGTACATGGTGTAAAGCGCCAGTGACGTGCCTTCCACTTGTTCATTCCACTTGTAGGCATCCACTAAGGCACTGCGCGTTTGTAACGCTGCCAATGGTGCGCCCGATGGCAACAGGTTTTGTAGACCATCGAGAATATCCAGCTCACGATCTTGACCAGAGAGATCGCTGATTTGCGCGCGGCGAACAAAGCCAAACTCATCGCTGCTGGCCCAAGCGTATTGGAATTTCAGTTTTAACGTGTAGTTAAGCTCTTCAAAAACGATTTTGTCACCAATGCTGTTTTTGTAGAGATTGCGCTCGACTTGGTACAAGCCATCGTGGAAACGGTTGAACGGTTCCCACAGTACCCAACGGCCATCTTGCTGTACGCGGACAATGGTTTTCGAGCCCGTGTTTTCCGCGCTTTCATGAATATGATCCACAGACTTGTAGGGAAAAAGAGCATTTTCAGGACGAATACGGCCAGCCGACAAACTGCCTGTTGATGAGATAAACAGCCAATGGTCGCTGGACGAGACCACGCTAATGAAAAATGGGGCCATTTTGTCAACGTGGGCAATTTTGTAGTAACGCTCACCGAGCAAATCGACAAACGAACCTTCAACGTTCTGATTTTTTTGATGTTCTAGCTTCATAATTTCATTCCAACAAAAAGAAAGCGCTTTCTTTTTCGCTTTTTTTAAAAAGTTAACTGGCCATCACCCAGCAAGGTGATGGCAACGAGCAAAGTGGTTGTCAGCGATTTGCGTCGGCTCTGGCAGAGAACGCGTACACAACTCGGTGGCTTTAAGGCAGCGAGCCGCAAATGGGCAACCGACACTGCTTGGCTTCCACAGTGGAATTTCACCTTTTTTCGCCTGCAGCTCGCGTTTTCCCGCCTTGCCCACTTCTGGTACTGCCGAGAGCAGCAGTTGCGAATACGGGTGCTGCGGATTTTGCGTCACGCTGTCGCTGTCGCCCCACTCCACCATGTGGCCGACGTACATCACCGCGGTCTTCTCAGCGAAGTAACGTGCGGTTGCGATATCGTGAGTGATGTACATAAATGAGATGCCGTGCTTGTCTTTGAGATCCGCCATCAAGTTCAAAATGCCTAAGCGAACGGACACATCCAGCATTGAGATGGGCTCATCGGCCAAAATCACTTCAGGGTCAACAGCAATCGCACGCGCAATCGCCACGCGCTGGCGCTGGCCGCCACTGAGTTCGTGCGGGTATTTTTCCGCCGTCTCTTTGGCCGGTGACAAACCCACCAGTTCCAACAGTTCATACACTAACTTAGGAATCGCCGCTTTATCGGCACGTTGGTGGATCTGCAACGGGCGCGCAATGTGGTGATAAATGGTGTGCACCGGATTGAGTGAACCAAAGGGGTCTTGGAAAATCATCTGCACCTGGCGCGCGTATTCCAGCTCGCCATTTTCTTTGATGTAATCGGCCAACGGCTGGCCTTTAAACGTCACTTCCCCCGCGGTTTTCTCGTAGATGCGGGTGAGAATACGTGCCCCTGTGCTTTTGCCCGAGCCGGATTCGCCCACAATCGCCAGCGCTTCACCTTTGCGCAGCTCAAACGACACATCGTTTACCGCGCGCATCAAATTGCTTTTGACCGATTGGCCCAGCGGGAAATCTTTCACCAGATTCTTGATCGAAAGAATCACTTCAGGTGTGTTTACTTGTTGCATGTTTCCGCTCCCTACACCAAATGACACGAGACTAGGCTGCCGTTATCGGCACGCATTAAACGGGGGTCTTGCTGCTTACAAACCGACGCGCAGACACCGCAACGCTCTTGGAAATTACACCCTGTCGGGATGTTGAGCAGGTTCACTGGGTTGCCCGGAATACCGTAAAGGCGCTCTTTCGGCCCGTGAATGGTCGGGAACGATGAGATAAGCCCTTTGGTATAAGGATGCTGTGGATTGCCAAACACTTGCTTCGCCTCGCCCAACTCAATCAGGTTGCCTGCGTACATCACGCCGATGCGGTCGGCGATTTCACCCATCAAACTCAAATCGTGGCTGATGAACAAAATCGAGAAGCCAAACTTGCTCTTGAGCTCGTACAGCTCGTTGAGGATTTCACGCTCAACCACCACATCCAGCGCCGTGGTTGGCTCGTCCATGATGATCAGTTTCGGTTCAAGTGCGAGTGCAACCGCAATCACCACACGCTGTCTCATACCGCCACTGAGTTGGTGCGGAAAGCTGCTCATGCGATCGCCGTGAATCCCCACCACTTTCAGCAGTTCCACCGCACGCTCATGAGCTTGTTTGTAAGGGATTTTACGGTGCGCCAAAATCACATCCGTAAGCTGCTCACCAATGGTGATCACTGGGTTGAGCGAGTTCATCGCACTCTGGAACACCACCGACACATCGTTCCAGCGAAAATCGCGCAATTGGCGATCGTTCATCTTCAGCACGTCTTGCCCTTTGTAGAGGATTTCCCCCTCCGAGATCAGTGCCGGCGCTTTATGCAGACGCGAGATGGCGAAAGCTAAGGTACTTTTACCACAGCCCGATTCGCCAGCCAGTCCGAGCGTTTCCCCAGGTGCGATGGTTAAGCTGACGTTGTTCACTGCGCGCGCCACGCCATTCGGTGAGACGTAATCTACGCACAAGTTATTGATTTCAAGTAACTGACTCATAGTAGACCTCGGCGTTTATCGGCTTGCTTTTTCAATTGATGCCACAGTTTGATGTGTGGGCCAGTGCGCAGTTTCGGGTTGCTCACTTGGTCGATGGACATGTTGATCAGCGCCAACGCACCACCAGTAATCGCCAGTGCAGACGCGGGTACTAGCATCTCCCACCATGCGCCAGTGTAGAGTGACGAGGAGGTTTGCGCCCAGTAAAGCATCGAACCCCAGCTCACTTCGGTTGCGTCACCTAAGCCAAGAATGCCTAGGCCCGCTTCCGCGCCCATGGCGTAAATCACGGTGCCTAAGAAGCCACCGAATACGATGGAAACGAGGTTTGGCAGAATTTCGACCAAGATGATGCGAATTTTTGACTCACCCATCACTTCTGCCGAGATGATGAATTCTTTGTTTCGAATCGCCATGGTTTGCGAACGTATTACGCGCGCCCCCCAAGGCCAGGAGGTAATGCCGAGCAGAACCGTAATGACTAAGGAGCCGACCTGGCCGAGAAAAGCCGCGAGCACAATCAGTAAGGGCAATTGTGGGAAGACCAGAAAAACGTTAGTCAGAAAGTTAAGGCGCTCATCGATTTTGCCGCCAAAGTAGCCGGCTGATACACCGATGATCACTGCAAGGCTCATGGCAATCACACCTGCGGCGATGGCCACTGTCAGTGATTTGCGCGCACCATGCAGCACTTGGCTGTAAACATCACGGCCACTGCGCGTGGTACCAAGCACGTATTCTGCATTTGGCGCAACGTGCGGTCGAGCAACGCGCTTTTCTGGGTTGTGCGTCGCCAATACTGGTGCAAACAGCGCACCGCAGAGAATAATAGTCAGCAACAAGCCACCGATAATGGCGGGCGGGTTGCCATAGAAAAATGCGTAAATTTTACCCAGTGTTTTTTTCGTCTTTTTCCACGAGAAACGAGGCTCACGAGCAATCATTTCACTTGGTTCGGACGCTTTATTAGTATTGATTATCTTGTCCATGGTACACCTTAATTTGAAATGCGGGGGTCAAGCCAGACGTAGAGCAGATCGGCAATAAAGTTCGCCGTGAGTACTGCCGTCACGAGAATCAACAAGATGGCTTGGATCAGCGGGTAGTCACGCGCCACAATCCCTTTCAAGAGAATGTTGCCAAGCCCTTGGTAGTTGAACACCACTTCCGTCATGATCGAGCCAGCGAAGGAGAAACCGATCGCCATCGCAATGGCTGTTGCCACTGGCAAAATCGCGTTGCGGCCAGCATAGCGGTACATCACGCGGAAACTGCTGAGTCCTTTCGCTTCCGCCATGGTGACGTAATCTTCACCCAACACGTTGATCATCGCGTTGCGCATGTTAAATACCCACGTCGCGATGCCAACCACCACCATCGAACCCACTGGAAGCACCGCGTGTTTCGCAACGCTGGCAATAAATTCCAGGTTAAAGCCCGGCTCTAACGCTGGGTCGTAGGTGTACGCCAGCGGCAGCAATTCCATCTTCAAACCGAAGAAGTAGAACAGCAGCAGCGCGGTGACGACATAAGGGAAGTTACTGATGAAAGCCAGCACTGGTGGCACCACTTGGCCAAATAGGCCCTGACGATGATACGAAGCGTAAGTACCAATACTGACACCAATGATCAGCGCCACAATCAAAGAGCCCAGCGCAAGGAACATGGTCCATGGCAGCGCCATGGCAATCACATCCGACACGCTCACAGGGAACATCAGTACCGAAGGGCCCAACTCAAGCGTAAACACGCTTTTCATGTAAGCCAGATACTGTTCAAACAGGTTGCCATCGACAAAACCATACATCTCACGAACTGCGTCCATCTGAGCGGGGTCCATTCGACCTTGTGCTGCGGCAAAGAGGGCATCCACCGGATCCCCCGGCATCAAGCGCGGCAACATAAAGTTGAATGAAATCGCAATCAGGAAGGCAGTAAAATAAAAGCCAAAACGGCGAACTAAAAACGACATAACACACCTTTTAACCTAGGAGCCACCACCGTGGCGGTGACTCCTAACAATTGAAAACACAAATCCCTTATTTCAGGTGTAGGTTGTTGAGGATGATCACGCGCTTACCGCCGTCATACCACACTGGCTGTACATATGGGTTTTCTGCATTTGGCCAGCCAACAATCTTCTTGGTGCTGTATTGGAACCAAGTTGGGTTAGAGAACAGAGGAATGAACGGTAGGTTTTCCGCCGTGTATTCCTGCAGTTGTGAAATGATCGCTTCTTGCTTCTTCGCATCGCCGATTTTGCCGAAGCTTTCAATCAACTTGTCGATTTCTGGCGAGTTCACACCGTGGCCCGCGTGCCATGTTTTGCCGATACGCGATGTCGCGAAGTACTCTTGGTAAGCCAAAATTGGGTTGGTGGCGACCATCGACCAGTTGATCGACATGGTGTATTTGCTCTCTTTCAAGTTGGCGTCATACACTGCCCAGTCAACGGTTTTCACGTTCGCTTTGATGCCAACTTCTTCGAAGTATTCCGTCACCATCTGCACCACTTGAATCCAGTCGGTCCAGCCGTTAACGACTTCGATATCGAACTGCACAGTTGAGCCATCTTTGTTGTCGCGGAAACCGTCGCCGTTACGGTCAACAATGCCCGCTTCTTCTAGCAATTGTTTCGCTTTTTCAGCGTCGTATTGCGTGAGATAGCCGTATTTTTTCGAGATTTGTGGATCGATGTGTGTTTTGTATAGTTCGCCAATGCCGCCAACATTGTAGTTTGGCGTTGGGTAGCCATACGCCGCAATATCAACGATCGCTTCACGGTCAAGCGCCATAGAAAGCGCTTGGCGAACACGCAGATCATCAAATGGGGCTTTCTTGGTGTTGACGTAAAGGTGAATCGCATCGTTCGCTGGATACCAGAAGTGGTTGTTGGCTTTGTCTTGCGCGACAAACGTGGATTCCACGTCAGCAATGAAGTTTGAACCCCAGTCGATTTCACCTTTGATCAACGCAGGTTGAATTTGCGAGTTGTCGTTGTAAGAACGGAAGTTCACGCAATCAAGGTATGGACGACCTTCAAGGTAGTAGTTCGGGTTGCGGCACAATTCCATTTGTTGCGGTTTAACGTATTTCACCACGGTCATCGGGCCGCTACCCACTGGATTTGGGTTGGTAAAGGTGGTTAAGTCTTCCACTTTTGACCAGATGTGCTTAGGAACAATGTGGTAACGCTCTAGGTTCCAAACAAAAGTCGAATCCGCTTCGTTCAGCGCAAACACAACCGTTGTGGCGTCTTTGGCTGTAATCGTCTGGAGATTCTTGCCTGACCAAATGCCTTTTTGGTCAAACGCTGGCGCGTCTTTGGTGAGCATGAAGCTGTAGACCACGTCGTCTGCCGTGAGCGGTGAACCATCAGACCATTTCAAGCCATCACGCAGTGTCAGAGTAATGGTTTTTAGATCGTCCGAGTAAGCGACCGATTTTGCCAAACGGAAATCCGTTTCTCCGGTCATGTTGTTGAACACCATTAGAGGTTCAAACATCACGCCGTGCAGCAGATCTTTGGTGGTATACGGGTTGAAGTTATCAACAAACCCCGTGTTGATGATTGGCACGGTTAGCGTGCCACCCTGTTTGATCTCAGCCGCTGTTGTAGCAGTTGCAGAAAGCATAAGACCGGCAGCGAGAGTTGCGAGCAGAGTTTTCTTTTGCATCACATTGTCCTTGTTTTAGTTACACCCCATGAAAGCGCTTTCTTGTTGTTATAAAAAATTTTCCGCGGTGACAGCCATAAAACAACCACTATGGTGTCAAAACGAAAAAGAAAGCGCTTTCTTTGTGAGGATTTTTCCTCTTTCAAGCGTGATATTCAACTCAAAGTCGATAAAACAAACCATAGATCACACATCTATTTAATACTTAAATATCAATGGGATAGATATAAAGCCAATTAAGTAACATAACAAAATCCCATATATATCAATTGGTTATATTTTCATTGCCGTATTGAATTTTGTGAACTGAGGAACGTTTTCTCCTCCTAACGGCCATCCCCCACAAAAGCACTGATTTTGTCGCAAATCAAACATTCACCCCACCCAAAAAGAAACCGCTTTCTTTTTGATGTTGCGCATGGAATGATAGCGGAAAACTCAAACGAGACAGACAACCCAACGGAGCGCCGCAGCAACATGAGTCGATTTTGGAATGGCAATAAACCTTGGACACGTCAACAGCACGAACGGGACGTTTTACAGGCTTTACGACCAGCATTGTCCGCTTATTGGCCGATGTTCGAAGACACCACCGCCTACCCCAATGCGGAAGATGAAGGACGTGTGTTTGAAACCGGAATTGATCTGCTGACCACCGTGGCTGGCAATCAAAAATTTGCTCCTGGGCAGTTTCTGGAAGTGAGTCACGCTCTGTGTGGTGGTATTTTAGGTTGTCGGGTTTTGGTGGTTCGAGCCACCGACACCGCCAACTTTGCCAACGCCACAGAAACGCAGCTAAAAGCGATGGTGGCGGGCATTCCCGCGACTTGGGCAGATGCCGACTTACTGCGCCAAAACGGCTATCAGGTGTTGGAAAAAGGCTCACTGGAACAGATGTTTTTGCTGCTGCAAGAAGGGTTGTGCGATTTCATACCACTGGGCATCAATGAAGCGCAAAGCTTATTAGAGGAACACCCTCATGCCAGTGAGAAACTCGCCATTGAACCTAGCCTCATGCTGTACTACCCGCTTCCCGTGGTGTTCTACGTGGCGCCGCAGCATCCAGCGCTCCATAAAGAGATGACGGCTGCGCTCAAGAAACTGGAGCAGACAGGGACGTTACAACAGTTGTATGAGAAACATTACGCGCGCAGCGTAAACCAAATGAATCCGCAACAGCGCCAAGTGATTGAGCTGATGAACCCTGCTCTCAGTCCGGTTTGGCAGGGCTTTCAACCTCGCTACTTATCACGTTAGCCTGCTGCGTTGAATGGCTAACGAAATTTAGATTGAGTGGATTCACGCACCACCAGTTCGATCGGCGGTAAGCGTTGTGGCGAACGGTCGCCATTGAGCAAGTTTAATATGCTGCGCGCACTGATTTCACCAATCTCTTCTATCGGTTGGCGCATGGTCGTGAGCGCAGGTGTGAAATACTGCGAGACGGGCAGATCATCAAAGCCAATCACGGACACATCTTGAGGCACGCGCAAACCATGGTCATGCAAGGCTTTAATTGCCCCGTAAGCGGTTTGATCATTGGCAGCAAAAATGGCCGAAAAGTAGTGACGAGACTGGATCAGTTCGACGGTTTTTTCATAGCCCGTTTCACTACTAAAATCCCCTTGTTTGATCAGTTTGGATTGCACTTTGATTCCCGCTTCTTTCAACGCTTTTTTATAGCCGACAAAGCGGGCAACGGCATCAGGTTGGTTGAGTAAGCCTTTAATATGAGCAATGTTAACGTGCCCTTGCTGAAGCAAATAGAGCGTGGCCATATAACCCGCCAGCACATTATCGACGTTCACACTGCGCACATTGGGCCCCGAAACTTGATAGCCCACGGCAATCACGGGAATGCGCTCGGCGTACGCCAAAATCTGCTCTTCGCTCAAGCTGCCGGTCACAATGATGACCCCATCCACATGGCTTTTGGCCAGATACTCCAAAGCGTGGGTTTCTAAACTGCGCTGCCAATGCCCGGTGGCAATCACCAAGGAGTAACCTTGGGCATTCAGCACTTTTTCCATGTCGTTGAGAATACGACTGGTGTAGGGACTTTCTGGGTGCTGAACCAACACACCAATGGTCATCGAGCGGGTATTTTTGTCTCGACTCATCAGATAGTTGGGTTTGTAATTGAGAGATTTGATCGCTTTTTCGATACGATCACTCTTGTCATCCGAGACATAAGTGGTGCGATTGAGAAAGCGAGAAACCGTGCTCGGTGACACATCAGCCAGCTTGGCAACGTCGTAGATGGAAGGGGTACTTTTTTTCTTTTTTTGGGTTTTCATTTTTTATCCAGCAAGCTCAAAACTGGTCACTTTATCGGCTAAATCTCCACGGTTCACGGAAGTTAGCCACACAACTTTACTATAGTTTCCCCATTCAACAAGCTCAATCAACCGTGTTAACCCTTAAAGAGCCAACACGGTTGATGCGTTGCTTTACGCGATGTGATCACCCAAAGCTCGCCAGCGACTTCTCACTCAAGGCATCAAACAGATGAATGGCGTCCAAGTCGAGGTACAAGGTCAGTTGGCGCACGTCCACTTCCGCCGCTTGGGTTTCCACCATCAAGGGCTGCCCTGCCACTTCGGTTTTGAGCAAGATGCTCGCGCCCAACAGCTCTTTGTCTTTGATCGCCACCTCTATCGGCAACACGCGATCGTGCGCCACTTGCTCGGCTCGCAAATGAATGTCTGTCGGACGAATGCCAAAATGCAAAGCAAGATTCTTCGAAGCATGGGCGTGAAAGCGCTCTGGCAACGGAATGGTCACGTCACCCAATGCGATGTGCCAGTTGCCCTCTTCACCGACCAACTTGGCTTCAAGCATGTTCATCGACGGGTTGCCAATAAACTGAGCCACAAACTTGTTGGCCGGGCGTTTAAACACCTCCGTTGGCGTACCCACTTGCGCCACATAGCCATCTTTAAGGATCACAATGCGGTCGGCCAGTGTCATCGCTTCTATTTGGTCGTGCGTCACATAGATGGTGGTGGTTTTCAGCTCTCGATGCAGTTGTTTAATCTCTTCACGCATGGTGCCGCGCAATTTGGCATCCAAGTTTGATAACGGCTCATCGAAGAGGAACACTTTGGGGGTACGGACCATAGCGCGGCCCATCGCCACACGCTGACGCTGACCACCGGAAAGCTCTTTGGGTTTGCGATCCAGCAGCGCTTCCAGCTCCAACATTTTGGCGGCTTTGCGTACTTCAACGTCAATTTGCGCTTTTGCCATCCCTTTCAGTTTGAGGGCAAAAGCGATGTTTTCGTACACCGTCATGTGCGGGTAGAGCGCGTAACTTTGGAACACCATCGCCAAATCGCGATCTTTGGCGTCGATCTTGTTCATCAGTTTGTCGCCAACGTAAATCTCCCCCGAGGTGATGCTTTCTAAGCCCGCGAGCATGCGCAACGTGGTGGATTTTCCACAGCCCGAGGGGCCTAAAAACACCACAAACTCACCATCTTCGACGGTGAAATCAAAGTGTTTGACCACTTCCACATCGTCGTACGATTTTTTGATATCGCGAAATTCCACTCGTGCCATTATTGCTTCTCCTCTGCACGCGCCAGCAACGTATTGCGATACGCGATCGCGCTCTGTTTTAAGGTCCGTTTTTGCGTGGCGTAATCCACATGCACAATGCCAAAGCGCTGCTTATAACCGTAGGCCCACTCGAAGTTGTCCATCAAACTCCAAGCAAAATACCCTTGCACATTGACTCCGGCGCGAATGGCTTCATCCAAGGCCAATAAGTGGCTTTGGAAATAGCGCACGCGCTGTTCATCATTCACTTCGCCATTGATACACGCATCCTCTCCTGCCGCACCGTTTTCGGTAATGTAGACTGGCGGTAAGTTCGGATAGCGCTGTTTTAAGCGCAGCAACAAATCGGTCAGCGCTTGCGGGTAAATCTCCCAGCCAATGTAAGTGTGCTCTGCGTCTGGCTGAGGCATGCTTTCCAGCTCGCCATTGGCATCAAAACGCACCACGCAACGGGTGTAGAAGTTGATGCCGATAAAGTCGAGATCGCCGCGGATGATGTCGAGGTCGCCGTCTAAGATCATCGGCATGTTGTGCGCTTGGCGCTCTAACACGCTTTGCGGGTATTCCCCTTTGAGCACTGGGTCGATAAACCAGTGGAAACCCTCGGCATCACTGTATTCGGCCGCAGCGACATCCTGCTCACGATACGGGTAAGCAGGCGTGGCATTGAACACACAACCGTGCATCGATTGCGGCGCGTTTTTGCGCAAGATTGGCATCGCTAAACCGTGTGCCAACATCAGATGGTGCGCCGACAAAAAGCCTTCACGCTCGCCCTTCTTACCCGGAGCATGAATGCCCCAACGGTAGCCCAAATAAGCCGAGCAGAACGGTTCGTTCAAGGTCGCGTATGAATCGATTTTATTGCCGAAGTAACCACTTACTACCTTTGCGTATTCGGCAAATTTGTAGGCGGTTTCACGGTTGAGCCAACCACCTTTGTCTTCCAAGTATTGCGGCAAATCCCAGTGATAGAGCGTGACAAACACTTTTAAGCCGCGCGCGTGGCATTCATCAATAATGCGCTCATAAAACTCAAGCCCTTGTTGGTTAACTTGGCCATCTTTCGGCAAGATGCGTGGCCACGCCATGGAAAGGCGATAGGCATCCACGCCTAAACCTTGGATCAGTTCGATGTCTTGTTGCCACAAATGGAAGTGGTCACATGCCACATCACCATTGTCCATGTTGTCGACTGCGCCGGGTTGGTTGCAGAAGGTATCCCAAATCGAAGGGGTACGGCCACCCAGTTGTGCGCCGCCCTCGATTTGATAAGACGAGGTGGCGACACCAAACAGAAAATCCGCCTGACGCAATTGAGAATCTTGGGGTAATTGGTATTTATTCATGGTTCTAAACCTATATTATTTTTTGTTTCACTTAGCCTTTGACTGCGCCGGAGGTGAGGCCGCTGATCATCTGTTTCGAGGCAAATAAGTAAGTAATCACTAACGGTAAAATGGAGATGGTGGTGCCCAGCATCACCGCCCCCCAAGGCGTATTAGGAATGCCTTGTACGCTTCGCAGCGCTTGGGTAATCACGTAGTTCTCTGGCGTGGTCAGCACCACCAGCGGGTTCATGAAGCTGTTCCAGAAAAAGACAAACTGCACAATCGCTAAGGTCGCCAGTGCGGGTTTCATCAGTGGTAGCACCACGCTCCAGTAGGTGCGAAATTCCCCTGCGCCATCGAGTTTCGCCGCTTCGAGTAGCTCTTTGGGAATCGAGGCCACCACGTGCTGACGCATCAAGAAAATCCCGAATGGCGTGGTGGTAAAGGGCAGCCACACCGCCATGTGGTTATCGAGCAAACCGAGGAATTTGACGATCATAAAGTAGGGAATGAGGCTCAATACGGGCGGGATCATCATTGAACCCACCAGCATGCCAAAGAGAAAATTCTTACCTTTAAATTGGTAAACGGCAAAAGCGTAGCCACCCATGCTGCAAAACAGCAGTGAGATGGTGGTGCCAAGGAAGGCAATGTAAATTGAGTTAAACATCGCCTGCCAAAACGGCATGATTTCCAACAGTTTGGCGTAGTTCACCGCCAAGCTATCGCCAATGGCAAAGCTGATCCCCGTACCAAAGATTTCGGTGCGATCTCGCGTGGACAGCAGCGCCGACCACAAGAACGGAAACACCGTCATGATGGCGGAGACAATCAGCACCACCGCCAGCAATACCATCAGGCTTTTTGTCAGCAGTGCCAAGGCTTGCTCACTCGGTTTCCACGGCAATAATGCGTTGTGTTTGGTCGACATCTTATTGCTCCCCTAACCCTTTCTTACCAAAGAAGAAAAATTGCACTGCGGTACAGCCCGCAATCAAAATAAACAGTAGCCACGAAATCGCAGACGCCGTGCCCATTTCAAGCCATTCCCAACCCACTTTGTACAAATACATCGAGATAGTTAAGCCAGACTGCCCCGTGCCACCGGTGCCGCGCGTCAGCACAAACGGCTCTTCAAACAGCTGCAAGTTGCCGATGATGGTCATGGTGACGGCGAAGAAAATAAACGGGCGAATCATTGGCAAAGAAATGCTCCAGAAACGTCGCCACGCGTTGGCACCATCCATGCGCGCCGCTTCCAAAATCTCTTTCGGAATGGTCATGAGGCCGGTGGTGTAGAGCACGATATTGAAACCGGTGTATTTCCAAAACACCATAATGGCGATGGACGGTTTGACCATACTGGCGTCATCAAGCCAGCGAATCGGCTGATAGTCATTCACCCAAGAGAAGGCCCAACCCAGCAGTGAACTGTCTGCCAATGCCATCAAGCTTTGGTTGATGATCCCCGAATTGGGCGAATACATGTTGAAGAAGATCAGCGATGCGGCAACGGTTGAGGTGATGAACGGCAAAAAATAAGCCGATGTCAGCCAATGACGCAGGCGATCACTCATCGACACCAAGATGTAAGCCACAGGTAACGCCACAAGGTGTTGCGCCACGCCGGAGGTAATGGCCAGCCACAAGGTATTTTTGAGTGAACGCCACAACCAAGGGTCGGTTAAGGCGATGTGGTAATTCTCAAGCCCCACATAGTTCATCGCTCCCAACCCTTCCACGGGGTTCCACTCGTGAAAGGAGAGAAAAATAGAAAACAGTAACGGGAAGACCCCGAACACAGAAAAAATAATCAAAAACGGCAGCAAAAATCCATACGGTGTAAGCGCTTTCAAATTGAGACGAGAAAAAAAACTCTTACGCTGTGATGTTTCCATAACCTTGCTCGCTGCATGATTCATAGTCACGACCTCTTGCTCGGGAAGGAGCATGCCCCTTCCCTGCTCTACTGGATGCCTTGATGGCTTCGTCATTGAAGCCATCGGCAAGATTACATATTGCGCGTGCGGCGCTTAATCAGACGTTCCGCTTCTTTGAGCGCGGTTTTGATGTCTTTGCCTTCATCCAACACTTCCATCAAGGCGTTTTCTAAAATGATAGACCGTGCGACGTGATCGCCTTTAGCTGGCGCAACCGGTTTGATGTTTTTCGCCACATCGGCAAACAACAAGCGCGCTTGCTGGCCGCCTAAGAAGGCGATCTCTTCTTGGAACATAGGGTCATCATAAGTGGTGGTGTTGGCCGGGAACGCCGCAATGGTGGCGAAATGCTGCAACTGAATATCACGACGCGTCGTCATGAACTCGATCAGCTTCCACGCTTCATCCTGATGTTTCGATTGGGTCGGAATCGAGAGGAACGAACCGCCCCAACTGCCGTAAATACCATCAGGCAGGTGAGAGACGCCCCATTTTCCGGCGGTTTCTGGCGCAATCCAGTTATTGAGATGGCCCAATAGCCACGCGCCAGAAAGTTGGGTAGCAAAGGTGCCGTTACGGAAGCCTTCATACCATTCGTTTGACCACGCCAAAATGCGGCCATCTAACCCTTTGTCGCGAATGGTTTTCGCCACTTCAAAGGCGTGAACAAAGCGTTCTGAGGTGACGACTGGGTTGCCCTCTTTATCGAAGTAGAGCCCTTCTCCTTCCGGTACGGTGGTGAAGATGATCGCTTGCGCCACGTCCGCCGCAGACGCAATCAACTGCACGTTTTGCTGCTTGAGTTTTTCACCCGCCGCGATATACGAATCCCAATCTTTGATCGCCTCTTTCACATCAATGCCCGCTTTGGCAAAAATGTCGCTGCGGTAGTACATCACCCCAGGGCCAAGGTCGACAGGAATACCGTACATGTTTCCATCCGCCCCTTTGCCTTGTGCCCAAGCGTACGGTGCAAAACGTTCTTGATATTTATCGGCGCCATATTGCTGCGAAAGGTTAACCAAACCACCCGAGGCGACAAACGGACCAATCTTCTCAACATCAACGACAATCACATCCCCTGCGCCTGAGCCTGTGGCGAGGTTGGTGGTCAACTTGGTGTGGTGATCGCCGTGGTTGTTCATCAAATAATCCACTTTGATGCCCGTTTCTTGTTCAAATTCCGGCAACAGCACTTTTAAGCTGCTGTCAAAATCGGGAAAGCCATCGAAGCGGATTTTCTGTTCTGCGGCATTCACCGTGGCGGCGAGTCCCAGAGCCACACTGCAAGCAAGCGTCAATGATGTCAGTTTCATGGTATTGTCCTTAATGGTTTTTATAGGGTCGAACTCACGTTAACGGACTCTCGGATCACCAAGGTCGGCGATAGACGAAAATTCACGTCACGTTTGTTTTTATTCAATATTTGCAAAGTGAGCTGTACTGCCTCCAGACTCATTTGCTCAATGGGGAAATTGACGGTGGTCAGCGCGGGAGTTAAGTAGCGCGCAAACAAAATGTCATCAAACCCCACCAGAGAAACGTCTTCGGGAATTCGAATTCGTTGCTCTTTCATTACCTCGAAAGCACCAAACGCCATGTGATCGTTACACGCGAATACCGCAGAAAAAGTGTGTCCGCGATTGAGTAATTTTCGCATGGCACTTGCGCCACTCTCTTCGGTAAAACCGGCCTCGGACACCAACGCCTCGTCATACTCGATGCCCGCCGCCTCTAAAGCTTTGCGGTAACCTTGTAAACGCCCCCGTGCGTCAGATTTGTCCAGAGGTCCGGTAATACAGGCGATGCTGTGGTGGCCACGTTGCAACAGATATTCCGTTGCCAGCCGTCCACCCAGCTCGTTATCAATGTCAATACAGCTGCTGGCAAGCTCGGGTATAAAACGATTCACCAGCACCAGTGGAATGCCTTTGCTTTCCAACTCAATTAAATAGTCATCCGACAGGTTTTGCGTGTGGAGGATCATTGCGTCCACTCGTCTGCCGAGAAGAAATTCCACCGATTCTCGTTGGCTCTGCTCACTGTTGTGACCGGCGGTGACAATCACGTGGTAACCAAAACGGCGAAACTGTTCTTCAATGCAGTGCAAAATGCCGGAATAAAACGGCCCACCCAGCTCGGGCACGATGATACCTATACTGCCAGTGCGGCTAGAAGCAAGCGCTTGAGCGATGGCGTTTGGCCGATAGCCCAACACTTGGATCGCTTTTTCAACGCGGAGTTTTTTATCGTGGCTAACGCGGCAAGAGCCATTCACAACCCGAGAAACGGTTGCTTGAGACACGCCTGCGTATTCCGATACATCTTTAATCGTTGCCACTCTTTTACTCCTTACGTTTGCGCCTTGTTTTCGAAACCGCTTTCATGCCGCTAAGTATTTCCTATTCTCCGCTAGAGACGCGCGATCAAGATCACAGCCAAGTGGGGGTTAAAATGAGTAAATGCTTAAATAATGAAGGCCAACTCACTTTATTTAGCGCTCATGAAACTGTTTCATGGGCGACATTCATGGCGGCTGTTCACAGCAAAGCATCACCACTGGCGTTCATCTTTTAGGCGAATCGACTAATGGGGAGTTCACTATTAAGAGAGAAAATAGGCTAGAGCGAAAAGCATGGCCAAAGGCGACCCTTCAGCCATGCGCGTCAAGGTGTTACCACCACGCTTCCCACATTGCGCCCACGCTCAACGTATCTTGCTTGGCTTGATCCACACCCGAAACGGTGCTGTCTACATCACCCACCGTGGCGTAAAAGCGCAACATCGGACGGCTCCAAGGCAATCCACCCATCGAGATATTTTGTGAAAGCGTGACTTTCCAACCCGATTTTTCATCGCCGTTGTCAAAATCTTCCAGCGCGTAGCCCGCTTCTAACCAAGTGGAATGAACATCGCTCCAGTTGTACATGGGCCGCACGATCGCCGAGTATTCATTTTTCTCATCCACATCTTTACCCGAGATGTTTTTGAAAGAGGCCAAGTAGTCGATATACAGTGGCTGTGACGGGTTAAAGCTGCCTTCCCAGCTGAGGTAAGTCACTTGTTGATCGCCCGCTAAATCAAACGCCGAGTTATCCGCGCCATCCGCGTATTTCATCGTCAGCTTATTGCCGCCACCAAAATCCACCACCGCGCCCACTTGCCAAGCGGTTTCTCCTTGTTTTGCTGCCTCCGCTTCATCGGAGGCAAAACCATAGTTGGCGTAGAGATCGAGCGTCGCCGCGCCCAAATCCATCGCGTGCAATCGAGAGGTTAAGGCATAGATGCCGGTGTCATTGCCCAGCGCGCCGCCATCCCCGTTATCCACTTGGCCGACAAAGCCAAAGTCAAACTTCGCACCGCCCAAGTTAAGGTTTTTGAAGCCGCCACCTTGGCCATCGTGGCTCATCCAAAAGTAGTCATTTAGCCCTTGTTGCGGACGCTGATGGAAATCACGCCCCGCCCACACATAAAGCTCAGGCTGGCTTTCAAACAGATTAGTGGCACCCGCGTAGGCTTTTTTCAAATTCAAACCACCCGGTGAGCTCCATTGATCAATGCCCCATTGATCCATCATGAAGACGATGTCCCAAATCGCACCGCCGTCGGTCTTAAAGGCTTTCGCAAGCTGAAACTCGCCACCGTTTGCTTCATTACCCAAACGGCCCACCGCCGCGCCGCTGCTGCCCACTTGCACGTAGCGGTTGTCCCCTGCCGCATAGTGCGCGCCGTAACGTGCGTAGCCGGAAAACACAATGCCCAGCGGCACTTCGGTGTCTGGCGTGAGCACCGCAGGTTGTTGATCGTAGACGTAAGCGGTTTCCAGTTTGGCTTCGAGCTCTTGAATGCGTTTTTCTAACGCATCAAGGTCAGATTCCGAGGTTGCAAAGGCAGAGACAGAAGCAAGCGAAGAGGCCACCGCAAGAGCAAGAGGTAAAAGTTGTAAGGTTTTCATGAGCGTTCCCTGTTTATGGTTATTGGTTGCCATAGTAGGGAATGAAAGGTTTGAAAATGTCGCCCCGCTTCACAGGCTGATCTGGCTCGATGCGCCATGAAACTGGGCCTGGCAAGCGTACAAACAGATTGTGTTGTGAGATCAGAAAGATAGAGAAACGTGCAAGCCGAAGAGAACATTTGAAATCGGTTTCATTTCATAGCGATTAGCCAATGTCATCACGATTTCATGCCACCATTTGTTGTTTGAGAAGCTCACGCCGCGTGAAATATTCATCACAGTGAAAGTTTTCATGATTGCGTGGTTATCGTATACCGAGCTCAACATTATCGTTTCACTCAGAATTCATAAACACACTCAATATCATAAGCTTACAGACTGATTTCCGTCTTATTATTAGGAATAATTACATTAGAATTACATGACATTTGAGCCGCTAAGAGAACAAATAACCACCAGCGTGAGATTATAAAAACAGCATACCGAGGCTATAATGACTGCATAATCAATAACAATCAGGTCACAGGAAATGAAGTATCTTGCTCTTGTTTGGGGCTTACTCATTGCACCTCAGGTGTACAGCTATAATTTACAAATGGATATCCCCCATGCCCCAACGGTTGTGTTAACCGTTCAGGATTTAGAGCAAATGGAAGCCACGCAATACACCACCATGCTTCCTTGGCTTAGCGCGCCAGCCACCTTTACCGGAGTCAAGCTCAGCACCCTTTTATCGCAACAATATGGCTTTATTCCGAACCGCGTCACTCTGCGTGCCTTAAACGACTACGCCGCCGACATCGATCTCTCTGATATCGAAAAATATCAGCCCATCGTTGCTTACTGGCAAGACGGCAAACCCATGCGAGTGAGAGATAAAGGTCCTTTTTGGCTCATCTATCCGCAATCTTCGTTTCCAAAAGAACTGAATAATGAACACTATCATTCCCAGATGGTTTGGCAGTTAAAACAAATACATATCGCGAAGTGATGTGAAAACGAATAATGCAAAAAACAAACTTAAATCTTTATAAAGGGCCTTTTTCAACTTCAGCAAAACTGACTTTACTGGCAGTGACTGTCTGCTTGTTGATCGCCAATCTTGCCCTGCTGCAGGAAACAAGAACCTTGGCACGCTCTTACTCAGACTCACAAAATCAAGCCACTTGGTTCTTGTTCCACCTGTCTAAAGAGCTCTCTGAATTGGTGAGTGAATCGAGTCGCGCCGAAGACAGCAGCTACGATCTCAAGCGCGTCGAACTGAAATATGAGCTGACTTGGAGCCGTTTTGATCTGTTGATCAACAGTCGAGAAAGCGACACCTTTCTCTCGCGAACCGAAGTAAAAAGCTTCTTCGTCGATCTGTTTCATCAATTCCAAACGTTAGAGCAGCCACTGCAACAAGCATTAAACGGTGATGACAAAGCCGCAAACCTGTTTTACCGCGAAACCAGTCGCCTTTACCTGTCTATGATCGACTATGTGACGCGCAACTTCCGCGTTGCCAGCCCTTTGTATAAAGAACAGCAGACGCGTGCACAATTGCTCTTCCAAGCTCAGTTTGTGCTGTTGGGCATTTTTGTCTTGTGTGCGGGCATCATGGCTTATTTCTTCTACAAAGAAGCCCGTTTTCACAAGAAGATGTCGTTAACCGATCCGCTGACTCAGTTACCGAACCGCATCGGTATGTTTTTGCACATGGATAAGTACATTCAGGACAAAGAACATTTTTCGATCTACCTATTGGATCTCAACGGCTTCAAGGCCATCAACGATAATCTTGGCCATCAAGCGGGTGATGCCGCATTGCAAGAAGTGGCGCTGCGATTGAAAAAACTGGAAAACGCCTCAGTGCGAGTGTGCCGCATGGGGGGCGATGAATTTGCCGTGTTGTGCAAACACATCACCAATGACGAACCTCAGGTGCTCAATCAGGCGATTCATCAACTGTTTGTACCACCGATTGTGCTCGAACAAGGCCCAGCTAAGCTTTCCACCAGTTTAGGTCGAGCCTGTTTTCCAGATGATTCCGAAAACGTGGATGCGCTCATCAATCTTGCCGACAAACGCATGTACCGCATGAAGTTTTCCCGCTAGCGCTTATTTGGTAGCGTCCAGGTCACTCGACGCTGCCATCCTTTCCTTAATAAAATTCCTCCGCAAAGAAATATCGCGCTCTTAAGGGTTTCTTAAGTTTCGCCTCTTACCTTGTCAGTAACCAACGAGTTAAGGGGCGCATTATGAAACGGAATCCATCACTCTCGACCGCACAACCATCACAACAGCCTGCAGGGTCAAAGCTGGGTACGGCTCAGTTACAAGAAGTGAGCTTAGAGATTGTCTATCCACAACATCCCATGTGGGAGACGGCAATTGAGTATGTCCAACAGCGTTATGAGCTGGCCTTTTCCGCCCATTTGCACCAGTTCATGCCTGCTTACTTGGTGTTGGCGCATCAAGGCCATCTGCTTTCTCTATGTGGATTTCGTATTGCGGCAGACGAGCCTCTATTTCTTGAGCAGTACTTAGATCAGCCCGCCGAACATGTGCTGTCCCAACGTTTTGCCTCAGACATCCAACGTGCCAACTTAATTGAGTTTGGCCACTTGGCCTCATTCACCAAAGGCACCTCTCCCATCCATTTTTACTTGATGGCCGAGATGTTGGTTTCCATGGATTTCGAATGGTGCATTTTTACAGCTACCGACCCACTGCATGCGTTGATGACTCGCATGGGCTTAGAGCCACAAGAGATTGCTCGCGCTGATCCAAACTGCCTCGCCAATGCAGAAAGTTGGGGCAGCTACTACGAGCACCAGCCGCGCATTCTGGCCGGAAACCTGAGAAAAGGACTAGACCGCTTACATGCCCTCTTTCAACGCTCGCAGCGCCACGCCTAGGAGGAAAGCATGAACCTCATCATTCAAACCTTGCAGCAATATGCGGAACAGCGCCCAGAGCAAGTGGCTTTCTTCGGCCTCAATGACGAAGGCCGCGAGCAGAGCTACACCTATCAGCAATTGCTGCAGGCGGTCCGCCAAACAGCACAACAACTGCAAGAGCGCAACATCTCGGCATTGGCGCTACGAGCAGAAAACAGCCTCAATTGGCTGATTGTCGATCTCGCTGCGATTATGGCCAACGTGGTGATCGTACCAATCCCGATGTTCTTTTCACCGCAGCAAGTGGCACACAGTTTAGAAGCGGCAGGGATCACCTATTTATTGGGTGATTGGCAATCTGATGCTCAACAATACCTCGGTGAAATGGCTGGGCTGGCGCTTTATCATCGCCCTTGTGACGGAGAAGTGGGGTATCTGCCTAATACGGGGAAAATTACCTTCACCTCTGGTTCAACAGGAAACCCAAAAGGGGTCTGTTTGAGCCACGAACATTTGGCCAATGTCAGCCAAGCATTAGCCAAAGGGCTCGCTTTAACTCAAGGGGAGCATCTGGTGCTGCTGCCACTGTCCACCTTGCTAGAGAACATCACCGGAATTTACGTGCCCTTATTGCTTGGCCTGCCATCCATCATTCTGCCAGGCCACAAGGTGGGGTTATTAGGCTCAAGCCAATTTGACCCAACTCTCTTTGCCAAGGCTCTGGCGCACTATCACCCTGCCACACTGGTGCTTACCCCTGCCTTGTTGATGGCATTGATTGGTGTGGTTCACGCTAAGCCGGAATTTGCCCATTCGCTGCGCTTTGTCGCGGTAGGCGGCGCAAAAGTCGCCGCGGGGCTGATTCATCAAGCGCATAGTCTCGGTATTCCGGCCTTTGAAGGCTATGGTTTATCGGAATGTGGATCGGTGGTTTGTTTGAATCTGCCCCAGAATCATCAAGTAGGCAGTTGTGGACAGCCACTGCCCCATTGCCAAGTCCGTATTTCTGACGATGGTGAATTGCTGGTCAAAGGCAACGGTGCTCTGGGTTATTTGCAACAGCCTTTTGAGCAAGAGTGGTTAGCTACTGGGGATCTCGCCAGCATTGATGAACAAGGCTATGTCCACCTTTCTGGCCGCAAGAAAAACCTGATCATCACCGCTTACGGACGCAATGTTTGCCCTGAGTGGCTTGAATCTCAAGCGCAAATTTCCTTACCCGGACAGCCTTTTATTGTCACGGGGGATGGCCAACAGGCGCTTTGTGCCATCGCCCAGCCGAGTTCACAACTTGCGCAGCAGCTCATTACCTTAAACGCGTCGTTACCAGACTACGCCCGCATCCATTATTTGATTGAGGTTGAGCAACTCACCACGATCAGCGACTGGTTTACGGCCAATGGCAAGCTGCAACGACAAAACGTGGAACGCGATGCTGCGTTTTTGCTAACACAGCAGCCAACCCATTTTCTACAACATCCCGTTCAGATCACCGGACTCACCAAACAGCCGACGACTTTGCCCACGGAGGTGCCCATGCACGCATTTTTCGACCAACTCAAACAACACACACTCACTGCACAGCAAGAGATGTTACAAGCACCGGTGATCGGCCAAGTGATGAGTGGCGCGATTTCCAAATCCCTTTATATTGCATTTCTCACCCAAGCTTATCACCACGTTAAACACACGGTGCCGCTTCTCATGGCATGCGGAGGGCGCTTATCCGGCCAATACGAGTGGGTACGAGAAGCGTTGGCAGAATACATCGACGAAGAAAAAGGGCACCAAGAGTGGATCTTAAACGACATTCGCGCCTGTGGCGGTGATGCCATTGCGGTGAAAAACAATCTTGGCGAAGGCAAAGCGGGACGCGCCATTGAGTTGATGGTGGCCTATCTCTATCACCACATCGATCGCCACAATCCACTCGCCCTGTTTGGCATGGTGT
This sequence comes from Vibrio sp. CCUG 15886, assembly GCF_028570825.1. Lineage (NCBI taxonomy): Bacteria > Pseudomonadati > Pseudomonadota > Gammaproteobacteria > Vibrionales > Vibrionaceae > Vibrio > Vibrio sp. CCUG 15886. The sequence goes on along the minus strand of NZ_JAQQBT010000001.1, from coordinate 1,445,109 downwards.
GGGTATTGGAAGGCACCAGTGTCGACATTGGAGGCCAAATGGCTCAGCAAATTCAACGCACTTTGCAACTTCCTAGCGAAGCGATGAGTTACCTCACCTCGCACAGCGTGCTCGACCAGAGCCACTTGCAGTTTTTTGAACGCTTAATGAATCAAATTACCGATCCAAACGATCAGCAAGTGATCATCGACTCCGCCAATATGGTCTTTTCACTCTACGGTGAAATGCTGCGCTCGTTAAGCGAGCACACACAGCAACAAGCGGCTTAAGGAGGCACTATGCAACTTTCACAGGCAAACATATTGCTCACCGGTGCCACTGGCGGCATTGGCCAAGCAACGGCGAAAACCCTCGCAAGGCTCGGTGCAAACTTGATTTTACAAGGACGCAATGAGCAAAAACTGCGCGCCTTAAAAAATCAGCTCTCAGGTGCAGAGCGCCACCATATTTTGCTGGCCGATCTGGCGAGTGAGGAAGGCATCGCAGCCGTGAATCGCTTTGCGCAGCAACACTACGAGAATCATCAGCGCATCAATGTGTTGATCAACAACGCAGGCTGCAACGCGTTTGCTCCGTTGAGTCAGCGAAGCGCCCACGAGCTAGAACAAGAGCTCAAACTCAACTTGCTGACGCCCATGTTGCTCAGCCAAGCAGCGCTCTCTTGGCTGAGCCGCCCTGGTATCATCCTCAACATTGGCTCGACGTTTGGATCCATTGGCTACCCCGGCTACAGCAGCTACTGCGCGGCCAAAGCGGGATTACATCGCTTTAGCGAAGCGCTGGATCGAGAGCTGACGGCAGAGGAAATTCGCGTGCTCTATCTTGCCCCGAGAGCCACCTCAACATCCCTCAATTCCGAGGCCGTGGTGCAGATGAACCAACAACTGGGTAATCGCATTGACGACCCGCAAGTGGTCGCTGACCACATCGTACTCATGCTGGAAAAAGAGATCGCGGCCAAGTGGATTGGCTGGCCAGAAAAGCTCTTTGCCCGGCTCAATCAACTGCTGCCCAGCGTCGTGGCCAGCGCCATTCGCAAACAGCAACACACCATTGAACAGTTCATCAACCGAACCAGCCACTGAAAAGGATTTCGCTATGAAACAACCCATTTTAACGACCGCGAGCGCCTTAGTGCTCACCTTTCTTTCCGCCAGCAGCTTTGCCGTTACCCCGTTACAGGATGTGCAAAGCAAATGGGCAGTATGCCAATATCAGGTTGAAGATGAGGATCAAAAAATCAAGTGTTTAGAAAACTTGATCATGCATAATACCGCCATGTTACAGCAGATGCCGGACAACCCCGAACTCACCCTTTGGCTTGCGATTAACAAAGCCTCCCTCGCGGGAGCACAAGGCGGTTTGGGTGCATTGTCCTTAGCCAACGAAGCGAAAGCGTTACTGGAAAAAGTGATTGCCACCGCCCCGAATACACTCGATGGCTCGGCCTACACCAGTTTGGGGTCGCTTTACTACAAAGTCCCAGGCTGGCCTCTGGGCTTTGGCGATGACGAAAAAGCGGAAGAAATGTTGAAAAAAGCGTTAGAGATCAACCCAAAAGGCATTGATCCCAACTATTTTTATGGAGACTTTCTAGCAGAAGATGGGCGAAGCAAAGAAGCCAAAGTCTATTTGACCCGCGCCAAACAAGCTGAGCCACGCCTCAATCGACTCTTGGCCGACAAAGGCAGACAACTTGAAATTGATGCCGCATTGGAGAAACTGAAATAAATCATGCGATTACTACTGATTGAAGACGACACACTGCTTGGCCAATCCATGGTGACTTCGCTAAGTCGCCATGGCTATACGGTGGATTGGTTAGAAAAAGGCTCAGGCGTCACCAGCGCACTGAAAACCGAAGATTTCACGGCAGTGATCCTCGATTTAACCTTACCGGATATCGATGGCTTAGACGTGCTGCGCAACATTCGCAGTGCGGGTTTTAACTTGCCTGTGGTGATTTTGACCGCCAGAGACGACATCAAAGATCGCGTCCAAGGCTTAGACCGAGGCGCGGACGATTATCTGGGCAAACCTTTTGCGCTAGAAGAGCTGCTGGCCCGTTTGCGCGTGGTGATTCGTCGTCAATCTGGTAGCGCAACGGAAGTGATTGAAGTGGGCGAATTGAGCCTCTCCCTTTCCGAGCAGTCGATTCGTTATCAAGAGGTCGTTTTAAAACTGACGCGTAACGAATTTAAAATCCTTGCGGCGTTAATGACCAATGCCGGACGAGTGATGAGTAAAGATCAGTTGCAGCAGTCTCTGCACGGTTGGGATGACAGCGCCAGCGACAACGCCATTGAAGTGCACATTCACAACTTGCGCAAAAAAGCACCCAACGTGCCGATTAAAAATATCCGTGGCGTGGGGTACATCATTGAAAAGTAGCCAACCCTTCTCCATCAAGCGACGCTTAACGCTCTCTGTGAGCTTGCTTTCCTGCTTCTTGCTGATCATGACCATGTATTTCAGCTACAGCTCTGCGCAGCATGAAGTGGGAGAAGTGTACGACGCGCGCTTGGGTCAAACAGCAAAACTGATGTTGATGGCATGGTCCATCGCCCCCGAAAAAGACAGCCTGCAGCAGCACCAACAACAGTTTGAGCAGTGGCGCACCAACTTACGCCGCCTCGCCCGAGAAGACGATGACGAAGGCACCGCGTTTGGCCATCCTTATGAGCAAAATCTGGTGTTGCAGTTTTTCCGTCATGGCGATCTGATTTGGAGCTCCGATTCATCGTTGACGGCGCTAGGCTCAGAGACGCAAAAAAACGGCTTTCGTGATACTCAGATGAATGGCGAACGCTGGCGTATTTTTCAACTGTCTTCCCCTCCCGATTCCGGCCATTCCGAATGGATTGTGGTGGCGGAAAATCATCGCATTCGCAATGAAATCATCAGTGAAATTGCCCTCTCGACCGCTTTGCCACAACTGATTTTATTGCCCGCGTTGTTGGTGATTTTGTTGTGGTTAATTGATAAGAATTTTCGCCCGATCGAATCTCTGCGCGCCGCTATCAGCCATCGCAGCGCCAACAAGTTGGATCGCATTGAAGTGGATCAGCCAACGCAGGAGCTCACCCCATTAGTGGATGCTCTCAACCACTTGCTCAGCGCGTTAGAGCAAGCATGGCAGCGTGAAAAACGTTTTACGCGCACTGCGGCGCACGAGCTGAAAACACCCCTGACCATTTTGCGCCTGAATGCAGAGAATGCCCTCGCCAGCGAGAATCCGCAGCAACTTTCTCATGACCTCAATAACATCCTCAAAGGCATCGAACGTACCGACCGTTTAATTCACCAGCTGCTAACCTTGGCTAAGGTAGAAAACGCCAGCGAGCTGGCGTGCGACAGCATCGAACTTGATAAGCTGCTGCAAAGCGTGATGGCGGATATGGCGTTGTTGGCCTTAAAGCAGCAACAAGAGCTCAGTTTGCAGAGCGCAGAAGTGTCGTTGCAAGGTGATAAAACGCTGCTCGAAGCGCTGTTTCGTAACCTACTGGATAACGCAATCCGCTACTCAGGCGCTCAAAGCGACATTGACATCAGCGTAGTGGAAACCGATCAATATGTGGATGTGTTGGTGGCCGACAATGGCAACCCGATTGACGAAGCCAGCCGTGGCAAGTTGTTTGAACCCTTCTTTCGCGCCAACAGTGAAAAAGGCGATGGTGCGGGTTTGGGTATGGCAATTTGCCAAGACATCGCCAAATTGCACAACGCCACACTCGAACTGCTCCCTCGCAGCGAGCATCGCAATGTGTTTCGTGTGCGCTTTTGGCGAGCTCATCCGTAAGTGCCAACGGGCAGAAGAGGTGAGCTATGATGACAAAAAGGCGCTGTTGGCGCCTTTTCTCTGACTGCAATTAAGCTATCGCAATCACTCAAAATACTTGCGGTACAAAGCTTGCGTCCAACCTTCTATTTCCATTTGGTGAAGGGCTTGCTGAAACTCGTCAATCACCGAGCCTGGCACTAGCCGCATCGGCATGTTATCCCAAGCCAACGGTAAGTTGGGGTCATAGGCCGGATTCTCTTGGCCTTCAAACAGAGCAGAATTGCGACTAAATCCCGCCCAAGAAGGTGAACTGCGATCGACAAATTGAGGGTGAATCATCATATCGCTCGACCCTTCGGTTTTGAGAAAATAACGTAGCGTATCTTCTTCATAGACATAAAAATCCGCGCGACCTCGACGCAAAAAGGTCATTGCTCGGCCGACATCGAGTTCTGACACCGTCAGTTGATCCATCTGTGACGTGTCGCGCCCCACCAAATAATCTGGATTTCCCAGCGCCACCAGCTGCGTAAGCCCATCAAGGCTGGTTGCCTGCGTCATGAGCGGCCGTCCCTTGAGCGTGATTGCCACATCACGTTGATAGGTGCCGTTGGGCACCCAATATGCGTATTTGGCTCTTTCCTCATCAAAGGCAAAGCCAGGGTAGAAGTCGATTTCCCCCGCTTCTAAGGCATGCAACACACGTAACTTTGGCAAACGTACAACTTTGAGTGTTACACCAATCCGCTTGGCCGCCTCGTCATACAATTCGAAGTAGAAACCATCATCACTTGGCTCTGCATGGATATAAGGCATTTTCGCGGTAGTGCGATAGCCCATGATGATCTCTGTTGTGGCAAAGCTGGGATAGATAAAACCACATAAAAACAGCAGTAGTCCCAAACGCATGATCTTTCCTTTTGGTTGCTTATGACTCCATCAGAATAACCATAGACCATATCGCAAAAATTGACGTTCTTTACTCTTCTATAGCGCCTGTCTAATTGCTTTGGCCACCACCTCAAAGCGTGCTGGCAGAGTGCGCGCTTTTTTGCTGATTAAGTAAAGAGATTCCTCCACTCTCTGAGCGCTTGGGTAGATGGCCAAGTGCTCCGTCAATGAAAATTGGCTCATTGCCGAGTGAGGCAATACCGTGAAGCCAAGACCTTGAGCGACGGGCAATAAAATTTGGCTCAGTTGATTCACATAGCCCCTTGCTGGAATGTGGCGCGTGTCCATTTGGCTTTGATCCGTTTCACCACACAAGGTCAAATAAAGCTCTAAATAATGGTGGGCATCCGGGTGTTCAATGAGCCCTAACGCGATTATGTCGTCCAATGTTTTCCCTTGATATTGAGCTGGATAAAACAGACAAAGTTCATCCGAGCCCAGCGCTTGCACCTCAAACAAAGCCGGTTGCGGCAAGTAGGTCACAATGCCTAAATCGGCTTCGCCATTGAGTACCGCTTGAATGATTTTGTGATTCGGCGCCACTTCCAACTGTGGGATCAGCTCTGGGTATTTACATTGTAAATCGAGCAGCTGCGGATAAAGCTTTAACCCCAAAGCCCCCGAACACGCCACCCGGCAAACCCCCGCATGTGGGTCATCAAACTGCAGACTTTGCAGCAGTTCGGCTTGCTCACTTTCCAACTGCTTTGCGTATTGATAAACGCGCTGCCCCGCTTCGGTGATTTCAAAACTCTTTTTGTCCCGCTCAATGAGTGCAGCACCGCAGCTCTCTTCCAGCTTGCGAATGTGTTGGCTGACACCCGGTTGAGTCATGAAAAGCTTTTCCGCAGTTTTGGTAAAGTGGCCGACCTCAATTAAGGTTTTAAAGGTCGTCAGCCAAACTGGATTTAACATCGCTTGCCCGCCTAAGTGATTGCTTAATGATAAAAACAAAAAATTATTAAAATAATAAATTATGATAATTTCAAGTAATAATTCTAACTCCCTATACTCTCTCCATCGAAACGGATTAAGCAATCAACTGGATTTGCTGATCGACACCAATCAACGAATCGAACTCACGAGCGTTTGGAGCAGAACAATGAAAATGAATCACGTAGGCATCATGGTCGGTGACATGGATAAAGCGGTGGCGTTTTACACCCATGCACTTGGCCTAAAAATCGTTATGAATAACACAAAAGTGGTGGAAGAGCGTGAAAGCGCCATCGGCAGAATGTGTATTGCAGTATTTGGCGAGGGTTTTAAAGGTTTCAACATTGCTCACTTGGTCACCACCGACGGCATTGGCGTTGAGCTGTTTGAAATGAAAGAGCGCCAAGAGCGTCACGTTGTGGATTTCTCTCGCCTGGGCATCTTCCATTTCTGTCTACAAACCGATGATTTTGAAGGCGTCATTAAACGCACAGAAGAGTTTGGCGGGAAAGTGCGTATGGACATCATGCGTTACCACCCCGAAGACGACAGCAAACCTGCGAAAATGGTCTACCTAGAAGACCCATTTGGTAACTTGTTTGAGCTTTACTCGCACACCTACGAAGAAACCTACGCCTCAGATTACGAGTAATCGCAGAGCACAATTGGATTAGCGTAAAAAATGGATTAGCCGAAAAGCTAATCCATTTTTATTTCAAGCACATGGTTGGGCTATCAATCGCTGCTGCCCTTTCTGTGTCTTTACTATTTCGGCTCCAACAACAAGGTCATGCGTTGGGTGCCTGGGCCAAAGGTCACTTTGGCTCTCTGTTTGACCTCTTCCAGCGTGACGCTTTGTGCGGTTTGCTCATAGTTCAGCAGGGCATCAATCCCGTAATGGTTAATCAAGTAACGGGTATAGAAGCCGTTACGAAAGCGTAGATCGCTGTCCATTGCTCTTAAGTCAACACTGAGCTGTTTTGCTGCAGTGTCCACTTCCTCTTGCGTGATATTTTCTGCCAACTCAGCAATCACTTGCTCGATGTGCTGGTCCATCAACTTAGCGTCTTTGGGGGCTATCTGCGATTCAAAGAACCAATCTGACACCGTTTCTTGGTCTTGCATCATCGGATACACCGCTGGGCTGTAATCCAAACTCGCTTCTTCCCGCAGTTGCGTGAGCACTCGCGCCAAGCTGATTCTTTGCAGCATGTCTTCGATAAACATATCTTTGCCCACTTTTGCTGCGACGTGGGGGTTCAACACGCGTACCAAATGTAAGGTTGACTTCTCACTGCCCTCTTTCACCACGCTGTACGCTGGTAAGTTGTCTTTATACACAACGGCATAATCCAACGCTGGCGCGGGTTGCATCTCGATAGACGCCACATATTGTCTCAGCAATGGCGCCACTTGCTCCGGCGTAAGATCGGCAATCAGAACCATTTTGAATCCACGATTTTGGCCAAACAAGGTTTGATGAATCGCGTCGATTTGCTCTACGGTCACGGGGCTCACTTCGTCCGCCGTCACGAGGCGATGTCGAGTATGATCCGGATAAGAGGACTGATTGCCCTTCAAGACCAATTGACCAACACCGGATTTCAAATAGGCTGAACGGTTTTGCTCAAACTCTTTCTTCACAGCCTGCAACTGGCGTGGATCGATATTGATTTCTGTAGCAAGGTTGTAGAGCGCATTCAAAGTGATGGCCAATTTTTCTTTGGCACCTATCATTTCCACACCATGATAGGTGGTGCCCAAAATAGGATTGAGCATCAAATCATTTTTGCGCAAATAGCTGTCCAGTTCCGTGCCGGAAAAATCGCCCAAGCCGCTGCGAACGGCGGTATGGGTTGCTAATTCATAGGCGGGATACAAACTCGGATCAATCGCAGCTTTGCCCCCTAGGCTGGCAAAGTTGATGTAAGCACGATCACCCGCTTTGCTGTCTGGCTGGAACCATACTTCGATCCCATTGGAAAGCGAATAGACTTTGAAACCACCTTCATGATCTTGAATATCGACAATTTGTCCAGCCTGCTGCGGCTGAAGAAAGCCTTCATCTTTCGCCGCAAGGGTCAATGGCTTCACACCAGGACGTTGATACGCTTCGGCGATTTTCATTGGTGAGGTTGCCCACGTAGCCATGCGATCGCCTTGCCCGAGTCCCATCACGAATGGCACGGGTTGATCAAGCACGCCTTGCAACTGCTTGTTGGCCGTTTCAAGGGAATTCAACGCAATAAATTGAGTAAGATTGGCTTGATAATCTTGCTTCGATTGAGTGACGTTGTTTTGGTCCAAATCGATCATCCGGCTATCAGCGAAATGAAAGGGCTTACGTTGCTGCCAATCGCTTTCCAAGTTCGTCAACTCACTACGATAACCAGACATCACGCTGTCGAGCTCCTGCTGGCTGACACCATAGTCGCGCAGCGACGCCAATGTCTCAACAAACAAACGATGCATGTCGTGGCGCTGGCTCGGCGCAAAGGACACCCCACCTGCGATCAGGCGGCTGTAGTTATTGGCAAACGCATTGGCGTAGACGTACTGAAACGGCTCCGCAGCATCATTGAGCACAGAATAGAGGCGCTGTTGAATCAACTTAGCGCTGACATCGTCATGCCACATCTGGTGCTGTTGCGCTTGTGTGCGCATACCAACAAACCCACGGTCGATAGCAAAATGGACACTTGGCGATTCCATCACACTGCTAAACAGCACTCTAGGCTCCGTTTTTACCGGAATATCGCGGCGTTTCTCAACGGTGCTGTTGGCCGTTGTCTGCCAATTGGCAAACTTTTCATCAATGATGGCGGCGACATCTTCAACACCAACATTACCGGTAATGATCAACTCAGAATATTGCGGTTGATACCAAGTTTGGTAGAAGGACTTTAAGGATTCTGCCGTGGCATTTTCAATCGATTCTTGATCGCCAATGGGATCATGCTTCTCATAAACCGTGCCATCGATGGAAGCGTAGTAGGCATTAAACGAGAAGGATTTATCTTCAGGGCGTGAACGTCGCCACTCGCCTAAAATCACGCCTTTCTCTTTTTCCACTTCTTGAGGATCAAACTCGATGCCATCACTGACATCTCGCATCCAAGTCAATGCTTGTTGTAGATGACTGGCATCATTGAGTTCGAGTTTGTAGGTGGTTTGCTGATACGCGGTAAACGCATTGATGTCAGCGCCAAAACTGCCGCCCGCTTGCGCGAACAGTTTGATCACCTCGTTACCTGAAAAATGTTGGCTACCATTGAACGCCATGTGTTCCACAAAATGCGCATACCCTTTTTGCTGCTCATTTTCTTGGAAGGAACCAATATTGACGGTAAAACGCAGCGAGATCTCCTGATCATCCGTAGGGTAAATGTGGTATTTCATGCCATTGGGCAACTGACCAACCGTCCAGTTGGCGTCTTGTTGTAATGGCGTGGAGTTGGGGGTTAAAGCACAACCTGACAGTAGTAATACTGGGAAGAACAACATGTTCCGCATAAATCTCGTCCCTTATCATTATATCCTTACAAAATATATCGCTGTTCGCTCTACTCACCTATTTTATAAACCGCCAAGCGCTGATTTTCAGGAGATCAGTCGCAGAAATCGACCAAGAAGCTTTTCCCCTTGCCACGCAAAATCTGTCTATTCTTATTAGTGACAATTAAAACAATTAGAGTGGTCGCTATGATGAGTTTAAGCCGCATGTTTGCTTTTCCTCGCTCAGCACTTTTCGTGCTGGCTTTATTTCCTTCCTTCCCTTTATTGGCTGCCTCAGGTGCGCAACAAATCGACTATTTGCCCATGACGATCGGGCTTTTAGGCGGGCTGGCGATTTTCCTCTACGGTATGGAAAAAATGTCGGATGCGCTTAAACGTGCCGCAGGCAATAAGATGAAACAGTGGCTGGCTAAACTGACCACCAACCGCGTTGCAGGGGTACTGACGGGCACGGGCATTACGGCGATCATTCAATCCTCATCGGTGACTACGGTGCTGCTGGTGGGATTCATTTCTGCCGGATTAATGTCGCTACCACAAGCGGTCGGCGTCATCATGGGAGCCAACATCGGCACCACGGTCACCGCGCAAATCATCGCCTTCAAAGTCACCAAAGCGGCGTTAGTGATGGTCGCGATCGGTTTTATGATGTTTTTCACTTCGAAAAAGGAAACCACCCAACACTACGGCAACATGTTGTTTGGCCTCGGTTTGATCTTTCTTGGGATGAACTTGATGAGCGAAGCGATGGCGCCGCTGAGAAGCTATCAACCCTTTATTGATTTGATGGCGCACATGGATAACTTGTTGCTGGCAATCCTTATTGCCGCTGCCTTTACGGCTTTGGTCCAATCTTCATCTGCCACCACAGGGATTGTGATTGTTCTTGCTGGCCAAGGCTTTATTCCACTCGATACTGGGATTGCGCTAGCAATGGGGGCCAATATCGGTACTTGCGTCACTGCCGTGTTGGCATCGATTGGAAAACCAAGAGAAGCGGTACAAGCGGCGGCCATCCACATAATTTTTAATGTCATGGGTGTGGTTATTTGGCTGCCACTCATCGGGATATTAAGTGAACTTGCGATGTTTATCTCACCCCTGCATCCCGAGCTCAGTGGCGTGGAGCGAATGGCCGCCGAGTTGCCACGGCAAATCGCCAATGCCAACACACTGTTTAATGTGTTAAACACCTTGATCATGCTTCCGCTTGCTAGCGTGTTTGTTTGGCTGGTTCGCAAACTCTTGCCCCATACATCAACCGAAAAAAGCGAAGCCACCATTCAAACCAAATACATCAACGACGCCTTTTTACCAACACCCGATATCGCGTTAGATCAAGCGCAACTTGAGCTCGGTCGAGTTGGCAGAAGGGTGTGTAATATGCTCAACATGATGCCCCCTCTCGCGCCAGAATGTAAAGATGCCAACGAGACCAGCTTAGTTCGTGAAAGCCTTAACCAGATCGAATTGATTGAAGAAGAAGTTGATCAGCTGCATAGCTCGATTCTGTCTTACTTAGGACGCCTGCGTCGCGAGCCTCTCTCCAACGCGCAAAGTGCACGGCAAATTAAGCTAATCAGCATCACCGACCAATTGGAAAGCATCGCGGATTTGGTGGTGAACTCCTTACTGCCGTTGGCGTACAAGGCGCTCAACGACGATATTGTGGTCAGCCCACAAATGCGCACCACCTTGGATACCGTGCAAGACAAAGTGAACCGAACCTTGCTCGATTGCGTCAACGCCATTCGCCGCGATGATCCCGCCACGGCCCAGTTGGTTTTGAACGCCAAACGTGAGCTGAACTCGTTGATTGACGCCGTATTGGCGCACCAAGCGCAGCGTTTATCGGAAGAGCAGCCCAACCGCCTGCGGATTTTCCGTTATGAAATGGAATGGGTGGAAACACTCAAACGCATTTATACCCTTACTAAGCGCATTTCTAAGCTGCAACTGCGTCAGCGTGATATTTCAACCCCAACGCAAGGTTAGCCTCACAGTTTTGTGTTTGCGCAAAAGGGAATTTGGGCTGAAGGACAACGGCTCAACGAAACTCGACTAAACTTTAAGCATGAGAGTGCATATTAGTAATGCAACGTTAGTGCTAAAGCACGTCAGCAGTCTAGGAGTCGACAATGGAAGCGATCAAACCTGCAATGCATGAACCGTTTTGCGTGGATCTCAAACACGCGTTGATCTGGGTAGCGCGTGCCTTAGATTATGTCGGCATGGACGATCTTCACCACAACCACAGAGTTGCTTACACCGCGTATGAGTGCGCAAAACTGCTTGGTTGGGAAAAAAAGAAACAAGAATTCAGCTTCTTAGCGGGCTTAATTCACGACTGTGGTGTCTCCCAAACGGCGGAACATTCGCATCTCATCAGCGACATGATCCCCAGCGAAAGCGAGCAGCACTGCCGAGTGGGTTTTCAAGCCCTCGAACAATGCGATATGTTGGCGCAGTTTGCCAACATCATTCTCTACCACCACACCGATTGGCTCCATTTACAGCACGCGCCAATCAGCCCCTATGAGAAAGATGTCTCCGCGCTCATTTACTTAGCCGACCGGCTAGACTTCTTGCGAGCCAAATACTTAAGTCATACCCAACAAGATCTCATCACCTTGTACAAAAAGGCGATCAGTGAGGAACTGTATTTTTATCGTGGCACACTCTTCTGCCCGACCTTTGTTGACGCGCTGGTCACACTGATCCACCGAGATGGTTTTTGGTTTGCTATGGACTCAACCCATATCGAAACCGTCCCGTTCTCTTTTAGCCAATTGAAATGGTTGCATCAAGATCTGTCGATTTCCGCTCTGATTCAACTGGGCCGTTTTATTGCTGGCATCGTCGATGCGAAAAGCCCGTTTACGTATCAACACTCCTTAAAAGTGGCTGAGTTAAGTGAATACTTGGCCCTGCAAATGGGCCTTCCAAAATCCACCAGCAAGTTGATTTACGTTGCGGGTTTGGTGCACGACATTGGCAAGTTGAGAACTCCCGATAGCATCTTGCACAAAGAAGGGCCACTGAGTGAAATCGAATACATCCACATTAAGCGTCATACTGTCGATACCGCGGTCGCGCTCAATATGATTTTCCCTCATTCCAATATCGCCCAGTGGGCGGCCAATCATCATGAAAGGCTCGATGGCAGTGGCTACCCGTACAACAAAACCGCTGAGCAACTTGATTTGCCATCACGCATCATTGCGATTGCCGATGTTTTCCAAGCCTTGTCGCAAAACCGTCCCTATCGAAGCAAACTGTCACCACAAGAGATCACCGACATCATGTGGCCGATGGTGGAACAAAACCAATTGGATGGAGATGTGTACGCAAAACTCGATCAGAACTTAAACCACTGTTATGCCATGAGCACAGCACTGTCGTTGAAGGCTTCTGAGGGGAAAACATTGGTTGATGCAGAAAGCTCACTCGCATATTCGCAATAAGCATGCATCGAAGAAGAGCCATCCCAAAAATGCCGTAGCAAAAACGATGAACGAAAACCGATAAAAAAGCCCCTCCAATTGAGGAGGGGCTTTTTACTGTTGATTACTTTCATCAATTTAATGATGATAAAACAGAGCGTTTAAGGTTGCGTCGCGAGCGCTTGGTCGATGTCACTGGCGCTGTGGCGCTCTTCCACCATCTCCCACGATTCACCCCAGGTTTTATTGACAATACGGCCACGTTTTACTGCGTCACGCTGTTCAATGTCTTTCGCCCAACGCACCACGTTCTGGTAGCTCGCCACGTCTAAAAACTCAGCCGCATTGTACAGTTTGCCCAGCACAAGGTTGCCATACCAAGGCCAAACAGCGATGTCAGCAATCGAATATTCATCACCACCGAGGTAACGATGTTTCGCCAATTGCTTATCTAGCACGTCAAGTTGACGCTTAGCTTCCATGGTGAAGCGGTTAATCGGGTACTCAAATTTCTCTGGTGCGTAAGCATAAAAATGGCCAAAACCACCACCCAAGTAGGGGGCTGAACCTTGCAGCCAGAATAACCAGTTCATGACTTGAGTGCGCGCTGCTAAATCCGTAGGCAGCAATTTGCCAAACTTCTCGGCGAGATAAAGCAGAATATGACCCGATTCAAACACATTGATTGGCTCAGCTACGGAGCGGTCAACCAAGGCGGGAATTTTTGAGTTGGGATTCACCGCGACAAAGCCCGACGAAAACTGATCCGCATCGCCAATCTTGATGATGTGCGCATCGTATTCGGCTTCTTTCACGCCAAGAGCCAACAACTCCTCCAGCATGATGGTCACCTTCTGACCATTGGGTGTCCCCATTGAGTAAAGCTGGAGTGGGTGTGAGCCGACCGGCAGCTCTCGTTCAAATCTCGCACCCGAATCTGGACGGTTGATGCTCGCCCACTGACCGCCGTTTTCTTCATTCATGGTCCAGACAGCTGGAGGAGTATAGGTATTTGCCATGATGTGTCCTTTTTTGGTTTGGAGGTAATTACCTGTTTAATATCAGTCCTTAGACCTCAAATTTAAAGGAATACTTTCCAACGAAACTCGTCTTAACTAGAACGATCGGTTATATATCTTTTCTGAGCCCAGTACCCGCCTCAATCGCACCTTTTATAACCCCATCAGGATGTACTTACTTTCCATGTAATCATCCATGCCAAGGAATGAACCTTCTCTACCTAAGCCCGATTCTTTCACGCCACCAAACGGCGCAACGGTGGTGGAAATCAATCCTTCATTGACACCGACAATGCCCGCTTCAAGCGCTTCCGACACACGCCAAGCTCGTGAGAGCGATTGTGTATAGAAGTACGCCGCAAGGCCAAAATCGGTATTGTTAGCACGTGCCAGCACTTCCTCTTCGCTATCAAAGACAAACAGTGGTGCCATTGGGCCAAAGGTTTCCTCCTGCGCCACCAGCATCTCATCACTCACGCCACTGAGTACCAAAGGCTGCACAAGTCGACTGCCTGCCGTGGGCAATTGGCCACATTCAATGTGCGCCCCTTTACTTTGGGCATCTTCGACGTGTTGCACCACCTTGGCGACTGCGGCATCGTTGATCAGCGGGCCAATATGAACGCCTTGGTCAAAACCATTGCCCACGTTAAGTGCTGAGACTTTCGCCACCAATTTTTCACAAAATGCCGTGTAGACCGAACGTTGAACATAAAGGCGGTTTGCACAGACGCAGGTTTGCCCGGCATTGCGGAATTTGGCGATCATGGCCCCCTCAACGGCGGCATCCAAATCGGCATCTTCAAAGACGATAAACGGGGCATTGCCACCCAATTCAAGAGAGAGCTTTTTGATGTTGTCTGCCGATTGACGCATCAACAGTTTGCCTACGGGCGTTGAGCCCGTGAACGATAATTTACGAACGCGCTTGTTACTGGTCAGTTCGCCACCAATCGCAACCGCATCACCGGTGATCACGTTAAATACCCCAGCAGGAAAGCCCGCTTTTTCCGCCAGCACAGCCAGTGCAAGCGCGGTAAAAGGGGTATCCGGCGCGGGTTTTAAAATCACCGGGCAACCTGCCGCAAACGCTGGGCCGCATTTGCGGGTGATCATCGCCGCGGGGAAGTTCCAAGGGGTAATCGCGGCCACCACGCCGATCGGCTCTTTGGTCACCAAAATCTTGGCGTTTGCTTTGTGGCTTGGCACGAGCGTGCCATAGGCTCTGCGCGCCTCTTCAGCAAACCATTCAATAAAGCTGGCGGCATAAAGCACTTCTCCCTTCGCTTCAGCCAATGGCTTACCTTGTTCTAACGTCATGATGTGCGCCAACTCATCGCTGTGTTCTAGGATCAACTGATGCCAACGATGCAGTAGATTGGCCCGTTCTTGTGCCGTAAGTGCTTTAAACTGCTGAAACGCTTTGTCTGCACCCGCGATCACTTCTTGGGTCTCCTTTTCCCCCATATTCGGCACCGTACCAATCACTTCATCGTTAAAAGGATTGGTAACGGTCATGGTTTGCGGCGCGCTGCGCCATTCCCCGAGCAGATAACATTGCTGCCTGAATAATGAATTCATACTGGATTCCTATTGAGCGTGACATTGCCATTTTGCTGGCAATGAAAATGGGTGACCCTTTCAGTTTGGGCCAAATCAGAGACACTATACGCCTAATCGTCACTATTTGTAGTGTCACAAGCTCCTTACCTAAGATTCACGCACTCACCCAACCATTGCCGCCTAAACTGTGTGCTATCACAAACTTCAATCAAGTAATTGAAGTAACACTTTCCGCTCTGTTGCTTTTTTAGACGCTCATATCCAATAGTGAAAGAAGACGGGAACAACGCGATAGATAAGGAGCCCTTGATGGCTGATATTCAGATCCCCAAATCCCTGCATGAAGTCTTTGGCGAAAAGCAATCAGCCTTGGAGATAGCCTGCGTGTTTGCCTTTGCTTTTGTCGGTACTGCCATCGTGTATTGGCACTTATACTTGCCGATGAATGCGGAGTTAAACTGGAAAGTAGCACTTGGCTTCGTGCTGATTGCCGACGTTTTGGCCGGTTGTGTGGCCAACTTCACCAAAGGCACCAACCAATATTACGCCGCTCGCCCGAGTAGCCGATTCACCTTCATCGCTATTCATTTTCATATCATCGCGATTGCGTGGTTGCTTGGAGGCTCACTACTGAGCGCTTGGATTATTTGGGGGAACACAATTGCTGCCGCGATGGTTATCAACTCGCTCAAAGGCCATAAGTTTCAATTATTTATTGCAGCAAACCTGTTGTGCTACGGATTATTGCTCTTACTGATTCTGCCATTAGAACCTTGGCTTTTGGCTTGTTCGCTGTTTTTTATGACCAAAGTGATGTTCAGCTTCGCCGTTGATCACTACGCTAACGCAGAATAAACCTTGCACTTGAAATTCGGATTGGGCTGCGCACCACTGCTCTCGCAGCCCTTTCGCTATCATACCAACCGCGAAAAATATCAGTCACGGAAAGTATCAATCGCTAAAATACAAACCGCTAAATTTTAAACCTTCCCAGCAGGGTATCTAACTGTTCGCATTGCTCATCGAGCCCCTCACAGGCTTGTTGCACCTGCGCCACCATACTGACCATCTGTTTTGAACTGTCAGCAATGTTCTGCACATTCAGGTTTATGTCGGCGCTGACGGCACTTTGCTGAGTCGCGGCGGAAGCAATCTGACTGTTCATGTCGTTCATATGCACAATGGATGCCCCTATTTGGCCTAACGAATCGGTCGCGTTGCTGGCTCGATGCAGCGTTTCTTCACGGCTATTGGCGCTGCGCGACATCACTACCACCGCCTCCTGAGCGCCTTGCTGTAAGCGTTCGATCATCGCCTGAATTTCTCCCGTACTGTCGGATGTGCGACTCGCCAAAGAGCGTACTTCATCCGCCACCACGGCAAAACCACGCCCTTGCTCTCCCGCCCGCGCTGCTTCAATCGCCGCGTTGAGTGCCAACAGATTGGTTTGGTCGGCAATGCCACGAATCACATCCAGCACCGAGGCGATGTTACTTACCTGTGAGTCCAGTCGGTGAATCACTTGCGTCGCTGTCTCTATTTCGCTGGCAAGATGCTCGATCGATTCCACCGTTTGTTGCACGGTGCGCTGAGCTTGCTCTACCTGCTCACTCGCGAGGGCACTTGAGTGCGCTGCTTCACCAGCGCTATCACTCACGGATTGGCTGGTGGCCTGCATTTCATTTACTGCAGCAGCGACGGTATGGCTTTCTTGTTGCTGCCCATGTGAAAACTGGCTGATTTGCTGCGTCGATTGCAAAATCAAATGCATGTCACTGCGCACGCTTTGCGTTGCCGCCACCACCTCTCCAATGGTGTTGTGAATGCGGCTGGTAAATTGGTTGAAGGAGTGCGCAAGCTCGCCCAATTCATCGCGGCTGCTGATGTCGATACGGCGAGAAAGATCCCCTTCCCCCTCCGCAATATCGCGCATCGCCACCTGAATTTGTCGCATCGGCTTCATCACAAAACGCTGAATCACCCAGTAGGCAAACGACACGCTGATCACCACCGCCACCAAACCAATGAGGATCACGTTGTCGACAAAGTTCTGGCGTTCAACATATTGCTGATTGAGCAACATCAACTCATCATCAATGGCATTACTCAGGGTTTTGAGTTGAGCACGCATCAGCACAAACTCATCGTGAATGATTTGCTGGTTGTCGGCGTAATAATGTTCAGCTAAATCAGGCTGATTAAATATCGGTTCATACAATCCGATCCAACTCTGCGTTATTTTCACCAGCCTATTGAGCTCCCCTTGCATTGCGCTAGGAATGAGCTGCGCATCAATTAATTGCTGTACTTTCTTCATTCGCGGAATGGCTTTGTAGGCATTTTCTTTAAACTCCCCGATATGGTAGTTCTTTTCATCCTGCGATGAAGCCAGCAGCCAACCTTGCACCGCATTGCTCGACTGGTATAAGTCTCGATAGGCATCTTCTAGACTCATCACCACCGGATACATGCCATTGTTAATATCGTCGGCTATTTTGGCTTGTTTCTCAGATAAGGAATAATTAATAAATGAGACGACTAAAAACGTCAGTAAAATAATGCCAACGGGAATCGTCAGCTTGTGTTGAATTTTCATATCATTACCTAATTACTGTTTAGGTATATTGTCTGGAAAAGCCATTTTCCATTCTATGACTGATATAAAAGTTTAATTTCTGCTCAATTTATATTTGAGTCAGGAGTGACTCAAACTCAGAAAATAAAACGATACTGCTGTGACACAACAGAAACGCTTGCGCTTTCCATCGCCTCTCACTATAAACAGGTATCCCTTTCGCTTAGGTATTCGCATGCACCTCGCTCTGTTTGATTTTGATGGCACCATCACTCATGAAGATATGTTTTCGCTCTTTTTGAAGCACTCCGCGTCTCCCCAGCGCAAATGGCTCGGTCGGATCGCAATCATGCCGTTTTATACCCTATACAAACTCAAGTTGTTGCCCGCACATGTGATGCGCCCGATAGCCAGTTGGGTGGCTTTTCGGGGCCGCGATGCCCATCAACTGAAACAATTGGGGGAACGCTTTGCTGCGGAGGTGATTCCTCATTACCTCCGAGTAGAAGCGATGGAAAAACTGGCGTGGCATCAAGCCAAAGGCGACCGTATTATTCTGGTCTCCGCCTCGCTCGACCTTTACCTTGCGCCTTGGTGTCAAACCCAAGGTATTGAATTGCTTTGCAGCGAAATGAAAATCCACCACGCCACGTTAACTGGCACCTACCTGAATGGGGATTGCAGCAAAACCCGCAAAGTCGCCAGAGTCAAAGCGCATTGCGATATCGACCAATTCCCGCGCATTTATGCCTATGGCGATACCGATGAAGATCGCCCAATGCTGGCACTGGCAGACGAAGCGTATTTTCAATGGGAGAGAGTGGCACCGGAGGGGTGAACCGTCTTGAATCTGGAAAAAGTGTAGGCGAGAGAAACACAGACATCTTTCTCTTAAGCAAAGGATTAAGTACCTAATTTCGGTACTTAATCCGTATCTCTGTAATATCAAAGAGAAAGACTCAACGACGAATGAGGTTTAAACCAGGGTAAGGATCGTCGCTCCCAGCAATACCATCCGCGTTGACAGTGTTCGCTGTTCCACTGTCTAGATCATAAGCAAACATTCTCATACCACTGCCCAGCACTTCATCCGTTGAATCAACGATAAGCCCAACAATGGCACCTTCTTTTTCATTTAGAAAACCATGTAGACTCGCCGAGCCACTCACTGGCGCAAAGTCGTAAGCCACTTCAACGGCAGTAGTGCCAGGACTGAATCGCATCAGTTTGCCATCACTCGTCCCAAAATAAATAGCATGGTCCGAACCAACAAACATCGAGGTTGCAATATAGTCATTCTTGTTAATTGGCATTCCCTGCGGCCATGACACATTCAAATTAGCCACGACAGGGTCTGTCATAATGTCTGTCGATGCAGATAACTTGACAATATTGATCTCGTTGGTCGAAACATTATTCGTGGTGATGACGTACCAAGCATTTGACGTCACATCATAAACGGGTGAAAAACGAGTTCTCCACAACCCAGATGACTGCCCACCGTTGTCAGGAGAGAAGGCGATTTTTTTGTAATTGGTCGAATCCATATTATTGAGATCATAGATGAATAGGTTCTGTCCTATGCTCGGCGTGTCATTCACCCCAGCACCTTCAAAGAACATCGCAAATTCTCCATTGCCACTGATTGGCGTTATCGCATCCCCTATAAAATATTTAGGCCCATCAGTGGTGATAAATGGCCCGGCTTTTATTGCCCCAGTTTTGCCATCCACTTTGATTAAACCTGCACGAAACTCCTCATGTGTTTGTGGATTCACAACAAACGAAAATATATCGTACGCCCAATATGTCGCATTAGCCCAAAAATCTCCATCGCCAGCTCTAACAAAGGCCAGAGGTGGCGTAGCCGCTTCTAAGTAAACGTCCCCAGAAACTCCTTTGACATTCGTGCCAGGCAACCTTTCATCAGAGAGCTCACCTGTTTGTAGATTTGCAGACCAGATCCCAACCGAGGTTTCCATTGGCTTAAGTTTCGCTTGGGCGACTTTCGATGTCCCACCGATTACGATAGATGAACTAACCTGAGCAGTTTTACCTACAGGATAACCCACCTCGTTAGTGCCCAAAGGAATGCGCGTCACTTCTGTTGTGTTCCGATTGTATTTAATCAGAGCGCCATCACCATGTTCGCCACCACCCGTGGCCATCGCAAACAGTAAGCCGTCAGTGTAGAGTTGACTATCCAAACTGCCTTCATCACCAACGGCAACACTGCCAGCAAAAAAGGTCCCCCCCGTCACATCTCCACCTAGCAAACGCTGCTGAGAGAGCGAACTTGTACCAATTTCATCCACATACGAAGCAACCACATTATATTCGTCCAATAAGGTTTGCAGGCTTTTACTATATTCAGCGGAGCCATAAGTGTGAGTCTGCTTTAAATAAGTCATTTGACTTTGGTAAAAGTCCTCAGCAGTGGCGTCGGAGTTACCCACAACCCACATGGTCGAACTATTTCGACTTGCCGTCACATGAGCGGGCTTCGCATAACCACTTAAATCCGGCTTCCATAACCCTTGAAAACTTTGCAAAATCTCAGGTTCTTTATGAGCATAAATATTGGATAAAAACGGATGGCGGAATTCTGGAACGCTATTAGGGACGCTGCCTGTTGTCCAAACTAAAGCTTTATCTCCATAACCACTCACTACAGCTTGCGGATGGTAAGTTCCATGAGTGGTAGACCAAACTATCCGAGACTGACTCCATATCCCGTCGATTGAACTAGGGTCGGGCGCCCATTCTCCTTCAGGTGTTATTTTGAACAACGACATTTGATAGTCATTTTCACCCCCCCCCAGATGACATTTTCTCGACTATCATAGTGTGAAGTACGACCAAGTATTATGGTGTGCCCCATCACATTGCCACGGACTTTCCAAGGTTTTGACCAATCACTCTGATCGCTCGGATGCATACTGAAAAGCTTTCCTGACGTTGTGCATTTATTATCAGATTGGTTACACATGTCTTTGTCGATGACAACGTATTCAGAACCCAAAAAGATGGATGGGTCTGTTCCATCATCATAAAGCATTGGCTCTGTCATAATCTCAAATATGCGGTCGCGCCAATCTCTACCCACAGCATTACTATGCTCAAAGAATTCAAAAACAATATTCGCCTTACCAAAGTCACTGCTGGATTCATCAATATTAATATGGACCAATCCACCACTCGTCCGCGTTGAATCCCCCGCAGGCGAAGCAGGAAGAGCCATTCCTCCACGAGTTGCAATCACAATCAAACTTTTGCCATCTTTCGAAACGACAGGCTTGAGGACATAACGGCTAAATGACTCATAATAAGTGGATTTATAAAACTCAGGAATCAGAGTCAAAATACGGGCTTGATTCGCTGTAGGGTCAAATTTAATCACAGCTTTATCTATGACGCCATAAAAGCTCTGATTGGCTTTCGAATAGACAAAACCTGTTTTCTTGCCACCTATATTGGCAACACCAGCTTCAGAGAACAATTGACTGATATTAGGAGCAGGCAAACCTTGTGCTTCAAATAAAGTACTTTGCAAACTCAAGTCGTCTTTTAGAATGCTCCATAGCCCCACAGCCCCCCTCCCGCCTGACTGACTAGTGAGCAGTATTTCCGTCCTTTTGCTACCGCTATCCGTATCAAGCTGACTGTTCCGACTGTGATTATCGCAACCTGTAAAGACACCGATGACCAGCGCAACAAGAATGAGGTGTTTTCTATCCATATAAAACCTGCCAATTTATTTTGATTTTATAAAAGCTTACGTCATGTTTTCGACATCACAGTGAGTATAGTCAGAATAATTGGATTGCGTTGAAAATAGGCAAGTGCATATTTTTATTGCAAGTGAATATTCAAATCCGTCCAAGGAGCATCTCTCCACCCACCCCATTGTTGCGAAATGGAAACACTGTTTTTCCGCTGCTTGCCTTCAAAACACATTTCAAATACCTATAATTCACCGCCTTAAAAATACATAAAACATATTCCGCGTTATCTGAATCTTCTAAATCGCTGTACAACTCAGTGCTAAGGGGGGGTAACGCGTTTTTTCATTTTCATTGCATAAGAGTGTTTCCTATGAAGCTACATACTTTGGCCGCTTGCCTACTGCTGGCATCACCTATCGCTTTGGCTAAGCAAGGTTTTTACCTTGGTACCGACCAAAGCGTTTCGTTTTATTCCTATCAGAGTGACGATCTCGAACAAGATCACCTCTACGATGTGAGTCCTAAAAAAGTAGGCGTTGGTATTGGCGCGACATTGGGTTATCAATTTATCGATTGGTTCGCATTGGAAGCGGGCGTATCGTATTGGTTGGCTAACCCTATCAACCAAACCGTGAGCTATTCCTACTTTGAAGGTCATCTGGAGAGATCGACCATTTCTTTAGAAACCCAAAGCCTTAATCTCAACATTGGTCCTAAATTTTCCTGGCGCGTGGCCAATAAACTCAGCCTTTACGGAAAGCCAACACTGCACTACACCACCACGAGCACCAATTGGGATCAATACACAGCGTCTTATATTGACGACTCACTGATCATGACGACGAATGAGCGTAAAAAAACGCGCAATAGCTCGGTACACAGTGGCATTGAAGTAGGCAGTGAATGGCATTTCACACCACGCTTCTCGATGACGCTCTCCTACCAATATTTGACCGATGCACTCTACGTCGATAGTCCTGAAATTAAAAAAGAGTTTGATCAGCAAGCCATCAAAATTGGCGTGTTGTTCGACATCTAACGATGTGGCCACAAGGAGGTGGCGTATTTGATACTTGATACTAAGCAATAAAAAATAAGAAGCAAAAAGGAGGCCGCAGCCTCCTCAGTGTTGAAGCAGAACAATCGCTTAACGCCAAACGCCCCACTCACCCGTGGTTCCCGGCTCTTCACCCGTTGTCCACCATTGCGCAGTCCACTCACGACCATTGTGGCTCACCACATCGCCCGCGACATACACTTTCTCTTTGCTCCAACCGTTGGTAGGTAACGTTGGAGGCGTGGTATCCGCTTTGATCAACGAAAGCGCGTAGCTAAAATTGGCGCTTGGCGCATGCACTTGGTTCGCAAACACATTGCTGCTGTCGTACATGTAGTGATTCATCTCTTGATGCCAAATACCGATGTACCAATCTTTATGTTGTTGACCATTAAATTGCCCCGCCAGCTCCGCAGCCCAAGTGCCAGTGTTGTTGGCAGAAATAGCCAATGAGATGTCCACCTGCTCAGCGCCCGTCGCGTCAAAGGTACGCAAGCGAACCGTATCACCAGATTCAACAGGGCCAAAACCTTGTGGAACAAAATAGCCAAGTACGCTGAGGTTGTTGCCTGGTTCCGTTGGTGGATCGGTTGGGTCTGTTGGCGGTGTTGTGCCTCCGCTTCTCAAGGTAATGTCACTGCAGTTATAGAAACCTTCGCCAACCACATCAATGCGCTGCCAGCGTGTGTAGAGAATGGCATCACCACTGCGATCCGCCGGGAAGGTCACTTTCATGCGGTAGCGTTTTTGCTCATCGACAAAAATGTCACCTGCGGTGTCAATCAGCTCCAGATCATCCCAAGTCAACGGCAAAGACGCATCGTAGCTCGGCTTGGTTAAGTAAAATTCCCAGTAAGAAGGGTTGTGCGGCGCTTTACCAAAGAACACCAGTTCAATTTGATTGTTCGTATCTGGCGTGATTGACGTGCGCTGCCAATAGGGTGAAGGGATGTTTAATCCCGCTTTGGCAGAATCGCCCGCAGAACAAAGCTCGCCATTCGGTACGATCGCTTTGACATGCGCCATATCACGGTAATTCGGTACGTTTGCGGCAATTTCGCTGCGTTGCACAAATGGGTAAGCGCCAGAGGCATCAAACGCCGCCTGACATGCTTGGTTTGGGATCTCATTGGTCCAAAAACCGCCATCTTCATAACAGGTATTTTGTCTGGCACTTGGGTATTCAACCCAACCATGGGCCTGAACCTGAAAGGTGCTTAACGCGGCAAGAACACTGGCACCAGCCAGCGATAAAGAAAGTGCTTTTTTCATCCTATTTCCTTTTGTGATTGTCACTCCCTCTACGGCATACGGGAGAGTATACCCGTACTACTTGATGTCGCAGTGGCGTTGGCTACGCTCATTCACTTGCCGCCTACCTGCAACTCCCCGTAGTTTGGGTAACAGAACCTCTAATCCCGATCTTATTCGGGTGTAATAAAGCTAGCAGGATGTCTGTTTCATAGTGTGGATAGGGCAAATTGTCGGGTGTTTTTGTCGCGAGTTTGCTACCTGCTTTCCAGACGTTTTGTAGCACGGAGATTGGTGTAACAAACATTTTCGAGTCACTTCAAATTGACTCGGCAAGGTTTATGGAGGATTCGTTGGCAAGCCGACGGATTTGATGCATAGTGCAGAGCGGTTTTCTATGCGAAGCAGTTGTCTAAAGGATATTTTCTATGCGCAAGGTACTACTCACCGGATTTGAGCCATTTGGTGGCGAATCAATCAACCCCTCACTGGAGTTGGTCAAGCAAATGGCTTCGCGCGCTTTGCCACAGGTGGAGATCATTGGCTGTGAAGTGCCTGTGGTTCGCTACCAAGCGATCGAGACAGTGCTGCAAGCCGTTGAAACACATCAACCAGATTTAGTACTCATGATTGGCCAAGCGTCAGGGCGTTGCGCCATCACTCCTGAGCGTGTTGCGATTAATCTGGATGACTATCGCATCGAAGACAATGCCGGTCATCAACCGGTGGACGAGCCGATCATAGCAACGGGCCCTGCTGCCTATTTTTCGACCTTACCAGTGAAGGCGATCACCCACGCGCTGCAACAAGCAGGCATCCCGTGCCAACTCTCTCACAGCGCAGGCACGTTTGTGTGCAATCACCTTTTCTACGGTGTTCAGCATCATTTGCACACACGCGCAATTCGCAGTGGATTTATCCACATCCCTCTGCTGCCAGAGCAAGCCAGTGCTTCCAACCAACCGAGTATGAGCTTAGAGACATTGGTACATGGCTTGGAAATGATGATGATGACCTGTCTTGAAACAGAACAAGACACCAAACACACTGGCGGAACCATCTGTTAACGCAATAATGGCAATGCAAAGGGAACAGAGTGAAATCAGTGCAGTCATATAGGCGTCTCCAAAGCAAAAGAGAATGACCCCTTTATGCATACACGCTTACTCGTTTTAGCACTGCCGATATTGGCTTCGTCGTTTACTATGGCAAACGAGGTTAACTATCATATTCGCATTAGCCCAACCTCTGAGGATCAGTTGCGCTTTAGCGCCAGTACTCGCCACTTGGGCAAATTTACGGTGGAACCGCCTCGCAGCCTGACATCAGCAATGCCACCAGCGCTTTCTTGCTTAAAAGATGAACGCTTCACCTCCATTCAATATGGAACCGAGGTAGAGTGCGACAGAATTGAATGGCAAACCACGACTGAGAAAGTGCCAGAGCAAGGGTTTGAACCGTCGAATCAAAACGACAGCTACTCACCACAACAGGGGTGGTATTTCGTCTCAGAATACGACAGCTTGCCTCGTATCCCGCAGGCCGACATCACCTTAGTTTGTACGCCCGACCAACACTGCTATACCTTGCCCGACCCAACACTCCCGCCACTTTTTTTAGTTTGGGGCATGGATACCGCCCTAATCCCTATCTCTGGTCAGCACGTTCGTGTCCATGTCGAGGATGCCAAGGTGATCGACGCACAGCAACGCTGGCTGCCGACAATGCAGAAGCAGTTGTCCTATCTACACCGTGTTTTTCCTCAATCAAACATGGCGGGTTGGGAGTTGGCGTTCTTCAAACGCGACAAAAACGCTGGAAGTTTAGGTGGCGCGGCAGGCACTAACATGCTGCTAGTGAACAGCTTACTTGACCAAGGGGAACTGACCGATGAGTCGTTGCAGCTCTTGCTCAAAATTTCCGCGCACGAGTCGATTCACTATATGGATAAGCGAAAGAATTCTCTTTGGAAATCAGAAAGCTTGGCAGAGTACTACGCCCTCAAGTCTCTGATGAACACCGAGATCACTTTCGAGTCACCAGAGGCTCTGTGGCAACAATTTGCGCAGAAATACCCATTTGCTGGTACAGGGTTGTATGAGGCTGAGCACCAAGTGCTTGAGCAAGGTAACCGTCAATACTATCCACTGTTTTACTTCAAGGGCGCGGCGTTTTGGTACGCACTGGATCAGGCTCTGCAAACCCACGGAGCTTCGCTGGATCAATGGCAGCAAATCGAGTTGGGACGTGAAACCGAACTCGATGCCAAGATCATCACCCAACTGCAAGCCATTATCGGCGAAGAGAGATGGCAAGCATTGGCTGAGAAATACCTCTAACGCTCATCTTTCGGCGAATCCATCACGACCATGGTGGTGATGGATTTTACCTGCTCGCATTCACCCAGCACATCGGCGTGAAACTTCTTATACGCGACGAGATCTTTGGTTTCTACCCGTAACAAATACTCGTTGGCACCAGTAATGTTGTGGCATTCCACCACTTCATCAACGAAGCGGACGTGATCTTCAAACTCTTGCTGCGCTTTTTTGCTGTGCGATGCCAAACCAATCGACACGTAGGCGACAAAACCGATCCCCAATTGGTTGCTATCCAATACCGCACGATACCCCTTGATAACCCCTTTTCGCTCCAGCTCCTGCACGCGGCGCAGGGTCGCGGAAGGCGACAATCCAACCCTTTCTGAGAGCTCTACATTTGAAATTCGGCCATCACACTTGAGGGCGTGCAATATTTTTTCGTCAAATCTATCCATAGTGAAATTTTCTTGCGCAGTGTCTGTTTGGTGATCAAATAAAAGCACAAAATTGCGACGATAACTACCTATGATTGTGTTGACCGGTCAGAAAACAATTATCAACGTGTAGGAGAGAAAAAATGGAGCTGTCTCAGCTCAGCGCTTTGGCGCTGTTTGCCTTTGTATCGACGTTTACTCCCGGTCCCAACAACATTATGTTGATGACCTCCGGCGCCAATGTCGGGTTTGTTCGTACCATTCCGCACATGCTCGGTATTACGCTTGGCTTTGCGGTGATGGTGATGCTCATTGGTGTGGGTTTGATGGGGCTTTTTCACAGCTACCCACTCTCGCATCAAATCCTTAAGTACCTCAGTTTGAGCTATTTGGTTTATCTGGCGACGAAGATTGCTTTCAGCGGCAAAGCCAGTGAGCGAAAAGATTTTAAACCGATGAGTTTTTTGCAAGCGGCAAGTTTTCAGTGGGTGAACCCAAAAGGCTGGACCATGGCGCTGACGGCAGTCAGCGTTTACAGCACCGGGAGTCAATGGTGGGAGTTGGTTTTGATCGCTGGGGTATTCATTTTGGCCAATCTGCCTTCGGTCAGCTTTTGGACCGCCGCTGGAACTCAGTTACAGCGCTGGCTCACCACGCATACCCGAGTAAAGAGCTTTAATATCAGCATGGCATTACTGCTGTTGCTGTCGACCGTACCAATGCTCAACTAACCGTAGACAGAGAGTGACAGAAAAACAAAGAGCCGAATCATCGGCTCTTTGTCGGTGTGACTTAACACGGTGAGACTAGGCGCGAACCAACGATCCCCACAGGTCGTATTCGTCAGCGTGCTCGATAAGCACGCCCACCAACTCACCTGCTTTGAGGCTGGTTTCACCGTTGAGGTAAACTAAACCATCGATTTCTGGTGCATCCGCGTAGGTGCGGCCAATCGCGCCTTCTTCGTCTACTTCATCGATGATCACTTTCATGGTGCTGCCAATGCGTTTTTGCAGCTTCGCCGCACTGATTTCTTGTTGAACCAGCATGAAACGCTCAAAACGCTCTTGCTTCACTTCTTCTGAGATCTGATCATCAATGTCGTTTGCAGCCGCCCCTTCTACTGGTGAGTATTTGAAACAGCCCACACGATCCAGTTGCGCTTCTTTTAGCCACTCTAGCAGCATCTCGAAATCTTCATCCGTTTCGCCTGGGAAACCAACGATAAAGGTTGAGCGAATCACCAACTCTGGGCAGATCTCGCGCCATTTTTTGATTTGATCGAGCGTGCGTTCCGCACGGCCAGGGCGCTTCATCGCTTTAAGTACATTCGGGCTGGCGTGCTGGAATGGAATATCCAAGTAAGGCAGGATTTTTCCTTCCGCCATCAGCGGGATCAAATCATCCACATGTGGGTATGGGTAAACGTAGTGCAAGCGCACCCAAATGCCCATTTTGCCCAACTCTTCACTCAGCGCTTTGATGTTTTGACGCACAGGTGAACCGTTAGCAAAACCGAGGCTGTGTTTGCTGTCCACACCGTAGGCACTGGTGTCTTGGCTGATCACCAATAGCTCTTTCACCCCTGCGTTTTTCAGACGTTCTGCTTCACTGAGGATTTCTCCCACCGGGCGGCTGACCAAGTCACCACGCATGGACGGGATGATGCAGAAGGTACAACGGTGGTTACAGCCTTCCGATATTTTTAGGTAAGCGTAGTGTTTTGGCGTCAGCTTCACGCCGTGGTCAGGCACTAGGCTGGTAAACGGGTTGTGCTCTGGCTTTGGCGCAAACTGATGTACGTGCTCTAACACGTTTTCATACGCATGTGGGCCCGTAATGCCTAAAACGCCCGGGTGCACTTCGCGAATTTCATCTTCACGCGCGCCCAAGCAACCGGTCACGATCACTTTGCCGTTCTCTTTAAGCGCTTCACCGATGGTGTCGAGCGACTCTTGAACTGCGCTATCAATAAAGCCACAAGTGTTGACGATCACCACGTCCGAATCGTGGTAGCTGTTGACGATTTCATAGCCTTCGGTGCGAAGTTGCGTCAGGATTCGTTCAGAATCAACGAGATTTTTGGGACAACCTAATGAGACAAAACCGATTTTGTTACCGCCGCTTGGCGTTAACTCTTGGCTCTGTTGCTCGATGGTTTTTTTGGCCGTATCCAACGTCGTGGTTTGGTTTGGCGTAAACGTTTGAACTGTCATTACTTGCTTTGCTTCCAGTGTTGATTGGTGCCAGTCATCAGTGATCGAATCGCCACTGTTTGCTGGTGAAAAATCGATAGCTAAAAGGCTTCTGTTGCTTGTTAAAAGCCGCTTAGGTATCGCGAGCGCGAATTATAACTGAGGATAAAAAATTGCATAGATCCTACGACGCATTTTTGTGCAAAAAACAAACAATAAAAAGAGCGCTTGAGAAGATTTTTTCTCAGCGCTCCTTTGAGTAAAACTTAACGCTTTACGCGGTTTTGAATCGCTTCATCTGAGTTTCCAAATCCTGCGCCACCACCGCCAACTCTTGTGCCGATTCGGCGATGTTTTTCACCGCTTCATTGTTGTCTCGGGTGATATTGTAGGTTTCGGTGACACTTTCGCTGACGTTGGCGGTCACCATGCTCTGCTCCTCTACCGCCGCCGCGATTTGGGTATTGGTGTCATTTAACTCTTCAATCAAGGTTTGAATATTTTCTAAGTTCGAGGTGGTCGATTGCGCTTGTTGCGCCGCCCCCGTTACGGTGTGGTGGCTTTGGTCGATGGAGTTCTTTGCCTCTTCCGCACCGTGCTGCAACGAGCCGATCATGGTTTCGATCTGCGCGGTGGCTTCCTGTGTGCGTTTTGCCAATGAGCGCACTTCATCCGCCACCACGGCAAAACCGCGGCCTTGCTCACCCGCTCTGGCCGCTTCAATCGCGGCATTGAGCGCCAACAAGTTGGTTTGCTCAGCCACACCATGAATCACTTCCAAAATAGAGCCAATGTCCATCGACTCTTGATACAAATCGCCAATCTGTTTTGAACTGCCTGCCATTTCGTACTCGGCTTTTTCGATCGCGTCTAAGGTTTTGTGCACTTCGTCCAGCCCCTGACTAACATTGTGAGTCGCACGTTGGGCAAAGCTGGCTGAATCTGTCGCACTTTGCGCAATCTCGGTGGTACTGGTGGAGAGCTGTTGCACCGAGGCAGAAATTTGTTCCATTTCACTGTTGAGGGCATTTGATGAGCGACTGGTGGTGTTGGTAATGGCGCTCAGCTCTTCCGACATCTGGGCCACTTTATAACAAGAGAGAGTCACCTTATCGACAATGTCGCGCAGTGAGAGAATGGTTTCACGCATGTTGGCCAACAATTCGCCGATTTCATCTTTCCCCTCCACCACGACCTCAACCGATAAGTTCCCTTTCGATAATTCGGTGGAAATGCGTTTCACCTTACGGATGCCCTTGCCAATCGAGTTTGCCACGGTGTAGGCACACGCAATGCCAATAACCACCGCTGCCACCGCTAGTCCCAAAATGACTTCAATGGTTTGCTTTTTCTTTTCTTGCAATTCAGCGGTTAACTGCGTTTGTTCTTCTATCGAAAGCAGTTTTAATGTTTCGAGATCGGATGACAACAATTCTCCATACTCAGCCAACTTTTTCCGATGGCCATTTTGTTGGTTTTTCAACATCACCGAGTGATCAAACGCTTTGATGAAGAGCGCTCTTTGCTGCACAAACGCTTGCAGCAAGGCTTTTTGCTCTTCACTTTCAATCACAGTGCGAAACTGCTCTTCTAGTTGCGGCAAGGTTTCGGACAATGTCACTCGAACTTGCTGGAGGCTTTCCTCATTCTCTTTATGCACATAATGAAGCACCGCCAAATTCGCCAGGAGAAAATTTTCCATCAGCAGCGCGGCGTAATACTCAACCTCTGGCTTGAGGGAGCGATGCGCATTGTCCAAGATCGCGTCGAGATCGTGTAACGCTTGCTTCTCGACCTTCACCATATCTTGATAGATCGCCTTTTCGACTTGCTCAACATTTTGCTTCAACTGCCCAAAGGTGTGATCGAAATGCTTCACCTCAGCCAGCGCTTTGTCTAAGTAGGCGCGATGCTTGTCATCGTCAGTGCGTGCAATATCGTCTTGAATCATCTTGGTGATTTTTTGCACACGCTGCTGGTAGGTAGTGAGGTGGGAATTTTCTAAAGTAGCCAGATACTTATCAGCACTGAGTCTGACTTTTAAGAAGTTGGCTTGAATTTCACCCGCTAAGGTGGTTTCTCCCGCCAGTTCACCGTAATGACGGAAGTTGCTCGCCGCATTGACCATCCCTTGATAACTCACGTAAGAGGCAACGATAAAAAACAGTAGGCAGATGGCAAAGCCAAGGCGGATTTTGTTGGCGATGGTCAAAGTCATTGAGAGTGCATCCTTTGCAAACAGTCCTATAAGGACTATAGACCACCGGAACCGTTTGATCGCCTGAGCTGAGAAATAAAAATAGGGAGCCCTTGAGCTCCCTAGTGTGAAATGCCTAATCGCTTGATTTTAGACCAGCTTGTAGAACAGGGTCGACAGTGGCGGTAGGCGCAACACAATCGACTGAGCCAAATCTTCACTGACCACTGCTTCGCTCTTGGCGTCCACCACAACCTCGTAGCCACTGCCCGCGTATTTGCTGTCGTCGGTGTTGAGCAGCAATTGGTAGCGGCCTTTGTTTGGCACGCCTAAGCGGAATTCATCACGTGGCACAGGGGTAAAGTTACTCACCACCAAGATACGCTCGCCTGCTTCACTGATACGCTCGTGCGCAATAATGCTCTGCTCGGCAGCATCTTGTAAACGCCACTCAAAACCGGCTGGGATGCAATCTTGATCGTGCAGCGCCGCTTCATTTCGATACAAGTGGTTGAGATCACGCGTCAAGGCTTGCACGCCTTGGTGACGGGGGAAATCGAGCAAGAACCATTGCAGTTGGTCATCGTGATTCCACTCTGCCGTTTGGCCGATTTCCGCGCCCATAAAGTTGAGTTTTTTGCCCGGTTGACCATACATGTAACCAAAATACGCACGTAAATTGGCGGTTTGCTGCCACTCATCACCTGGCATCTTGTTGTGAATAGAGCCTTTGCCGTACACCACTTCATCGTGGGAAAGCGACAAGACGTAGTTCTCACTGTGAGCGTAAACGAGTGGGAACGTGAGGGTATTGTGGTGGTATTTGCGATGAACAGGCTCTTCTTTGATGTAAGAAAGACTATCGTGCATCCAACCCATATTCCACTTAAAGCCAAAGCCCAAACCGCCCATAAAGGTCGGTGCGGACACGCCCGGGAAAGCGGTCGACTCTTCCGCAATCGTCATCGCATTCGGGAAGTATTTGTACACTTCCTCATTCATCCATTTTAGGGTGGCAATCGCATCGTAGTTTTCGTTGCCGCCATCCATGTTCGGGATCCACTGGCCATGGCTGCGTGAATAATCGAGATACAGCATCGATGCCACCGCATCCACCCGAATACCATCGATGTGGAACTGCTCAAACCAATACAGTGCATTAGAAACCAAGAAACGGCGTACTTGCTCGCGGCCAAGATCGTAGATAAACGAGTTCCAGTCTTGGTGCCAACCACGGCGTGGATCTGGGTCGTGGAACAATGGTGTACCATCAAAATTGGCCAAGCCATGATCGTCCGATGGGAAGTGCGCAGGCACCCAATCCAGTACCACACCAATGCCAGCTTGGTGACAGGCATCGACGAAGAATTTGAAATCATCGGGTGATCCATAGCGGCTGGTTGGTGCAAAGAGACCCACAGGCTGGTAACCCCAAGAGCCGTAGAACGGGTGCTCAGAGACTGGCATCAGTTCAACATGGGTGTAACCCATATCCACCAAATAGGGCACCAACTCGGCGGCCAGTTCGCGATAATTCAGGAACTCACCTTGCTCGTTGCGCTTCCAAGAACCGGCATGCAACTCGTAGAAAGAGAGCGCTTCTTTGCGTTTCTCGGTCACTGGGCGAGTTTGCCATTGGGCATCTTGCCACTGGTAGCGGGCGTGATCGTACGTGACGGAAGCAAAAGATGGGTATTGCTCTGCGTAGAAACCCCAAGGGTCAGCTTTGTGTGGTAAGCCTTCACCCTTCGGCCCTTTCATTTCAAATTTGTAGCTCACCCCTTCGGTTAACCCCGGAATGAATAAACCCCAAATGCCGTAATCAAGGCGCTGCATTGGATGACGTCGGCCATCCCAATCATTAAAACAGCCCACGAGACTTACTGCGGTCGCATGCGGTGCGTACACCAAGAAACGGATACCAGAGATTGATTTGCCGTCGCGCTCAAGCGTCATAAACTGTGAGCCCATGTGTTGATACATGGTTTTCGGCGTGTGGAGATCGTCATACTCGGCGTAGATACCGTGGTATTGGTATGGGTCATCGACAAGTTGTTCGATGCCATTCCAATCGATCGCCAATTGATAATGGGTAAGATGCAGATTGAGATCGGCTTTGAGAATGAAGGCGCTCTCTTTTTCTCGCTCAAGCGCAATACGTGGCTGGCCTTCTAATACCAATGCCACCCCCGTTGCACCCGGCATCCAGACGCGCAACGCCCCTTGTGTTGGGTCAATAAATGGACCTAAAAATGCAAACGGCTCTGAACAAGCGGCTTGAGACAATTTCTCAAACATCTGATTCACTTTACTTTTTACTAATTTTTTCAAACCTTTTTTCCCTCGCCAAACAGCCAACGTTGTGAACACAATCCTCATTCACGACCGCGTACTTATTCTTGTTCATCCACAAGGTACGCAAATAATAAAAATGCCCGCTATTGGTGCGGGCATAATAACGGTACCTCATTCTACCATTTTACTGGTATACAGAGAGTGACCCAGGCTGTAGTTTCTGTCTGCAAATCAAGTCATTACATATGGGTCATCTCATTGAGTTCACTCTTATTTGCTCGCTTGCGCGCGCACTTCCGTTAGACGACGAGCGATTCGATTCACATCCTCACGGCTGAAAATCTCTTCAAGGTTCATCGACAATTTACGACGCCAGTTCGGGTACTCATCGACCGTGCCCGGGATGTTGACTGGGTTGTCCATTTGCAACCAGTCTTCAAGCTGAACACTGAGCAATGCGGAAGCGCCTGCTGCAACATGCAACTGCAATGCTTCGCTTAAATGCGCATCCATTGGCACGTATTGTGCATCGTGGCCAATGCCTTCTGGCAAGTAACCATGCCAACGCACGCTATCCAAAATGCCTTGCTTGCATTTTAGTCGATCGTCGAACAAGCCATTGAGCTGCTCTTCGTTTGGATAGAGGCCAATTTCACGACCCATTTTGAGGTCATCACAATGCCAGAAGCCACGTAGCGTTGGCATATCATGGGTACACAAAGCCGCCATTGACTGATCGGCATAGTGTTTTGGCGAAATGAAACCACCATCTTCTTTTGACGTCTCGAAGAAGAACACTTTGTATGAGTGCACGCCCGCATCACGCAGGATATCAACGATTTCATCTGGCACCGTACCCAAGTCTTCACCGATCACGCTGCACTGATGACGGTGAGATTCCAACGCCAAAATCGCTAGCATGTCTTCGACTGGGTAGTAGAGGTACGCCCCTTCTGTCGCTTTTTCGCCTTTTGGAATCCACCATAGGCGAAGAAGGCCAAGTACGTGGTCAATACGCAGTGCACCACAATGTTTCATGTTGGCACGCAGCAGTTTGATGTACGCGTCATAACCTGTGGCTTGCAGCACTTCAGGGTTGAGTGGTGGCAGACCCCAGTTTTGGCCCAGTGGACCAAGGATATCTGGTGGCGCACCGATGCTGGCATCCAATACTAGGTTGCCGTTATCTGCCCATGTTTCGCTACCAGAATCAGCCACACCGACTGCAAGGTCACGGTAGAGACCAACGGACATGCCTTTCTCTTCAGCCAGCGCTTGCGCTTCTTTGATCTGGCCGTCGGCAATCCACTGCAAGTACATGTAAAGGTGCACTTTTTCTTGGTTGTCTTTGATGAATTTCTGCGTCGCGGCAGAATCAAAGCGGCGGTATTGCTCAGGAAAAACTGGCCACCCCCACACGTTTGAATCTTGCGCGTGTAGCTCTGCGTGCAATGCATCGAACGCCGCTTGGTGAAGCAGGCTGTCACCACCTTCTTCCACAAACTCTAGGAACGCGCGAGCACGATCGCTGTTTTTGTCGAGATGGCGAGTTTTGAACTCCGCAAACAGCAGTGGCAACACGCTCATTTTCAGCTCTGCCACTTCGGTGTAGTTCACCCAATGTGATTCACGCGCTTTTTGCAGGCGCTGCTGGAATTCGGCACTGCCAACTTTCTGTTGCGCTTCCGCACTGAGCGCAAACTCAGGAACAGAGCTCACATCGATATAAAGAATGTTCAACCAACGGCGAGACGATGGGCTGTATGGGCTAGCGCCTTCTGGGTTGGCAGGAAATAGCGAGTGGATCGGGTTCAGACCGATGAAATCACCACCGCGAGATGCGATGTCACTCACCAGCAATTTAAGATCGCCGAAATCACCGATGCCCCAGTTGTGCTGGGTGCGTAGGGTGTAAAGCTGGATACTTGGGCCCCAGAGTTTTTTGTTCAACTCTAGAGAATCTTGTTTGAAACAAGCGCGTGGCGTGATGATCAACGCCATTTCATACGGTGCTTTACGACGCTTACGGCTCACGTATAGTTTGTGATAACCCCAAGCCAAATCTTTTGGCAGGGCAAACACTAGAGGGCCACCCTCGGCACGTTCATCGCGAACAATCTGTGACTGAAGATAGCCTTCCAGTACCTCTCCTTGTTCTGTTTCTAAACGCCAGTTGAACTCGCTTTCACGCGCACTGGTGCCAAGATTCAGTTCCACTTCCACCGGATCGCCATCACGCAATACCAATACTGGCGCCAATACGTCTTTCTTGTGTTTTTTCTCAGCTGAAGCCAGTAGTTTTTCATCGCTGCTAGTGTCATAGCCAAGAGAGTTGAGCAGGCGGCGTAGCGTTTCTTCGGAGACCAAAGCTTCGTCTCCCCAAGCGCTGACATAGCTGTCAGCTAATCGTGCCATTTCTGCGACTTTCTTTAATGCTGTTTGTTCTTTCATCGCTCTCTCCGAAGGTACTTCTGAAAACCTTCAATGTAGGGTTTATTTGCTGCTAGTCATTATCTGTAGATAAAGGACCAAGGCAGCCATTGGGCTACCTTGGTTTTGTTGATTAACGGTGAACAGCTTCGAGTTTCCAAATGTTGTTCACGTAATCGCGAATGGAGCGGTCTGAACTGAACTTGCCAACCAAAGCGGTGTTCAGAATCGCTTTCTTCGCCCAACCGGCTTGATCGCGGTACTGTTTGTCCATCGCTTCGTGCGCTTTCACATAAGAAGCGAAGTCTGCAAGACATAGGTACGGGTCACCGCCATCGAGTAGGCTATCGAAGGTCGCTCGTAGTAGGCCAGGTTGACCCGGAGTGAACTCTTCACCAAGAAGAAGATCCATCGACGCTTTCAGTAGTGGGTCTGCGTTGTAGTAGTCGAATGGGTTGTACCCTTTCGCTTTCAGCGCTTCTACGCCATCCACTTCTAGACCGAAGATGTAGATGTTGTCATCGCCCACTTCTTCACGAATCTCAACGTTCGCGCCGTCCATAGTACCGATAGTCAACGCACCGTTCAGTGCCATCTTCATGTTACCAGTACCAGATGCTTCTTTACCTGCGGTTGAGATTTGCTCAGACACATCCGCCGCGGGGATGATGATTTCAGCCATGCTCACGCGGTAATCAGGAATGAAGACCACTTTTAGCTTGTTACCGATGCGTGGATCGTTGTTGATCTTCTCTGCAATCTTGTTCAGCGCAAAAATGATCTCTTTCGCTAGGTGGTAACCCGGTGCCGCTTTCGCTGCGAAGAACACCACGCGTGGCGCCATGTCGAAGTTCGCATCGTTCAGTAGGCGGTGGTACAGAGACAAAATGTGCAGCATGTTTAGGTGCTGACGCTTGTACTCGTGTAGACGCTTGATTTGCACATCAAAGATCGCATTAGTATCGAGATCGATGTTCATGTTCTCTTTCACCCAGTTCGCTAGGCGCTCTTTGTTCGCCTTCTTAACCGCCATGTATTCCTTCTGGAATTTCGCGTCATCGGCAAACTTGGCAACACCTTCTAGCTGCTCTAGGTGCGCAGGCCAATCCGTACCAATCTTCTCAGAGATCAGTGCAGACAAACCTGGGTTACAGAATTTTAACCAACGACGCGGAGTGACACCGTTTGTCACGTTTTGTAGACGCGTTGGGTAAAGCTCATCGAATTCTGGGAATAGGTCACGTTTAACCAACTCAGAGTGAAGCGCTGCTACACCGTTGACTGCGTAAGAGCCAATCACACACAGGTTTGCCATGCGAACCATGCGGTGGAAACCTTCTTGGATGATAGAAAGCTTCTGCTGCTTCGCAACATCACCAGGCCACTTCGCACGCACTTCTTGTAGGAAGCGGTGGTTGATTTCGTAAATGATTTCCATGTGACGAGGAAGTAGGTGCTGAATCAGAGATTCGCTCCACGTTTCTAATGCTTCTGGCAATAGCGTGTGGTTGGTGTAGGCGAATGTCTTCGAGCTGATCACCCACGCTTCATCCCAATTTAGGCCTTTTTCATCAATCAGAATACGCATCAACTCAGGAATCGCGATGGTTGGGTGCGTGTCGTTCAACTGAATGGTTTCAAAGTTTGGTAGCGAAGCCAATGTGTGGCCAGCCGCTTCATGACGACGAAGAATATCGCGTACCGATGCTGCACTGTGGAAGTACTGCTGCATCAAACGTAGCGTTTTGCCTTTTTCGTGGTTGTCGTTCGGGTAAAGTACTTTGGTGATGTTGCCCGCGTCGATCAGTGCGTGCTGCGCTTCAAAGTAGTTACCGTTATTGAAGCTCTCTAGTGAGAATGGCGCAATCGCCTGACATTCCCACAAACGTAGCGGATAAACAGTATCGCTTTCGTAACCTACGATCGGTAGATCCCATGGCATGGCTTTAACATGCATGCCTGGTACCCACTGACGGCGCTCTTTGCCACCTTCGTTGATGACTTCAACATGACCGTAGAAACCAATCTCTTGAGCCAATTCAGGACGAGCCACTTCCCATGGGTAGCCTTCTACACCACGCCATGCGTCTGGCGCTTCTTTTTGACGACCTGCTTCAAAGGATTGTTTGAATAGACCGTATTCGTAGTGCAAGCCGTAACCCACGGTTGGGAATTCTTGCGCCGCCAAAGAATCCATAAAACACGCTGCTAGACGGCCTAGACCACCATTACCCAATGATGGGTCGCGTTCTTCTTCAAGAAGATCCGTTAGGTTTTGGCCAAGCTCTGCCATCGCTTCGGTGATCTGCTCGTACAGACCCATGCTGATCAAGTTGTTACCGGTTAAACGGCCAATCAAGAATTCAAGCGATAGGTAGTTGACGCTTTTCGCTTCAACGATTTTTTTGTCTGTCTCTGTTGCAAGCAAATCAAAAGTCGTCAGCTCTGCTAACGCACGGCCCATTGCAAGATACCAAGCGCGGCTATCTGCGTTTTCAAGCGTGTGTGCATAGGTTGCTGACAGGTGTTTTTTAACACTTTCTTGGAACGACACTTTGTCGAACTGTTTCTGTTGAGTAGGTTTCATTACCGAAATCTCACTTTTGGTTCTAATCCATCTGCGATACATCGTGCATGGATGGCAATGAATAAACATCCTCCTAGTTTTCAGCCTCTACAGGAGGAGGGGCAAGGGCGTAGAGGGGGGATTGGGGGACTGTTAGTGATCCGTCTCTCACCTTTCCCACTCAGACACCAGATTGCAGTGATTGAGATCACAGCCATCAACTAATAACTCTAGATGGCAAATATGACGCTCAGGTTGAAGAGCGAATTTAGAAAATCCATTTTTGTAAATTCGATCACAATAAAGTTTTGGTTTATGAAAAATGTTGCAAAATATTGCGCAATGCCATTCTTACTTAACGATTCAGATGGAGAATTTATAGATCAAATTCACAAAATTGGGGCGTAGTTGGCGTCAAAACCATCAACTCTTGAGAATTAGGAAGTGGATCAAAGTCTGAGGTGATTTCTTTAACGTAACATGCCCAGCAATTCGAGCATTTTGTCTAATTTTTGTTCGCTGGCTACATCCGGTTTTTCTGCCATGAAAAACCCAATATAAAAAGGAAGTATTAGAATGTGGATTCCTTCAAAACTCACACGTCCAGGCCGACTGCATAATGCGATTGTCCGCCCGAGAGTGTTAGAGCTGCTGCAACAAGCCCCTTACTATAAGTTGGTGCTGTTCCGCTCTCCCGCTGGCTACGGAAAAACCACCATGGCTGCGCAATGGTTGGCCGACAAAACCAACGTGGGTTGGTACAGCATCGATGACAGTGATAACGACGGTTTCCGCTTCATTAACTACCTGCTGCAAGCACTCAATAAAGCGACTAATGGCAACTGCAACAATGCACAAAAACTAGCAGAAAAGCGCCAGTTTTCCTCCCTGCGCTCGCTGTTTAGCGATGTGTTCGCTGAGATGGTCGACTTTCATCAAGAGTGCTACGTGGTTCTGGATGACTACCACGTGATCAACAATGAAGAAGTGCACGAAGCGATGCGTTTCTTCCTAAAACACATGCCAGACAACCTCACCCTTGTGGTCACCAGCCGAGCCAACCCACCGCTGGGCACAGCCAACTTGCGTGTGCGCGATCTGATGATTGAGATTGGCAATGAGATGTTGGCCTTCGACACCGAAGAGACCACACGATTTTTCAACCAGCGCGTCGCAGATGGTATCGATGAAGATACCGCCAACAATCTGCGTAACTATGTGGAAGGCTGGCCATCGGCATTGCAACTGATCGCCCTTCAAGCACAGCATCAAAAACGCACCTTAGCGCAATCGGCCGAATCGGTTTCCCAGTTTAACCATGCCCATCTCTGGGATTATTTGGTGGAAGAGGTGTTTGACCTACTCGATGCCGATACACGCAAATTCTTGATGCAGGTGTCAGTGCTCGATCACTTTAACGATGAGCTGGTCTACGCCCTCACCCAGCGTGAAGATGCACTGGGGATGATTGAATCTCTCAACCGCTACGGCTTATTCATCTATCCGCTTGAAGGGGAGCAAAACTGGTTCCGCTTCCACAACTTGTTTGGCGAGTTTTTGTCGCACGAGCGTCAAGCGCGCATTCCACAGCAGGAGCAGGAGCTGAACCGCAATGCCGCCATTGCGTGGTTGAAACAAAAATCCCCGCATCAAGCGATTCGTCACGCCCAAAAAGCGTATGACGGAGAACTGGTGGCGGAGATCCTCAACGAGTTTGGTTGGAAAATGTTCAACCAAGGCGAGCTGTCTACTCTGGAATCCGCCATCAATCTGCTGGAAAAAGATCTGCTGTTCAGCAACCCAAAACTGACCATGCTCCGCGCTTGGCTTGCACAAAGTCAGCACCGCTATAACCAAGTGGGCACCTTACTGGCGGAAGCAGAAAATGAGCACAAAAAGCGCAATATTGATCTTGATATCCAATACCAAGGCCAAGCGAATGCCTTGCTGGCTCAGGTAGCGATCAACAGCAACGATCCAGAAAAAGCCCTCGAGCTGGCTGAACTGGCATTAAGCCAGCTGGATAGCACGGTTTACCGCAGCCGCATCGTCGCTACTTCAGTCGTAGGGGAAGTGAACCACGTGATTGGCCGCCTTGATCGCGCTCTGCCAATGATGCAGCAAACCGAAAAGCTGGCGCGCCAGTACCAGGTTTACCACCAAGCGCTGTGGGCGATTTTGCAGCAAAGCGAAATTCTTATCGCGCAAGGCTATGTGCAAGCCGCGTTCGAGCTGCAAGATTCCGCCTTCCGTCTGATTGAGGAGCAGCAGCTTCAACATGTGCCTTTGCATGAGTTCTTACTGCGCGTACGAGCGCAAGTGTTGTGGTGTTGGAACCGTTTGGACGAAGCCGAAGAGTGCGCTTACAAAGGGCTGCAAATTCTGGAAAATCACGCGCCAAGCAAACACTTGCACAGTTATTCGATGCTGGCTCGCATTGCGATTGGCCGTGGCGAGCTCGATCGCGCAGGCAAGTTCATCGAACACATTCAACATTTGATGAAGCAGTCCACCTACCACGTGGATTGGACCGCCAATGCTTCACTTTCACTGATCCTATACTGGCAAGCGAAAGGCAAACTCAACGCAATTCAAGAGTGGCTAGACACGGCTGTGCGTCCTGAAAATGCCTGCAACCACTTCTGTCAATTACAGTGGCGCAATATCGCTCGTGCTCACATCAACCTTGGTCAATACGACCAAGCTCGCCAAGCCTTGGATTTCTTGCAAAGTGAGGCTGAGAAAGCGAACTTAGTCACCGATCGCAACCGTAACCTGATCATTGAGGCAATTTTCGCTGTTCATCAGAAAGATGAAAATCAAGCCAAAGTGCTGCTTAAGGAAGCACTGCAGCTCACTAACCAAACCGGTATGGTCGGCAATTTCTTAATTGATGGCGCGACCATTGGCACCTTGTTGGAAAAACTCACCAACCGCCATGAGCTGGGTGACTTAGAACGCCACCGCGCGCTGCAATTGATGAAAGATATCTCTTCCAATCAGCGCAGCCGTTCGGTTCACTTTGACGAAGAATTTGTCGAGAAATTGGTCACCCACCCGAATGTGCCTGAGTTAGTGCGCACCAGCCCACTGACACAAAGAGAGTGGCAAGTGCTGGGCTTGATCTATTCTGGCTTTAGTAACGAGCAGATCGCTCAAGAACTCGATGTGGCGGGCACCACCATCAAAACCCACATCCGCAACTTGTATCAAAAACTCAATATCGCCAACCGTAAAGAAGCAGTCACCACCGCAGAGAACCTCTTGCAGTTGATGGGGTATTAAATACTCCCGATATCAGATAATAGTTGCAACACTCAAAAGCCGATCAATCGATCGGCTTTTTTCTTTCATCAGTCAAATCCGTTACGAGCGTTCAACTCTGTTTATCGCGCTATCAAATCCCCAACAAAATTGAATATAACCGATTGATATTGTTTGCTATCTAGTCAAATTTATAAAAAATCACATCAAAATCACACTTAGATAAATTATTTAGGCGAATTCGACTCTGTTTGATTATTATCGATAAATAATGAGTTTCATTCTCATTTGAGCAATAAAACAGCAAAGCGACATAGAATAGGTATCCGAAAAACTAAATCATGAACATACGAACAAAACCGCACCATAAATCTGCGCTGTACATGGGTGACAATCGAATTAGTTATACTCATATGGAAATTCAAAATGTCATGTTCAACGCAGATAAGCTTTCTGAGCGTTCTTCCAACTCAACCTATATCCAGAATCATGCAGCTTCCAGCGATATTTTCTATCGAATAGCACGCGCAATTCTTTTGCATTGGTCTCGGCCCGCGATTCAATATTTGATTGGTTCGGCGTCC
The DNA here is from genome assembly GCF_028570825.1 of Vibrio sp. CCUG 15886. Taxonomy (NCBI): domain Bacteria; kingdom Pseudomonadati; phylum Pseudomonadota; class Gammaproteobacteria; order Vibrionales; family Vibrionaceae; genus Vibrio; species Vibrio sp. CCUG 15886. Next base: position 1,403,006 of record NZ_JAQQBT010000001.1, on the reverse strand, counting down.
GAGCTGGCTAAGATGCATTGGGCGATTCACTGCCAGCCGAACCAGACCATTGAGGTGGACTATTTTACCCAACGCTTGCAAGTCACCACAGTAGAAAAGCAGCACGATTACAACAGCTACGACTCTTTGATTCATTGGTTGGATGGCGCAAGCATGGCGATTTTGGCCGATAACCCACAGGCGAAAGCGCAGCTCAACGCCGTTCCCGCTCATGAAATCTCACGGAAAACAGACCTCACCGATTTTCGTCCGATTGAACAAGATTTCTTTCACTTGTTTAAGGCGTTTTTGTTTGGTGAGCAAAACAAGGAGCAACAGGCCGCACTGCTGCAAGCGGTGGTTCCCTACCTCACCAGTGAGTTAATTGCTGAAGCTGAAAAAGGCGAACCTTACTGGATGAATTACTATGAGTTTCTTATTTTTCCGCTCTACAGCCTGATTGCAATTAGCTGGGGATTTGAAGCAACACCGCTAGACCAAGCGGTGGAAGCGTCTATCGAGGCCAACTATCAATGGTATGCCTATTTTGCCGAACAAAATGGCGGCAAAACCGGAGAAGAGAGCTTGCACCTTAATGACCGTAGCTGCTTGTTTCACAACATTCTCACCGCGTTTTTAAAGGTGCACTACCAACAAACGGGTGAAACGCCAAGCTTCGATTCGCTCTACGCGCCGATGTGGTTGATCAAAGGCGAAGGTCTAAGCTTTGAAGCGCTCAAGGCCAACCCGCCCGAGTTCACCGTTGAATCTGTGTTAGCCGAATAGTTGGGTAGCAAGGGCAACAGCACTCATCTCTTTGACTATAAGCAAGGCTAAATCATGAACATATCGATAAAACCTCATCACAGAACTGAACATTATATGAGCACCGATCGCTTAAATCATACTTTGAGTGAAATAAAATCCATCAACTTTCATGACGATGGGCTTGAGATGTATAAATCAAACTCAACCTATCTCCAAAACTACGCTGCTTCCAGCCATATTTTCTATCGAATAGCGCGCGCAATTCTTTTGCATTGGTCTCGACCTGCGATTCAATATTTGATTGGTTCGGCGTCCGAGCTGGCTAAGATGCATTGGGCGATTCACTGCCAGCCGAACCAGACCATAGAGGTGGACTATTTTACCCAGCGCTTGCAAGTCACCACGGAAGAAAAACAGCACAATTACAACAGCTACGACTCCTTGGTTCATTGGTTGGATGGCGCAAGCATGGCGATTTTGGCCGATAATCCACAGGCGAAAGCGCAGCTCTACGCCGTTCCCGCTCATGAAATCTCACGGAAAACAGACCTCACCGATTTTCGTCCGATTGAACAAGATTTCTTTCACTTGTTTAAGGCGTTTTTGTTTGGTGAGCAAAACAAGGAGCAACAGGCCGCACTGCTGCAAGCGGTGGTTCCCTACCTCACCAGTGAGTTAATTGCGGAAAAAGGCCACCCTTACTGGATGGATTACTATGAGTTCCTCATTTTTCCGCTCTACAGCCTGATTGCGATTAGCTGGGGATTTGAAGCAACACCGCTAGACCAAGCGGTGGAAGCGTCTATCGAGGCCAACTATCAATGGTATGCCTATTTTGCCGAACAAAATGGCGGCAAAACCGGAGAAGAGAGCTTGCACCTTAATGACCGTAGCTGCTTGTTTCACAACATTCTCACCGCATTTTTAAAGGTGCACTACCAACAAACGGGTGAAACACCAAGCTTCGATTCGCTCTACGCGCCGATGTGGTTGATCAAAGGCGAAGGCCTAAGCTTTGAAGCGCTCAAGGCCAACCCACCCGAGTTCACCGTTGAATCTGTGTTAGCCGAATAGTTGGGTAGCAAGGTAAAAATCCGATAGCCAAGGCTATCGGATTTTTCTTTCCACACCTGCGCGATGTGTTTTGGGTTAAAACGAGTCTTAAAAGCTTGAGTGCTATCTCCCAAATCACAAGCAAAAAAAAACCAACCGCAAAATGAGTGCGATTGGCTTATGTATGATGTGAACAATGTGTATTCACTAACAACGTCAGTTGGCTAGGTGACCCTCGGCTTAATAAGGGTCGACAAGTATTATGCATTAATCATGCCAACTTTAAAAGGGCTATTTTTGGGCTGAATATCCCATATATTAACTCTTGCTAAAATAATTTTTGCATTATGCAAAAGCATTTTGCAAAGAGTTATGCAAATAGCCATTGTGAATACAGTTGCGCTTAAATTTTATACGATGAATATAAAGGATAAGAATCGTGACCATTGTTCGAAGGCAGGGAGCGTTATGTCCACGTAATTTCATACTTTTTTGACATGAATCTGGGTATACTCGCTGCACTGCTTTTTTACGATTTCAACGACATGAATTATTTGTTTACTTTCTTAAAAGGTTTAGCGATGGGCGCCGCCGACGTGGTGCCAGGTGTCTCTGGTGGCACAATCGCGTTTATTACGGGTATCTATGACACCTTGCTCGAAAGCATTCGTCGCATTAACCCTAGCGTGATAAAAATCTGGCGTGCAGAAGGCTTTAAGGCGGCGTTTAACCACATTAACGGCTTTTTCTTAATCGCTTTATTTGGTGGCGTACTGACCAGTATCGCAACACTTGCCAAATTGATCACTTGGCTTTTGGCCAATCACCCTATTCCAATTTGGTCGTTTTTCTTTGGTCTCATCTTGGTATCGGTTTATCACATCCTCAAACAGGTTGAGAAAAAAGACCTCACTCGTTTCGCTCTGTTGTTTCTCGGCATCGCGTTTGCCTACAGCATTACCGTGCTTAAACCACTTCATTTAGAACCCACGTCCATCAATGTCTTGATTGCGGGGGCGATTGCGATTTGCGCGATGATTCTACCGGGTATTTCAGGCAGCTTTATTCTGCTGCTCATTGGCATGTACGCGCCGGTTCTTGGCGCTGTTAAAAGCTTCCAAGTTGACATTCTGGCACTGTTCTTAGTGGGCTGTGTAACAGGCCTGCTGACGTTCTCTCACGTGTTGTCATGGCTGCTACGCAAGTTCCGCGATTTCACTCTGATGTTCTTAACGGGATTGATGATCGGCACACTGCCGAAAATCTGGCCTTGGAAAGAGACCATTAGCTGGCGTTTGAATTCTAAAGGTGAGCAAGTGCCATTAGTGCAACACAACCTGTCGCCTTTTGAGTTCGAAGCGCTGACCTCGCAACCTTCGCAATGGGTGATGGCGATTGTTATGGCGCTGGTCGCCATTGCTTTGGTGCTGGGTTTAGAGAAGTTTGCCGAAGCCAACGCAAAATAACCCCAACCTAAATCAGTTCAAAGCGGAGAATCCTCTCCGCTTTTTTATTGCTAACGCACAATTTTCAACGGCTGTCGCAGTGTTTCAAATGGAATGTGGTAGGATCGCCTCACGCTTCTTCCAGCTTCAAAAATAATGAACAACATACTGAAAATTATCGCGTTTATCGTCGCTCTCTCAGGCGGATTCTTTGCCAAAGACATCGTACAGCTGTTTTCATCCGACACAACCGCTGTGGCTCAATCTGCGCCTCGGTTAGAGGATTATTGCATGCTCTCAACCCAAGCTTGCACGCAGCAAGCGGTAAGCATGACGTTAAGCAACGATACCGCGCAACCGCTGATTGCCAGTGAAATCACGGTGGAATGGCCTTCGACAAGCGGTGAGCAACTTATGCTGAGTCTGCGCGGGCTAGAAATGGAAATGGGCACGCCAAAGTTTATCTTAAAGCAAACCTCACCCGGTCTTTTTCGCGGTGAAGTGATTCTGCCCGTTTGCACCACCGACGCCATGACGTGGTTAGGCGAGCTTACCGACGGTACTACCACGGTTTACCCTGCAATAAGGATGCAACGATGAGTAAAAATTGGTCTCTCTTTCTGGTGGTCGCTTTTGTGCTTGGATTTGCACTCAAAAGCTATTTGGATCTGCAAGGTAAAGTGGAAAACGAAGCCACACCACCAACTCACTCAGCAGCCATGCTCTATGGGCAAGATGAGCAAGCGGTGAACATTTTTGACACGGAAGATACGCGCATCCGTGTGGTCTATTTTGGTTTTACGCGCTGCCCAGATGTGTGCCCGACGTCTTTGGCGATGCTCTCTGGCGCTTTGAACGAGTTGGACGATGCCACCAAGGCGAAACTGCGCCCTCTGTTTATTTCGCTCGATCCAGAGCGTGATGACGCGAAGCTTTCTGCGCAGTACGCCCACTATTTCCACCCAATGATTGAAGGGCTCTCTTCTTCACTGGACGTCACCACGGAACTGGCCAAACGCTACGGGGTCATTTTCCGCAAAACAGAACTAAAAGACTCAGAGTTGAAGTACACGCTCGATCACAGCTCTTACTTCTACTTTTTGCAGCCCGATGGCACCTTGATCACCAAAGTGCCACACACCTTAACTCCCGCTCCGATTGTGGAAGCAATAAAAACGATAACCCAAGGAAATTAGGATGAAACTTAAAGCTCTCGCGCTTGCCGCACTACTTGTCAGCCCGTTGGTTAGCGCCAAAATGGATCTCATGGCTCACCACCCTTATGCCCGAGCGATGGCCCCAGGTGCCGTGAACAGTGCGGTCTTTGTTGAACTGATGAACCGTAGTGACAACGTGCGCACGATTGTTGCCGCAGAAACGCCAGCAGCAGGCAAAGTGGAACTGCATGACGTCATCAAAGAAGGCGATGTGATGAAGATGCGTCAAGTTGATTCGATTGAGATCCCAGCGAAAGGCAAGACCGTGCTCAAACCGGGCAGCCTCCACATCATGCTGTTTGATCTCAAAGCGCCATTGAATGAAGGCGAGCAGATCGATGTCACGGTGACTTTCGCCAACGGTGAAAAGATGACCTTCCAAGCGCCGGTAAAAAAAGTAATGAAAGGCATGCAGCACTCAGGCCACTAAGTCCTTGGCAACTGACAGCAAAATGCAAAAAAGGAGCAACTCAGTTTGCTCCTTTTCTTTATGCAACGTATACTCATGCGGTTTCTATGACTGACTGGAGGAATTCTGATGATTGTAACAAACCAAACTCAAAGGGCATGGTTGGGTTAACGGAAAGTCCGTTTTCAATTCTATTATCGCATTACGCGACTTCTCCCTTCCCTTCTCAATTTGCCCGGTCAAACCGGGGTGATTCTATTTGATTTACGAATGAAACCCTGAAGCTATTACTTAGTGGGTGCTTTTGCGCACCGGGAAAATTCGCAATGAACAACACAATGACGTCTTCTCAGCCTTACACTTTGACTCAACTAGGCTGGAAACCATTTTTTCAACAACAACTGACGCTTGAAGATTACGAAAATACGCAGATCTGCCGTATCGTTGCTCATCATCGCAGTGGTTATCAGCTTTGCAGTGAACAAGGGCGCTTTCACCTTGCTATTCACCATGCACAACCGAAAATGACGGTTGGCGATTGGGTTTTGCTTGATGAGCAGCAACAGTTTAAACGTCTACTTGAACGCCAAAGCGAACTGAGTCGCAAAGCGGCTGGCAGCAAAATCGCGGAGCAGTTGATCGCCACCAATGTCGATACACTGTTTATCGTCTGCTCGCTCAATGATGACTTTAACCTCAGCCGTATTGAGCGTTATCTGAGCATTGCAAAAGAAGCGCACATCGAGCCTGTGGTGGTGCTCACCAAAGCCGATTTATCTCCGCAGGCTGAGCAAAACATTACGCAGGTTCAGCAGCTCAGTGCAACATTATGGGTAGAGGCGGTAAATGCGCTCGATCCAGCTAGCGTCTCGGCATTACAACCTTGGTGTGCCAAAGGCAGAACGGTGGCATTTATTGGTTCTTCTGGTGTGGGTAAATCGACACTCACCAATACCTTACTTGGTGAAGAAACCCAACAAACGGGTGGAATTCGTGAAGATGACAGCAAAGGCCGCCACACCACCACGGCACGCTCTGTTCATATGATCCCTGATGGTGCATTGATCATCGATACACCGGGAATGCGTGAACTGCAACTTGCCGATTGTAGTGAAGGCGTCAGCGAGACCTTTGCTGAGATCGAAACGCTCGCACAACACTGTCGCTTTAAAGATTGTCAGCATCAGCAAGAGCCAGGATGCGCAGTTCAACAAGCGATTGACAATGGCACGTTAGAAGCCCGACGTTTACAAAACTACTTTAAGCTGCAACGAGAACAGGCCTACAACGCTTCAACGTTTGCAGAGCAAAGGAGCCGAATGAAGCAATTTGGCAAAATGTGTCGTCATATTCAAAGTGACAAGCAAAAACTCAAAACCACCTATTAACCTCAACGGTTAGTAACTTTTTCATAACCAAAGTGGGCATTCATTCACTTTGGTTATGCTTTCTTCTTACCAATCATTAGGCCAAATTCACCATAACTCAACATTTTTAACCATGCATCACAACATTGAACAAACAATAACCCCAAAAACAAACTAAAACTAGACACAAAATATTACCAAGCTACTATATGTTCCATTCAGCATAAAAATGGCTGAATTTTTATTAGTTCTATAAAACGATTATTCAAATAACCATAATTCTGATAAATGCAGGAATGAAGTATGCAACATAACAGTCTTATCGCCCGATTTGCCCGAGGCAATCTGGTGATCCAAATTTTAGTCGGTATCATCCTCGGTATCTCGCTCGCGTTGGTTTCACCAAGCTCAGCGGAAAGTGTCGGTATGCTAGGCAGTTTGTTTGTCGGCGCACTGAAAGCGATCGCCCCTATTCTTGTGTTCATTTTGGTCGCCGCGTCTATCGCTAATCAAAAGAAAAACCAACACACCCATATGCGTCCTATCATTGTGATGTACCTAGCGGGCACCTTCTTTGCAGCTCTAACAGCCGTTGTTTTGAGCTTCATGTTCCCGACGACATTAACCTTGGTCACTGGCGCTGAAGGGGCAAATCCTCCTCAAGGCATTATGGAAGTGATCAAAACCTTGCTGTTCAAGTTGGTTGATAACCCAGTTAATGCACTAATGAGCGCGAACTACATTGGTATTTTGGCATGGGGTGTCGGCCTTGGTTTGGCACTTCACCACGCATCAGACACCACCAAAGCGGTATTTGAAGACCTGAGCCACAGTGTTTCTCACATCGTGCGCTTCATCATTCGTCTTGCGCCATTTGGTATCTTTGGCTTAGTGGCGTCTACATTCGCTACTACAGGTTTCGATGCCTTAGCTGGCTACGCTCACCTATTGGTGGTACTGCTGAGCGCCATGGCGATCATTGCGTTGATCGTTAACCCTGCTATGGTTTACGTGAAAACCAAACAAAACCCATATCCATTGGTATTCCAATGCCTACGTGAAAGTGGTGTAACGGCCTTCTTCACCCGTTCGAGCGCGGCAAACATCCCTGTGAACATGGCATTGTGTGAAAAACTAAAACTAGACGAAGATACGTACTCTGTGTCTATCCCACTGGGTGCAACCATCAATATGGCGGGTGCGGCCATTACCATCACCACGCTGACGCTGGCTGCAGTTCATACCATGGGTATCGAAGTAGACTTGATGACAGCGCTACTACTGAGCGTGGTTGCAGCCGTTTCTGCTTGTGGTGCATCTGGTGTTGCTGGCGGTTCTCTGCTCCTGATCCCACTTGCGTGTGGCCTGTTTGGTATTTCAAACGACATCGCGATGCAAGTGGTCGCGGTTGGCTTCATCATCGGTGTGATTCAAGATTCTGCTGAAACGGCGCTAAACAGCTCAACGGACGTGGTATTTACTGCCGCAGTCTGTGAGTCAGAAGCACAGAAAGCAAAAGGTTAATCTTGCCTCACCATTAGTCTCAATAAAAAGGAGCCTTAGATGGCTCCTTTTTCTATTCAACCGTTTTTAACGTCACTTCTTCCAGCGGAAAGTGCTTGCTAGGCTCAACGAACTCTTGCTGTGCTGCGATGGTTTGCAGCTCCCACTCACCGGCTTGGTGAGTCGCATTCAATACACCATAGCAAGCATCATGGCAATGCTGGAACGCTTGTTTTGGTGTCCAACCTTTCAATAGGCCCGCAGTGAAAATCGCCGAAATCAAATCACCTGCGCCAACGGGTGCTTTAGCAAATTCGAAATGAGGGCGCTTCGCTAAATAAGTGCCTTCTTGCGTGGCCAACAACATGTTGAAGCTCTCGTCAGACAGGCAGTATAAATGTTTCACCAACACCACTTTAGGGCCTTTTGCTAGTGCACGCTGGCAAGCGATGATCGCGTCATCGAGAGTGTGGATTTCCATTTCGGCAAATTGGCTAAGCTCGAACTGGTTAGGCACAATCACGTCCGCCATTGGCATGAGACGGTTTAACAAGTTTTCCGCAATCCCCGGGGCGACAATACAGCCTTTGTCTGGCGCGCCCATCACTGGGTCACAGACGTAAAGCGCGTCAGGATTCGCTTGTTTAACTTTAGTAACCGTATCTTCCACGGCCAGACATTGCTCAGCACTGCCTTGGTAGCCCGTCAGTACCGCTTGGCACTTCTCTAGTGCGCCAATATTGTTCAGGCCACGAACCAGTTCGCTGATGTCATCAGCCGAAAACGCACGCCCTGTCCAACCTTCTTGGTACTGGGTGTGGTTAGAAAATTGAACCGTGTGGATCGGCCACACTTCAAAGCCCATGCGTTGCATTGGGAAGACTGCACTGCTGTTACCGGCATGGCCATAAGCAACGTGTGACTGGATGGAGAGGATACCTCGCATAGTACCAAACCTCTTCTTGTTGTTATCAATAGTTCAAAGACAGCGGCAAGCGCTCAATTTACGAAACCAGTAGTGTATTCGACAAACCAAGATTCTCGAACTCAATTCTGAAGCGAATGGGCTGAGAGTTGGTCATCCATACCTGACTCTTGATTTCTCTCTGTCTTTTCAAGCGGGAGGGCAAACACTCATCAACTCGCTCAAGCAACTACAAAGGTATCGGCGTCGAGTGTAACAGCCGCTTGAGGGATTGGCGTCTGCTAATTGTTGAAAATCAGTTTTCACCGTGTTGTAAATAGTCACGTATAAAATGAAAAAAAACGAGCCTTCCACATTAAGTTGGGGAAGGCTCTTTCTCGATGATGTTTAATTGGCTAAAGGTTCATGCTTGGCCGCGATCAAGCCATAAGCACTCCAACCTAAGAAGGTAACGATTGAACCCCACATCATGGCTTCGTAGCCAGAGCCGTACAATGCGTAGAAGCTGTATAGAGAACCGACTAGCGCAATGATATTCGTTGTCTTCATTTCGCGCTCAGGCACGTGCGCCACTTGCTGCATGATGAAGATTGCGCCCATACAGAGAATGTAAGGAATCACGTTGGTTACTACCGCGAGGTTCACCAGCGCTTCAAATTGCTCGTTTAATGTGGGTGAGATGGTCATTAAAGACAACACCGATTGGATAACCGTAATGGCCACCATCCCTTTGATGGGGGTGCCGCGTTTATCAACTTCAGAGAACAATTTCGGGAAGAAGCCAGCATCCGAAGAGGATTTGAATACCGACGCAATGGTGAACTGCCAACCCAGTAGTGAACCGGCACAAGCGAGTACCGCCATGCCCGCGACCATTTTACCGGCGGTTGAGCCTAGCATCACTGTCCATACTGTTGAGAATGGCGCGGTAGAGGCCGCAAGATCAGCATTCGCAACAATGCCCGAACAGATGTTGGTTGAAACAATGTAAACCACCGCCGCAATCAAGGTGCCGCCCAATACTGCAATCGGCACGTTCTTTTCTGGGTTGTCCACCGCATCGGAGTTGGCGCAAGCCGATTCCAAACCTAAGAACGCCCAAAGAGTCATCGCAATGGATGCGCTCACCGCTTCACCAAATGGCAGATGATGTGGGTTCCACGCTTCTACGTACATGGTTGGGTTAAACCAGAACCAACCCACAATTCCCAAAGAACACACAGGAAGGATAACGCCCCAAACCGTAAACGAGCCGATTTGACCCGTGATCTTCGCACCACCAAAGTTAGCGAAGGTACAAATCCAAAGGATCGCGATGGTGTACAGACAGGTCTCTACTGGCGACAAAGTCACTTCGAAGAAAGCTGAACCATAACCGACACAAGTAATCGCAATCGCAATGTTGGCAATCAACAATGACAAGCCGTAGGTCCAACCCGCCATAAACGCACCCGATTTACCAAACGCGTACGAGGCATAACCGTTCATCCCACCGTCACGTTTGCTAAAGCGACCACACTTTGCAAATACATAAGCAAGAGCCAATGAGCCCGCCGCGGTGATCAGCCAAGATAGAATCGAAATCGTGCCCACTTGCGCCAACTTACTTGGTAGCATAATGATGCCCGAGCCAGCCATGTTGATGAAGGTCAGAATGGTTAGCTGCACCACCGACATTTTTTTGGTTTCAGTACTCATAAATTATTCTCCACGAATAAACGGTTCGCACCGCGACAACCAAGTCACGATGCGAACGGGGTAGATTAATCTTTAAGGGCGTAGCAATGGGCGGTGGTACGGCCATTGACGTCTTCTAGGTACACACCTTGAATCTCTGGTGCGAAGCCTGGGAATCGGTTGATGCCTTCTTCTAGAGATAAGAAGTAATCGACCACTTGTTGCGTCCAGATTTCGCCTGTGATCACACAGATAATGCCTGGAGGGTAAGGAAGCGCACCTTCTGCTGCGACACGACCTACCGCTTCTTTCAGCGGCAAGTAATCACACTCGCCGCGGAAGTATTTGCGTGTTGCCACATCCGGTTTGTGCACCATGGTTGGGAAGTACTCGCTACGGAACATCGCTTTTTGTAGCTGTTTCACGTTCAGCTCTTTGTACATGTCATGCATTTCCTGACAGAGCTGACGAATGGTGTAGCCGCGGTAGCGTTCTTTGTTCGCTTCGTAAACGCGAGGCAGCACAATGTTTAGCGGCGCATCATCACGAATGAATTTTTCGAAGCGGTTAATTTGCGCCACAAGATGACGGATCTTACCCATGTCCTCTGCTGGAGTGAGCAAGAACAAGATAGAGTTCAAGTCACACTTCTCAGGGATGATGCCGTTCTCACGTAGGAAGTTCGCCAATAGCGTGGCAGGAATACCAAAGTCTGCGTAGCTACCATCTTCAGCAATACCGGCTGTGGTGAGTAGCAATTTACATGGGTCAACGAAGTACTGACCTTCACCGTAACCTTCGAATTTGTGCCAGCTTGCGTTTGGCTCAAACATGAAGAATTTCTTATTGGTGGCGATGACATCCGTGTCGTAGCTGCCCCATGGCTGACCGTCAACTTGGTCTGGAATGAACGGACGGATCAGCTCACAACTTTTGAGGATTTCTTTACGCGCTTCGATACCTGTCTTCACCGCATCACGCCATAGGCGCAGACCCGCTTCACCATCGTGGATCTTCGCGTTCACATCCAATGCGGAGAACAGTGCGTAGAAAGGTGAGGTTGACGCGTGCATCATAAACGCGTTGTTGAAGCGTTTGTGGTTGCAGTAGCGAGCCTGACCTTTGATGTGGTGGTCTTTTTTGTGGATTTGCGAGGTTTGAGAAAAGCCAGCTTGTTGCTTGTGAACAGACTGAGTCACGATCACACCCGCATCTTCTGGTTTCAGATCCAGTAGCAATGGAGAACAGTCTTTCATCATCGGAATGAACTGCTCGTAACCCACCCATGCTGAGTCAAATAGGATGTAGTCACACAGATGACCAATCTTATCCATCACGTAGCGTGCGTTGTAGATGGTACCGTCGTAAGTGCCCAATTGGATGATCGCAAGACGGAATGGACGCGCATCACGCGCACGTTCGGGTGATACTTTGGCGATTTGGGCACGGATGTATTCTTCATCAAAACAGTGCTCATCCATGCCACCAATAAAGCCCCAAGGGTTACGCGCCGTTTCTAGGTAAACTGGCATACCGCCCGCTTGGATTAATGCGCCGTGGTGGTTTGATTTGTGGTTGTTACGGTCAAACATCACCAAGTCACCCTCGGTCACTAACGCGTTACAAACCACTTTGTTTGAAGCCGAAGTGCCGTTGAGTACGAAGTAAGTTTTGTCTGAGTTGAACACTTTTGCTGCGTGCGCTTGAGCTTGGTGGGCAGAGCCTTCGTGGATCAACAAGTCACCTAAATCTACGTCCGCGTTACACAAGTCACTACGGAATAGGTTTTCACCGAAGAAATCGTAGAACTGTTTACCTGCTGGGTGTTTTTTGAAGAACTGACCGCCTTGGTGTCCTGGACAGTCGAATGCAGAGTTGCCCATTTCCACGTAGTGCGTCAGTTGTTTGAAGAAAGGCGGCAATAGGCGGCATTCGTATTTGGTTACCGCTTCATTGATTTGGCGACAGTAGTATTCAATGGATTGTCTTTCTAAATCGATAACGCCGGTTAACCATACGTAATCTTCGGCTGACACTGGGTTTTCATCTGTGACCAAGAAAACAGGAATGCCATAACCCGTTTCAGAAATCACTTTGTGTAGACCAGCCTTAATATCTGCCGACGTAATAATGGCAGCACCAACATCGGTTAATTCTACTTGCTCTAAAGGATGAAGATGACGATTAAATTGTTCATCTAAAGATTCAGCTAATAAACTAAAATCTTCTGGCATGTAATTACTAACACCAATAACTAAACGCTTCATTTTAAATATCTCTTATTTGTTCTTTAAAAACGACAAGCACAGATATTACAAATGGAATTTAGATTTAAAATTTAAAAAACAAATTTCGTGACTATTCGTTCATAATTAAAAACCTTATTTAATCGAAATAAAATTTCGCGATCTTTATCACTTTCCTTTCTATAAGCCAATGATATTGGATTGAGACTAAATTTGAATTCAGATAAGAAATTCTGTGACCAAACCAGTGACAAATAGAAATAGAATTAAAAGAAAATAAAATTTTGCGATTTTCATCACTCTATATTGTTTGTATTTGATTTATTAGCGATAAATAAAAACATATCATTTAACATTTTATAAACCACAAACAAAAAAGCCATCAACATTTCTGCTAATGGCTTTTCATTTATTGTAGGGAAAAGAAACAAAATCAGTTAAATAGATGACTATCCAGCTTAACGCCATTGTTCGACCACTGTAGATACCGTTTCACTGCTATGCCCGATGAGTACATCGTATGCTTGCAGTCCATACATTCAACAAAGTACAACCCACTCACGCCTGCCATAACGTGCAACCGACGGCTATCGCAACGCTTACAAGACAACCTTTGAACCTTGTTATTGGTGTCTATACGGCGAGCAAAATTCAGTGTTTCATGGGAGCATAACGCTTCCATGGCACTCTCCTTAAAAGGATGTTCACTGAGTAGATAATTGATGGCGTAGTCGTAAACAGGGGGAATTGAAGATTTTCCACTCTCTATATTGGTTATTTTGGCAACAGAGACTCCCAACAAAGAGGCAAATTCCACTTTGCTGTACTCCAAGATAAACCGAGAAGAGATGAACTTATCTGCACTTATAATTCTCAACATACACAAATCTCTAATAATAATAAACCGAGTACGTTGTACTCTGTTCATTGTTGAAACATGCAATAAAAGTCACTTCCAATTGTATTTATTCGAACAGTATGTTCTATTTGTTTTTTATTATCATGCTACTAATTGATTTTAAAATCAACAAGCACAATTTAATACAATCATTATTTACATTAAACATGATTAAATATTTTCACTTATACAAATAAAGAAAAACCATAGAATGGTTAAATACTTCCACTTATTGAGCATTAAACATTGCATTTTATAAAGAGGGAATCCCCCCCTTTTTACATAGTTTTCACCATCATCAATCACTCGTAACCAATGCTGTTGACGATGCGAATAAATAACCAGCAAACTCGTCAAAAAATGGCGTGCTATTGTCTGCCAGCATTCAGCAACCATAGCCATCTGTATCGCTCCCATGCAACCATCATGAACCATTCAGCCGCATCCAATCTGCCCCCATGCGGCGCATTTCCTCAATAACAGACTGTAAGCGCTTTTTGGTGATTACGTTGATCTTAATTTTCAATAAAAAACAACTCGGATAAAAATCGTGAACTGCTCCGCATTGAGCGGAGAGGGTGACTTAACTTCCGGCACGTCTTCCTCCGTGCATCGCTCACAAAATCGCCTCATCCTCCCCCTTTCTACGCCCTAAATTTGTGCATCATTTCACGCCTTCTCCTTCTACCATTCGTGATCCCCATACCTGCATTGCGTTATTTATCAATAACAAAAATCTTTGCTGAGTTTTCTCACATTTTGCTGGCAAACGAAATTCATAGCATATCTGGGCTTTTTTATAATTACGCATATGGATATAGAACGTGAACAAACAACCTCTCAAACTCTCAGTGGTGGCGAAAGCCATCATGCCGCTTATGGCAACCTCTTTACTCATTGGCTGTAACTCTTCTAACGATGGCGAGACGGCGAACCCACAACCAGACACTGGCAAAGTGGCTCGTGTCTATTTCAAAGCGAGCGAAACTGCAACTCGAGCAGCCGCTGACAGCAGCGCTTACGACCAAGCGAGCTTATACGTTTGGAACAACGACACCTGTGGCGGCTACGCCGAAACCGATGAAGGCCATGATGATTGGGGCACAGGTATTAAACCCACTGGCGTGGACGATAAGTTTGGTGCCTACTGGGATCTGCAAGTGCGCAGCGAAGCGACCCAGTGCATCAACTTTATTCCTCGTGTAGATGGGGCAAAACCCCTTGGCGATTTTGATGCCAAACTCGATCTGACCCAAACAGGCAAAAATAACGCCGTCTACACCCAACAAGGTGTGGCCGCCGTTTACCCAGAGCTGATCTCAACTTCTGACATCCCGGCCAACACGGCACGCGTTTACATGAACACGCCAGATGGCGATGAAGGCCACTTCACCTTACACGTTTGGAACAACGACACCTGTGGCGCTTTTGATGGCAACGACACTTCATGGCCAGGTATGGAACCCACAGGCTTTAGTGATGTGTACGGACCCTATTGGGATCTGCCAGTGAAAGGCGCAGAGGGTTGCATCAACATCATCCCAAACAACAAATCCAACGGCGACTACCAAACTTCAGACCTTAAGTTTGAGTTTGATAAAACCACCGCGATTGGCAATGTCGCGTTTGTATTTAAAGGCACCAACAAGGTGTACTACACCGCATTGGCACAAAAGCCTGTGGCACAAGTTGAACTGGCGGGCGCGAGCGCGATTTTTGCCGATGACAGCGTAATTCTGGTCAACGCCAAAGACGCTACCAGCGTCACACTCTACTACTCTGAAAGCGGTGAACTGGCCTTCGATAGCGCCAGCAAAAAAGTCACGGGTGCAACCAAACAAATCACTTCAAGCAAAGCGGCGAGCAGCGATTGGAACAAAACCAAGCCACATCTGAGCAACGATTTTATTGGTTTTGAAATGGACTTTAGTGGCGAAGGTAACGCGCTGAAAGATCTGCTGAAAGGTCAATTGATCTTGGTGGCCAGCGATGCGACAGGCGTTATTAAAGCAACCGAAGTCCAACCTGCCAGCGCGTTGGATGCACTCTACGCCGCGGCCGCGACCAAGCTCAGTTATGGCGCGGTGATCAACCCAGACAGCACCACCACATTCCGCCTTTGGGCACCAACGGCGCAGAGCGTCAAGCTGGTCCCGTACAATGCTGAAAAGCAAGCGCAAACCGCCGTTGCAATGACATTTGATGCCACCAGCGGTGCCTGGGTAGCAGAACACACCGCACTCAAACACGGTGATTTCTACCGCTACGAAGTCACGGTTTACCACCCAGCCACAGACAAGGTCGAAACCTACCAAGTGACCGACCCCTATTCCTTGAGCCTCTCGATGAACTCGGAATACAGCCAAGTGGTGGATTTGGCCAACGCGGAGCTCAAGCCGTCTGGATGGGATGCCCTTGCTGCACCACACAACCAAGCAAACCCAGCCGAGTTTGTCTTGTATGAAGCGCACATTCGTGACTTCTCTGCACTGGATGACTCAACGGCCGAAGCCAATCGTGGTAAGTACAAAGCGTTTACTCAAGCGGGCACAGCGCCTGTCGAGCATCTCAAAAAACTGGCTCAATCGGGCGTCACGCACTTACATCTACTGCCAACCTTTGATATTGCGACCATCAATGAAGATCCAACCAAAGTGGCGAACATTAATCAGCCCTTTGCTAAGTTGTGTGAACTGGATGCAAGCGTGAAAAACGATGCCGATTTCGGCAACTACTGCGACAGCAATGAAACGCTGAGCACAGTGTTTGAAACACTGGCGAAAAAAGACAGCAAAGAGAGCGCGGTGGTGCAACGTTTGAACAGCCATGTGCGCAACCTCGACTCATTTAACTGGGGTTACGATCCATTCCACTACACGGTGCCAGAAGGTTCTTATTCATCGGATGCTGAAGGCATGGTAAGAATCAAAGAGTTCCGTGAAATGGTGATGTCGGTGAAAAAAGAGATCGGCATGAACGTGGTGATGGATGTGGTCTACAACCACACCAACGAATCAGGGGTGTCGTCCAAATCGGTCTTGGATCGCATTGTGCCTTGGTACTACCAACGCCTGAACGAGTTCTCGGGTGCGGTGGAGCAATCGACCTGTTGTTCTAACACGGCGCCGGAAAACCAGATGTTTGCCAAGCTGATTGACGATTCCATTAGCACTTGGGTGAAAGAGTACAAGATCGATGCGTTCCGCTGGGATTTGATGGGCCATCATCCACTGGCGCAAATGCAGCAAACCTTGGCTGCTGCTAAAGCCGTCGATCCAAATGTCTACTTCTACGGTGAAGGTTGGAACTTCGGTGAAGTGGGTAACGATCGCATGTTCAAACAAGCCACTCAGTTGAACCTTGCGGGTACGGGCATTGGTTCGTTCTCGGATCGTCTTCGTGATGCGGTGCGCGGAGGTGGCCCATTCGACAGCCAAGATTCGCTTCGCTCAAATCAAGGCTTTGGTAACGGCATCTACGTTCAAGTGAATGATAAGAACGAGCAAAACGCCGCGCTGAAGACAACCGCGCTACACCTTGCCGATCTGACTCGTTTGGGCATGGCGGGCAACTTAAAAGCCTTCCCATTCACCGATAGCAAAGGCAAAGCGATCACTGGTGCTGAGTTGGATTACAACGGCCAACCCGCAGGTTACGCGCAAGATGCGTGGGAAATCCAGAACTACGTCTCCAAACATGACAACCAAACCCTGTGGGACAACAACCAGTACAAGATTGCCTATGCGACCACGGCCGCAGAGCGCACACGTATGCAAGCGGTTGGTTTGTCTACCGCGATGCTAGGCCAAGGCGTGCCATTTATCCATATGGGTAGTGAGCTGCTGCGTTCTAAATCGATGCAGCGCGACTCGTATGACTCAGGTGATTGGTACAACCGCGTTGACTTCACTAAGCAAGACAACAACTGGAATGTTGGCCTGCCACGCGAAGACAAAGACGGCAGTAACTGGGCGATCATCGATGCCGTGATCACTGGCTCAAGCGATCGCGCTATGCCAAGTGCCACAGACATCGATAACATGGACAAGTTCTTTAACGAACTGGCCGCGCTACGTGCTTCTTCTGGCCTGTTTACCCTAGGTAAAGGCAGCGAAATCATCAAACGCGTTGCGTTCCACAACACAGGTGCAGAACAAACGCCTGGCCTCATCGTGATGAGCATCGATAACAGCGGTGATAAACACGATGCAACCATTGATGCAACACGTGATGGCGTGGTGATTGTGGTGAACGCGTCACCAACCATGGTCAGTGACTTTGCCAAGTTTGATGCAACGGGCTACACGCTCCATTCAGTGCAAACCAATGCGGGCAATGATTCTCTGGCGAAGAACCAAGATAAGGCGGCTCAAGTCGTGAATGGCAAACTCACGGTTCCAGCTTGGTCTGTCGCGGTCTTTGAGAAGCTGCGTTAAGTTTCTATTAGTAGAAAACACAACCAGTAAGAAAAGACAACGCCCGCATCATGCGGGCGTTTGTTTAGGATTTGTGTTGGGAGGAAAACAGGTCTTGAGTGAAATCGAGCTCGCTGCTAGCAGAGGAATCAGCACCGGCACTTGGTGGCTGAGGCTCTTGGTTAATGGTGTCAGCCAGCAGCCCCTCATCTATTTCGTCAAACACTAATGGCTCATCACTGCGATCCAAATTAGCCTCAAGCGGAGGGAAATAACTCGGGCGCTTATACACTTTATTGAGCGCTTTAATGATGGCGTGCTTACCCACTTTGCCCGCTTCAAGCTTTTTCAACAAAGGTTTTGCCACCGCTTGCAAACCAACAACAATATCGACCCCAATTTTCGTCGCCACTTGATCACGCATTGCGCGCGCTTTCTCATAACCAAAATGAGACGCCAAGAACAGCCACACGTAAGCCAACGCATTGCCGGTTTTGCCATAATCACGCCAAGCTTCACCCGCGTGAAACATGGCTTCGGCGCTGCCTCTTTCGGCTGCGCGTTCAAGCCAATAGGTACCTTTGGCATGATCCGTCTTGGTTCCAACCCCCGCCAAATAACTGAGGCCAAGGTGAATTTGCCCATCAACACTGCCTTTGCTTGCCGCTTTGTGATACCACTGGTAGGCATTATCGTTTGAGCGCTCGGGATTCTCACCCGATTGGCTCCACTCTCCCATAAACAGCATCGCATCCAAGTTACCTTGAACCGCCGCTTCTTCAATTAAGCGATAGCCTTTGGGTAAGTTTTTTTCAATGCCACGACCATGAACAAGAGCTTTGCCCGCTTCAAATTTCGCATCCAGACTGCCTTCCAGCCCTGCAATGGCCAAACGCCAGAAGTTCGCTTGTTCTTTGAGGATCAAGTCTTCACGCATGCGGTCACTCATGCGTACAATGCCATACATCGAGTTCACATTGTCTAAACGTGCCCCTTTGTTATACCAATAGAGCGCTTCTTTTAAATTGGTTCGCTCCGCTTCTTTGGCTAAAAACAGGATCGTCGGAATATGACCGCCTTCGGCCTTGAAAAGTCGTTCTTGTCTTTCTTGCTCTCGCGCTTTTTCGATTGCTTTGCGGTTGGCAATTTCCCTTGCTTTTCGCTCTTGTTCGAGTCGTTGCTTCCTTAACGATAAGGAGAACATCCAAACAAACACCAGCAGCAAAGACAGCCCCGTAGCACCAATGGCGACGGCCATCATACTCATAATGTCATTTCTTTATTGATCAGCTCACTCTGAGCCTAATTAAAACACGCTTCTTTCTAAGTTTAACGGCATATTTGTTAAATTCTTGAGCTAAGGTTACTTAAGTATACACATAGCCTCGGAGAATCCACTCTACGCCCCCAGCAAGGATGAGTTCAAGCCGTCACATATCCGTTAAGTTGCCCCAATAATAATGACCCTACAAACATGGGATAAAAGTGAAATGAAAAAACAAAAATTCACCGTTTACCAAGTCTTTACTCGTTTATTTGGCAACAAAGTTCAGCACAGCCGACCTTGGGGAAGCAAAGAGGAAAATGGCGTTGGCAAGTTCAGTGATTTTACTGACCTCGCACTCAAAGAAATTCGTCAACTTGGCATTAGCCACATTTGGTACACGGGCGTGCCGCACCATGCGTTGGTGGCGGATTATCAACACTATGGCATTGGCCACGATCATCCTGCCGTCGTAAAAGGGCGTGCCGGCTCGCCCTATGCCGTCAAAGATTACTACTCGGTGAATCCCGATTTGGCCGACAATCCGGCAGAACGATTGTCAGAGTTTGCCGCGTTAATTGAGCGTACCCATCGCCACGGCATGAAAGTGATCATCGATATCGTACCCAACCACGTTGCGCGCAAGTATCACGGATTAAATAACCCTGAAGGGGTGCGCGACTTTGGTGCTGACGACGACACCTCCATCGAATATCACCGAGACAACAACTTTTACTATATTCCAGGGCAAGCCTTTCAACTGCCTGACTTTCCAGCGCCCTTTACTCCACTCGGCGGTGAGGCGCACCCACAATTGCAGTGGCCTTACGAAGAATTCCCTGCCAAATGGACGGGCAACGGCTCGCGCTTAGCCAAACCTCAGTTTGATGATTGGTATGAAACGGTCAAAGTCAATTACGGCGTGCGACCCGATGGCAGCAAAGACTTTGCCGAATTGCCCGCGGATTTCGCACAGAAAACCGCAGCAGAGCACTTTGCCTATTGGCAGCAGCAAGACGTACCTGACTCGTGGAAGAAATTTCGCGACATCGCTCTGTATTGGCTCGAATTCGGCGTCGATGGTTTCCGTTACGACATGGCCGAGATGGTTCCTGTCGAGTTTTGGAGCTATCTCAACTCACACATCAAAATGCACAATCCTGATGCGTTTTTGATGGCCGAAGTGTATCAACCTCATCTATACCGCGATTACATTCACTTGGGCAAAATGGATTATCTGTACGACAAAGTGGATTTGTACGACGGACTCAAAGCGGTGATGCAAAACCGCGCTTCCACCGCCATCATCGGTGAGATCCAAGCGCAAATGATGGACATTGAGCACCACATGCTGCATTTCCTCGATAATCATGACGAGCAGCGCCTCGCCTCACCTCAGTTTGCTGGGGATGCGGAGTTTGGTCGCCCTGCAATGTTGGTCTCAGCTTTACTCAGTAGCTCACCCACCATGATTTATTTTGGTCAGGAAGTGGGCGAAGCAGGAGCGGAATTGGGCGGTTTTGGCCTGCCCAGCCGCACGTCGATTTTTGATTATGTGGGCGTGCCCGAACATCAAAAATGGATGAATGAAGGCCAGTTTGATGGCGGCCAACTGAGTGAAAAACAACGCGCACTGCGGGCGTTCTATGCACGTTTACTCAACTTCACCTTAACCCACTCGGCAATGAGCGGTGAGTATTACGATTTGTACCCCACCAACCAACAAGCATTGAGCCACTTCTGCCATCTTTTTGCTCGCTACGACCAACAACAATTGGTGCTGGCAGGCAGCAATTTCTCGGCCCACCATGAGAATGTCTGCCAAGTGGTGCTGCTTGAGGCGTTGATCGCGCAACTTGGGCTGGCGGACGGGCAATATACCTTAGTGGATAAACTCAGTGACCAATCCAGTCATCATGCCAGTGACACCCTGCAACTGAACGTCAATCACGGTCAAGGTCGAGCTTGGCTCACCCTGCCGCCTTTTGCCGCCAGCGCATGGGTACTTGAGCTATAACAGTGGAAAAAACCGCCATTAGAAAACACCCATAAAAACAGTTCTTGGGCTTGTTCACAGTTTGGCACTCTGGGGACAAGCCTCTTCCTTTCTTTCTGCACCTTGTGACCGCTTTACTCCGCACTGATATAAAAACTTTCTATATCACTGTTTGTGTTAACTATTTCTCTGCGGGTTCTGTCAGGAGTAATATTCCACTTAGAACATATTACGCGAGACAATAACAATGAAACCGATTATCAAAACACTTTCTGTTTGTACGCTTGCCACCTTAATGACGGCGCCAGTCATGGCGATGCAAGAAGGGGAAATCACCATCTGGATCAACGGCGACAAGAGCTACCAAGGCTTAGCCGAAATTGGTCGTCAATTTGAACAAGATACGGGCGTGAAAGTGATCGTCCAGCATCCTGAATCACTGGAAGCCAAATTCCAACAACACGCCGCCACGGGCGGTGGTCCAGACATCATTTTCTGGGCCCACGATCGTTTTGGTGGTTACGCCGAAGCGGGCCTGCTTTATGAAGTGAAACCCAGCAAAGAGTTCAAAGAAAAACTGGTCGATTTCAGCTGGGATGCCGTCACGGTTAACGGCAAAATTGTCGGTTACCCATTGGCCATTGAAGCCCCTTCTCTTATCTACAACAAAGACTTACTGCCTGAACCACCTAAAACATGGGAAGAGCTGCCACAGATCCAAAAGCAGATGCAAAAACAAGGTAAGCAAGCGATCATGTGGGACATCAAAAATGCCTACTTCACTTGGCCTGTCATCTCCTCTGGTGGCGCGTTTGCCTTTGAAAAAATCGACGGCGGATACAATGCCAAGAGTACAGGGGTAAACAACCAAGCAGGCATTCATGGCCTTCAATACCTGGTGGATATGGTCAACCAAGGCATCCTCAACCCTGATATGGATTACTCCGTTGCGGAAGCGGCTTTCACCAAAGGCGAAGCCGCGATGACCATCAACGGTCCTTGGTCTTGGGGGAACTTAGATAAACTCAACGTCAATTACGGTGTTGCTGTTCTGCCCACGCTTAACGGTGGCAAAGGCAACCCGTTCGTAGGCATTCTCAGTGCAGGCATTAACGCCGCTAGCCCAAATACCGATTTGGCGGTCGAGTTTTTGGAAAACTATCTATTCCAAGATGAGGCGCTAAAAATTATGAACAACGACAAACCACTTGGCGCTGTGACATTGAAATCGTTCCAAACCATCTTAGAAAGTGATGAGCGCATTAAATCCACTATGATTAATGCTGAGAATGGCGAAATCATGCCAAACATTCCACAGATGACGGCTTACTGGTTTGCCGAAGGCGCAGCCATTGACAACGCAATGCAAGGTAAGCAGAGCGTAAAAGACGCCCTCGACACGGCCGCGAAGCAAATCACCAAATAAAGATTTCATCGTATCCTTGGCACAGTTCGCTGTGCCTTTTTTCGTTTTAGGAACCTAAACCATGCACACGCTTCCAACCCTGTATCTTAAAGGGACTTTCAATGGTTGGGGATTAGATACCCCGTTTGTGCCCGTTTCACCGCAGCAACTTCAAGCTTGCGTTGTCCTTTCTGCCGATCGCCATCAGTTTAAAATTGCCGATAGGGATGGCACGGCGCAATGGACCTTTTCCGCGCACCCAACCCAAGCGATTGAACTGACTGAAGCGATCGCACACCCGTTGATCGCCACTCAAGGCATCGGCAATGATCTTGTTTACATTCCGCAAAAAACTGAACGATTCACCTTAACCCTCGACTGTTCACAACCGCAGCCCAGCTTGATGATCACCAATGGGGCAAACAATGCGGAAGTCGAGGTTGAACGAGCGCAACTGCATAGCCAGTTGATCCCTACCCGCGGCCCCACACCAAACGCCCCCCATCGCGAACATGCTCTCGCTATCGACACTCTGTTTGACACATTGGCCATTGAAGAAAACCGCCGTTTCCCGTTTGTGTTTGGTGATAATGTCGACGGCTACTATGAAGGTCAAACGCACAGCTTTGTTGGCGCGGGTCGTTATCGACATCATCAAGGTTGGTATCTCGGCGGTTTTGCGGCCTTTGTCGACGGCCAGCTCCTCAACAAGCCAGAAGCTTGCTGTGCTCGCTTACTGCCTTATGGCATTGAACATCACTACGCCTGCCACAGTCGCGATCGTTTGAGCGTTCATTCAGGGCAACGGCGAGTGGCATTAAGTGTGCAAAGCGCTGAGCCCACCACTTTAGCCATCGTGCCTGAGCTCAACATTGCCCTCAACGATTGCCAAATAAAAACCTATGGCCAATGCGTTTTGGTTGAGATCAACCCCGAACGAGTGCCCGAAGGCGCACCGAGATTCCTTGCTCTGAGTGCCAACCAAGCTGTAGAAGCGCAAGAGGTGACGTTTGAGCAATGCCCTGCATTGGATTATGCCGTTCATCTTGATGGTGGGAACTGCAAGCTGCGCATCACCACCAGTCAACCGAGCACGTTATTGACCCTTTACCTCTGCTTTGAACACGATAAAGAAACCGCAATACAGCAGGCGCAAAATGCGGCTTACCAGCATGCGGACTTACAACATCAACATCAGCTCTACCACTTTCTCACGGACAACGATTTCTACTGCGATGACCAAGAATACAACCGCGCTGTGATGTGGGCGAGATTGGCCAGTCGAACGTTCGTTAGCCACGAATTTGGTTTGGGCATTTGGGCGGGTTTGCCTTGGTTTAAAGATTGTTGGGGGCGCGATACCTTCATCGCTCTATCCGGCACCTCATTGATTAACGGCTTGTTTGATGAAGCCAAAGCGATCATCAGTAACTTTGCCTCCATGCAAAAATCCAACCTCGATGATGTCAATCATGGTCGTATCCCCAACCGAGTCACCAGCAAAACCAACATCATCTACAACACCACCGATGGCACGCCTTGGATGATTCGTGAAATCATGGAATACCTCCATTACAGTGGTGACATGGCCTTTGCACAGCAGATCTACCCTGTGGTGCAGCGCTTTATCCAAGGCGTTGAAAAACACTATCTGGATGAAGATGGATTGATGTCGCATCGCGATCCGGATACTTGGATGGACGCCAAAATTAACGGGCAGATCCCGTGGTCACCTCGCGGCCCTAAAGCCAATGACATTCTAGCTTTGTGGTTTGAGAGCCTACAAATCGCCGAGCAACTGGCGCTTTGGCAAGGTGATGACGCGTTTGCTCAGCACTGCCACCAGCTCGCCACCAAAGCGCAAGAGAGCTTTATTGCCAAGTTTTGGCAGCCAGAGGAGCGCTGTTTAGCCGATTGTCTGCGTCATGGTGATGAGGCCGATCTCAGCCAACGGCCCAATCAGTTGATGGCATTAACCATCCCGATGAAACGTAACTTGCTTGCTGCCGAGATTGGCCAGCATTTAGTGAAAAACTGCGTTGAACAATTGTTGTTTCCATGGGGGATCTGCTCTCTTGCTCAAAGCCATCAAGATTTTCATCCGTATCACGATAACCGCAGCGAATACCATAAGGACGCCGCCTACCACAACGGTACCATTTGGGGCTGGAATGCTGGTTTTACCGTGAGCGCATTGTGTCAATTTGGCCAACAAGATTTCGCTTACCAGCTCAGCAAGAATCTCGCGAAGCAAATTTTGACCCAAGGCCATCGCGGCACCATGAGTGAAAACCTCGACGCCTTCCAGCAAGACGAAAACGCACTAGTGATGACAGGCACCTACGCACAAGCGTGGTCCGTTTCTGAGTTTGCACGTAATGCTCAGCAAGATTATTTGGGCTTTATGCCAAGATTGGCTGAAAAGCGAATGCTCCTGCATCCACAGTTACCCGCACGCTGGCACAAGGTGAAGGCGCGCCTGCCTTTTGGCCAGCACAACGCTTTGCTGTTCACGGTTAGGCGCCAGGACAACACAGGGCAAAGCAACACGCTTATTTACAGTGTAAAACCAGAACGCGTGGAGCCCGATATTCAGCTCACCTTAGTGCTTGAACTGGAAGATAAGCAGCTTCACTTAACCTTCCCGCTGAATGAAGCACGCTCGTTTATTGTGAGCGACGGCCAACTCAAACCGCTGGTACAGGAGGTAACGCTCACCGTGGTAGACAAACCCCACTACGCACTGTTAGAAAACCTCTCCTTTGCTCAGCCTGATTGGCAAAGAAAGCATCATGCCTTGCAGCAGCAAGATTACTTACGCCAAAAACGCATGGCTGGCAATCTTGCCCTTGCTGAGGATTAATCCATTCCAGACCATCGATTCAGATCATAGCTCCAGATCATAGGTTGCAAAGTAAAAAGGCGTTCCAAATGGAACGCCTTTGTTTTTGATGGAGCTTCTATCGAATCAAAAATCGTTATTTTTTACTGTTCACCGCTTTCACAAACGCTTCTTGTGCACCCGGAATGTTGAGCGCTTTGGCTTCATCCAGTAGGCTCAGTGCTTTCGGGATGTCTCCCTTTGCAACCGCTTGTTCAATTGCCGATAAATAGAATTTTTGCGATTCTGGCTGCGCTTGAATGGCTTTTTCGACCACTGGGGCCGATGCCACGTCAGCGGGTTTCACAGGGTCAATCGCACGGAATGGACGCAGTTTCAACGTCTCCACTTGCACTTCAACACGGCCGCCCAAGCGATGGGTATAAACCGGATCAGTCACCATCGGCATCACTTCACCAAACTCTTTGGCACGCACTTTCGCAGGATGGTCAACCGTGACCTGTTTGCCCAACTGATCGGCTGGGGTGTATATCACAAAGTAAGGGGTTTGTTCTGCATTGGTTGTGAAACGTTCAATGTAACGCGTTCTGGTGAACGCATCCGAAGGCAAAATTTGAAAATCCGCCAGCTTGAAGGTTTCCACGACTTTAAATTGGTTGTCGAGCAGCAGCACTTCTGGCGCAAAAACGCTGTCGTCAATCATTAAACTCGAGACAGTAACAGTCACATCACCACTACGATCGCTAAAACGGAACGCAGCAAAATGGCTATTGCCTTGGCTAAACGTACCCACGGGCGATGCCAGATCAACGTCAAACTTGATGTCTTCCTTATCGTTTAATTGCGCGTAAGGAAATTGAGAGAATTCGGTACAGCAAACTTCTGCATTCGTTGGGGGAGCCAACTCGGTTTGCACTTGCGCATCCGAGGCACAACCGGCAAGCAAGGCACCCAGAACGACAGCTAACAAAGAGTGTTTGTTTTTCATTATATTTCTCACTATGTGGTTGTAGGATACAAAGTCAAAAAGGCAGCCTTCTGGCTGCCTTTAATACTAATCGGTTTAGAACCAAATTTCAGTGTGAACACCGAAGACAAATTGGTCTTTACCATTGTCGATACCAATCATGCTTGCACTCGCTTCATCGTCGGCTTTGATGTAGCTGATGTAAGGTTTGATTTGTGGGCGACCGAAGTAGTCAGAGTTTGCAGTAAACGCGGTTGCTACTTCTAGGTTTAGAATGTTGCTTTCTAGTGCATCACCAGTGCGACCCCAGTAACCTTCGTCACCTTCTTCGTGACCGTAAGACGCTGTTGCTTCTAGACGCACATTTTCGTTCAGTTTGTACGAAGGACGCGCAGCTACGATGTAGCGAGTCAAACCTTCAGCTGTCCAAAGTTGGTCAAGAGCCGTGATGTAAGTCACTTCAGTACCTAACTGAACTTTGTCAGAAATGTTCCAAACACCGTAAGAAGTGAAGAACAAAGATTCAGCCTTGTCATCGCCGCCTGACCAGTTACCAAAGTTTACACCACGGTTTTGCATGATGCCTTTACCGTAAGCGATCGCCGTTTGAGTCCAACCGTCTAGGCCGTAGTAGCTGGTGTTCAACGTTACAGATGCGCCTACGCCATCGTCGTCTTTACCCGGTTTTGCTTGGCGACCAATTTTCAGGTCGAAATCTAGGCTACCGATACCTGCATCTACGCCGTAGTAGTATAGGTCAATAGAAGAAAGCGTTTCACGAGCAGCGCCATCGTTGCCTGCAGTTGGATCCGCCATTACATAAGCGATACCCGCAGTGTTGCCACCCAATTTGGTTTGTAGACCCGCACCAATACCAGAAGATTGCTTCCAGAATTCGCCAGATAGGATACCCGCTGCGCGGTTTAGGTAACGCTGACCACCCCAAATTGACGTGTCTTCACCTAGAATGCCACCTAGCTCAACAAACGCTTCTTTTACTGCAAAGCCATCTTCGTCAGCAACTTTTTGGTCACCATCAGAAGAGTAAGCTGAAGAGTTACCGTTACCAAACTCAGAACGAACTACGTAGTCCGCCCATACACCGTTTTCGTACTCAGAGTGTTTTTTTACAACGAATTCAACTTGGTTGGTGCTCTTACCGTGAGTACCTGCTGTTTTGTAATCTGGGCGACCAAATTCTGTGTCTGTTGTCGTGCCGTCTACAACACGTACGTTAGAAGACATGTAACCGTGAACTTCCCAACCATCAGTTACCACATCAGTACCCGCAGCAAACGCAGTACCCGCTGCTAAAGTAGAAGCCACTGCGGCAGCGATCAAACTTACTTTTTTCATTCTTAACTCCATTAAGGACTATTCTTATATATCTCTCCATGAAGTCACTCACCAGGCAGTAGAGTTTGTGTTTTCAAGAAGAGAGGTAAGACGGGACTAGGTCCCCAGTTGTTTCAACAGTGACTATCCTATGAAAGGCGGAGAAGAATGACGTCCTCCACCCCGAAAAAAAACAGGGGGGATGAGAAGGGATGAGAATTTTTATGGCATGATGTTTTATAGAGCAAGATCACTGATTTAGGGTGGAGTTGGTAACTTTGTTAGTGATTTGCTGGCTACAAAATGAGGGCTGATTCATATTTTTGCCAAATATGAACGATAGAAAGAAAGTTTATTACATTTATATTAATCGCTGGGGGGCGCTTGACCTCAGTAGGACAAAGTTTTTTACTAGTGGTTCCGAAAGATGGAAACTGAACTAAGAAAAATAACTATGACAACATCGCTCGCTCGCCCCTATCCCTTGGGTGCAACGTTACACGATAAAGGCTGCAATTTTGCCGTCCATTCTCCGGATTGCGCGTCTATTCGCCTCGCTCTGTTTGATGACAACAACGAATTTAAAACTTTTGAACTTTGCGAAGAATACGCCGGCATCCGTTATACCTTTGTAGAAAATGTCCAGCATGGACAAAAGTATGGCTACATTATCGACACTGACAACGGCCCGCTGCTTCTCTCCGACCCTTATGCTAAAGCTCTTGATGGCCCACTTCACTACCAAACACCCTACAGCACAGAGAAAAGCTTCTCCATGCCAAAATGTGTGGTGTATCAAGATGATTTTGATTGGCAGGGTACCGAATCTCCACGCATTCCTCGTGAAGAGATGGTGTTGTTTGAAACTCATGTGAAAGGCTTAAGCAAACTGAATCCGGAAGTGCCACCTGCGGCACAAGGTCGTTACCTTGGCTTAGTCAGTGATGCCATGTTGGCGTTTTACCGTCAGCAAAATATCAATACGCTGCAACTGCTGCCCGTCGCAGCGTGTATGCACGAACCGCACTTACTTGACATGGGTAAAGTCAACTATTGGGGTTACAACCCGTATCTTTTCATGGTGCCAGACCCTCGCTATGCCGACAAAGACGCCATTTTGGAATTGAAAACAGCGATTCGAGAACTGCACCGCAACGGCATCCAGGTGATTTTAGATGTGGTCTACAACCACACGGCGGAAGGGGGAGCAGGCCCGACAATCTTTAATCTCAAAGGGCTCGATTCGCGCTGCTACTTCAAACATGGCAGCCATTTCGCCAATTTCACTGGCTGTGGTAACACGGTCGATCTCACCTATCAGCCAGCGCTAAATTTAGTGATGGATACGTTGCGCTATTGGGTCAGTGAGTTCAAAGTTGATGGTTTCCGCTTTGATTTAGCGGCAACCTTGGGCCGCCAAGGGGATGACTACAGCCGAGATGCGGCCTTTTTCAAAGCCGTCGCGCAAGATCCTGTCCTAAAAGAAACCAAGCTGATTGCTGAACCTTGGGACATCGGGCCCAATGGCTATCAAGTGGGCAATTTCCCATTTGGTTGGAACGAGTGTAACGACAAGCTGCGTGACATCACCCGCAGCTTCTGGCGTGGCGATCAAGGCTATCTGAAAGAGTTTGCGACTCGTTTGATGGGGTCACGCGATATCTACAGTGCGGCCAACTGGCCTTACAAGCTGACGGTCAATTACATCACCTACCATGATGGCTTTACCATGCAGGATTTGGTGTCGTACAAACACAAGCACAACGAGGATAACGGCGAACAGAATCGTGACGGCCATGGTGACAACCGCTCAGAAAACTACGGGGCAGAAGGGCCAACGGAAAATCTGATGATCATCGCCACTCGTGAGAAACAAAAGCGCAATTTTATGGCCAGTTTGCTGTTTGCTTTTGGTATCCCACACATTCTCACCGCCGATGTGCTGTCTCATAGCCAAAAAGGCAATAACAACGCCTACTGCCAAGACAATGAAACCAGTTGGTTGAACTGGGAGCACTCTGAGCGTAAGCATGATTTTCGCCACTGGCTGGCGCAAATGGTGGAAAATCGCCAACGCTATATGGTGCCGTTTATTCGCGCCTTTAGTGGCCCAAGCCGCAATCTCAACCGCATCTATTGGCGTCGGGTTGACGGCGTTCATATGGAGCACGATGACTGGAATCGCCTGAGTGCGGTTTCTCTGCATATTGGCATTGGTGAAAAAGGCGATGAAATGGTCTACCTGATTAACCAAACCAGTGCACCAGCGCGCTTTACGCTGCCTGATGACAATCAGCAGCAGTGGACCTACATCTGCGACACCAATGTACGCAATGTCTCTCCCGAGTTAGCGCAAGGAGAAGTGTTACTTTCGCCGGTTTCTATGGCGATTCTGCATTACCATCCGCAAGAAAGCACACCGCCAACAGCGGCCGTTTAGCGGTTTACTTTTTCACCCAAACCTCATCAAAAGGCCAGCAATACGCTGGTCTTTTCATCACTTAGGCTTTCTTCAGGCAATACGCATTGAAGTGCACATCAGAACTCTCTAATATTGCGAGCCACATAACACTATAAATAACGTCATTGGCAAAATGGAATTACCGAAAACGCTTATCCGGCTTTTACGCCCCTATCTCATTGCATTAACCTGCACGATGATTTATCTGGCTTATCATCAGTTCAAACAGTCCGAGGAAGCTGTCTACCAACAATCTCAGTCACATATTATTACCGCCAGCAGTCTTATCCATGCGCAGATCGAGGCGGTCTACAGTAAATTTTATCTGTTAGAAAAATCGCTACTGGCCGCCCACCTTGACCCGAGTAACGCAGACAGTCAGACAATTGCGCAGCACATTCTTTCTCACTCCAGCAACTACTCAAACATCCTGTTTTGGCGCAAAAATAGCCCCACTTTGCTAGATATGTCGGGAAAACAACAAGCCACCAATCCTTACAAACTCTACTGGCACCCACTCAAGACGGTGCGCGATAAGTTCGAAATTTCCTCTCTCTATCAAAATAACAAGAATCGCTGGGTATTTGCCGTTCGCCATATCAATCCGAATATTGATGGGCAGTTGTGGATTGAGTTTGATCTCCTCTTTACCACTCAATACCTCAAAGGGCTTAAGATCCTCGACAAAGGCTATGTGTTCGTAGTGGAGAAATCGACAGGCAAACTGGTATTCCATCCCGATCCTCATCGAATCGGCACCTTATCCATCAGCTTTAACAGCGGCATTGCTCAACAAATCGCCACCGGACACCCATTTGGGAAATACGAGTATTACTACCGCGACAACTTTAAGTTGGCCGTCTTCAATACGGACAGCGATCTAGATTGGGTCTTTATCTCCGGTACCGACCGAGCAGACATCCTCTCAAGCAGCGACCAATTTAGCCTCACGGCGATTGTGATCGCCTCGCTACTTGGCCTAGCGATCGTCATTAATTATTTAAGCTATCGACTCAGCGATCAGCTAGCGCAATTGGGTCAATGCCGCTCGTTGCTCGACTTCAAACAACAGCTCAAAATCTTACTCAACCGTTTTTACTTCAACTCTGGGGTGCAATTTTGCCTCTATGATCCGATCAGCCAGATGTTTTCCACCTTGGATTTTCACGGCAATAAAAAACCTCTGCTACAGAACGATGACTTGGTTGCGCAATTGTCGGCAAACGCTCTGAGTTTTCACCACCAGCACGACGCCGATCCACTGGCAGTCAAACTGCAAATCAATGGCAATCACTATCGTATGGCGCTGTTTGATGGAGAGCGTTTAAATGGTGTGATCTACCTGCGAAAACGCTTTCCAACACAAAAAGCGGTGATCAACATAGTGCAAAACTATGCTCAAACGACGTTAGCCAATCTGCTGTTACATGAGCAGCTACGCCATCAAGACCCGATGACGCAGCTGGAAAACAAAGCCAGCTTAGCCAATACCGTCCAGCGAGAACTCGGTAAAGAAGACCTCTATTTAGCGATGATCAACATCGACAACTTCCAACGCATTAATGACTCTTTTGGCCATCCTGTTGGGGATATGGTGATCCGAAAAACCGCTCAGATGATTCGCGATGCCTTTCCTAAACCCAATGGGCTGTGTTTAGCTCGTTATGGCAGTGAAGAGTTTGCCGTATTATTTCAATCCATCGACCCCCATGAAGCGCAAACGCAGCTCAACGAGCTCAAGCACGCCATCAGTAACACGCGATTGCTTGAAGCGGGATTACCCGTGGGATACTCGATTAGCGTCGGCTTGACACAACTTGCACCAAGCTACCACGAGACCATCGAAAACGCAGAACGTGCTCTGCAACGTGCGAAAAACTTAGGGAAAAACAGAGTGGTGACTCACTTCTCTGAGCGCTCAGCCAAAACCAGTTGCGCATAAAATTAGCTCAACTTTCCACCCGACTTGTCACTACTCTTAGCAAAACGCGCCGAGAGTAGTGGCTCAAAAACAAATTAATACACTGTTATTTAAAGAATTAAACTCCAATTTACTTTAAAGCTCACTCTTTTTTAATTAGCTCAAAACCCTACCTTTTCTCTTAGATTTTTTACGCATTAAAAGCAAGAAACCATAACCACCAGTTATATCTAGTTGCAGTCTCTTAGTAGCCTCGCTCGCTCGTCAATGGCTTGAAACACATGGCTAGTAAGGCTTTGTGAACCTGTTCTTTGTCACTCTTTCCCCTTTCGGTAATTACACAATGAGCAATAAAATTCATATAAAACATGGTTCTTATCACATTAAAAGTAACGTGATATTCCTTCAAACTTCTATTTCTCACCTAGAATTAAGTGGCAGGAAAGCGACGAAAGAACAACGTAAAGGACAAAAATGACTAAATTAGTAGGGCAACATCTTGAAGAAATGGCAGACATTCGATCAACAAGAAAGAAGAAAATTGTTGGTCTGTGTTCTGTTGCCGCTTCCGTGATGTTTTTCTACTGTGCAATCGACCAATTTGCGCAATCGGACTTGGCTTTAGGCGCATTAAATGGCTTAGCGGCCATGATTTGTTTGGGCAATTTCTTGTACATCAAGTCGGTAGAAAATCCACTCTACGCGGATTTAGTCCTCAGTTGTTTGATGCTGTTGGATGCGCTGTTGCTTTTTTTGTATGGCAATGCAACTGCCGACAAAATGTTGGTCCTTTTCCCACTGTTAGCCACCGTCATTCTGATCAACAGCTTCAATATTGGCTTGCTGCTGAGTGGTTCTTTCTGTTTTATCGTCGCCTATTCACTGTTTTTTGCCAAAACAGTGGTGCTGACGGGGCTACTCGATACAACCCAGTTTTTTATCGCCCTCATCGCAACCTGTATTGTCTGTCACACATCAACCTACTACTACAGCAAAGTGGTTCACTATATTCAGAGCCTATACCAAGAAGGGATTGAGGATCTTGCCTACCTCGATCAACTGACGGGTTTAGCCAACCGTTGGAGTTTTGAAAACTGGGCAAAAGATAAACTGCGGGAGATAGATGCCACACCGAGCACATGCATCACTGCATTGGTTTTTCTCGATATCGATAACTTTAAACACATCAACGATGCGTATGGCCACGACGTGGGAGATCGCGTCTTGCAACACTTTGCCAACCGTTTGAAGAACAACGTCCGCAACAAAAATCGCAGAACGGATAAGCACGATTATTCAATCGCACGTTTTGCCGGAGATGAATTTGTGCTGATGCTTTACGATGTGAAAACCAAGCAAGACCTCGATAAAATTCTGCAACGCATTGTCGGCTTATTTACTACGGGTTACTTAGCGCATGAAAGAATCAATGAACTGACTCTCAGTGTCGGCGCGGCAATTTATCAGCAAGACGCTTTTGAACTGTCTGAGTTAACCCGTTGTGCGGACAAAGCGATGTATTCCGCCAAGCATTCAGGCAAAAACCAGTACGCCTATTACGAAAACTGCACGCCGCCTCTGCCACAAAAAAAAATGACGAACAGTGAGCCCTTGCCACCAACGGGCAATGTGTCACTCTTTATCAAAAAAGCGAACTCATCGGCAGAATAAGCAGAATAAGCAGAATAAGCAGAATAAGCAGAATCGTAAGCCTCATCAGCCAGACATATACATCAGCCAGAGGCAGACCAACAAAAATGTACACAACCAGATGGCGTAGCGAACGCGATTCGGCTTATCAGGACGCGGTTTAACCACTGGCTTCAATGCCGCACGTCTTGCCGTTTCAATGATGGTCGGCTCTTCTTCCAATCGTTCCCTACGTGCCTGAGCCTGATTTGCCACCGAGGTAAAGCGATGGCGCTGTTCAGACGTTAAATCTGGCGCGTCATATCTAGGGGGTCGGTCTCCATGTTTTGGTTGAACAGACAAAGGGCACCTCCTATCTTTCTCTTTCAAGTATAGACAAAAGCGTTTTCAGCCATTCGAATCACCTCTCATAATTCAAAACTTTCGAATAGGGTGAACAAACTTTTCACCTGCTCTTACTGTGAGTAGCCACTAAACTGATACAAAACACACCGTATTCTCTACATTCACTGGAGCATGTAATGGCCAAAGTTCGAGCACTCAAACAGATCCGCGAATCGATTGCGACCAAAGATGGTGATGGTGTCAACATCACCCGTTTAGCAGGCTTTGAATGCCCAGATTTTTCACCCTTCCTAATGATTGACGAACTGAAATCTGAAGACTCTGCTGACTATATTGGCGGCTTTCCTCCGCATCCACATCGCGGCATTGAAACCTTAACCTATATGCTTAATGGGCACTTCCAGCACAAAGATCATATGGGTAATGTGGGCGAGCTGAGAAGTGGTGGTGCTCAATGGATGGCCGCAGGTCGAGGAGTCATTCACAGTGAAATGCCCATAATGACGGAAGGGCAATTGCATGGTTTTCAGATTTGGATCAATCAACCTGCAGCGAAAAAGATGATGCCAGCTCGCTATCATGATTTTCAGCCTGAGAGCATTACCGAATATCGCAGTGAGCAGCATGATTTACTTCGTGTTATTGCGGGCGAGCTTGAGGTTAACGGCAGAATATTGTCAGGACCATTGACCGAGACAGGAGTCCCTCTCACTGTCGCCGATTGGCGCGCCGAGACTCCAACGACCTTGATCGCTAAAGTAAGTCATCACTTTCAATGCATGGTTTTTGTCTATCAAGGGGCAGTCTCTATTGATGGCCAAAAACTCACTCAAGGCCACCTTGGCTTGATGAGCGAAGGTGACGTACTCAAACTGACCGCAAGCCCCAACTGTGGCGTGCTGATTTTTGCAGGAGAGCCCATTCGTGAGCCCATCGTCCACTATGGCCCATTTGTGATGAACAGTGTCGATGAAATTAACCAAGCGATTAATGACTACAATTCTGGCCATTTTGTCGACTAAACGCAGCCAAGGCTCCGTTTCGCGGCGTACAAACAGCAAAGCTCGGCCAATGCCGAGCTTTTTCATTCGATGCTTCTATTGAGCCAAGTGTGCGCTTACAAGTACTCACATAGGTAAGCTGTCGCGACTTCAACTTGCAGATCAAAAGAAGATTTTCCAGCCACTTCAAACGCTTCACCCGCTTGATACGTGCTCCACTCTTCATCGCCTTCGCGTTTAATCACGAGCGCCCCTTTCACCACCGTCATACGCTCTGGAGCATCAGTACCAAAGGTGTAGTTACCAGGGAGCATCACACCCACACTGCTGTCTTCACCTTGCTGATTGAACCCAAGAGACTTTACATTTCCGGCAAAATAGCTGTTTTCTTTAATCATTGTTTATCCTTAAACAGAGTGCTCTCTTTATTCCAGCACCCAAAATTACGACGATAGGCACTCTTTGTAACCTGTTTTTTCCCTCTCCTCAAGCATTCATTGTGCGCAGCCTCACCGCCCTTTCTCTTGGCTATGCGCTTGGTTCAAAGTTTGACACTGAAAATTTGCCAAATAGCCCCTTAAAAACCACTATTAACAAGACAAGGAAGCGCAATATGGTTAAGAAATCCACGCAAAACAGTAAAAACAATCGTATCGAACAACAAGCCGAAAAACGCATTAACAACAAGCTGGCGATGTTTCGAGGGCTATTTGTGTTTTTTTTTCTGCTGTTGACGGGTTATTTTTCCTTCCGAATCTACTCAGAATACCAACTCTATGTTGATCCCGTGAATGTCTATGGTGAATGGATTGAGATCGGCGCACCACCCTATCTGACGGAGCGTTTGACACTTTCTGAACAGGGCGTTTTTCGCAACAATCGCTTGGTGGCCACTCAATATCAGTTTGATGGCAAACGCATCATTGTCGAAACTGGCAATGGCCTCACCATTTATCAAGTCGCTGGCAGCGAATCCTCTCCGCAACTACGACGCTTGCAACCCGCCACTCCCGTACAACGTTTTGTCAAAAAAGGCTATGAAGACACCATCACGGAGAGTGCCTCAGGAGGCGCACAAAATCGCCGTGCTGCACTCAGCGAGCATTTCAATTCGTCCAACTAATTAGTATAAGTTTCTGAGTTGCATACTTTTTTGTTAAGTTAATTCCACTTATTTTCTCTTCCCCCAAATAGTATGCTATTTGATATTTTTCCATAAAACGCTCAACAATTAATAAAACTCTCAAGCGCGGTTCCATTTTTTATGTAACACGCTGTTTCTTTCGCTCAGATTCTCCTCGGTCACTCGAAAAGCGTTTTAATTTTTTTTGCCGAAAAAAAAGACTCTTTAATACTGATATCGATGCTTTGTGCCTACCTTCGCAAAGCAGCTTATGCCTTCGCAATTGGTGGCATATATACAAAGGAATGAGAGAAAAATTATGACGAAACTAAACCTGTGTGCAGCGAGTATTGCGCTGGCTCTTTCTGGAGCAGCGCTTGCCGCACCTACAGCACCAAGTATTGACCTGTACGGTTCAAACAATCTTCAGTTTTCTAAGATTGAACTTGCGATGGAAACCACCGCGGGCTACAACCAAATGGTGAAATACCATGATCAGGCAACCATCTCTGTGAAGTTCAATCAATGGAGTGGTAATACTGGTGATACTTATAATATCTATTTTGACGGCGTAAAAGTGGCCTCTGGTCCTATTTCTGGAAGCCAAACAGCGGCCACTTTCCAATACGGAAAAGGCGGCCTTTATCAAATGGAAATCGAAGCGTGTGATGCAACTGGCTGTGCGAAAAGCGCACCCGCGGAGATCACCATCGCCGATACCGACGGCTCGCATCTTAAGCCGCTTACCATGAATGTTGACCCGAACAATAAGTCTTACAACACGGACCCAAGCCTTGTCGTCGGTACTTACTTTGTTGAATGGGGCATTTATGGCCGTAACTACACCGTTGACAACATCCCAGCTCAGAACCTTACTCATATTCTTTACGGCTTTATTCCTATCTGTGGTCCAAATGAGTCGGTGAAGTCGGTTGGCGGTAACAGCTTCAATGCGCTTCAAACCGCGTGTCAGGGTGTGCCAGATTACGAAGTCGTGATTCATGACCCATGGGCAGCGTATCAAAAGAGCTTCCCACAAGCTGGCCATCAATACAGCACGCCAATCAAAGGCAACTACGCGATGATGATGGCGCTGAAACAGCGTTACCCTGATCTCAAAATCATCCCATCCATCGGTGGTTGGACGCTTTCTGACCCATTCTTTGACTTCGTTGATAAGAAAAACCGCGATACGTTTGTGGCGTCAGTCAAACGCTTCCTAACGACGTGGAAATTCTATGACGGTGTGGATATCGACTGGGAATTCCCTGGTGGTGACGGCGCTGCGCCAAACCTAGGCGATCCTGCACGTGATGGCCAAGCCTACGTTGATCTGATGCGCGAACTGCGCACCATGCTGAACGAGTTGGAAGCAGAAACAGGTCGCACTTATGAACTGACATCCGCTATCGGTGTGGGCCACGACAAGATTGAAGACGTGAACTACGCAGATGCCATTCAGTACATGGATTACATCTTTGCCATGACGTACGACTTCTACGGCGGTTGGAACAACGTCCCTGGTCACCAAACCGCGCTTTACTGTGGTAACTTCATGCGCCCTGGTCAGTGTGACGGCACGGGTGTAGACGAGAATGGCGTGCCTTACAAAGGCCCGGCTTACACCTCTGATCACGGTATTCAACTTCTGCTTGCGCAAGGTGTGCCAGCCAACAAACTGGTGCTTGGTACTGCCATGTACGGCCGTGGTTGGGAAGGCGTGATGCCAAGCACTCTACGTGATCCAAATGACCCAATGACTGGCACTGCAACGGGTAAACTGAAAGGCAGCACCGCTCAAGGTGTTTGGGAAGATGGCGTGATTGACTACAAAGGCATTAAGTCATTCATGTTGGGTCCAAACAGCACAGGCATCAACGGCTTCGAATACGGCTATGATGATCAAGCTGAAGCGCCATACGTGTGGAACCGCACCACGGGTGAGTTGATCACGTTTGACGATCATCGCTCTGTTCTTGCAAAAGGCGCATACGCGAAGAGCCTTGGTCTAGCGGGTCTATTCTCATGGGAAATTGATGCCGATAATGGTGACATCCTCAATGCGATGCATGAAGGTTTGGCGGGCGGTGTGGTGATCCCACCAAACAAAAAACCAACCGCAAATGCGGGTGCCGATGTCGTCGTGGTTGGCCCAGCAACCGTGACATTGGATGGCAGTGCATCGAAAGATGCTGAAGGCCCTATCGCTAGCTACGCTTGGACTCAAGTGAGTGGTCCAGCGGTCACGCTGACGGGCGCAAACACGGCTTCTGCAAGCTTTGATGCACCAGAAGTGACTGCAGCGCAGCAATTCACTTTCCAACTCACGGTAACGGATGCAGATGGCGCAAGCGCCTCTGACACTGTGGTTGTGACGGTGAACGCGAAAGACACAGGTCCTGTCAACACCGCCCCAGTGGCGAAAGTGACAGCACCTGCCACGGCAAATGCGGGTGATGTGGTCGTGGTTGATGCGTCTGCTTCAACAGATGCAGACAACGATACACTGACTTACACTTGGCAGCTTCCAGCCGGTCTTGTAGCACAAACTAATGGCGCACAAGTGACCTTCACTGCGGCAGAATACACAGCAGATACTAGCCTAACGTTCACCGTAACAGTGAGCGATGGTCAAGCATCGTCTGTGGCATCAACAACAATTGTTGTTGCGAAGAAAGTGGATAACGGCGGCACATGCAGCAATGCATGGGATGCGAGCGCGGTTTACACGGGTGGCCAACAAGTGACTCATGCAGGCAAAACATGGGAAGCGAAGTGGTGGACTACTGGTGAAGATCCATCGAAATCAGGTCAATGGGGTGTTTGGAAAGAGATCGGCCCTGCGAACTGTAACTAATCATTGCTGTTCCTAGCAATTCTGGCCAGATGCTTCGCGTCTGGCCTTTTTTATCTCGTGCGCTTACGCAATCAGGCGATCAAAACTGTCGAGCACCTGCTGACACTTCATCACGCGTCCATGCCCTTGTCCTTGCGTGCTGACTAATTCAACATTCTCCATTTCTTGAGCGGCAGAGGCAGACACTGCATGGCTAGTAAACTTGTCTTGTTCATCATGCACTATCAGGGTTTGCACACGACGTTGCGCCAAACGACGATACGGATCCACCGATTGAATAGGATAGTTAAACTGCTCTTCCACCTCAGACACCACGGCTCTAAACAGTTTCATGCTGTAACCCGAGCGCTCAATGCTCGAAAACAGGTTTTCCACGTAATTCAATACTGGCGCAATCAGCAACATGGGTTTGTCCTCAAGCTTTTGGTGGCGACATTCTAGAGCCGATGCCGTGCCCATACTGTGACCAACCAGCCCTGCGACCTCATCCAATGAATCCAACACCGCATCAAGCCCTTCAACAAACGCCGGGATATGCCCAACATCGCCAGAGCTTTCGCCGTGTGCTGGATGATCGTAGGCCAACGCGGTGAAGCCTCGTGAAGCAATGTGCGCCATCAGTGGAAAAAACTGACTTGCCGTACCCGACCAACCGTGCGTCAGCACCCATACCGGCCCTTCTCCCAAAGCGTACGTGGTCAAGGTGCCATGGGCCGTGTCGACCTGGCCTTTACGCAAGCCTTGTGGTGGCAGGTTTTTACTCTGGGTACGAGCAGGCGTTAGCAGTAACTTTCGCGCCGTTCTTTTCGCATGGGAAGGGGCCAGCGTATGGTGTAGGCGTGTCGTCCAGTTCACTAAACTGCGTTTAAGGCTAAACTTCTGCGACGTATTAAAGTAAATCTTCTCACTCATCATATCCTCCGTTCGTTCAAAAAGAACGACCGTGCTATTTGTATTGTTTAAAAAGAGCAATACCTTGCTCTTTGCTCTCTTAACCGTTTTTCCATCCTGCCAGCAGCTTATCGACCCCTTGCCAAAAGTGCTGCAAACTCACGTCCTCCCCGCGTATGGCATAAAACACATGCGCGCTGAGGTACAAGCCATACAGTTCAAACACCGCTTGTCGGGCATTCAAATCAGCGGAAAAAGCGCCTTGTTCCATTCCTTTTTCAATTTGGATTTGCAGGTAATCTAACCACTTAGCAATCGAACTTTGCAGCGCTTTTTGCAGTTCACACTCTTTCGGCGCCGCATCATTCCAAGCGTCTAAAAACATGCAACTGCCTTGAAAAGAGTGGTTCCATGTCATCCAGTTATCCAGCAGCCCTCGGATTTTCTTCTCCATATCCGTGTCACCAGACAAACGGGCAGGCGCGATCACACGCTCAGCGAAAATCAGGTTGGCATACTCCAGTACCGAGAGTTGCAAATTCAACTTCGCGTTGAAGTGGGCAAACAAGCCACTTTTTGACATTCCGCACTGCTTCGCTAACTCGCCAATGGTGAGACTTTCTAAGCCATTTTCACTGGCCAGCTGAAAGGCATGCTGCAGGATGTGTTCTTTTGTAATTCGACCTTTACTCATAATGACCTAATTTTTAGCACGATCGTTCCATTTTGCAAATTTTATATTAGAGATCAGACCAGAAAGCCAACATACCATTTGCGACGCAAATAATAGATTTAATTGTAATGCAATGATTTTAAATATTTTTATTTTCACATCGCAACTATTGATATTCGCTAGGTTCTCCCTTTGAGAGCAGTGATAGATTGTGGCCAGTTATTTTTATGGGAGAGAACATGAAAACCAAAATCGCTAGCCTCGAGCTTGGGCGGATCATCGCGATGCTTGCCATCATAGGCTTACATTGCCAAATGGCATTGACCTACTGGCAAATCGATGACATTCCTTGGGTTGGCTACCTGCTCAATCAATTGGCACGCTTTGCCGTACCGCTATTTTTTCTGATTTCTGGTTATTTAATTCAGCCAAAACTGACCAGCGCCCCTTTCATGACATTGGGAAATTACGCCAAACCCTTGCTTAAGATTTGGTTGGTCTGGAGCGCGCTGAGCCTACTGATGCCTTTCAATTTCCAAGTCGTCGCGGAACACGGTTACCTAACCGAGCGACAAGGCTACTGGGGATACCTTGCTCAAACACCGCTGAATTCCTTGTTGGAAGGCGGACTGGTGCATTTGTGGTTTATTCCTGCCTTAATTATCGCCGTGGCTATGGTAGCAATGTTTGTCCATTTTCAGCGTCAGCACTGGTTACTGCCCATCGCAGCGCTGTTGTATCTTTATGGGGTCTTAGCTGGCAGCTATCAGCCTTTGACGGATTTAGCCTCCCCTTTCTTTACCCGTAATGGGCCGTTCTTCAGCACCTTATTGGTGGCTATTGGCTTTATGATTCGTGAGAAAAACGTGCGTGTCAGCAGTGCGATTGCAGGGGGAATGTTCTTGGTTGGCTTGCTCGTGCACCTTGGCCAAGCTTATGGATTAATGGGGTACGACATTGCCTTTAACGGTCACGACTTCCTCTTTGGTACTGAACTTTGGGCTACGGGCCTATTTCTACTCTTGCTCAATTACCCTCAACTTGGCCAACATCCTTTGACCTTTGCATTATCACCATATGTGCTCGGAGTGTACGTTTGTCACTTATTGGTGATCATCCTACTCATGAACATTGCTGGAATATTGGGTTTTGAAGGGTTAAGCCGTGATCTCTTTATTTATCCGATGACGATTGGGCTTAGCGTGGCGCTGGTGTGGGGGTTGAACCATACTCCTTTACAACGCTACCTGCTCAGATAAAGCCAATCTAGCTCATCATTCCCGACCGATGACCAGCTCACCTGTCGGGAATGGTTCTCATTTAATGAGAGCGGAGTCGCAAAGCCAGCGTATTTTATGAAATGCATGGTTAAATATTTGTAATGACTCACAATAATTCATCCCCAATCTGATTAAAGTAACCGCTTCATTCCACATGTTGTAGCCATTGCAAAGAAGGAGGGGTTATGTGGAGCACTCAATTAACACCATTTCTTGAAATTAGCGCTTGGTTATCCCATGGGCTGATTATTGTTGTCGCCTTATTGAGCATTGCCAGCGTCTACAGCCTCAAAAGATAAACGACTAAATCCATTTCGCTTCAGCGAATACGATAGCTGTCACATATAACTCGTTCATTTGTGTCTAAAATTTCTCCAGATAACAACGGAGAATGGTCTATGGGCATCTATCAACGGATTGTTGTGCTAATTACCCTTTTGTTTCCCCCCCTTGCCTTTGGCGCAACAACCTCGAAACTCAATCTCACCACATCTGCAGTCGGGATACTCTGCCTGTTTATTTTCGTTCTCTCCTACATCTTAGTGATGCTGGAAGAGTACTTAAAAATGCGCAAATCCAAACCCGTACTGCTCGCAGCGGGTTTAATCTGGATTTTGATCGGCTTTAGCTATCAGTCCCATGGGCAAAGCGAGGTCGCCAAAACCGCGCTAGAACACAACTTGCTGGAGTACGCTGAGCTGCTGTTGTTCTTGCTGGTGGCGATGACCTACATCAATGCCATGGAAGAGCGACGGCTGTTCGACGCGCTACAAGCGTGGATGGTGAGTAAAGGCTTTGATTTTCGTCGGCTATTTTGGCTCACAGGCTTTCTCTCTTTCTTCATTTCCCCTATCGCCGATAACCTCACCACGGCGCTTTTGATGTGCGCTGTGGTGATGAAAGTCTCTGGCGATAACCCCAAGTTTGTTAACCTTGCATGCATTAACATCGTCATTGCGGCCAATGCAGGAGGAGCATTTAGCCCGTTTGGTGACATCACTACCTTGATGGTTTGGCAAGCTGGCCACGTGAGTTTCTCACAGTTTATGCCACTCTTTCTGCCTTCTGCGATCAACTATCTATTGCCCGCCCTCATCATGTCGTTCTTCATTCCAGAAGAACGTCCGCAAACGGTGCATGTCGATGTTGAACTCAAACGCGGCGCTCGACGCATTGTCGGCCTGTTTATTCTCACCATCGCCACCGCGGTGGCGTTTCACGCCGTACTCCACTTCCCTCCCGTCATTGGCATGATGATGGGCCTCGCTTATCTGCAATTTTTTGGCTATTTCTTGCGAAAAACCTTGGCGCAATCTTTAGCCAAGAAAACCGCCATTGCCATTGCCAATGGGGATGAGGAAGCCCTAAAACGCATAGGATCTGTGGTGCCATTCGATGTGTTCCATCGTGTCTCTCGGGCAGAATGGGACACCTTGCTGTTCTTTTATGGCGTTGTTATGTGTGTCGGTGGTTTGAGCTTGTTAGGTTATCTCGAAGTGGTCTCTTTCACCCTCTACACCAAGTGGGACCCTGTTTGGGCCAATATTACCGTCGGCTTCCTATCCGCCATTGTCGATAATATTCCGGTGATGTTTGCGGTGCTTAGCATGGAGCCTTCGATGTCGCTTGGCAATTGGCTGCTGGTCACCTTAACGGCGGGCGTGGGAGGCAGTATGTTGTCGATCGGCTCGGCGGCTGGCGTGGCATTAATGGGGGCTGCTCGCGGTCAATACACTTTCTTTGGCCACTTAAAATGGAGCCCGGTGATCTTGCTTGGTTACTGCGCCAGCATCGCGGTCCATTTGGTGTATAACACACAAACCTTCAACTACTGATCTTGTTCAAAGAGGGCTATCAACGCTTGGTAGCCCTCCAATTGCGCTAATAACTCCCAACGGCGTTGCTTGGCAACTTGCAGCCAATGTTCCCCTTCCAACGCGCCCACTAACGCATACAACAAATTCAAACTGGCCCTGGGCTGTGCCTCACGAACACACAAATATGCACGAATAGGCCCCAGATCCCGCAATTGTTGAGGTGTGTTGATCCCGACAGACTGCAGCATCTGTTCTGACTTCGGCCCCAACCCTTGCAGATCACGAATTCTCTCGCTCATCACTCACTCGACCTATCTGATGGATGATTGACACCATCCATGAGTGGCACATCACCGATATCATACGGGTTCACTCCTTCCAAACACCCTAGATTAAAACCATATTCATTCGGTGAAGAGCGGCGCTGATGGTGGGTATAAATGCCGCAGTTAGAGCAGAAATAATGTTTCGCGGTATGAGTATTAAACTGATAGAGCTTCAGTAAGGCTTCGCCTTTGATGATGCGGATCCCATCCAATTTCACCGACGCCACAATGGCCCCTTTTCTTC
This sequence comes from Vibrio sp. CCUG 15886, assembly GCF_028570825.1. Taxonomy (NCBI): domain Bacteria; kingdom Pseudomonadati; phylum Pseudomonadota; class Gammaproteobacteria; order Vibrionales; family Vibrionaceae; genus Vibrio; species Vibrio sp. CCUG 15886. The sequence goes on along the minus strand of NZ_JAQQBT010000001.1, from coordinate 1,358,706 downwards.
GACATAAGGAGCAGTCGCAGCGCCTCGGTTTCTCAATGCCATTGGGTAAATCGAGCTCAAGCTCGACACCACCACAGTGACAACTCGCTTTGTGTTTTGCTTGAATAACGGTTGGGCCAACTTGTTTGATCATCGCTTGCTTCCTGCGTTTTATGGTTTTTCTCGCTCACCATCAAAGCTGTTAACTTTCAGTGTTCCAACCGGCTTGTGTAAAATTTGTTAAACACTTAACAGTTTCACCAATTCTGTTGCAAACTCGACAAAAGGCTCAATAATCGACATCTTTAGCGGGTTTAAGTCTGTTTTTACTCTTTAACAGCATTTTTGAAAGGAAGCCCAACGAAATGGATAAAGATCATAGCCTAAGAGAGAACTTACTGGCGCTGACATTAGGCAGTGCCTTGGTTTCTCTCGGTGTTATCTTTTTTAATCAAGTAGGATTATTGACTGGTGGAACCGCAGGATTGGCAATTTTTTTAACCAAAGTCACTGACTTTAGTTTCGGCCAAGTGTTTTTTGCGTTGAACCTACCGTTTTACCTACTTTCTGTCATGCGCATGGGATGGCGCTTTACCATCAATACTTTTATTGCCGTGACAATTGTCTCGTTCGCCGTAGACCATTTGCATCACGTCATTCAAATTGCGCACATTGACCCGCTTTATGCCGCCCTACTTGGCGGAGGTTTAATTGGCATTGGAATGTTGATCATCTTCCGTCACAAGATGAGCTTGGGTGGTTTCAATATTCTCGCCCTGTTTTTACAAGAACGCTTTGGCATTCGTGCTGGTAAGGTTCAAATGGCACTCGACTGCACCATCGTCGTTCTTTCGCTCTTTATTGTTGAACCTTATTTAATTGCTTTATCAGTGCTCGGGGCGGTAGCAACAAACTTGATTCTAGCGATGAACCACAAACCAGGGCGCTATCAGCCACAAATCGCCACTCAATAACCACACCAGAACACGAGCTAAAACAAAAGCGAGAAGCCTGATGCTTCTCGTTTTTTGTTACATCCAACGGTATTCACAGTATTGAGCGAGTTCCGAGTCAAGGCCATGCTTTCTCTCTTCCGCCAAATGGTAGTAAACGTGAGCAAGTTTACACTGTAAACCAAAACGCGAGTCGAGATGGATCAGCGTGAAATTTCACCACCCGACTCCAACGCCAGCAATTGCTGTTTACGCTCTAAACCGCCAGCATATCCGGTTAACTTGCCGCTTTTGCCTATCACTCGATGGCAAGGGACGACGATAGAAATCGGATTTTTACCATTCGCCAGCCCCACCGCTCTCACCGCTTTAGGGTTACCAATGGCATTGGCCAAATCTTGATAGCTACAGGTTTGACCATAAGGGATTTGGGTCAGTGCCTGCCACACTTTTTGTTGAAACTCGGTGCCTTGCGCGGCCAAAGGCAGATCAAACTGTTGTCGCTGGCCAGAAAAGTACTGCTCCAACTGTTGACGAGTTTCGCTGATCACCGGATGCGTAGCCGCGTCACACCCTAACTCCGTTGGTAAAGTCGTGTGTTGTTCAAACCAGATCCCGAGCAAACCTTGATCGTTGGCCTGAACGGTCACAAGACCAAACGGGCTGGAAAATTGAGTGTAGTATTTCATGTTATTGATTCCATAGATGAAAAGTTGCGTAACTCCCCCAAGGTGAAGCGCTTTCTTGATTCAAAGTGGGAAACTGAGCCAGTGCTTTTTTCACCACTAAATCCTTCTTTAGCAGTCTGTCTGGCTGCGAAAGGCCTCGCAATTGGGCATAACTGACCGTCCACGGCCCAATGCCTTTTAACGCCAACCATTGATTGGGATCGGCGTGTTCATTCTCCAGCATCATGGCAGCAAAACGTCTTAAGGTTTCTTTTCGACTTTGTGGCATTCGTAAGAAATGCAGATCCGCATCAACCACCTGTTGTGGTGAAGGAAAAGTGTGCACTTCAGAATCGGGGTGTAAAGTCGCGACCAATAGATTCAGTTGTCCGATGGCGGCTTTGACCGAGACTTGTTGGCCCAAAATCGCTCGTACGCCCGCTTCCCAAACACTCCAGACACCCGGAATCCGGATACCAACGCTTTTGACCAACCCAGGCGCTACAGTGTTGAGATGGGCTTCAATCACGCGTGTGTCGCAATCGAGATCGAACATCCGCCTTATTCCAGCCACCATCGGGCGCAACAACGTCAGATCATCCATCGAAAAATACACCACTAATTGCCGCTTCTCTGCTGGAAATGTTGCGGGAAATTCCGCGCGAAACCCAACCGTTTTTCCGTTGATCACGACTTGGCGTTGATAACTCGTCTCCGTCACCACCTCTACGCTTTCAATCGCTCGCTGCCGATAAAAATCCAGCATGTGTTTTACGTTCAAATCACCGCGAAACGCGAGCACAATATGCGACTGATCGTGACTCGAAACTCCTTTACTTCGACGGATTTTCGAAGGGGGCATACCCATCAACTTTTGAAACGCATCATTAAAACGGCGAGTACTGTTAAAGCCGGAAGCAAAGCCAATTTCGGTAACGCTCAATGAGCTACCATGCAGCAACTGTTTGGCAAACAACAACTGCTGAGACTGAGCGTATTGCTTCGGAGAGATCCCCAAATACCGGCGAAATAATTGACGAATATAGCGATCACTCACTCCTGAACGTTGCGCCAAAGCTGACAATGTCTCCGTTTGTAGCGCCCCTTCTTCAATCAAGGTCAACGCACGTTGAAATGTGGTTTCGACCCCTTTCCACGCCCAAGAATCAGGCGCGCTGTCGGGGCGACAACGCAAACATGGGCGATAGCCAGCCGACAAGGCTTGCACTTTATCGTGGTAATACTCCACGTTTTCTTCTTTGGGTAAATTGGCAGGACATACAGGCCGGCAGAAAATCCCAGTGCTTTTGACCGCCACATAAAACAGCCCATCAAAGCGACTATCTCGGGCCATCCTTGCTTGTTTACACTGCTCTGTCGTGAGCGATGAGTAGTTTAAAATGGCCATAGAAAAATCCTTGTTTGACGGGAAAATGGGGGAACCGAAGCCCTGTTCCACCTCAATCATGTCGCTCTATCAAGCGTTAGCGTATCCCCATGCCTCACACTGGCAATCGCTCGCTGTGTGTTTGGTAACCAACGGATTGGCAAAGCCAAAACGATGGGATATATGAGTGAAATTGTAACAATAACCTCGATAATAACTCGCCATTTTCGGAACTCAATCCCAATTTCCAGCCTCAACCCAGCCTCTGCATCGGATTGCAATATTGCGTTGTGTATAATTTTTGGCAATTCTCACAATTTAAACTAATTTAAAAAGTAGCCACTCTCACCAGTGGTCAACAACGTCAGACATAACGAATAAGGAAGAGGCTATGGATCTGCACTCCTGTATTATCGTGCTGCGCAATCAAGAAGTGATTACCAGCGACTCAGTAGAGGACTCTCTCGGCATTATCGAATCTCAAGGAGACAATGGAATTTCCACGATTCAAATCAACGCCCGCGATGGCAACGCGATTCACACCTACCATTGCGCCAACATTGAAGACTCGCTCGAAAATCTCATGAACCTTTAACGCCTTGCTAATCACTTTGTTTAACAGCTTTGTTTAACAGAGTGGTTCGAGCTAAAAAAGGGCATTGAAAAGCAACAAAAAAGCCTCGTTTTTTGACGAGGCTTTAAAGTATTTCAACGCGAAAATCTGCGGCTTAACCGTTTTGAGTTAACGACGAATCCATCGCCTGTTGCACTTGGTAGCTGGCCAGCGGGTCAATCATCTTAACCAATTCTTCCACCTGACGAATGGCATCAATCGAGGTGCTGGCTTTGCGGTAGCTTAAATAAATAGGACGATTCCATTCATCGACCCCTTCTACTCGATGCAACTGCCCCGAAGAAAGGTACGGCTGGGCTATCGAAGCCGGTAAGTAAGCACTTCCACCTTTTTCTAAAATGAAATCGAGTGCAATACGCGCAGTCGACGTTCTGAGATAGGGCGCTAGGTGTTTCTGGTGACGCTCAGCATGCTCAGAAGCAAACTTGGTTCCCCAATCAATGTAGACGTATTTACCCTCAAAGACGCTGTCTTTGCTTGCAGTTTCAGTGGACACCATCACCAACACCAAATCGGCCACTTTCTTGCAAGAAAACTCATCTGCTTTGATTTGATCAAACGCGAATGCCATGTCTAACGTGCGCTCTTGCAGGCCACGTGTCAGCAGTTCTCGCCCCATCACTTCCGCATTAAAACCGTAGCCACTGAACGAATCAGTCACCACGCTTAAACAGTTTTGCAGATAGGCATCCCACACATTTGGCGTTCCGCCCAACGTCAGTTGCAAGGCACGGCCATCTTGCATCGAAAGTTCAAGTTTCGCCTGCTGCAATGTGGACACCATCACTTCTGCGTAACCCACTAAACGCTCACCTGCCGATGTGAGTTTGATGTTGTTGCGATCACGAATAAAAAGCTCAACATCGAAGTAGCTTTCTAGCTGTTTGATGCGCGCGCTGACCGCGGCTTGGGTAATGTATAAGTTCTCAGCTGCACGTCCAAAATGACGAACATTAGCCAATTCTAAAAAAGTACGAAAGACCTTTACGTCCATTAGACATCTCCTGGTTTATCGCCACCAGATTAACAACAAATACCTATCATATCGATAGAAAACTTTTGTTTTTCTTTTGCTAACTTTGCGCCTAACTTTCGCCGTAAATCATCATTATTCATCTATCACGGTTACAGAGGCTGTTTGATATGTCTGACACGACTATTCGTCATGGCAAAAAACGATTTTTCGATAACGCAAAATTTCCACGCGGATTTGCAAAGTCAGGTGATTTTACTCTTGCAGAAGAGGAAATCCTAATGATTTATGGAGACACCTTGGTTGGTCTAGAGACTGGTCAATTGACTCCAGAAAATGAAGATGAAAAGCACTTTTTGCTGACGCTAGAAACACCAGAAGCGGCACAAAACAAAGTGGAACGTACTTGGTTGAAATACATCCGCCTTGCACGTGGTCGCAAGCGCTTCCATACTCTTAACGGACGCAATAAACCAGACGCGAACGATGACTACGTTGAGGAAGACGCAAGCCTAACTGAGGACGATTAATGCATATCTGCTTTTTGATGTATCCATGGGATCGTGTTTGTCCTGAAACGGACACCACCTTACGCCTCATTCATGAGTGCGCATTAAGAGGCCACACGGTTGCCATTACAACAACGAGCGGATTGACCATTAGAGACAGTAACGTATTTGGTTTCTGTCAGGTCCTGAAAAAAGGACTGCGAATTTCAGACAAGGTACCGACTTTTTATCGTCAGGCCGAATTTCAAAAAGCCCGCCTCCCTATGGCGGGTTTTGACGTTATTTTCATGCGGGCGAATCCTCCTTTAGACAATCTTGCCCTGAATTTCCTCGATTCCATCAAAGACGATACGCTGATCATCAACGACCTTGAAGGCCTACGTATCGCTAATAACAAGCTCTACACCGCCAGTATGGGCGGCACAGCCAGCGAGTTTCTCCCTTCTACCCATGTCTCAAAAAATCGAGAGTATCTGCAACGCGTTTTGGAAGAGTCCCAGAGCGAGAAGATGATCCTCAAACCGCTCAATGGCTTTGGTGGGCATGGTGTGATTGTGATTGAGAAAAATGCACAACAGAACTTCCGTTCACTCCTCGATTTCTATATTGGGGAAGGCGAACAAAGTAACTATGTGATTTTGCAAGATTACATTGAAGGTGCCGAGGAAGGCGACAAACGCATTTTGATGCTCAATGGTGAGCCTATTGGTGCAATGGCGCGGATTCCGGCCAAGGGCGAGTTTCGCTCAAACGTGCACGCAGGAGGGTCAGTCATTAAGCACACTCTCACCAAAGAAGAGCGACGCTTGTGCGCAGCTATTGGCCCCAAATTAGTGCGAGATGGCCTCTATTTCACTGGTCTTGATGTGATCGGCAATAAGCTGGTTGAGGTGAATGTACTGAGCCCAGGCGGTATTACCCGAATCAACAAACTCAACCGAGTACGCTTGCAGCGCCAAGTGATCGATTTTGTTGAAAACATCGTCAATTCCAAAGAACTCCTCCAGCAGCGTAAGAGCGCTTTCCGCACGGCGGTACAAAATGCTCACATCGAACCATAACCAATACGCATTAGAAGAGATGCTCTCGATGATCAAACGAGGGCAGCCATTTTCAGGCGAGTTGGTGGAGGGAGGCTGCTTCATCAAAATCGATGAATACCTACCTGTGGTATGTACCGCCATTCACGCCGGACATCGGTTAAGAAGCGATCTGACCAACCAGTGCTTACTTAGCGACAGTGAACGCTTATTCGAAGAAGATCCCTACACCGATGACATGATCATGTCACAACCGATTGTGCTGATCGGCCTTGATTCGCGTTTTGAGTACGATCTCAATCGAGCCATGACACTAAGCACATACTACAAATCGGCTTGGGATGTGCAGGTGTGGAAGAAACCTCTCAGCAATCAGCAGCGCAACCGAAGTCATCAAAAACACGCGGCTTTTTATCAACTTTATGAAGCATTGATCGCCAAACTCGAATCGCTGCACGGTATGGTACTGGTGTTTGATGTTCACTCTTACAACTACAAGCGGCAACAAGCAGACGCGCCAGTATTCAACATCGGCACCGCACAAATTGATATGGAACGCTGGCAATCGGTGGTGAAACGTTTTTGCGCAGAATTGCAAAGCATTGCGCTACCTAACCTCGCCGCCACAGCGCAAGTCAACGCCGTATTTGAAGGCCGAGGCTACTTAATTGCCCACACGAACGCACACTTTGATCGCACCTTAGTACTGCCTACTGAAGTGAAGAAAGTTTTTATGGAAGAGGAGAGCGGCACGCTGTTTCCTTTGGTCCTCGAGGCGTTGCAATCCGGTTTGAAAGAAGCCTTTAGCCAAACCAGTGCCTTTTTTCAACGCAAGTTCAATCGCCGCCGTTCGGTCAGCAAAGCCGATATGCTGAGCTCATCGATCGAGCCTGCGGTGCTGGCCGTGGATAAAGCGCTCTACAAACTGGCCAATAAAGTTGAAACGCTTAAATACGTTAACCCAACCAATTTAACCGCCGAACGAAAGCGCTTTGAAGCGGCCCCCAATCGCTATACTCCAGACTATCGCTATCGCCAGCTGCCTATCCATGCCAACGAGTTCAAACATCAGCTTTATCGTTTGCCGATCGAAACCATCGCCGATCCTGATATGCGCCAGCTCTACAGCGATATGGTGAATAATTTGAGTGAGAAAATTGACCTGCTAACCAGCGTGGGGCAAGAGGCATTTCTCTATAACTCGTTACGCCATTACGGTCGTCCCGACGGCGTCGATATCAGCAACGCTCAGTTTCTTCTCTACGCGCAGACACTCGATAAAGAACACGGGGCACATTTTACTGCACAGCAAGCACAAACGCAGATGCAACAGGCCGCAAAAGCGTGGGAGATGCCTTGTAAAGTGAGTTTGTCCTCTTCCTTGGCGGCACGCGCCATGGTCAGTTCAAATCCCCCGACACTCCTTTTAAATGGCAAGGTCACTTTTCACGATACGGAACTGAGACGCCTGATCCAACATGAACTTGGTGTGCATATGGCCACCACCTTCAATGCCAAAATGCAGCCATTGCAAGTGTTTCGACTCGGTCTACCAGGCGACACCTTGACACAGGAAGGTTTGGCGATCATGGCGGAGTACCACTCTGGATACCTGTCCCATGCTCGCTTACAAGCCTTAGCCGTTCGAGTGCTGGCGGTAGATTCCTTACTCAAAGAGCACAACTTCTACCAGACTTTTTGTTTTTTAACTGATGAGCTCCAGCTAGAAAGGGACGATGCCTTCATCATCACAACTCGCGTTTACCGCGGTGGTGGCTTCACAAAAGACTATGTGTATCTCAAGGGCTTCTTAGCCATGCTGGATCTCAGCAAACAGCGCAGCCTAGACAACCTCATGATTGGAAAATGCAGCCATCGCTACTTAGATCTGATTGACGAATTGGTTGAACGTGGATGGCTAACTCAGCCACGTCATCGCATCCCTCAACATCAAGGTGACATTGAGCCGACACTCGCTTATTTGATTCGATCTCTAAAACACTGACGCACTTGCCGAAACAAGTGCATCAACATAGAGGTCATTAGCCTTAACTGGTGGGGCACGCTTTATTTGGCGAGCAGTGCCACTTTTTTCAAGAAGCTATCGCGCAAGTGCTCTTGCTCATAATCTAGGTGGTAGGTGTTGTGAAAACCGACTTTTAACTCAACCCCATTGCCTCGCATGTACACGCTGTAGCCATCATAATCTGAAAACGCTTCGACCCCTTCGTAAATTTTGCCAAATTCGGTTGGGGTGCCTCGTTCCATAATGGTTTCATACGCGTGCAGAATTTTGGTGGAATCTAACTCGTTTTTCATGATCTGGCTCCTGCAGAAGAACACACTATGAGTATGGGCAGGTGGTGGTTATTTCGCCAATGCGTAAAGTTGAGCCCCTTCAAATTACCACTTAATTTAGAAGATAAATTTATCAACTGATTAGAACAGATTTAACTCATTCATCGACGCTCAATCCAAGAAAAACACCCAACGCAAACGTGTGTCATCAGCCACAATGGTGACAGTTGGGTGAAATATGTGAAATTTTGACCTAAAACAATGGCAGCCACAGAAAACTTATTTTATAATGCAAAATAATGTTTCGGTACATCCAAAATTTCTAATATCTAGGGGCGAAAAATGAGACTTATCCCGTTAAAAACCGCAGCACAAGTTGGTAAGTGGGCAGCGGCACATATTGCTAAGCGTATCAATGATTTCCAACCAACTGCTGAGCGTCCTTTCGTATTGGGTCTACCTACGGGTGGCACTCCTCTTGCGACATACAAAGCACTGATTGAACTTTACCAAGAAGGCAAAGTGAGCTTTAAGCACGTTGTGACTTTTAATATGGATGAGTACGTTGGTATTTCCGCCGATCACCCAGAATCTTACCGTTCGTTCATGTACAACAACTTCTTCAACCACATTGACATCCAGGAAGAGAACATCAACCTGCTAAACGGCAATGCGGAAGATCACGAAGCAGAATGTCAGCGTTACGAAGACAAAATCAAATCTTACGGCCGTATCAACCTATTCATGGGTGGCGTGGGCAACGATGGTCACATCGCATTTAACGAGCCAGCGTCTTCTCTATCGTCTCGCACTCGCATCAAGACACTAACGGAAGATACGCGTATTGCTAACTCTCGTTTCTTCGATGGCGACATCAACCAAGTACCAAAATACGCCTTGACGATCGGCGTGGGTACGTTGCTTGATTCTCAAGAAATTATGATCCTAGTAACAGGCCATAACAAAGCACTCGCGCTAGAAGCAGCGGTAGAAGGCAGCGTAAACCACCTATGGACTGTTTCTGCTCTTCAACTACATCCTAAGTCAGTGATCGTATGTGATGAGCCGTCAACTCAAGAGCTAAAAGTGAAGACAGTAAAATACTTCACTGAGCTAGAAGCGAAGAACATCGTCGGCTTCTAATTTCGCTCTGAGCGAACGCCAGAAAAACAAAATCCCGCAAATTTTGCGGGATTTTTTCATTGGAAACAGAGTGAAACACGTACGCCGCTGATGGAGCTGAGCCACTAATACGCTTTAATGCCAAATGGCCTTAAACGCTGCGGCAACACCTCATCCAGGCTTTCCAGCTCGTCTTGCTCAACTTCAATCAGATGGAAATGATGCGCTTGATACACCGCGCGAATCTTGGCTTTATTCGCCTCTGGTGTTCCACCGTTATCGCTACCCCAGAACTGCAAATAGACTTTGCCAGCAGGCAAATAAAAATCACTGATGATCTCTTCTTCAATCGGTAACTGCCGCCCGTAAGCATGAGCAACACCCGCTAAATACAGCCAATTGTCGATCAACAACTCTCCTTTAGAGCGCACATAGTGGCCATCTAAGGTGCGGTGTTTCGCCTCAAATTTCTGTCGGAAACTGGAAAATGACTTATCCGTCGCATGCACTTCCGCGTCTTGCCCCAAGAACTCCACCACTGACTGCTTTAGGCGTTTGTTGCGTGTAATCGAATCATGCCACAACAAATAGTATGGCTTCTCCTCACCATCACCTTTTTGTTTACCACCAGCACGAATGCCCGATTCGGTCACTTCCCAACCACGCTCGGTTTTGGCCATCCAGCCCATTTCACTGAGCAACTGGTTCATCTTTTTGGCATTAAGCCCAAGCAGCTCGCCGATTTGCGTCGCGCTCAATAACTTGCCTTGAGTTGAGGTCAACTCAACATGCAAGTTCACAGGCCAGACAATGAACTGGCCAAATTTCGTATGGTCAACATATTCGCCGCCAAAACGCGCGCCCAATTCGGTGAGAATCCATTTATCGCCCACTCGGCTGATGTAACCAGCACGGCTCAAATCGGTAAACAGTTGAGAGGCTTCAATGTTGCGCATTTTTGCCAATGCCGTCGTTGAGATTTTGTCCGTCATGGCTGCCTCCTTTCATTCGTGGTTATTTACCGTACACAAGAACCATTATTCTAGCCGAAAACGTCGACAAAGGCAGTGACTAACCTTTTGTTTCGCTAGAGATAAATCGCAGTGCGACCTCCACCGCAATCCCATGTATTTGAGTGAAAAGTCAATTACCCAAGAAAAGCGATAAAGCCTTGTAATATCAGCATATTGACTAAATCGATAAAAAACGCGCCGACGATCGGCACCACTAAGAATGCCTGTGGAGAAGGGCCAAAGCGATTCACAATCGACCCCATGTTCATCACAGCGGTGGGGGTTGCGCCCAAACCAAAACCACAATGACCGCTGGCGATCACCGCACTGTCGTAGTTGCGCCCCATCACTTTAAACGTCACGAAGTAGCTAAACAGCACCATCACCAATGATTGAATGGACAAAATAAACAGAAATGGCAGCGCCAAATCAAAAATATTCCACAGTTTTAAGCTCATCAATGCCATCGCCAAAAACAGTGAGAGCGAAACGGTGCCGAGCATATCCACCGTTTCTAAATCCAACTTTCTCACTTTGGTGAGCTCAAGGAAGTTGGTTACAAACACACCCAGCAGCAGCGCGTAAACAAAATCAGGGATCATCAACCAAGCAATGTCTAATTGATTGACCCATTGAGAGAGGTAGCGAGCGCCAATCACACACAGAAACATCAGCGCCAAGCTTTCAATCACCTTCTTAGCCGTGACTTTGTCTTCTTCATTTTCATTGTAAGTGACCAAATCAGCAAAACGTTGGTGGACTTGCAATTCTCGACCGTATTCAGATTCCAATTGGTGTTTGTCCACCAGACGCTGCGCCACTGGGCTGCCCAAGATCCCGCCCATCACTAAACCAAACGTGGCAGAGGCCATCGCGATTTCTAAGGCATTCTCTAACCCATAGTTTTGCGTAAAGGTATGCGACCATGCCGCTCCGGTTCCATGACCGCCAGAGAGCGTGATGGAGCCAGCAATCAGCCCAAGTAAGGGGTCAAGACCAAGCATACTCGCCAGCGAGACGCCAATGCCGTTTTGCACCACAATGTATATCGACGCAATCAGTAAAAACAGCAAGACTTTCACGCCACCTTTGAGCAATTGTTTGTAGTTGGCGGCCAAACCTACCGTAGCAAAAAACATCAACATAAACGTTTTTTGCAACGGTAAGTCAAAGTCAAAAGTGATGCCATTAAAGTGGGCAAGGGTGATCACCAAGGCCACCACTAAGCCGCCGACAATTGGCTCTGGGATATTAAAACGTTTGAGGATCGGAATTTGGCCATTAATAAAGTGACCCAAAAATAGCACGCCAACGGCGATGAGAAAGGACTCCTGCGGACCAACAGATACAACACTGTTCATAAAACCTCTATTGTTGTGGCATGAGTAACGTCGCTCACCGCAACTCGAGTGCAGAACGGCTGCTGCAAATTGGCGTTTTTCTCGCAAAGCCCTGCTTATTAAGGCACAGCGCACTGTGGTACCACGATACACGCGGCAAGAGGGTTGAGAGAGTATTAGGCTATCCCGAGTGGTAGTGAACGAAACTACGTGCGTTTTTCAATGAGGAGCCAGTGTGCCGCGATGAAATCAAATGTCACTGAACCATTCCCTTTGAATTCTCAATTAATAAGAATAAGTAACAGATTACCGAATTATTATCTCACCATGTGAGAAATATAAATTTCTATTGAGTGAATATGGTGAGCAAGACTCGCCCATGGCCATTATCGTCAAGGCAAGAGAGGCCAAACAGCGCCCAAAAACTAAGGGAGCCATTTGGCTCCCTTGTTGGTGAACAATATCAAACATCAACACACGACTTACCCCATAAAAGAGATAAAGCCCTGTAAGACAATTAAGTTGACGATATCGATAAAAAACGCCCCCACTATTGGCACCACCATAAAGGCCTGAGGCGAAGGGCCAAAACGATTCACGATTGACCCCATGTTCATCACCGCAGTTGGCGTCGCACCTAGGCCAAAACCACAATGGCCACCAGCAATCACTGCCGCATCATAGTTGCTGCCCATCACTTTAAACGTCACATAGTAAGTAAACAGCGCCAACACCACCGATTGCACCGCTAAGATCACCAAGAATGGAATCGCCAGATCGAAGATGTTCCACAGCTTCAAACTCATTAGCGCCATCGCCAAAAACAGCGACAACGACACCGTGCCGAGCATATCGACGGTTTCAGCGTCTAACTTGCGGATTTTCGTCACTTCAAGGAAGTTGGTGATGATGACACCGATAAACAGCGCATAGACAAAATCTGGAATCATCAACCATTTGATTTCATAGGTGCTGACCCACTGTTCAACGTACTTGGCGCCGGTCACACAAATGATCAGGAAGAACAGCTTCTCAATCACTTTCTTTGCCGTCACCTTATCCTCTTCGTATTCGTTGTAAGTTACCAGTTCAGGGAATTTTTCGTGGGTTTTTGAACCTCGACCATACTCGGACTCGACGTTGTGCTTGTCGACCAAACGCTGCGCCACTGGGCTGCCAATTAGGCCGCCGATGATCAAACCGAACGTCGCGGAGGCCATCGCGATTTCAAGCGTGTTGGACATACCATAGTTATCTGCGAACGTTTGCGACCATGCCGCGCCAGTTCCATGACCCCCGGAAAGCGTAATGGAGCCCGCGATCAGGCCCATTAACGGATCCAAGCCCAGCATACTCGCCAGCGAAACACCAACGCCATTTTGAATCACGATGTACACCGACGCCACCGCCAGAAACAGAAACACTTTGGCCCCGCCTTTGAGTAACTGGGTGTAGTTTGCCGCCAAACCCACCGTCGAGAAAAACATCAGCATAAAGGTATTTTGCAAGGGCAAATTGAATTCCAAATCGATGCCACGGAAATGCAAAATCGTAATGATACAGGCGACAATCAAACCACCAACAATGGGTTCGGGAATATTGAATTTTCTTAGGATGGGGAGTTTGGCATTAATAAAATGCCCTAAAAACAGCACGCTAATCGCCACTAAAAAAGATTCCAGTGCACCGACTGTGATTAAATGATTCATACAACCTCTTCATCTCAGACTCTTTATCTTCCTTAATATCAGAGTGTTAGTATTTTGCTTTTGAACGTCAGTTACTGCATCGTCTAATGCGCTGCCAACTAAGGTGAAACACCAATCTAAACGGGGTATAGGCAGCGAGTACAAGCCATCTGGTTAGGCTCAAGGGATGGAAGGCGATCATTGGGTGATGTCTCAAACACCCTTTGCAAGCTTCCAAAATACAAAAGGAGCTATTTCTAGCTCCCTAATCGATGAGTGGCCAATCTGTACGACAAACATTCCGTTACGGTATACAGATGCCTCGACGCCATAACTGGCATTCAAAATCCTCTTCCATTTTGCCTCTGTTTGCCGCGCTTTTTTCGTTCCTGACCGTTTCCTCTATCGACAAACTGCCGACAACTCGGAGTGAGCACCTAAACTGGCAAAGGGCGGATTGTTGAGCTTTACTCTACAGCAGTGGCCAAAATGGAAGCGAACTATAACATAAATCGACGAAAATGTCCGATCTTGGTCAAAGTTTCCAACAATCAGACTGTATATCACCAGAATTCACTGATTAAACAGAACCATTTAGCATAAACATGAAACACACATTCAGCCTCAGTTGAAAGGAAAAATCATGAAACATCCACAACCCTCTTGCCAGAAAACACGCTGGCCACTCAGTCTATTACTGGCGTCTTGTTTTAGCGCTGGGGCACTTGCCGAATCCATTCAAATCCTCTACCCCAAGCAAGTTACCAAACAAGAGCAGACGATTATCGATACACTCGAGTCTTACCAAATCAACACAACCCTGCTCGAGCTTTCTCATTCGCTCTTTCCGTTCAAAAAGACCTTAACCGTCAGCTATGGTGGCGATCAAGGCCCACTGTATGATCCCGAAACGCACACCGTGCACATTCCTTTTTCGTTTTATACCGAGTCACTCGATTATTTCCGTAAAAACGAGTATCAAAAAACCTATGGAAAAAGCGCGGAAAGCGGTGCGATCAACACCATGCTGCATACCCTACTTCATGAAGCTGGCCACGCCTACATTGCCGATCAAAACATCGCTATTTTGGGTAAAGAAGAAGATGCCGTGGACAATTTTGCCACCTTATTGTTGATCGATTACGTCGAAAATGGCGATGAGATTGCCATCAGCGCAGCAGACATGTTTGCTTTTGAGTCAGAAGACAAACCTGAGTACTACGATTTGGATGAGTACATTGATGAACACAGCTTTGATTTGCAACGCTACTTTGCCACGCTCTGTTTGGTCTATGGCAGCAATCCTGAGCGGCATCCCAACCTACTTGATGAAATAGAAAAAGAGTACCGCCAGGAGCGCACTGAGTTTTGCCAAGCGAACTATCAAACCCTCAGTGACAACTGGCATCGCTATCTCACTAGCGCGCCTGAATAAACCTAACTCACCATAATCAATCGGATGCACCATTCATCGCGTCCAAAAATGATGAGAAACAAAATAATAACAATCTCATCATTTTTATTTCATAAAACCCTCCAATTTCACATTACCTTGGCGAAGGATTGGCTAAGCTTAAAGCATTATTACAAGAACCATTTACTACGCTATTCGGCTTAACAATGCTGCTGTGACGCAAGGAAAGTTGTTATGAATTTAACCATAAGAAAAAGATTGTATATTCTTTCAATCGTGCCTGTTTTAACCATTGCTCTGGGAATGATGTGGTTTACCTATCTGAAAACCACCGCATTTAATGAGCAACAAATTGAAATCACTCGCGACAACATGATGCGGATGAAGCAAGAGGAGTTGAAAAACTACATTCAGATGGCGAAATCCGCCGTGCAGCCACTGCTGAACCGCAGAGCGACACTGGAAGAAGCGCTGCCAGTGTTGCGCGAACTCGAATATGGTGACTCTGGCTATGTGTTTGCCTATGACTCAAAAGGGACACGTATAGTTGTCGGTAAAAGTGATAAAGGGATTGGTGAAAACTTTATCAATCTCCAAGACCAAAAGGGCAACTATCTGATCAAAGATTTGTTGAAGAATGCCCGCACTGGTGATTTCACCACTTACTACTTCCCAAAACCGGGCCAAACCACCCCCCTACCAAAGTTGAGTTACTCCATTTTTATCTCGGAGTGGGATCTGATGATCGGTACTGGTTTTTACACCGATGACATTGACGCTATCGTGATGGAGATGGAGAGCACCGCTCACGATGCGTTGCAAACCACCCTTTCCGCTATCGCGTTTTTTGCCATCATTATTGCGCTCATCGTAGGTGTGTTTGCCGTCTTCGTTAACCGCAGCATTATGCGACCGTTGGAAATGTTTGATGAATCAATCCGCTCCTTTGCCAGTGGCGATGCTGATTTAACCGCGCGCATGGAAGATTTCAGCGTGCCAGAGTTCAAGCAATTGAGCCGCAACTTCAATCAGTTTGTCGGTAGCCTGCAAAACATCATCCGCAGTGTCACGGAAGTTGGCAAGGACGTGGTCAGCGAAACGGACAATATGTCTCGCCGCGCAACCGAAGTGGACAACCTCGCCGCAGGTCAACGTGGGGAAACCGAACAAGTGGCCACCGCCATGACAGAAATGACCACCACCGCCACCGAAATTTCCAGCAACGCCAGCCAAGCGGCGCAAGCAGCGCGCTACGCGGAAGAAAATGCCCATGAAGCGCAAACCATCGTCAACTCGGCAGCTTCGTCGGTACGTGAGCTCGCTGGTGAAGTCTCGAAAGCCAATGACGTCATTTCTCGCCTCGAGGGTGATGTGAAAAACATTTCCTCTTCTTTGGAAGTGATTCAAGACATCGCAGAGCAAACCAATTTGCTGGCATTGAACGCCGCCATTGAGGCCGCTCGCGCTGGCGAACAAGGCCGCGGTTTTGCGGTAGTGGCAGACGAAGTTCGCAAACTCGCCAGCCGCACACAAGACAGCACGGGTGAAATTCATCAGATGATCAACCAGTTGAAAGCCGCATCGGATGCAGCGGTGAAAGCGATGGATGCCAGCCAAGCCCGTGGTGAAAGCACGGTAGAAGAAGCCAATGCCGCCGCCGCTGCTTTGCTGAAAATCATCGACTCAATTGGCACCATCATGGATATGAACTCTTTGATTGCAACCGCAACCGAGGAGCAAAGTATTGTTGGGCAGGAAATTTCAGAACGAATCGTGGTGATTTCAGATCAAAGTAGCCAATCAGCGGACTTAGCCAACCAAAACCGCATGGGTAGCCAAAGCTTGAATAAGAAAGCGCACCAACTTTCTGATCTCGTCGGACGCTTCACCGTCTAACATCGGTACCGTTGCAAACGCGACAAGACAGCAACAACAAGGGCAGCGACGCTGCCCTTCTCTTTTGTTTACGCAATTTACACTGTAAACATTTCGTCTTGCTGGCGCTCTGCAGGTAGCCGTTTTCCCCATCACTTACGCTGCGATAAAGCGCTGACGCCTTCGATCTCTCGCCGTTATCTCGCCGCCCTCTTGGCAAGACATTTTACGCTACATGCCTTTGAACAGATGCTGAGAGCCGCGACTGACTGGCAGCTTTTGCTCCCCGACCGTCACCGACATTCGCCCCGTAAAATCCTTCTGCACTTTCTCTATCGCTGCCACATTAACGACCGACGCTCGGTGTATTTGCCAAAACCGTTCGGGGTCAAGTTGGGCCAAAAGCTCCTTTAACGACATGCGAATCAGGAACTCTTTTTTGGCAAGGGAGTGCACGGTGACGTACTTTTCTTCCGCTTTAAAATAGAGCACATCATTCACCGAGATAAGATGAATATCGTCTCCTAATGCCGCGCGAATCCACTGTAGATATTGAGGTTGCGCCGGTTTAGACAACGCCTGAAGTTGACTCAACAACACCCCCACATCCGGTGACGATACCGTGGGCTGTTGACGTGCTTTGATGCGTTGGCAAGTATCGATAAGACGCGCTTCGCTCAGTGGCTTCATTAAGTAATCGATCGCTTGTTGCTCAAAGGCTTTCACCGCATATTCATCATAAGCGGTCACAAAAACGATGGTTGGACGATACTCACCACGATTGAGCTGTTTTGCCACAGCGATACCATCAAGTTCTGGCATGCGGATATCCAAAAACACGATATCGGGCTGAAGTTGTTCAATTGAAGTGAGGGCTTGCTGCCCATCCCCCACCAACGCCACCACCTCGAGCTCAGGCCAAACATCCGCCAACATGCGATTGAGGTGGTGTCTCAGTAGGGGTTCATCATCGGCAATCAACGCCGTCATTGAAGTCATCACGCTTTCGGTTCCTGTTTCTCTTGTTGCGGCGGCATTTGTATGACAGCACAAACCCCACCGTGGCGACCTTCCAATAGAGTTAGCGTGCCTAATTCACCAAACAAGGTCGCCAAACGTTGTTTAATGTTGTTAAGCCCTACCCCAGATCCCGAGCGAGAGGCTTGCCCAAAGCCCACCCCAGTATCCACGACGCGCAGCTCAAGGCCGAGTTCATTTTTCATCACTCGGACCTCAACTTTGCCCCCTTCCACTTTGGGTTCAATCCCATGCGTAATAGCATTTTCCACCAAAGGTTGGATCAACATCGGCGGAATCACACACCCTTTCAGCGCCTCAGGGCAATGAATGTGATACTCCAACCGCTCACCCAAACGAATTTTTTGAATCGCGAGATAGGCATCGAGAATCTCCAGTTCACTGGCGAGTAACGTTCTCTCTTCACGCGAACTCTTCAGCGTTGAGCGCAATAAATCGGTTAAACGCGTCAGCATCTGCTGGGCTTTCTCCACATCACAACTCATGAGCGCACTGATGTTGGCCAGAGTATTAAACAGAAAGTGCGGCTCTATTTGGCTTTGCAGTTGTTTGAGTTGACTCATTAACAGGGCGCGCTCTTGCTCGGCTTTCTCACGTTTCATCACTTCTAACTCGTGAGCAGCCAACATTTGTTGCTCTTTGGAGTGAAAATAGAAATAACACATCCCGCTAAACAACAGTCCCATCAGCCCCACCGGAACCATATCAGTGATGCCAAAGTAATCCCCCACCCAAAAACGCGCGTTGAGAATACCAAACAGCAAACATGCCGTTAGGGAGAGAAGGATTTCCGCGTTTCTTGGCATCATAGGGAAGAGCTTTTCGATCAGCCAAGAGAAGAACAACGCCGAATAACCGAAACCAAAGCTAATGATCAAATGGATATAGTAAGCGCCGCCCCAAACAGATAAGGTCAGCACCGACACAAACAAGCAGAAGATAGACGTCACGGCAAACGAGCGTAACCATCCTCCCTCAAGGGCTTGCGCGTCGTTGCTCGCTAAGTGATTGAATGACAACGCTTCCTGCGCGGCACGATTTTTTGCTACCCGAGAAAAAAACATCTAAAACCTCCCTTTTAGATTCAAGACCATCATATGCTTATCCTCAATTTGCGCATACGCTGATTGGCTATCCCCCGTTAAAAAGCGTGCGGCAAATTCCAATTCCACACTCTGCTGGCCAGTATCAATCCATTGGTAGCGAATCCACTGAGTTAGGATGACACCGCCATCTTCCGGCGAAAATAAGATATCGAGGGTTGGCGTAACATCCGCTAACCATTGCGGAGCGGAGACACCGTGCCACATCATCCACGCGTTGCTGTCCCAACTCCAATGCAGCATCAGGTTGTGTTGAACTAAGTTCGCGTGCTCGAAACCTTGCGCATAACTGGCGGCCAGAGGTTCGGTATTGGGCTGCTGCGTTAACAGGCGCGCGCGATCCATCGCCTGTTGCCACTGGCGCTTTGACCACGCACGGCTGTCATACCAATATTCCGCGAGCAAGGAGTGACCACTTTCGCTGGCCCAGTTCACGCCGACCAACGCTTGCCATGCTTCTCCCTGATCCTCTACTGCCACAGGGGCAAACAGAGAATCCGGCACTTGATACCCGACACTTTGATGCTGCCACAATGCTGAGCTATGCAGCGATAACGCCTCGTTGAAGACCGTCCTCACACTACCGCCAACTAGCCCTTGGCGAACATCGTCGTAATAGGCAATCCACTGCCATTCATGAGCATCATCCAGCCAGTAACGCCGAATTCCTGCACCTCGCTGCTGCGCGGCTTCATCCAGCGCGCTTTGCTCCATCTGACTCCAACTGGAATCAGTGAACAGCAGCGTCCACTCTCCCGCTAAGTCATAGTGAGAAAATGAGACGACGCCAGTGCCTTCTTCGGCCACCAAGGTCACTGGATTTTGTCGATAAGGTCGAAACAGATCCAGCGGGCGATAACCATAGCCTACCCCCCAATCCAAACGTAATTTGCCAACGCTCACATCCAGCAGCCAATCCCCGACTTGCCATTCACCTAACCAAGCCAACTCACGTACCACCCACTGGCTATCACGGCTCTCCCACCAAACCGATCGCTCACCATTATTGAGATAAAGCCCATCACTGTAGAGGGCGAACGAAGAGGTCCATTGCCCCTGCTGAGTGTGATACGCCAGTTGTAAATCCAACATCGCGTTGAGTTCACTGCGATGCGCATATTGTGTGGTGGTGAATACGGATTGGCGAGATTGCGCCGCTTCGTAACTGAGCGCCCAATCCCACTCACTACTCAATTCCCCAGCCATTGCCCACCAAGGCAAAGTGCCAAGCAGTAAACTGCTTGCCCGTTTAGCAGACGACAGACGAGCTGGTCGATAGTGCACACAAACCGCCATTGATTTGCTCCTTAGTTAGCTAGAATTGCACCGAATCGGCCTTAGAGAGATAGCTGGGATTGTAAAACTTATCCTCAAGCTGCCACGGCTGAACATCTTGGTACTCAATCACGGTTTTCTTCGCTGGCTGAATATGATCGAGCAACGTCATTTCCGTCACGCTCGGCTCCCCGTTACGCTCGCCACGTGTAAACCAAGCTTGCTTTGCCAACTTGCCAGAGCGCAGATAGAGATCCGCCTTGAGCGGAAAGTGCTCAGGTACGGTCAACCACAGATCGATGGTTTGATAACTGGCCCCTGAGGTTTTGGCCGTCAGCTGTAAGTGTTGTGTTGACGTTGCTTGCCCTGACAACGAGGACACAGTTTCCTCCGCTCTCCATGTGGCTTGGTAATCCTCGCTCCAAGTGAGGGTTGAAATGTCCCCAACCGACGCTTCCCCCAGCAGTTTCTGCATTGGCGTGATGCGAATCGGTCGACGGCTTTTTGGCATTTGCAACCAGTAGTTATCTTGCAGCATCAACATCTTTTGCCCCGCCTCCACGGCCGATTTAAAAATCACCAGAGATTCGCGATTTGGCCGTGTGTAAACGTGGTACTCACGGGTTTTGTCCAACTGATCGTTCTCATACAGCCTCACCAATGAGACCACGCGCGCAGACGTTTCTTTGAGTCGGTAATCGTCCGCTTGCTTGATCATACTCATCACTTGTTCATCGCTCGGTTGAGCCGACGCCCAGTTTGAGGCGCAAAGCAGCGCCATCCATAAGCCAGCTTTTATTGCGTTATACATAGGTTAGCGCCTCCGTAATCGGTTTGTTTACCCCTTTGCGGGCAGAAAGATAGGCAGCCAGAAGGCAGATACACACCACACCAACCGCCGCGATGGCCACCAGTTCAAATGAGAAATAAACCATCAGTGGGTAACCATCGGTTCTGCCTGGTGGCGGTGGCATTTGTACATCCACCACCATTAAAAGCAGTGAGATAGCACCACTGGCCAGCGCACCAACAAGGCTACCCAGCAAAGCCAATAGCCCCGCTTCACGTAAGAAGCCAATGATGATGTCGCGCGGGTAACTGCCCAGTGCCGATAAGGTACCGATTTCGCGGGTTCGCTCAGTGACCGACATGGTCATGGTATTAAACAGTGCCACAAACACCACCAGCCCCATTACCGCCCCCATGATGCCGAAAATACGGTCATAAAGATCTTTCACTTTCTGATAGAAGAAGGCCCGCTCTTGCCAAGGCGTCAATTCCAGCTCTTGAGAGAACTGACTCAGCAAAGCCGACAAGTGCTGCTGCATGACGGCGGTTTTTTCGGTCTCAAACAGGAACACCGAAATCACACTCACTTTGTCTGTTGCCAGCAGCGATTGCGCACTGTCAATATGGATGTATAGCTGTCGCTTATCCAACTCAGGCACCCCCGTTGCGTAGAGACCACGCACCTTGAAGTCGTATGCATTGAGAGCTCCGTCCGTGGTGGTGGCCAACAGGGTAATCCAATCCCCCACCGTCACGTTGAGATTTCGCGCCAGATCCATCGCCAACATCACTTCCGGTTCCGCCGGATCGTAGCGTTGCCCTCGTGGGTTGGATAACGTCTTACCTTCTCGAACATCGAGAAAAGGCCCTTTCATATCAAATTCACGATCATTTACACCAATGCCGACAAAAATCGCCGACTTACTGCCGTTGGAAATGAGACCATTGAACTCAATTCTCGGCTGCACACCACGCACCTCATTGAGGCCCATAACGCTGGCAATCAGGTCATCAGGCTGGCTTAAGCCATTGCTCAGAGGCATCTCTTCTTCTTTAGTAAAAAAGCCCGGCGTACTGATGGTAATGTGGCCAGTGTCTCTCGCCGTTGACTCTTTGAGGCTGTCGTAGGTGTACAACCCAAACCCACCCGCACTGGTCAACGCGAATACCGCAATGGCAATGATCAAAACCGACAACAAGCTGCGGCGACCATTAAGCTTTAGGTTCAGCCACGCCAAGCGCAGCGAGTCAGGAAACAGACGTGCAACTAACTGGCCCATGAGATCACCTCCTGCTCGTGATGCTGACGCAAGCGGCCATCCAATAGTTCAATAGTGCGATCGCAACGTGATGCCATTCGCCCATCGTGGGTGGCCACAACAAACGTGGTGGCCCGTTCATGGCCGAGTTGTTTCATGATGTCGATAACCAAGTTGGCCGTGACGCTATCTAGGCTGGCCGTCGGCTCATCGGCGATCACTAAGGTAGGCCGATGGACCAACGCCCGTGCAATGGCCACCCGTTGCTGTTGACCACCAGAAAGCTGATCCGGCAAGACATGTAAACTCTCCCCTAAGCCAACACGTTCGAGCATTTCAGCCGCTAACTGACGCTGCTTGGCCTTATCGACACCATTGAGGTATAACGGGTACGCCACGTTCTCTAGCGCCGTCATCACTGGCACAAGATTGAACTTTTGGAAGATAAAACCGAGCTTTTCGCGTCGAAGTTTTGCCGCTTGATTGGCCGAACGAGGGTAATCATCGCCATGCAGCGTCACTTGCCCGGTATACTGCATATCCAATAACCCTAAGATGTTGAGCAGCGTGCTTTTTCCTGAGCCTGAAGGGCCACAAAGTGCCACCATTTCACCTTGTTCAATCGCACCGCTAACCGATTGCAGCGCAGGGACTTCCAATAGCCCTAACTGGTAATGGCGTTGCAGATTAGAAAACTGAATCATAGTGCCTCCATTAACCTTGCGCGTCGATTTGTGCCGATGCGGAGCGGGTATCAATGTTGTCGCGATCTTGGTTTTCCATCATGTCTAACCAAGTTTTAGCTTGCGGCACATCTTGTGCGCGCAAGGCCGCTTGAATGGCATAGCGATAGACCCATGAGGTGGCGGCAAAGGGCTGCGCTTGAAAATCCGGTTCTGCTAACAACTCTAAATAGAGTTCATAGCCGCGCTCGAAATGATTGAACATATCGGGCAGAGAGGTAAACGTGGCGGCAGCCATCGCACGAGCAAGGTAGCCCTCTGGCAGCCCTTGAATGCGCTGCTGCTCATTCAGTGAGGGCGGTAAGGTGTCGAGCATGCCTAGCCCTTTACTGATGGTCGCAAGCCCCTGCTCAGTCAATTTCATTTTGTTCCATGGCAAGAAGGCATCTCGCCCTTGCAAAGTTTGCGTGCTGCCGAGGTACACCAGAGAGAGCGGCTTGGCACCTTCTCGCTCGATCAAGGCGTTCAACTGACCATACACGTGATCCACCAGCGCAGTTTCCCCTTCCACCGCTAGGTTGTATTGATTGATCAACGCTTGGTCTGGATTAGCCATGACCATAGGCGCGAATAAGAGACTGGTCATCATTAGGCAGGTGGTGATGGTTTTCTTTTTCACTAACATCGTCGCGATATCCTTGTGCTTTGATTGACGATGACAGAATAAAAGCACCAAGCCCCCTTCACAGGGGTTTGCGACCAACGGAAAAATAGCGGGATAAAGGGTCGCTATTTGAGATAAACGGATTAAGCGCACGATGAAGTGCGCGTTAAGGTGAAAGAAGGGGCAGATGCGCTAGGGGCGCGCTCGGAACTCGGCTTGTTGTACTTTCTCTAACAGCGCTTCAATCAGCAAGGTTAACGCTTTTGGCTGATAGGCACGTTGGCGATAAACCAGATACGCTTGACGCATCCCACGGTGATATTCAGGCAGGACTCGGATCAACCCGCGGCTCGGATCAACATGCCTTAAAGGCAATGAGGCCACTCCAAACCCTTGCTCTACCGCGCGGATCAACGCATTGATATCGTTGACCACCAAACGAGGCTGAGTATCGATCATGGTGATCAATTGCTCGCCTTGGTATACCGGAATTTGCGTATCACGCGTCATCGATATCCAATCCAATGTCGCCATCTCTTCAGGAGTGGTGATGCTTCCCACTCGCGCCAAATACGCTTGGCTAACAAAAAAGGCGTGACGAGCATGAAAGAAAGGTCGGGCGATCATCTCGTCCATTCCTCGAATGTCGAACGTGATCACCAGATCCCGATCGGTTTCTGGCGTGGCGTATTCTTGGCTCAAGATCAGATCCAGTTTCACTTTGGGGTGGTCGCGCATGTACTGCTCAATGACCGGCCCCACAAAGTCACCATAAATTCGATGTGGCATCACCACTTTCACTTTGCCGTCGACCCGCTCAGAGTGATGGCGTAAATGCAGCAAACCGAGCTCAATCTGTTCCATACCACTACTCAGCTGTACAAAGGCTTCTCGCCCCGTTTGAGTAGGCAGTAGCTCTCGACCACGCTTTTCCAATAATCGCAGCCCTAAGCGCTCCTCTAATGCGGATAAACGGCGAGACATGGTCGAAACAGGCAAAGCCAGCTTACGTGACGCCGCCAACAGTGAGCCTTCTTCCACCACGCAGCAGAAGAGATACAAGTCATCGATATTTCCGAATATGGAATTCATAGTTCTCAATTTGCCTATTTTTTCCAAATATAGGCAAGTATACATTAGAGGTGAACAGAGACAGCAAGAAAGAGAGACAACTCAATGAAAAAAGATCTGCAATTTTGGCTCACCGCTATTTTGTCTTCACTGACCATGGCCACGGTGATGTCGGGACTTATTTCTGGCTATAAGATGGGATTTAGCGCTGACTGGCCGCCAATTTGGCTACAAAGCTTCACCATCGCTTGGCCTTGCGCCTTGCTACTGAATCTCACCGTATTACCACAGGTCAGAAAAATGGCCGCATGGCTGGCAAGTAAAGTGGCGAGCCCACAAATCAGTGCATAAAAAAACCGAGCTACTTGAGCTCGGTTTTTACATCTTACATTTCAGCGTTGTGGTAAACCTGCTGAACATCATCACAGTCATCCAGCATGTCTAGGAACTTCTGGAATTTTTCTGCGTCTTCTTCCGGCACAGGGCTGTAGTTCTGTGGAACGAAAGTGATCTCTTCAACATCGATAACCAAATCTGGGAACTCGGTGTTTAGCGCCGTTTTCACTTTGAAGAACTCAGTGTTTGGCGCGTAGATAGTGATCACACCATCTTCAAGCTCGATGTCAGTCACATCGCAATCCGCCATCATCAGCGCTTCTAGGAATGACTCTTCGTCGTCACCTTTGAACTGGAATACCGCTTGGTGATCGAACATGTGTGCAACCACACCAGGAGTACCGATTTTCGCACCTGTCTTCACAAAGCACTGACGAACGTCTTGGAAAGTACGGTTGCCATTGTCTGTTAGACAGTCAACGATCACGCTAATGCCACCTGGGCCAAAACCTTCGTAGCGAGCTGGTTGGTAATCTTCACCGCCACCGCCACTTGCTTTGTCGAGTGCTTTTTCAATAACGTGTGATGGAACCTGATCTTTTTTCGCTTTCGTGATCAGGTGACGCAGTGACAAGTTCATGTCTGGGTCAATACCACCGTTTTTCGCACACACGTAAATTTCTTTACCGTATTTGGAATAAACTTTAATTTTTGCGCCTGCAGTTTTCGCCATAGAGGCTTTGCGCACTTCAAAACTTCTTCCCATCGGGATGTCTCTCTACATTTACATTTTTAACGCGAAGGATTTTAGCAAAAAGCGAAACCAATTCAATTTTCGCTCCGCTGAGGAATGGGGCACCGGTCACTTAAATTAAGGAAACTGGGCACAAATCGAGTTATGCCACCCCCATCACTCGTTTGTATTTCTCGATCGATTGCTCAAAAAAGGCTTTTTCGCTCGGATCGGACAACTTCTCGGCCTGCGTCATGATTGCATCAGGGCCGCATTTCGCTTCTTTCAATTGCCAAACCAAAAAGGAAGCTTGCTTATCCAGCTCAATTCGATTTTTTTCATCCGGCGGTAACAGTGAAAGATTGAACGACATGCATATCCTCGAACAGTGAACATTAAAACATGACCACCTCGCCTCATTGCACAGCAATGGTCTCGTGCTCTATCAAGCACATCACGAGGTTATTTGAGTATAGCGGCGCAATATAGCATAAAAAGCCGAGTGGGCAGAATAGAAATTTAGCCAAAGGAATCATGGCTGCTGATGACGATGCGAGCCAGTGGAGGAATCATCAATAGGCAGATAGCGTTTGACCATGTCACTCATTCGTTGCTGAGTCACTGGCTTGGCAAGAAAATCGTTCATACCGACGTCAAAACAACGCTGTTTATCCTCCACCACTACATTGGCGGTTAACGCGATGATCGGCACATCTCGGGTCCAGCCATCGCTGGCACGCAAAATCTCCGTGGTTTCAAAGCCATCCAATACCGGCATTTGGCAATCCATGAAAATGATGCCGTATTGCTGCTGCTGGCAGAGCACAAGGGCTTGCTCACCATCTTCTGCGATGTCCACCGCCAAGCCGATTTTCTCTAGCATCAACTTAGCGACTTTTTGATTGATGAAAGTATCTTCCACCAGCAAGGCTCTTGGCAGCGCTGCGACTTGGCTGGATTGATGAGCAGAGGAGGGTTCTGAGTCCACCTCGGTCACCCCCAACTCTTGCAAATGGCGCACATTATCTTTGCGATCTTTGGCAAAAACGCCTTCCCCATCAACACAAGGAACACTGAATTCAAAACAACTGCCTAGCCCAACTTCGCTTTTGAGCTCTAATTCTCCCCCCATTAAATTCACTAGGCGACGACAAATGGCCAACCCCAAGCCAGTACCGCCGTATTTTCTGGTGGTGCTGCCATCGGCTTGTTGAAAGCGTTCAAACACCAACTCTTGCTTCTCTTTCGCAATGCCAATGCCGGAGTCAAACACCTGAAAGCGAATGTGGGGTATGTGCTGCGCGTCCAACTCTTTTGCGACCACCAGTTTGACATAGCCGCGTTCGGTGAACTTCACCGCATTACCCAACAGGTTATTTAGCACTTGTTTGAGGTGTTTGCTGTCGCCACTCATGGTATGCGGCACATCCTCGGCCAGCTCAACAACAAATTGCAGATTTTTCGCATGCGCCTTGAGGGTATAAATGGCGCACATTTGCTCGACGAGATCACTTAGGCAAAATGGTTCTAGGGAGATAGCGATTTTCCCTGCTTCAATTTTTGAGAAGTCAAGAATGTCGTTGATGATGTCGAGCAAAGATTCTGAAGAGTGATTGATCATCTCCACATACTGTTTCTGCTCACTGGAAAGATCCATCTCTTTTAAAAGTGAAGCCACGCCAATGATGCCGTTCATCGGAGTGCGGATTTCGTGGCTCATGGTGGCCAAAAATTCGCTTTTTTTCACATTCGCCACTTCCGCTTGCTCTTTGGCGCTTTTTAACTCCGCATAATTGCTACGCAATCGCTCAACACTGCTGTTGTATTTCTCCGCCAGTAGCGAGATTTCATCGTCAAACGCTCGAGCTGGCAAACGAAGCCGGCTCGGTGTCTCACCGTCTTTAAAATCGCTCACCGCTCGAGACAACAGGCTGATGGGTTTAACGATAAGCGACAAAGCAATGTAAATCACCCCGACCATCAGCAGGAAGGTTTTGATCGATTCCCCAACGAGCAGCAATGCAAACTTACGCCAAAGCCCTTGGTAGACTTCATCGAGATTGGAGCGCACCGTCAAACTCGCCAACAAATAATGATTGTCTGCCAACTGATATTCCATGGGCCAACGTCGCTCAAGCACGCGTTTTGAGTGGCCAACATCGCCCGTTTTGACAATGACTTCGTTCTCGTTAGCAATGTCGATCGCGTCAATAAAAGGCAAGGTCATCATGCCGTGTACTTGTGATTCTAGGTGCTGACGATCTTCCACCCACAGGCTCTCTGTTAGGCTTTGCAAATAACTTTGCTCGACCCAATTGAGCTCGGCTTGTCGTTTTTTTAGCTCTTGCTTGTAATCCCAGTACACATTGAAGCCGGTACTGACCAAGGTGAAGGCTAAGCTCAACAAAATGACCGCAATCATCAGTTGCTTGTCGATGCCTATCTGACGCTTGCCGTTCATACTTTTTCTCATATGAAACTAGCACCTTAAATGACTTGTTCTAGTATAAATATAGTCACGACTTTTCATTAGTAAAACGGAGGGCGTATGAAACATCTCAATAGATGGATTTGCACATCCATGCTGATCTTTTCTTCTTTTGCGTTAGCGCAAGAGGTTAACTACTACGTGATTGCGAATCAGGCAAGGCCATTTCAAATCGAACGAGATGGGCACGATCAGCAAGGCATCGTCACCGATATCGTCCGTGCGATCTTTTCCAACAGTGAACATACGCTTCGTTTTCATACCTATCCGTTCAATCGTATGATCTCAATTTTAGAAAACGGTGGAGAGCCAAATTGGATTACTTATGGCAGCCCTGGCTGGGGGAAAGTGCAGGCGGAGAATCTCTCTGAGGAAGCTATTTACACTGTAAAACACACGCTGGTGAGTAGCCGAAAGAAACCCATCGCTTTCAATGACATTTCCGATCTGAAAAACAAAGGGGTGGTGCTGCTGATGGGGTTTGATTACCCCCAACTCTCTCCATACATTCAAGATGGGGTAGTGAAAGAAATTCGGGTAAAAGATTACCAAGCGGCGTTTCGCGTGGTCAGCCGCACGCCAGGTGATACCGCTTTTGTCGAAATGGCGTCAAGGGTGAACTACAACATCCAGCAATTGAAGTTAGATCCCGAACAATTTGCTTTGCAGCCTTTCGAGAAAATCATCCCTGACTATCAAATTTACCTTGCTTTCTCACCAAACATGGATGCAACGCTACAACGCTTTATCAACCAACGACTGAAAGAAATTAAACAAAGTGGCGAGTTGCAACGCATCGTCAACAAATACATTTAAGGGCCTCACGGCCCTTTTACTTTGCTTATTCGTTGTCGTGCACACTAAGGTTTAACGAAGTTTCGATCAAACATGTGGCCTAGCTTATCGGCTTTGGTTTTTAAATACTGATGATTGTGCGGATTATTGCCTTCTTGCAGCGGCACGCGCTCCGTCACCTCAATATTGGCCAATTGCAGCGCCTTCACCTTGCGTGGGTTGTTGGTCATCAGCCTCACACGTTCAATGCCGAGAAAACTGAGAATGCCGCGACAAAACGCGTAATCGCGCATATCGGCGCCAAAGCCAAGTTGCTCGTTAGCTTCCACCGTGTCGGCCCCGTCATCTTGTAAGTGATAAGCGCGAATTTTATTGATAAGGCCTATCCCCCGCCCTTCCTGCCGCAAATAGAGCAACACGCCCGCCCCTTCTGCCACGATGTTTTGCAAGGCTTTGGCGAGCTGAAAACCGCAATCACAGCGGGCACTAAACAGCGCATCGCCTGTTAAACACTCAGAGTGCAGACGAATCAAAGGCGCTGCCTGTTGTTCAATATCCCCATACACGAGCGCCAAATGCTCTTTCCCGGTGGCTTTTTCAATGAAACCATACATTTGAAATGTCCCCCACTGGGTAGGCAACTTCGCACTGTCAATAAACTGCACCAGATTGTATGGCGCGTGCTCTTGCAACTCCTCTCGAACCATCATCAAAATACGCCCGAGCTCATTGCGTCCATGCCCATCGCCCCCATCCCCCCAAAAGGCATCCTTATGCGAATGTTCTTTCAGTTCAGTATCTCCCGTCGCAAGCAGTTGATGCGCTAGGGGCGTGTTTTGCAAAAATTTCTCGCGCACAATGAATCTCATCACTTCTACTCGAATGTCATACCAGTCATGCCTTTGCCACTGCTGATATTCGCGTGAAAGCCGAAAAGCTTGTGCAGCATCTTCTGCCCTCAACACTTTTTCCTGTAGCCGGACATCGTCGAATTTTTGTGCTTGGTAGTAATGTTCACTGCTCGGCCAGCACGTCCCAGAAACGGTGATCGAGCATGGATAGAAGTTGGCGAGAAAGCCATGATTTTCATCTGGCTCATAGAAATAAATCGGTTGCTCCATGATGTTGCTCCTGACGTCATAACACAAAGAATAAGAAACAAAATGCACATCTTATTGATATAGTGTTTAGTAACGAGCAGGAGGATTGTCAAACAGCGAACGGGGTTGGCAGCGCTTTGATGGCCGAGTTAAAAACACAAAGGGTAGCATGATGCTACCCTCAAGGTTTATAAAATCATATCGTTAGCAAGACTTAGTGAAGCAATCCTAGTTCCTTGGCTTCTTCAATGCTCAGACCACTTTCGCGGATCTCTCTTAGCGCTTCAATTCGGCGTCTCGCCTCTGCTGATTTCACTTGCTTTTCTGGCCTTAGGACAACTTCTTCTTCAGAAACTTCCCATTTGTGAGCCATATCTGCCATCTCGTCATGGTTGATTGAATTAATGGACATATCTCCTCCGAACGCACCATGTTTTCGACACCCGATCTATAGCAAACCCGATTTCGTGAATTAAGCAAAACAGTGAGGAAATGTGACCATTTCCACTCTTCTACCAACTAAATTATAAATCCGTCATTAACTTTTTGCTTAATCGAAATCGACAAAGTACATTCAGGAAATTCCCCCAACGAAAATGAACTGATCAAGCTCTCATTTTCAGCCGATACTTTTTCTTCTCTGCGCCTATTCAACACCAATCTTTCGAGCCACTTCAACAAATTCTTGCCTCCTTCTTTTGCAAACGCATAACACCTGATAAATGATAATAATTATCATTATATTAATGTAAGGTGTCTCTATGAGTGTGTTTCACGCTGGCAAAGCGTTCCATCCAGATCCCGTGTTGCAGGTTAGAAACTTGTGTGTCGATTACATCACCGACAACGGCGATTTCAATGCGGTCAAGTCCGTAAGCTTCGATATTGGCCGAGGGGAGATTTTTGGCCTCGCAGGCGAATCGGGGTGCGGAAAAAGTACCATTGCCTTTGCAATCAATCGCCTTCACAAACCGCCCGCATTTATTTCTGGGGGGGAAATTCTGTTTGAAGGTCGCAATTTACTGGCATTGTCCGACCAAGCTCTGAGCGTATTGCGTTGGAGTGAAATTGCCATGGTGTTTCAAAGTGCGATGAATTCGCTTAATCCCGTGCTGACCA
This sequence comes from Vibrio sp. CCUG 15886, assembly GCF_028570825.1. NCBI lineage: Bacteria > Pseudomonadati > Pseudomonadota > Gammaproteobacteria > Vibrionales > Vibrionaceae > Vibrio > Vibrio sp. CCUG 15886. The sequence continues at coordinate 1,327,360 of NZ_JAQQBT010000001.1, read as the reverse complement.
TTGAGGAGCAATTTGCCGATGTCCTTCGCCACCACAGCGGTTTTTCCGATGCGCAGGCAAAAGATCGAGCAGAAAAGCTGCTCGATCTGGTCAATATTCCGCGTCACCGTTTGAGTGAATACCCGCACCAGTTTAGTGGCGGCATGCGCCAGCGTTTGGTGATCGCAATTGCACTGTCTCTCAATCCGAAATTGATCATCATGGATGAGCCCACCACGGCGCTCGATGTGGTGGTGCAACGCGAGATCCTCCAACAAATCTATCAGTTACGCGAAGAGTTTGGTTTTTCAGTGCTCTTTATCACTCATGATCTTGCCCTGATGAGTCAACTGTGTGATCGCATTGCCATCATGCGTCATGGCGAGATCGTTGAGGTCGATCTTTCCTATCAGATCCGCAACCACCCACAACACCCCTACACTCAGAAACTTTGGTCCTCTTTTCCCAATATTCATGATGTGCATAGCACCGTCGAGCAAGGAGCGTAATCATGACAACCCCCGTCATCGAACTTAGAAATGTCGTTAAAGAATTTACTGTCGGCGGAGGCTTCGCACGCCAAGAATCGTTTCGCGCGCTGCATGGTGTCAGTTTCAACCTATATGCAGGCAAAACTTTGGCCTTGGTGGGAGAATCAGGATGTGGGAAAAGCACCTGTGCCCGTTTGATCACAAAGGTCTACCCGCCAACTGAAGGAGAGATTCTATTTCAGGGCAAAGACATCTCAGAACTTAAATCTCGCAAAGAGATATTGGATTACCGCGGCAAGGTACAAATGGTCTTTCAAGACCCATTTGGCTCCCTCAATCCAACACACACCATTGAGCATCATTTGACTCGCCCTCTGAAAATTCATGGTCAAGTATTCTCAGACGCAGAAGTACCGGCCAAATTGGCCGAGTTATTGGCGCTGGTGGAGCTCAGCGAAGAGACGTTAACCAAGTTTCCCCACCAATTGAGCGGCGGCCAACGACAACGTGTCAATTTAGCCCGAGCGCTAGCGGTGGGTTCGCAAATCATTTTAGCGGATGAACCCACATCCATGTTAGACGTGTCCATCCGCTTGGGGGTATTGAACCTTATGCAGCGGATGAAAAAAGAGCTTGGCATTGGCTTTCTATACATCACGCACGATCTCGCTACCGCGCACTACATCGCAGAAGAGACCGCGGTCATGTACAAAGGGCAGATTGTCGAATGGGGTGACACCCGCGCCATTTTGAGCAATCCGCAACACCCTTACACCAAGTTGCTGATCTCCGCCGTGCCTGATCCAGACTTACCATTTGGCGATCTGGTGAAAAGTGAACCAGACTATTCATTAGATGCCGACGTGATTCGTCAGCAAAGCAGCATTGTGGTGGATGAATGTGAGCAAGTTGGGCCAAATCATTTTGTAAAACAATGGACTAAGGCGGCGTAATGGATCTTTCTATCTGGCTAAACAACATTTCGACTTGGTACCAAGATCGAAAGCATGATCAAGGTGATACGCTGAAAACGATCATCTTCTCTGCGCCGGACTCGGTGTTTGGGCCTGAGCTCAGCGACGATCAAAGCAAGGCGATAGCGTGTTGGCTAGATGGATGTCTTAGACTGTTTCAGCAGCATCGCTATCTCAATCCTGAGTGCGCGTTCGAGTTGCTCAACTACACGTCAAGTCAACTCGAGCGCGTAGCGTGCGATCATAATACCGATATGGCCATTCGCGATTGGTGCATGAAGCGCTTGCAGCATATGGCGGTACTGAGCTTAGAGTTTTGTAATCAGCAAGAAGATCAACAAAACTGGCTCACTAGGGCACATTGTCTGATTGAAGGGCATGTCAAATTGATGGAAGCGTTAGCGTGGAATGAACCTCGAAAGCATGATCAAGTGATTTGGCACTAGTCGCCCATAGAGACGGAAAGATGATCAAGGTATAGCGCGAGATCGAGACGCGCATTCAGCAGGCAAAAAAAAAGCGAGTTCAACAGAACTCGCGAAATCTATTCAGAATGAATGTAACAATATGAGCCAATCTATTAATCATCAGAAAGGACAAAAGGTTGTCTATTCGTGGTTGATATTAGCGGCGTAGGCTGGGGGCAATGTCAGCAAATTGTTAACGTTCGGTCTGTTTTCCATCAATATACAATTTGTTGCAATTAGCAATAATTCGTTACGTGAATCAATCCGTTCAGCAAAAACCAATCAGGCCTGAGTCTTCTCAAGCCTGAAAGCATGATCAAGGTGTTGACTGTTAGACAGCGACTTCGTCTAGCGCGCGGAAAACCGTCTCATCCAAATGCCCCTCAAAGACTTGGCGACACACTTTACGACGTACAGCTAGGCCCGCGATCAAACGTTCGATGGACAAATGTTTGTTTTCGGTTTGACCGTTGTAAAGCTCAACCACTTTGCTCAAAGTTTCGTAGGGCAAGATGCTTTCATCAACCCGAATGAAATCCAGCTTCTCTAGCAGCTCCTGACACTCTTCTTTAATCGAAGCATATGGATGCCCTGTCATTGCCGATAATGCCGTTATACTGCGTTCTAGCGCCTCTGGGGAGGTGTATTTGGTTAGGGTAATGGTGATTTCGTCAGCATTGATCTCAACTATGTGCTTACGTAGCTTCACTCGGCGGCCCAAATTGCCTTTTGGAGAACGTTCTTTGCGTTGAATCGGTTCAAACTCACCATCAATAATGCCTGAAAGCTCATCGAGCTTCTGTTTGCTGACCATTTCATTACGCAGAGGGTTTGGCAAAGTTGGCGCCATATTGCGTTTACCCGCATTAGTGGTGCGCGCGCGCGAATAACGCAGCACCTCTTCGACATCACATTTGATATCGACTTGGTAATCGATCACTTTGTCTTGTTCTTGGATCGTTTCCACCGTTAGGTGGTAGCCCCACAAATTGACCACGAAAAGATCCTCTGTCCCCTTCCCTTCTGACAGTCGGCGCAATTCGCGGATCAGATCCATCGAAAAACGACGCCATTCAATGTTTCGCGCCAATTTTTGGTTAAGTTCGCTTAGCAACATGCTGTCGGTATGACGGCGTGCCATACGTGTCCGGAAATAGGAATAGAGTTGAAACACCAAGGTATGCTGTTTCAAGATCTCGGGCGGAAACAGGAAGAAATAGTCGCGAGTGAGCAGTTCTTCGTAAAACGATGGCTCCCATACCAAGATGTAGAGGTTAGGTTTGATACGGATCTCGCCATCACTGCCTTCTGTAGGGGCCTCTTCCGACGCGGTAATGGTGCGTGCTAGGAAGCGGAAACGATCACTCTTGAAGCCTTCAGGCATGTTTTCACTTAACCAACGGCCAGTAAGCTCGTGCAGTTGGAAATCGGTAAACTCGATGCGATCGATGCTGTCACGAATGGAATCACGTGCCGGACCACTGTCTTTTTTGCCACGTAGAGACAGAATATCGGTGATGTACAACGGCGTTTTGTTTGGAATGTGCGCCGCATCCATTTGATATTCTTCTTTGTGATGATCATGGTACTGAACCGTCAAGGTAAACAGCGCAAACAACGTCATGAGATCGTCCACCGTCATGATGTTTTTCGATGATCGTGTCTCGATCACTGCACGTGTACCGGAAATCGACACCATCGATTTTTGGTAATTCTTGCGTGTTCTTGGTGGTGCTAAAGCTTGATCAATAATGCCGGCCCAATTGGTCGGAGAAACCACGAATTGATCCGCTTCATCCTTCATGCCAGGCGGTGTATTCAAGCCATGTTCATTCAGTAGTCGCTTATTCACTTGGGTTTGAGCCAGTGCCTTAGAGCGCTTCTCTTTTTCGGTCTGTTTGACTTTCTCAGTGACAAGGCTGGTAGCGCCCAAAACGGAAATCAATTTATTTGGATTGACGAAGTGATGCAGCATGGTTTTCCCAGCGAGCCCTTCTTCAAAACGTACCGGAGTTTGAGTGAACAAACCAATACTGACCGCTGCTCTCAGTCGTTGCTGAATCGCTGCTCGGGTTAAGTGTCCATCGGTTGCTTCAACCAGCTCTGTGGTGGAAACCAAACCATCTTTGCTGCTAAAGCCTCTTAATGAAATGAGGTTTAGCAATTCAAGAATACTTTTTGTTACCCCTTTGAAGTGCTGATATTGCTCCACCCAATCTGCTGAAGATTCATTGACTTCAAATAGGTGACCATCTTTGTGGCTTCTTGGAGCCTTGATCAGTATTTTTTCTTCCGTTGTCATTCTAGATCCAGATCACATTGACCGTAAAAGCGCTATAGTTCCAAGAGGATAAAGAAAAATAGATCATAAATAAAGAAAAAAGCTTGTTTTTAAATAACTGATCTTTTTGATTAATATGATCTTAATTGATTATATGATCTATTGATCTAGCGGCGAAATTGCTAGTAACTTACTGTAAAACAAAAGGTTTATTTTTACTACCGAGGAAGCATGATCATAATAATCCAGAAAGCATGATCATATAGACTGCGAAAACATGATCAAACCGAGACGTAAAGATGATCATCATGAATGCGCAAGCGTGATCAACGTAAGAAGGAAAGCATGATCATGATGAGTAAACAACTTATCCACAGCGGTGAGAATAACTTTGCTGTTTTCACGTTGTCATTCGTAATAATGAACAGACGGAAGCATGATCATCATAAAGCTTGTTTGTCAGGATGCGAATGTTTTTTCCGCAATTCTCGCTGAGTTTGGCTAAACAATCAGCAAATCTATCTTCTTGTCTTTCATCGCTATTTCATCGAGAAAATACGAAAGCATGATCACGGCATATCAAGGTCAATATTCTAATCTAAAAGCCAATCTCACTAGATGATGAATTGAGCCAAACGAGCTTGATCTCCCGTTCTATCTGCATTTGACCGTAACTTAGTGATATTTTTTCATGCTTCCGAATCCATCGCTACTTGATCATCTTTCCGTATTATAAGGATCATTAACGCCATCATCGGAAGGCCTATTTTACAGTATGAATTACCATGATCATCGTTTCGATAACGGCTCAATCTCTGGAAGAATGATCAAAGCATCACTTGATCATTCTTCCAGAGACATAAAATGAACATTTTCCATGTTCTTATGCCATCATCGAAAGCATGATCAAGAGATGTCGGTCTCTATGGAGCAGCTGAACATTGGCCTCTTTTGTACTCCAACGGATTAATTCGTTCTTTTTATAGAATAGGATTGAGGCTTTTTTGAACGTATTTTGTACAAAAATATCGAAGCTTAAAATAACCCACCGAGTCACAGTGTTGCTTGAACGAACAAATGGACCTCGTATTTACCTAGTGGCATAACGTTTTGATACGCACTGTTAAAATTCATCTTACATTGACCGTAGTTTAGTGACCAATGTCAATCGTTCCGAGTTACTTTGACTTTACATTGTAAATATGTGACGTCGTAACATTTTAAATCTTTGCTCTTTTGTTGCTTACTGCTTGCTAGATTTTAAATAAGAATTTTCTCAATTAGTCAGTCTTTGCTGATTTTTACATCATTATGACGCGATGAATTCATTTTTATGTGATTATTCTTCAAAATGACCGTTCACCTTTTTGTTGTCATAAGTTGAAAGTGCTGTACAATCGGGTGAAAGATATTTCTTAAAGGAATAGACAATGAAAAGAGAAAAAACGATCGAAAATCTCATGCAGTTGGCTGAATCAACCCAACAGGTGCAAGCCGACCGTATTGAGATAGTGCTAGAAGAGCGCAGTGATGATTATTTTCCGCCGATGTCAAAAGCATTGATGGAAACGCGTTCTGGATTAACCCGACGTAAGTTGGACGATGCCATCGGTAAAATGGAAGCGGAAGGTCACCAGTTTACCAAGAATAACGCGAATCACTATTCGATCACTCTTGAAGAAGCGCACATGCTGATGGACGCTGCGGGAGTACCTAAGTTCCACCAGCGTAAAAATGGTGGCAATGGCAAGCCTTGGATCATCAACGTACAGAACCAAAAGGGTGGTACGGGTAAATCCATGACGGCGGTGCATTTAGCCGCTTGCTTGGCACTGAATTTAGACAAGCGCTACCGTATCTGTTTGATTGACTTGGATCCTCAAGGGTCGCTGCGTCTGTTCCTCAATCCACAAATTAGCATTGCTGAGCACGACAATATTTACTCGGCGGTCGATATCATGTTGGATAATGTGCCGGAAAACGTCGACGTGGATCGTTCGTTCCTTCACAAGAATGTGTTGCTACCAACGCAATATCCAAACTTGAAGACCATTTCTGCATTCCCTGAAGATGCGATGTTCAATGCTGAAGCGTGGCAATATTTGTCGCAAAATCAATCGCTAGACATTGTACGTCTGCTGAAAGAAAAGCTGATTGACAAGATTGCCGATGACTTCGACATCATCATGATTGATACTGGTCCTCACGTCGATCCACTGGTGTGGAATGCGATGTACGCCTCCAATGCACTGCTGATTCCATGTGCGGCTAAGCGTTTAGACTGGGCATCAACGGTTAACTTCTTCCAGCATCTACCGACGGTGTACGAAATGTTCCCAGAGGATTGGAAAGGGTTGGAGTTTGTGCGTCTGATGCCAACCATGTTTGAAGATGACAACAAGAAGCAAGTCTCTGTGCTGACAGAAATGAACTATCTGCTTGGTGATCAAGTGATGATGGCCACCATTCCACGTAGCCGCGCCTTCGAAACTTGTGCCGACACGTACAGCACGGTATTTGACCTCACGACAAGTGATTTTGAAGGAGGCAAGAAGACCTTAGCAACGGCGCAAGACGCAGTACAAAAGAGCGCATTGGAACTAGAGCGTGTGCTGCATTCTTACTGGTCTTCATTGAATCAAGGGTAATTAAGTTATGGCGATTAAAACTTCCGATCTCAATGCAAAACTGTTTGGCAAAGCGAACAAACGCCGCGTGGCAACACCGCAAGAAGCGCAAACAGCAGCAAAAGAACAAGCACAAGTGATTGAATTGGCGGTCGCGGGTGAAGAAACGGTGACCTTCGAGCTGATCCGTATTGCCGCCGATCAAGTGGCAACACAAACCTCCGTTTTTGCAGAAAATGCGCGTGAACAATCTTTCTTAACCGAGCACGCACTGTCAGATGTTTTGGCCACACTACGTGATCGTGGCCAGCAGTATCCAGCCGTGGGTCGTCGTACGGCGGATGGCAAAATCGAAGTACTGGACGGTAGTCGCCGTCGTATGTCTTGTATTTTGGCGGGCAAAGATTTCTTAGTCTATGTGGCGGATAACATCAGCACGGAACATGCGAAGTTCCTCTCTGATGTGGCGAATGCCCACAAGCCTTTGTCTTTGTATGAGAAGGGCAAAGAGATGTTGGCAAAACTGGAAAAAGGCGACGCGGAAGACCAAAAAGCGCTGGCGAAAATGTTCCAGTGCAGTGAAGCCCTCGTCAGTGGCGCATTAAAAGCGGCCTCATTACCACTTGAGTTACTGCAAGCGTATCCAAATGTGAGTGACCTTGGCCGTCCAACCATCGTCAAGCTGCACAAGCAATATAATTCGTTGGCAGAACCGCAGCAAAAAGCGCTGCTTAATAAATGCCGCACAAACGAAGGCTTTGTTTGGCAACGCAGCCAAGCGCAAGGTGTGGCTCGTTTAACCAAAGAAGTGACGGAAAACATCGAAGCGTGGATTGCGGAACTGAGCCCAGTGAAAGCGAAGGCTAAAGCTGAGAAAGTTGAACTAGTGAAAGATCGCGCAAGCTACAGCCGCAAAGGCAGCAACTTGTCACTAAACTTGAAAAAAGTGGATGACAAAACCATGCAAGAGATTCTGCAGTTCCTTGAAAGCAAGCTAGGCTAACGCCTTTACTGCGTTAGAAAGTAAGATGAAAAAGCCGCGAATGCGGCTTTTTTTGATCTTGTGCTACCATAACGCGACTTTGGTTTTCGGTAGTGAAGATGAACGCGCAAATTGAATCTTTGATCCATATTCAGCAGCACGCTGAGCAAACAGGCTGGCGAGTTGGGGTGGTGCTTAAAGGGCCTGACAACTGGCAAATCGCGCTGGTGCGAGGTTTGCTATCTGAGCAATCACCTCGCTCAATCTTCGTCATGGGGGAGGGCATCGCCAGTGCCGATGACGTAACCCAATGTGTGTCGGTGAAGCAGGGTCAACGTCTGCTGGGGCAAGAGTGTCAGTTGTTGGTGGTCGATTGTCGCAATCAGTTTGATGCAAACAGCTTTAGTGCAGCCTGTGGCGCGCTATGTGGTGGTGGTATGCTGCTGTTGCTGGTCTCTGAGCAGGCGGCCAATACGCCGTGGGAGCAGTGGCTCATTGGCCAGTTTGAACAGTTGATTCAAATGGGCTGCGATGGCATCACTCATCAGCCCGTTTGGCCGCCATTACCCACAAACGCAACAGGGCGCTTTGCGCAGCAGCAACAAGCTGTTGAGCATGTTCATCATGTCGTAACGGGTCATCGTAAGCGCCCGTTGTTGTTAACCGCTGACCGAGGCCGAGGCAAAAGCAGTGCACTTGGCATTGCCAGTGGCCAACTGATGAAAACACGCAAAATGCGTATTTTGCTCACCGCGCCAACTTCCGCTGCAGTCGAACCCGTTTTCCACCATGCACAGAGCCAATTGGAGGGCGTAGTGTGGCAACAGAGCAAAAGCAGGCTAGAGAGTGAGAATGCGGTTTTGGAATTCGTCGCCCCCGATGATTTGCTACAGCGCCTACCGAAATGCGATCTCTTGTTGATTGATGAAGCGGCGGCCATTCCATTGCCGATGCTAAAACGGATGGTGGAACACTATCACCGTGCGGTGTTGTCATCGACCATTCATGGCTACGAAGGATGTGGCCGAGGGTTTACGGCCAAGTTTTTACCTTGGTTGCAGAGCCAGCGACCTGGCATGAAACATCTTCATCTCAATATGCCAATTCGTTGGTTGCCAGACGACCCTCTTGAGTTGTGGCTCAACGACACCTTTTTACTCAATGCCGAACTGCCGACACCAGAGAATGTGGTGCTGGAAAACCTTGCTTTACGTTTGGTGGACAAAAGCGAACTGTTGGCGCAGCCAGCACGTTTGCGTGCCTGTTTTGCGTTGTTGGTCAACGCTCATTATCAAACTTCACCAAACGACTTGATGCAGCTACTGTCCGATCCCAACTGTCAACTTTGGCTGGCAGAGTGCAACAGTGATGTATTGGGCTGCTTACTCACCGTTGAGGAAGGGGGGCTAGAAAGCGCTTTGATTACGCAAGTGCAGTTGGGGCAGCGTCGTCCTTCAGGTCATTTAATCGCGATCTCACTGGCTAACCATCTGGGATTAAAAGCCGCCGCGAAACAACACTCGCTTCGAGTCATGCGTATTGCCGTTCATCCACAGTATCAATCGCTCGGGGTAGGGCAGGCTATGTTGGCGCAACTTGAACAGCAATTAGATCTGCAAGTCGATTTTCTTTCCACCAGTTTTGGCGCAACAGAGTCCCTAGTGCGGTTTTGGCTGCATAGCCAATATCGCCCTGTGCGTGTCGGTTTTAGTCGAGATGCCGCTAGCGGTTGTCACGCGGTGATGATGGTCAAACCGCTGACATCCTGTGCTGAGCATTGGGTCGAAAAAGCCGAGCAGATGTTTGAACAGACTTTGCCGGAATGGCTGAGTGCGGCATTGAATGATCTCGAACCCGAGGTGGTTCGCGCGCTGCTGCCAGCGTTAGGAGCGAATGCATTGCCCCCTGAGGCTCTTTCGTTGATTCGGCACTATGCGTTGGGCGGCAACAGTTTTGAAAGCGTGCTGCCTTGGTTAAAACGCTGGGTGTTGATGTTGGAAGCCAGCCAAGTGGACCAACTGTTGATTCGCAAAGTGCTGCAAAATCATACTTGGTCTGAGTGCGCACAAATGGCGGGATTACCAGGGCGTAAACAAGTCGAGCTGCTTTTACGCCAGCACGTTGCTGCCCTGTGTCACGAGCATTAATCGTCTCGCTCAACAAATTTACACTGTAAACTGGCTTTTCATCGTTCTCAGGTCGACACGTTGAAAAGCCACTTCCTTGTTACGTCTAAGTAGCAAGCCAAAGCGGCTCAAGCGCATTTACACTGTAAATCCGCACACGAAGCCACCAGCGATTTCAATTATCATCATTTCTGTCTATCTAGCATTTTGTTTTTTCGAAAGAAAAGTTAATTTCTTGCCCCTTTGCTTAAAGTAAGTTGAAAAAAGAGTCCTTACTGAATTTGCGTATTAATAAATCCTTTCTAGACTGAAAATATGCACCTGTGTTTATAAGAAAGACAATAAGGATAAATCCATGGAATGTTGGCTGGCTGAGTGTTTGGATATTTCTTCGGTACAAGAGTGCCGTGCTCAATATTTGCAATGGCTTGAATCAGACCAACCTCTTCAGTTGATAGGAAGCGAAGTGAGAAAAGTGGATGCCTCTGGCATTCAAGCACTGGTTTCCTTTATCCGCAGCGTCAAACAAACAGGTTCAACACTGGAGCTCAAAGCGTTCTCCGATGTTCTTGCCGAAGGCATCGAACTGCTGGGTTATGAGCTTAATTAATTGGTGTCAGTTTGAAATCTAGGGGGCTGAGATGGTTAAGATTCTCGCAGTGGACGATTCTGTCTCTATTCGTCAAATGGTCAGTCACACATTAAAAGATGCTGGATACGATGTTGAAACCGCCAATGATGGCAGTGACGCATTACAAAAATCCAAAACCACCAAGTTCGATGTGGTGATTTCCGACGTTAACATGCCTAACATGGGCGGCTTTGAGTTAGTGCGCGCCATGCGGGCGATACCGCAATACAAATTTATTCCCATTCTGATGTTGACCACCGAAACCAGCCCGGAAAAAAAGATGGAAGGCAAATCCGCAGGGGCAACTGGTTGGTTAGTGAAGCCTTTTAATCCCGATACGTTGCTCAAAACACTAAAACGCGTGCTTTAACCACGCACAGCAATGTCGGACTAAGGAGCGTCAGATGGCTTTGGATATGGAACAACTGCGTAGAATGTTCTACGAAGAGTGCCGAGAAAATTTGGAGGTTTTGGAAGATATCCTCCTCAATCTCGACCCTACTCAGGTTGAAAAAGATCTCATTGATACGATTTTTCGCGCAGCGCATTCTATTAAAGGCGGTGCGGCAACCTTCAACCTGCTAGATATCAGTGAATTTACTCATACGGTCGAAGCTTACCTCGACAAAGTGCGCATCGGAGAGTTAGTGATGAGCCGAGACAGCGTCGACGTATTGCTAAGAAGCTGCGATGGCATTCGTTTATTGCTGGAAGGCCATGAAGCGGGTGAACCCGTGGAAACGGGCCGTTTACAACACGTCAGTGATGAACTTGCCCAGTTGCTAGAGAGTGACGATGGCGAAAGCGTGGCATCTTCATCCAATGAACCCAATGATTTGCTATCCACTAGCGAGTCCGCAGCGCCGCCACTTAGCGAAGAAGAAAACGCACCGGCAGATGATGCCGGTTTGTGGCAAGTGGTCTTTCGTCCTCATCCGACGATTTTTTATAGCGGTAACGATCCCCTACGTATTTTGCGTGAGTTAAAAGAGCTCGATGAGCAGGCGCAGCTGCGCTGTGATGCGAGTCAGTTACCCGACATCCAAGCGCTCGATCCTGAACTTTGCTACACCCACTGGACGATTACGTTGTCGAGCTCGGTCGACAAAGCGCTGATCGAAGAAATTTTCGAATGGGTAGAAGACGAATGCGATCTGGACATCACCTTACTCGCGCCGCCTGTACAAAACGCAGAGGTGGCGGGAACCGCGGAAAATCCGGCAGTAATCGCCCCTGTGGAAGTGGTCAGTGAGAGCGCTCAAGCGACACCCACGGCCAAACCGGCCACGCGCAGCAACAAAAATGACTCGGCAGTGACCTCCATTCGAGTCGACATCGACAAAGTCGATAACTTAATTAACTTGGTGGGTGAGTTGGTGATCACTCAATCCATGCTGGCTGAGATCGGCAATGATTTCTCCATCGACAAACTCGAGAAACTCAAAGCGGGTCTGGATCAACTGCTGCAAAACAGCAAAGATTTACAGGAGCATGTGCTGAACATTCGCATGTTACCGATGAGTTTTGCCTTTAGCCGCTTCCCCCGCTTGGTGCGTGATTTGTGTGGCCGCTTAGGCAAAGAAGTGGATCTGCAAATCCATGGGGAACACACTGAACTCGATAAAACCGTGCTGGAACGCATTGTGGATCCGCTCGTGCATCTGGTGAGAAACGGCATCGACCACGGGATTGAAATGCCGGATGTGCGCCAACAACAAGGGAAGGTATCATTTGGCACCCTCACGTTAAATGCGTTCCATCAGGGCGGCTCGATCATCATCGAAGTGAAGGACGATGGCGCTGGCATCCATTGCGACCGTATTTGGCAAAAAGCCATTGAGAAAAAAGTACTGCCTGCGGATTCTCGTCGCGAGGAGATGTCAGACAAACAGATCGTCAATCTGATATTTGCACCTGGCTTCTCCACTGCCGATCAGGTTTCTGACATCTCTGGCCGCGGCGTCGGCATGGATGTGGTGAAGCGCAATATTGAAGAACTCGGCGGCCACATTGAGGTCGATTCCCAACAAGGGCAAGGCAGCACCTTTACCATTAGCTTGCCACTCACGCTGGCGATACTGGATGGTCAGCTCGTCAAAGTCGCCGGAGAGGTGTATGTGATCCCACTGCTCACCATCATCGAATCCATTCAAATTGACCCTCGCCACATCAAACACGCCGCCGGTGGGGTAGAGCTTTACCGTCTGCGAGAAGAAAACATTCCTATCTTGCGTTTGCAGCAAGAGTTTGCCATGGGTCACAGCCGTGAGTTTCGCAGCAAAATTCTCTGCGTGGTTGAAGCGGCTGGCACGCGTATCGGTTTATTGATTGACGAGCTGCTCGACCAACAGCAAGTGGTGATCAAGAGTTTAGAGTCCAACTACCAAAAAGTGTCCGGCATTTCCGGGGCGACCATTTTGGGGGACGGTTCAGTGTCACTGATCTTGGATGTGCAGGGGCTCATCACCAACTTCCTCAAACGCCGTGCAGAAAGCGGTAATTCCGGCATCGCCGCGTAGGGGGCCAATATGGAATCAGAGCAAACCTTAGTCATTGAGTCACAAACGATGGATGAACAAAGCGCGGCAGATAAAGTCGAGTACCTCAGCTTCACACTGGCCAATGAGCTCTATGGCATTGCTATTGGTGATGTAGAGGAGATTCGTGTTTGGGAGCGACCGACACCGATCCCCCGTTCTCCGGTGTTCGTCAAAGGGGTGATCAATTTGCGTGGCATGATTGTGCCTGTGATGGATTTACGTCAACGCTTTTGCGTGGGGGAGTGTCACTACCTACCCACAACTGTTGTGATTGTGCTGCGCCATCAAGCGCCAGATCACGAGCGGTTAATGGGCATTGTGGTAGATGCGGTCTCGGATGTCGTCAGTCTCAAATCTCATGATTTTTATACCTCGATCGGTGATACCCCCGTCTCTGCATTCATGCTTGGGTTGGTCAATGTCGGTGATGAGGTGATGACTTTACTCGATACCGCCGAGCTGATGGATATCGAATCATTTCAGGAGGCGTGCTAATGGAGCTGCAAGAGTATCTGAGTTTTGTTGTGGATGATGATGAATACGGCGTGCCCATTCTTGATGTTCGAGAAGTACGAGGCTGGAGCGACGTGCGAAAAGTGCCCAATGCGCCGGCGTATTTAGTCGGCGTGTTGGAAATTCGAGGGGAATATGTGCCTGTCGCGGATCTGCGCGTGCGCTTTCATCTTCCTCCGTCACACATCAGCAATACCACCGTGGTGGTGGTGCTCAATGATGTGCAACACAACCCGCTGGGGATCATTGTTGACGCGGTGGCGGAGGTGTATGCCCTAGAGGAAGGGGAAATCAAACCACCACCACAAACCATGAAAATGGAACAACGTTATATCAAAGGGCTCGCTGCAACCAGCAATGGCCATTTGATCATTATTAATCTGGAAGCTCTATTTGATGTGGCTGAGCTGACCAGAACGACAGTAGAAGAAGCGCTAATGTGAGGTCAGGTATGGCATTTTGGAATCGTAACAAGGAAACGCACAACAGCTTTCGTCCGCAAACATCTCACCCTAGAGATACGTTGTTAAACGAGGTTGAAGAGCAAGAAGAGTTGAGTAAAGAGCAGTTACTCTCGGCGCTGAACACAGCGAAAACCGCATTGATGATGGTGGATCGAGATTTCAAAATCACCTACATCAACGAACAATCGATGACCTTATTTAAGCAGCATGAAGGATTATTTCGTAAGTTCTGGCCAAGTTTTAGCGCCAATAAAGAGTTTTTGATGGGCGCATGCATCGACATGTTTCACCGCAACCCCGCTCATCAAAGGCAACTGCTTTCTACCCCTGCGAACTTACCTTACAGCACGGTGATTGCCATTGACGACGTACGCTTAGAGTTGAATGTGGGAGCGATGTTGGACGCGGCGGGAAACTACGTTGGCAACACCTTAGAATGGCAAGACGTCACGGAAGAGCGCCGCAAAGAAGACAGCATCGCTCGCTTGCAGGCGGCGATAGATCAAGCACAAACGGCGATGGTGATGATCGATCGCGATTTCCTCATCACTTATCTCAATGAAGAAACCCTCACCTTGTTCCGCCGCCATGAAGCGGCCTTTCGGGGCGTTTGGTCTGGTTTTACCGCCAGCAAAGAGTGGTTAATGGGGCGCTGTATTGACGAGTTCCACCGTAATCCTGCTCATCAACGCAAACTGCTGAGCGACCCAAATAACCTCCCTTATCGCACCGACATTGCGGTGGGCGACATTCGCATTGAGCTCAACGTTGCGGCGGTGAAAAACGCCAAAGGCGAATACATAGGCAACAGTTTGGAATGGCGCGATGTGACGGAGCAGCGCATCAACGAAGAAGAAGTTGGGCGACTTGCCTCCGCCGTTGCGGGGATGACCACCAACCTGATGATGGCCGATAAAAACGGCATCATTCGCTATCTCAACCCTGCGCTGGAAAACTTACTGCGCAGCCGAGAGTCGGAGCTGCAGAAATCCTTACCGGGGTTTGATTCTCGTAATTTGGTCGGCAAAAGCATTGATGTGTTCCATAAAAATCCCGCTCACCAACAGGCGATCATCTCAAATCCTGATCGTTTGCCATTTAGTTCCGACATCAAAGTCGGCTCGCTCGAGTTCAATCTCACTTGTATTGCGATGCGAGATGGCAGCGGCAACTACATGGGGCCTGCGTTGCAATGGATTGACATCACTGAGCAACGAGATGGTCAGCGTCAAGTGGAAAGCTTGATTCAAAAAGCGATTGCGGGGCAGCTCAAAGAGCGCATTGATACCTCGGTTTACAGCGGCTTTATGAAAGAGTTGGGAGACGGCATTAATAGCCTGCTCGATACATTGGTCGAACCGCTTGATCAGTGCATTCAGGTGATGAGTAAAGTGGCCAACGGCGATTTGAAAACGAAGATGAGCGATACCCACCAAGGCGAGTTTGGTCGTTTGGCTGAAGCGGTCAACACCTCGATTCTCAATATTCGTAACATGGTCGACAAAATTACCGTCTCTTCGGCGCGCGTTGCCACCGCCTCAACAGAAATTGCCGATGGCAATAATGACCTTAGTCAACGTGTAGAAGCGCAAGCGTCAAACTTAGAAGAAACCGCAGCCAGTATGGAGCAGATGACCGCAACGGTGCGACAAAACGCCGACAACGCCAAAGGTGCCAATGAGCTCTCTGAAGATGCCGCGAAAAAAGCGCGCAAAGGCGGCGATGTGGTAGGCCAAGCGGTGGCGGCAATGGCTGAAATCAACACTGCCAGTAAGAAGATTTCCGACATCATTGGCGTGATTGATGAAATCGCCTTCCAAACCAATCTATTGGCGCTCAATGCCGCGGTGGAAGCGGCGCGTGCGGGCGAGCAAGGGCGCGGTTTTGCCGTGGTTGCCGGTGAAGTGCGCAATCTGGCGCAGCGCAGTGCTGCGGCAGCAAAAGAGATCAAAGGGCTGATCAAAGACAGCGTTGAGAAAGTGGACGAAGGGTCGCGCTTGGTGGATGAATCGGGGGCAACGCTCAACGACATCGTCGCTGCGGTGGAAAAAGTCACGGGCCTCATCAGTCAAATAGCCCAGTCGAGCATCGAACAGTCGACTGGTATTGATGAAATTAACCGTGCGGTCGCGACCATGGATGAGATGACGCAGCAAAACGCTTCACTGGTGGAAGAGACCTCTGCGGCAAGCCAATCGCTCAAAGCGGAAGGTAAAGAGCTGCTCAATCTCATGAGCTTCTTTAGCACCGACAGCAGCATTACCACGTTAGAGACTTCACCCAGTGCCGCGCCATCGGCCGCGAAAGTGACTGCGATGCCCACACGCGGCAACATCAGTGAAATGAAAAAGCCAAAAGTAGCCAATTCCGGTTTTAGAGCGGAGGAAAGCGACGAATGGGAAGAGTTCTAAGCAGTGAAGTCACGCTTGAACCTGCGCAAGAGTTTGAGCTGACCGATAAAGATTTCAAATACGTGCAGTGGTTTATTCACAAACACGTTGGGATCTTTTTGTCTGACCACAAGCGGGCCATGGTCTATGGCCGCTTGAGTCGCAAGCTGCGGGAAAAAGGGTTAAAGCGTTTTGCCGACTATCGTGAGTGTATTGAGAATAATCAAGACGATCGCATGGCGTTTATTAATGCGCTCACCACCAACAAAACGCATTTTTTCCGCGAGATCCACCACGTAGAGTTTCTCGAAAGCCAACTGTTTCCTTATTGGCGCGATCAACGCAAAAAGCAAGTCAGAATTTGGTCTGCCGGGTGCTCCACTGGCGAGGAGCCTTACAGCTACCTGGCCAGCATTCAGCAAAGTGGTTTATGGCAGGCTGGGGTGGATTGCCAACTACTGGCAACGGATTTGGATACCAACGTTTTGCAACGTGCGCAGCAAGGTATCTATGAAGAGAGCGCTCTGGAGTGTATTCCAACGCGCTATCTCAAAGGCAATTTTTTGCGCGGCAAAGGGGCACAAGCAGGCAACATCAAAGCGAAAGAATGTCTCAAGCAACATGTCGCTTTTCGTCAGCTTAACTTACTGGATGCTTGGCCCATGAAGCAGAAGTTTGATCTAATTTCTTGCCGTAACGTGATGATTTATTTCGATAAACCGACGCAGCAACGTTTGATTGAACGTTTCTATCACCAACTTCAAGACGACGGTGTGTTGTTTCTTGGCCACTCGGAAAGCGTCGGCAGCGATTGCCAGTTGTTTAAACATCTCGGAAAAACAATTTATATCAAAGCGTAACAGCGCTAAGGCAGCATGATGCTCGATCCAATTAATCACCATTTTCAAGCCCATGAAGAAGCGTATTACAGCCGATTTTTTAACGAGCAGCGCGGGTTGCACATGATCAAAGTGTTGCCCGGCGGCGTGTATGTCAGTGGTCAGGAAGAGCTTATTTGTACCGGATTAGGCTCGTGCGTTTCGGCCTGCATTTGGGACCCGGTGAAACGCGTTGGGGGCATGAATCACTTTCTGTTGCCGTTTCATAACCATTTTGAAGAGAAGCATTGGCATGCTGATGAGCTGCTCTCTGGCGCGTCACGTTATGGCAGTTATGCGATGGAGATGCTGCTTAACCAACTGCTCTCTCTCGGGGCTCGCCGAGAGCGCTTACGAATGAAGCTGTTTGGCGGCGCACAGATGATGGGCTTTCATTCGATGATCGGTGAGAAAAATGTCGAGTTTGTGCTGCATTACGCCGAGCAAGAAGGGTTGGAGGTGGTGGCATACGATCTCGGTGGCTTAGAGCCAAGAAAGATCATGTTTGACCCCCTCACAGGCAAAGCATGGCTGAAACGCATTCCCTTTGCGGAGATCAATCATCTTCGCCGTGAAGAAGAGCGTTATGCCCATACCCTGGAGAAGCAAACCGATAAAGGATCTGAGGTGGAGTTATTTTGATGAGTAAGAAGATTAAAGTCTTGGTGGTGGATGATTCACCCGTCTTCAGAGCCTTGCTCTCGGAGATCATTAATTCGGATCCTCAGCTCGAAGTGATCGGTGCGGCGGAAGATCCTTATCAAGCGCGTGAGATGATCAAAGCCTTAAAGCCAGATGTGCTGACCCTCGACATCGAAATGCCCAAGATGAATGGCGTTCAGTTTCTCAAAAATCTTATGCGCCTGCATCCTTTGCCCGTGGTGATGATCTCAACGCTCACCCAGCATGGCGCAGACGCGACACTCATGGCTTTAGAGCTTGGCGCGGTGGATTATTTTCCCAAACCATCGGTGGCCAATACCGCCGATATGCTGGGTTATCGCAGCTTAGTGAACGAAAAAATCCGCATGGCCGCTCAGGCGCAAGTGGGGGCGAATCAAAGCATGTCGCCAGCTGTGGCCAGCAGCAGTGCGGTTTCCACTAGCCAATATCAGCTCATTGCCATTGGCGCGTCCACCGGAGGGACCGAGGCTGTGAAACATCTGCTCTCAGCCTTGCCAGCCAGTATGCCACCGATTGTGATTACTCAGCACATCAGTGCGATGTTTTCCGGCCCATTTGCCAGCCGATTGGACGCCAGTTGTGCGTTGAGTGTCAGTGAACTCACTCAGGGGGAAGTCGCTTTAAAAGCCAATCATGCCTACGTTGCGCCGGGGGACAAACACTTAATGGTGTTTCGCCGCGGAGGGCAGTTGTATGCCCATTTGGATGACAGCCCGGCGGTGAATCGACACAAGCCTTCGGTGGATGTGATGTTTGGCTCAGTCGCGGAAAGTTTAAAAGGCAAAGCGATAGGCGTGATCCTCACTGGAATGGGGAAAGATGGCGCGCAAGGCATGCTGCAAATGAAGCAGCAAGGGGCCATCACCGTGGCGCAAGATGAGCAGAGTTGCGTGGTGTATGGCATGCCGCGGGCTGCGGTGGAGTGTGGCGCCACCATGCACATCAAACCACTCAATAAACTTCCTCAGTTTTTGTGCGATCTACTAAGCTAAAAGAAAACATAAGCATAAAGTTACATAATGGATTTTGTCAGGTAGGCGAATATGGAAAAATCGGCACAAACAAATTATCGAACTCGTTACCTCATCGCGGTGTTCTGCCAAATCGTCGCGCTCACCTTTGGCGCAATGATCGCCAACTCCATGGGCAATATTGCACTGATGATTATTGCGGCCGCCATTCCTTGGTTTGTCTTACCCTCGATTTTTTCTCTGGGCCGTGATGAAAATAGCGAAAGTGCCAGTGTTGAGAGAGAGAAAAAAGCCGATGCTGCGTGGGGGCCTGTGGGCCATTTTCTGCAAACGGCGATTCCTCGCGTAGAACAACCTCTGGCAAAACAGAAAAGCGTTATTGAAGCCTCGGTAGAAACCCTCAACGACAGCTTTTTTGGTTTACAGCGCACCTGTGAAGAGCAAAGCCAAGTTTCTGAACGTTTGGTGGACGATCTCCTTGCCAATCAAAACAGCGAGAACAGCATCGCTAACGTCATGCCCAGAACGGAAAAAATCATCAATCGCTACATCGATATCCTGATCAATGTGTCAGAGAAAAGCATCTCGGCAGTCCACAGCATTCACGATATGTCAGACAAATTGGACGCGGTATTTAAACTGCTCAATCAAGTTCGCGGGCTTTCTGAGCAAACCAACTTATTGGCCCTGAACGCGGCAATAGAAGCGGCGCGAGCGGGTGAGCAAGGGCGTGGTTTTGCCGTTGTTGCCCAAGAAGTGCGTGATTTATCGGTCAAAGCGGAATCGCTCAACAACCAAATCGAGCGGGAAATTAACATCGCCTTGAGCACGGTTAAGCAAGCCAATCACACCGTGGGTGAAATGGCTTCTATCGATATGACGGTGGCCATCGAATCTAAGGAAGAAGTGGATGAAATGCTGCGCGGCGTACAAAAAGTGAATGAGATGGTGGAAGCGCAAGTCCAGCAAATCCATGAACTGGGTGCTCAGTTGGCGCAGAAAGTCTCCTCGGGCATCCGAGCGTTACAGTTCGCCGATATTGTGGTTCAGCAAGGGGACTTTGCCTCTCACACCATGCAGAACGTTGAAGCGCTTCAGCAATTGATCAAACAACATGCCGCGAGCCAAATCAGCAGTGACGATCTGATCCAACAGGTTGAGTTATTGGAACGACAAGAACAAGGGCGTGGCGAAGGGGCGGCGAATCAAGTCAGTATTGATGAAGGCGAGGTAGAGCTCTTTTAAGGGCTTACCATCAACAACGGCTCAGCTAGGGGAAGGCAAGATGTCAGTGATGAAAGAAGTCGATAAAACAAGCAATACGGTGACCTTAGCAATAGAAGGGGCCTTTGGATTTAACTTGGTGCAAGAGTTTCGAAACGCTTACACCGAGCACCTCAATAGCCAGTTTATTATCGATTTACGCAAAGTAGACTACATTGATAGTGCGGGGCTTGGCATGTTGCTCAACATGCAAAAACATCTCAACAGTGCCGATGGGCGAATAAAGATCATCAACACCTTACCGCAAGTGCGCAAAATTTTGTTGATCAGTCGTTTCGATAAAAAATTCCACATCGAGTAACAGGCGGAGCGGGTATGAAGATTTACATCGTCGACGATCATCCGAGCAATATCGAAGTGTGTAAGATGATGCTGAGCGATCTCGATGCCCGGATCAGCACTTTCAACAGTGGCTTGAATGTGATTTCAGCGCTGCAAGAGGTCAACGAGCTGCCTGATGTGATCGTGCTCGACGTGATGATGCCAGAACTGGATGGGTTTCAAACCGCGCAAATCATTCGTGAAGCTTTTCCCAATCGGCATATCGCCATCATCTTCCTAACCGCGCTCGACGATCAAGAATCCTTCGGTAAGTGCCTAACCTTTGGCGATGACTTCATTCCCAAACCCGTTCAGCGCAATGTGTTACTGGCCAAAGTTCAGGCGCATGTACGCATCGCCAAAATGTATAACGAAGTGGCGAAACAGCGTTCAGAGTTGAGCCATTTTCATGAACAAGTCCGCTACGATTACACCATCGCAGAGAGCATTTTTGCCAACCTCAAACAAGAGATGGAAGGCTGCCTTGATGTCGTCTCGGGCGTCGACTATTTCTCTTCGCCCTCAACCGTGTTTAATGGCGATTTGATCATCTTGGCTCGCAGACCGCACGGCGGCATATACGCCATGATTGCCGATGCAACTGGGCATGGCTTGCCTGCGGCGATTTCGGCCATTCCTGCGACGCGAGCCTTTAACTCCATGGCGGCAAAAGGGATGGCGCTGGGCGAGATTGTCAGTGAAATCAACAGTGCGCTGGTGCGTTTTCTTCCCATGGGGATGATGCTCGCGGCCAGTTTGTTTGAAATCAGCGGTAACGGACGCCATATTCGTTGGTGGGGTGGTGGCTTGCCAGATGCCTTTTTGCTTAATCACGACGGCTCAGTGGCAGAGCGCTTAACCTCCACGCACATGCCGCTAGGCGTGTTAGAAGAGCGAGAGTTTGACGCCAGCGTGATCAGCTTTGAGTTACTGGAAGGGCAATCGATCATCACATACACCGATGGCGTCACTGAATCGCCAAACGAAGAAGGCGAACAGTTTGGTGAAATGCGCTTGCTGCGTGTGATTGAGCAGCATCCTTACGACATCATCAAGGCGCTGCAAAAGGCGGTGGCGGCGTTTTCTTGTCGTCAGCGTCACGATGACTTATCGATACTGACGCTGAAATGCCCCATTGTTTCAGCGTCGCCAGAAAGTGAGCAGACACGTTGCGATCCACAACTCTTATCGCAACTGCCACTAAAGAGCTGCTTAACGTTGAACAAACCGCAAATCGCTTCTCATCATCTACTGCCTGATTTACGCGCCATTCTTAAAGGCGTAGTGAGTGGCGGACCTCATCTGGATCTCATCTGTTCGGTGCTTTCTGAGCTATTGGCGAATGCCATCGACCACGGTTTGCTTGAGCTCGATTCGAAGCTCAAAGAAGATGCCGACGGATTCTTTGTTTACTACCAAGCGCGAGAAGAAAAACTCGAACAACTCAGCCAAGACGCTTACCTCTCCATCCAATTTGACTACCAGCCGGAACGCACTTTGCTAGCTATAATAATAGAGCATAACGGAGTAGGGTTTGATTACAGTAACCCGGTGCAACAAGTGCAAGAAAGTCAACTGCATGGGCGTGGACGAATTCTGCTCAATGAGCTTTGTGAATCAGTTGTTTACAGTAATGGCGGGAAGTGCGTGACCGCAACCTACCAGTTGTAGACCGAGATCACGGTGATACGTTGACGGCAAGGCATCCGATTTACAGTGTAAAAAGAGATGTCGGAAATGCGTCAACTCGTCACAAAATTGGCGTGAATAAGGGTGTTTTTTGCTTTAGTGATGTGAGCCCGATTATTCTCTTTTGCCGATTTTCACCGGATCGTTAATTAGTTAGACTGGTTCAAGAATTTTTATTTTAGTTGTAGTAAGCGACCGTCTATATGTGGAAACTCTGCCTTTCATGGAACGAAAAGAAGACTGAAATTACCGCCAAATTGCCTGAGGCCGATTTGGGAAGTGAGCTCGTCAGAAAAGAATTGGATGCCGTCATCGCTGAGATGGAAGGCGCAGAACTTTATCTTGATGATGCAGAAGTCGTTCGCTTTCTCAACTGCGCGCGTGAGCGCAAGGCCGAAGCGTATGATGGCATCGTCATCGCCAAGCGTCTTAATGCACAAATTGAAGTGGATCTCACCGACAACGACATGCTGGCCAGCATGAAAGTCACTGGCGCGTATGGTGGCCGTGGATTGCGCGGCAGTGAAATTGTGCATGCCTTGGCTCAAGCTCGCGTTACCAAAGGCATCAACAAGCTGGCGTTGAAAAAAGTGCTGGTGGTGAGTAATCAACTCAAAGCCGGCGAAGAGTTTGTCCAACCGGTGGCGCAGGGCAAACAGCCAATCAAAGGTAAAGATGCTCAGTTTGTGCCTCTGGTGGAAGACATTACCAAACGTGTGTTGAAGCCGGAAAAAGGCAAATCCGCGAACGCCAAAATCGATATGCGTAACCTCGGGGCCACCATCACCGTTGATAAAGGTGATGAAGTGATGCGCCGTGAACCCGCAACCAAAGGCACTCCAGGCTTTACCGTTCAAGGCAAAATCATTCCACCTCAAGCAGGCAAAGATGCCCTGCTCAAACCCGGAAAAGGCACGGAAGTCGCTTCCTACGATCCGAATCTTCTCATTGCTAGCCAATCGGGCATGCCGCTCATCAAAGAAAAAACCATCGAAGTGGATAGTGCACTCTGTTTGAACAACGTTGGTGTGGGCACGGGGCACGTGAAGTTCAAAGGCAATGTGGTGATCTCTGGTGATATTGAAGCTGGCATGATGGTACGTGCGACAGGCTCTATTACCGTGGGCGGGTTTATCGAATCGGCCGATGTTCAAGCCCAAGGTGACATTGAAGTGGGCAAAGGCATCATTGGCCACACCGTTAGCGATGGTGAGCCACGCAGTTGCTCGGTCAAAACCAAAGGCAAAATTGT
Organism: Vibrio sp. CCUG 15886; assembly: GCF_028570825.1. Taxonomy (NCBI): domain Bacteria; kingdom Pseudomonadati; phylum Pseudomonadota; class Gammaproteobacteria; order Vibrionales; family Vibrionaceae; genus Vibrio; species Vibrio sp. CCUG 15886. The sequence continues at coordinate 1,303,816 of NZ_JAQQBT010000001.1, read as the reverse complement.
TGCTAACTACGCCCAATACAGCGAGCTACAAGCCGGTGGCAACATTGAACTTGCGGTGCACTCTTTTAACAACGAGATTCGCTGTGGACACGATTTACTGGTGATCGACGCCAATGAGCGTAACGGTACCTTAAGCGGTGGCGTGGCCAAAGTGGGGGGCAAAGTGCGTTGTGTTCAACTGGGTGTGGAAGGGGATACCGCCACCAAAGTGGAAGCCTTCGCCCGTTTTAGTGCCTACAAAGACAAAATCGCCTCCCTGAAAGAACAATACAAGCTCGCCCAAGAAGAGACGATGGACGTCATCCGTCGTGAACTCGAATTTAAGAAAACGCCGAAATCGCAGCGCGAAGAGGGCATGGAAGAAGCCATTGCGCAAATGAAGGCAGAAAACAACGCCCAACTGGAAGCCGTTAAAGGCCAGCTAGAAACCCTTGATGCCGAGTTCAACGCTTTACTGGAACTCAACACCGTAGAAGCGACGGAAAAAGTCTTCACCCGTGTGACCGTTCAATTTGGCGATGAACAAGTGATCACCAAGCGCACCCACGGCGGCAGCATCTTTAGCTTCAACCAATACGAAATCAAAGTCTCCTCAACCTTAGAAGAAGAGGACGTCGCAGTGTAGCGATGTACGAGCGAGTTAAAGATAGATGCTCTAACTCGTTTTTGGACATAAACGTGTCAGTGAACTTTCTAAATTAGCACCTCACGGATAACTTCAGGTATTGCACACCTCGAATCAAGTGGCCAAATTTACTCAGCCACTACAACCAAGGCTGAAACAAAAGTTCATATTGTCGGAGATAAGTCGGTATTTGAATCGGTGACTAAAGAGTTAAGTCATACCACTTTGCGCAACAGTTACCCTTCTGTCTTATTAAACAAATATTATGATATTTTAACTATCACTTGATCAGATTTGAGTCTAGCAGGTACTTTTTGGGGTAATTCTTATCTGCTAATGCCAAAAAACACTGTAGTTCAGCAAACTTATCATATCCAACTTTTAATGAGCTAGAGTTTTTAAAGAAGATATCAAAGTGATATCTAGGATGAACATCTCCATTCTGGCGGTCAGGGTCATCATCGAATCGAAAATACCCATGATCATCAGAGAGTAGCGATGCAAACGTATCTGAATACTTCGCTGCCTCAGTCCATTCCATTCCAAAGTTTTCATGCAGCGAAAGAACAATATCATCATGGGAATAAATGTTTCCGTGAACTGTTTGAATCGCATTCCTAATGATTGAAATAAACCTACCACTTACCGCTTCTTCAAGCACATCACAGTTGAATGATATTTCATTGTTACCCAAGTGGACTTGAAATGGATTTGACATAGAAAAATATCCATCATCTTTTCTAACCAAAAATCGATGAAAATCTTTGGTGAACACAGCCACATCAAACCCATCTTCACCAGTTTCTATTTGTTTTTCTGGGTGAGAATTAATCGCTTCAACTAGAACTAGTACGTTCCATAAGTTGTCAACAGGGTCTCTGACGGATCGCAGCCGCTGCATAAAATGTGTAGGAAAATTTTTATAGTAAAATATGCTCATAACTTTTCAAAACGCTTGTATTCTGCATTGATAAGAACGTTAAAATAGTCTTCCTCATATTCAACATCGCCCATCACTTCAGCCATTCTTTGTATAAGTTTGGCTTTTAACCTTGGACTCGCTCCGTTCTCTTCACAGTAAGCGACGACTCTGTCTTCTAGAGATGGCTCTTCATCCCAAACAATCAATGCTTTTTGATTTTCGATTTCTTGAGCAGATGGTATGCGTAAATTCATATAGCCATTAGAGTTCATACACTCAATACCTGAATTTAGGGCAGTAAGTAGCTCTGTATCTGTCTGGTTTCCTAACACCAAATGACTTTCTAAAAAGGAGCGTGCCATCATCGTATATAACCCATTCCTGAATGCTGGCTGGCGATGCAAATTCAGTGCGAAACAGATAACGAAAGGGAATTCTAAGCCCTTGGCATTGTTAATGTTTGAAATGAAAAATTTAGAAGGGTCGCTAGTCTTACTTTCATGAGAAATGTTGACGTCCCACCCTAAACGCTCGGTAACAATGTTTGCTAGTTCTGGTATAACGTTGTAAATATATTTACCTGTATCTAGAAATAGAACAGCAATGTCGCCAGGTTCGACACTTTCATGCCGTTCTTTAATCTGTTCAACAACATTGAAAATAGAGTTAGAAATACTTTGACCATCTTCGGTTAGATGAATGGTAGTTGATTGAAATTCCTGAGGAATGTCTTCAAATCGACGTAGAGGGTCTCTGCTAATAATAGCACGACCATCTACTTCGCTATAATTGTAACCACAAGCACTCCACTCGTTATCTTGCAGCCACCTCAGAACTGGCATTTCATAAAGTCCCATACCAAGGGCATGCGAGAACATTAGATTCTTAGGATCTGTTCGGTAACATTTTTTTAGAACTAGATCGGCATGGCTTACAGAGTCATCAATTGTTCTAAAAATGTTCTGGAACACATCACCTGCCACAAACACTTTTTTCTCTGTAACTAACTCACAGAGTTCAACAAAGTGCTCTCCAAAGTCTTGGCTTTCATCAATGAAAACATAGTCAAATATAAACTTTCGGTTATTTGGCTCTGCTGCACTTTTGATGTCTTCGATTGCCTTTTTACAGAGTTGATCAAACGAACCCGCAGCGAACGTTCCAAACGGAATTTCATACTTGTGGCAAATATAGCGATACATACCAGAGTAAGGGTGCCGTCCACTTCCCCAGGAGTGGAAACAGAAGAGTTTATTCTCCCAATCGATTTGTCTCTCAACTTTCATAAAGTCAAAAAACTGAGGTATGCGACTTCTCATACTTGAGGCTAGTATTTTATTGAAACACGTAAATGCAATTCGTGCTTCCTGCTCGTTTGAGTAAACTTCTTTGAGTTTATGCAGAAGAAGTTCCGTCTTACCTGAGCCTGCTAATCCTTGAATGACGAATTTTTTACTAGCTCCCATCTTAAAGACGAAGCCCGTCTGATCTGTATCGAAGAGCACTATCTTTGATTTAATGCTATCTAGGAGGTTGTTGGCATCTAAGTCAACTTTGTTAACGTCATTGATACTACCAATGACCAAAGAAGTTAACAGGTCTGCTACTCGTCTATCTGTAGGGTTTTCAAGTACTAAGGAATCTAAGTCTAAGTTGTCACATGTTGTTGTTTCAATAAGCTCCAACCACCGCTTTTTTCTACCAATTTTTTTCCGATACTCAAACTTCTCAGACAAAAAAGCCATGTCGTCAATGAAGTCATCCACGAATTCTTCAAACTCTTCTTCGTTGTTAGATGTATCGACAAAACAAGGCTTTCGTCCCGATGAAAAAATTACAAATGCATGTTCGTATTCGTAAGTCAGATCTTCTTTTGATAGTGGGCGCGAGAGTACATAAATTTGCTTTTTATTGGTCTCAGCGTACTGTTCTAAGCACTCTTTCAGATTGGCGGACTCTGCAAGTGCTTGGGATTCAGGAGTAAAAAAGCAGTATTCGGACATTTTGTTTCCTTAGGAGAATAAGTACTAAGCCAACGTCACTCTATAGATTTAGAAGGCGTACCTTGTGACATACCATCTATTTGTCAGTAACTTAAGAGTTTATAGTACTAGATCTAGTTGGCTTTTCCCAAGCTCAACTTTGTGGATCACTTATGGTTTTGTGAGTGAATCGCTACCAAAGCGATGGACACAATCCAATCCACATCGCTGAGCAATTGAATTCATATTGAATCATTAGGGAAATTGGGGCAAATTCGTGTTACCAACGGCGTCAGTCGTGACTCTGCACGCATGACCAAAAGTATGGAAAAACTCTATATACGCGGCCAGTTTTAGTTAATCACTACAAGGTGTCTGGAATATCTTGACCAGAATAGTGGCCCTAACTGGCTTGATGTTTTAGCTTGGGTTTATCTTGGTAGGGTCATAGGGGGCGGGGTGTGTCTTGATTCTAAAAGCCGACCAGATTTCAGCGTGGTTTGATAGGTATCTACTGAAGAAAGACAAAGAGTAGACGTGATTGTGAAGCGCGAATATCGGTCTTTAGCATGATAAAAGCGAGTAGCCAAATGAAATGGTTCTCGCTTTTTTAATCAATTACCACGTTCGATTCGAGATAAAAATTACCCAGTAAACTCTTCAGAATCGGGACGATTGGTAAACTGCACACCATTTAAGAAGTCGCACAGCAACTGGTCTTCACACTGTTTGTAGTTTTTGTTGTTTGGCTTGCGGAAATACGCACCAATTTCGTATTTACTTAAACTAATACCAACCACTTCTAATACGTCCAACACATCTTCTGCTTTCATGTCTAGCGCAATACGTAGCTTCATGAGAATCATGTTGTTGGTCAACGTGACTTCTGGCTTAGGTTGCTCGCCGTCTTTTTTTCCTCGCTTGAGGTTAATAAAGCCATTTAAGAATACCGCTAACTCTTGATCCTTCATCTTAACGCAAGATTTGTCGCTTTCATCTTTTAACCAGTTTGCCACTTTATCGTGAGCCACAGTGACTTCGGCCTGCTCGAAAGCTTTCATTATCTGTGCGTTTTTAAGGTTTAACGCGTGTTGGATACGACGTAAAATTTCGTTGTTAGTCACTAGGGATTCCTAATATGAGTTCTAAGGGTGAATAAAATTCCATCAATGACATGCGATCTGTGGGTATCTTTATTCAATAGCGTAGTTGACGGTGACTCTAACAGAGAACACGTTTGTTCGGTAGGTTAAAAAATAGAAATAAGATGGCCTATTCGAACGAGTTAGCGAAGCTGGTAAGCCCCCACTTTCATAGACACTATGCTGATTAGAAGAACCTCACTGTTATTTGTGAGACAGAAGGTTACTGGCAAGGAATGGGCACTTCTGAGTTACGAAGTGCCAACTATTAAGGTTCCGGACAGTTATGAGTTAGAGAGCGTGTCAAATTATCAACTATCTGAAGATTTGAAGTAATAAAGTGGCTTGGTGTAAACGATAGCGGCAGTCACCTTTGGGGTCAAAACCTCAAACGCCACCTTGCGGTGGCGTTTGTTTTTCATTTGTCTTTCCAACTAATGATCAGTGGAAGTAAACCACCATCTCGACGTCATCGCCTTGTTGTGGCGCGTTGAGTGAAAAATGCAGATAACCCGCTTGCTCAACAGGAATCGCGAGGTATTGGTTGCTGCCAGCGTAGCGAGATGCAAACTGGTGCTGCTCTAGGGTTGGCCAATGTTCACGGCTGGCGTATAGGTTCACGTTGCCTTGGCTGTCCGAAGGGGTGAGATCGCTTAGCCAAATGCGCACTTCGCTCACGCCCTCAGGTACATACACAGCGGCGTAGCGCTGCTGGTGGACGGTCAAATGCTGTGCCTGACCTGATTGCAGCATGACTGGCGCAAGGTCATCTTGCTCTTGGGTTGGTGGTGTGGGTGCTGTGGTGTCTACTGTTGCGGTTAGGTTCACGGCTTGGTAACGACCACGACCAGTGACGCTCAGATAGTAGCGGCCCGGTTTCACGTAGCCAGAAGCGTCGGCGGCAAACTGAATTTCCTCATTACTGCCATCCACAAATTCGCTCACTTCAAAATCGTAATAGTGGGCCACTTGGTTGTAACTCATGTAGAGATCCGCATCGCCATCGCCTTCAATGGCTACGCTAAAGTGGGTGGTGTTGGCGGGCACATCCACGTAGAACAGCTTCTCACTGTAGGCTTCGCCGCTGAGGGTAATGCTCTGATTGGCCTGCAACTGCGCCACATCATCGCTAGGCTCTGTTGGCGTATCTGGGTCGGTGTCTGGGTTTTCTGGCGTCACTTCTAAGCCATCTAACCAGCGAGCAAATTCGCCGTCGTATTGTTGGCCAAGGGTTTGTACTTGCTGCGCCCACTGTTCGAACTGGCCAGAGCGCGACAAAGCCAATAGCCCCTCAACCTCTTGAGGGTGGTTTTCCAACATGAAGCGCACCGCCAAATAACCCCAGCGATAGATGCGATTGGTATCGTGCGAGTAGCTGGTGGCAAACACTTGCGAGAGGCTCATTTTCCCTTGGGCAATCAGCTCAATGGCCGCTTGGTAGCCCTGTTTGTAATGCATGTACTCAGCAAAACCTTCTAGCCACCAAACCACATAACCGTGAGCGAGGTTGTCGCTAAACGAGCCATATTGGTTAAAGCGTGCATCCAAGTAGTGGGTGTATTCGTGCTCTAGGTTCAGAATCGAGAGTTCTTCGCCATTGGCGTAGCGATAGGCGACAAAACGAGCGGTGTTGTGCTCATCGGCCGGGTTGCCTTCAAGGTACTGGCCGCCGTTGTCGGTGGTGTTGCCAAACAGAAACGCGGAGTAATCGACATAGCTGTCGTTGCTGGCAAACACTGCCACTTCCACACGTTGGTTGTGATCGTCCGCCACTGGCTGCATGCCAGTATTGGCCACTTGGTGGAAATCGGCTTCTTTGGCGGCCAACACATCACACGCTTTGGCGGCTTGTGCTGGTGTGAGATCTTGTGAACGGATGATCGCTGGGCCTTGGCATTCGTGGCGGTTAGGTAATACGCGAGCGGCGAGATCGCGCTTCGCTTGCGGCAAATCCAAACCATTTAGGGCTTCTGGGGCGAAGTAGCTGAGCATTTCCACCGCTGCAAGCCACAATTTATCGTGCTCGCTACCTAATGGATAACGAGCCATCACGCGTTGCATTACTTGTACGGCTTTCTGTTTAGTGGCTTTGTCTGGGCTGGCGATCAAGCGGCCCGTTTCGCGCAGTGCGTTAAACACCAAAAAATCGGCATCAGTATCGAGCGCCCATGCGTTGTCATTCGCGAATTTTTCCAGCGTATCGATGTGTTGAGTGTTGCTGGCAAGGTAGCGATAAAACGCATCGTTGGCGATATGGCCTGCCATTGAGCGGAACAGGTTGTTGAGGCCATCAACCCACTGAGTATTTTTCGCTGTCTCAGGGTTAAACTGTTGCAGCGCCAGCATCATGGCGTCCATGGTCAGCGGCAGTTGCTTAATGTTGTCCACCATCAGCGTGAGGCTCTTCATCGCCCCCACTTGCTCGCGCCCTTGATCAAGGGCATGAGGGTTGGCTAAAAATGCGTTGATGGTATGGGCGAATTGCTGGCCTAAGAGATCGGAAAAGGCCGCTACGTTTCCTGCGTTGTAGCGAACGTAGTAGGCAGCGCGAACGTATTCGCCTAAGTTTTCAATGGCGCGCGCTTGCTTGGCTTCGCCTTGATACGTTTGTACCGCTTGGTGCAGTGCGACTTGAACACGGCTTAAGCTTGCTTCGCTGTAGATGTTGTTCAACGTATCGGACGAGGCAGAAAACCAACCACTGTAACAGGCGTAATCTGCACTGGAGATGGCAGCGGCAAGATCGGGTGACTGCTGCAATTGGGCAACATCACATTGGGTTTGCGCAAAAGACGCACCAGAGATCGATGCGAGTAAACAAGCCAGAGCCAAACGGCGACGAGGAAAAGGAAGAAGATGAGACATAACAACACTCATTGATTAGCAAAATAATTTGAGCGGTGTGTTATATGCCTTACGCGTTATGAAATGAAACTAGTCTCATAAATTTTATGAACTCAGTTCAGAAAATAGATTTATTACTCTAATTTATAGAAATGACGGCATGAATTTTACTCGTTGAAAACGTTAATAAAAATTTAAATAAATGGAATGAAGTAACGCATACGTAGAGTCAATTTTGACTCAAAAACTCGCTTTTGCAGCGGGAAAAAGTTTGCGGTAACGTGTTTGACCAGTGAATAAGGAGTTAACGTTTGAGACAGTTTTTTATTTTACGACATGGGCAAACCCTGTTTAATGCCGAGCAAAAATTACAAGGGCACTGCAATTCACCCTTAACGGAAAAAGGTCAGCGCCAAGCATTGAGTGTGGGCCGAGTGTTGCAAGCCCATCTTGAGTCAGGCTCATATCGCGTCTATTCCAGTTCGTTGGGCCGAGCGTTGCAAACGGCAGAGATTGTTTGTCAGCAGCTAGGTTATGCGACCGACGAGATCATCGCCGATGACCGATTAAAAGAGTTTTCGTTAGGAGATTGGGAGCAAAAAACCTTGCCCGAGTTGCAAGCGACACTGCCGGATCTTCTTGATGAGGCTGATTGGTATCTACAAGCGCCCAACAGTGAGCGTTATGAGCAAGTACAACAACGTTTATCACAATGGTTGGAAACGCTGCCAGAAACAGGACGCTTTGTAGTGGTAAGCCATGGATTGACGGGCATTGTGCTGAGAGGTATGTTGCTGGGACTGGACTACCAGCAAGTATGGCAACAAGATCTGCCTCAAGATGCGTTTTTCAAGATCGAGGAGGGTCAGGTTGAACGTATTGATTGTCCACTTGTCGATCTCGAGACGTTAGTGATGCCTGCTTAGTGCGTGACACAGGTTTCGGCAACCACAAACCAGAGCCCATGGCTCTGGTTTGTGTTTTTGTACGGTGACGTTACATAGAGCAACTGAGAAGTGAGACCTTTGGCGCGGATTGAATATATTAGCGTAAGTAAATGTAAGTTAGCGTAGTCAGGCAAACTGCATTTGTTACTATCGATAGATGTATAGGTCAACAGACCCTAATGATAAGCGTCAGTATGGAATATTTTCAGGTTATGGAGTCGATTTTGAGTAAAATTCATCCCAATGAGGAGGGTTTTTACTCGCTGCATCTCGACGGGCTTAGGTTTGAGAGTGCGTTCCAACCCATCTATGACAAGACGATGGCCATTTATGGTGTCGAATGTTTGGTGAGGATTTTTGATGCGCAAGGGCATTCCATCAATCCAGGGCTCTTTTTTAGCGAACTGAGTGATCAACTCGAGCGCTTCTCGTTTGCTATTTTGGCTGCCTCGACCTTGCACGTACGAAACTTTGCCAAATCGAACTATCGCGACAAACACCTCTTTATCAACACTTCTCCGCTGCTGTTTGAAGAACTGGCCAACAATCCGAGTGCCATTGATCACCTTGTGGGAGCGCTGCATTACTATGGTCTAGCGCCCAGTCAATTGATTTATGAAATCATGGAAATGGCAGGAGACAGTGAGCGACTGGCCGTCAACGGCGTGCAAAACTTACTGAATAACCAAATCAGAACCGCGATCGATGACTTTGGCAGCCACTATTCCACCAAAGAGCGGGTTCGTATCATCCGCCCCGCGTTTGTCAAAGTGGATAAAAGCATTATTCAGGCGGGAGTGAGCCCAATGAAAAGTGCCATCGCCTGCGCGCATTCGGTTAACGCGCTAACCATCGCAGAAGGCATCGAAGATCGGCAAACCTTAAACCAGTGCATTGAGGTTGGGTTTGATTATTTCCAAGGATACTACTTGGCGCGACCGACCAAACCCATGTGAGTGCTTACTTAAAGTAAAAGCCCGCTAGGCCGCTTAGCCTAGCGGGTAAAGTTACCTACAGCTCGTAACGTAAGCCGAAGTGGTAGTAGCTTTCATCGGCATGCGCGCCACCAAAGGAAGTTTCTAGGCCGCTGTTGTTGCCGCGTTCGCCGTTGCGATCCACATAGCTGGTGTAAATGGAGGAACGAGCGGTCAGCTTGTATTGCACTTCTAAGGTGGTATCGCTCAGTTCTAGCTCGTCGCCGCCGCTGTTTTGCAATGAGCGATAACCCGCACGCAGCGCCCATTTGTCGCTAAGGTTATACACCGCCGTCAGCTCCGTCACTTTATCGGTACTGGTTTGCGCGTAGAAGCCTTGCAGTTCATCTTCAGAATAGAGCGCCCCTAGCATCACATCACCCAAGTAATAACGCGTGCCGACACCCCAAAAAGTGTAATCGGTGTCGTTGCCTTCAAGTGCGTCACCTTTGTTTTTCTGCATGGCCACCACGGGCGCTAGGCGGCCAAAGTCCCCCATGTCGATGGTGTAACGCAGCGCGGCGTTGTAGCCGTAATCGAGCTCGGAAGTGTTGTTGCCCAGAATGTAAGCGGCAGAAACATCAAGATTGCCGAACTGATTTTGGTATTGCAGTGTACCGTCTTGACGGAAAACCTGAGTGGCGGTTTTGTCCACTTTGTTGGCTTGGCGCGCCATCGATACATCGGAAGAAGCAAACACATCGCCAATGTCAGTGAACATGATCAAGCCCGACGACACACGGCCACCCGTGATACGGCCATACTCTTTGGCATCAATCCCCGCCCACACATAACGCGCAGTCAGAGCCGGTTTGTCGTTCACTTGGTTGGCGTATTCTGCCGCGCCAACTTGATACTGCGCCATGCCGATCACCGACGCATGCTCGTTAATGGTTTGCGAACCACTCAGGCCAATACGGCCATCAAATTCGCCCTTGCCATCGCCATGTGTATTGTTTTTGTTGGTGATGTTGAAGCCCAAACGAGAATAGAGATCGACCGTTGAGCCATCCTCTGCTTGATAAATTTCTGCCGCCAAAACGGTGTTAGAGATAAATGCCGCAGGAAGTAGCACAGAGAGAAGCGTTTTTTTCATTTTCATAACCTCAATGAAGTGGGAAGTTTTCCGTTTTTCAGACACAGCAGCGCCCCTTCCGATGGTTCGAAATCCTAAAAGCGGTGTCTGTAGGGCTGGGTTAAGGAGTGCGCCCTTGAGTGCTCAAAGGCGCGGCCAGTTCATTCCTATAGGGGGAAGAATGAATCAGCTTAAATCGACGTCTTTGCTGCCAAAGAAGTAGGTGGCGAGGAAGCCGACCACGTAGGAGATGAGCAGGCCAACCACGAAGACCGCCATGCCTGCGAAGATGCCGCTGTGCGATGTCATCAGTGGGATCGCCACGATACCAGAAGGGCCAAACACGGTATTCAAACCGACAGGTAAGCCAAGGTAGGAAACCAAGCCGATGAAGAAGCCGCCCGCCGCGCCACCAATACAGGCCGTCACAAACGGTTTGACGCGTGGTAGGGTGACGCCGTAAATCAGTGGCTCACCGATGCCGAGAATGCCCGGAATGATCGCCCCTTTCACTTGCGTGCGCAGTACCGCGTCTTTCTTCGCTTTGAAATACAGAGCCAGTGAAGCCCCCACTTGGCCGCCGCCCGCCATCGCCAAAATAGGGAACAGTGAGTTAAAACCTTGCGCTTCCATCAGCGCAAAATAGACAGGCACAAAGCCTTGGTGGATACCAAACACCACCGAAATCAAAAACAGACCAGCAAGAATCGCCGCGCCCAGCGGGTTGTCGTTGAGGTTCAAGAACAGCCAAGACATGCCTTTGAACAGCTCACCGCCGATAGGCATGATCACCACAAACGTGACCACACCCATGATCAGCAGCGTGACCACTGAGGTAAGAATCATGTCGAGATCATCGGGCATGTATTCACGCACTTTGCGTTCCACTTGCGCACCAATGATCGCCGCCAGCAGCACGCCGATAATGTTGCCTCGCGGGTCAATGGTGTAGCCAAAGAACTCACTCATGCCCGAGTAGATGCCAGAGGTCGCATCAGGGTTGTAGCCCAGCACAAAGAGTGACGCGAGAATCGCGCCGTTCACGCCAGAGCCACCAAAGGCTTGCTGCGCGTTGTAACCAATCAAGATGCTTAGGAAGGCAAACAGCCCTTTGCCAAACACTTTCATGTAAGCGATCAGATCGAGCATAAATTGGCTTGGGGTTTGTTCCAACACGAACATTTGCTCAAGCAGCGTAGCAAAACCAAGCAGCAAACCAGCGGCAATAAAACCGGGGATCAGCGGGGTGAAAATGGTGGCAAACTTGCTCAAAAAGCGTTGCACCGCGCTGGTCTGTTTGCTCTTCATCTGCTTTTTCTGCTCAGCGGCAACGCTGGAGAGATCGTTCGTGTCGCTGGCCATAGCCTGTTCTTGCACATCGCCATTGATGACACTTTCAATCAGCTTGTTCATCAGCTCGGCCGCTTGCTGCGCTTTGCCGGGGCCAAGGATGATTTGAAATTGCTCATCGCTTTCCACCACGCCCATGACACCGGGTATCTGCTTAATCACGGCTTGATCTGCTACGCCATTGTTGGCCAGCGTCAAGCGAAGTCGGGTCATGCAGTTGCCACATTTGCTGACATTACTGCTGCCACCCACCGCAGCCAGCAGCTGCGAGATCATTGTTTGGGTTATCTTTGCCATAACGGTCTCCTTGAAACCTCAATGGTTACTTGTCGTTCAGCGCAGCGCGGATAAAACCGTTGTGCTGTTGTAATTTTGTTTTGGCTTGCTCGGCATCCAGGCCAGAAAGAATCATTAAAATCGCGGTTTTGCAGTGGCGATCGCATGCTTTGAGCGCTTCTTCTGCTTCTTCTGCGCACACGCCAGTGGCTTCCACCACGATGTTGGTTTGGCGTTGGATCAGCTTGGCGTTGGTCGCTTCCACATCCACCATCAAGTTGCCAAACACTTTGCCACTGCGGATCATCGCGCCAGAGGTCAGCATGTTGAGCACCAGTTTTTGCGCCGTGCCTGCTTTCATGCGAGAAGAGCCTGTTACCACTTCTGGGCCCACCACCGGCAAAATGGCGATTTGCGCCGCATCGGCCATTGGGCAAACCGGATTACAGGCGATCGACACCGTCGTTGCGCCAATCAAGGTGGCGTATTCCAAACCGCCCAACACATAAGGTGTGCGTCCGCTTGCGGCAATGCCGACCACCACATCGTTGGCCGTTAGGTTGAGTGATTTGAGATCGTTTTGTGCTAGCTCTCGGTTGTCTTCGGCATTTTCCACCGCTTTTAGAATGGCGGTGTGGCCACCCGCAATCAGGCCAACCACGAGCTCTGCCGGTGTGCCGTAAGTGGGTGGGCACTCACTGGCATCAAGAATGCCTAAGCGACCTGAGGTACCTGCGCCCATGTAAATTAAACGGCCACCGTGGGCAAACGCATGCGTGATGGCATCCACCGCTTGGGCGATGTGCGGCAAAACCGCTTCTACCGCCAGCGCGACTTTCTGATCTTCTTGATTGATGACTCTGAGCATCTCGACGGTGGACAGGGTATCAATCTCTGCACTGGCTGGGTTGCGGCTTTCTGTAACCAAACGGCTTAAATCAATTTTCATGACGGACATTTCTCGATAATAGGTTTTAAACTGAGGGCGATTCTATGGAATAAAATATTCAGTTTTGGTGATAAAAATCACACTTAAGGTTATTCTTTAGGCAGATGAACTCTGGAATAATGGGTCTAAGCAAAGCGCGAAAATAATCGTAGTTGAAAGAAAAGTTGCATTTAATTAGTGGGTTGCTGCTTTCGGTTTTTATTTCTTGTTTGGAATAATTTATTTAAACTTTTTTGAGGTTTTACTGTGTCTGTTATCAATAAAATCGTCGCAAGACGAACTCAGTTGTCGCAAAGTGGCCGAGTGATTGGCGATTGGATTGTAGAAAACGCAGAAAAAGCGGCGCAATTGACCAGTCAAGAGCTGGCAGAGCAGGCACAAGTGAGCCAATCGAGTATCGTCAAGTTTACTCAGCGACTCGGCTTTAAAGGTTACAGCGCGTTTAAGCTCGCCCTGACGGAGGAAATTGGCCGCAAACAAGCGATGCAGGCCACGCCGTTGCACAGCGATATTCTGGCCGATGATCCGCTGGCGGTGATTGCGCAAAAGCTGATTAAAGCCAAAACCGACGCGATGTTTCAAACCACCAATGCGCTCTCTTATGAAGCGTGTCATCAGGCGGTGCAGTGGTTGAGTGAGGCAAGGCGCGTGCAGATCGTCGGCATTGGAGGTTCTGCGTTAACGGCGAAAGACCTCAGTTATAAGCTGCTTAAATTGGGCATCACCACCTTGGCTGAGCAAGACAGCCATGTGCAGATCGCGGTGGCGCGCACTTTGAGCGAACAAGATGTGCAAATTGCCATTTCATTCTCAGGAGAGCGCAAAGAGATCTTGGTGGCGGCCGAAGCAGCCAAAGAGCAGGGAGCGAAAGTGATTGCGCTCAGCTCACCGAAAAAAAGCCGGTTGCGCCAAATTGCCGATATGACCTTCGACACCATCGCCGATGAAACCGAGCATCGCAGCTCGGCGATTGCCTCACGCAGCGCGCAAAACGTCATCACCGATTTGCTGTTTATCATTCTGGTGCAACTGCGTGATGAGAGCGCCAGGCAGATGATCAGTGACATCTCCTCTGACATTCGGCAGATTTTGTAGCTCAGCGCCATTCATAGTGCTCACCCTGATCTAGCGGTGTATTGCTTAATAATCTTGCGAACCATCGTGCCTTGCGAAATCAGCAAGTTAGCTGCGATGGTGTGCGCCTCGCTTGCTAGACCCGACAATAACTCCTATCATGTCGCGGTTTTTCTCTTCTTTGGATGCTTTTATGCTCAAATCGTCTCTTTCGCCTTCCTCTTCCAATCTGGTTCTTAGCATTCTTGATTTGGTGTTGAACGAAGGTTCGCCTCTGGATAGAGCCTATTCTCGCCACTTCTCTGAGTTGAATTTGATCAGCGCAGAGCAAGCACGTATCACGATGGTGACCGGCGATGTGCTGCGCCGCCTCAACCTATACTGCTTTTTGGCCGATATCGATGCGTCGAACATCAGCCGCGAGAGCATGCGTCTGATTCACATTTGGCATAAATTCCACGGCTTAGCGCTGCCAAAAACCAATTACGCAGAAGCGATTGAAGACGATCTTTTCCAAGCAAAAATGGAAGAAGCCAAAGCGCAACCCGCCCTTTGGGATGGTTGTCCAGAGTGGCTTGATGTGTTGGGTGAGCGAGAGCTTGGTGAACTTTGGGCTGCAGAGCGTAGCGCACTGGCGAAACCGGCTAAGCGTTACTTGCGCGTTAACTTGCTCAAGTGTGACCGTGATGATCTCGCCAAACGTTTGAACAAAGAAGGTGTGAGCACCGTGCCTGTTGAGGGTGTGGAAAGTGCGCTGGAAGTGACGTCAAACTCGGCCCTATTTAAGACGCAATCTTTTGCCGATGGTTGGTTTGAGCAGCAAGATGCTGGCTCGCAAAAAGTCGCGGCGGCATTGGACGTCAAACCGGGCATGCGCGTGATCGATGCGTGTGCGGGCGCAGGGGGCAAAACCTTGCACTTGGCCGCGATGATGGCGGGTAAAGGCCGTTTGCTGGCGATGGATGTTGAAGAGTGGAAGCTTAACAACCTCAAAGAGCGCGCGCGTCGTGCTGGTGCACATAACGTTGAAACCCGTTTGATCACCAGCAGCAAGACCATCAAGCGTTTGAAGCTGTCGGCGGATCGCGTGTTGCTCGATGTGCCGTGTTCAGGCCTTGGCGTTCTCAAACGTAACCCAGATGCCAAATGGCGTGACACCGAAGAGCGTTTGCCAGTATTGATGGAGCTGCAAGCCCACATTTTGGCTAGCTACAGCCGTATGGTGAAAGTGGGTGGCATGTTGGTTTACGCGACGTGTTCCATCATGCCGTGTGAAAACCGTGGTCAGGTGGATGCGTTCTTAGCGGCGAACCCGCATTTCCGTTTGATCGATGATGAAAACATCACCCCAGCCAATTCCGGTTTTGATGGCTTCTACTTAGCGCGTTTAGAGCGCATCGCAGAATAACCTAGCGATTGACCCGTCATAAAAAAGCCAGAATCGATATTCTGGCTTTTTGTTTATTGGCCATGATGTTATGCAAGACCGCGACAGCAGAAAGGCTTACAGCAAGTCAGCAATGGTTTTTGCACGCTGTAGCAGCGCTTTATTGTCTGGGTCGGCGTACATGGCAGCCACCACTTGCTCCATGTCGATCTCATTGCCGACCATTTTCTTCGCCGCATCAAACGGGTAGACGCCCTTTTCAAACTCAGCCAAATCGTAACCCAGTGAGTGCAGCAGCCAAATGGCGCTCGCACCTGTGTGGTAGAACACGCCAAAGCCAAAGTCATCGCGTACTTCTTTCGCATTGGCGTAGCTTCTGGTTAGCATGCTTGGGTGGACGAAGGGAAAGTGATGTTCATCGCCAAACATTTCACGGCTGAGTAGCGTTTCCACGTAGTATGCACTGCCTTCATACAATTCTTGGCCAAGCCCCATGTGACGGACCAGTTTAGCCGCAGAAGGGTCGATGGCGATTTGTTTTTCAGTCAGCGCGACGTATTGCACCAGTTTGCCAAGCAGCTGCTCATCGGTCAGCGTGGCGGGGAGATCGCTAAACAACGCTAACGTCAGCAGTTTTAGTTCGATCAATGGTTGGTTCACTGGGTAGTTGGCCAAATCCTGAATGTAGGACGCCGGGCGCTGAAAATACGTGAACTGATATTGATGAAAGTTCTCATGAACATTGAGCCCTATGGTGCTGTTAACCGGAGAAACATCGCTGTTCATGTCGTTGTCACTCACCTGCTGCAGATAGAATTTTCCACCTTGAAACGCGTAATCAAAGTCATAGATGCCATTGCCTGCTTTGAGTTTGTCTTGAGCAAGATGCATGTTGCTGTCATCTCTATAAGCCCTTAAGTTGGCGCTCTCTACGCTGCCCAGTGGTTGCATGCTGTCTGCCAGTGTCGGCGGATTGAGAATAAAAGCGCTGATGGGGGATTCACTGGCATCAACACGCAGCAGATACTGAGGCATGGTTTTGTAATAGGTGGCGTAGTTTGGCCAGAGGCTTTGCTCGTCGATCAGCTCGTACGCTTGTGCGATTTGTTGAAACACTTGGCGATCGATCGCGCTGCTGAGGCCAGAATCGGGTTTGGTTGTCAGGCTTCCCACCTGATAAGTGGTTAATTCGGCTTCGGTCATGTAGTGCATCCCGTTAGAGGGGGCTTTCTCTAAGGTGAAGAAATAGAACTCGGACGGTTGAGCGAGCCCCATTGCTCGGTAGTAGCGAATATAGCCTTGGTGATCGGGGTGGTCTTTCGGTAAATCGGCCCCTTGTATCTCTTTGCCATCGTCATCTTCGGTTGCCCAAGAGTGAACTCCGATTTTCGCGCCCGTTTCGATGGTGCGTTGAACACCAGCAATAAACAGGTCAGTGCCCCCAGAGGCGATAAGGCCATTGCTGTTGATAAGAGAGTCCAGTCGCTTATTGCGCACTTTATAAGCCAACTCTAGATTGGCATCGTCGTTGATTGAGCCGCCAACGGTGACGTAGTTGAGTGTTTTGACCTGCGGGTTCTCTTTCATCATTCGCTCAAAGGCGGCAGGTGAGCCACTGCACACAATACCGGTCAGTTTGGCAACCGAACCTTCGACGGTGAAGGTGAGCCCTTTATCACTGCTGCCCAAATTTTCTTGGCAAACTGAGCGGTAAACGCCTTTGCTGTCAACTTGGCCTCCCGAACCTGAGTGTGAGCTGCTTCCTGAGTTGCAGCCTGCGATGACGCCGATAGACAGCGCGAGAAGAGTCAGTCGAGTGTTGTTCATTCCAGTTCCCATCCTTAATAAAACAATGTGCAATTAATTTGCTGGAATCATAACCACAATGAATGAACAAGTATTGAGATGCTTACTAGGGCTTACTTTTTGCTGCTTTTGTAAGCAATTGAAAGTGCAATTTGATGAGTATCTGAGACAAAGAAGAAAAAGAAGGAAAGTAAGGGGCGATGCCCCTTACCAAGATTAACGGAACTCCAGTGGCGAAGAGCGGTAGCTCCACATGCCAAAGGTGCGTAGTGCATCGCGGTAAATACCCAGTAGCTCACCACTGCTGGCTTGTTTGAGCTCATTCAATGGTTTGTCTGGGTAGGCCACGGTATCAAAAGTGATGTTACGCGGGCCGGTTTGCCAAGTGGCGATTTCAAACAGAGTTTGGCCACGGCGTACATGGCTGGCAGAGCTAATGATGGTGGCGTGTTTTACACCGTGACGCGCTAAGGCGTAGGCGCTGAACAAGGCATTATCCACGGTGCTGGTGGCGTAGTTTTCTTCAATAATACGATTCGCGCTAATGCCTCGTTCAATCAACCAATCGGCCATCAACTTGCCTTCGGTTTTGTGATTTTGTGGCACACCACCGGTTAAGATGATAAGCGCTTCTGGATTGGCTTTAGCCATCGCAAGCGTGGTTTCTAATCGCTCGATGAGAATATCGTGCATCGAACCATCGGGATTGAGGGCATAGCCCAAAGTGACAATGGCGTCGTTACTGCCTAACTGACGTGTGGCTTTCTCTTTAAGGGGTGTTTGAAGAATGCGATCCACCGTGGACAGAAGGCGTTGCAGATCCGCCGCTCGACCTTGGTTAAGCGCGTTCAGTGCCGTGACATGCTGCTGATACGCTTGCTCGTTGCCCTTGAATTTTTGCCATACCGCAAGGTAGGTGTGCAAATCGACATCATCGGGGGCAACGCTCAGCGCCTGTTGAAACAGTTCAATCGCTTTATCGACATTCTTGTTGTAGATCTGCGCGTTGGCGGCAGAAATTAGCAAATCGGTGCGATACGGTTCTAGCTGGTACGCTTCGAGCAATCGATCGGTGACGATTTCCATATTGCTTGGCATTTTTGCCGTGAAACCGGCATGAGATACACGTGCTGGAGACTTAAACGCCACCACGGCATCGTGCAGCAGTTGATCAACCACTTGTCGCTGAGTGACCAGCTGCGCGTATTCAACCGAAGGTTTCACTGTGGTTTGCGCGGCCCATGTACTCATCGGTACGGCAATCACACTGCACAGCGCAATGGCAAGCAGATTCTTCTTCATTTTTATTCCTTAGGCTTGCGCCAAATGTTGGGGGACAGAAGCCCTCACACTACGAAATTGCCGTGACATTACCGTGAAGTAACACGCAAAAAATTCGCCAATTTTCATTCGTTTGCTTTTTTGGAATCAAAGTGTCAGTTGTGAGAAGGCAAGCTGCACGGCCGCTGGTTTTACAGTGTAAATGGCTCGCACAGCAGCGAAGAGGGCGGTTGCAATAACTCACCATTCATTCTTGTCACGGCGATATTTGCACGGACTATTGGCTGCTTGGATGGATGGTAACAGCCTGCTTACGTCGCCATTGCGCAAAGCGTGACTGGGCACCCGACTCTTCTCTTTAGGGCGAGATTCTCCTCATTTCAGGAGGGGAAATGTGCGATAGTGCGCAGCAGAAAATGCCCGTTGTGAACGTTGGAAGATGCGAAATGAACAGAACTGAAAAGCAAAAAATGTTGGCTGGAGAACCTTACAATGCGTGGGATGAAGAGCTGTATGGGCTGCGAATTGAGTGTCGTAAAACCTTGCAACGATTGAACAATGCGATCCCTGATAGCACCGAATGGCGAGAAGCCATCGACCAGTTGATCCCCCAATCGCAAGGTGCCTATCTCGAACCGCCGTTTCGTTGTGACTACGGCGCAAACATCACTTTGGGCAAAAACTTCTACGCCAACTTTAACTGTGTGGTGCTGGATGTTGCTCCAGTGGTGATTGGCGATAATGTGCTGTTTGCCCCCAACGTGCAAATATACACGGCGGGTCATCCGCTGGACGTAAAAAGCCGCGTGGAAGAGGGTATTGAGTTTGGTACGCCGATTACCATTGGCAACAATGTGTGGCTCGGTGGCGGCGTGATTGTGTGCCCAGGCGTGACGATTGGCGATAACAGCGTCATCGGCGCAGGCTCGGTGGTCACCAAAGATGTGCCTGCCAATGTGGTTGCGGCGGGCAATCCGTGTCGTGTAATTCGGACGTTGGACGCCACGATTTAATAAACAACTTTTGTTGGTTGATAAAAAATTTTTATCAAAATTTTCCCTTGAACTCTCTCTAACTGACCCTATTTTTTCTGCGAGAGCGCTGGATAGCCTCTCGCCAGAATTTGATCTATCAACCTGTCTTTTATCTTTTTGAGAATTAAGTAGGAGGCAATCTCAATGAACATTCGTCCTTTAAATGACAAGCTGATTGTTGAACGACAAGAAGTGGAAAACAAATCTGAAGGGGGAATCGTTTTAACCTCTCAATCGGTTAAAAAATCCAATCGCGGCAAAGTGATCGCCGCTGGCCTAGGTAAACGTCTTGAAAATGGTGAACGCGCATCGATGGAAGTAAAAGTCGGTGATGTGGTGATTTTTAATGACGGCTATGGCGTGAAAACAGAAAAAATGGATGGGAAAGAGTACTTGATCCTGTCTGAATCTGATGTGTTAGCCATCGTTGAGTAATGCATTTTAGTTGTGGTGAAAAGAGGAGAATATCATGGCTGCAAAAGATGTTTTATTTGCAAATGACGCACGTCAAAAGATGCTGAAAGGGGTCAACCTACTGGCTGATGCAGTGAAAGTGACACTGGGTCCTAAAGGTCGTAATGTCGTGCTGGATAAGTCATATGGCGCGCCAAGCATCACTAAAGATGGTGTTTCTGTCGCCAAAGCCATTGAATTAAAAGACAAGTTCGAAAACATGGGCGCACAAATGGTGAAACAAGTGGCGTCCAAAGCCAATGACGAAGCCGGGGATGGCACCACCACCGCAACCGTGTTGGCTCAAGCCTTGATCAACGAAGGGTTGAAAGCCGTTGCGGCTGGTATGAACCCAATGGATCTCAAACGCGGGATCGACAAAGCGGTTGATTCAGCGGTCGAGAAATTACGTGCGATGGCTCAACCATGCAGCGACAAAGAATCGATCACACAAGTGGGTTCTATCTCTGCCAACAGCGATCGTGCGATCGGTGACATCATTGCCGAAGCGATGGAAAAAGTGGGTCGCAACGGTGTGATTACCGTGGAAGAGGGCCAAGGTCTTAGCAACGAACTCTCTGTCGTCGAGGGGATGCAATTTGACCGTGGCTATTTGTCGCCCTACTTCATCACCAACCAAGATTCTGGTGCGGTCGAGCTCGATAACCCTTATATCTTGTTGGTGGATAAGAAAGTCAGCAGCATTCGCGAGTTGCTTCCTGTGTTGGAGTCGGTAGCGAAAGCCTCCCGTTCACTGCTGATCATCGCAGAAGATATTGATGGTGAAGCGTTGGCAACGCTGGTGGTAAACAACCTACGCGGCATTGTGCGTGCTGCGGCGGTGAAAGCCCCTGGCTTTGGTGATAACCGCAAAGCGATGTTGGAAGACATTGCCGTGCTCACTGCTGGTACTGTGATTTCGGAAGAGATTGGCCTAGAGCTTGAAAAAGCGACAATTGAACAGTTGGGCAGTGCGAAGAAAGTTACCATTACCAAGGACACCACAACGATTGTTGGTGGTGCGGCGCAAGAAAGTGCTATCCGCGATCGTGTTGCGACCATTGAAAAGCAGATCGAAAATACCACGTCAAGCTACGACAAAGAGAAACTTCAGCAGCGCATTGCTAAGCTTTCTGGTGGTGTGGCCGTGATTAAGATCGGCGCGGCAACCGAAGTGGAAATGAAAGAGAAGAAAGACCGTGTGGATGACGCTTTGCATGCGACTCGTGCAGCGGTTGAAGAAGGTATTGTCGCCGGTGGTGGCGTGGCATTGACTAAAATTGCCAGCGAGCTTGCGGATCTGAAAGGTGATAATGACGACCAAAATGTGGGGATTCGTGTGGCGCTACGTGCCATGGAAGAACCACTCCGTCAGATTGCCATCAACGCAGGTGACGAAGGTTCGGTGGTTGCCAACGCCGTTAAAGCGGGTGACGCTCACTATGGCTACAACGCCGCGACTGGCGAGTATGGCAACATGATCGAAATGGGTATTTTGGATCCAGCGAAAGTCACGCGTTCTGCGTTGCAATACGCTGCGTCTGTCGCCGGCTTGATGATCACCACCGAAGCGATGATCACCGATCACGTCGCAGACACATCGTCTGAAATCTAGTGAGACTTTGGCGGGCAAACGCCCGCCAAATAGGATGAGGTTGATGTTATGACACGTTTGCCATCATTGTCGTTTTCAGTGCGTGAGACGGGAAAAGCTTGCTCAAATACCGATTGGCCAAGTGTGATCTGTTTTCCCAGCGTCACTAAAGGTTATCCGGAGTTTTCTATTAAGAAGGGGCTAGCAAAACCGGCCAGAGTGGTGGTGTTCACCATTGATGTCTCTCAACTGATGCGAGCTGGTGAACGCGTTATCCATTAACGCCTCTCTTGGTTCTCTGTGTTTCCCCTCTCTTTTTTGGCCGCAAACCACGCGGCCTTTTTTATTAAGTAGTTGGTCAGATCTTTTTTCGCAGGCGAGCAAGAGTGCATTTATGACTTGTCGATTTCTCGCCAAAATTGATCCACCGCAGCGCGATGGTTGGTGGTTGAGCGATAGCAGAGAATATCGATTGGGATCTGCCATTCTTTTTGTTCCTCAAACGCGATGACAAGGCGATGCTGCGCCAGTTCCTCCTCGATCACGTGCATTGGAACCCAAGCCACCCCCGCGCCACCAATCGCCATTTTCACCAATGATTCACTCAAGGTGGTTTCAAAGACTGGCTTGAGGGTCAGTGGCAGCGTCTTTAAGACCGGTTCAACCACTTTTGACAGAAAGGTGTGCTCACTGTAGCTCAGGTAGGGAATGGCTTGGTCTGCTTTTAGCGACTCAAGTAAGCGCGGCGCAACCACGGGCACCACTTTTTCACTGTGTATGACGCACTTCTCAAGCTTGTCTTCAAGTGACAGCGATGGCCTCATCGCGGAAATGTTGTAAGTAAACAGCAAATCGGTGGAGTGATCTTCCAGCATCTGAAAATGGGCGTCGATACCCAAAACCGAAGGGGTGACCGACAAGTTGAGATGACTCAACGCTTCGGCGCTTTGCAAAAACAGTTTAGGCAGCAAATTCACCGCCAAGGTGTGCAGGCACACAATGCGAACGGTATGGTCGGTTTTCAGCGAGGCTTGGGCAAAATCTTCTTTGGTCACCTTTACCTGATTCAGCAAGTTTTCTGCATAAGGGACGAATTTTTGTCCGTGTTCAGTCAAGGTGATGGGGTAAGAGGTGCGGTCAAATAACGGCACACCAATCCAGACTTCCAAGGCTTGTATGCGGCGGCTAAAGGCCGATTGCGTAACAAAGCGTGCTTTGGCAGCAGCAGAGAAATTCCCCAGTTCCATTAAACTAAGAAAGTCTTCTAACCATTTGAATTCTAGTGGGTTATTCATGACGTTTTCACTCTATGATTTGCGCGCATAGTATCATTCTTAATCAGCAATGGAAATGACAATACCTGTATTAAATGTGTGGTTATGCTGTCGTCATGGTGCTTTGCATAAGCCTGTGTCGAGAGCGATATGGGGATGGGCAGAGCAAGGAAATACCAAAAACAAAGAACGAGGAACGCATGTTTACCCTACTAAAAAATGCCGATCTCTACGCCCCAAATCATGTCGGAAACGTCGATATATTGGTTGGGCAAGGGAAAATTCTCGCCATCGAGCCACAACTGAATCTTCACGGGCTTGAAGCGGTTACGCAGATCGATTGTCACCATAAAATGGTCACGCCCGGTTTGATTGATCAGCACCTCCATTTGACGGGCGGCGGCGGTGAAGCGGGCTTTGCCAGTCGCACTCCACAGGTTACGTTATCGCACCTGATTCAAGCGGGAAGCACCACGGTCGTTGGGGTGTTGGGGACCGATGGTATTTCACGTTCGCCGCGTGATTTGTACGCCAAGGCTGCAGCGCTAACCGAAGAGGGCATCACAGCCTTCATGCACACCGGATCGTATGAAGTCCCTACCCAAACCATTACTTCTTCCATTCGCGATGACATTACCTTTCTGCCTTCGGTGCTCGGAGTCAAAATCGCTATCGCCGATCATCGTTGTTCTTTTCCGTCTCTGCATGAGTTAGCCCGCATAGCCTCTGACATTCGCATCGCCGCGTTGCTGGCGAAAAAACGCGGTTTACTCCACATGCACATGGGGGCGTTAAAAGACGCGTTTGCACCGATATTTGAATTGATTCAAATGGGCATCCCTATCTACCATTTTTCACCCACTCACGTTGCCCGTACGGCTCCGCTGTTTGAGCAAGCGATTGAGTTCGCCAAAATGGGCGGCTATATCGATGTCACCTCCGGAGGCACCTTATACACCTCACCGCAAGAGGCGATTTTGCACGCCTTGGAGCAAGGGGTTGCCCCTTCGCACATCACCATCAGTTCCGATGGCAATGGCAGCTTGCCGAAATTTGATGCGCAAGGAAACATCATTGGCCTGACGGCGGCGAGCGTGGATGGCAACCTTAAACTGCTTCCAATGCTGATTGATTGTGGAATTTCACCTGAGGTGGCGTTCTCGATGCTCAGTGCCAACGTGGCGGATTCGCTTGGCATTCGCAAAGGGCGAATCCAAGTAGGAATGGATGCGGATCTCTGTATTTTCAATCAAGACTTCTCCTTAAATAGCGTGCTCGCTAAAGGACAAACCATGCTGCTCAATCATGAGCTGTTGGTGACAGGCAACTTCGAGTAAGGAACTAAGATGAGCTTAATTATTGCGTTATTCGGGCTGGTGTTTGCTGGCCGTTTGATCTTGAAGAATTACAACCCGCAAGCGGTCCTATTCTTTACTGGGATTGTGTTGATGGCGATCTCCATCTTCACCAACAACGCCAGCTTTGTTGCGAAATCGACCGGTTGGGTGGGCTTCGACATTTTTGAGTACATCAGCCAAGTGTTTAGCAAGCAAAGTGGTGGTTTGGGTTTGAACATCATGCTGATTGGTGGTTTTGCGCTGTTCATGTCGGCCATTGGCGCCAGTCAGGTGATGGTCAAAGTGGCAGCCAAGCCGTTGATGAAGCTCAATTCACCCTATCTGATGCTGGCGTTGGCCTTCATTCTTGGTCAAGCTTTGTCGCTGTTTATCTCAAGCGCGACAGGGTTAGCTCTGCTGCTTATGGCGACGTTATACCCAGTGTTGATTCGCTTGGGCTGTAGCAAAGCGGGCGTGGCGGCGGTGCTGGCCAGTACCTGTGCGATTGAGTTTGGCCCGGCGTCTGGTAACTCGATTCTTGCCGCGCAAACTGCGGGCATGGACATCACGGCGTTTTTTGTTGGCGAGCAGCTGCCGATTGTCACTGTGCTGATCATTGCTGTGGCACTGATTCACGCCTTAACCCAGCGCTACTTTGATAAATTGGATGCGAAGTCGAATGCCGAGCAAGACTCGCTGGCTAACGTGGACGATGCACAAAGCGATGCCCCCATGTTCTATTTGCTGCTGCCGATGCTGCCGCTGTTCTTCATGCTGACTTTCAGCAAATTGGGCATTGAGAGCATTAAGGTGAGCTTGGCCAATGCGATTTTGCTGAGTATTTTCATTGGATTGGTGTGTGAGTTTGTTCGAGTCAAACAAGCCAAACCGGTGTTTGACAAGCTTCAAGGCATCTTCAATGACATGGGTAAGGTGTTCGCAGCAGTAGTGACCTTGATTGTCGCGGGTCAGACGTTTTCGATGGGTTTGAAATCGATTGGTGCCATTGATGCCATGCTTGAGATGGCCAGCGGGGCGGGCCTATCTGCCGCCATCATCATCCTGTTTATGGCGATCTTAACCTTCACCATTTCTGCCTTAATGGGCTCGGGGAATGCAGCCTTTTTCTCCTTTGCTCCTATGGTGCCGCAAATCGCGCAGAAAATTGGTGCGAACGCGGCAGACATGATTTTGCCTATCCAGCTTTCTGCGGGAATGGGGCGTACAATCTCTCCCATTGCTGGGGTGATCATCGCGGTTGCTGGTATTTCTGGGCTCTCGCCTTTTGATATCGTGCGCAGAACCTTTATCCCGATGTTTATTGGCTGGCTATTGATGTTGGCGATGACGTTTGCACGTGGCGGCCAACTGATGCAACTGTTGCCGTTCTTGGTGCTGATGCTAGTGGCCGTCGGCGTTGGTGCATGGCTGCTGCGTAAGCGCAAAGCTGCTCAACCCGAGCAGGCATCGGCGTAGTCAAAAAAAAGCCCCTCTCACTAGGAGGGGCCGTTCACATCACAAACGCGTTACCCAGTGCGCAACGCGTTCGCCAAGGTATTGAGCGGTAGCCAAATCGCTCGGGTGCGCTTGGCCTTCCATACCTTGTGCCACGATGCCACTTTGTTGCCCAAGTCGGTTTAACCCTTGCGGACTAAAGCCGCCTGCCACGTCTAAGTTGACCCACAACATACCGTGTTGAGCGGCGAAGGTGGTTAGGTATTGAAGGGTGCTGGATTGGTCACCGTTGTAACCCCCACCGCTGGTAAACCCTGCTGCCAGTTTATTGGCCCAGCGTTGATCGGCCCAGAATTCGCTACTGGCATCGGCAAAGGCTTTAAATTGGGCGGAAACGCCACCCATGTAGGTTGGCGAGCCAAAGATAATCGCGTCGCAGCTAAGGAGCGCTTCAAACAGTTCTGGGTGTTCAAAACGACCTTCAATAATAGCGGCCCCCTCAATGCGGTGTTCGACGACCTGCACATCTTGCGCTTGAATGCCTGCGATGATGGCTTGAGCGAGTTGGTGGGTGATGTCGGTTTTGCTGAAATAAACAACGGCGATTTTCTTCAAAATATGCTCCTTAGTCGCGGATATTCATGGTTTGCTATGTTCAAGTGGCGCAAGGTTAATTCCTCAAGTTAACTTGAGGTCAAGAAGCGGGAGCGAATTTTTGCAGATAAAAAAACGCCCTGAACAGGTTCTGGTCAGGACGTTGGTGGTGAGACGAAGTATTGGTTAGCTGACTGCGCGAACTTTGCCTTGTTTGAGATCACTCAGCACTTGCGCTTTTGGACCATCAGCAATCACGCTGCCTTTTTCCATCACAATCACGCGGTCGACCACGTCCAGCATCGAGGTTTTATGAGTGATCAAAATCAGCGTTTCACTCGGTTTGAGCTGAGAAAGCTGATATTTGATCTGCATTTCAGAGCGGTTATCCATTGCGCTGGTGGGCTCATCCATCAGCAACACAGGTGGTCTGCCGAGGAAGGCACGAGCGATGGACACCGCTTGACGCTGGCCACCTGAGAGCATGGCGCCGCCTTCACCAACTTGGCGCTCAAGACCGGCAGGATCGGCTTGGGTGAACGTGGTGACCCCAGCGCGGTTTGCAGCATCAAGCACATCACGGTCATCCACAAGAGGTCGGCCTAAGGTGATGTTTTCGCGAATGGTGCCAAAAAACAGATTGCTGTCTTGCGGTACACAGCCGATGTTGCGGCGGATATCGACATGATGGAGCTGTTGAATGTCGGTATCGTCAATGCGTACGTGCCCGGCGGTGGGTTGATAAAGACCCATGATCAGGCGCTCTAACGTGGTTTTGCCTGAGCCAATTCGGCCAATGATCGCCACTTTTTCACCTGGGTTGATGGTGATGCTCAAATCACGAATGGAGGCGATGGGGGCATCTGGGTAGTGGAAGGTGACGCGATCCAGTTCCACTTTGCCTTGCACCATAGGGCGGTGAATGTAGCGCTTACCTTCTTCCTGCTCGTCTGGCATTTCCATCACTTGGTTAATGATGGTCATGGAGGATTTGGCTTGATTATAACGAGTCGAAAGCAGAGAAAGCTGAACCAGTGGACCAATCGCTTTGCCACTGAGCATCGTGGCCGCAATCAAGCCACCCATGGTAAGGTCGCCGTTCGAAATCAAATAAACGCCTAAAATAATCATCGCCACGTTGGCACTTTGCTGCACAAAACCAGCGGCATTTTGGATGCTGTCGGTGAGTCGGCGAGTCTTGATGTTCCAGTTCGCCATGTGTGCGACGGCTTCTTCCCAGCGGTATTGGAACTGGCCTTGTGCGCTAAACAGTTTCACGGTTTCTAAACCCGCTAAGCTCTCAATCAGGTTGGCGTATTTCTGCGATGCCAAGCGTGAACCTTCTTCAATGGAGCGGCGCAGCGGACCTTGGATCAGCGCAGAGTGAATCATCAAAATCACCACGCCTGCGATCGGCACATACACTAAATCGCCAGCCATCAGCCAGATAAGCAGGAGAAAGAGTAAGGCAAACGGCAAATCAATCAGCGCGCTGACGGTGGCCGAGGTAAAGAACTCGCGAATGGATTCAAACTCTTGCAAATGACGTGCAAAAGCACCAACCGATGGCGGTTTGGACTCCATTCGAATGCCCATCACTTTGCTAAACAGCTTGGAGGAGATCAGAATATCGGATTTTTTCCCCGCCACGTCGATGAAGTAATTGCGCAGCATTTTGAGGATGAAGTCGAATAGGAAGACGACAAAAATTCCGCTCGCCAACACCCATAGGGTTTCAAACGCGAGGTTTGGCACCACTTTGTCATAGACAATACGGGTAAACATCGGCGCGGCGATGGCAAATAAGTTGATCAGGATAGAGGCGATCAGCACATCACGATAGATGTGTTTAGACTGCCATAACGTTGACCAAAACCAGTGCCCTTCGCGTGTTTTGAGAATCTCTGGTGAGCGTTCATCGTAACGAAACTGCTTTTTCACCAAGAAATAACGCCCAGTATATTGCTGTTGCAGTTCTTCAAGAGGGATGAGAACGGGCACCATGCCGCTTTCGAGCGTGGTGATTTCCGCTTCACCAGCCTCTTTGTTGACGCTGATGAGTACGCAAGAATCACCGCCTTTCAGCAGCAAAATTGCGGGCAGGACAAGGCTGGAGATTTCGCTCAGCTCAGCACGGTTTTCTTTTGCAACTAAGCCTGCTCGCTCTGCAGAGCGAGGCAGGAGAAAGGGCGTGAGTTTACCATCTGATAACGGTAAGCCGTTGATCAGGGCATCCGGTGAATTCGCTAAGCCGTAATAGCGGCTGACGTAAATCAGCGAATTTAATAGTGGATCTTTCATGAGATAACCTTACTACTCTTTATCTACGATGAAGCCCTGGAATACTTCAACAAAATGTTCTGACAAGAAATCAAGCTGCGTCTGCGTTTCCACTCGAGAGGCAATCGTGGTGATGCCAAGGTTGTGCGCTGCGCGAGAAATGGAAGTCAGTGTGAATTTCTGCTTCTCGTCATCCAGATTATGGGTAAACAGGTAATCCAGTTTCACGTAATTTGGACGGTACTCGTTGATGTAGTCGAGCGATTGGAAGTTACGCCCATAGTTGTCGACACCAAATTCTGCGCCTGATGTGCGAATGGCATGACACAGCAGTGCCGTGTGGTGTGGCTGCTGAATAAAGCACTCTTCTGGGATCTCAAAGTGAAGCAAAGACGCCACATCACGGTTTTTCTCTAGCGTGTTGGTGATCCAGCGAATAAAGCTTGGTTGTGACAAACTGCTTTGAGCGATGTTGATTGCCAATGGCTCGGCGACCAAACCCGTTTGCAGTTTTTCAATCATCGAGGTGATGACGTACTGGTCAAAGATATGGGTCGCTTCAAGCTGTTCGAGTGCGTAAAGGTATTGGTTGGCGCGGTAAATTTGGCCATCTTTTTCGATGCTTGAGAACACTTCTCGGTGGAAGGTTTGACCATTGATGGTGTTCGCCGCTTGGAAACGGAAGTGAACCCATTGATTGTGGATCGCCTCTTCAACCAGCGCTTTCCACTGCTGTTTACCCATCATGCCACCTTGGCTGTCACTGCCGACAAAGCCGTATTTCTTCTCTGGTGTGGCTTTGGCTTTCGATAGGGCGTTATCCACCATAGAGAGCATTTCTGAGCGGGTTTTGCTCTCTTTGATGTAAGCAATACCCAGCGCCACTTTGGCATCTGCCGTGCCGGTTGGATCGGTGTTGAGCATGTTTACGCAGTTCACAATGCTGTCGGCGACAATTTTCAGTTCGCTTTCATCCATGTGCGGGAAAATCAAACCAAATTCATCGCTGGAAATACGCGCAAGCGTCGCCCCAGGGATTGAGATGGTGCTGTCGAGCTGTTTGGCAAGCTCAGCTACCATTCGGTCCGCCGATTGATAATCTTTGCTGTCGTACACTTCACCGATGTATTCCGCGTTAAGCACCGCTACGCCACCTGGCGCATTTTCCGCCAGCCATTGATCCAATTGGCTGATGTAGTAAGAGCGGTTGCCCAGTTTCGAGATAGGGTCGATATAGGCTTGTTCACGCAAGCGTTGCGCTTCTTTCGCTTGCTCTTTAAAAGAGACTTCAATTTGAGCAGACATGCGGTTGATGCCGTCAACCACGGCAATCAGATCTTTGGTATGAGGACGAGTCAAAGGGTCGCCAAACTTGTTGTTGGCGATGTCGTTCATCTTATCAATGATGGCAGTAAGAGGTTTCAATGAACGTTTCAAAATATACGCGATAGAGAGCAGGCCGATGAAGAAAACCCCAGCAAATGCGGTGAGCAGACGCATTAACGCTTTCCAAAGCTGTTCGTAAGCCGCGCCTGGGTGGCTGACAATTTCTACCTCAGCAAGCTGCAGCCAGCCGCTGGTCACGATGCGCTGATCGTGAATACGTTGAAACAGGTTTAGTTGACTAAACCAAGTGGGCACGGAGCTCGGTTGTATCGGATAGGTACGAATGATCTCTTCCCCTGAATCGAGGAAAATCAATCGCACTACCGAGTACGAACTGCCATCAAACAAAGCGTTGATCACGGATTCCACCGCCACCTTATCTTTGTCTTTCAGGTAAGGGGCTAGCGCCAATCCTACCGTGTTGATGGTGTTATTCATCTCAGAGCGTTGTTGCTGCTCTAGGCTATTCCGAGTGGTATTGAATTCGATTACAAAGACTGATGCCATCAGCAGTACAAAGACTGTAATCATACCAACCACGAGTTGTTTATATAGTGTCATGCTCATTACTCGTCATAATTGATAATAGGTTTATTCAATTTGAGTGTTTTTTCTCTGGAACGGAGATCGTTCCATAGGCTTAGTCGTGATGAATCACCCGCCAATTGACCATTGGCGTTGGCAGATTTCATCAACCAAAGATTTTTACCGTTAAAGCTGTAAATCGGCAGTAAGTCTGGGCGCTTTGACGCTTTCATGATTTTGGGATTGATGTTGTCCAAGATCAGCGGCTCTGAGCTGGGCGTTTTGTAGTATGCCAAAACCATATGGAACTGATTGAGTTCTATTGCTTTAACGTATACCAAACGGAGTTTACTATCTGAGACTCCCAGTTCGATCAAAGAAAAATACTTAGCAATTGTGAAATCTTCGCAATCGCCCGCATTACTGCCCAAAAATTCTAGAGGGGTCGCCCAATAGTCTTTTTGTCCCCATAGGTCGATGTCGTCGACAAAATAGAGTTGGTTAAAAAAGTCGTTAATGCCTTCTAGCTTTTCGTTTTCTTCTAATAACTTAAAGAAATCAATATTTTCGCGCCAAGTGTTGACGCGTTGTCCCGCGCGCTCGCCATAGGTCGCAGTGACCGCATCAATCCATTTTTGCTCTGTAGTATTGAGCGCTTGAGAGTAAAAACCAGCCATACTGAGCCCCGCCAGTAAAACCCAGCGTCCGGTATGGAAGGTGGCACGCGTGAATCGAGTCCATCGTTCGCGCGCCATGTGTGGCTTACTCTTTAAGGGCATTATTTTGTGCGCTTAGTATCGGCTTAAGCAGGTACTCAAGTACCGTTCGCTTGCCAGTAATAATATCCACAGAAGCGGTCATGCCCGGAATGATGGGCAGCTCAGCATCTTGGCCAAAGTTGGTTTTTTCGGTTCGAACTCTCACGATATAAAAACTGTTGCCTTCTTCATCTTGGGTGGTGTCGGCGCTGATGTGCTCCAGCTCGCCATCCAAGCCGCCATATTTGGTGAAGTCATAAGCGGTAAACTTGACCACGGCAGGTAAATTGGGGCGTAAAAAGGCGATGTCTTGTGGTGCGATTTTCGCTTCCACCAACAAGGAATCTTCTGTGGGTACGATCTCAACGATGTCCATACCCGGCTGGATGACCCCACCGACGGTGTTAATGTTAAGAGTTTTGATCTTGCCGGTAACAGGCGAAATAACGACGGTGCGTTTGACTCGGTCACGCAGACCCACAGCGGATTCCACTAAGGCCGACAACTGATCTTGGGTTTTATTGAGTTTCTCTTGCTGTTCTGAGCGGAATTTCAGTGCGGCATCAATGCGGCTAAGCATGGCTTCACGAATGGTGGATTGAAGCACAGGAATTTTCAGCTCAGTCGAGGTGAGCTCACGGCGCGTGTCATTCACTTGGCGTTGCAATTTGAGCAGTTCAATTTTTGGTACGACGCCTTCGTCTGCCAAAGGTTGAGTGATCTCCAACTCTTTCTTGGCAAACACGTGCCCTTGACGGAGGTTTTTCACTCGCGCTTGAATCTCAACCAGATCTTGCTGCTTCTGTTTGACTTGCTGAGTCAGTACCGAGATTTGGTTACGTAGGTTGTTGAGATCTTGGCGGTATTCCGCACGTTGACGGGCGATCAGTTCTGGCTGCTGTTGTTCCAGCTCGGCAGGAAAGGCCAACTGACCGTATTTGATCACCACACTCTTTTCCCATTCTGCGTTGGTAAATTCTTCATCAATTTCCACGCTGTCGATTGAGCTGGTTAACTGCAAAACCGCGGCGGTTAAGTTGGCAACTTGCTGCTCGCGCTCACGGTAGTCGGAGCGAAAGCGGGTATCGTCAATCAAAAGTAACTGCTGGCCTTTTTGAACCAATTGGCCCTCTTTGACCAAAATCTCTTTCACCAATCCGCCTTCGAGGTTTTGCACGATTTGGATTTGAGAAGAGGGAATCACTTTTCCTTGGCCGACGGTGACTTTATCGATTTCGGCCCAAGCAGCCCAACCGATGGCGACGGCGAAAAATAGGACAATCACCCACAACATCAGGCGGGCATTGGTCGGTGTGTTTAGAAGCAAAGCGGCGGTTTTGTCATCTACAAAATCGAGCTCTTCACGACTGAGCTTATTGTAGTTTTCACTGCTCATGCACTGTCCTTGTTTGATGATGAATAGAATTTATCTTTATGATTTTAAACTCAGTCTATTCAATTGTTAAATCGATGTAACCTTTCGTTGCGATGGAAGATGTTACTGATCTTTAAACTGAGATTTATCTAACTGATGCTTTTTGAGTTTATCATACAGGGTTTTACGTGAGACCTGTAATTCTTGTTGCACCTCTTTTAAGCGTCCGCCATGCCGTTTTAGCGCATCAAACAGTAAGGTGTATTCAAAGTAATCCAGTCGTTGCGCCATGGTTTGCGCTTGGGCTTGTTGCAGCTCATCGACATCTGCTGAGAGAAATTGTGGTGATTTGAGTGCGCGTAACTCGGCGAACTGACGTAACTGACGAATGTTTTCCGGCCACGTTTGTTGCTGTACGGTTTCCAGCTCTTCGGCGGTGATGCGCGGTGGCTGAACTTGGTAGCGGCTACACGCGTTACGCACAAAGTGTTTATACAGCGCGGGAATGTCGTTTTTACGCTGGTCGAGCGTGGGCAGGGCAATGCTCTGTATTTTACCGGTGATGGTGCTGGGTAAAGAGAGTGTGGCACAGACGAGCTTGGTGGTGCCAAGTGGGGTTTCCGTGAGTATTTGCCACTGTTTGGCTTTCAGCACTTCTGCATCGTGAATAAATAGCGTGTCATTGGGGTGCTGAGCGAGGAGCAGCCTCAGTTTCTGCGGTATCTCCTCGCTGCTGAGGTCACTAAAATAAAAGCCAGAAATTGGCACCAACTCGCCTTCATTACGGTTGTGAATATCATAAAAGAACTGCGCGCACAGGCGTTTACCGGTTCCTTTGTCGCCATAGAGAATCAGTGGTCGGTCGGTTTGCGCGCTGATGAGCGCGCGACGTATCTGCACCATGGCTTGCGAATGGCCAATCAGTTTTGAGCCCGCGTGCGTTTGCATGTCGAGCTCTTTCTTTAGCCAAATGTTTTCTTGTAATAACGCCAGCTTGTCTTCAGCGTTACGAATCGCTTTGAGTAGGCTGTCGGTAGAAAATGGCTTCTCAAGAAAATCGTACGCCCCACCTTTCATCGCTTCTACCGCGGTTTTCACATCGCCATAGCCAGTGAGCACGATCACCTGAAAGTGAGGGTTGCGACTGCGTAGCTCTTTCAACAACGCTAAGCCGTTCATGACGGGCATATGGATGTCGGTGACCACCACGCCCGCTCGCTGGGTATCAATGTGCTTAAGTGCTTCGACCGCATTGGGAAAACTAATCACCTCAACACCTTCAATCATCAGCGCTTGGCTAACGGAATCGCGGATATGGGGTTCGTCATCGATAAAGTAAATTTGGCTGTTCATACGAATTCTTGTGTTGACGCATCACTGGACAAAAGGCGTGGCAGTGAAAGAGTAAAACGCATCCCGTGAGGGGAGTGAAGCTCGCCCTCCAAGCCGCCTTGATAGCTTTCAATAATGCGTTTGGAAATGGTTAAACCAAGCCCAAGACCTTCTGGCTTGGTGGTAAAAAACGGGTCGAAAAGGTGTGCCAGCTTGGTTGCCTCAATCCCTGGGCCGTTGTCGCTGACAATCAACTGGCAAGCGTCTTGCTCAATGGCGCATTCAATCACGATTTGACCATCGGCTTGTCCTTCCAAGGCTTGTATCGCATTGTGGATGAGGTTGATCAGCACTTGCTCAAGTTCGATATGGTGAATATTGGCGGCGAGCGAAGGTGGAATGGACGCGACTTTTAACGTCACACCCGATTTGATCAGTTTATTGCTCAGGATGCGCGTTGCGTTGTGCACGGAGTCATGCAAATTCGCGTAATAGTGACGCTCATCCGGGGTCGATTTACGGGTGAATATTTTCAGGCGCGCAATCACTTCGCTGATGGTTTCGTTGAGTTGCAGCATTTGTTGCAAGTTGTGTTCAACCAACTGATGTTTCTCCATCGACATCAGTTTCAAGCTGTTTTCGGTGTAGGTGCGCAGCGCCGCCAGCGGTTGATTGATTTCATGATTAATACTGGCAGAAAGCTCGCCAAGCAATGCCAACTTCGCCGCTTGGGTCAGTTCTTGCTGGGTTTGTTTGAGCTCTTGCTGCGTCTTTTCATATTGCATAATGGTTTGTTGCAGACGTTGGTTGCTCTCGCTGAGAGCCTCAGTGCGCTGCTTGACTTTGGATTCTAACTGCTTGTTAAGCAGCGCCAATTGGCGTTTGTTGTTGAGTGTTTGCTGCCAAGCAAAGGCGATCAAACTGAGCAAGCTAAATATCAGCACAAAAATCACATCGGCTTGCAGCACGGTCATCAAACGTTGTTGATGCGCCGCGAGGGTGACAACGCGGAATCCATTATCGTTGGTGGCCGATAGATACAGTTGATGCTGTGGCATCGTGCGTTGTTGGGCTTGAGGATTGGCGGGATCGCCCAACTGAACGCTTGGATGCGCCTTAGGCGCTTGACTGCCATATTGCTGGTTTTGCACCATTGCCTCTATGTGTTCGGGGGCGATCGGTGCCAAGGCGGTGTATCGCCAAGTGGCTTGGTTGCTGAGAAACACCACGTTGTTTTGATCGAGGACCATAATGTCTGCTCGCTCTGGCGCAAGGCTGTTTTCCAGCTCTTCCAGGCTCACTTTCACCGTGATGACGCCAGCAATCTTGTTCTCCAGCCAAATCGGTGCGGAGTAAAAATAGCCGCGTTTGTTGGAGCGGATACCTAACGCGACGTAGCGAGCAATGTGACCTTGCATCGCTTCAATGAAGTAGGGGCGGAAGGAAAAATCTTCCCCGACAAAGGTATCGTCTTGTTGATAGTTACTCGAGCCAATGACTACACCTTGTTGATTATGCAGATAGATGGTATCGGCCAATGTTTGCTTCGACCATTCTGCCAGCAGTTGATTTAACCCGTTTGATTCCGGCTGGGTGAGGTAGGTGAGTAAGCGAGGATCGTGACTGAGCAGGTTGGGAATTTGCTCAAACTTAGCCAGTTCTGAGCTGAGTTGCTGATTGGCGCGATCGGCATAGTTTTTCAAAATCGACGCCCATTTGTTCTGCTGATAATGTGAAGCGGCAAAATGCGTCACGGTTAAACCGATGCCACCGAGCAGCAACATAAAGAGGAAAAAGCGATAACCAGACCAACGAGAAACCAGCGACACACAATGCCTTATCAATAAAATAGGGGGATTGGATTACTTTACCAGTGCAACAAAAAAGATAAACCGAGCGACCACCACAACGCGAATTTGATCTGAGTTTTCTTGTGCTGAGCATTGGAGCAAATCGCGCTCGGAGCAACATGCGGGCTTCAAGGCTTGAGTTTGAACACATTCGGGCGCACAATCGGCAAAAAATATGTGAAGGAGTGAAGATGGAACTTGCCGATATTCGCCGTGAATACACCAAAGGCGGCTTGCGTCGTAAAGATTTAAAAAACGACCCAATTGATCAGTTTAACTTTTGGCTAGAGCAAGCGATCAAGGCGAACTTGAGTGATCCGACGGCCATGACGGTCGCGACCGTGGACAAAGATGGCATGCCTTTCCAGCGTATCGTTCTGCTGAAAAACGTCGATAAAGACGGCTTTGTGTTTTACACCAATTTGGGTAGCCGCAAAGCGCAGCACTTAGAGCACAACAGCAAGATCAGCCTTCACTTTCCTTGGCACCCGCTTGAGCGTCAAGTGCACATCACGGGTGTGGCAGAAAAACTGACCGCAATGGAAAACATGAAGTACTTCACTTCTCGCCCGAAAGAGAGCCAATTAGCGGCGA
The DNA here is from genome assembly GCF_028570825.1 of Vibrio sp. CCUG 15886. NCBI lineage: Bacteria > Pseudomonadati > Pseudomonadota > Gammaproteobacteria > Vibrionales > Vibrionaceae > Vibrio > Vibrio sp. CCUG 15886. Next base: position 1,267,341 of record NZ_JAQQBT010000001.1, on the reverse strand, counting down.
TGGCCAGCCGTCAGAGCAGCCGAATTTCCGCTCGTGGCGTACTCGAAGGTAAGTTTCTTGAGCTAAAACAGAAGTTTGCCAATGGTGAAATTCCGGTGCCGAGCTTCTGGGGCGGATTCCGCGTGAAGCCACAAAGCATCGAGTTTTGGCAAGGAGGAGAGCATCGCCTGCACGACCGTTTCCTTTACAGCCAAGAACAAGGCGAGTGGCACATCGATCGCCTTGCGCCTTAAGCGCTATTTGCACGTTAAGCTTGCACGGTTAGCGTTATTATCATGGCGATCATTCACTTAAATGATCGCCATTGAGTACCACAGAAAGCTGGGTGTTGAGTAAGCTTTCTGGGATCAAAGATCCAAAGCCTGCTTCTAATGCCTTATCAATCAATTCGTTTTTGCTGTTTGCCGCGAACTTGGTGCGCAGCCTTGCCACGTGACCTTCGACGGTTTTAATTGAAATCCCCATAATGTTGGCGATGTACTGCGGCTTGCGTCCATACAGTAGCAAAAACAGCGTCTCTTGCTCCCGAGCGGTCAAATCACTGATCGACAAGCTGGCATCATTAAAGCGAAAACGAGGCAGGTTGCCATCGGTAATCCCGGTTGCGCGACAGATCCAATATCCCACTTCTAACACCGCGGTGTCGGTGAGCTCTTGACCATAAAAAATCGTCCCTTGCACTTCGCCGCTGTCGTTGTACCAAGGGGATTTGGTAAAAATATGCGCGTGCCAGCGGCCATCTGGGTAAGGGTGAATATCGAGAATTTTCAGCGTTCGTTCACTTTCCATCACGTATTGATCTTGGCGCTGGAACTCGGCAGCGCATTCTACCGTCGGGCTCGGCATATCAAAGTCGGTGAGGCCAATACAATCTTCTGGGCGACGATGGCCGACCAGCCAAGCGTAATCTTGGTTAGCGTAACGAAAGACCGAATGGCGATCTTTGCAGCCCCAACAGCCGGGAAGTTGGTTAAAAAGGGAAAATTCGATATTGCTCAGACAATTAGACACAGTACAACTCACCTATACAGCACAGTGGTAACTTGCAAATATGCATTTAATTGGTGTGCAATTCTTTGTCTTTAGCCAAGTTATCCCTCGAAAAGCGTTGTTTTTTTGTGGAATTTATCAATATTGGGGAAGAGAAATGGAATCGCAGACAAAAAAAGGCCAGCCTGAAGAGGGGCTGGCAACACAAGATATCAATCTTGTCGACGTGTAGAAGAGGTTCTAAATCACATAGCGAGGGTCTTGCTACGCCAATTTAGAGGTATCACAAGATACCAAGAGACAGCGACGTATGCTTGTCACGATCTCTCGCAAACACTGTATGCAAAATTGTTATGTAGCAAAAGGAGGGAAAACCCTCTATTCATCAATGAGATGGATTGTCTCTGTATGATTTGGTCCGTGGAACGATGGCCGTAGAACATCGCTGCATGATCATCGTTCCGGAACAATGATCAAAGGGAACGCCATAAAGATCTTTGCACCTCTTCTCGGTTTGACTTGCATGCGGGTTGAGGTGAGGTATCATTCTTCTGTCCTTGTTCTACTCTGCATCCCTATGAACGAAAGCACTAAGCCCCAACCTGAGATCATCGCCAACATCAAGCTGCCCAAGCCGGCAGAGTTGGTCACTTTGCCTTCTTACATGGATTGCCATGATCATCATTACACGCAAATCGTGATTGGTTTGAAGGGGCAGGCGGAGTTTGAAGTGCGCGGGCAGGGTAATCTTGTTGGACCGGGTCAAGGCTGCATCGTTACGGCTTGCTCTGATCACGCGTTTGGTGGCGTGATTGGTCAGTCGGATATTTTGGTGCTGAATATGCCCGTACCCAATGATGATGATCCGCTGCTGCTGCAAAAAATCAATCAAATTGAAAAATCTCACCTTTATTTTCAATTGGATGCGCAAATTCAAAAGTTGATCCAGATGTTGGTGCATGAAATGCAGTCCAACCCCGAGGATCTTTTATTGAGCCGAGCTTGCAACGATACCGTGATGGCGTTGATGCAACGTCATATGTCGGCGTTCGAGACGCCAAGAAAAGAGTCGCGTTTTGATCTCGATGCGATTGATCGCTATATCGAAACCCATCTGAGCCACAAGATCAGTGTAGCGCAGCTTGCTGGCAGTGTTTTCCTTGGTGAAAGCCAGTTCCACAGCCTCTTTAAAGAGCAAATGGGCATTACACCGCACCAATACGTGCTCGGTAAGCGCATCGATATGGCCAAAGATCTGATTGAAAAAGGCACATTAAGCTTGGGGCAAATCGCCGAGCTGACCGGTTTTTCCGGTCAAAGTACCTTTACCCACTCCTTTACTCGCTTACAGGGCGTTTCACCTTCTCAATACAAAAAGCAATTTGGCGTTAAATAAGTTGCTTTTTACGACACAATATTTTGCCTAAATTCGTGTGATCATGTAGTTGTTTTGTTAAAAAAGCGAGTTTTTAGCAAAAAGCTCGGAGTTTTTGACAAGTAATCCTCTCAGGCTCAAAATACACTGCCAGCCATTGTGTAGCCCCGAAGCGGTTTTCGGGGATGAGATTGAGGAAAACGCATGTTTACAGCAACAGATGTGTTAAAGCCGGAGTTTGTCGCGCAGCCGCTCGATAAGCTATGGGCATTGATCTCCCCATTGTATATGGTGGACGAATCTCAATGGCTGGAGCAGCTCCTGCCACTGGCAACCCCTTCAGCGGAAGAAAAACAAACGATCGCGACTCGAACGACTCAACTAATTGACGCGATTCGCGCCGACAAGAAGTCGATTCAATTGATCGATGCACTGTTGTTGGAATACAGCCTAGACACGCACGAAGGCATCTTGCTGATGTGTTTGGCAGAAGCGCTGATGCGTATTCCGGATGCGGCCACGGCTGACGCTCTGATCAAAGATAAGATGAGCGTGGCAGATTGGAAATCGCATCTTAAAAATTCTGAATCTGTGTTTGTCAACGCCTCGACTTGGGGCCTCATGCTGACAGGTAAAGTGGTGGGCTTGGGTGATGATGAAACGCAAAGTGCCAGCCAAGCGCTTAATCGCTTAGTGAACAAGCTTTCTGAGCCAGTGATCCGCAAAGCCATGTATCAGGCGATGAAGATCATGGGTCATCAGTTCGTTCGTGGTCGCACCATCGAAGAGGCGCAGAAAAATGGCCGCCCGATGCGCGATAAAGGCTTCACTTACTCTTTTGACATGCTGGGTGAAGCGGCGCTGACCACCGCGGATGCCAATAAATACTTCAAAGATTATTTGATGGCGATTGAGGCGGTGGGCCGCGAAACGTATGGTAACGACACTAGCCCTGCGCCGTCGGTATCGATCAAGCTCTCTGCCTTGCATCCTCGCTATGAAGTGGCTAATGAACACCGCGTGATGAGCGAGCTGTTTGACACCTTGGCACAACTGCTGAAACGCGCTGTCGAGCTAGACGTTGCGATTACCATTGATGCGGAAGAAGCCGACCGCCTAGAGCTCTCTCTCAAACTGTTTGAAAAACTCTACCGCAGTGAAACGGTCAAAGGCTGGGGTAAGTTTGGCCTGGTGGTGCAAGCGTATTCCAAACGCGCTCTGCCGGTGTTGGTGTGGCTCAATGCTCTCGCTAAAGAGCAAGGGGATTTGATCCCACTGCGTTTGGTGAAAGGCGCGTATTGGGACAGCGAAGTGAAGTGGTCTCAGCAGCGTGGTTACGATAACTACCCGGTTTACACTCGCAAAGAAGCCACCGATGTGGCGTACTTAGCGTGTGCTCGCTTCCTATTAAGCGATGACGTGCGCGGCAACATTTTCCCGCAATTTGCTAGCCATAACGCGCAAACCGTTTCCTCGATCGCCACCATGGCGACTCACAGCGACTATGAGTTCCAACGTCTGCATGGCATGGGCGATTCACTTTATAACCATGTGATGGAGCAGTATCGTCAGCCAGTACGAATTTACGCGCCAGTGGGCAGCCACAAAGATTTGCTGCCATACCTAGTGCGTCGTCTACTGGAAAACGGTGCCAACAGCTCGTTTGTCCACCGTTTGGTCGATGCGCGCTGCCCAGTGGCAGAGCTTACCAAGCACCCAGTAGAAGCGCTGACCTCATTTGAAACCCTGAACAATACCAAGATCCCATTGCCAGCGGCGATTTTCCCTGAGCGTAAAAACTCCTATGGCGTTAATGTGGATATCGAAAGCGAAGCTAAGCCGTTTGAAGCACTGGTCGAGTCCTTCTTGAGCAAGCAGTGGCTAGCTGGCCCGATCATCAACGGCGCATCGCTGGCCGAAAGCATGATCAAGGACGGTCAAGCGGAAAGTGTCACAGCGCCGTATGATCGTCGTATCCAAGTGGGGCAAATTGCGTTTGCTAACCTTGATCATGTTTCCCAAGCGATCGACATCGCACACGCGGCTTTTGCGGATTGGAATCGCACACCGTTGGTGGAGAAAGCGCGTTGCCTAGACAACCTCGCTGACTTGATGGAAGCCAACTTGGCTGAGCTGGTGGCACTTTGTCACCAAGAGGCGGGCAAGACACTGCATGACAGTATTGATGAAGTGCGTGAAGCGGTCGATTTCTGTCGTTACTACGCCAAACAAGCGCAAAATCTGCAACCTTTTGAGTTAGAAGGCTTTGATGGCGTGAAACGCATTGCCAGCCGTGAAGGTTTGGGGGTGTTCGTCTGCATTAGCCCGTGGAACTTCCCACTGGCGATTTTCCTTGGTCAAGTGACCGCGGCGCTCGTGGCGGGCAACACGGTCGTAGCGAAACCAGCGGAACAAACCAGTTTGATCGCGGTACGTGCGGTAGAACTCATGCTACAAGCGGGTTTCCCGGCAGGCGTTGTTCAACTGATCCCTGGTCGTGGTGCGGATATTGGCTCGGCGCTCACCTCTCACCCAGCCATTGCGGGTGTGGCGTTTACGGGCTCCACCGCCACGGCGCAACGCATCAACGTGACCTTGGCACAACGTGAAGCCAAACCGGTGCCGTTTATCGCCGAAACCGGTGGTCAAAACGCGATGATCGTGGACAGTACTGCGCTGCCAGAGCAGGTGGTGCGTGATGTGATTCGCTCTGCCTTCGCTTCAGCAGGTCAGCGCTGTTCAGCACTGCGTGTGCTGTTTGTTCAGCAAGACATTGCCGATCGAGTGATTGGCTTGATCCAAGGGGCAATGAATGAACTGAGTGTTGGCGTGCCGCATCTACACAAAACCGATGTGGGGCCAGTGATTGACGCTCGCGCGAAAGAAAAGCTGCTGCAGCATATCGAGCAGATGAACCAAACTCAGAAGCCGATTGCGCAACTGACACTGGCGGACGATTGTCAGCATGGTGATTTTGTCGCACCAACGGCATTTGAAATCTCAGGCATCGACGTGCTTAAAGAAGAGCAGTTTGGCCCGATCCTGCACATTGTGCGTTTCAAAGCGTCTGAACTGACTCGCGTGGTGGAACACATCAACCAAACGGGTTTCGGTTTGACCATGGGTATTCACAGTCGTAACGAAACCACCTACCGCTGGATCGAAAAACACGCACGAGTGGGGAACTGCTACATCAACCGCGACCAAGTGGGTGCGGTGGTTGGCGTGCAGCCATTCGGTGGTCAGGGCTTATCGGGGACTGGGCCAAAAGCAGGTGGTCCACACTACTTGTACCGCTTTACCCAAGTGCAATTTAACCAGACTGAGAACGCATAAGGAGCAACATCATGGTTCATCAAGTGACGAGTTTTTCGGATGCTTTCTCAGCATGGGAACAGTGGAATCTGACCAATTTTGATTACAAATGTGAGCACTTGCTTGCATTTAAAGCCGCTCTGGATGGGAAGCATGCGCTGGTTGCCAAGGTGGTTTCTTACCACTTGCAACAAGCCTCTTCGCTATTGGCTGACGCCCACCTTTTGGTTGGGCCTACCGGAGAAACCAACGAGTTGTACACCGCGGGCCGTGGGGTGGCGCTGGTGATCGTTGAAAACGAGCAAAGCGATTCAGAGCAAGCTCTGTACAACGCTTTTGCTTTAGTGACCTGCGCGTTGATCGCTGGTAACAGCGTCATCGTTTGCAGTGATAACTCAGAGTTCAACGGCTTGCTCAGCAGTGCCCTTGAACAGACGCATTTCCCTTCCAACCTAGTACAAATGGTCGCCTACGATGCGGTTTTACAGCTCATCGACCGTGATGTACGCAGTGTGGGTTACGTGGGTAATGCGCAGGTTGAGCATGAGCTCAATCTACAATTGGCCAAACGTGACGGTGCTATCGTCGGTTTGGTTTCTGCAACGGATCAAGCAGGTGCTCTGCTTGCTCATGATCCGCATCTTTCGCTGCGTTTCATTACCGAACGTACGCGTACCATAAATATTACCGCAGTGGGTGGTAACGCAACTCTACTCGAGTTGGGGAACGATACTCACTAACCTTTCCATGCTCCCCCACGCCGTTTGGGGGAGCCAAGGAAGGATTATTATTCTAATGAGGACTATCTAATGATAGAGAGTAGCTTCGCTATTACGGGCACTTTTATTGCCTATTTGATTCTTATGGTGGCGATCGGGGTTTACGCCTATAAGAAAACGTCTAGCTCAAGTGATTATTTCTTGGGTGGTCGTAGCTTAGGTCCATGGCCAGCGGCGCTGTCTGCTGGGGCGTCGGATATGAGTGGTTGGTTGTTGTTAGGCCTACCAGGTTACGCGTACGCCGCGGGTATCGAGTCGTTCTGGCTTGCTGGTGGTTTGTTGGTGGGTACTTGGGCAAACTGGCTAGTCAGTGCCAAACGTCTTCGCACCTACAGTATTCAAACGGATGCACTTACATTGCCTGAATTCTTGTCACGTCGCTTCGATGACAAATCAAAACTGATTCAGACAATTTCTGCTTTCTTTATTCTGTTGTTCTTCCTTTTCTATACCAGCTCAGGCCTGGTTGCAGGGGGGCAAACTGTTTGAAACTGTGTTTGGTCTAGATTACAGCACTGCGGTGATCATCGGCACCTTGTGTGTGGTTTCGTACACCTTGTTTGGTGGTTTCCTCGCGGTTTCTTGGACGGATTTGGTGCAGGGCCTATTGATGGCGGCAGCATTGATGATTGTTCCTATTGCAGTGATGGAAGGGGGCTTTGGCCAACTGGCAACCGACATGCACAACATTAACCCAGAGCTTCTGACGCTATGGAACGATGCCAAAGGTGAGCCTCTTAGCGCGATTGCGATTATTTCACTGGTCGCTTGGGGTTTAGGTTATTTTGGTCAGCCACATATTTTGGCGCGTTTTAAAGCCTCTCGTACCAACCGTGAATTGGGTACGGCTCGTCGCATTGCGGTGGGGTGGACTGCGCTATCGATGGCAGGTGCGATCCTGGTTGGTTTGGTAGGCCTTGTATGGGTTAACGGCCATCCGGGTACTGAACTGGCCGACGGCGAGAAAATCTTCATGCTGCTGGTGAATACCGTGTTCCACCCAGTGATTGCCGGTATCTTGTTGGCGGCGATTCTAGCCGCGGTCATGAGTACCGCAGACTCTCAACTGTTGGTTTCGTCTTCAGCATTGGCGGAAGACTTCTACAAGCAAGTGATCAAGCCAGACGCAAGCTCGCAAGAAATCGTGATGGTGGGCCGTATTGGTGTGGTGGTGATTTCTATCATCGCGCTTATCCTTGCCATGACACCGGATAGCTCGGTATTGGGCCTTGTCTCTTACGCTTGGGCTGGTTTTGGTGCGGCCTTCGGTCCTGCGGTTGTACTAAGCCTTTACTGGAAAGGCATGAACCGCAACGGCGCACTGGCGGGTATCCTGATTGGTGGCATCACTATCGTGGTTTGGAAACAGCTGGCTGGCGGTTGGTTCGACGTGTACGAAATCGTACCGGGAATCATCTTCTCAACCATCGCGATTGTTGGTGTGAGCAAACTCACTGGTGGCGCTGACAACACCGTTTTAGAGCAGCACCGTGAGTTTGAGAAAAAGTTGGTTGAGCTAGAGTAATCTTGATCTCGTGTTCAACAAGAACGAACACGATACTCAATTTACATTGTAAATAATCGAGCCCCTCGCTGGTGATACTGGTGAGGGGTTTGTTTTTTAACTACCGACAGAATCTTTTCTTGCCGCTAACAAATCCACGAAATGTTTGCTTTATTCTTGCGTTCAATCCGCACGGCATTGGGCGACAAAGATCGCAATTTGTTGAAGTTGCAGAACTATTTTTTGTACCTAGAGCACAAAAATTAAAAAGCGCTTTTTGAGTGTGGAATTAATTTGGTCAAAATGTGTCAATTGTCATTAGCAGCATTCGTACATCAGGGGAAGGGTCATGCCAGAAATCTATTGCTCAGCGTGTAAAAAAACAACCGCACACAAAGTCGTTATGCGTCGTTGTCAGACAGAGCAGAGTGATACGTTTTCAAGTCGGCTACAAAGTTTTACCCAACTGATGACCAAGTTTGTTTCCGGTGAGCACTATTACCACATGGAACCTCAGCATTTCTGCCGTTACTGTAATACGCAGAATACAGCAACGGTGAAATCCCTTTCACCGCAAATGGTTCAACCGATCGGTTAGACCTTCTTACTTAAGCGAAATCGCTTTCGAGCTCAGTACACTCACGGTTGACCTCTACAGGCCAACCGTAACTCATATACTCTTTCTCTAGTGCGTTCGCCACATCAGTGGAAACGTAAAGAGTCGTCCACTCGCCGATGCCAAAAGGCTGGTATTTTATCATGACGGTTTGCATGCTTTCTCCTGTGTTCAATCGCTTTAAAGTGCCGGTTGAAACTGACGAGTAAAGTAGATTGACAGCAGCTTGAGTTGTTATAAATATCGCTGCGTAAAAACGACATGGGAATATCATTCTGTATAATGCATTATGATTCATATCGTCTGTCTGCATTATCTCTGTTTAGAATAAAGACTCTTTTCTTTCTGGCTCATTAAATTCATCAAGAAGTTCAATAAATGACAGAAAAATAAGAAAAAAATCTTATTAACCATCAAAAAATATCTCTACTGAATAACTCCCTACATTTCATTAAACTCTCAGCTATTGATAGCGAACTGGGTTAGCCAGTAAACTGGCAAAAAAATGATAAGGGACGAAGGATGTCTGGTTACCCGTTGGATCGCATCGATCTGCAAATTTTACGCATCTTGCATTTAAAAGGCCGTTTGCCGGTGGTTGAGCTGGCTAAGCAGGTCAACTTGACCACCTCACCGTGTTCTGAACGAGTCAAACGTTTAGAGAAAGAAGGGTACATCAAGGGGTATCACGCTGAACTCAATGCCGAAAAGTTGGGCTTGGATGTTCAGGTGTTTATTCATATTCGTCTTGATCAAACCAGCTTTTCCATCTTTGAAAAGTTTGCCAAAGCCGTCGCCGATATGCCGGAGATTGAAGAGTGTTACTCATTGTCGGGCGATTTTGACACTATGATCAAAGTGCGTGTCAAAAGCATGAAGGCGTATCAAGAGTTCATGTCGAGCAAGCTAGGGACTCTGCCGGGGGTGATTCAAACGCGCAGCGAAGTGGTGATTGAGGAGCACAAAACGGGCTTTGGTGTGAACCCAGAGCTGCTGTCGACCTTGTACCAAAAGTAACGCGACAGGTCAGCGGTGCGGGACATACCCCAGCGAGGGGCAAGTCAGCGCCAAAATAGAAGAGGGAAGCACTGGGCTTCCCTCTGTTGTTTCTGCTGCGGTCAGTGGCTAAGCAACGACGGAAGTGATGACACCAATCAAGCCGCCAAACACGCCACCCCAAACCACAAGCCAGCCCAAATGCTGTTTGATCATCTTCTGCACCATCTCTTTCACCAACTTAGGCGTCAGTTCGTTGAGACGCTGATCAATGATGTTTTCAATGTTTTGTTGGATCTCTTCCATCATCGCGGGCGCTTCGAGTTCTTCTTTCAATGCCTGCTTGATGGTGTCGCTGTGGCTGAGATCCACCATGGCTTGCTGCATCTTCTCGACAAACGGTTGTTTGAGGGGAATCAAGGCCTCTGTGCCGCCAAACATCGCCAACATGCCCCCAAATTGCGATTGGGCGATAACATCAACCAGCGAGTCGAACGTTGGGTTGAAATCGACTTTGGCAATGATGGGCTCGAGATTGAAGCTCTTGCCACCGGCCATCTCTTTGCTGAGAAACTTATCGATGTTCTCGCTGGTAAAAAACTGCTCCATCATTAGGTTTTTGATCGCCGCTTTAAACTCCTCAAAGCGCGCGGGAATGACGCCCGAGCCGTATAACCCCGGCACTTTTTCAAACAGCATATGAATCGCTAGCCAGTTGGTAATGGCGCCAGAGAAGGCAAACAAGCCAGCATAAAGAAGGTAGTCGTTTTTCAGCGCGAAACCTGCTGCCAAAGCCGCTAAGGCAATCACGTTGGTCAATAAGCTTTTGTTCATTTTATCGTGTTCGTTTTTATCGTTGGTTATTCGGATGGCGGAATTCTAATCCTAATTGGTGCCGGTTGCCACAGGGTTGATGCGGATGACGTTGTGGCCGTTAGTCGTTAGAGTTGATTGAAAATTATTCAATTTATTGCATTTGTGCTAGTTATATTTTGAGATCGGAACTTTATTTTTATAAATATAAAATTGCGTTTTATTTGAGCGAGCGTAGGGTGACTCTTATTAATAATTATCACAACAAAAATAACGTGGCTGACAAATGATCGGCCATTCCCCTACACATCCACCCGACAGAGGACCTGTTAATGAAAAAAACACGTTTCCTTCTTCCGTTCGTTTTTCCTGCTTTGCTTGCGGCTCCTATGAGTCTGGCGAATGAAGTGATGACCTTATCACAGCGCGTTGCTCCAGATTTCGCCCAGCAAGCATCTCGCAACGCAGACAATAAGGGCCAGACGCTTTCTGGGCTGGCAACACAGTATCGCGATGCCTTGTTGGCCGACGGAAGTTGGCTAGACATCGACTATACGATCGTGGCGACGGATGAGAAGCCGATCCGAGCGCATTTAGATCGCATTCGAGTGCTGGCTGCTGCCGAACATTTGTTTCCCCAAACGGGTTACGCGCAAGCAGCGATTGAGGCGATGTATTATTGGTATTCCGCCGATCGAACCAATAAAAATTGGTGGTGGAACGAGATTGGTAAACAACTTCGTTTGGGGCCTGCTGCACTGATGTTAGGCAGTGCACTGCCGAGTGATTTAAAAACGTTAATTCAAGGCGATATGCCGAGTGCGCCGTACAAAACGGGCGCCAATCGAACCGATCTTTCCAAAGCGGTCATTTTTGGTGGTTTGCTGGCGAATGATGCTGCGCAAGTTCAGCGTGGTTTAGAGGGGATTGCGGAAACCATAGTGATCACCGAAGCCGAAGGGGTACAAGCGGATTACTCATTCCAACAACATGGTGCACAGTTGTATACCGGTGGTTATGGGGAAGTGTTTTTTGATACCGCGTCATTTTGGGCTTATCACGTACGAGATTTGCAATGGAAGTTCTCTCCAGAGCAAATTGATCTGCTCAGCGATTATTTCTTGGAAGGGGTCCGTTGGATGAACAGCCACGGAACGTTAGACTATAACGCCCGTGGTCGAGGAATCAGTCGTGTTCAAGTCGTGGACAAATCGACGTTGCAGCAGCAAAGTCAGTATATTGCCGCTTTGTCACCGCAACGTGCTCAGGAAGCGGAGCAGTTTCGTCGTCATGTCGCAGGAGAGGGGGCTGGTTTCGAAGGCTTTAAGCAATTTTGGCGCTCTGACTATGCAAGCAAGGTTGGGGAAAATCACTTTATTGGCGTAAAGATGAACTCATTGCGTATAGAGCCAACGGAAGCGGGCAACAATGAAAACTTATTGGGCAATTGGCTCGGCTTTGGCAGCATGTTTATCATGCAAAGAGGTGATGAGTACCACAATCTCTTTCCCGTGTGGAACTGGGCTTTGGTTCCGGGTGTGACTGCCCCTCAGTTTGCGGAGAAACCCGCCGACTGGGGAAGCATCGTGATGAACACGAGCTTTGTTGGCGGCGTTTCTGATGGTCGTTATGGCGTTGCAGTGATGGACATGAATGCCTATGGCACACAAGCGAAGAAAGCGTGGTTTAGCTTCAAGGATGAAATGGTGGCGCTAGGCGCTGGCATAGCCTCAACGAGAAGTGAGTATGTCAATACATCGGTCAACCAAACTCGATTAAATGGACCGGTGACGGTCGATGGTGTGGTGTATGAAAAAGGCAGTCGCGCTTTGGTCAATGCCTCTTGGGTGCACCATGACGGCATTGGCTACGTTTTCCCTGCGTACTGGTACGGGCATATGAACAACCAAACCCAATCGGGTAATTGGTACGACATCAATCGTGGTCAGGTGAATGAAGTGGTGTCCGATGAGGTGTTTATGTTGAGAATTGGCCACAGTTGGCAGCCAACAAACGCCAGTTATCAATACATCATTGTGCCGAACCGAACGGCATCTCAAGTGGAGGCTTACGCACAGCAATCCCCGATCGCGGTGCTGAGTAACAGCAACACTCTGCAGGCGGTGCATCATCAAGGTTTGAACGTCACTGGCGTGATTTTTCATCAACCCGGGAGTATCAATTTGCACGACGGTTCGACCTTGTCGGTCAACCAAGCTAGTGTGGTGCTGATTGATCAATCGGCCGCGGATCCGGTCGTGACCTTATCAACGCCAGGGCAAGGCACACAGGTACAAGTGAGCTTTGACAAGGGAGGTGTGAGTAAACACACCACAGTGCAAACGCCTTCAGAGCCAAGATGGATGGGCAAGGGCGTGTTGGTCGACTTTTCCGCTCCTGTCTTACCTACACCTCCTCAAACGGTGATGGTTTCACAAGATGCGTTTGTCCGCGATGGTCAATATGCCAGCCAATCTTTTGGCAGCAACAGTTATCTTGTGGTGAAGAAAGACGGCACGGGTTACAACCGAAAAACGGTGCTGCAATTTGATCTGAGTGGACAAGGGATCGACTCGACCACCAACGCGACGCTGCGATTGCATGTGCGTAATGTTAATAGCGATGCGGAGCGAACGGTGACAGTCTCACGTTTGGCGAGCAGCGACTGGCTCGAGTCCGATATCAGTTGGGCGTCGTTACCTGCTAACGTGGCCACGGGTCCGAGCGTTAGCATCACCCCCGCAGATATAGACCGCTGGGTTGAGCTTGATGTCAGCGCGTTGGTGCAATCTGGGGTTGTGAGTTTGGTGCTTGAGAATCTTGGTAGCGCCAGTGGCAAATCCGACGTCAGTTTCTCCAGTCGAGAAAGTGCCCAAGCGCCACAACTGGTTTTGTCGCGCTCGCAGTAGTCGCAGGTTCAGTGATTCATCTCGATAAAAGAAAAGCCCGATGCAAACATCGGGCTCTTTGGTTTAGTGCGGTTATTTAACGTGTACGCGGGGCCGTGATATGACGCTCCAGCGCCGCGGCGAACTCGGTGACTTTCTCGGGATAGAGTTCGGCAAGGTTATTTAACTGCCCCAAATCATCGTGCAAATCGTACAACTGAGGGCGAGAGAGGTTGCCTTTTTCATTGCCAGTGTACTGGCAGATGAAGTCGTCATCATGTGGCGGGATATAGGCATAACGTTGGTCTCGAAAGACTTTCTTGTATTGCATGCCTTCCAGTACCATTTCCCGGCGTCCTTGGTGTTCTTTGCCCAGCAAGGTCTCGAGTAGCGGTTGGCTATCAGGCGCTTCCTGCTCTTGCAACTCAATGCCAGTTAGCTGCGCAAAGCAGTGGTAGAGGTCCACTTGATTGAACAGGGCGTCCGTTTCTCCATCGACAATGCCATTGGGCCAGCGTACGATAAACGGCACCCGAGTCCCGCCTTCAAACAGGCTGTATTTGCCACCACGCAACGGCCCTGCCATGCGGTGCTCACCATTGAGCTCTACCGCTCGGTCTTTATAACCGTCGTTGAGCACGGGTCCGTTGTCGCTGGAGAAAATCACCAACGTGTTCTCTTTGAGTCCGAGCTGCTCAAGTTTGTCGAGCACTTGGCCAATGCACCAATCCATTTCGACAATCACATCGCCACGCACGCCGTGAGGGGTAACGCCACGAAAGCGTGGGTTAGGTATGCGAGGCACATGCGGCTGATGCAGTGCGTAGTAAAGGAAAAAGGGTTGATGTTGGTGTTGTTCGATAAACGCCATGGCTTTTTGTGCGAACTCTTCCCCCATGGTTTCATCGTTCCAAATGGCGGATTGCCCACCACGCATATGACCGATACGGCTGACCCCATTGATGATGGTGCCATCGTGGCCGTGATCGTACATCACATCCAACAGTTCAGGGTTATGGCGACCATTGGGGACATCGGCAAAGGCGTGCTCCCAATCGTATGTCACTTCAATCGGATCGGTAGGGTCTAAGTTTTCCACCTGACGATTGTGAATGTAAACACAAGGTACGCGGTCATTGGTGGCGGCCATGATGAATGAATCATCAAAACCGACATCATTTGGCGTGCCTTGAATTTCTTGATTGAAATCGAGATCGCCATTGCCGAGTCCTAAGTGCCATTTGCCAACGATCCCCGTGCGATAGCCAGCCTTTTGGAACATCTTTGGCATAGTGGCATCAGAAATGGTGATGATCTGCGGTGCATCACCGGGCAGCACGGCTGCCTTCGGGTTGCGCCACGGGTAAGAGCCCGTGAGCAAGCTATAACGAGAAGGAGTGCAGGTCGCAGCAGTGGCGTAGCCTTGATGAAACTTCAGCCCTTCTTGGGCCAACTTATCGAGGTTGGGGGTTGGGATGTCATTGGCGCCGTAGCAACTCAAGTCGCCAAAGCCAAGGTCATCGGCGTAGAGAATGATAACGTTTGGGGGCGTGTGGTCTGTCATGAAAATTCCTTATTGATGCCAACCTGAGTAAACAAATCATAGGGAAGAAGGTGAGCAAGCACTTGCTCCTCTGCCCACGGATCATCCACTCGAACCAGTTCTTGAGCCATGGCGTGCAGTAAGCGACGTACGACAGGATCATTCGGGTCAAAGTGGCGGTTGTTGGTTTGATAGGGGTCTGTTTGGTTGTCGAAAAATTGGCTGTCGCTGAGTTGACCAAAGGCGTCAATGTGCAGCGCCAACGAGTAACGCTCGGTTTTTATCCCTCGCGAGACGGCAAAGTAATCGCGGATCTTGCCATCCGCGCAGGGTGGGCTATCGATGTTCTTTAAATAGAGGGCACAAGTTGGGCCCGCCGCCACAGAGGGGGAGCGAAATACCTCTGCTAGGTTGCGACCGTGAATGTCATCGGGACACAAATCGCTTAGCCCCATCAATCCCAATACGGTGGGCATGATGTCTGCGCTGCTCAAAAACGCAGGGTGTTGCTGCGCTTGGTTTTGCATTGCGTCCTTCAGTAAAAAGGGGACACAGAGGGATTCGTTATAAATGCTGTTTTTGGCGTCGGTCACGCCATGACTACACAAGGTTTCACCGTGATCACTGGTAAAGACCACAATGGTGTTCTCCCATTCGCCCTGCGCTTTTAATGTGTCGACCAAGCGACCAAACTCTTGGTCGACGCCCGTCACGTTGGCGAAATAGAACGGGGCACTGTGCGCTTTTTCCATGTGATGGTCGGCGTTGTCTCGCGTGAGTAACGACGTTAAAGGCTGATCGCAGTAACGCTGCCAATCCGCTTCACGGCAGTCATGCAAACTCGAGTATGGGCTGTGTGGCGGGTTCATCGACACAAACAAAGCAAAGGGCTGATCTGGGCGTTGCTGTTGATGACGCGTAAGAAACTCAATCGCTTTGTCGGTTTCATGTTCTGCCGACCACTTGCGCGGTTCATGGCGCTGCCCATTGGTGTCGTAGTAGTGCGGATTGCAATGTTGATCGAACGTGCCATAGCCATACCACTCATCAATGCCGTGGCGACGGTTTGGCTCGGTGTAGGAGTCCCACGCGGGGCGTTTACTATCCACATACTGCCCAGGATTGGCAGGGTCGTTTTCCGTTGGCCAATCAAGGTGCCACTTTCCAATGTAGCCTAGGTAGTATCCGGCATCGCTGAGCACATCGGTAAAGCAGCGTGCCTTTTCCGGCAGTTGGGAGGCAACACGATCGGAATGGCAGTTGAGCGGCACTCCGCTTTTTGACGGAAACTGGCCAGTGAATAAGCTGCCGCGATGAGGGCTGCAAACCGGGCAGTTACTGACGGCATTGCTGAGCAAGGTGGCTTGCTCGGCAAAGTGGTCTAGGTTGGGTGTCAACACGGGGTCGCCCTTGCCTGGCAGCAGCGATTGATAGTGTGGGTCTTGCCATATGCCAAGGGACATCAGCCGAAACTGATCAGGAAAAACATAGAGTAAGTTCGGTTTTTTCATGGTGGTTTAGGGGCCATATTATGCACTTTCTATATGGGCATTTATTATATTGAAATGATGTTTCAAAAACCTGCCATTGATCACAGTGATAATAAAATAAAAAGATGTTTTAAAAAAAATAAGTAAAATTAACAAAGTTACTTACTTGTTGAGATAGGCGAATGCAACCAGCACACATCCCCGTTACCAAGCCACGAGCAAAACGTCCGTTCCATGTTCTTGCCAAACCGATTGGTCCGGTTTGCAATCTCGATTGCGATTACTGCTTTTACCTAGACAAAACCGAGTATTACCCGCAAACCAAGCGCTTTGACATGAGTGATGACGCTTTGGAAGCGCACATCAAAAGTTACATTGAAAGTCAGCCTGCGGGGTGTGTTGAAGTGACTTTTGGTTGGCAAGGCGGTGAGCCGACGCTCAGAGGCGTCGAATTCTATCAACGCGCGGTGGCGTTGCAGCGCAAACACGCGCGGGCAGGCATGCAGATCGTCAATACCTTACAAACCAATGGGATACTGCTGGATGATCAGTGGGGGGATTTTCTTCGTCGCCACCACTTTTTGGTGGGCATTAGCCTTGATGGGGATAAAGAGTTGCATGACCACTATCGAAAAACACGCAGTGGCAAAGGTTCTTATGATCAGGTGGTGCGCGGCTTGCGGGTGTTGCAAAAGCATCAAGTCGAATTCAATGTGCTGACGGTGGTGCAAAACCACAATGGTGCGGATGGCAAAAGGGTCTACCAGCACTTAAAAGCATTGGGCGCACGTTTTATTCAGTTCATTCCTATTGTCGAGCCGGTCAAAGGTGAGGGGGTCTCTTCGCGCAGCGTTTCCCCCGAGCAATTTGGTCAATTCATGATCGATGTGTTTGAAACTTGGCGTCAGCACGATATGGGGGAAGTGTTTGTCAGTCATTTTGATAACGCTTTGGGCATGCAACTGGGTATGCCTTCATCCATTTGTGTGCATGCACCGCAATGTGGCGACAACCTAGTGATTGAACACAACGGCGATGCGTATAGTTGCGATCACTTCGTCTACCCTGAATTTAAGCTGGGCAATGTGCGTGAGCGAGACTATCCCGACTTGATTGAAACCCCCATTCAGCAGCAGTTTTCTCTGCGCAAACCCATGGGAAGCCAACTGCATTGCCAAGGGTGCAGCCAGCGTTATTTGTGTCATGGTGCTTGCCCAGCTCAACGTATTGATGACAATGGTGAGCTGTCGTTAACGGCGAAACACTACCTCTGTGCCGGGTATTTTGCCTTTTTCTCGCATATCCAGCCTTACCTTCGCGCAATGGGAGAGTGCCTGCGTCGCCAATTGCCCGCTTCCTCTTACCGTCAGTTTTTACGCCAGAGTGAACAATGATGCCACTCTGGCTTAGCGGTGACTAAATCACCGCCTTCATGCGATAAAACCACGTGCACAACGGATCGTGGTAGCGTTGCATTTCCGCATACATGGCCTCATCATCGATTGTTTGATCTCGCCATAGTTTGGATCATCAATCAGATTGTGCATCTCCTGCGGATCGTGGCGCAGATGATACAACTCACTGCGGCCGCTGGCATTAAACACCAGTTTGTACTCTTTGGTGCGCCACATGCGCTGTGGGTAGGGGGTGAAATGGCCATTTTGCTGAGCAAGAATGCCTTCACGAGCGGGCACGCTTTGCCCTGCTTGCTGGCGTAAGATCGGCAGCAGAGATTGGCCATCGAAACTCTCCGGCACGTTGCTGCTGGCGATGTCGGCATAAGTGGCGGTGAGATCGTGCAGGTAAACCAAATCATCATAGTGAGCGCCGATCTGGCTTGCATTGGGGTCTTTGATGATCAGCGGCACACGATAGGTTTGATCAAACATAAACTCGCCTTTTTCGATCATCCGATGTGCACCCATCGCGTCGCCGTGATCGGCGGAGATGGACAAAAACAGCCCATCGTAGAGATCGTTTTGTTTGAGGAAGTTGAGCAATTGGCCGATGACGTCGTCAATCAGCGTAATGTACCCCCAATATTTGCAGATTATGTGTCGCCAGATTTCTTCGTCTAGGCTCCATACTCCCCACATTTTGGCAATGTTTTGGTAGTGCTCCGGCTTGCCAATCAAAGGATGGTAGAAGCTTTCATCAAAGGTCACTTGTTCAGGTTGGTACATTGAAAAGTAGGGCTCTGGGATGATGCAAGGCGTGTGCGGGCCCCAGAAATTCATCCACAAGGTGAAGGACTGATTTTGCAGCAGACACCTCTCAATGTGGCAGATTGCTTCATCCACCAAAAAATACGGAATCGACGCTTCAACGGGGGCATGGAGCAAACCATAGAACTCTTGGATTTTCAGATTGGGGTTGTTACCGAAGGTGCAGTCGCTGACTTTGGGAAGGGCAAATCCTTTCTCATGTAGCCATTCTTGGTAACGGTTGCCGTTGAGTGGCACGCTATCAAAGGCCAGATTTTGGTAAACACCACTACCAGGGTAGGCATAGCCATCAAAATTGTGGCCAATGAAACCGTATTCTTGCGGCAGTTTTTGATGGCCGATGTGCCATTTACCAATGTAAATGTGCTGGTGATTGGGCAACTCGCTGATCAGGTTAGCGTCCTCAAGCGGCACGTCACATTTATCGCCCTCTTTATCCGAGTTACACATCACGCCGTGGTGAGAAGGCATCTTGCCAGTGAATAGAGAGGTTCTTGACGGGGTGCAGACAGAAGAGGCGCAAAACGCTTGTTCAAAGCGCGCCCCCGCCGCGGCAATGCTATCCATATTGGGGGTTTTGACCACAGGATGACCATAACAACCAAGCATATCCGCTCGGGTCTGGTCCATGAGCAATAGAGCAAAATTCACACGCGACTCCCATTAAATGAAATGATGGTTCAATTATATTGTCGAATCTTATCTATTTTTGTGAACTATGTATGCATTGAATATAAAAAATGAAACAGAGTTTTGATCTTCATATCATAAATATAAAAAAGCGTTTCAATAATTAGTGGTGATGAGTTTTAATTGCCGCATTGATGAATTTGTTGATAAGTGAGTAGCCCGTGGCCATCAGCCTCAATCAATTGGTGAAGCAGGATGTGACATTTAGCCGTCGAGCGGAAACGCTGCAACTGCTGAATGAGATTGTGCAGCGTCAACTTCCGGTATTAACCGAGCGGAGTGGTGATCGCCCAACGTACAACAGTGCCGCGCATTACCCGACCGAAGTGGCGAAGCTAGAGCATCTTTGTCGGCTGTTATGGGGCGTGGCTCCTGCAACGCATGAGCTCAACCAAGCGCATCACACCTTACGTCAGATGGTGGTGGCAGGTTGCGATCCAGATTCAGAACACTATTGGCAGCAGCCGAAAAACTACGATCAACGTGTGGTGGAAATGGCCTCCATTGCCGTTGCGCTGGTGGATGCAAAGGAATGCTATTGGCTGCCTCTTTCTTTGCAAGAAAAGCAGCACTTGGTGGATTGGCTGCGCGCGGTGACGGATTTACAACTCCCTCCGAACAATTGGCGTTGGTTTCGTATCCTTATCCTCAGTGCCTTGCAGCAATTGGGCGAGCAGATTAACGAGCAAGTGCTGGCCGATGATCTCGCCTTTGTCGATGCGCTCTATCTCGATGATGGCTGGTATCAAGACGGCGAAGGCGGTGCGCTCGATTATTACAATCCGTTTGCTTTTCAACTTTATGCATTGGTGTATGTGCGCTGGCAGCAAGGCGAAAGTGATTTGTGCCAACGTTTGTTGGCGCGAGCGGTGGCGTTTTCCCATGGCTACCAGTATTGGTTTGGTGATGACGGACAGCCGCTATGCTATGGCCGCTCGCTCAACTATCGTTTTGCAGGCGCCGCTTTTTGGGCAGAGCTTGCCCGACACGATCACCCAGACATGGATATTGTGACCGCCAAAAACTACTGGATGCAAACCATGCGTTGGTGGGCAAAGCAACCGATTTGCGATCAACAAGCGCAATTGTTGCCCGGTTTTGCTTACCCGAATCTCTTAAGCAGTGAGTTTTACACCAGTTATGCATCACCGATGCTGGCGCTCAAAGCCTTTAATGCCCTCAATCTTGCTGAAGAGCATCCGTTTTGGCGTGCAGCCGAACAGCCTTTAGCTAGTGAACTGCCAGCAACTTGGATTGGTGAACACCATCAAATGGTACGACGACAGGGCAGTTATCTGCTGACCAACGCAGCTCCAGCCAATGAGCTGCGCCACTGTGAAGACAAATACAGCAAATTTGCTTACAGCTCGTTGCATGGCTTGTGTGTCGAATCAACCCGCTGGCTCGATCAAGGTTGGGCGGGTGACAACATCGTCGCATTTGCCCATCCGCAGACGGGGCAATGGTTTAGCCGTCACCGCAACACTGACTGTTATCGAGATGGTGATGCCTTGGTCTCGCTGTGGCAACCATTTGAAGGTTGTGTGGTGAAAACGCGTCAGCAGTGGTCTGAACGAGGTGAAATCCGCCGCCATGAGATCACCACCGATACGGCACTGGATTTTGTCATGACGGGGCACGCGGTGGATTGCTGGTCGGCGTGGTTTAGCCATCAGGTGATTCAACCGGCGAAGGTGAGCTCAGAGCGATTGTTCAGTGAACTGATTTTATTACAAGGTGAAGGACAAACGCGCGTTTACCCATGTGCGCCGAACACCAATTTGCTTTATCCCCACGCCAGTGTTCCTGCCATCACAGGGCGTATCGAACCCGGTACGCACCAGTATGTGATTGCGGTGAATGCAGGAAAATGGCCTCGCTGAGCTGGATGGCTCGTGCGAAGCAGAAAAATTTTACCCATAATTTGTAAATCACATCAGGGAGTGACTGATGAACTATAAGAATAGCTTACCTCTACTTGGCAAAGTCGCAATTGCTGTGGCTGCGTCTATTTCTTTCTCAACTTGGGCCGATACCTACAATGAAGCCCCGCAGTTAAAAGAGCTCGTTGCGGCTGGAAAATTACCGCCAGTGATCGAACGTTTACCGGAAAATCCGCTAGTGGTTGAACCGTTTGAATCGGTAGGGCAATACGGCGGCACGCTGAACTTGGTCGGTAAAGTGGTCGACAACGGTCACCGCGCGCGCACCATCGCCTACGACAACCTTTTTAATTTCGATGTTTACTACTCAAAAGTGGTGCCGAACCTAGCCACTGGATTTACTTCCAATGAGGCAAATACCGAGTACACCATTACTTTGCGCAAAGGGGTGAAGTGGTCTGACGGCACGCCATTTACCGCAGAGGACATTGCGTTTTACATCAATGACATTGTGGGTGACCCAGAGCACGCAGGTAACCGTCCACTGGCTCTACCGACTCACGATGCCGCGAAAGCGGAAGTGCTAGATAAGTACAGCGTGAAAATCACCTTGGCCAAACCAAATGGTTTGTTTATTCGCAGCTTGGCGACCGTGGATAGCGAAAGCTTCACCGCCTATCCAAAACATTACTGTGAACAGTTCATTCCAAAGTTCAATCCAAAAGCGGCAGAAATGGCGAAGGCGGCTGGTTTTGACTCTTGGCGTCAGTACGCGTCGACCAAATGCAATGCCCACTACTTCATCGAGCACTACAACAACGTTGATCGCCCTGTCTTGACAGCATGGAAAGTGAAAGTGGCGCCAGGTCCAAACGCGAGTTTTGCCGAGTTTGAGCGTAACCCGTATTACTGGCAAGTCGATACCGAAGGTAACCAATTGCCTTACTTAGACAGCGTTCGCTGGCGTTACAGTGAAGACCAAGAAGAGATGGTTCTGCGTGCCGCTGCGGGTGAAGCAGACTTCCAACATCGTCACATTGGTCAGCCAAGTTACCGTCCAATGCTGATCGATAACGAGAAGAAGAGTGGCTACACCTATGAGTTCCGTCCAAATACACGAAGCACGGAACTGGCCATCGCGCTAAACCAAACGGTGAAAGATCCGCTGAAACGCGAACTGTTCCAAAACAAAGATTTCCGTGTTGCGCTTTCTCATGCGATTGATCGTGAAGAGATCAGCGAAACCGTCTTCTCGGGTGCGGTCGGTCCACATCAAGCGGCACCAATCGAAATCTCGCCATTTTTTGATGAAGAGATGGCCACTCAGTACACGGAATTTGATCTTGCAAAAGCCAATAAATTGCTGGATTCACTTGGTTTGACGCAACGTGACAAAGAAGGCTACCGTTTGATGAAAAACGGTGAGCGTCTGCGCATCGAAGCGGTCTCTAAAGTGAACGACAAAGGCGTGTTGGCCGATTCACTGGAATTGGTGAAGAAGCAGTGGAAAGCAGTGGGTGTGTTCTTAGATATTCGCGTTCTGGAAATTAACCATGTCACCAACATTCGCTTAACCAACGACTTCGACATGATCCCAATCGTTGGCGATGGTGGTGTGGGCATCATTGATGAAGCGCGTCACTACATGCCGTTTAGCCCGGAATCAACTTGGGGCTTAGGTTACTACTTGTGGGCTTCAGAGCCGGGTAATGAATTTGCCGTGGAGCCACCGGCGCATGTGAAGAAGCAGTTGGAGTTGTGGAACAAGATCCAAAATACCTCTTCGCAAGAAACGCAGTTTAAGTATATGGAACAGATCCTCGATATCGCTAAAGAGCACTTCTACGTGATTGGTACAGTAGAAGCGCTGCCGGTGGGTGTGGTGGTGAACAACAAACTGCAGAACGTGCCAGAAAACATGCCTCAGTCTTGGACTTTCCCAACCCCTGGGCCAATGCGCATGAGCCAGCTATGGAAACAGCAGTAATCAACGGCGAGTTTCTATAACGCAATATCGTTAGGCCCAGTGTTCAATGCTGGGCCTTATTTTATTTATGAAAATAAGAATCTGATGAGAAATATAAGGCTAACCTTGCAAGATAGTTCGCGTTGTTTTTATTTAACCACCTGAATTTTAATTGTTTCTAGCCAAAAATAACAACGGATTTTACGTAACTTGGTGAGGGTGAACACATCATCGGATTCTTTATTTCCCTTCGTTGTGATGGTTTTTAAGTCATTTTGTCACAGGGCCATGGTGGTGCTGAATATTTGTTGAATGATTGCGCACATCACGATGCGAAATATGGCGATAAAACAAGCAGATATTTGCAACACCTTCAGGGCCGCACAACGCCTTCTAGACGCAAGTTCTCGCCTCTTTATTGGCAAAGTTGCTCGACGCTCGATTGACTCTCTTCTGACCCTCTTGAGAGGCGTTGATGCTCGCTCTTTTCATCGGTTTAGGCACTAAGGCCTTTTTCGATAAGGTCTGAGCGTATGTTCTATTTGTGATGAATTAGAGTAATTTGACTAACACGTTACTGCATCGTTTACCCCACACTTGATTTTTTTCACCCATTGGTGGCGGTCTTCTTCAGTTTTTTTCCAGCGATACGCTAAGCAATTTGCGTCCAAATAGCGTGGCAACTTTAATTATCTGTAAGGTGAATGGTTAATTAAAAGTAAATTTGCAATGCAAATAATTTGGCTTCGATCACGCTTCAACGCTTTGGTGATGATCTTGTTATCATAAAACTGAAAAAGCGTTTTAAAAATAACTAACGATGCGTTCTAATAAAAATGAATATAGGGTTGAGTTATTAAATTGGTTGCACTTAAACGGTTTTAATTACCAATTTTCTTCACTTAACAGCGAAGGTTCCGGCCTTCATCAACCAGAGTAAATATTCCGAATAGGATTGGGATTAAGGAACAACAATGAGCAGTTTTTTTCTGTTTATAGGTAAGCGATTGATGTCGATACTGGTGACATTATTTGCCGTATCTATCGTTATTTTTGCGGTGATCGATTTGCCGCCGGGAGATTTTGCTTCGTCCAAAATCGCGGAGTTACAGTCAATGGGGCAAACCGTCGACCCACAAATGATTTATACCCTGCGTGAGATGTATGGTTTGGATAAACCACTGCTTGAACGTTATTTCGACTGGATCGGCGGCTTGTTGACCGGTGATTTAGGCATCTCCCTCACCAACAACCAGCCAGTGTGGGAAACCATTGAACCGCGCATTTGGCCAACTGTCTCTCTTGCTGCTGCGGTCTTTCTTTTTCAGTTCTTGATTGCCATTCCTATCGGTATGTATTCCGCGTTGCGTCAATACTCTTGGGGCGATTACGTGGCGACAGTTTTTGGTTTTATCGGCATGGCGACGCCCAACTTTGTGATTGCGATTCTGGCGCTGCTGATCGGTTACTACAGCTTTGATACGGTGGTCTCAGGGCTCTACTCCGAAGAGTTTCTAGACCAGCCTATGTCGTGGGCAAAATTCCTCGATGCAGCATCTCGCAGCTGGATTTATATCTTGGTGGTGGGTACGGCGGGCCTTGCAGGCATCATCCGTATCATGCGCGCTAACTTGCTCGATGAGCTGAAAAAGCCTTATGTGAAAACCGCACGAGCGAAAGGACAAACCGAAGCCAAATTAATCATGAAGTACCCCGTGCGCATCGCCATTTTGCCGATTGTTTCCACCATTGGTTGGATGCTGCCAGCCCTGATGGGTGCGGACATCATCGTCAGCCAAGTCATGAACATCCCCACTTTAGGTCCATTGATGCTTTCCGCATTGCGGGCTCAAGATATGTATGTCGCGGGGGATGTCCTGCTCATCATGTCCATTCTCACCATTATTGGTACCTTGATTTCAGACCTATTGCTCTACTGGGTTGATCCCCGTGTGCGTGTTGGTGTAGCGAAGGAGTTTTAGTCATGACGACACAAGCAATTCATCTATTTAATCGACTGTTTGGTCGCAAAAAAGCCACGCTTGATTTAGCCACCGCGACCCAATGGCAGCTCATCGGACTCAAAATGCGTCAGCATAAACTGGCGTGGTACAGCATGTGGTTCCTCGTGTGGGTTTACTTTATTGCCATTTTTGCTGAGTTTTTTGCTCCGTTTGATCCCAGTGATAACTGGCGCCGTTACACCTATGCGCCACCACAAGCGGTGAGCTTGATTGAATCCACGGAGGATGGATGGCGTTGGGCGCCACACCTTGAGTTTTATAACAGCAAAACCGATCCACGCACGTTAAAACGTCACTACACCCTAAATGAGAACAAAAAAGTGTATTTCTCCTTTTTCGGTGAGACTGAGCGTTACTACTTGCTGGGCTTTATCCCGATGAATCGCAAGTTTGTGGTGCCACATGATCCGAAGCTGCCATTTTTTGTGCTCGGCTCTGACCGAATGGGGCGCGATATGTTGTCTCGCCTGATTTATGGTGCGCGCATTTCTCTCTCGGTCGGTTTGATGGGGGTATTCACCACCTTTGTGCTCGGCATTGTCATTGGCGGTATCTCTGGCTACTTCGGTGGGGCGATCGATAACTTCATTCAGCGCAGTATCGAGTTTATGAAGTCCATTCCAACCTTGCCTTTGTGGATGGCCCTTTCGGCCTCATTGCCAGCGGAATGGAGTTCTCTCACCAAGTATTTCTTGATCACCATTATTTTAGGTTTGGTCTCTTGGCCAGACATGGCGCGAGTGGTGCGCAGCCGCTTTATGTCACTGCGTAGCGAAGAGTACGTCGCGGCAGCGTGGCTCGATGGCAACACACCGTTTGAAATCATCCGCCGTTACATGGTGCCAAACTTCCTGAGCCACATTATTGCGGTGGTGACGCTGGCGATTCCCGCGATGATTCTGGGGGAAACCGCACTGAGCTTCCTTGGTCTTGGTTTACAGGCGCCGATGGTGAGTTGGGGCGTACTGCTGCAAGAAGCGCAAAACATCCGCGCATTGGCGGAAGCGGCTTGGCTGTTGATTCCTGCCGCGGCGGTGATTGTGGTGATTTTGGCAATGAACTTTGTGGGCGATGGTTTACGTGATGCTTGTGACCCATACCACGATCAGGGAGCGAAATAATAATGAAACAACGCATTCTTCAAGTAAAAGATCTCAACGTAAGCTTCCCGACCAGTACGGAACATTTTCACGCAGTTAAAGGGGTCAGTTTTGACCTCTATCGCGGCGAAACATTGTCGGTCATTGGTGAGTCAGGCTCTGGCAAATCGGTGACGTCGTCCGCCATCATGCAGTTGTTGGACAAACCGGGCCGTATTGATTCGGGTGAAATCCTTTACCAAAACGAGCAAGGGCAGATCATCGACATCGCGCAAATGGATCCGCGCAGTAAAGAGATGCGCTACATGCGCTGCTTCAACATCTCCTTGGTATCGCAAGAACCGATGGCGGCGCTCAGCCCAGTGCATACTGTGGGTGACCAAATCAAAGAAGTGCTCTGTTTGGTTGAGCCGAACATCACCAAAGAGCGAGCGCACACACGCACGTTAGAACTGCTATATCAAGTGCAAATGCCAGAGCCGGAAAGTTTGATCAACAAGTACTCGTTTGAACTCTCCGGGGGGCAGCGTCAACGTGTGGTGATCGCTATGGCGATTGCCTCCAATCCAGATATCTTGATTGCCGATGAGCCAACCACGGCGCTGGATGTGACCACACAGGCGGAGATTCTCGACCTGTTTGCCGAGCTGCAACAGCAATTTGGCATGGCGATTCTGTTCATTACCCACGACTTGGGTGTCGTGGCACAGATTTCCGATCGCGTCGCGGTGATGGAAAAAGGCGTATTAGTGGAGTGTGGCGAGGTACGGCAGATTTTTGAGAACCCTCAACACCCCTACACGTGCAAGTTAATGGAAGCGACGCGCGCTTTGGAAAAACCGTCCAAAGTGAAAGTGCCGTTTGCGCTGGATGTGAATAATGCGCCCCGTCCGATTCTGGATTTGAGTGGCGTGAGCAAAATCTTTGAAAAACCCTCGAAGATGTTCCAGAAAAAGCGCTTTATGACGGCGGTCGATAACGCCAGTTTAACCCTTTATCCGGGGGAATCTTTAGGCATCGTTGGCGAATCGGGTTCCGGCAAAAGTACTTTGGGCCGTGCGATTTTGGGCATGTCACCAGCGAGCACGGGTTCGATCCAATACGTGGATGAGGACTCAGGGCGTGAAATTGAACTGTCTGATTACAAGCGTCAGAAACGCGATCCTTTGTTTGCCGATCTGCGTTTGATCTTTCAAGACCCATGGTCATCACTCAATCCACGCATGACGGTGTTTGACATCATTGAAGAGCCGCTTTTGAAGCTACGCACCGAAATGAGCAAAAAGCAGCGTGAAGAACGAGTACGCAACATCATGAAATGGGTTGGGCTTCCGCCAGAATTCTCCAGTCGCTACCCGCATGCTTTCTCAGGCGGTCAGCGCCAGCGCATCGTGATTGCACGCGCTTTGGTCACCATTCCTAAAGTGGTGATTGCCGATGAAGCGACTGCAGCACTGGATGTGTCGCTGCGTTCTCAGGTGTTGGATCTGCTGATTGAGTTCCAAAACACTTATGGCACGGCGTTTATCCTCATCACCCACGACATCGCAACCGTGAAATATTTCTGTGATCGCGTGCTGGTGTTGCAACATGGCCATATTGTTGAGCAAGGAAGCGTTGAGCAGGTCATTTTCAACCCGCAGCAAGCCTATACCAAACAACTGATTGCGGCGGTGCCTGTCGCTGAGCTCCCACCGGAGGAAGCGGCAAAAAAGATTGCATAGCTCCGTGTTAATCATGGGGCGTCACCAACAAACAGCCTCCTGTCACCCAGGAGGCTTTTTTTGTCTGAGCAAAACGGAAAAGGATCTACATCATGGGGAAGAACACCTCTATCATTCGGCGTATTCAACTGTTGGTAATACTGTTAACGCTGGTGCTTATTTCGGTCTGTGGTTTATCGATATGGCAGGGAAAGCAATTGATTCATCAACTCGATCAGTTGTCTGAACATACGATGCGACAAATGCAGCGCCAAGCGATGAGCTTAAGTTTGGTCAGTAATATTGAAAATCGAATTCTTTCTATCCCAGCCGCAGAGTCGCTGGAAAACGCATCATCGGAACTGTTGCAGCCGATGTCGACGTTGCAAGAGCGTTTGTCTTCCCATTCTTTCTCAAGGAGACATACAGAAGGGTTGCTGGATGAAACCCAGCAGCTATTGGATAAAGCGCTTTTAGGCTCTGGAATGCGTGCTGAGTTAGAGAAAAAACGGCAAGCGCATCAACTCGCCATCACCAAAGTTAAACGTAAAATTTACGCTTTGGCCGTCAGTTCGGACGACATGAACACTACCATGCTGGTAGACAGTGTGAGCAGTGATATTGATGGCTTGAGTTTTAATATTAACCGCGCATTAACCAGTGACGATCCCGCTGCCATCAGTCAGTTAAGAGAGAAGAATCGCGCGCTAGCTCGATCGATAGAGGAGAAGAGTAAGCAGTTAAAAACGCGCAGTCGCCAATATGGTCAACGCGATGCCGCTTTGGTCAGCAAAGTACTGTTGGATGCGTTTGAATCCTCGGGGGTGGTGTACGCTCAGCTGCTGTTGGCTGAAAACCAAAAGCAGGTTCAGCAGCAAGCTCAGCAACTTGCCCACCGTTTATCTAAGGTGGGAGAGCAGCTTGAAGTGGCCAACCAACAGCTGTTGGAAGAGGTCGCGCTGAGAGTTGAAAATGCGCAAGCCGATCAAGCGCTTTATCACGTTCAATTGATTGGCTTTGTCTTACTGATTGGCGGCTTCAGCTGTGTCATAGCGATCAATGTGTCGAGTACACTCAAACGTAGCCTGCGGTTACTGATTGGTACGATTCAGCGGATGGCGGAGAGTGACCTGACCCAATCGGTGCCCAACTCATTGCCTGCTGAGTTTGGCCGATTAGCTCGCCATTTAGAACAGTTGCGTCAGTCTCAACTGGCGATGATTGACACCCTCACCCACAGTTCTACGAAATTAAACCAAGTCATCCAACAGAATGGCCAGCGAACTTCAGGCCTAACTCAGGCGTTGCAACAGCAAGCCGAGCGAACAGCGAGCGTCGTTCATCACACACATCAACTCACGCAGTTTATTGGCGATATTGATGATGAAAGTGAATCCGGAGCACGTCAGGCGACACTAGCAAGCCAAGAAGCGTATAACGGTTCTTTGAACGTCAATGAAAATATTGAGCGTCATTTGGCGTTAGAACACAAACTGCAATTGGCGGTAGAGACCATGCATCGTCTAAAGCAGAGTGCCGCACAGATAAATTTAGCGATGAAATTCATTGATGAAGTCGCCCAGCAAACCAACTTGTTGGCGTTAAACGCGGCAATTGAATCCGCGAGGGCAGGCGCGCATGGGCGTGGGTTTGCGGTGGTGTCCGATGAAGTGAGAACCTTAGCCGAGCGCACCTCTGGCTCGGTGGTGGAAGTGCGTGACATCATCGATGTGCTTCATCATGACGTAGACACCGCGGTAGTGCAGATAGAGCACTGTAATCGAGAGATGCAGGATTCGATGAACAGTGCCAAACAGGCCGTCGAATCGGTCAACCGTGTGAAAACGTGCCTAGATCTGAGCAGTCAAACTGCGCAATCCATCTCAGCAGCAACAAAGCAGCAGCGCAGCCTCACGCGGCAAATCGCGGCGAAAATTGCCGAAATTCAAAGCGATTCACAGACCAACTTAGACCAAATCAGCCATTTGGTGACGACTGGAAACGAGCTGCAAACCATGGCTGCCCAGCAGCAAAAATTGGTCGCTCAATACGTTGTTTGACAAGGCTTAACGGCAAGTTAAGCTTCATCTCCTATTACTTCAAATAGCAAAATATCAAAGGGGCGCAATCTTGCCCCTTTGTTGTTACTTTCTCGTCGACTAAGCGTAGGTTTTGAGGGATTTTTGCATTCCCTTGCCGATCACGACGATGATCACTGCTCCAAGTAGAACCGGAGTCAGTAAAAAGTCCCAATTTTGCCCTGTCATCATAATCAGCAACGGATTCGCACCCGCAGGTGGGTGCGTAGTTTTCGTCAGCAGCATTGCTGAGACGGCGAGGCCGCTCGCGAGCGCCAAGCTTATAGGATTTACCCCTATGTAGTGAGCGAAAAGAGCCCGACAACGCGGTGATTGCGCAATGCTTAAACACCCTCAATCGACTGCAACGATGAAGCATAATTGGCTGCGATGACAAAAAAGCCCGGCGTTGAGCCGGGCAAATACAGTGGAATGAGAGGTTAAATTATTTGAGTTTTACGCTGTATGAAATCAGCACTTTTGTATCGTTACGATCCGCTTTGTGTACGATGTCGTTGCCACGGAATTTGCTGCGGAAGGTGCGAATATTTAGGCCTTCCAATGCGCCATCCATGAACTTGTAGCCGATGTTCCAATCGAAAGAGTGCATAGAGCCATCGTATTCTTTTTCAGTTAAGCTTGAGCGAACATTGGTACCGTAGTTACCACCGATACCCGCGGTCAGCTCTGGCAGATCCCAGCTGGCAAAGTTGTAGTTCACCGCCAATTTAACCGCTTTGGTACCGTCAGCGTTGTAGTCATCTAGGCCAGAGGTGGTTTGCTGGAAGTTACGGTTGTCCGAGTTTGCCCAAGGGGTAAGGCGGAAGTTGTAGCTAAGCTCTTGACCACCGGTGTCTGTGCTGCTGACGCCCGCAATCCACGTAAAGCCGCCGTGCTTAATGTTGGCACCAAGGCCAAGATAGCTTTGTGCTTCCTCTTTGTTGCTCACTACGTTGGTAGTTAAAGCACTCTTTTCTAGAATCGAACCGTGGTAGAACGCGCTTAGGCCCACTTTGGCCGAACCTAGATCGAAATTGTATTTCCCTAGGGCTTGCCAGTTTTGACGGTAGTCTTTACCCACACCGTAACCGACGTCAATTTGGCCTTGGTCGAACTTATAGATCGCACCGAGTGTTTGAATGTGGTCGATCACCGTGTTGGTGGTGTCAGCGCCTTTCAATTGGTTTTGGTGCCATTTGGTGGTCATTGGCAAAAACTCTTTGCGCCAATCGTTCTTAAATTGGTCCGCAATTGCGTAGCCGACAATCAAGTTACCAAAATGCGCTTTGGCTTCAAGACCACGATAAGCGTGCGGGTTCAGGCCCCAGCTAGAACGAATGGTACCAATGTTAATTTGTGTGTAACCACCACGCAGAGCAAGGCCAGCATCCTCGTTACCAAACTTCGCTTTTAGTGCGGCGACTGAGAGTGCAGCATAAGACTTCTCACACCCCTTGCCATCGTAGGCTGGGTTGTTTTGACACTCATGATCAAAGTAAAGGATCTCCGACATGCCAGTGGTATTGCCAAGTTGCAGGTTGGTGTTCGCCCAGATATCCAAGCCGATGGTGTCTTTGAAATAGCCCGATTTGTAGTCCCATGCCAGTTGCAGAGTTTGGTTTTCAATGTTTGGCGACCATTCACCCGTGGTCATGTTTTTCTGTTCACGATCACGAATGTATAAGAACGAGTGTAGGCGAGAGGTCGAGCCATCATAAAAAGCCTGTTTGGCTTCAGTGGCTAGGTCAACTGCAGCGGCACTCTGGTTACGAATATCGTTTGGGTCGACATCATTGGCGAAAACAGTACCGGAAGTTAGGGCGGCCAGTACAGCGGTAGAGATCAGAGAAAGATTGATTCTATGTTGCATATCCATATATTCCATTTTTGTGTAGAGGAGAATTCTATTTGCAATGTGAATATTATTGATATTTGTAATTATTTAAACTGAAACATCGTTTTGTGTTTTAAAAACCGGATGTTCATCAAAAATAAAAGAGTATTGTGATTTGTGTTTATGTGTTTTGTTTCTTATGCGATTTTCTATTTAAAAGTCAGAGAATAAAACACAGTAGAATATGGAGATGAGGGGCGGTGAAGCTTGTGTGTAATGATGGATTGAGTAGGAAGCCGAGTGTTTTTTTTTGCCGATAGTGGGCCGGGTGAGGGATGAGATTTTCATCTAATTATTTGATTTTAATATTGTAAAGTAAATTTTATTTCTTTTTTTAATGTGTGTTGTGGTGAGAGTTAGGGGGATGGGAAGGTGGAAGAATAAGAGCCCCATAAGGGGCTCTTAAAGATTGCAAACAATATCTTGGAAAACTAACAGCTA
Organism: Vibrio sp. CCUG 15886; assembly: GCF_028570825.1. Classification (NCBI taxonomy): domain Bacteria; kingdom Pseudomonadati; phylum Pseudomonadota; class Gammaproteobacteria; order Vibrionales; family Vibrionaceae; genus Vibrio; species Vibrio sp. CCUG 15886. The sequence continues at coordinate 1,235,028 of NZ_JAQQBT010000001.1, read as the reverse complement.
TATCCAATTTTCACTAATAACTACTTTCGTAGGGCCAATATCAATGAAAATTCGCGTGGAGTTATCGACGATTTTTATTTGCAAAATTTGAATAGAGTGATTGCTCTTCAACGTTTTCACTATCACGTTTAAATAATCAATATGCAATACCTTTTAATTGATTGTGTGATTTCATATTCAATTTACTGCTGAATATTTTTTCACTGATTTCAATTATTCTGTTATCTAGTCATTCTATTTCTCACAGATGTTAGCATTCATCTATCCATTCAATCTATTTTGAAATGATGTTTTATAATCAAAATCACATAATTTAAATCAATTAATCATTAAAAATGAAAAGCTGTTTTGTTTCTATTGATTGCGTTATGTTGGTTGTTTATAGTGCTGGTATTCATGTTGTTTATGTATCTTTGCCCAACTTAACGCAGCAGTTTCAAATGGTTTGGGTGTATGAACGCACGAATAAAACAAGCCAACGGTGTGGGAACGGCCATGACCGCGGTTTGAAGTGATGATTAACCGCTTTTAAGCATGCCTCTGCTGCCAGCTAAGCAGCGTAATAACGGTGTTTTGTGAGGACCAACCAATGGTGTCAGAGGCCACTGCTTGACGGTTAGCAAGCGGCGCTTTTTAGTTAAGAGCACGCCATCATCTTCCCATTTGAAATCGACAGTTGTTAGAGGAATAGTGATGCGCGCTGTGAAACACCGCCAACTATCGCTGCTTTTTCCCTTTTTAAAGTGGTTACCAAGCGTCAACGCTCAATCTTTGCAAGCCGATTTTTGGGCTGGCCTGACTGGGGCGATTATTGTTCTGCCGCAAGGGATTGCTTATGCGATGATTGCAGGATTGCCTGCTGAGTTTGGCTTGTACACCGCCATCATTCCGGCGATTTTGGCCTCATTGTTTGGTTCTTCCCATCATCTTATTTCTGGCCCAACGGCGGCACTTTCGGTGATCGTCTTTACCACGGTTAGCCAGTTCGCGGAGCCGAGCACACCGCTTTATATCCAGCTCTGTTTCACCTTGACCCTGTGCGCTGGCGTTATTCAATTGCTGTTTGGTTTGCTGCGTTTTGGCGCAGTGGTGAACTTTGTGTCCCATTCGGTGGTGCTGGGTTTTACCGCTGGGGCGGCGATTGTGATTGGAGTGAGCCAGTTAAAACACGTACTGGGTTTGCAGTACAACTCTGGCGAAACCGCGATTGAAAACTTGCTGCTGCTGGGGAGCCATGCCGTTCATTTTAATGCCAAAGAGCTGTCAGTCGGTATGGTCACCATCTTGGTGTGCATAATGTGCAAACGAATTTGGCCGAAGCTCCCCCATATGTTATTGGCGACGCTAGCCTCAATGGCTTTTGCCTTGTGGATGAATCAGGCAGGATACCCGGTTTTGATGGTGAGCGAGGTGAGCAGCAGTTATCTCAGTCTCTCCTCGCCATTTGCCGGATTGAGTCATGTTGAACCCATGCTGGGGGGAATTGTCGCGGTGGCGATGCTCGGTTTAGTCGAAGCGATTTCAATCAGCCGCTCAGTCGCGCTCAAGTCACGTCAATCACTGGACAGCAACCAAGAATTTGTTGGTCAAGGCCTCTCCAACATTGTGGGATCGTTTTTCTCTTGTTACGTCTCTTCCGGTTCGTTTACGCGTAGTGGCGTTAACTACAGCAGTGGTGCGAAAACACCATTAGCGGCGGTATTTGCTGCGCTTTTGTTGTTGGTGATCATGCTGCTGTTTGCCCCTTATGCGGCTTACATTCCCATCGCGGGGATGGGCGGCTTACTCTTGGTGGTTGCCTGGCATTTAGTCGATGTTCACCACATTACCACCATCGTCAAACACGACAAAAAGGAAGCGGTGGTGTTGGTTGCCACCTGTTTGGCGGCACTATTTCTTCATCTTGAACTCTCTATCTATGTCGGCGTTGGCGCTTCGCTGTTTTTTTATCTACGTAAAACCTCGCGCCCAGCGATTGAACGGCTGAGCCACGATGAGCTGAACCTTGAGCAGCAGGACGACATTGCGGTGATCCGTATTAATGGCTCGATATTTTTTGGCTGCGTGCAATATCTTCATCAAGAGATGCAGAACGTCAGTGCTAAGCATCTGATTATTCTCGGCCGAGGCATCAACTTTATTGATCACCTTGGGGTGCAAATGCTCGATGACTATGTCTCCACCAGTGGTCGCCATGTTTATTTCTGCCGTTTTAAAGCCAGCGCCAAAGCGTCATTGCTCAATGGTGCAACGTCGGTGCGTGAAGAGCATTTTTCTGAACGGTTGACACCACTGTTAACGCTAATTTGTAAGGGATAATTATGAAAGTACTTGTGACGGGGGGCTGTGGCTACATTGGCAGTCACGCTTGTGTCGCTTTGGTCCGCGCGGGGCATCAGCCGATCGTGCTGGATAACTTCAGTAACAGCCACCCCAATGTGGTGGCACGAATCGAAACGTTGATTGGTCAACCGTTGGTGGTGTATCAGGGCGACATTCGTGACCGACTGGTGCTGGATGCTATTTTTGATCAACACGAGATTGGCGCCGTGATGCATTTTGCTGGCTTAAAAGCGGTCGGGGAGTCGGTCGAAAAACCGCTGGAGTATTACGACAACAACCTGACCGGGACGCTGAACTTGATTGCCGCGATGCGTGTGGCGCATGTTTATCGGTTGATTTTCAGCTCATCGGCCACCGTCTATGGCGACCCCAAAACCGTGCCCATTACGGAGGCGGCCCCAACGGGTGCCACCACCAATCCTTACGGCACCAGCAAACATATGGTGGAACGCTGCTTAAGCGATTTTTCCGCCGCCAACCCCGACTGGAGCATTACCTTACTGCGCTATTTTAACCCTATTGGTGCGCACCCCAGCGGCTTGATTGGCGAAGACCCAAGCGGCATACCGAACAATCTGATGCCCTTCATTACTCAAGTGGCGATTGGTCGCCGTGAGAGATTGTCGATTTTTGGCGACGATTACCCAACAGCGGATGGCACCGGCGTGCGCGACTACATTCATGTGCAAGATCTGGTGGAAGGGCACGTGGCGGCACTGGAAAAGCGGGGGAATGTCCGCGGTCTGCACACATACAATTTAGGCACTGGAAATGGGGTGAGTGTGTTGCAGATGGTGGCCGCGATGAACCGAGTGTTGGGGCGCGAACTGCCAGTACGCATTGAGCCACGCAGAGCCGGTGATATTGCCCAATGTTTTGCCCAAGCCGACAAGGCCGCGCAGGAACTGGGCTGGAAAGCACAGCACGATTTAACGGATATGGTTGAGCACAGTTGGCACTGGCAGCAGCGCAATCCAAACGGTTACCAATCTTAGTTTGAAAGGAAACATTATGTCTCACGTATTTGATGTCGCCGAGCATCCACATCGTCGTTATAACCCACTAATGGGGGAATGGGTGCTGGTGTCACCACACCGAGCGAAAAGACCTTGGCAAGGTCAACAAGAAACCCTCAATGTTGAGTCATTGCCCAGCTATGAAAAAACCTGTTTTTTGTGCCCGACCAACACGCGCATTAGCGGTGATGTCAACCCGGATTATAGAGGCACCTTTGTCTTTAAAAACGATTTTGCGGCGCTGACCGAGCACACGCCGGATTCTCCGGTGAGTGACGACCCGCTGTTCCAACTGCACAGCGCCAAAGGGGAGAGCCGAGTGATCTGTTTTTCACCGGATCACAGCCGCACCTTGCCAGAACTGGCGCTGGAAGAAATTGAGCAAGTCATCACCACATGGATGACGCAAACGGAAGAGCTTGGCCAGCGTTACCCTTGGGTTCAGGTGTTTGAGAACAAAGGCGAAAGCATGGGCTGCTCTCAGCCCCATCCTCATGGGCAGATCTGGGCTAACAGCTTTATTCCCACTATTGTGGAGAAAAAAGATCATCATCAGCAGCGTTATTTTGAACAGCATCGCTCTCCGTTATTACTCGACTACATTGAGCGTGAGTTAGCAAGCGGTGAGCGCATCGTCGTAGAAAGTGACTTTTGGGTAGCATTAGTACCGTATTGGGCGGCGTGGCCATTTGAAACGCTGCTGTTACCGAAAGTGAAACTGAGCCGGTTGACCGAGTTGACCGATGAGTTAAAAGCGGATCTTGCGAAAGTCATCAAACAGCTCACCATTAAATATGACAACCTTTTCCAGTGCTCTTTCCCTTATTCCATGGGCTGGCACGGCGCACCCTTTGTGGCCGGGGAGCCGGAAGCTTATTGGCAAGTGCACGCGACGTTCCTTCCCCCTCTACTGCGCAGCGCAACGGTGCGCAAATTCATGGTGGGATACGAGATGTTGGCGGAAAGCCAACGCGATCTCACCCCAGAGCAAGCGGCCGAGCGCCTGCGCAATGCCGCCGACATTCACTACAAGCAAGGTCACGACAAGCAAAGTTGATTTTTCGCGGGCAGATTTGCCGCGCAATGCGCAAAAAATTTTCGCCTGAGAATGGGTTGAAAAGTAGTTTTGATTTATTTGAAGAGGTTTTCTTCTTTTTGAAGGGAGCGGAATAAAAAGGAAAGGAATAATGATTTTAGAGGCGTTCAATTTAGACGGTAAGGTGGCGCTTGTCACAGGGTGCAATACAGGTCTTGGTCAAGGCATGGCAGTGGCGCTGGCGCAAGCGGGTTGTGACATTGTTGGCGTGAACTACGCTGGGCCGGATGAAACCCCCGCATTGATAGAAGCCACAGGCCGCCGTTTTTACTCGATTGTGGCGGATCTCAGTGATGCCTCTGTGATTGCATCCGTTGTTGATCGTGCGGTTACCCAAGCAGGACGCATCGATATTCTGGTCAACAACGCGGGCATTATCCGTCGTGAAGATGCGATCAACTTCAGTGAGCAAGATTGGGATGACGTGATGAACCTCAACGCCAAGAGTGTGTTCTTCTTAGCTCAGGCGGCGGCTCGTCAGTTTCAAGCGCAGCAGTCTGGCGGCAAGATCATCAACATCGCGTCGATGCTCTCGTTCCAAGGCGGCATTCGTGTTCCCTCGTATACCGCGTCGAAAAGTGCCGTGATGGGCATCACTCGTTTGCTGGCTAACGAGTGGGCATCACAGGGGATCAATGTCAATGCCATTGCTCCAGGCTATATGGCCACCAATAACACGGCGGCGCTCAGAGCTGATGCTGAACGCAATCAAGCGATTTTAGAACGCATTCCGGCGCAGCGTTGGGGATTACCCAGTGATCTTGCTGGCCCTGTTGTGTTCTTGGCATCGTCCGCTTCTGACTACGTAAATGGTTACACCATCGCTGTTGATGGTGGTTGGTTAGCCCGTTAATGGGTTGCAAGAGAAAGCTGCTAGTCAGCTTTTTTTGAAATTAAAATTTAAATTGAAAAGGTGTTTTGAAAAATGTGAGCAATCTATGCGTTTATATAAAACTATCACTGTAAACTATAGATATATCATTGAGCATAACACCCACTTTGCACGACAAAGGTTTTGAGAGATTTCGGTATGAGTGAAGCGATCACGCTGCGTCCATTGCCAAGGGCGCTAGACGAAGAAAAAGTAGTCAACCATTTATCCACGGTGGTGGCAGCGATTAAACGGAACATTCCTAAGATCGGGGAACGTAACCCCAAGATCGGTACGGCGGACAATCAGTGGGAGTACTGTGGCCAGTTCGATTGGGTTTCTTCATTTTGGACAGGCGAGTTGTGGCTGTGCTATCAAATGACGGCTGAGCAATCGTTCAAAAACAGCGCCAAGCTGCGTAAACGTTACTTTGCAGACATGCTGCTAGACCCGTTTTGGTTGGATCACGATCTGGGTTTCCAATACAGTTTGAGCTGCGTGGCGGACTACAAGCTGACTGGTGATGAAGAGTCGAAAATGATGGCGATTCGCGCTGCTGACCATCTGATTCATCGCTTTAGAAAAATTGGTGGTTACATTGTGGCGTGGAATGATACTCATCCGCTCGGCCCTGAAATTACGCAAGGCAAATCGATCATCGACTCGCTGCAAAATACCGCTTTGTTGTTCTGGGCATCGCAAGTGACCGGTTCTCCGGTTTATGCGCAAGCGGCCACGCGCCACAGCGAAACCTTGGCGAAACACATTGTGCGTGAGGATTTCTCTACCTATCACTCGTTTAACTTCCACCCTGTGACTCAGCAGCCCATCAAAGGCGAGACCTTCCAAGGTTTTGCGGATGATTCGTGCTGGGCGCGCGGTCAATCTTGGGCGATTCACGGCTTTGCACAAACCTATCTTTACACCAAAGATGAACAGTTTCTGACCTTGGCGAAAAAGCTCGCGCGCTATGCGGTCGAGCAGATCACCGATGATGGCGTTCCCGTATGGGATTACTCATTGCCCGCGGATGAGATCCAGTACAAAGACAGCTCAGCCGGTGCGATTACTGCGGCGGGCTTGCTGCTGATTGCGCAGTGCATTGACGATGCCGAAGAGGCCAAACAATACCGCGATTGGGGCTTGTATCTACTGCAAGGCTTAATGCAGAGCTGCGATTTAACCGCCGATGAGCAAGCCCTTGGGCTTTTGGCGCACGGCGCGTCGTTTGTCAAAGTGGGTTTGTGCGACAACATGTTGCCCTACGGCGATTACTACTACCTAGAAGCCCTAATGCGCGCTAACGGCTACCAGAGCTTCTTCTGGTAAACCGAACTCAATAACTCATTCGGGGGAGCCTTTTCCCCCGTCTATCCCAACTTTTTGGAGCCTATCATGACCCAATTTGCCTCTCGTAAAGGTCATATGACCCTGCCTGTTGAAGAAGGACAGGAAGACGTCGTGCTGGATTTATATCAGCGCTGGCAAGCCGATGCACTGCGCGATAGCGATGGTACAACCATGCCAGATTCATTGGCCGAGCAAGACAGCGATATCTATTCTGTAATGTGTTTGGTGCGTGCGGATCAAGCGTATGCCAATCAACATCCAGAATACCTACACCGTAAATACTTGATGTCATTCCCTGTCACCGCGATGAGTGATCGCGTGGCGATTTTTCCACTCGATGGTTACAGCAAAGACAAGTATGAACTGGACGATGACAGCGATCCAAAACAGTGGTGGGAAGTGCGAAATCGCACTTTGAACAAAGTGATCCCGACGGATAAGTGGACCTTTGACGCACAATATCAGCGTATTGATATTGAAGATGCGATCCCATACCACGAATACACCATCACTTTCATGGCGCGCCAAGTGTGGGACAGCGTGTCGATGTACAACGCGCTGACCAACGATTGGAAAGGGCCGCGCATCAAGAGCCTTGACCCGTACCACCCAGAATGTCGCGCGCATCTATTGCAGCACTTTGCCCACTGGTTGGAGACGCACCCAAACACCACCGTGGTGCGTTTTACCACCTTCGCCTTCCTGTTCGTGATCGATACCGGTGAGAAGAATCAAGACATCTATCGCGATTGGACCGGCTATGGCGAAACGGTTAGCCCACGCGCATTAGAAGATTTTGAACAACGCTTTGGCTACAAGCTTTCTCCGGAAGACTTTGTTGATGCGGGTTACTACAACGGTACCTATAAAGTGCCTTCTCAGCAGTACCGCGATTGGATGACTTTCGTGCAAGATTTCGTGGTCGAATTTGCTGCAGAGTTGGTCAGCATGGCGCACCAAGCGGGCAAGAAAACCGCGATGTTCCAAGGCGATCACTGGATTGGCACCGAGCCGTTTCTTGAAAGTTATCAGAAGATTGGCATCGATATTAATGTTGGTGCGGTGGAAGATGGTGTGGCGCTGCGCCGTTTAACCGATTCCGGTGGCGATCAAATTCGAGAAGCACGTTTTTATCCCTATTTCTTCCCTGATGTGTTCCGCGAGGGCAACGATCCTGTGGTGGAATCGATGTCGAACTGGACCAAGATTCGTCGCGCGATGTTGCAAAAACCGTTGGATCGCATTGGCTATGGGGGCTATTTGTCACTTGCAAACCAGTTCCCGCACTTTATCGACCATGTGACGGATATTTCTCGTCAGTTCGGTGAGTATCTTGACAACACGCAACGCAGTGAATCGCAAAAACTGCCGGGCAAAGTGGCGGTGTTGAGCGCTTGGGGAACGGCGCGCAGTTGGCTGCAGAACCAAGCACGAGACCAGCGCTTTTATGTGCCACCACGCCCTGATGTGATGGAGCTGGTCGGCAATAACTTGCTGGAGTGTTTGTCTGGTCTGCCATTTGAGGTGGAGTTCATTAGCTTCGATGACATCGCTGAGAAGGGCATCGATCCAGACATCAAAGTGATCATTAACACCGGCGATGCCAACTCGGCTTGGAGTGGTGGCGAGTGTTGGGATGATCATAATGTTATCGTGAAACTGCGTCGGTTTGTCGCAGAAGGCGGCGGTCTACTTGGCGTGTCCGACCCTTCGGCGTGGCAAAAAAATGGCCGCTATTTCCAGCTGGGGGATGTGTTTGGGTTAGAGAAAGAGACCTCTTTGACCATGGGGCGTGTGGCGATGCCGTTGCAGATCGAAAAGCATCACTACCTCAGCCAGTTTATTCAGGGCGATGAAGACTTCGGTAACCCAAGCTATGTGTACCCGCAAGCGCAAGACCTCACCGTTCTGGCTGCGCAAGGGCAACATTTGGCGTTGACGGCACGTGGCTATGGCTCTGGCCGCGCGGTGTACTTGGGGAATCTGCCATTTAGCATGGAAAATGCCCGCCTGTTGCAACACATTTTGTTGTGGCTAACGCAGCAGGAAGAAACGGCACATGCCTGGCTGTCCAATAACCCTTATGTTGATGTAGCGTTCTACCCGCAAACCAACAAAGCGACAGCGGTGAACTTTACTGATGCGACTCAGCAGGTGACGGTATTGAACACCGATGGTGAGCCACAATCGATAACGCTGAAACCCTATGAATGGTGTTGGTTCGATAACTAAACCAAGCAAAGAAGGTAGAAGGTGCTGTCAAAGCACCTTCTTTTCATTCCGATAGACTCACCAAGGAGATGATTCGCATCATGCACTCGCAACATTTGATGCAGATCCGCAGCAAACTGTCACAATCCATCGTCGAGCTACAAAGGGGCATGCTGCACGAGCACGATTGGCATCAAACCATCGCTCAATACCAAAACGCATTTTCTCGCCAAACAGGCTGGCTCGATGCGCCGCTTGCAGACGCTGAGCAAGACGGAGAGCGTATTTTTGCCTATTTGCAGCGCGTATTGCTGCTCGCTTGCCAACACTACCAACGACCTTGTGCCTCGATTTTGGAAACGATTGAACAAGCGTTGGCGCACTGGTATCGACATAATCCGACCCACTGGAACTGGTGGTGGAATCAAATTGGCAAACAGCGGCTGCTGGGGCCGATTGCTTTGCTGCTCAGCAATGCGCTCTCGCCAGCATTGCAGCAAAAATTGATGGATGATCTGCCCGCCCAAGCGAGCATGACGGGGGCGAACAAAGCCGATCTGGCGAATGGAGTGGCGTATCGTGCATTGCTTGAAAACAATCAAACTCGCTTTGCCCAAGCCATGGCCGCTATCGCTGACACTATCGTGTTGACGCAAGAGGAGGGCATACAAGCCGATTTCTCTTACCAACAGCATGGGCCGCAATTACAGAACGGCGGTTATGGTGAATCTTTCCTAAATGTCGCTTTGCCGTGGGTGTATGCGGCGGCTGATACCTGCTTTCGCTTTTCAAGTGATCAACAACGTTTACTGCTCAGCTATTTCTTACAAGGTTCGATGTGGATGACGCGTACCGGGCGCTGGGATTACAACGTGTGTGGCCGAGCCATCGCCAAGCCTGATTTGGAGAAACCGCACAGTCGCGCGTCTTTGAAAGCGCAAGTGACCATGCTGATGGCGCTGTTTCCTCAACATCGCTTGCCACTCGAAAGTTACCTCGCGCACCTTGATGGCCGTGCGTATCCCTTTGCGGGGTTTAAACATTTTTGGCGCTCAGACTATTCTGCCATGGTGAACCATCGCTTTTCGGTGACGGTGAAAAACAATTCGCGCCGCACCAAGCCGATTGAAACAGGCAATCAAGAGAACTTACTTGGTTTCTGGCTCGGTTTTGGCAGCATGAACATCAGCGTGACGGGCGACGAATACCACGATATTTATCCTTACTGGGATTGGGCAAAAATCCCTGGGGTTACCTCGCCCAGCGTGGCCATGCCCGCGCACGAATGGGGGCGCATCGAGCAAAACACCGAGTGGACTGGCGGCGTCAGCAATGGTCGATGGGGGATCGCCAGCTTTGAGTTGGATGTTCAGCAAACTCAGGGTTTGAAATCGTGGTTTTTCTGTGGCGACGCCATTGTGGCGCTGGGGGCTGGCATTCGTTCTGAACATCAAAGCCCCATCGTCACCGCTATCAATCAATGCCATGCGCAAACGCCTGTTTTTCACCAGAATGAGAATGGGGTGGAGCGGTGTGATGCTGTTGCCGTTCAAGGTTGGCTTCATCATGCCAATGTCGGTTATCTGCTTGGCGAGGGTAAGGCGTATTTGCGTTGCGATGAACAACAGGGCAGTTGGCAGAAAATTAATGCGCATTTGAGTGATGAAAAAGTTGCTGGCAAGGTGTTTAGCCTGTGGATTGAACATGGCGTACAGCCGCACGACGCCGGCTATCACTACACACTGTTACCGGGAGCGACACTGGCGAAAACCCAACAGTATGCCGCTCAACCCGAAGCGCAAGTGCTGCGTAATTTGCCTCAGTTGCAAGCGGTTCAGTTTCGTCATGAAGTCGGCTGTGTGTTTCGCCAAGCCGGCCGCCTAGAGCTGGCAAGCTTCGCTCATCAACCCGCTTTTGCGTTGGAAGCGGACAAACCCTGTTTGCTACTTTGTGAGCGCACATCGGTTGGCTTTCGTTTGGCTCTGTCGACGCCGGGCAGAGCCGACAAGGTGCAGATCACCTTGCATCAAGGCGGTCAAGCGTTCGCAGTGACCATCGAAACCTCGGCGCTGCCTGATAAGTTGGGCGAAAGCGTGCTGGTGGATATCGAAGCGGAACCGAGTATGGCACGCGATAGCTGAACCGAAAACCAGACAAAAAAAACGCCCTGTGATGAACAGGGCGTTGATTTGATGGTATTTAACGGCGATTAAGCGATTTGGCTCTCTTCCATTTCTGGGCAGTCGTCGGCAAGAAAGCCGCCGGTTTGGTGTGCCCACAACTGCGCATAAATACCGTTGTTTTGCAGCAGTTTTTGGTGCGAGCCTTGCTCAACAATATTGCCCTTATCCAGCACGATCAGGCGATCCATCTGTGCAATGGTCGACAAGCGGTGAGCAATCGCAATCACGGTTTTGCCTTGCATCAGCTCGTTCAAGCTTTCTTGAATGGCCGCTTCCACTTCCGAGTCGAGGGCTGAGGTCGCTTCATCCAGCACCAAAAGTGGTGCGTCTTTGAGCAGCACGCGAGAAATCGCAATGCGCTGACGTTGACCTCCCGAGAGTTTCACCCCGCGCTCACCCACTTGCGCATCGTAGCCGACGTTGCCAAACGGGTCGGTGAGGGTTTCGATAAACTCATGCGCGTGTGCTTGCTTAGTGGCGCGCAACAGCTCTTCTTCGCTGGCATCCGGATTACCATAAAGAATGTTCTCGCGAATCGAGCGGTGCAGCAGTGAGGTGTCTTGCGTCACCATACCAATTTGCGCACGCAGCGAATCTTGCGTCACCTCAGAGATGGTTTGGCCGTCGATCTTGATCTTGCCGCTCTCCACATCGTGGAAACGCAGCAGTAGGTTAACCAGCGTTGATTTGCCCGCGCCAGAGCGCCCCACTAGGCCAATTTTCTCACCCGGTTTGATGTGCAAATTGAGATGGTTAATCACGCCTTTGTTTTCACCGTAGTGGAAACTCACGTCGTCAAACTCAATGCCGCCCTGCTTCACCACGAGCTCAGTGGCTTGTGGTTTGTCTTGAATATCAATCGGTTTGGACAGCGTTTTCATGCCATCGACCACCGTGCCCATGTTTTCAAACAGTGAACCCACTTCCCACATGATCCACATCGACATTCCATTGATACGCAACGCTAAGCTCACGGCAATGGCAATCGCGCCAATGCTGATCGCACCGCCTAACCAAAGGTGGATGGAGAGCGCGCCAATCGAAAACACCAGCACATAGTTGGTCACCTGCACCGCGATATTGAAGCCGGTTACCAAGCGCATTTGGCGATGAACCGTGTCTAAGAACTCGCGCATGCCGCTTTCGGCATACTCGGTCTCGCGTTTGCTGTGCGAAAACAGTTTCACCGTTTGGATATTGGTGTAGCTGTCGACAATGCGACCGGTCATGGTAGAGCGGGCATCTGCTTGCGCTGAAGCGACATCTTTGAGCTTAGGGACAAAGTAAACTTGAATGCCGATGTAGATCAGCAGCCAAATCACCATCGGCACCATCAAACGCCAGTCGGCCGCCGCGAGCATCACAATGATGCTGGTGAAATAGACCGACACATAAACAAACACGTCCATGGTTTTCATCACCGATTCACGCACCGCCAACGAGGTCTGCATCACTTTGGTGGCGACACGCCCGGCAAAATCATCTTGATAGAAGTTCAAGCTTTGATTAAGCAAATAGCGGTGCGCCAACCAGCGGATCGACATCGGGTAGTTGCCCAGCAGACTTTGATGCACCAGCAGTGAGTAGCCAACGATCAGGGTTGGCATCACCACTAAAAGTATCACGCCGTAATAAATCAGCTCACTTTGGTTTTGCTCAAGGAAGGTTTGTGGATCGCTGTTGCTCAGCCAGTCGACAAGTTGTCCCATGGCACCAAACAGCGACACCTCGACAATCGCGACGATGGTGGACAGCAGTGACATCAAAATCAGCGGTTTTTCAAACCCACGAGTGTAGTGGCGGCAAAAAGCCAGTAACCCTTCAGGTGGTTGTTCCGGCGTTCCGGCCGGAAACGGATTGGTAAAACTTTCAAATCGTTTAAACATAACGCTTCCTAAAAATAACAACGCCCACACTGCCAGAAGGTGCGGGTAAAAAAAGAAGTGGTGGAAGGGCGAAAAGTAGTCTAACGGATTGATGGGCTAAATGTAACCAGTTGGTTATCACTTTGCGGCATATCCTGAGGGATTTCTCAGCCTTATTGCAATGAAGTGTGCAGTGAAGTTGCAATATATAGCAATGGTGACCATAAGAATTGCTGACAAATGCCTTTTATGCAGCAATTATTACTTTTCCCTGTATCGGGAAAGCTAAAATTCAGTAAAAACAGAGTTAACAATAAATTTACAATCTGCCTTATCTAGTGATAAGGAATGAACAGATGCTGTTACCGAATGAGACAATACGACCTCAGCTTGATGCGACCCAAAATGCAGACTGTGTGGTAATGGTGCCGCCAAAAGAGTTTCGCTTTAATGAAGAAACCGCGCGTGACAACGAATTTCAGAATCAGATCGCCCTCTCTCAGGAAGAGGTGAGAAGCAAAACATTGGCCGAGTTCCGAGCAATGGTGAGCAAACTTCGTCAGGAAGGGGTGCAAGTGGTCGAGTTTGACTACCCTGAATCGGACATTGCGACCCCCGATGCGGTATTCCCCAACAACTGGTTTAGCACCACGGCGGAAGGGGGCTTTTATACCTTCCCGATGGCGTGTGAAAACCGCCGCGAAGAAGTGCGCCCACAAGCTTTGATTGAAGCACTGACGGCTGCTGGCCGCGAAGTGCATCGCCAAGATTCGTTGACCGATTACGTGACGGAAGAGGCGTTCTTAGAAAGCACAGGCGTGATGGTGATTGACCATCTGAATCGCACCATTTATGCCGCATTGTCGCAGCGTTGTGATCGCCTCGTATTGGAAGAGTACGCCAAACGCATCGGTTACGAGCGTGTGATCTCCTTCCAAACCCTGTTGCCATCGGGAAAACCGATTTACCACACCAACGTAATGATGGCGATTGGTGAGCAATTTTGTGTGATTTGCGATGAAGTGATCCCGGAATTTGAGCGTCGTTTCGTATTGAAATCACTGGCCAAAGACAAGCAGGTGATCTCCATTTCTATTGAGCAGATGAACCGTTTTTGCGGCAACATACTGCAATTGGAAACCGTCAATGGCAGCAAAGTGATCGCCATGTCGCAATCGGCTTATGATGCGTTTTCAGAAGCGCAGCGCAATCAACTGGCAACGCACGGTAAGCTGCTGCCGTTTGACGTGACGACCATTGAAGACATTGGCGGCGGTTCAGTACGCTGCATGCTTGGGGAAGTCTTTTTACCCAAACGCAAAGCGGTGTTGTAACGACGCTGTTCCGCCATGAAATACACGTTATCATGAGCGAAAAAGGGAGATGGCTACATCTCCCTTTTTTCTTAGGAAGGGATTGTTTACGCACTCATGATTTGGGCAAATTTGCTGTATGTGCTGACTTTGCCATTAATGTATTCAATGCCGCAGTGAATGTTCTGCTCTTTGTTTCCTACGATTTGATACTCGACAATAAACTCGCCACTGATCACCTTGATAAACAAAAAACCGTCTATGACTTTCCAAAGTCCCTGAAGGGCTTTTTCACTGAAGAGATCTTTTTCCACCAACGTGCCATTGGGTCTGAGATGTAATGTGGAAGAAAAGCCGTCGACATTCACTTTTAACCAAGCGTGTTGATGCACTTCATAGCTCAGAATTTTGCGGCGAGTTTTCGCCCACTCACGCAGCTCTTTTTCTTGCGCAGGGGTAAGAATGGGGAGGTCTTCCATCTCCAATAAGGTGTGATGTTTTTCGTACCAGAACAGTTGTAGATGGAGTAATTTCATTAAAATCAACAGAGTTTCATAAGGCGTGATCGCCACTGTGCGCTAAGCAAAATAGTAAGTCAACCAATCAGATGAAAGAGTGCAGTTTTCTACGGGGGGCAAAACTGCACGTTCCCAGAGTGGGAAAAATCGGCGCTCACTCCATGAACGCCGAAACAGAAAAACGATATTAGGGTCTGTTGGTCTTTTGAGATGATTTTTGCCGCCGTTTGTGGCGTTGAACTAAGCGGCAAACAACCGAGGTAAATCTGCGTGGTCACAAGCTCGGTTTAAGCGTTGCTGCGCAGTATGAATGTGCGCACGCCAATCTTCGTCTTGCGCCCACATTTCTATCACCAATGGCACCACACAGTCGGTCTCTTTTAAGGTTTTAAAGATCGCATCAAAGTTCACTTCGCCATCTCCAATCACTAAGTCTCTGAACTGCCCTTGCGAGTCAGGCGTCACGCGGTGCGTATCTTTGAGATGGATTTGTGTAATGTGGGGCTTACTCAGTTTCAGCTCGGTACACACATCGTAGTTCCAGCCCGAGATGTTGCCGACATCCGGATAAGCGGTGAAATACGGTGAGTTTACTTCACGATTGAGCACCTCAAACTTGCTGAGTGAATTCAGGTAGTCGGTATCCATGATTTCAACCGCCAGCATCACGCCAGCTCGCTCAGCCAGTTTGGCTGCCAGTTTCATCCCCTCAATAAAGCGCAGATGGGTAGCTCGATTCGCCGGTTCGTAGTAAACGTCGTAACCCGCCAACTGAATAGTGCGAATGCCGAGCTTATAAGCCAATGCAATGGCTTTTTCCATGTGCAGCAACGCTTGCTCACGGATTTTTGCGTCGGCCGAGCCAAATGGAAACTTGCGGTGCGCGCTTAAACACATGGAATGCAGCGGCAGTCCGTAGCGTTCGCATTGGTGACGCAATGCGTAGACAGTGGCGTCATCCCAATCAAGGCGGCTGCGTCGTTCGTCCGATTCATCCACAGAAATCTCGAGAAAGTCAAAACCAAGCTCTTTGGTGACGCTGAGTTTTTCTTCCCAGCTCAACGAGTTTGGCAGCGCTTTTTCATATAAACCGACGCGGTGGCGTTGTAAGTTCTGATACATACCTCCCCCTAATTCCAATAGCGGTTGATTTGTGCTTTGAGTGCTTCTGCGGTTTGCTGACCTTGTTCGCCTGCGAGTGCACGCCCAGCAATAAAGGTTTTTGCTTTGATGCCTTCAAACAGGTAGATATCTTCAGGCACGATGCCGCCAGTAATCGAAAGCTCAAGGCCCAGTTGAGAAAGCTGTCTCATTTTATTGAGGTCGGCTTCTGTCCAACCCACGCCGGCCAGTTCAGCGTCGCGAGAGCGGTGGTAAATCGCTTGAGTGATACCAAGATCTACCCACGCTTGCGCATCTTGCATGGTCCAGTTGCCATAGATCTCAATTTGGATTTCACCATTGAACTCGTCGGCGACTTTTTTACACGCTTCAATCGTCGCAATGTGCGCCGCTGCTGAAACCGTTATCCAATCGGCTCCGGCTTCAAAGGCCATGCGAGCCAAAATTGCGCCGCCGTCAGTGGTTTTCATGTCGCAGACCAGAATGTGATCCGGGTGGTTCTCACGCAATGTCGATACGGCGTTCATCCCTTCGGCAAACGCTAAAATGGTGCCGACTTCAATCACATCGACATAGCTGTGAACGTTGCTCGCCACGGCAATGGCATCGGTAAGATTGGTTTGATCGAGGGCGATTTGGATCATTGGTTTAGTCATGGTGCTTATCCTTGAATTTTTTCACGTATCAGACGGGCTAATCCGTCATGGTTGTTATCGGTTTCGCAAACCAAGCGAGCGTTAGCACGCACCGTCTCGTCTGCGTTATTCATGGCAACGCCTAATCCGGCGTAACGGAGCATGGAAATATCATTGTGGTTATCCCCCACGGCAATGACATGATTCGGGTGATAACCCAGCTCAGAAACGTATTCCGCCAGTCTTAAGCCTTTGCTGTTGCCTTTTGCTGCAAAGTCGATGCGATTCGACCAAGAGCGTTCGCCGTTAAATTTTGCGTTGACCCATGGGTTCTCGAGTAAGCGTTCAACCGAGCTTGGCAGCCCTTCCACCACAAATTTCCAGACATATTCCGTGTCACGAACTTGATCGCTGAATGAGTCGATTTTGTAGATCTTCGGCTGGTGGTGTATCGGGGCCGTTTTGGCCCACTTTTCCAACGCTTCCATATAGTGAATAGGGTTGTAGTTGGAGTAGGTCATCGCATCGGTCACGTACATCACCATCTTGACCTGAAACTCTTTCGCCAGCGCGATGAAGGTCAGTGCGTCTTCTTTGTTGATTGAGTTGTGTTTCAATACTTGGTCATTGTGGTAGTCATAGACATAAGTGCCGTTGCAGCAGATGATCGGCGTGGTCAAGCCCAGTTCATCGTAGTACGGACGCGCCGCAGTATGATGGCGTCCAGTAACGATCAGCACGTGACACTTATGTTTTGCCTCCATAATCGCGCTTTTTACTTCCGGATGAATGCTGTGATCATCGGTGAGCACGGTTCCGTCTAAATCTAACGCAAGCACTTTGTACATCTTGTTACCTCTGTCCGTAGTAGGCATTTTCACCGTGCTTACGCAGGTAATGTTTGTCTGACAGTTCTGGCTGGATCTTGATGCCGCTGTTGAGCGAGCGAGTGGCGAGAGCCATGGCCGAAATCTCTTCCAGTACCACTGCGTTGTGCACCGCATCATCGGCATTGCTACCCCAAGAGAAAGGTGCATGACCTGCGACAATCACGCTTGGGACAGCCACTGGATCGATGCGACGATGACGAAACTCTTCCACAATCACTAACCCGGTATTCTTCTCGTACTCTTGCGCAATCTCGCTTTGCGACAGTTTTCGCGTGCAAGGAATGTCGCCATAAAAATAGTCGGCATGAGTGGTACCGAGTGCCGGAATGTCGATCCCTGCTTGTGCCCAAATCGTTGCGCTGCGTGAGTGGGTATGAACCACGCCGCCAACGTCTGGAAACGCTTTGTAGATTTCGAGATGCGTCGCGGTATCGCTGGATGGGTTCAGGTTGCCCTCAATGATGTTGCCATCGAGATCAACAACAACGATGTGCTCTACCCGCATTCCCTCATACTCAACGCCTGATGGCTTAATCGCGATCACGCCGCGTTCACGGTCAATCTCAGAGACATTGCCCCAAGTAAAAGTGACCAAACCGTATTTGGGCAGTTTGAGGTTGGCTTCGAGCACGCGTTGTTTCAGTTCGCTATACATGATTCCTCCTTAGGCTGTCATAGCCAGAGCGTCATCTATGACGTTGAAGACATCGCTGAGGCTGCGGCAGCGGCGAAGTTTATCCAGATCAACGCCAGTGTCGCTCTCTTCGTCATCCAAGACCTGGGTCACTTCCATTAGCCCTTCCATGTGTTCGTCAGAAGAGCTGCCCGCGAGAGTGATCAGCACATCGACAGGTTCGTCTTCACCTTCGAAGTAGATGGGTGTTTCTAGGGTCACGAGTGCGAAAGCGGTGCGATTTACGCCGTTTTCTGGACGTGCGTGTGGCAAGGCGAGGTTAGGCGCGATGCAGATGTAAGGGCCGAGCTCTTCAACGCTGCTGATGATCGCGTCATGGTAGCAAGGCTCAATCGCGCCAGAGGCAATCAGCATATCTGTGCCAATCTTGATCGCGTCGCGCCAGTTAGACGCTTGTGCTTGCAACTTGATTGAGTTGTTCTCGATCAGTGATTGTTTTAATCCCATTGTTCTATCTCCAGGTTGGGTGCCAGCTTTACTGGCACCTCGTTTGTTATAAGTAATTGAGTAACTAAGCTTATTAAGTAACTAAAGCTTATTGAGTCATTAGGGTTATTTAGCCGAGACAAAGTTCTTGTTGATGATGTCGAGCAGCTCATCGCCAAACGAATTCGGGTTCAGCATGTTTTGCACCCCAAGAACAAATTTGCCTTCGCCAGGTTCCATCTCAGCAGACAAGTGCTTAGAGGAGACGATGATGTCGGTGCTGGCCAGTTTCGACTTGTAGTCAGAGACGGCGCATGAATCCATCACATGAGGAATGCCTTTTTTCTCTAGATATTTGCCGATCTTCATCTTCATCATCATCGAGGAGCCTTGACCGTTACCACACACCGCAAGAATGCTGACCGGGCGTACACCATCACTGGCTTTGATGGCTTGTTCTACCGCTTCAATGACGTCAGGCTCTTCACTGACCACGACCGTGCCTTGCGCATCTTCTTCTGCGCGCAGCTTGCGTGATGCAAAGAACATATAAACCAGAGAGAGGCCAACCAAGACAAAGAAGAACATTTTTGATGCAGAGAGACCTTGCATGATCGGTGGGAAGACCAGTGCCCAGTCTGCCATCCCCATCCAACCGTTGAATTCGGTGCCTTGTTGGTTAAAGAGGTGGATAGCCCAAGCGGAGCCGACGACTTCGATAATGCCCATCACGAAACAGATCTTCATCACCGCTTTCCAGCCACCGAAGTGGTTGGCAAAAACACCGATGGTCGCGTTGGAGAAGAACATTGGGATAAAGCCTGGGATGATCATGATAGGCGCATCGAAGGCCAACATGGCCAGCACGGCGGTAAATTGACCTACGGCACCCCACATGAAACCAAACACCATCGCGTTAGGAGAGAAGGCGTAAATAGCAGCACAGTCAATCGCCAGTACGGCATTGGGGATGACCCGTTCAGAAATGCCTTTAAACGCTTCAGACAGCTCCGCCACGAACATGCGCACACCTGCAACGATGACTTGAATAGCAACCGCAAATTTCAAACCGGTTTCGAGAATGTAGATGCTCCAGTGGGTGCCGCCCGCCATGGCTTGCAGGTTATCCAAACCAAAAGACAATAAAATGATGCCGAAGAAGACGGTCATGACGATAGCGGTTGCCGCGATACTGTCGTGGAAAATGTGCAGCCATTTCGGCAGTTCTAGATGATCGACGCTGTCATTTTTGTCACCCAGTTTGGGGGCCACTTTGGTGGCGATCCAAGAGGCCACTTGTTGTTGGTGACCAATCGAGAAGCCTGCGCCACCCGTCACTTCCTCCGTGGGTTTAAACATGATGTTGGATGAAATCCCCCAGTAGAGCGCCATCAGCACTGCCGAGTAGATGATGGTTTCCCACATGCTTGTACCAAGCACAAAGTAGAACACCGCAATCAAGCCCGCTTGCTGGAACATGATGTGACCAGTCAGCATGATGGTGCGGATCCCCGTGTAGCGACGGAACAGCACTAAAAGAATGTTGATACCCAGTGCAAGCAGCACCGTGTAGCCAACCCAAGAATAGTTGTCGCCCATGGTTTCCATGGTGGACATCATCGATGTGTAGGGATCGATGACAGAACCCGTTAGTCCATGAAACTCAGAAAGTTTGGAAATCACAGGTTTAAAGCCAGCGACGAGGGTACCCGCCCCAACTTGAACCAGCATGAAACCGACGATCGTTTTGATCGAACCTTTGATGATGGTGGTGGTGTCTCTTCTTAGCAGCCAGTAGCCAATTAATGTCACTAAGCCCAGTAGCAACGGGGCTTTGGTCATGACTTGGCTGTAAAAAATATAGAAGATGTCGTATAAGAACTCCATATCTTTACCCCTTGGTGGATTTGTATTTGTAATCGTTTGTAGGTCAGAGAGGATTCCTTTGTAGGGTAAGAATCTACTCAGTTATTGCTCACGAAATAAACTTTAACAATCAAAAGTAATCATGCAATGCTCATTTGTGATTATTTTGATTTTTGTCAATTTCGCCGCTTGGAAAAGACAATAAATGGTATTTCGATCACGCTGAAAAACACAAATTCCTTTAAATACAGTAACTTAATAAAATTTGTGATGAATTCGAGATTTTATGAATACCTTGATTTGACAATCAAGAGCGTGATTAATAGAATCAAAATAAATCACAGGTAATCACCATGTAATCACTAGATAGACATTTCGGTGAATTTGAATTGAATAAGGTGATAGTTATGAATGAAGTGCAAAGGCACAACGGCATTCTCTCTCTGCTTGAAGAAAATCAGACGATTAACGTTGCGCACATCATTGAACGTTTTAATGTGTCGCCAGCGACGGCGCGACGCGACATTTCGAAGTTAGATGAGCTAGGCAAGTTACGCAAAGTACGTAATGGCGCAGAGCGTGTTGAAGCGAAAAAGAGAAAGTGGTCACCACTGAACATCAATAGCACTGAGCATTATGAAGAAAAGTCGCTCATTGCCATGCAAGCGGCGGAGCTCTGCCAACCGGGCGACAGTGTGGTGATCAACTGCGGTTCGACGGCATTCCTGCTTGGGCAAAGGCTCTGTGGTCAGGATGTGCAAATTGTGACGAACTACTTTCCTTTGGCCAGCTATTTAATCAACGAAGATCATGACGACGTGATCATCATTGGTGGCCAATACAATCGCTCGCAAAACATCTTTCTTAATCCTGCGCCGAACTCGTTAGGCGGTTATGCGGGCAACTGGATGTTTACGTCTGGTAAAGGCCTGACGGAAGCGGGGTTATACAAAGCCGATATGCTGACCGCGGTCGCAGAGCAACAAATGCTAGAGCAAATCGACAAGTTAGTGGTGGTGGTCGATAGCTCGAAAGTGGGGCAGCGTACAGGCATGCTGTTCTGCCCAGCAGAGAAAATTGACATTTTGATCACCGGTAAAAGCGCGAATCCCGATGTCATCAAAGCGATAGAAGCAAAAGGGACGAAGGTCATTTTGGTGTAACGCGACCTCGTTTCTTTCTCAAATCACGAACACAATTCTGCTCAGTGCCTTAATCACCATTAAGGCGCTTGGCTCCCTACATCCTAAATTTAATAAAAGTTGTGAAACAAGAAGGTGTTGCTATGAGTAAAGTAAATGAAATTACACGCGAGTCATGGATCCTAAGTACCTTTCCTGAATGGGGAACTTGGCTGAACGAAGAGATCGAAAATACAGTAGTAGAGCCGAATACATTCTCCATGTGGTGGCTGGGTTGTACTGGTATCTGGTTGAAAAGTGAGGGTAACACGAATATTTCCATCGATTTTTGGTGTGGAACGGGCAAAAAAACGCAAAAGAACGCCTTTATGAAAAACCAGCACCAAATGATGCGCATGGGAGGCGTGGAAGCACTGCAACCGAACTTACGTACAGCAATCTTCCCGCTTGATCCTTTTGCGATTAAAGAGATTGATGCCGTGTTGGCATCTCATGATCATGGTGATCATATTGACGTGAATGTCGCGGCGGCGGTGCTGCAAAACTGTGGTGAACACGTGAAGTTTATCGGCCCGCAAGCGTGTGTTGATCTTTGGATGGGATGGGGCGTGCCAGAAGATCGCTGTATCGTGGCCAAAGTCGGCGATGTGCTTGAAGTGGGCGATATGAAAATTCGTATCCTCGATTCGTTTGACCGCACAGCACTTGTGACCCTTCCTGAAGGCGTCTCTTCTTACGATAAAGAGATCTTAGATGGAATGGATAAACGTGCGGTGAACTACCTGATTGAAACCAGCGGTGGCTCCGTTTACCACTCGGGTGACTCTCATTACTCCAACTACTACGCAGCGCACGGCAATGAATACCAAATCGATGTGGCTTTATTGTCTTTTGGTGAAAACCCACGTGGTGTGACCGACAAAATGACCTCATCCGATATTCTACGTGCAGCGGAGTCGTTAGATTGTGAAGTCGTGGTGCCATTCCATCACGATATTTGGGCAAACTTCCAGAACGATCCGCGTGAGATTGAAGTGCTATGGAACATGAAAAAAGACCGCTTACAATACAAGTTTGCGCCGTTTTTCTGGCAAGTCGGTGGTAAGTACACCTTCCCAACCGATAAAGGCCGTATGCATTACCAACACTTCCGTGGCTTCAGTGACATCTTTAAAAATGAACCTGAGCTGCCTTACAAAGCGTTCCTCTAAGCAATACAAACAAAGGGAGATGGCCACATCTCCCTTTTCGTTCACTCACACATGCAAAGCGGTGTAATCTGTATAACCTCGTTCATCGCCGCCAAACAGGGTTGCTCCATCCAGTTCTGCCAGAGGTTGTTGGTGCTTTAAGCGTGCCACCAAATCTGGGTTAGAGACAAAGGGGCGGCCAAAGGCCACTAAATCCGCATAGCCTTTCTCAAGTACCTCATCGGCTCTTGCTTGGGTGTAGCTGCCCGCAACGATGATGGTGTTGGTGAAGTATTCGCGCAGTTCTATGCGGAAACTTTCTGGAATCTCGGGTGCATCTTCCCAATCCGCTTCAGAAAGATGCAGATAAGCGATATCACGAGCTTGCAGTTGTTTTGAGGCTTCAAGAATGGTCGGCACGATGACGGGGCAGTTCATGTCTTTAAAAGTGATAAAGGGTGCGAGCCTGACCCCTACTTTGTCGGCGCCGATGGCTTGGCTCACTGCATCAACCACTTGTAATAAAAAACGAATGCGGTTTTCGCGTGAACCGCCGTACTGGTCTGCGCGGTGGTTGGAGTTGGTGCGTAAAAACTGGTCAATCAAATAACCGTTGCCGCCGTGGATCTCCACCCCGTCAAAACCCGCTTCAATCGCGCGTTTAGCGGCGTAGGCAAAATCACTAACAACACGGTCAATATCATCTTGGGACATTGCTCGAGGCTCAACGCAATCGACCATATTGCCGTTGCCTTGCTCATCGGCAATCCACACTTTAGTCTCCACCGGAGCAAGCGCAGACGGTGCGATGGGCTGTTCACCTTTTTGGAACACTGGGTGCGATACTCGGCCTACATGCCAAAGCTGGCAGAACATGGCGGCGCCTAGCGATTTCACCGCTTGAGTGACACTCTTCCAACCGGCCACTTGTTCATCGGTATAAACGCCGGGTGTGAACGAGTAGCCTTGTGAATCATCGGAAATCTGGGTCGCTTCAGAGATGATCAATCCCGCGCTTGCGCGCTGCTTGTAGTAAGTCGCCATCATTGCGTTGGGAATATTACCCGGTTGACTGGTGCGGGCTCGGGTCATCGGCGCCATCACCACACGGTTTTGCAGATCAAGGTGTTTTAATTGAGTTGGTTCAAACAGTTTGCTCATGATCGGTTCCTTATTTAAGTAGCGGTACGTGGGTTTTGTCGCTGACAGATTCCATCCAATCTTTCACAACGCTGTCCCATTGGATTTCTGCGGCACTGGAGAAGCCGCGTAAAATAGAAAACACAATCGCCTCATCAACCAAAGTGGCGTGCTGGTAAGAATCGAGATTCAACACACTTTTCGCACGTTCGATGAGCGCTTCTACCTCTGTGGCAATGTTTGGTGTGTCTTGCAGAAGTGCATCAAAATTGAGTGCGTCAGTTTCCTTTTTCATCCGCCAAGCTTGGCGTGCAGACTGAGTGGCAAACTCTGGCAAATCCATATGTGACCAACGTGGGTAGCCGATTTTTTGCAGTGGAAGAAAGGCGCTTCGCTGCCAATCCAGCACCGATTCAGACGGTTGATGGCTTTCTGACGATTGAGCGAGCTCGATAAAGTAAGCGATGATGTCCAAGCTTTCCGCGAGAGCTTGGCCGTCATTTTTTAGTAACAGCGGCACTTGTTTAGCCCCAATCAGATCGTTGGTGGTCGTGTCATCGTCGTAAGCGAGGTTTATGATCTCAAGTGGGATGTTGAGCATGCCCGCCACGTAGCGAACGCGAGCACAAAATGGGCAGTGTTGATAGATATAGAGTTTCATGTTTGTGTCCTAAAGAATATTGAGTGAATGTGGCCTAACCCAGCAGTGCGCCGCCATCGACATCAATGACGGTGCCGGTCATATAGCTGTTTTGAATGGCAAACAGATAGGCCATCGCGATGTCGCTGGCTTCACCGACTTTGCCAACGGGTAAATGGCTTTGTGTTCGTTGATACATGGCATCGCGGTCGTCGGCATTCATGCCTTTGTACGCCTCGGTTTTGGTTAAACCGGGGCTGATGGCGTTGACGCGGATCGGTGCCAGTTCTTTTGCCAAGACTTTCGTTGTGGCTTCAATGGCCGCATTGATGGCGGCTTTCACATAGGTGTTCGCCACCACTTTGCGTGACAACATGCCGGAGGTGAGAGTGATCGAGCCACCTTGTTTGAGGTAGCGAGCGCCATGTTTCGCAGCGAGCACGGCACCCCAGAATTTGGTATCAAAGGCATATTTGGCTTGGGTAACTTCAACATCCACGACCTTACCTGCTGGCGCGTATGAGCCCGCAGTGACGATTAGGTGGTCAAAAGCCCCGATAGTTTCGAAGTAGTGATACACCGATTTTTCATCGCTGATGTCGAGGCCAGTTTGGCGGCTGGCGACATGCACGATGGTGTGATCACTTTCCAGCTGTTTTGCCAACTCGGCGCCAATGCCGGAGGTGCCACCGAGCACCACATAAACGGTTTTGTCTGATCCCATCATTGTTCTCCCATTCGTTTCGATGGGCTCAGTATATTGATTAGACTTATTTTGATAATTGGCTAATATTTGAATTCATTGTTCATCTGAGTTGAATAATTGGAGTGAGGGAGAGGACGTGGATAAGTTTTCCGATATGACGTTGTTTGTCAGTATCGTCAAAAACAAAGGGTTGGCTGCAGCAGGTCGAGAACTGGGTTTATCGCCGGCCACCGTCACCGCTCGCTTGCAAGCCTTGGAAGATCGTTATGGGGTAAAACTGCTTAATCGCAGCACTCGTCATATTTCATTAACCGACTCTGGCGCGATGTATCATCAAGCCTGCTTAGACATTATCGATAGCGTTATAGAGACCGAAAACCTGCTGCAAACAGGCAGTAAAGAAGTGCGGGGCACATTGAAAATCTCGGCCCCAAGGGACATCGGAAAGCAGCACATTAGCCCGATTATTTCTGCCTTTTCACAGCAATATCCGCAAGTTGTGCCCTACCTTTACCTCAATGATAACTTATCCAATTTAGCCGAATCTGGCTTGGACATTGTGATCCGCTATGGGGAACTGGCCGACAGTAACCTGATTTCGCGTAAGTTGGCGTCGAGCCGCCGTGTGTTGTGTGCTTCTCCGGCCTATTTGGCAAGAAAAGGCACACCATTGACGCCGCAGGATCTCGCCCATCATGACTGTTTAGCCATGGTGCGCAGCAACGAAGAGATGAAAACCTGGCACTTTCAAGATCACGATCAGCACAATGTGATTACCGTGGTACCGAAGCGTTTTTCCGATGATGGGGAAGTAATTCGTCAATGGGCGCTGGATGGTGCTGGCATTGCGTTAAAGTCCGTGCTGGATGTGCAAGATGACATTGAGCAGCAGCGCCTTGTCACGCTGCTCAACGGTTACATGAAAAACTTCAACGCTTCCACCTCATCTGCTGGGGCGGATTTGAATGTGATTTATCTTAGCCGCCAGTACCAACCCAAGCGGATTCGATTGTTTATTGATTTCTTGCTAGCGCAGTTTCAAGCGCGATTTCCCGCCTCGTGACGTTGGGCAGTGCGCTGTTGAAACAAACGATAAATGGTGAACAGGTTGGTGATGATAAAGGTGCTCTCAACCAAGGAGCCACCAATCGAGCCAAGCCAAAGGTTGTGGCTCACCCAACAAAATGAGTTGAATAAAATTAGGCTGCGCAGGGCGATGCCTTGTTTGGAAAACAGTGCCCAAGTGGCAACGGAGGAACCAAACACGGTGATGAATTCAAAAAAGTGGCTCATGTTTGGCAGGGTCATTAGCCACATGAGAGCAATGAAGAACCACATCACTTTGCGTGATTGAGTTTTGATTGAGGCGAAACTGCGAATGCCATTAATGACCACGCCAATAGCCGCCACCGTTGCGCCCAGTAAGGCGAAATGAACGCCCATGATGAAGCAAAACGCCATCATCTGATAGCGAAAGCGCAGGTCATCTTTCTGCCAGAAGGCCATCACGCCAACCAAAAATGCGATGCCGCCAATGCCTTGTGCTAACCCGTTTTCCATCTAGGTTCCTTAACCACGTGAGTGAATGTGAATGCAAACGAATCAGCCCTCCACCGAGGGAGGGCTGGGCACTTTATTCAATCGCTAAAAGCGATTACTCATTTACAAGCGCAACCGCTTCGCGAGTTAGGCGTGCAAGCTCTTCCCAGTTACCTTCTTCGATCAGTTTCTTGTCTACCATCCAAGTTCCGCCACAGGCCAACACGCGTGGAATCGCTAAGTAATCTTTAATGTTCGCAGGGTTAATGCCACCTGTTGGCATTAGTTCGATGTCGGTGTAGGGCGCGAGCAGTGATTTCACCATGTTGATGCCGCCAGAAGCTTCTGCAGGGAAGAACTTCAAGGTGGTTAACCCCATTTCCAGTGCGGCTTCAACTGTGCTTGGGTTGTTCACACCTGGTACGATATCAATCCCGATTTCTTGGCACGCTTTAACGGTATTTGGGTTAAAGCCAGGCGAGACGATAAAGGTTGCGCCTGCTTCTTTTGCTGCGATCGCTTGCTCACGATTCAGTACTGTACCTGCGCCAATCAGCATGTCTGGTTGGGTTTCACGCAGTAGGCGAATTGCTTCTGCAGCCGCTGCTGAACGGAAGGTGATTTCAGCAGCTGGGAGTCCGTTTTCTGCCAGTACTTTACCCAGTGGGATAATGTCTTCTGCTTTATCAATGGCGATAACAGGGATGACTTTCAACGCTTTCAATTGTTCTTTAATGCTAGACATGAGTGTTCCTTAAACGACGCCAAGCGCCGGTTGTGTGAATGCTTTGGGAATGATGGCACCGCGATGTTGAATCACAGCACCTGCCAGTGCGTTACCTCTTTGGCATGAGGTCGCGAGATCGGCGCCAGCAAGGTATGCCGATAAAAAGCCACCATTGAATGAGTCGCCCGCCGATGTGGTGTCCACCACTTGAGCGACAGGTTGGGTTGGCACGGCTTGTGGAGCCTGAGCCGCGCTCGAACCCTGATTGGTTGCGTCTTGAACTAAGCAGCCATCTGCGCCGAGCTTGACGATGCATTTGCCCACGCCAAGAGAGGTAAGGCGTCCAATGGTTTGCTCTGGTGTTTCGTCACCCCAGATCAATTGCTCGTCATCAAAAGTCACCAAGGCAACGTCCGTCAGTTGATACATGGCTTGGTAAACGTTTTTGACGGTTTGATTATCGTCTCGAGGCCACAGTGCTGGGCGGAAGTTACTATCAAAAGCGATTTCAACGCCTTGGGCTTTAAGTTCGACCAATAAGTTGAGCAGTGAAATTCGGTCTTCATCTGGCAAGATGGCTAAAGAGATACCGCTGAGAAACACCGCATCCACTTGAGTTAACGCTTGTTTAATCAGTCCAAAGTTTGGGTGTTGAAGTAAGTAACGCGCGGCTGATTGGTTGCGCCAATATAAGAATGTACGCTCGCCTTGGTCATCAAGTTGAATCAAATATAAACCCGGCGTACGAGTCTCATCGCGCAGCACTAAGTCTGTTGAGATGCCTTCGTCTTCCCAGCGAGTCAGCATGCCCGTACTGATTGGGTCATTGCCAAGTGCCGTAACGTAAGAAACTTTAACTTCATCAGGTTTGCTATTGGCTTCGCAGCCGCGGCTCAAATAAACCGCAGCGTTGAGCGTATCCCCACCAAATGTTTGATGCATTGAGCCGAACGGTTTGCCATTCAGCTCAATCATACATTCACCAATAATGGCGATGTGCTTCATTGGTTACGCCCTCTCTTCAAAGTAGCGCTTCGCGTTACCAAAACAGATGTCTTCGACCATAGGGCCAAGCAACGATAAGTCATTTGGAACTTCGCCGTTCTCTGCCCAACGACCGACCATGTCACACAAGATGCGGCGGAAGTATTCGTGGCGAGTGTAAGACAAGAAGCTGCGCGAATCCGTTAACATGCCAACGAATTGGCTGAGCAAACCAAGTTGAGAAAGCTGTTCCATTTGGCGTTGCATGCCGTCTTTCTGATCGTTGAACCACCAACCTGAGCCAAACTGCACTTTGCCCGCGATGCCGCCACCTTGGAAGTTACCAATCATGGTCGCCATCATTTCGTTATCACGAGGGTTCAAACAGTAAAGAATGGTACGAGGCAGCTCGTTGGTTTGGTCCATTTCATCCAACAAGTGTGCCAGTTCAAAAGCAAATGGGCGATCGCCAATCGAGTCAAAGCCAGCGTCGGCACCTAGTAGTTGGAACATGCGTGTGCTGTTGTTGCGCTGCGCGCCAATATGAAGCTGCATGACCCAGCCCAATTGCGCGTAGCGTTTGCCGAGCCAAACTTGAACCGCGGTAGAGAACTGCGCACATTCAAGCTCAGACAATACTTCGCCATTCAAACGACGAGTCAGCAACGCATCTAAATCAGTTTCGCTTGGAATTGGCGCGTAACGGACGATCTCAATGCCGTGGTCTGCCGCGCGACAGCCATGTGCATCGAAGTGTGCCAAACGTTTATCGAGTGCACTCAATAAATCATCAAAGCGGCGGATCTCAATGTCTGCTACTTCGCCCAGTTTGTGCATGTAATCGGCAAACACGTCCAATTCAATCTTGAACGCTTTATCCGGACGCCAGCTCGGCAGTACTTTGACGTTAAAGGTGTCGTCTTCTGCGATCACTTTGTGATGTTCTAGTGAGTCAATAGGATCATCGGTTGTGCCCGCCATTACGACGTTCATTTGCTGCATGATGCCACGAGCGGTAAATTCAGGGGTCGCCAGTCGCTCATTACATTGATGCCAAATTTGGTCAGCAGTGTCTGGGTTAAACAGCGTATTGGTAATGCCGAATGGGCGACGCAGTTCTAGGTGCGTCCAGTGGTAAAGCGGGTTGCCCAAGGTTTGAGGAACCGTCTTCGCCCACGCCATGTATTTGTCGTAATCGCTCGCATCACCCGTAATCAAACGTTCTCCAATGCCTGCCGAGCGCATGCCACGCCATTTGTAGTGATCGCCTTCAAGCCAGATTTGCCCCAAGTTATCGAACTGACGATTTTGCGCCACTTCCGCTGGGTTTAGGTGGCAGTGGTAATCATAAATTGGCTGGTGGAACGCATGCTCATGGTATAAGCGACGTGCAGTTTCGTTTGAGAGTAAAAAGTCTTCACACAAGAAATTCTTCATCGTTAACTCCTATTACAACGCAGCGACAGTGGCACGAGCACCGTTATCAATCAGCGATTGGTAAGCACTGCTCACCGCATCAATCACTTGTGGGTTTTGACCAAGCTCTGCAGGGAAGATGGCTTCAACCGCGAGCAACGCAGGCACAACAGAAACGTTCAAGCCGTGTTGGTCGCAAATCTGACGTAGTGTCTCTGCCATTGGATCGCGAACATCAATGTCGTTGCCTTGCTCGTCCACGCCGGATACGTAGCGCATCCAACCTGCAATCGCTGTTGCCAACCATGAGAAGTTAGAACCTTGAGCAAGATGGAATCGTAAGCTGCCACCCATGCGTTGCGGGATCTTCTGGCTGCCATCCATCGCGATTTGCCATGTTTTGTGTTTCAAGCTTGGGTTAGTGAAGCGCTCGATAAGCAGCTTAGCGTAGCCTTCTAAATCGGTGCCTTCTGGCATGGTCAGCGAAGGGGCTTGTGCTTGCATCATCATGTCGAATGCCGCTTTGCGGTAGCCTTCGTCAGTCATGGTGTCAGAGATGTGCGCGTAACCACCAAGGTAGCCTAGGTAGGCTAGGAACGAGTGGCTACCATTTAGCATGCGCAGCTTCATTTCTTCGTAAGGGACAACGTCGGCAACAAATTCTGCGCCAGCCACGTTCCAATCTGGACGACCTGCCACGAAGTTATCCTCGATAACCCATTGGCGGAAAGGTTCACAAGCGATGCCACATTGATCTTCACAACCTAGTAGCTCAGCGATTTCGCTCAGTGTCTCTTCGGTTGCTGCTGGCACAATGCGGTCAACCATGGTGCAAGGGAAGGTAACGTTGGTTTCAATCCAGTCGCGCAATTCTGGGTCAAGCAGTTGAGCGAACTCAAGTACCGCTGCTTTTGCTACGTGACCGTTCTCTTGCACGTTATCGCAAGACATCACGGTAAATGGCGTCAGACCGCGTTCACGACGCATCTTAAGCGCTTGCACGATGTAACCCAAGGCTGATTTCGGCTCTGTTGGGTTGGCAAGGTCAGCAATGACTAGCGGGTTGTTTTTATCAAGCGTGCCCGTCGCTGGGTCGGCGCAGTAGCCTTTCTCGGTAATCGTCATTGAAACGATCGCCACTTGTGGCTCGGCCATTTTTTCGAGAACAGCTTCGATGCTGTCCAAATGTGGGTGCAGTGATTCCGTCACCGAGCCAATCACTTTGACTTCGGTCGATTGTGCGCCTTTCTCTGCCACCGTGTAGAGGTGATCTTGCGCGCGCAGCGATTGAATTAACTCTTCACCGCCAAATAGGTTGATTTCACAAATGCCCCAATCCGAGCCTGTTTTGCTCAGCATTTCATTGGTGAACAGAGCTTGGTGTGCACGGTGGAAAGCACCGAAACCAAGGTGAACAATACGGCTTTTGAGCGTTGAACGGTCGTAATCTGGCAGCGAAACAGCAGCATTTAGGGTAGAGTTTGCAATGGTTTTCATTTTATTTCCCTTCTCCCGCAGAGTGCTCTGCGGGATGATTCATTGAAAGAGTTAGTAGCCTAGGACCAGTTTTGGTAAGAACAGGCTGAGTTCAGGAATAAAGGTCACCGCCATTAGGGCCGCAATCAGTGCAACGTAGAATGGCAGCAGCGGCTTGATCACTTTGTCGATGGCAACGTTCGCCACAGAACAACCGATAAACAACGCACTACCTACCGGTGGAGTACAGATGCCGATCGCCAAGTTGAAGGTCATCATGATGCCGAAGTGAACCGGGTCGATGCCCATATCCAGCGCGATGGGCAGGAAGATCGGCGTGAAGATCAGTACCGCTGGCGTCATATCCATGAAGATACCGACAATCAGCAAGATGATGTTGATGATGAGCAGAATCATCATTGGGTTGTCAGAGATCGCCAGTAGCGCATCAGCAATCATGTATGGAATGTCGGCATTTGCCATCGCCCAAGACATGCCCATAGACGCGCCAACCAACAGCAAAACAATCGATGTGGTGACGGCAGATTCCAAAATGATCTTAGGAAGGTCTCGCCATTTCACTTCGCGATACACCAACACCGCCAAAACAAAGGTGTAGACCACGGCGATGGCAGAGGCTTCGGTAGCCGTAAAGATACCGCCGATGATGCCACCCATGATGACCACAATCAGAGCCAGTGAAGGCGCCGCTTTTAGAAATGTATCCCAAACCATCGCTAGCGTTGGGCGAGCCGCAATTGGGTAACCACGACGTTTGGCGATGATCCCAGCCACCACCATGATGCTTAGACCCATCAAGATGCCCGGAATGTAACCAGCGAGGAACAGCGCCGCGATAGAGGTACCGCCAGAGACTAACGAGAACACGATCAAGGTGTTACTTGGCGGGATCAACAAACCCGATGGACAAGAAGTGATGTTTACCGCGGCAGAAAAGTTTTCATCGTAGCCATCTTTCTTTTGCAGTGGCGACATGGTGCCGCCAACCGCTGCGGCAGATGCGACGGCTGAGCCAGAAATTGAGCCAAACATCATGTTCGCCATCACGTTTACGTGCGCTAGGGAACCAGGAAGACGGCCACCTAACACTTTGGCAAAGTTAATCAGGCGCAGTGCGATACCACCTTGGTTCATAATGTTACCCGCCAAGATAAAGAACGGGATAGCCAGCAGAGCAAAGTTATCAAGACCCGCCGCCATGCGCTGAGCGACAACCGCAATCGCAGGCTCTAATGGTAGGCCCATTAAAATGGTTGCCAGTGAAGAAAGGCCAATGGCGAAGGAAACCGGTACACCAATTGCCAGTAATACAGCGAAGCTGCCAAATAAGGTAAGAATTAATTGCCATTCCATTGTGGAACCCTCTAAGAATCAAGTTGTGAGTCGGTGACTAGGGTTTCACCAGACATTAATTGTTTGACGCGCTCATAAGCGAAAATCACGGAATAAAAGATCATCAGTGCGCCACTGATAGGCAGGCAGAAATAGATGTAGCCCATCTCTAAGCCCAATGCCGGGGTTAGCTGGCCAGTGGCCAATGTTTTGAGTGCCAATTGTGTTCCGCCGTGGACCAACACCACATAAGAGAAGAGCGCAATGGCCACTTGGATGACGATTTCATTCACCAGTTTTTTCTTGCCTTTGAGTTTCATCGTCAAAAGGTCAATGGCGAGGTGACGTTTGAGACCTGTGGTGTAAGCGGCACCAATAAGCGCCACCCACATAAAGAGATAGCGAGCTAGTTCATCCGTGACGGTGCTTGGTTTACCGAGTACGTAGCGTGAAAGCACCTGCCAAACCACGCAGAAGACAAGAAAGGTCGAAAGAGAGACAGTAAATGCTGCCAACCCCCTGTTGATATACGTGACCAATTTATTCATTTTCATTTCCTTAAAGTAAACACGCGGACTGCATAACAATTGGTTTACCAATGTGGGCGAGCGTATTTGTGTAGGGTCTCAAAATAGGCATGTTGTTCTGAGTGGATTATAAGTTAGGCGATTTGGTTGTCACGTGAGCGGCTTCACAAATGAATTGGTTAACCAATTTAAGGGTGATTAGTGTGATTTTGGTCAATCAATTTGTTTTTTTGTTTTGACGGTTGCTTTTTTGATCGCCAATAATGGCTTCGAAACAAGAAATACCGTTTAAAAACTAAAAATACCCTACACATTGGACAACCAATCCACGGAGACAAGAACAATGATGACGCGTAAGACTCTAATAAGTGCCCTTGTCGGTGCTGCAATGACCTTCGGCGCCACTGCGTCTGCTTATGCTGCGACCACTTTGAAACTCAGTCACAACCACCCACGTGACCATGCGGTGCACAAAGCAATGGATTACATGGCAAAAGAAGTACGTGAGTTAACGGGTGGGGAAGTACGCATTCGTATTTATCCTGATGCTCAGCTAGGCACACAACGTGAATCAATGGAGCTGATGCAAAATGGCGCTCTGGATATGGTGAAGAGCAACGCGGCAGAACTGGAAGCGTTCTCGCCTGCTTACTCAGCCTTTAACTTACCGTACTTGTTCCGTGATAAAGAGCATTACTACAAAGTGACCGATGGTGAAGTTGGCCGTGAGATTCTTAACTCTTCCGCCCAAAGTGGCTTTATTGGCGTGACCTACTACGATGCGGGCGCACGTAGCTTCTACACCAGCAAACCGATTAATACTCCTGCGGATCTCAAAGGTTTGAAAGTACGCGTGCAGCCAAGCCCATCCGCGATTGCGATGGTGAAAGCGCTGGGCGGTAACCCAACACCACTGGCCTACGGTGAGCTATACACCGCACTACAACAAGGCGTGGTGGATGCTGCGGAAAACAACATCCCATCGTTCAGCTTGAGCCGTCACAGCGAAGTCTCAAAATTCTTCAGCTTGGATGAGCACACCATGGTGCCGGATGTGCTGGTTATCTCGACCAAAACTTACGACAAGCTGACGCCTGAGCAGCAACAAGCGTTGATGAAAGCCGCCGCAGATTCTTCAGAATATATGAAGAAATTGTGGGCAGAATCGGAAGCCAAAGAGCGCGCGAAAGCAGAAAAAATGGGCGTGACATTTGTTGAACCCAATAAAGCAGCCTTTGTGGAAGCTGTTCAACCAATGTATCAAGAGATTGAAAAGAGCAATCCTCAATTAAATCAACTTGTTGAGCGAATCAAAGCAGTACAGTAATTAAAAAAAATCGTCGTAATTGTAAAATAAAAACAAGGTGTTACCACATTCTGGTACATATAGGTTGACCAATTATAATTGGTCGTTATGATGGCGTGAGTAGTTAGATGGAATATAGTGACAATATCATCATGATGCCTTTTGAACCGAAAAGACCGTATCAAGAGATAGGCTTA
This sequence comes from Vibrio sp. CCUG 15886, assembly GCF_028570825.1. Taxonomy (NCBI): domain Bacteria; kingdom Pseudomonadati; phylum Pseudomonadota; class Gammaproteobacteria; order Vibrionales; family Vibrionaceae; genus Vibrio; species Vibrio sp. CCUG 15886. The sequence continues at coordinate 1,200,286 of NZ_JAQQBT010000001.1, read as the reverse complement.
GTACTGAGAAAAGAGTTGATCAACGGCCACTATAAAGTGGGGGATCGATTACCGCCAGAACGCGATATTGCTGAACGTTTAGACGTTAGCCGTACCGTGGTGCGTGAAGCGATCATCATGTTGGAACTGGAAAACTTAGTCGAAGTGAAAAAAGGTTCTGGTGTTTACGTCATTAATATTCCTTCTAAAAATAACGCTCGTGAGAACGTGATCAGCGATGACGCAGGTCCGTTCGAAATGCTCCAAGCGCGTCAGTTGCTCGAAAGCAATATCGCCGAATTTGCTGCCACGCAAGTGACGCCGGGAGACATCGTGAAAATGCGTGCCGCACTTAAGCTCGAACGAGATGAGCTGGCCAGTGGCACGGAAGATTGTAACGGTGATGAGAAGTTTCACATGTGCATTGCAGAGGCCACACAAAACTCTGTGCTGGTGGACATGCTGAGACAATCATGGGAACGACGCGAAAAAAGCCCGATGTGGAAAAAACTGCATTCTCACATCAGCAGTCAAGACTATCGTGAAGAGTGGCTTGATGATCACGCAAAAATCTTAGCGGCATTACAGCGCAAAGATCCTATCGCCGCCAAAAATGCCATGTGGCAGCACCTTGAAAACGTAAAACAGCGCCTGTTGGAACTGTCTGACGTCGACGATCCTAATTTCGATGGTTACCTTTTCAGCTCAAACCCTGTGGTGTTACTGAGCGCAGAAAAAGTGTAACCACCTTGCCAGCTTCGGCTGGTTCTCGTCAGCGCAGCCGCCTTGCCGCGGCTGCATATTAAGAAGTCGTTGTGCATTTAGCTTGAAGAATTTGAGCGGGCTAAGTGCGTCTTAAAAAAGGTGAGTGTCATGGAACAAACTTGGCGTTGGTACGGCCCGAATGATCCGGTTTCGCTAGACGATATTCGTCAAGCGGGCGCAACAGGCATTGTGAATGCCTTGCACCACATCCCAAATGGGGAAGTGTGGTCAAAAGAAGAGATTTTAAAACGTAAAGCCATCATCGAAGAGAAGGGCTTAACGTGGTCAGTGGTTGAAAGTGTGCCAGTTCACGAAGAAATCAAAACTCAGACGGGCAACTTCCAACAATGGATCGACAACTACAAGCAAACCCTGCGTAACCTTGCAGAGTGCGGTATTGACACCGTTTGCTATAACTTTATGCCGGTGCTTGACTGGACGCGCACCGACTTAGAATTTGAAATGCCAGATGGCTCTAAAGCGCTGCGTTTTGACCAAATCGCCTTTGCGGCATTTGAGCTGCACATTCTCAAGCGTCCGGGCGCGGAAGCGGATTACACCGAAGCGGAACAAGCGCAGGCATTGGAATACTTCAATAACATGTCTGACGCGCAAATCCAGCAGCTCACCAGCAACATTATTGCCGGCTTGCCGGGCGCAGAAGAAGGCTACACCTTGGAAGAGTTCCAAGCGCAACTCGACCGCTACGCGGGCATTAGCAAAGACAAACTGCGTGAGCATATGGCGTATTTCTTGTCGCAACTGATGCCTGTGTGTGAGGCGCACGGCTTGAAACTCGCGGTGCACCCAGACGATCCACCGCGCCCAATTCTTGGCTTGCCGCGTATCGTTTCAACCATCGAAGACATTGATTGGTTGACCGAAAAAGTGCCAAGCAAAATGAACGGTTTGACCATGTGTACCGGCTCTTACGGTGTGCGTGGTGACAATGACCTAGTGAAGATGATCAAAAAGCACGGCGAGCGCATTTACTTCACTCATTTGCGTTCCACCAAGCGTGAAGAAAGCAACCCGATGACATTCCACGAAGCGGCGCACCTGGATGGCGATGTGGATATGTACAACGTGGTGATGGCGATTCTGGATGAAGAACAGCGCCGCGCAGAAGTGGGCGACCATCGTTTGATTCCAATGCGCCCGGATCACGGCCACCAAATGTTGGATGACCTGAAGAAGAAAACCAACCCAGGCTACTCCGCTATTGGTCGCTTGAAAGGTCTGGCTGAAGTTCGCGGTTTAGAGATGGCACTAAAACGCGCGTTCTACACCAAGTAACGATTTACAATGTAAACCGTTTTTAAAAGCGCAGGGTTTCGGCTCTGCGCTTTCTTGTTTTTGCCGCGCGATTCTCAGACTACGCTCGGTTTGAACTTCTAAAATGGGATGGTTCGTCCTCTAGATTGTGGTAAAGTCCGCGCCTGCGATTTACTTCATCTATATTGTTTTACTGCCTCTTCAACCAAAAGCACAAGGTTAAGCTAATGCCATTTTCTACTCTCTCTTTGAGTTCTGAGCTGATTCACGCACTGCCAAAAGACTTCAAGAAACCGACCGATATTCAAGCGTTGGCGATTCCAGAGCTGCTGGCTGGTCAAGATCTATTGGCTTTGGCAAATACGGGCAGCGGCAAAACCCTTGCGTATGGTTTGCCTTTGTTGGAAAAGCTAAGGGTCAATCCAGAGCAAAAAGCGCTGATTTTGGTACCAACGCGCGAGCTGGCGACACAAGTGAGCGAGGCGATTAACCAAGTTGGTCAAGCGCTTGGCCTTAACGCGGTGTGTTTGTGTGGTGGCGTTGATAAAGAGCAGCAACTGCAAGCACTTGCGTCAAATCCTCACATTCTTGTTGCCACAACCGGCCGTTTGGTTGATCTGGCAAACAACGATTTAGACTTGAGTAATATCCATTATCTGGTGTTGGATGAGGCGGATCGCTTGCTGGATATGGGCTTTTGGCCTGACGTGCAAAATATTGCTGGGCAGATTTCAAACCAGCGTCAAACCGCAATGTTCTCGGCAACCTTTTCAGATGAGTTGAAGGGTAAAGCGAAGCTGCTTATGCAGGCACCAAAGCAGGTAGCAGCGCATCAAGAAAACAGCACCAACCAAGATATTGCTGAAACGCTGTACCTCGTCAACAAAGGCAGTAAAACCAAGGCATTGATTGAACTGATTCAAAAAAACGCGTGGACTCAGGCATTAGTCTTTATTGGTGCGAAAGAGAACGCAGATGGTTTGGCGAAGAAGCTGAATAAAGCGGGCATCTCAACCAATGCACTGCACGGTGACAAGAGCCAAGCAGAGCGAGAAGACGCGTTGGCGCAGTTTAAATCTGGGCAAGCTCAGGTGCTGATTGCCACTGATTTATTAGCGCGTGGCATTCACATTGAACAACTGCCCGTGGTGATCAACTTTGAACTGCCGATGCATGCAGAAACTTACGTTCACCGTGTAGGGCGCACCGCTCGCGCAGGTGAGCAAGGCGTGGCATTGTCATTGGTTTGCCACGGCGAAATGGATGCACTCAGCGCGGTTCGCCACCTCACCCAACGTGAGTTACCTGTGCAAGATCTGGAAGGGTTCCCAGTTACAGACAAACCGTCGACAGGCGAGAGCAAACGCGCGCCACGCGACAAAAAAGCCAATCGCCGCACGCAAAATAAAAAGAGCGTTAAGCAGTTTCAAAGTAAGGCGAAGCGCCCAGCGCCTAAAAGCAAGTAAACAAAAAGAACCCAATAAACAAAAAGCCACGCTGGTAATTAAGTCGCGTGGCTTTGTTTTATCTGTAGTTTTTACGACTAGCTTAGTGCTTGTTTAATTCGTATCAAGGCTTCATCTAGTGTGCCTGCTGGGCAGCCTAGATTAAGGCGAACAAAGCCAGAACCTTCTTTACCAAAGGCAATCCCCATGCTTGGCACAAGCCCAGCGGCGACAAATTTTTGCTCTATCTCAGAGTCGGTTAGGTCGAGCGCACGACAATCTAACCAAGCTAAATAGCCTGCTTGTGGGGCGACAAATGTCACCTCTGGCAGTTCTGTTTGTACAAACCGCTCAAGTTTGGCGATGTTAGCGCACAGGTAGTCTTTTAAGTTCACTAACCAATCAGAGCACTCTTGATAAGCAATCGTCGCGGCGCTCATTGAAAGACTATTGAACACGTCCATGCCATGCGCATCTAGCCTGCGAGTAAACTGCGCTCGAAGTGATTCATCTGGAATCATAAAGTTAGAGATTCGCAGTGACGACAAACCAAACGTCTTACTTGCAGCCGTTGCCACTATCAGACGTTTTGTGAGATTTTGTGGCAGACGCAAAGCAGAGTAGTATGGCGCATCGCCAACCACCAAATCGCCCCATATTTCATCACTCAGCAGCCAGACTTGGTATTGCTCACACAGTTCGGCAACTCTTGTTATTTCGCTTTCAGACCAAACTCGCCCCGTTGGGTTGTGTGGATTGCAGAAGATCATCGCTTTTGCGCCATTAGCAAAGCAGGTTTCGAGATGAGCAAAGTCGAGTTGATAGTCGCCTTCGGTTTCCGTCAGTGGGTTCTCAACCACAACGCGATCGTTGAATTCAATGATCTTACGGAAAGAACCGTAACCCGGACTTTGCATCACAATGCCATCGCCTGTTTCGGTGAGCATTTGCAATGCCATTGCGAGCCCAGGAAGTACGCCGTGCACTGTGGTGATCCACTCACGCTCAACATGGGTATCATGCTGATTTCGATACCAGTCGATTGTCGCTTGGTAGTACGCATCATCGCGTTCCGCGTAACCAAAGATCCCATGCTCAACTCGCTGTTGTAGTGCGTCTAACACGACTTGCGGCGCTTTAAAATCGTAATCGGATACCCACATAGGGAGTAAATCCGTCCCAGCCAATCCCAGCTTTTGTTGTATAAAGTCCCACTTTAAAGAGCCACTTTCCTTGCGGTTCAGAATTTGGTCAAAAGCGTTCATCAATGATTTACCTTATTTTGTTTCTACTGCTGGTGTATTTGAATGCTCGTCAGCAATCTGTTGTTGGTTTTGCTGTGGCTTTGCTTTTGCGATACCAAAGCCAGTGAAGCCATAAATCAAAGCGAAGATCACGCCGGTGTAACATTGAATCGCCCATGGTAGGTAATCCAATGTCGCCACACCTAGCGTACCTGCCATGTAGATACCTGCGGCCGTCCAAGGAACCAATGGCTCGATAATGGTGCCGGCATCTTCGATGGTTCGAGACAGGTTCTTGGTATCTAAGCCCATTTTGCGGTAAGCGTTTTGGAACAACTCACCTGGAATCAACAGCGCTAGTTTGCCGTCAGAAGTGGTGAAAACCACCGTGATGGTTGCCACAACCGTTGAAGCAATCAGCTGACCTGTGGTGTGAATCGCATGGAGGAATTTGCCTAGCACTACGTTTAGAGCGCCAGTTAGGCTCAGGATGCCAGCGAAGGCAAAGGCACAGAATACCAATAGAATCGTGCTCATCATCGAGAACAGACCGCCACGGTTAAGCAGCTTGGCGATATCTGGCACCAAACCATTTACGCTGTGACCGTTTGCCTCAAACATCGCCAGATTGAAGCCGTCTACGTAAGCGTGGAAGCCTTGGTTAAGAGTGAAGTCTTGAAACACCATACCCAAACCAATTGCGAGAGCCGATGCGCCAAGCATCAATGGCAGAACGGGTTTCTTAGTTAACGCGCCCCATAAGATCATCACTGGTGGAATCAGAAGTAGAATGTTGAAGTGGTAGAGATTGTCTAGGCCCGAGATGATTTGAACCACTTTCTCTGGCTCATGAATATTGGTGATATCCGCGCTTTGACCTGCGAAAAAGAACACCACAGACGCAATCACAAATCCCGGTAGAGTGGTGTACAGCATGTGTTGAATGTGTTCGTACAAAGTGGTGCCAGAAACCACAGGCGCGAAGTTAGTTGAATCGGATAGTGGTGAGATTTTGTCACCAAAATATGCGCCAGACACAACCGCACCGGCCGCCGCTGCGAGCGAGACATCAAGACCCGCTGCAACACCCATGAGGGCGACACCCACGGTGCCCGCTGAGCCCCAAGACGTACCGGTACAAACGGAAACGACACTGGTTACAAAAAAAGCGGCAATAAGAATGTATTCAGGGCTGATGACTTTAAGTCCCCAGTACACCATGTAAGGGATTGTGCCGCTGACCATCCAGCTGGCAATTAAACCACCAACCGAGACCAAAATCAGAATCACGGGCATCGCTTTGGCCAGTTTTTCTACGATGGCGTTGATGATGTCATCCCAGTTGTAACCGATCTTCCACGCGATAAGACCAGTAAAGGCAGCTGAAATCAGCAACAGAACTTCAATGCGAAGTCCGAGTATTCCGTATCCGACAGCCAGAAGCGCAAACATCACCGCAATAGGGGCGAGTGCTAATCCGAACGACGGTAGAGGCTTAGAATTTGTCATGTTATTTATCCTCAGGATCGATGTAGGGTTTGTTCGCAGTGGATAGTAACGGTCGTGTAATAGGCAAAATGAGAGCGGTGTGTTGTTTTCATGTAAGCGCTTACATGGGGTGCGCGAATGCCAAATTCATCACAATTTTAGCCGTTCTTTTGTATTGCTTTGACCGTTTGGCGACAAACTAAACTCGCTTCGAACTGATGCGAACTCGGCGGAGAATAGCCATCTTTACGCAAATTTAGCGCCAGTTTCGCCGCATAAGTCGACATTTCATCAATCGGGTTATGCATGGTGGTCAACCGTGGGTAGAGGTAGCGTGCAAGCAACACATCATCAAAGCCAACCACGGAAATATCCTCGGGAACCGACAATCCTTGTTCATGCAAACTCGCCATTAAACCGGCTGCCATTACATCGTTAAACGTCACCACCGCAGTGACGCCCGGGCAAGCTTGGATAAGCTGTCGTCCCGCTTCTTCACCGCCAGATTCGCTGAAGTTTTGGTTAATCACCCAGCCTGTTGGGATGGCTAAGTTGGCGGCATTCATGGCATCTCGATAGCCAGCCAATCGATCTGTGCGATCTTCAATCGGCAAGTCACTGGTGATGCACGCGATCTTGCGATGACCTTGCTCAATCAAATACTCAACCGATTTTCGTGCTCCAGCTCGGTTGTCTACCCACACTGAGCGATTGGAGATTTGTGCAATAGTGCGGTTGAGCAATACCATCGCTGGAAGCTGTGCAGCGTATTGCATCAGCGTGGTGTCATCGAGCATCTTTGAGTGCACGACCATTGCCTCACAACCTTGGCTAATGAGAAAGTCGATCCCTTCTTTTTCTCGTTGCGCGTTGTGTCCGCCACTGACTACGACCAACTGGCAACCATTGGCACGAGCAACTTCTTCAACGCTTTTGGCGATGAGAGCGAAGAAGGGATCGGCTAAATTACCAGTTAATAAACCGAGCGTGTTATTGCTGCGATTCGCCAGTGCCGTTGCGCGCGCATCTCGGCGGTAGTTGAGCGCTTTAATGGCGCGTTCAACGCGTTCTTGCGTCACAGGCTCAACATAACTGCTGCGATTGATAACACGCGAGACGGTTGCCGTGGATACACCGGCTAAGTCCGCGACGTCTTTCATGGTTGCCACTCGATTTCTCCAAGAGGATAACAAGGTAAAACAAAGGAAGATGAAACGGGGCAGAGTGTAGCGATTATTTATTGTTGGTTATGTTAGTAAGCTCAAAGGATAGAACTTTAGCGCAAGTGATTGCGGTGTCTTGGATCTGTGGAGAATGGCGTTGTTAGTGGTTTTGGGTGAGTACACTAGAGTGTTTCTGCCCCATTCCAAGCTAGCACGCTATTCTGTCATACTTGACGCATGAGTTTGCTCCCTACTTTTTCTAGTTAGTGTAGTGCCTACTGAACGAGGTTCTTGTTCTTAATCATGTCTAATCAAGGTTTCTTGCCATCAGTTGAATTGACGAATTTACGATCTTTGTATATCGTGTTTAAAAACCAACCGATTCACTCACAGAACGTGAACACTAGTATTAATAGTCAAGGTAACCAAGTAGGTAGAAGACTAGGGGTAGCTCCTGTTGCTAGTTGATGAGACCTCTAAAGAGCCATTGTGAATCCTAATTGAAGTTATCCCTAAGGGAAGCTTCGCTGGACGTCTAGAGCTAAAAAGACAACCAGCATGTAATTAGGATATTAATATGCCTTTAAAAACACTTCACTCTTCTTCAGAAGCAAAAAAGCACTATAAAAGTGTCTCTTACGAAACCCTATTAGCAAGCTGGCTATTACAAGACGGCTGGGAAGTCTTTATGCCCATGATCGATCATGGTATGAAGACAGATGTACTTATTTCTGACGGGAGCAAATTCTACCGCATTCAAGTAAAGTCGGTAGAGTGCTTCGATGAAAACACCGTTGTTACCGACCAATGGCAGGATGCACAGATTGACTACGTAATATACTTCTCAAGATGCGCTAATTGGGGATACATTGCTCCACCCTTTAAGGGAAAGAGGAGGGTTAATCACATTGAGCATGTAAGGTTTCACCAACACCCCAAGAACTTTCTCAAAGCTTTTGGGCGAGCTTAATAAGCTCTGCTCGGAATGAAAATCGTGAACAGTTAATCGGTAACATATTACTGCCCCATTCCTTGCCAGTACGTTCAACCTCACAAAGAACAGTGAGGTGGTTTGACCTACTTCTTCTAACCAGCATAGTGTCTATGAAAGTGGGGTCTTACTAATTTAGCCAACTAGTTCGAATAGGCCGTCTTATTTCTATTTTTTAACCTACTGTAGTGATTAACTAAAACTGGCCATGTATATAGAGTTTTTCCATACTTTGGGTCATGCGTGCAGAGTCACGACTGACGCCATTGGTAACACGAATTTGTCCAGAGGCCTCTCAGATGCCTAGCTTGGGGGCAGAAGCAATTTAGTGTTAGCAATCTAATTGCCTTGCCTATTGCAAAGGGTCACTGCAACTGCCATTTCGATTTGAAGTGAATGCTAATACCTCAAACTATTAAGGCTGCTGCATTGCAGTGCCAGATTACTTATCGTTGTAAAACTTCCAGCCGTCTTTTTTCAGAACTTCGACCCATTTGTCACAGCCAACCAGTTTATCGACTGAATCAGAGGTTTCATTAATTGCTTCAAACAGGTATCCCTTATTACCGTAGTGTACGAGGTATCTTTTACTTCTCCCTGCCTTATCTGTGACGTTACCAATGAAATGACTTCTGTCGTCATAAGAAATAGAAAAGGTTTTAAATACCTCTGATGCTACCAATAATGCTCGGTATGCAAATGCTGGAAGCTTTGTACTGTATTTTTCGTTACCGAAATCGAAAACAAGCATCGCATCTCGGTATCCGGCAAACTCTTTTAAACCATCCATGTCAGACATAGATTTAGGGTATGTTCGCATTGGATACTTCACACTGTCCCAAACAGCCGTAATTTTTGTGATAGTGTTTATTTTGAACAGAAGTTTATATACATCCAGTAGACAGCGTGAAACTCGAATACTGATAATTTCCGGTGCATAAACAGGTAGATAGTTTTTATACTGGGAGTAAGAGACTGGATAGGATTTAACTCTACAGTAGTTCCCCAAAGTTTTTCCATTTTGTTCGAGTACACTGGAAACTATATTATCTTTTTCAAATTCTGTAGGCCATGAATATAAGTTTTTCGCTTTTTCTCCAGATGAAAACGAATAGCTTTCTACACAACGTACCTTACTTAGTAATGAAAGTGCTTGTGCGCCACTTTGTATGGTTTTTAGTATGTTTTCCGTCATTATACCTTCCTCATGTTACTGTTTTTGTTAAGAGAAAATGATAAGCAAGGTTCTATTTCGCTTGTTCAGGCGGTATTCTCACTCAGTACAGACATGTAAAAAGGGACATTTCACTGAAATATGTTTACCGAACTTTCTGACCGAGGAATTCTATTTAACGGTCTTCCCGGATTCTTTCGGGTATCAACTAAAGATATAAAGTCAGGATCCGACGCATTCGTCAAACTAATGAGAATGCTGAAAAAAGATCCCAACATTACTCATGATCAGCAGATGTTCAGGGACTATCGTAACGGAGATTTAGAGAAACTCATGCGGGAACTGATGGCAGAATGTCGTCTAAAGGGATTTGACGTCGACAGTTATTTGAGTGAAGTCGAGGGTTATGAACTTAGGCACTTAGGTGCGTGGTTCGGGATGAAGGTAGCGGTCGCATCATTCAGAAAGGCTCATCATGAATACGGCAGGTTTGAACTAGATGAGTTTTTTAGTTTCCTTCTGGCTCATTGCGAGATCGAGTATTTGTGTCTCAAAGGTAGCGATGAAAAAAACAACCACGAGGTAACTCAAAAATTTGTAAGAGACTGGCTGCTTATAGATAGTTTGCAACTCCCAGAGCCGCCAAATGAACAGGTAACTGAATATGTAATCAAACTTGTGATGTACTGGGCTGCTTTGTTTGACTTAATGATGGAGCTATCGCATCAGCCTTCTCCTACATTGAGTAATTATCTGCCAAAGCTAGCTGAAAAACAGGGTAAAACTTTGGTTGTTCCTTCTATGGAGGTGTTCCTTAAACGCTTAAAAAATCACTGGGCCAAGCATAAGTACCAAAAGGATCGTATAACGTGGATACAGTTATACAGAGATATTCTGGTTGCTCAGCGTACAGATGAAAGCTACTGTCGTTATCAGCAGGAGGCTTTATTAGACGAGAAGGAACTCAAGCTTTGGATGGTTGACCCTGATACCAATGCCATAAAAGCAAGATTTAAGCGCCTTAAGGAAGGAGATTTATTATCAGCAGATGAGTTTAAAAGTAATATCGCTATCTTGTATGTTCCATTTTCTGAAGCTGATTCTCTTGTAGATGAAATCAGCCTTGTAAGGTTCATAAACATATTTACCTATGTACAGCGTGAACTGTGCCACTCAGGAAGAGAAGCAGAGGAAATTGTGCGCTACTTCAGTGAGTATCCGGATTACCGCAACTTGGTAAAGGATCGTTTCGAACGATTCAGGCAGTCTGGCGAGCTAACCTGCTGACACGCTGCTTCTAATCGCAGATCGGGAGTGTATTATTTTGAATTGTTCAAGATGAGCTTGATATCACTTGGATTTTCAGCTCAATCAGGGACAAGAGCGACTTAGTGCCACTACCCTAAAGCGTTTCTGTCCAACTTCGAGCTAGCTGGTGAGGCTAGCTCAGATTTATCCAAAAACATTTTAGTCTCTCTCCCTTGGCCCCTCATCAATGAAGGCTCGCTTGCTTCGAGCCTTCATCCTGCTGTTATCGAGTTGGCTGGGCCGTTGGGCCAACCAAACGCATTTCCCAATCTTCGACTTCGCCGGTTTCTAGGCGGCGTTCGACAAGCTTGCCCCAAGATTCAACCAATGGCAGTTCTGCCAGTTGGTTTAGCTCAGTTTTATCTAGGCAGCCAGTAAACACCGCGCCCATGATGCGAGCTAGGGACCAGTCTGGATAAGGTCTTTCACACAGAATAATCTCGTCACCTGCGCCGATATCGCCTTCTTCTAACACTCGGAAATACCAACCCGTTCGAAGCGTGTCTTGCAGCCTTCTTGCCATGTCGTTTTGCTCAAAGCGTACGTTGAGTTTCCAACAAGGCATGCGCCCTTGCGACACTTCTAGCAAGGTTGTGCCGATGCGGATTTTATCTTTCAAGCAAATGAACGCTTCTGTTACGCCGCTAGAGCTTAAGTTCTCACCAAACGCGCCTGCGGAATGGAAAATCGCTTTGTCACCCAGTTCTTGCTGCCAAACTGGGTAGTGCTCGCTTGGGTAAATATGAAGGGCTTTTTGAATGCCGCCATGAAAGCGCGGATCGCCTTGCTCGTCATTGGTGAAACCCAGTTCAGTTGCGTGTAGACGCTGTGACATAACCTGTTTGTTAATCGCACTTTTCGTGCCATGCGCAAAGTCAACGGTTTTTCCTGCTAATACGCTGTTAACGACGCCTAACTTCTTCATATTCTTTCCTTATTGCGTGAAACGGATTGGTCAACAAACCCGAGGTTAACGCTCGCCCAATGAGGCAAATACCGGAATCGCTGCCAGTACTTCAATGCGCTTTTCTGTGCTTTTTAAGTAGCGTGTTTCGCTATCAGAAACCAACACATGGCGTTGATAACCTTCCGTTTTTGGAAACTTAGCCAATACGGTTTCGAGCGATGTTTCGCACTTGGCTGGGTTGATGTTATCAATATCGACTTTGAATAAGAGTTGGTTTTCTTTGGATATTTCAACTTGATATCGCATACGTCGCACCTCACGGCTTCATTCACTTTACCGAGCATGATAGCCTAGTGCACTTGTGTCAGAGTAGGGATGTAAGGACAGTTAATGATGCTAACCCGCCAAATCGATTCTCACTCCGGTGTGATGACGTCTAATGAGATGATGGCCGCCAACCCTCACTCACCAGCGCTGGTTAAAACCATCGACATGCCCAAAGGTTACATAGATGCGATGCACCAACATACCTGGCATCAAGTCATTTTCCCGATCAAAGGGCTTTTGCAAACCCAAACCGATCACTACCAGCACCTTGTGCCCCATACCTCTGCGCTGTTTGTGCCTGCTGGCATTCAACATGAATCTATCGCGCTAAGTCATACTACGTTTGTTGGTATCTACCTCAATCCGGCTTTTGGAACCGAGTATCAGCATCAAGTGCGAACCATTACGCTCACGCCGTTTTTAAATGAGCTGTTACAGGAAATTCGCCGCCAGTGCGAAGGGGTTGTAAGTGATGGGGAAGTGTCGCGCTTGCTTGCGGTGCTGCATGACCAAATCATGAAAGACAACGTGCAGACGTTTCAGTTGCTGCTGCCAGAAGATCGGCGCTTAAAGCTGATGTTTGAAGCGCTGACCGACAAGCCAGCATTGGATTGGTCGCTCAAACAGTGGGGTGAGAAAGTCGGCGCGTCGGAGCGAACTTTGTCGCGCTTGTTTGCCAAAGAGTTCAACACGTCGTTTCAGTTGTGGCGACAGCAAATTCGGCTGATCTATTCGCTCTCTTTGTTAGATGAAGAGCTCTCTATTCAAAGCATTGCCGATCAAGTGGGCTATCAGAACGACTCGTCTTACATCAAGGCATTTAAAGCCTATTTTGATGTCACCCCACAGCAGTTTCGCGTGACTGGCCGGCGGAGATAGCGAGCGCAGTCTCCTTCGTCGTTTCACTCCAATGGCAACTGGAAGGTGCTCTTGATTTCCTTAACGGAGACGTTGGATTGAATGGCGCTGATGCCTTTTACACGGCGAATGGCACTGATGCGGTCAAAGTATTCGTCTAAGTCTCTTGCTACCACTTGCACCATGTAATCTGCGCTGCCTGCAATGCAGTGACACATTAAGATCCAGTCGGTTTCTGCTACGAAGTCTTCAAAAGGTGTGGTGTTTTCCACTTCATGGCTGCCTAGAGTGACCAGCGTAAACCCCGAAACTTGAAAGCCGAGTTTCTTGCGATTGAGTTTCGCGGCGTAGCCCTCAATGTAGCCTTCCTCTTCCATTTTTTTCCAACGTCGCCAACAGGGTGTCTCGCTCAAGTTGAGGGTTTCGGCGAGTTTGGAATTGCTTATGCGTCCATCTTTCTGAATATGATCAAGAATGTCGAAATCGGTATTGTCCAATTCGAAGTTGGTGGATTCTTTCTTTTTCATGATGCTTTTGGAAATAGTTTGCTCAAATTGGCGTTTATCGTAGCGCAGATAGCAATTTTATTTCTAGCCAAATCGTTAGACTGTTTTCATATTAAATCACGACTTTTTGGGGAGAGAGTGCATGAGTGCTCAGTTGTTGGCGGCGTTTTTGTTGTTTGCCGTTTCTATTTCGTTGACGCCGGGAGCGGGCAATGTGGCGCTGTTAGGCATTTCAAGCCGATACGGATTTTCTGCGACCGTGCCGTTTGTGCTGGGCAATGCTGTCGGGGTGATTATCATGTTGGTTGGTGCCAGTGTGGGGCTCGTCAGTTTGTTTACCCTTTACCCAGATTTGTACACGGCACTAAAGTGGGTTGGTGCGGCGTATTTGCTGTATCTGGCATGGTCGATTGCCAATATGGAGATCGATAATGATTCGAATGCGAAAAAGTCTGGTTTTTTGTCTGGAGTGTGGGTGCAAATTTTGAATCCGAAAAGTTGGGTCGCATCGCTGACGGTGTTCTCTCAATTTATCTCGCCAAACAATGATTACCTGACTCAGGTGGTGATCATTATCAGCGTGATGGTCGGAACCGGTGTGCTAGGGATGTTTGTGTGGGCCTATTTTGGCACCGTATTGAACCGCTTTATCCAGTCACCACAAAAGGTGGTGTGGGTAAACCGATGCATGGGCAGCAGCCTCGCGTTAGTGGTGGTGTTTATGCTGAGTCAGCCGGTTTAGGCTTAGTGGCTTGTTGCAGTCAGATTTTTTAAGGGGGATGGTGCTAACCATCCCCCTTATTTTAAGGAATCACTTTTAAGGATTAACGAAACTGCGGCATGTAATCGAGGTTCGCTTGAATTGTCTCTTCCAATGCCTGCTCTAGAATCGTTCCCGTTGTGACCAATGGGTTGAGAATCAACGCTCGGTGAGCCGCATTGCGGTTGCCAGTGACCGCGGCTTCTACAGTGAGCGATTCAAAATCCTTCATCAATTGAATCAGGCGCAGTGTATCTGTTGGGAACGGCGCAACATTCAAAGCAACGGGCCCTGATTTGGTGATCATACAGCTCACTTCCACAGTGCAGTCGTCCGGCAAGCCCGCAATCGCGCCGTTGTTGCGAGTGTTCACGTGCATGATGGTGCGTTTGTCATTGTAGATAGAGCTCATCAGCTCACACGCCGCTTCTGAGTAATATTGGCCACCGCGCTTTTCGAGTTCTTTTGGTTTCTCGTTAAGCTCTGGGTTGCGGTAGATATCGAACAGACGTTTCTCCATCGCTTTGACCACTTCGCCGCGTGTGCCTTCGCCGTTCGCTTCTTCAATTTCCTGCTTCATGATGTCTTCGCTAGTGTAGTAATAGCGAAGGTATGCGCATGGAATCATCCCCATATTGCGCAGCAGCTCTTGTGGCCATTCGAATGGAGGAATGTTTTGCGGAACGAGAGGATCGTTGCCAGATAGGATCTCTTCGACCACTTCTTGCAGCTTATCGCGACCTTCATGCAGGATCTGACGCGCCCAGATAAAGTGGTTCAAACCCGCGACTTGCAATACAAAGTCTTGCTCGTCAGCCCCCAGCATTTGCGCGATGCCTTTTTGCATGATCACTGGCACGTTGCACAAACCGACCGCTTTTACTTTGGTGTGTTTGAGAATCGCTTCGGTCACCATGCCCGATGGATTAGTGAAGTTCAACAGCCAAGCGTCAGGACACAATTCTTCCATCTCTTTACAGATTTCCAACGCAATAGGAATGGTGCGACAGGCATTAGCAAAACCGCCTAAACCGTTGGTTTCCTGACCGATCATGCCGTATTTAAGCGAGATGCGTTCATCGCGAATGCGACCTTCCAAACAACCTGCGCGAAATTGAGAACAGACAAAATCGGCGTCTTTTAATGCGGGTTTGTGCTCCAGCGTGACGTGAACATCAATATGAGACAGGTTGTTTTTCGCCAACATTCGGCGTGTTAAATCGCCAATGATGCTGACTTTCTCTTTGCCATCTTCAATATCGACCAACCACAACTCGCCGATAGGCAGTTCATGATTGCGCTTGATAAGACCTTCGATAAGCTCAGGTGTGTAACTGGAGCCTGCACCAATAATGGTAATTTTTAGATTCTTTTTCATCGTGCTGTTTCTCGTTATGGATAAGACATTTTGATTTAAAAGCATCGAGATTCGCTATACAAACCAATTAAAACTTGCTATGCATTAGCCTTTCTAATTTATGTTGGGTGCCACGATGGACAGAAAACAGCAGATGCTCTCTAACATGTACACCTTCGCCGTTGCTGGTAAGTGCCTCAGCTTTACCAAAGCCGCTGAGGAGTTGTTTATTACCCAAGGGGCAGTGAGCCAACGCATTAAGTCACTGGAAGAACAACTGGGTTTCAGCTTATTTGTGCGTATGACGCGGCGATTAGAGCTGACCAAAGAAGGAGAGCGGTTACTGCACGCGCTTAACCAATCGTTTGAGGTGATTTTCTCTGAACTTGAAGACATCAAATTCAACGAGCTGCGTGGTGAGCTTTACATCGGCGTGGCTCCCACGTTTGCACAGAGTTGGCTACTGCCGCGTATGGTGGAATTTCAGCGTTTGTATCCTTCTCTCAATATCAAGCTTCGAGTAAAGGCAAGCCGATTAGATTTCTTACATGAGCCCGTTGATATTGCGATTTACTACAGTGACAGCGAGCATCCGGGGTTCCATCATCAAAGGCTATTTGATGAAGAGTTGATGCCGGTTTGTAGCCCTGAATACAGCCAAATACATTTCTCCGATGGCATGAGTAGTGTCAGCCAATTTGAAGCCGTGACTTTTATCCATTGCACCGAATCACTAGAAGCAAATGAGCCAAATCATGAATGGCAGAGCTGGTTAGCAAGCCAAAGCAACCCTGAGTTGAAATCGCTTAATGTGATGGAGAAAACCTACCTTTTTAACCATGCCGATATGGCGATGATTGCCGCCAAAAACAGCATGGGTATCGCAATGGCACGGGCATCTTTGGTGCAAGCCAGTTTGGAAAAGGGAGAGCTCGTCGCGCCTTTTGAACGCGTCCACGCAGGGAGAGGGTACGATTTGATTTGTTTAAACGGCCAACAACACAGGCCAAAAAACGCGGCGTTTATTGAATGGCTAAATGGGCAGTTGGCGTGCTGAGTTGGGTGAAAATTGGGGATTATTTACCGCGTTTAGCCCGTGGATGAGGCTTTGGCTGCCGCCATCCCGTTAGGCTCAGTAAACAATCCCACTTGCAGATTTATTTGGTATGGAAAATTTGCTCGGTTTCCAGTGATGTCATCGAGCGAATCTGGCGCCAAACGTAATAAAAAATACCAAACATCATCAACATGCTCGGAATGGCAATCACAGGGTAGCTGTATAAGGTCAGCTTACCGAGCTCTTCATTGAATTCCACGGTGCCTGCCGGGCTGGTGACAATCCAAGTGGCAAGGAAATAGTTCATCACAGAAGAAAAAGCAAAGGTACTGGCGAACAGGTAGTTGGACGACATTAAACAGCGCTCGAAGGCATCTGTTTTGCCTCTTTCTTTGAGACGCTGGGTGATCAAATCAAGGTTCAATACGGTGTCGTTGAGCACCATCTTCTGCATTAACGGGTAGCGTGTAAAGGTCGAGCCAAATACCGCTAAGCCGATCAAACCTGGGATCAACGCTTCTTTTAGGGCGAGCCATTTTGTATCCAGTTCCAGCAAACCGATGCCGCCAGTCAGCAATACACTGACAAAGCCAAGGGCGGAGATGAAGTTGAATTTTTTGTTGCGGATCAGGTCCATGCCACCGTAAACAATGGGAAACAACAAGGCGACCACAAGGGCAAGTGCTGTTCCTAGGTGTTCTTCTCCGCTGAATTTCATCAAAATGAATGAAGGGACAAATACGTTAAAAAGGATCTCGACAAGGGGATTCGATTTTTTCGCCGTCGTGTTACTCATATTTTTCTGACTCTATGTTATCGGCTGCGATTTTACGTTGAGGGGCAGTGTTCCTTCCCCAACTCCAGATGTAAAGCGTTAATGTGCCAAGTTATGTAACGACTTATGAAATAGGTGAGTGAAAGCTCATTTAATTTTACGTTTGTGTGCTCGATTTTGCTCATTCTTGCTTCGTACGTCGTCTATTCGAACAGGTTAACAAGTGGGTATAAAGCGCTCGCCGTGCGGTCGTGAATTTGAGATTAAATACTCAGTTACATATTGAAATATCAAAGAGTTATTAGTTTTAAGTAAGTCGTATTTTCCACGTTTATCTATCTGACGGTTTAACGAAGTTAAATATAATTTTGCTGGATTTAGTTGGATAGGATATCAGGATTATGTATAGAACGACGTTGGCGTCATTGATCGCTTTGACATTGGTTGGTTGCGGTGGAGGAGGAGGCGGTTCTGACGCTGGCAATTCACTACGCGTGTTTACTACAACACCTTCAGTTCATGTTGAAGGGAACAGCATGAAATACACCTATGCGACCGTCGATATTGATTCTCGAGGTGTGGTAACCGATGGTAGCCAAATTTTCTTTGGTGTGATGGAGGATACGGGGGGATTATTACGCAACGCGGAACTTCAATTTGTCACAGAGCAAGCGGGTTACTATACGCTTGAATTTCACCCCGGTTACCTGTTTAAAGAGGGTAACAACACGAGCCAAGTCAGCTTAGCGTTTTGCTATGATTATTACTGTAATCAGCATGTTGCGGGATCTCCAATCAAGGTCAATGTGAATTACGCGAATCCCTTGGATGAGCAGATTTCACTTTCTTCTGTTTCACCTCAAAATTTTGATAAAAGCGCGAGGTTGAATGAAACGGTATTGGATAACGCGCCAGTGACGTTTTTTACGCAGTTGACGGGGCAGAATGCTGATCTCATCACCTTACGAAATCAAAATGATTACAAGGTCGCGAGCCACGTTGCAGTGGAAGATCTCGGTAGCAATGTTCATCGCTTAACCGCCGATGTTCGTTTGCCAACGTCTTTGGGGGTGGGTAGTCATAGCGGCAGTTTGACCGTCGACGCCTGTTACGATAAAGATTGCCAATACCCAATTAAAGGCAGCCCGCTAACCATCCCGATGAACTATCAAGTGACGCCTCCTGTGTTTGCCGCAGATAGCCCTGCTGCGGTTAATGAATCTCAAGAGTTGCCATTTAAAGTGCGAGAAGCGAAACATATTCCTGGGCTAGATATCATTGTCATGGTGTCTGATTCACCCACAAACGCAGTGTACGTATATGACATTGCCTCAAATACGACATTCAAATACCCACTGACAAGTGAGCCTAAAGATTTGGCTGTCGATTTGGTATCAACGCAAGGCCGTATTATCGTCGCGCACGACTATCAGGTTACTCAGATTGATTACAACCCTGACTATGCGGCAACGCCTTTGATCACTGTTCACAACACCAGCGTCGCTAATCCGATAGCAGTGGTGAAGAATGATCACGTTTATCTTGTCGATCGCCATGATGGCTTCTCTAAATATTCGCGCTTTAACCTAGAGAGTTCACACGAGACGTTTCTGCGAGATTCTATGTTACGCAGTATGTCAGTCTTTGAGTTGCACCCGAGTGGACACGGCATTTACTTCACTTCAACCGCGTTTTCACCACAAGACATTAGCCGCACCAACATCAATGAAGAGCGTGGTATCGACTATCCTACTGATTCGCCATATCACGGTGATTACGATATAGGGGGTGATTTCTGGTTCTCTTACGATGGCACAAAGTTGTATACCTCAAGTGGTAGCATTTTTACCATATCCAATAATCCGGAAGAAGATATGCGTTACGCAGGACGCTTACCTCTGATGGCCATTCCTGGGGATTATGGTACGGAGTATTCTTATGTCAGTTCTACCGCTCAAAACGAAACGGTGACGATCTTGGCAGATTCCTACCCAAGCTATACGGTGCGAAAGTTTGATACAGCCAGCATGACGGTAGAAAAAACCTTCCCTAAGACGGCTCGTACTATCGACAGTAGTATCGATAAAGTGATAGACGAAGAGCCAATCTACGCGTTTATCTCGGATCGTGGCTATGTCTATACCATTAAGGAAACCAACGATTTTCCAGATATGTACTACCGTTTGGAGCGTCTAGAATAAAAAAGGTGACTTTGTGAACTCTGAGCCCTCGTCTATGCGAGGGCTTTTTTGTCTGAATTACTGAGCCCGAAAACGCTTAGGTGTGGTGCCGGTGTGTTTTTTAAACGTCAGTGTGAATGCTCGCTCAGATTCGTACCCCACTTGTTCGGCAATCTCGTCAATCGGCAGCAAGGATTCGAGTAGTAATTCTTGTGCTTTTTGCATTCGCAGATTGGTTAAATACTCAAACATCGGTTTACCGACCAGGCTTGAAAAGCGATTGGCAAATGCCGCGCGTGACATACCAATTTGATTGGCGACGGTTTCCAATGTCCAGCCAGTTTCCGGATGGTCATGGAGAAGCTGCAGTGCTCGAGAGATGCGTTTGTCGTTGAGTGCTTCCAAAAAGGGACTGGTTTGCTCACGTCCAAAATTAATCCGAATCAGCTCGACCAAAATGATTTCGGTGAGCTTATTGACGATAAGCTCTGAACCTGGCCCTTGTGAAAGATACTCTGAACTTAATTGGTCAAAGGTGCTGCGTAGCCAAGGGTATTTCGCCAAATCTTGATCACGAACGATGGTGACGCGCGGAAATACATCCAGCAGCGGTGTGGTCGCTGTGCGTGTAAAGCTAAAGGAACCACATAAAAGCAGTGTCGATTCGGTTAAATCGGATTTCCCTTTTTCAGGAGATTGACTGGAGAGAAGGTGATTTTGCCCGGGGCCGAGAAAAATAAGATCGCCCGCGTTCAGCTGTTCGATACGCCCATCCACATTGGCCCAACAGGCACCACGGCGGATCATGTGAAAGCTGGCGTGATCCAAATCGTTGAAGGTTTTGGTCCACGGTGCTTCGACCTGACTGCAAAAATACACACTGCCGACAACGCGTATTGCACGAAGAATATCGCTCATCACTTCCATGTATTGCCTCCTATGAATATACGATCGATGTATTAATTCAAGATTATTGTGCATAGATAGTACGAGTGGCAAGCGCTAAATTAAACCCATAGCGAAACACACGGGAGCAAGACCATGCCAAAGATTGAAATCTACACCAAAAGCTACTGCCCACACTGCAAAGCAGCCAAACAGACCTTGGCGAGCATGGGGTTGGTTTATCGAGAAATCGAAGTCAGCGATGACCAAGCACTGTTTAACGAGATGCTAAATCGCAGCCAACGCAGAACGGTGCCACAAATTTTTGTCGGCGATGTGCATGTCGGCGGGAATCAAGACCTTATCACAGCAATCCGAAAAGGCCGATTTGAGAAGATTCTACGTAGCCAAGCAATCCGTCACTAAATCATTACTTATTGAATAAAAATCAGAATTGAAAGGAGAACATTATGTCAACGCTCATCAATACTCATCAAAATCGCAGCGAATTTGCCCATTCACTCAACCAGTTTGCAGATCAAGCGGTGCGTTTTTCCATCGTCATCGTACTTGCATGGATAGGGGCGATGAAGTTCACCAGCTACGAAGCGGGTGCTATTGAAGGTTTAGTGGCTTCAAGCCCTCTGACTAGCTGGTTGTATAGCGTGTTTAGCTTGCAAGGCGCATCAAACCTCATTGGTTTTGTGGAAGTGGCGACGGCGGTTGCGCTACTGTTAGCCCCAGTTCATCGTGGCTTTGCGATACTTGGAGCCGCCAGCGCAACATTGACTTTTGCTGTAACAACCAGCTTCTTGTTTACTGCTCCTATTGCTGAAGCGAGCCTAGGCGGATTCCCTGCCATTTCGGTTGTGCCAGGACAATTCTTGCTTAAAGACATTGTGTTACTTTCGGCAGCGCTTTCTTTACTCGCAAAAGCTTTGCTGCGTGATGAGTAATCTGAGCTTGGTGTGAAAGACAGAGTAAAGATAAGAATATGAAAAGGGGCTGATGCCCCTTTTCGATTAATAAACGGTTTGGAAAGTCGTACGATATGTCCAACGTTTTCCTTGCACAATGACGATAGCTCGGCTGTCTTCCGCCACCTTATAGATAACGCCGTGCATATTTGAGTCGATACGTGGATCGTTTGGATCATTGCAGGTTATTGCACCATTAGAGACACGATAGAAGTTCGACATCCTCTTTACATCAGCATTTAATTGGCACGTCAGCATAAAGTCCAATTGAGCAAACATACGATCATCATTAGAGAAGATGAGTGTCATACGCTCCCAATCCGCATAGCTTTGATACATCAGATCAAAATCAGCGAGTGTTGGCAGTTTGGTGTACGTGGTGTCAACAAGTGTTCTGTCACCCTCATCTTTGACTAGTGCGGACACATTACCCTTTGAAAAATGAAACTGAACGGTGGAGTTTTGGTAATGATAGTAGTCGCCAAGTTCCGATTTCACGAAATGGTTCGTATCTATATAAGGACCAATTAAATTGTTGTCGACCACAATGCTACGATTTGAGCTGCTAATATAACCATCCTTGTATTGTTGTGGTGGTCTATATAAATAGATCGCATCTTCATTCGAGCTATAAAAAAGCGACTCCCCGTTTTTATCTTTATAAACACCATCGTAACTTTCTGCTAACTCTGATGAAGAATCAGAAGAACCATTACAGCCCGATAATGCGATTGACAATGTTATTGTCATTAACAAGCTTAAATATTTTTTCATTTTCTTTATTAATCTCTCTTAAAAAATGTCATTAAAACATGGCCTTATGATTATTATGCGAATGATTATCATCAGCAAGATAAATATGATTGAACGGGCATATATATCTGTATTTTTCTCAGGTTTGAAAATTAGAAAAAGCTAACATTGGATGATGTTATGAACGTAGATTTAATAACTAAAATTCGAGAGGAAATTCGCTTCGCTTGTTTTTTATTGTCTATGAATGATTTTTTTGAAGAGGCGGATTTTTCGTCAGCGTAAAATTGCATAACTTGCTTTATTGTTGAGCAATGATGGCTATCATCTGATCATAAAACGTGTTGATAATTGGCAGTATAAAATAAACAAATCATTAGAAGAGCTAGTCGACGTCCTTCTCTTACCGTGTAAGCTTTCGTTGTAATAACCCTTCTCTTACCAACATTCTCAAACATCACAAATCTTGATCTTCTTCCCACCGGTTTGGCAAATCACAACTATGTTTAATTTATCTTTTCATGCATCAGTGAGGATATGTTCATGAGCTTATCTATCGTGCAGCGGATCTCCGCTGGATTCGTGTTAATGCTCCTTTTGCTCATCCTGTTGGGGGTCATCAGCACTCTTAAAATTCAAGGGATTAATGACGGTTTGTCTGAAGTTTCTGATCGTGCGACACCCTTGGTGGTGGCGGTCGCGGGGTTGAAGGAAGCACTGCAAGAGAGTAACCGCTGGGTTTTGGAATATCGAGCCAGCGAGGAGGCGGCAGAGTTGCCACAACTCTCGAGTCGATTTAAATCTCAGCAGGCACGTTTTCGTGAGTTAAGCCAAGAGATGAATCAATTTACCTCAGCAGAAGAAAGCCAAGCGCAGTTCCAGCAAGTGTTGCAGGCAACCAATCAGTTTTACGCCGATTCGGATAAGGTCTTGGCGAAACATGGCGAGTGGGTGGATGCCTTAGTCAAAGGTCGCGAACTCGAAATTGCGTTTATTCGACTCGAAGATACCTATCAATGGGCAGCGGATTTGCTTTTGCAACAGAGCTCTAGCCAACGCTCCATGCGCAATAAAGCGGAATTGATCACCTCTGGGATTGCGCGAGATCTGAAAAATATTCGCCGTGCCGACGCTAAAACCGATCTCAATGCACTCGAGAAGGTACTGAGTAAAGATATTGAGATGGCGCGTAAACGCCTTGAGCGCGTATTAGTGCCAGAAGATGTCAAAGCACGCTATGTGGCGAACCTCAATCGCTTGCAAGAGCTGGCGCTGGGTAAGCAAGGCTTACTTGAAACCATGCGCCGAGCTCAGCAACTGGAAAACGATCTTGTGATTCAAAACCAGCAGGTGGATACCAGCCTTTCCAACAGCTTGGCAAAATTGGATGACATGGCCAGAGCGGCGGGCACCATTGCAGAGCGAAGCCGAATGGTGGCGGATGAAGCGGTGAGCAGTGCCAACTTCTGGATCATGGCGGTCTCGGCGATTTCTGCCGCCGTGGCTTTGATCATCGGCTATACCACCGCAATGAGCATCAAAAACCCCCTACAGAAGATCAACAAAGAACTCGCCTACATGGCCAAAGGGGATATGACGCGGCGCATCAATTATCAAACGGGCTGTGAGTTTGGTGAGCTTTCACGCTCCATTGACATGTTGGCGGACAAAACGGGGGAATTGTTGTCGCAAATTACCGCCGGTTCTCGTCACTTAGTGGATGAAGCGAGCCGTTCGGCGGAAATCAGCGAGCGGGCCATGGCGCGGGTGCAAGAGCAGAAAAGCCAGACAGACCAAGTTGCCGCTGCCATTACCGAGCTAGAGGTGAGCGCAACGGAGGTGGCTCGTTCAACCGATGGGGCGAAAGATGAAGTGGATCGCGCCGATGCCGAAGCGAAAAGTGGCCGCCAGAAAGTGGCCAACACGCGCAAAATCACCGAGCAGCTGGCTCATGACATGGAAGCCGCTGTGGGTATCACGCACAAGCTGGGTGAGTTCAGTAACAACATTGGCAGCATTTTGGATGTGATTCGTGGCATCGCGGAGCAAACCAACTTACTGGCACTCAACGCAGCGATCGAAGCGGCGCGTGCTGGGGATGCAGGGCGCGGTTTTGCGGTGGTGGCCGATGAAGTTCGTGCCCTCGCAACACGCACGCAAACCTCAACCGAAGAGATCCAGAAAATGATTGAGAACCTTCAGCACTCCAGTAAGGAAGTGGTTGAGGTGATGGGACGCAGCCAAGATCAAACGCGAACTTGTGTGGAGCAGACGCGAGAGATGGACACGGCGCTGCAATCGATCGCCGAGCGCATGAGCGCGATCAAAGAGATGGCCGATCAAGTGGCGCATGCCGCACAAGAGCAGATTTTGGTGAGCCAGAGCGTTGCACACCACGTGACGGGCATTTCAGAAGTGGCGCACGAGACAGAGCGTGAAGCGAGAGAGTCGGCCAGCAGCAGCGAAGTGTTGGCGGATTTAGCGGCCAAACAGCAACAACTGATTGCACATTTCAAGGTTTAGGAGGGCGTATGATCAACAAGTGGATTGGAGCGCTGGGTCTCCTAGTGTGTAGCCAAGTCATGGCAAGTGAGTTGGTGATTGAAAGTTGGCGAGCGGATGACAAGGCGCTGTGGGAGCAGAAAATCATTCCAGCGTTTGAAGCTTCACATCCGGGCATCAAAGTGACCTTTCGTCCAGTGAAAAACGTCAACTACATGCCGACGTTGTGGGAAAATCTTAAAGCAGGCAAAGCGGGTGATTTAATTACTTGCCGTCCTTTTGATGATTCCTTAGCGCTCTTTAAAGCGGGGCATCTGGCCGAGATTACCGAAATGGCTGGGATGGAGAATTTCCCGAGCTTTGCACAAGCACCTTGGCAAACCGATTCCGGCGCGCAAACGTTTTGTGTACCAATGGCATCGGTGATTCACGGTTTCTTTTATAACAAGCAGATTTTCAATCAGCTTGGTTTGAGTGTGCCAAAAACGCGTGACCAATTTTTCTCTGTCCTCGACAAAGTGAAAGCAGATGGGCGTTATGTACCTTTGGCGATGAGTGGCAGCGAGAGTTGGGTGTCGTCCGAATTGGGCTTTCAAAACATCGGGCCCAATTACTGGAAAGGCGAAGATGGCCGCTTAGCGCTGATTAATGGTCAAGAGCGTTTAGATGATGGGCAATACGTGCAGGTGTTTGAAGAGCTGGCGCGTTGGCGTCGCTACTTAGGTACGGGTGGGGAAAACCGAGATTATGGTGCAACCAATGATCTGTTTACATCTGGCAAGGCGGCGTTTTATGTTGCAGGTTCGTGGGAGATCGCCCCTTTTACCGACAAACTCGACTTTGGCGTGATGCCGCCACCGGTCGCCAATCAGGGTGATGGCTGTTTTTTCACTGATCATACCGACATCGGCATGGGGATGAATCCGGCCAGTAAAAATCCGCAAGCGGCGATGGCCTTTTTGCAATGGCTGACGACGTCACAGTTTGCAGAGCTTTATACCAACTCTTTGCCGGGCTTTTTCTCGCTGTCAAACCACTTCTTTGAGGTGAGTAATCCTGCGGCGCGCGAAATGATGGAGTGGCGTGACCAATGTGATTCCACCATACGTGTGGCTACGCAAATTCTGTCGCGTGGTCAGCCTAAGTTAGGAGATGAATTGGCGGAAGTGAGCCAGGCAGTGCTGCTCGGTAAGATGGCTCCGAAAGCGGCGGCAACGCGCTTAGAAAACGGGCTGAAAGATTGGTATGCACCCCATAAAAACAGCAAAGCCAAAGGTCAGGAATGTCAATGTTCCGCGGCGACGCCATTGGCGACATCAAGCGTCAGTGTGACAGAATCCGCTGCCGATATGGTTGAAGGAGAAAAGAGCCTTTCGGAATAACATCGACTCTGGGGTAGGGCATAAAGCGGCTGTTTCAGGCCGCTTACTATTACTCAGCAGCCTGAACAGTGATGGTCTAACAGTGGGGGTCTATTGAGGCTGTTGCAGTTTCGCTTTCGCCTCTTCCACTTTAGAGAAATCGAGCCCAAGTTCTTCCACGGCTTCTTTAATCAATGCCGGGTTTTGCATCACTTGTGCCATCAGCATTTGCAGTTGCTCTTGAGGTAAGCCGAGTTGTGCGATGGTCGCCATGGCGGCCAGTGGGTTCTGCGTTAGGATTTGAAATAGCTCGTTGATTTGTTCGTCGCTGATATTGTTCTCTTTCAACATTGCTAGAATCGGGTTCATCACAGTTCCTTTTATTACCAAATGAAATAGTAGTGAATTCTAACATTGGCAATGGCTGGCGTGAACCTTGATTCGCCCGCAGCGGCAGACGTTATTTTGGATCGACAAGTTGTTTTTGAACCACAAATAGAAAAGCCCAAGTTGAGAAGTCTCTCCACTTGGGCTTTTGCATTGGAACTGAGGCGTTCGCTTTAAACGTATAGCTTACACGTAGTACGCTTCAACCGTGCCTTTCAGTTGGATCAGCATTGGGTTGCCGTAGCGGTCTTTCGCTTTTGGAGAAGCGATTTTGATCCAACCTTCGCTAACACAGTATTCTTCAACGTCGTTACGCTCTTTGCCGTTAAAACGGATACCGATTTGGTGATCAAAGCACTCTTTTACGAAGAATGGGCTACGTGCGTTGCCCGATAGACGGTCTGGAAGTGCTGGTTTTGCAGTTGTATCGTTCATGTTCTTTAACCTGAAATCGCTAAAAAGTGCGCCATTGTAGACAGAGCCAGCGCTCTGTTCAAGCTCTCTGCTTGCGGAACGTGGCTGGGCAAGTTTGCACGAAGGAAAAAGCCGCCTTGCGCTAGGCACAAAGGCGGCTTGCAACACGGAAACTAGCCGAGGAGATCGGCATAGCGTTCTCTCAAGCGGCGTAACTTCGGTTCAATCACCACCGCGCAGTATTGCTTTTCAGGGTTATCGCTGTAGTAATTTTGATGGTGAGTTTCTGCTTGGTAAAACTGTTCGAAATCCACCACCTCTGTCACGATTGGCTGATCAAAATAAGGCGCGACCTCAGCAATCACTTGCTGTGCGATACGTTTTTGCTCCTCATCATGCGCCAAAATGATGCTGCGATATTGCGTGCCGCGATCCGCCCCTTGGCGATTGAGCGTGGTGGGGTTGTGTGTGGTGAGATGAACCAGCAACAGCGCTTCATAGCGGATTATTTCAGGGTCGAAACTCACTTGAATCACTTCGGCGTGGCCCGTTTTTCCACTGCACACTTCGCGGTAACAAGGGTGTTTAACATGACCACCACTGTAGCCACTTTTCACATCCAGTACGCCTTTGAGCTGAGAAAATATCGCCTCGGTACACCAAAAGCAGCCACCGCCAAAGGTCGCAAGTTGCGTGGTCATGATGCCTCCTGATTTACTTTTTCAATTGAAACGGCATTCACACAATAGCGAAGCCCTGATGGTGCCGGCCCATCGGGAAATACGTGTCCAAGGTGCGATTCGCATTGGTTGCAGCGTACCTCGATTCTTGGGCTGGCCAAGGTGTCATCCAAATGGTAGGAAATCGCATTGCTTTTCATCGGCTGAGCGAACGATGGCCAACCGGTTCTTGAATCGAACTTGCTGCCCGAATCAAACAGCAGGTTTTGGCAACCTGCACAGTGGTACAAACCCGGTTCAAACAGTTCGCACATTTGGTTAGAAAAAGGACGCTCAGTACCATGTTGCCTCATCACGTAGTACTGTGCTTCGCCAAGTTGTTCACGCCACTGCGCATCGCTTTTTCTCACGACGGTATCAGGCTGAGGATTTCCTTGGTGGGTGAAGGTGATGATATCTTGCCATGTCAGCATAACGCCTCCTTTGTTTATTCTTTCAATCAGACCGCACATCGCCCCGATTTCTTTCACGCTCTTTTGTTCGCAGGGTGACGATAAAGTGTGCAGAATGTCACGCCTTAAGCAACCATTGGAATAAGTGCTCGGTTTGGTATTCATCAAGCCGCTACAATGCGAGTTCTTAATACAATCATAATGGACTTATTAACTATGACACGTCGTTGTACCGCGTGGTTGGCTGCGCTTCCCCTTCTTCTTTCCAGTGTTTCTCATGCGTATGATCTTACTTACGAAGATTTTGACGAAGAAACGTTAGCAGTGTTAAAGCAAGCAGAAACGTCTAAAGATGCACAACTGCTTTTCAAAGCGTCTGAAATCCTCATCGACGAATCGATGATGCAAGAAAACGTTGATCAAGGGTTGCTTTATCTCAAGCAGTCCGCCGATCTCGATAACCTAGAGGCACTGAGTGCTTTGGCGGAGCACCATTACCATGAGGAAGAATATCAACAGGCTCTACCGCTCTATCAAAAACTGGCCGAGAAAGGCGATGCCATCGCGCTTTACTACTTGGGTGTGATGTACTTTGATGGTGAAGGTGTTGAACAAGATCAGAAAAAAGGTAACGAATACTACCTCGCATCCGCGCAGAAAGGCGATGAAGATGCGATGTTCCAACTGGCTTTTTCATACAATGACGGCTTAGGCATTAAGCAAGATTTTGAGCAGGCGAACCATTGGTTCGCGAGCGCCGCTGAAAAGGGACATGCATTGGCGACTTTTAATCTTGGCGTCAGTTACTTGCAAGGTGAAGGTGTGGCACGTGATTGCCAAAAAGCCATTACGCTATTTGAGCACGCCATTGAACTTGATGACGAATCAAAGGCCTATCAGATCATGGGTAAAATCTACTCCGAGCCTAGTTACATGCGAATTTGTGGAATCAAATCGGCAGACTACAAAAAAGCGCTGGAGTATTTCCAATATGCTGCGGAATGGGGTGAGGAGCACAGCCAGTTTATGATTGGTTCTTTCCACTTTAAAGGGCGTGGTGTGGAGCATAATTATGTCAAAGCACTGGCTTGGTACAACATCGCTTATGACAATGGTTATGATGAAGCTGAAAAGGCGATCAAAGAAGTGAAAGGAAAAATGAACGAGAAAGAGATCGCCAAAGCAAGTGAATATCAAGAAGCGCTTGAAGAGACGATTCTGTAACGCGTGATGGTAATGACGCTCAGGGAGGAGCAAAAATGCAAGGATATCGAGTAACCACGGATCAATCTGAGATGGATTTTTCGGTGATTTTTGACTTCATTTCAAAGAGTTATTGGGCGAAAGGGATCCCCCAAGCTACGATGCACAAAGCGATCGACAATGCCTTTTGCTTTGCCGTGTTGCAAGACAATGGAGAGCTAGTGGGATTTGCGCGTTTGATCACCGATAAAGCGACCTTTGCCTATTTGGCGGACGTGTTTATTTTGCCGCAGCACCGAGGGCAAGGATTGAGTAAGTGGTTGATGGAAAAGATCATTGCTCATCCCGAGTTGCAAGGATTAAGGCGAATGATCCTCGCAACGCGGGATGCTCATGGGTTGTATAAGCAGTTCGGCTTTACACCGATTGAACCAGTCGAGAATTTTATGCAGATTTGGCAACCCAACGTTTATCAGGGCTAACTTAGCCCTGACTACGCTTCAATTAACGCACTCTCACATAGTGATTTTTCACCATGTGATCCGCTAAGCGCTGCGCATGAATATGCTTAAAATTCAACGTTTTTGGTAAGCTGCCAAACAGTGGAATGCCAGCACCTAACAGTACAGGAATGGTGGTGATGATCATCTCATCAATCAAATCCTCGGCCAAAAAACTTTGCACCGTTTTTCCGCCATCGATATAAAGGCGTTGATAGCCCTGTTGATGTAACTGTTCAACCACTGTTGGCAACGCCCCTTGCACCAAAAATACTTTGTCTTGATAGCCTTCTGGCACACTTTTCAAGGTATTACTCAGCACAAAAACTGGCTTATTGTAAGGCCATTCCACGCCAAAACTGAGCACCATTTCAAAGGTGTTTCTGCCCATCACCAACGCATCAATATTGGCCATAAAATCGGCAAAGCCAAAGTCCGAACCATCTGGATTGGGTACTTGATGCAGCCAGTCCATATCGTTGTTTGGTCCTGCGATATAGCCATCTAAGCTGGTGGCAATGTAGACAATGTTGGACATCGATTTTCTCCAGTAGGTGATTGAGGGCTGAGGGTGCCACAACCCACTGACAATCTCTGTCAGTATGGTGTGCAGCGTCCCAATTTGGGATGGGAAATCCGCTATAATGACGGCACGTTTGTTGTGACACAGGATCCCCCGATGCACTATACCTTAGCAGATAAGAGCGCGATTGAAGCGATAAAAACACTTTTTTGCCAAACCTTTACCGATTCGGAAGGTGAAGTTGAAGGGCAGTTGATTGGGCAACTGGCGTCGGATTTGATCGAGCAAACGCACAATGACGATCTTTTTATCTATATCGCAGCGGAGGGTGAAGCGGTTGTGGGCGCGATTTTCTTTACTCGCTTGCATTACCCCTGTGGTACGCCCGTGTTTGTGATGGCTCCAGTTGCGGTGGCCACTTCCTATCATGGTCAAGGAATTGGACAAGCGTTAATTGCTTTCGGCTTGCAGGAGATCAAAGCGCAAGGCGTTGAAGTTGCCGTCACGTATGGGGATCCGAATTTTTATCACAAGGCTGGTTTTGTTCCCGTCGATACCCAAACCATTGCTGCGCCGTACTCGTTGCAATTTCCCCACGGCTGGCAAGCACAGTCGCTAACAGGTGAAGCACTGCCCGTTTTAAAAGGGCCTGTGACGTGTGTGGCGGCGTTTTGCGATCCGCAATTTTGGTGATCGGTAATCTAGTTACTAACGCGATAAAAAGGAACAATGATGAATATGCAGCGTTTGAAAGCCGCCGAGGAGGCGTTTCTTCTTCACTATCCGGGCGGGTTTGAGCATCCCGAAATGGTGAAAATCGGCAAGAAGCACCAAATGCCACAGCGTGTCCAGCAGGCGCAAGCGTTCTTTGCGCCAGAAGCGTTCAGTCAGCCTCAGTTAGTGGCCGAGAATATGGTGAAAACCATCACTCGCTCCTCCATGGTGTCGGTTTTTGAAAAACCTAAACTCCGTGATTGGGTTAAGGGAATGAGCCATGACGAGCGAGAAAGCTATGCCTATGCGCTGAAAGATATGCTGCATGGTGATAAGGAGTATGGCTTTAATATGATGCACTCTTTGCTCAAACCCGCGCAGCTAGCAAAGTGGTCACTGATGACGATCTTGCCCAACTACTATGCCCCGATGGATGAAGTGTTTGTCAAACCGACTACAGCGAAAGGCGTGATCGGCTTCTTTGAGCTGCCAGATTTGATCTACAAACCGGATCCAAGCTATGCGTTCTATTGCCGCTATCGTGAGCAAATATTAGCGATGAGGGATTGTGTCGACCCAAGCTTGGCGATCAACAATGCCGCTTTTTGTGGTTTCTTGATGATGACGGTCAAGGGAATGGTGTAATGCATGATAAATGTGTATTAGCCACTGTACCTATTCACTTCAGCCCGCATTGTAGCGGGCTGTTTGCGTGGTGTTGGCCAGACGTTAAATGCCATCAACCAATTTCTGTAGCGCACTCAGTAGAGCTTCCTGTTCGCTATCAGCTAACGTTGATAACAAGGACTCATTCACCTCAACGGGCAGATGGATCACTTCACTCTTTAATGCTTTTCCTTTGTCAGTGAGAAAAATGCGAAATGAGCGGCGACTCTCTGGATCGGGTTGGCGTTCGACTAATCCAAGCGCTTCCAGTTTGTCGAGAGT
Source organism: Vibrio sp. CCUG 15886 (assembly GCF_028570825.1). Taxonomy (NCBI): domain Bacteria; kingdom Pseudomonadati; phylum Pseudomonadota; class Gammaproteobacteria; order Vibrionales; family Vibrionaceae; genus Vibrio; species Vibrio sp. CCUG 15886. The sequence continues at coordinate 1,168,428 of NZ_JAQQBT010000001.1, read as the reverse complement.
GCGGGTGGTTGTGGAGCTTTCCACTTTGGACATTTGCGCAATTTCGCGCTGAGTCACGCCTTCTTTTTCCCACAAACACATCAATGTTGGCCATAGAGCCACAGTGAGCCCATGCTCTTTTAGACGTTTATCGCACTCTTTTGTCGCGTGATTGGCGATGACATTGATAAGCCAACCAAAACTGGACTGGCGATTAAATTCTTGATTCATGATGACACCATTGAAGTAGCAACTATTGCCATGGTAACTAATATTGCACTGATAAGCACTAGTATGGCTTTGAAGTTGCTCGACAAAACGGGTTGAGAGGTCGTGTCAGAGTGCTGCTTCCCAGTCAGCATCGCCAGTAACATCGGTTTCCCCATTAGCTTGTACACCATGATGGCTGCCACATGCACAGCAATGAGCAGAGGCAAAAGGTTTGCTAATTGGTGATGAATCAGCGCTGCTATGCCGTAAATGTTTTCTGGCAGAGTAAGTCCAATTACCGTAAACCCATCGATTAGGCCACTCATGAACATTCCTGTCAGGCATTGAATCATCAGTATTGAAAGCAAAGAGATCACCATCAACGCGCCCAGTGGGTTATGGCCAATGGTACTTTCGTGTTTGCCAAGCAAATAGAGAATTACCTTGCGTGGACGGGTAACAAAATGACTGAATCGGCTGGTATCACTGCCCACAAATCCCCAGCAGATTCGCCACAGCAACAGCGTAAAGAGAATTAGCCCAAGTTGAAGATGAGGTCCTTCTCCGCGAGTTCCTGTGGCCATAAGTCCAATGAAAATGGCCGCTTGAAGCCAATGGTATAGGCGTGTTCCAAGATCCCAAACTGTAACTTTTTTCATCGTGTTGATTTCCGCTGTGATTGATATTGACGTTAATTTACACAACAACTGTTGCGTGCGCAACAGTTGTTGTGTAAATTAAGTTTCATCGAATGTATTGAGGATCATCAAGGAGAAGAACGTGAGTTTTAAAAATGTGAAAAAAACCGTTGGTATTGCACTCACTCTGACACTGACCGCTGTCACCGTCAGTGCCGAGCAAAGCAGTGTTGGAGATGTGGAATCATCTATCGAAATGAGACAACAGGCTTTCAAAACGATCGAAAACGACACCAAAGCGGCCAAAAGACAACTCAATGAGCGAGATGTCGATTGGCAAGGATTATTGGCAGTGAGCGAGCGTTTGGTGGCTAACAGCGAGTTGTTGCCAGCCACTTTTGTGGCGAATAGTCATCAAGGCAGTAAGGCAAAAGAGAGCATTTGGCGTAATCCAGGGAAGTTTGAACAACTGCTCTCTGAGATGCGCGAAGGTTATGCCATCGTGCTGAAAGCCAGCCAGAGCCACGATGTTGACTTGGCCGAAAAAGGACTAAAAACGGCGCAAGCAACATGTCAAAGCTGCCACCGAACGTATCGTTCGCGTTGGTAATAACAATATAAAATAGAGAGTAAAGTTATGAAAATTATCACTAAATTTGTTTTGCTAACCACCATGCTATTGGCAGGATTAAACAGCGCTTACGCGTATGATTATGGCGTTGAACTCAAATGGAATACGCAAGATTTCTCACAAGTTCTATCCCAATTTCCGGAACAACGAGCTGCGTTTAGCCGTTTCATTGAAGAGGGAAAAATAAAAGATATGTTTGTACGTGATTCAGCAATTGGCGAACAAAAATTTCAGATACTGCAATTTGTTATGCAAGGTGAGAGCGAACAGGCTGTGCGTGATGAATTGGCGACGTTACCTTTCTTTGAACAAGAGCTAGTGAAAATTAATGCTATCCAACTGTTAGGGGCGAAGTGGTTAGACAATACGCCAGAGCACAATAATTATGGTTTGACTTTCACTTGGAAGGAAGGGATTGAGCCGTTGGAAATAGACAGAGTTTTGGGTATCGATCTCCAGCGTGTAATAACATTCAATCAAGTGGGTACGGTGACGTCGTCTTATATTAATACGCAAGCGATAAACACGGACGTGATTCGTCCGACCTACTTGGTGGCCGTCTTAGCACAAGATGCAGAGCATGCCCTGAAGATGAGCCAACAGTTTGAAGCCGTTCGACTGGGCTATGCCGATGTAGACGTTGTGTATCTTGGAAAAAAGATCAACATGAGCAAGCTGTAAATCCGTGGTGAGACTCCTTGCCGAAGGATGACTAAGAACAACAAAAAAGCCCACGATGTGACTCGCGGGCTTTGTCGGTAGGGTGGGGATACCTTTATGGTGTTACCACACCGAACCACATGTCGAACTTATCAAAGACCGACATCAGCGTTTGGAACTGTGCCTGGTCAGAGACCTTGAATGAGCCTGCTTTGACCTGATCTTGCAGTGTCGCTTGCTTGGTCAGCATTTTCTCAAACGCTTGGCGGGTTAAGGTGATGGTTAAATCGGCCTTTTCGAACTGCGTGCCAGAGTAGGATTTCAATACCGAATTGCTCAGTTCCATCGAGTATTGACCATCGCCTTTGACATTGATGTTCACTTTGATATTGAGGCCATTCGCCGCGTCAGGTTTTACCGTCACGCCGAGGTACTTCATGAACTGATCAAACGGCATGTTCTTGGCAATCGCGGCTGTGTCTGGCGTTGCGACTGGTTTGATGCCTTGGCGCAGCTCTTTCGCGCCACCAAGATAGTAGTTACGCCAAGGGCCAGATTCTGCCTGATAACCCAACTGCTCCATCGCGTCTGCCTCTAAGTAGCGTGCGTCCATATTGTCTGGGTTGGAGAAGGTCACGTTGTTAAGCAGTGTCACCGCCCAGCGGTATTCACCGTTTTTCACTGCTTGCTCAGCCAGTTGTATCACTTTCTCTTCCCCGCCCATCGCTTCAACGTATTTTGCGCCTTGTTCACTTGGTGTCAGCGGATTCAAGTTCGCTGGGTTGCCATCCCACCATGCACCAAAGTAGAAGTCGTACGTCGCGCGAGCATTGTGCGATACCGTGCCGTAGTAACCGCGGTTGTACCACTCTTTGCCCAGCGAATCTGGCAGGGTAATTTCTGCTGAAATCTCATTTGGCGTATAGCCTTGATTGGCAAGACGCAGAGTCTGGTCATGGACAAACTTGTACATGTCGCGAGTTTTCTCAAGCTGAGTTTGGATCTTCTCTTTGCCAAAGGTTGGCCAGTGGTGAGAGGCGATCATGGTATCGGCCTTATCACCGTAGGTTTTTAGCGCTTGGTCAACGTACTCAGCCCAAGAAGAAGCATCACGCGTTTTCGCCCCACGCAGTGTCGAGATGTTGTGGATGGTGTGCGTCATTACTTCCGCCGCCATCATGGTTTTGTATTGTGGGAAGTAGAACATAAATTCCGAGGGAGCTTCGGATTCCTGCGCCATGATCACTTCCAGTTCCACGCCATCGACCGCCATTTTTTGGCCGGTGATATTGGCAATGTGCGTTGGTTTCACGATGCCTGGCGCACCGGATGAGGTGGTTTTACCCAAACCGCCGTCCACTTGCCCTTGGCTACTCGCTTCAAGCAAGTTGCCATACATGTAAGAAGCGCGACGCGACATGGTGTTGCCTGCCATTAAGTTCTCGGCAATCGAGTGAGAGAAAAAGCCCTCTGGTGCAAGAATATCGACTTTACCAGCATCAATCTCTTCTTGGCTGGTGATGCCAAGGATGCCACCAAAGTGGTCAACGTGTGAGTGGGTGAAAATCACCCCTGTTACTGGCGCATCTTCCACTTTGTCACGCAGCAATTTTAGGCCAGCCGCAGCGGTTTCTGGTGAAATGAGTGGGTCGATCACGACCCAACCTTTGTCACCACGGATAAAGGTCATCACCGAGAGATCAAAACCGCGCACTTGGTAAATGCCCTCTTTCACTTTAAACAAGCCATCGATGTTGTTCAGTTTTGCTTGGCGCAGCAGTGAAGGGTTGACGGTTTGAATGTTCTTCTCTTGTTCAACAAAGTCGTATTTGCTGAAGTCCCAAATCACATTGCCTTTGGCGTCTTTGATGGTTTTTTCTGGCCACGTGGCAATGTAGCCGCGCGAGGCATCTTCAAAATCACTTTGATTGGCGAAGTCGAGGTAGCTTTTGAGTTGGTTATTTTTCTCGATGGTGAATGAAGACGCTTGTTTAGGCTCACTGCTGGTTGGGGCTGCGAACGTCAGCGCTGGGGATAGAGTGGCGATAATCGCTAGCGATACAATCGATTTTTGAAGTTTCATTGTTTATCTCTCTCTTATAGCGGCGCGTTGAGCGACCGTCGTTAAGGAGAGATTAATGAGTGCGGATTAAACAATCGATAGACTAAACCTGAAAAGTAAATTTAGTTTTATTTAATCCATTTTGGCTTTAGCCTTCAGTTTCGTTCACGAAATGTCGCGGTTACTTGCATCAGGGCGCTCTTAAGCCATTGATGTCCCGAATCTTGTTGTTGGCTATGGTGCCATGTCATGTAGATAGGCAACTTATTTAGCTTAAAGGGCAGCGGCATTACCTGCAGTTGGTGCGCTTTGGCCATCAAATCGGCATGCCATTGGCCAGTAACGCAGATCCAATCGGTTTGTGCTGCCATCATGATGGCGTTGCAGCTGGAACCCGTTTTATAGGCGATGTTTCTCTGTGGTTGTGGCTCCAGCGCCAGTGAGTCCACGATGTCTTGGTTTTGCCTTTTGGTTTCCCACAATAAGTGCTGCTCGGCAAAAAACTGTTGATGAGTGATGGCGTTTTGAATGCGTGGATGATCTTGTCGGCACACCATCACCAAAGGCAGTTCGAACAACAACTCGTTGTGATAACCGTGTTCATCAAACGGCACTGTGGCGAGAATCATGTCCACTTTGCGGGTACGCAAATCCGCTTGGCGATCGCGCTCGTCTAAATGTTCCACATCGGCACAGAGCTTAACGTTTGGAGCGTGCTGCGTGAGGTGATCGATCAAGGGAGGCAGCAGCATTAAATCAATGTCTTTATGACTGGAGAGACGAAAAGTGCGATGGCTGGTGTCAGGATTAAACTGCTGACGGGATTTCGCGCCGTTAAGCAGCAGGCTAAGTGGCTCTTGGATTTCAGCATGCAGCTCAATAGCAAAATTCGTTGGCGTAATGCCCCTACCTTGGCGAATAAAGAGCGGATCTTGGTACTGCTCGCGCAAGCGATTCAGGGCGTGGCTGACCGCTGGTGCGGTAATGCCAAGCGTCTCTGCCGCTTCGTTTACGCTGCGCGTTTTCATCACCACATCAAAGGTTTTCAGTAAGTTTAGATCCATCGTCATCTCGTTAGGTGCCATCTTGTGCGCTGCTGAAACGTTGATTTTTACCCATTCGTCCGTTTGGCTCAAGTGATGTTCGGTGAGCACAAAACCTATTTCTAAAGTTGGTGGGCCACTTCAATTCCTCTAAACACGCCAAATTAAATATATAAGCAAATTATATAAATATTTATCCATTGCAAGATGTAATCCTGACAACAAAAAATTGTTACCTTTCTCAGGGCATTTTTTATTGCGCTGAGTAAATTATGACCTTACTATCGCATCGCTTCTTGATGATAGCCAATCCGAGTACATCACAGCTGTTTATGTGGCAAGGCGATAGAGCAACTATCCAAGAGTGACTTTGACGGCGCACCAGCGCTTTTATTGACGCTCCACTTTTCATACCCACTCATCTCTTATGTATGAAAAGTGCCCCATTACTTTGGAGGTTTGCTATGGCACATTCACAATCTATTTCTGATATTCATTCACTAACTTCACCAGTGCTAAGCGCAGAAGAAATCCATTTGATCGAAGCGTCGGTTGAGCAATTTGGTGCGCCACTATTGTTATTGGACTGCGATGTGATTCGTCAGCAGTACCGCGCTTTGAAAAACGCTCTGCCAAACGTCACTTTGCACTACGCGTTAAAACCGCTACCACACCCTGTGGTGGTGCGTACTCTGTTGGCGGAAGGCGCCAGTTTTGACCTTGCAACAACAGGTGAAGTTGAGTTGGTTGCCTCTGAAGGCGTGCCAGCAGAACTCACTATCCATACTCACCCAATCAAGCGTGATGCCGACATCCGCGATGCACTGGCTTACGGCTGCAACGTGTTTGTGGTGGATAACTTGAATGAGCTAGAGAAATTCAAAGCCTATCGCGATGAAGTGGAATTGCTGGTGCGTTTGAGCTTCCGTAACTCTGAAGCGTTTGCCGATTTGTCGAAGAAGTTTGGTTGTTCACCAGAGCAGGCATTAGTGATCATAGAAACGGCGAAAGAGTGGAATATTCGCATCAAAGGTTTGTCGTTCCATGTGGGCTCACAAACCACTAACCCAAACAAGTATGTTGAAGCGATCCACACTTGTCGTCATGTGATGGAACAGGTGGTTGAACGCGGCTTACCTGCGTTGAGCACACTCGATATTGGTGGTGGTTTCCCTGTGAACTACACTCAGCAAGTGATGCCGATTGATCAGTTCTGCGCGCCAATTAATGAAGCGCTAAGCTTGTTGCCAGAAACGGTTCATGTTTTGGCTGAACCGGGTCGCTTTATCTGTGCACCTGCGGTGACCAGTGTGGCTTCAGTGATGGGTCAAGCAGAGCGTGAAGGGCAAATCTGGTACTACTTGGATGACGGTATTTATGGCTCGTTCAGTGGCTTGATGTTTGACGATGCGCGTTATCCGCTCACCACCATCAAACAAGGTGGCGAGCTGATCCCAAGCGTGCTTTCTGGCCCAACGTGCGACAGCGTGGATGTGATTGCAGAAAACATTCTGCTGCCAAAATTGAACAATGGTGATTTGGTGATTGGCCGTACCATGGGTGCCTACACCAGTGCAACGGCGACCGATTTTAACTTCTTTAAACGCGCTCAAACCATTGCGTTGAATGAAATTGTTGCAAGCAGCGAACGCATGATTGGCTAAGCCGAACACACTCGAATATCAAAAAACGCTCACTTCGGTGGGCGTTTTTACTTTTGGAGTTAAAAGGAGTGGATTCAATGCTACTTGCTTGAGCTGTTCCAAGCGTGCGTAAAAACAGTTTGGAAAATTCACAGAAAATGTGGCCTCTGCTGTAGGCCACGCCAAAGGGGTTTCTACATGGTGCGGTTGCCGATGTGAGTAGGGCATTTATTGTTTGGTGATACAAAGTGCAGCAAAAAGTGACTGAACGCAAACCCAGATGGTATGCATTCTTTTGACCATGACCAACAACTGCTAAACTGCGGCCATATTTACAAAATTGCCAAATGAAACGTATGACATCCAACGAGCGCCGCGACGCGATTCTTAAACATATTCAGCAACATCAAAGTGGTTCGGTGAACGACTTTGCTGTGAAGTATCAGGTTTCTGAAGTGACGATTCGTAATGATCTTAATGTCCTAGAGAAAAAAGGTTGTGTTACGCGCTGCTATGGTGGGGCGATGATCAACGCCCAATTCGCCTTTGATAAGCCGCTTCAGGATAAAAAACAGATCAATCAAGACATCAAAAGCCTGCTAGGCCAATACGCCGCTTCTTTGGTGGAAGATGGCGATACCTTGATTTTGGATTCTGGTTCAACCACGGAGCAAATCGCTTTCCATTTAACGGAAAAACAGCACCTAAAAGTGATGACCAATGCCATCAACATTGCCTACCACTTAGCTAACCGTGACAACATCGAAGTGATTGTCACGGGCGGTTTAATGCGCAAAAACTCCTATTCCTTGCATGGCGAATCGGGTGAGGCATTGCTGGGGCAATTTCGCTTCAACAAACTGTTCTTAGGGGTTGATGGTTTTGACAAACTGGCGGGGGTGACAACGCCGCATTCTGGCGAAGCCAGCATTAACCGCAGAATGGTTGAGGCTGCACAAATGGTTATTGCGGTTACCGATTCAAGCAAATTTGATCGGCAAAGTTTTTGTCTCATTGCTCGCCCAGAGCAACTGGATATGCTGATCACCGACAGTGGCATCCCCGAAGATTACCACCGAGAACTCACCGAAATGGGGGTGGATGTTCGCCTTGTAGACCTGCTGTAAAGCAGGTTTATTTTTCTCTCAATTTCACAAAGTGTGATCTTACGCAGGTCGCGATGTGAAATCCTGCTGCTATTTTAACCAACCCTCTCTCTTTCACTTTCATTTCTCTGTTTTTCTTATTTTCCTTACGTTTGGTGGGTTTTTCTGCCGTTTGAGTGAAAGTAAAGTCTTTCACTTTGTGTGAATCGAAAGGTTTTTTGACCTGAAAACGAAAGGTTGTCCACTGTGATCTCCCTTTCACTTTTCATTTTTTAGCCCTGTTTTAATAACAACGAAAAGAGAGCGAAAGCTTTCTGATGGCAAATGAAAGGTAACGAAAGGCGAGTAAGTGATGACCAGTGCAGAGCGTAGACAACGAATTATGTCTCACATCCGACAACACGGCAGTGGCAAAGTCGACGATTTTGCTTTGGCGTTTAATGTGTCGGCAGTCACCATCCGTCATGATCTCAATCTCTTGGAAAAAGAGGGATGCGTTTTCCGCTGTTATGGTGGCGCCAACCTCAATCCCAACTTTGCTTTCGACCAGCCGCTTTATCGCAAAGATCAAATCAATCGCGATATCAAACAGATGATTGCTTATGCCGCCGCGCAACTGATTGGGGATGGCGAGGCGATCATTTTGGACTCCGGCTCCACCATCGCTTTGATGCCTCAGCACCTTACCCAGAAAAAATTGGTGGTGATGACCAACGCCCTCAACACCGCCTACCAACTGAGTCACAACGACAATGTGGAACTGCACGTCATAGGCGGCAGTTTGCGCCGTGCTTCTTGCTCGCTGACAGGGCATCACGGCGAGCAGCAGATCCGCACTTACCTGTTCGACAAATTGTTTTTAGGCGTGGATGGCTTTGATTTGCAAGCGGGCATTACCACGCCGGACAACCACGAAGCGCAAGTGAACCGCGCGATGTGCGATGTGGCGAGACAAGTGATTGCGGTGACCGACTCGAGCAAATTTGGCCGCAAAAGCTTTTGCATGATCCGCGCTGCCAACCAAATCGATGTGTTGGTGACAGACAGCCACATTCCTCATGCCACCCATGAAGCGCTTCTAGCGATGGGGGTTGCAGTGATTCTCGCCGACCAAATGGCGCCAAACCGTAAGTTGAACTAGGACCAAACATGAAAACGCTACTTTCTTTAATTCAGCAACACAAACAAGGCCACGCGAAGGGAATTTACTCGGTGTGTTCCGCGCATCCTTTGGTGTTGGAAGCGGCGATAAAACAAGCGGCGCGTGATGGTCAGTTGGTGCTGATTGAAGCAACCTCAAACCAAGTAAACCAGTTTGGCGGCTACACCGGGATGACACCACAAGTGTTTGCCGACTACGTAATGACCTTAGCGGAGCGTTTGAATTTTCCGAAAGCGCGTTTGGTGCTGGGTGGGGATCATCTTGGCCCAAACTGTTGGCAGCATCTACCTGCAAGACAAGCGATGGAGTACTCCGCGCAACTGATTCACGATTACGTGATGGCGGGTTTTAACAAAATTCATCTCGATTGCTCCATGGCGTGTGAAGGCGATGCCATTCCCCTCAGTGAGCAAGTGATGGCCGAGCGCGCTGCGCAGCTCTGTTTAGTTGCTGAGCAAGCATGGCAAGCGCGTGGTGGCGAAGCGCCTTTGTATGTCGTGGGGACGGAAGTGCCAACTCCGGGCGGCGCGTTGGAGTCGCTGCAAGAACATGAGTTGCAAGTGACCAAACCAGAGCAAGCTTTGGCGACGCTGGACGCGCATCACCAAGCGTTCAGTGATTTAGGCTTGGGTTACGTGTGGCCTCGCGTGATTGGTTTGGTGGTGCAGCCAGGGGTGGAGTTTGATCACCACCATGTGCATCACTATCAAAGTGATCAAGCACAAGCCCTGAGCCAGCTGATCGACTCTCAGCCGCATTTGGTGTTTGAAGCACACTCGACCGATTACCAAAATCCGGCGGCTTATCATGAGCTTGTTCGTGATCACTTTGCGATTTTGAAAGTGGGACCTGCATTAACGTTTGCGTTGCGTGAAGCGCTATTTGCGCTCGATCGCGCTGAAAAAGAGTGGCTGGGTGTTCATCAAGCCTCACACCTACGTGACACCATTGAACAAGTGATGCATGAGCAGCCCAACTATTGGCGTTCTCATTATCAAAGCCAAGGCCATCAACAGTTTCTTGATTGCAATTACAGCTTGAGCGACCGCATTCGCTACTACTGGACACACCCTGCGGTGCAAGCGGCGCAACAAGCGATGTTTACACACCTTATTTCCCAGCCTCTGCCAACAACGCTGCTGAGCCAATATTTGCCAGCGCAGGCACGAGCCATTGCCCAGAACCAGATTTGTAACCATCCCGCTGACATCATCATTCACAAAATTATGGAGGTCACGCAGCTCTATTCCGACGCGTGTTACCACAATGCAGCGGTATGCAAGGAGACCATCTAATGACGACTTTTTTAGGCTATTCATCCACTTGGCTTGAAGCGCACAACGGCATTCATACCGCGCAAGAGATCAGCCATCAGCCCGCGCTTTGGCGTGCGTTGGCGGAGATTCTGCAGCAGCAAACGCCAAACATTGAAACCTTTCTTACGCCGCTGCTGGCACGCCAGGATCTACGCATTATTTTGACGGGCGCGGGCACGTCTGCGTTCGTCGGGGATGCGGCGCTGCCGTTTATTCAAGCCGATCTGCGTTTTCAAGTGGCGTCGATCCCAACGACGGATTTGGTTTCCAACCCTGAACAATATTTGGATCCCACTCGCCCGACGTTACTGGTGTCTTATGCACGCTCTGGTAACAGCCCAGAGAGCGTGGCGGCCGTTGAGCTGGTTGATCAGTTAGTCGACGAGGCTTACCACCTGTTTTTGACCTGCAACGGCGAAGGCGCACTCTCTCGCTATGCTCAGCAAGCCAGCAATGCGTTGTGTCTGTTGATGCCCGAGGGCTCAAATGACAAGAGCTTTGCCATGACATCGAGCTTTAGCTGCATGTTGATGTCGACGTTCGCCCTGCTTGGTGAATTCTCAGCGGAGGTCATTTTCGCCACGGCGGCATTGTGCGAAAGCAAATTGACGCAATGGCCAGAAGCGGTCAAACAGCTGGCCACGCTGCCTTATGAAAGGCTCATCGTACTTGGCAGTGGCGGTTTTGCGGGTTTGGCGCGCGAAGCATCGCTCAAATCTCTCGAATTGAGCGCAGGCAAAGTGATGACCGCATTTGATTCCTCACTGGGTTTCCGCCATGGGCCAAAATTCACCATTAACGACAAAGCGCTGGTGGTTCAACTGCTGTCCAGTGATGACTACACCCGCCAGTACGACTTGGATCTGCTGCGCGAAATTCGCCGCGACAACCAAGCCCTGCGCCACGTGGCCCTAACGGAAAAACCGTTGAGTGAAGAACACGTTTTCGAATTAGGGCAGCTCGGCCTTGGCGACCGCTGGCTCTGTTTCCCATACATCCTATTTTGCCAAATGTTGGCGTTTGAAAAATCGCTCCAGCTTGGCTTTGGCCCTGACAACCCATGCCCGACAGGGGAAGTGAACCGCGTGGTTCAAGGGGTCACCATTTACCCGTTTCACACCAATCGTCCACAACCATTCACCTCGAATCTATAAGGAAATTGAACATGCCAAATATCGTACTCAGTCGTATTGATGAACGTTTAGTCCACGGCCAAGTCGGCGTGCAATGGGTCGGGTTCGCTGATGCCAATATCGTGGTGGTGGTGAACGATGACGTTGCTCAAGACACCATTCAACAGAACCTGATGGAGATGGTGTTAGCCGATGGCATTGCCATCCGTTTTTGGACGGTGCAGAAAACCATCGACACCATCCACAAAGCGGCCGATCGCCAACGCATTTTGTTGGTGTGCCGTACGCCGAAAGATTTTCGCCAGTTGGTGGAAGGAGGCGTGCCGATCCAAAACATCAACGTTGGCAACATGCATTACGCCGACGGTAAAAAACAGATTTCTAAAACGGTTTCGGTCGATGCCGAAGACGTGGCGGATTTTCAACAACTAAAAGCACTAGGCGTGCGCTGCTCTATTCAGGGCGTCCCAACAGAAAGTGCAACCGATCTCTTTACTCTACTCTGATAAAAGGACATCTATCATGGAAATAGGACTCTTACAGGCATTGTTGCTAGGCATACTGGCCTTTTTGGCCGGTCTTGACCTCTTCAATGGCTTGACTCACTTCCACCGACCTGTGGTTTTGGGTCCTCTCGTTGGTCTGATCTTGGGCGATCTGCAAACCGGTATTTTGGTGGGCGGTACGCTAGAACTGATCTGGATGGGCTTAGCGCCTTTAGCGGGTGCTCAGCCACCAAACGTGATCATCGGTACGATTGTGGGTACCACTTTTGCCATCACCACCAAAGTGGAACCGAACGTGGCGGTTGGCGTGGCGGTACCGTTCGCCGTTGCGGTGCAAATGGGCATCACGTTGCTCTTCTCTGCGATGTCGGCCGTGATGTCGAAGTGTGACGAATACGCACAAAACGCCGACACCGATGGCATTGAACGTGTTAACTACTTCGCGCTTGCTGTGCTTGGCACCTTCTACTTCCTGTGCGCGTTTCTACCTATCTATCTTGGTGCGGAACACGCAGGCACCATGGTTTCTGCCCTACCAAAAGAGCTGATTGATGGCCTGGGTGTGGCAGGTGGCATCATGCCCGCTATCGGTTTTGCGGTACTGATGAAAATCATGATGAAGAATGCCTACATCCCTTACTTCATCTTAGGTTTCGTTGCTGCCGCTTGGCTTGAGCTGCCTATCTTGGCGATCGCTTCTGCGGCCACAGCCATGGCGATTATCGACTTTATGCGCAAATCAGAACCGACTCCTGTGACTGCCCCTGCTGAGGATCTTGAAGATGGAATCTAACGTAATCAAACAAATGGATCTGGACAACGTTAATCCAGATGTAAGACCGGCTCCCGGTGTGGCGGCGGACGAATATGAGAACAAAGAGATTGGCGCTGAGTTGACGAAAGCAGACATCAACCGCATGGCGTGGCGCTCTTTGCTACTGCAAGCCTCGTTCAACTTTGAACGTATGCAAGCGTCTGGTTGGCTTTACGGCTTGTTGCCAGCGTTGAAGAAAATTCACACCAACAAGGCCGATCTCTCCAAAGCGATGCAAGGGCACATGGGCTTCTTTAACACCCACCCATTCCTCGTCACCTTCGTGATGGGCATCGTACTGGCGATGGAGCGTTCAAAACAAAACATCAACAGTATCCAGAGCACCAAAATTGCCGTGGGTGCGCCAATGGGCGGGATCGGCGATGCGATGTTCTGGTTAACCCTGCTGCCGATTTGTGGCGGTATCGGCGCGGACCTTGCACTACAAGGCTCCATCATGGGTGCGGTGTTCTTCTTCGTCTTGTTTAACGTGGTGCATTTTGGTTTGCGCTTCGGTTTGGCGCACTACGCCTACCGCATGGGTGTGGCGGCGATTCCGATGATCAAAGCCAACACCAAGAAGGTGGGTCATGCCGCTTCCGTGGTCGGTATGACGGTGATTGGTGCGCTGGTGGCCACTTATGTTCGCCTCTCTACCACCGCAGAAATTACCGCCGGTGACGCAGTGGTGAAACTGCAAGCCGATGTGATCGACAAGCTAATGCCGGCCTTCTTACCACTGCTTTACACCTTGGCGATGTACGCATTGGTGAAACGTGGTTGGAGCCCACTCAAACTGATTGCCATCACGGTGACATTGGGTGTCGTGGGTCGCTTTATGGGCTTCCTATAAGCGCAGATACATCGCAATAACAACGAAAGATAACGCAGTAAAAACGGGGCTGGTACGCCAGCCCCAAGAAGGAACCAAATATGATAGCGGTAATTTTATCGGGTCACGGCGGGTTTGCCTCTGGCATCGCTCAAGCCATTGCACAAGTGATTGGCGAGCAAGAGCAGTTTCGATTCCTCGATTTCCCAGAGCAGATGACCACACCTCAGTTGGAAGTGGCCATGCGCCAAGCGATTGAGGAAATCGACAGCGGTGATGGCATTGTTTTTCTTACCGATTTACTGGGCGGCACACCATTTCGTACCGCTTCCTTGCTGAGCCAAGAGCGCGATGATATCGAAGTCGTGACGGGCACCAACATGCAAATGGCCGCCGAAATGTTGCTTGAGCGCGACGAACTGACCTTAACCGCGTTTCGTGAGATGGCGGTGGAATGTGGCCATCGTGGCATCACCTCTTTAGCCGCGGAAATGGCGCTGAAAGCGCAACAAGCCGCCACACAACCGAGTGCAGTGGTAGAAGAAGATGGCATCTGAACAACAACACTATCGCGCTCAGCGAATTTTACACGGTGATCACTGGTTGCAAGACGCCGTGCTCAGTGTGGATTCGCAAGGCAACATCAGCGCGATAGCGGCATATGACCCGCAACAACATCGCACAGTGACCGATTTAGGTGCTGTGAGCCTAATGCCCGGCTTGATCGACTGTCATGTCCATGGCAGTCAAGGGTGCGATGTGATGGACGCAACACATGCCAGTTTAAACACCATGTCGCGATACTTCGCCAGCTTAGGTGTCACCGCTTTTGTGGCCACCACGGTCACCGCGCCAGTGGCCAAGATTCGCGCGGCACTAGCGCAAGTGGCGAAAAGCAAGCAGCAAGGCGTTGAGGGAGCCGAGATCCTCGGTGCGTATTTAGAAGGGCCTTATTTCACCGAGAAGAACAAAGGCGCACACCCAACGCAATGGTTCCGTGAGTTGGCGGTGGAAGAGCTGGATAACTGGATCTCCTACAGCGACAACCAACTGTTGAAAGTGGCACTCGCGCCGGAAAAAGAGGGGGCTACGGCGGCGATTCGCTACTTAGCCAGCCAAGGCATTAGCGTCATGCTGGGCCATACCGACGCCAGCTATCAAGAGGTCAAAGCCGCGATTGACGCGGGCGCAAAGGGCATCGTCCATTGTTACAACGGCATGCGAGGCCTACACCATCGCGACCCCGGAGTGGTCGGGGCGGGGTTACTTCACCCTGAGTGCTATGTCGAGATGATCGCCGATGGTCATCATGTGCATCCCGCAGCGATCGAAGTCGCGCACCGCTGCTGTGGCTCACGCATGACCTTAATTACCGATGCTATGTGCGCTACAGGCATGCCCGATGGTCAATACACCTTGGGGGAATATCAGGTGGAGATGAAACAAGGCGTGGTCACGACTCAAGATGGTGGTCTCGCGGGCAGCACATTAACCCTGATTGAAGGGGTAAAAAATATTCAACGCTGGCTCAATTTGCCGTTTGAGCAAGCGTGGTTGATGGCGTCACACACGCCCGCCAAATCGTTAGGCATTCAACATCAACTAGGCACATTAGAAGTCGGCAAACGCGCTTCAATGGTGGCTTTAGGTTCCGATTTCTCAATTGATAAAACGTGGGTGAATGGCCGTCTGGTGTTTGACGCCGTGGTTTCCCCTCGTCAGGAGGCTTTATGTATCTGATTTCTTCTCGCGAAATGTTAAAACGCGCGCAACTTGGTGGCTATGCGGTTCCTGCCTTCAATATTCATAACCTTGAAACGGTGCAAGTGGTGGTCGAAACCGCATCGGAAATGGGGTCGCCGGTGATTTTAGCTGGCACACCAGGGACTTACGATTACGCGGGTACCGATTACTTGATCAGCATTTGTAAAGAAGCTGCGCACAAGCATTCGATTCCTTTGGTGCTGCATTTGGATCACCATGAAGATTTGCAAGACATCCGCAACAAAGTGGAGCACGGCATTCGCTCGGTGATGATTGATGGTTCACACCATGCGTTTGACCAGAACATCGACATTGTTCGCTCAGTGGTGCAGTACTGCAACCGTTTTGACGCCAGTGTCGAAGCTGAGCTGGGCCGCTTGGGCGGCCAAGAAGACGATTTGATTGTCGACAGCGCCGATGCGCTGATGACGGATCCTGCCTCTGCCGCTGAGTTTGTTCGTCGCACTGGCATTGATTCGTTGGCAGTGGCGATTGGCACCGCACACGGGCTCTACAAAGCGGAGCCAAAACTCGATTTCGCCCGTTTGGAAAAAATCCGTTCGGTGGTCGATATTCCATTGGTTTTACACGGTGCCTCTGGTGTGCCAGATGAGATGGTTCGCCGTTGTATTGAGCTTGGTGTATGCAAAGTGAATGTGGCGACTGAGCTGAAAATTGCTTTTGCTGATGCGGTCAAAGGGCACTTCGCTGAACACCCTGAGGCAAATGATCCAAGAAAGTACATCACCCCAGGTAAAGCGGCGATGAAACGCGTGGTGATGGATAAAATCCGCATGTGTGGCAGCGAAGGTAAACTGTAATTACCGTTTCACTTTACTAATACTTCCCCCTAATTTGGTATTAGTCGGGCACTGGAAACAGTGCCCTTTTTTACACTGTAAATTTTGTGAGGGGAGAGGGGTTTTTGAACAACGTCGAAGCATCAAGGTTCTTGGCATTTCTGAACAAGCGTTGAGTTAAGCGTAATCTGTTTCGGTAGGTTAATCCTGCAGATATTTCGCGGCGGCGGAGACAAAAAACCGCCCATCGAGAGCGGTTCCATCTTTAAACCGACATGTCTTAGAACTTCACTTGGTAGTTCAGCGTGTATGTACGGCCACGGCCTTTGTAGTCGTAAGCGGCGGACTCATAGTGCGCTGAGTAAATCAGCTGCGCGCGTTGACCCCAAGCGGTGGTGTACTCTTTATCCAACAGGTTCTGAATGCCGAAACCTAAGCTACCGACCGGAAGCTGATAGCTGCCCACAAGATCAAACAGGGTGTAGCCGTTGAGCTTGTTGTTGGAGGCATCTTCGTAGTCAAACATGGTTTGGCTTTGCAGTTTAATGTTGAGGTCGGCATCGCTCCAGCCTGCCCAAGCATTGGCTTTCGACGTGCTGGCGTAACCCGCATCGTAATCTTCCCAGCCCTTGTCCCCTTTCACTTCAGAAACCACATAGTGACCAGAAGCACCCAGCTGAATGTTGTCATGAACCCAGTAAGAGAGCATCGCTTCTAAACCGTAGACTCGTTTTTTGTCTTCGATTTCTTCAATCAGCAAGGTGGTTTTGTTGTACTTAATGTTCTTGTCGGATTGCGAGTAGTACGCCGCAGTTTGCAGATTCACATCGCCACTCTCTAGGCGGTAACCCAACTCGACGCTGTTGGTCTTAATCCCTGACATCTTTGATTGATTGACATTGATGCTGTCGTTCAGTTGCCAATGATCACCAACCAGCGTGTAATTACCCTGTCCGTAGTACTTGGCTGGATCGGCAAGATCAAAACCTTGCGAGAAGTTTGCCCAAACTTGTGAGTCGCGGTTGAGGTGGTAGATCGTCCCCAAGTTGAACAGCGCAACGCTGTAATCCGTTTCTCCACCGGGTACCGCATCGGCTGAGGTGCCATTGCCTGCGGCGATCTTCTTCTGTTGGTTGTAACCCACGAAGTCATCGATCTTGTTCAACATGTATTGGTAGCGAACACCACCTTCAACGCGCCAATCGTTGGTGATGGCGTAATCGACTTGAGCAAAAGCCGCCACCGAACTTACTTCCACGCCTGGGTAACGGCCCACTTGGGCGTAAGTTTTGTTCACCAAATTGCCAGAGTTGTTCGCGATGGTAGAGTCGTAAAGCGCTTGGTTGCTGTCGAGCTTGTCTTGGTAGGCATCGATGCCATAGACAATATTTAGCTTGTCGAAGCTTTTCGCCAGTGCCGCTTTTAGCGAGATCACATCGGTAATCTGTTGGCCAGAAGATTGGTAATAAGGCGTGTAAGTTTGGTCTTCTTTGCGGTATGAGGCTTCTGCGATGAGCTGCTGGCCAAGAAATTGTTCATCAGCATAAGAGGCGCTCAGCATCATGCGCTTGGTGCCGTGTTCACGGTCAGATTCAAAGCCTTTGCGCACATCCACAAAGTCTCTGCCGACAATGTACAGGCCATACGGCGAGTCTTGCTGACTATCATAGTATTGCGCTAGAAAGTTCAGCTTTTGCGTCTCAGACACGTCAACGCTAACCGTGGTTAAGAAATCGACCGTCTGGTTAAACTGCAGTGAGCCTTGTGAGATATCCGGTGTCACAATGGTACCGTTGGCATCGAAGAAGCCTTGTGTTTCGGTGTAAACCACAGAGGTGCGTGCTTGAACTTTTTCATTGCCACCAGAGACAGACTGAGCCACTTTGTAGTCAAAATCTTCGCTGGAGTTAAAGCCAGAAGTCCCGCCCACATACGATTCAAACTCAAGCTCTTCGCTGCGCGCTTTTTTGGTGATGATGTTGATGACACCACCCGATGCGCCAGCGCCATAGATGGATGTGGACCCCGACAACACTTCGATACGATCAACGTTGAACGGATCAATGGAATCAAGATGACGACTGATCGAACGTGAAGATTGCAGAGAAACGCCATCTATCATTACCAGCATCTTACGCCCACGGAGGTTTTGGCCTAGGTTGGTGCGAGCGCCACTGCTAACGTCCAGAGATGGAATTGCCGAAGCCAGAATATCGCCAAGGGTCTTGCCACCGCGGTATTCCTGTTCAATTTTGTCGGACTCGATATACCAAACCGTACCAGGAATATCGCTGATCGCTTTTGGAGTGCGGCTTGAAACCACCACCATTTTGTCGTTGGTTGAGGTTTCTTGTGCTTGGGCAGTCAATGCAGTACTTGCGGCGATCATCGCAAGCGCCATGGTTGATAGAGGGAACTTCCCTTTACTTGCTGTCATTATTTTCTCTAAGTTTATCCATTATAAAGCGGCACAAATCCACGGTTTGAGCGCGCGAAGGCTTGTTATTTATCGTAAATGAGAATTGTTATTATTGTATTTCTGTTGTGAAAATACAATATGCAAATGCGAATTATTTTCTTTTAACTCAATAGCGTTGATGCCGATGGGTTTTTTAGGGAGAGGAGAGAGCGACGAAGAACGAGGGATTAGGTGAGAGGGATAAGGGGCGAGTAGGGAGGGGCGAGTCTAGAGGAACTAGAAGGCGAGTCTCGTGTTAAGACATTATCCCCTCAGCTAAGCGACTTAAGCTGAGGGGCATGCAGGTTTAAGTTGGCGCACGACCAAACGAGTTAAATGTCGGTGTTGGCGATGCTGTTGACCAGCTTTTCCCGCTCCGACAGAGAGAGATGGATAACATTGCTGTAGGTGCGCTGCATGACGCGAATATCATTTTCTAGCAGCTGAGTGAGTTTTTTTGCCGCCTCTTTGTTTTTGCTCTCAAGCACCAGATCGAGGATCTCAATCCGGCGTTGGCAAGATTTAATGACCGACGATTGGATGTGCATAGAGACGAGGTCGGTGGCTTTGCGCATGCGATTATGCTGCTGCATATTGCCCAGTAAAAAACGGTTGCCTGAACAGGCGGCGAGCAGCTCATGAAAGTCCGCGCTTAGGTTGAACAAATCGCTGGCGTTGACGGTGTCTGGCTGTTGAATCGCTTGCAGATGGCGCTCGCGACACTGCTGTAACGCATTGAGATCGGCTGACCAACTTGGCTCGAGCAAGCCTGCGGGTTCGAAAATCAGGCGACATCGGTAGCTTTCGGTGTGCCTTTCCAGCGTATTGAGAACGCCGTCGAGGTGCCACTTATAGCCGGGGCTTCGGCGCAAAATGCCATCATTTTCGAGCAAGCGGAGTACGCTTTGTATCTCGCCTCGATTGGCGTTATAGCGCTCTTGAAGCTCCTTTTCTGAAAACGCCGCGGCGATCTCCCCAAAGAAGAGATCCATCAGCAACCTAAGATACAGTTTCTCCTGACGAGATGCTTTATTGTCGGCATTCTCGTTGGTTTGAATGGAGTGAGCATCGATCTGCAACGTGAATCCCTTATTGGGCACAGCTTTAGCGATGCCTAAGGCAGACATGTAGCTGAGTACGGCGCGCATCGGAGTTCTCGATACTTGGAACTGGTTGGCCAATGACGATTCATTCAGGCTGGCGCCGATTTTTGCGTCGTCGGCTTTGAGCTTGCTGACCACTTGATTGAACAAATCTTGCTGAAGTTTGGTGATGGGGGCTTTTTCCATGAGTGACATAGGCTTAGTGTTTTCTCCACATGGTAAACACAAATTTATCTTATTGCTATTTATTGCTTTTTAGTCCCCAAAATACAATTTAAAAAGTCACGCTACAGTGACCGTAGAAGGCGAACGTTAAGCCTTCTACGGTGAGCGATTTTTTCATTTGAGGAAGATTAACGCCTCATCAGATAAAGGAAGTAGCCACCTCCAATCAAAGAGGCCAAGAGACCAGCGGGGAATTGCCATGGGAACCAAAGGGTTCGCCCAATCCAGTCCGCCGAGACCATAATGGTCGCCCCCAATAGTGCTGCGGTGAGCATTTGTGGTCTTGCTTGGTATTGATGCAGTGAGCGCGCCATATGCGGAGCCAATAGGCCAACAAAGCTTAGTGGGCCAATCACAATGGTGCACAACGTAGTGAGTGCGGCCACCAGTAGTAACAGCACCAACCTGACCAGCGTGGCGTTCATGCCGATGCTGTTGGCGGTGATTTCTCCTAGGCCGATTAACGCTATCCAGCGGCTTAGTGACAAGGCGATGCCACCCACCAAAGCTACGCCAATGGCGAGCAACACAACGTCACTGCTGGCCACTAAGTAGGTGGAACCCGACAACCAAGTGAGCAGAGCGGAGGCATTGTCGTGTCCTGAGCTCATGGCGACTCTGAGCAGGGCATCCAAACCGGCGCTTAAGGCAATGCCGGTCAACAAGGTTTGTGTCGGAGCGAAGTGATGCTTTCTACCCATGAACCACACCACTGCTGCCACCGAGACCGCACCCAGCGTACCCAACAACATTTGCTGCTCTCTACCCACGGCAATACCAAATAGCGAACCGAGTACAAGGGCGAGCGCCGCGCCAGAGCTGATCCCCAATACTTCTGGGCTAGCCATGGGGTTGCCGGAGATGCGCTGGATAATGGTGCCAGCAAAGGCCAGCCCTATCCCGGCGATCAGCGCAACCAGCAGACGTGGTGCACGCAGCTCAAAGAGCGATTGAGTGAGGCCAAAGCTCCAGCCAAATTGGTTTTTACCCAACAAGAGCGCGAACAGAGAAACGATGGAAAGCACCAATGTCAGCGCGGTTAGCACGTATCGAGCGTTAACCCGTTTATAGTGTTCGATGTGTTCAGAGCGTGCTTTCAGATCGGACTGGAGTTTACTTCGTTGCAATAGCCACAACAAAAATGGTGCACCGATTAAGGCCGTCATGGCGCCGGTAGGTAGCAGTTCCCCCCCCACGCCAGAGAAAGGTTGGATCAGCAAATCGACGATAAGCAGAATCGCGCTGCCAATCACGCCGCTGGTAAGAATTTGCTTCGCCAGCGTTCGAGCGCCAAGCATTCTCGCCATAGCGGGCGCAACGATGCCGACAAACCCTATCAAACCGACTTCGCTGACCACCGCAGCAGTAATGAAGATGGCGAATGATAAGCACAACAGTTTAATTTGCTTGATGTTAACGCCTAACGAAGTGGCGACATGGTCACCAAACTGCAGTGCCGACAATGGCCGTTGCAGCAGCAAAAGCAACATCGTCGGGATCAAAACCAAAGGCAACAGCATGTGCGTGCTCGACCAGTCATTTTGGTTGAGCACACCCGCTCCCCACACAAAAATGCTGGTCAGGCGCTGCTCATTGAGCATCAAGAGCATGGTGTTGAGTGAGCCCAAAAACAAACTCACTACCATGCCCGCAAGCACCATGTGTAACGGCGAAAACCCTCTAGCCGCGCTCAAGACAAACACCAGCCCAGTGGCTAGGCAACCGCCGATAAACGCGGGTACAAACCCAGGTATCGCCAAGTTTACTGGGAGCAATAAAATCCCCAGTACCATCCCCAGTTCAGCGCCCGCTGCGACGCCTAATGTGGTTGGTGAGGCAATCGGGTTACGTAACACAAACTGCATCACACACCCAGCAACCGCCAAAGCAAACCCGCAAATAATGGCAACGCTCAGCCTCGGCAAATAGGTTAAATGCGTAATGAGATGCTGATAATTCGACGCATCAAAATGGAAGAGGGTGTTCCAAATCAGGCCAATACCTTGGGAATAGGGCGCGGTGAGTTGCAGCAGTAAACCAATAAGTAAAACCGCCGCGATCAATAACGCTGCGGTTTTAAAAGGAAATCGCCCTTTGGCCGGGGCTGAGATGTCTAAGGTATTCATTTGGGCTGGGTGAGTTGTCCAGTCATGTGGTCACTCAATCGTTGCGCGGCCAGCAATCCACCAAAGGTCCAAATGGCAGGAAGTTCGTAAACAGAATCGGTGCGGCTAAATTCCATGGCTTGCCAAAGCGGAGACTGCGTCAGCTGCTGGCGTTCTTCCTGGCTCAAAGGGCCAAAAATCATCACATTTGCTTTTTGATGTTCCGCCAGTTTTTCTGTTCCGGTGGTGGTGAAACCCCAAAGATTGGTGGGTTCCTGCCAATCGTTTTTGAGCCCCATCGCATTGAGGGTGTCTTGAGCCAAAGAGCCTTCACTGTGAATACGCAGGGTTTTGTCGTTAATAAAACGAGCAAACAGTAGGGGCTTGTCGGCTTTTCCGGCTGAGGTAATTTTTGCCCCGTTGGTCGCAAGGCGCTGGTCAGTTTGCGCAATCACTTGCTCCGCTTGCTGCTCTTTATCGAACAGCTTGCCGAGTGAGCGAGTAATGCGTTTGGCCGATTCCAACGGTTGCTTTTCTTCGCTGTAGACGCTGTAAACCAGAACCGGCGCAATCTTACTGAGTGGCTCATAAGCGGCCGCGAGATGCTTGCTGATTAAGATCACATCGGGCTGGATGTTGCTCAGTAGCTCTAAGTTAGGCTCTCGGCGTGAACCGACATCAATCGCATCGGCGTTTAGATGGGGTTCGGCCACCCATTGTTGGTAGCCGCTAATGTTTGCCACGCCTTCAAGTTCAACGCCTAAGCTGAGTACGGTTTCGGTGAGCACCCAATCGAGTGCCACCACTTTCTTTGGCGTGGTTTCAAAAGAAGCGGTGCCCATTTCATGGGGGATGTCGAGAGCATAGCTGTTGAATGCCAAGGCTGCAGAGAGCATCAAGATGATTTTTTTCACAACAGATTCCTTCTGATTTAAGGGATGTAACTGATCGGTTTGCCCGTTTTGGGGTGAGCGAATAACGCGAGCTCCATACCATAGATTTTCATCAATGTTTCTGGCGTCATTAACGCTTGAGGGGCGCCTTCTGCAATCACTTTTCCGGAGTGGAGAGCAACAAGGTGATCGCTAAACTTGGCCGCCATATTGACGTCGTGTAGCACCATGATCACCGTTAAGCCCATGGATTGATTGAGCTCGCGGATCAACGCTAACAGCTCATGTTGATGCGCCACATCCAAGGCGGAAGTCGGTTCGTCGAGCAAAATGCACTGACTTTGCTGCGCGAGCAGCATCGCGACCCAAGCGCGTTGTCGTTCCCCGCCGGACAAGGTGGCAACGAAGCGTTGAGCGAACGCCGTTAAGCCCACTTTCTCAATGGCTTCATCGACAATCGCATAGTCTTCTTTGCCATAACGACCAAAGGCCCCTTTCCACGGATAGCGCCCAAAGCAAACTAGCTC
Organism: Vibrio sp. CCUG 15886; assembly: GCF_028570825.1. NCBI lineage: Bacteria > Pseudomonadati > Pseudomonadota > Gammaproteobacteria > Vibrionales > Vibrionaceae > Vibrio > Vibrio sp. CCUG 15886. Next base: position 1,144,818 of record NZ_JAQQBT010000001.1, on the reverse strand, counting down.
ACGAACCGTCACTCCGTCTGTGATGGGGGGATGTTGGGGAAGGTAGGCCACTTGATGGGCAAACGCTAAGCTGGTGAGCGAAGCGATTGGCTGCTGGTTAAACAGAACTTGCCCCTGCGTTGGCGCGTTTTGCCGACTCAGCAATTTAATTAAGGTCGATTTACCACACCCATTGTGACCAAGCAGTGTAGTGACTTTCCCCGATGCAAACGTGAGATTGGTCGGAGAGAGGATCACCTTATCGTCGATTTCGAACGACGCATCGACAAGTTGATACATAAGCGAAATAGGAAGTTAGTTATTGGCTACTAGCCGTTCACTTTAGCATGTGGAAATTGCAATGAGAATTATTTTCACAATCAATCTCTCTATCATTGGATATGTAACGCACCGTTGATGCGGATGATCGCGCTTCACGTTATTCGCGTTTGTTATCTGGATGTCTCGGGCAGTCACGACACAGCTTTCGCCCTTGGCATTTGTAGACTAAACAGCAACTGGTGCGCACCAAGCAAAGCTGTCGTGATGTTTCATCGTAGCGAAGAGAGTGGATAAGCTTTTCAGGCAACTGGCAGGCTGCAAGCCACAGCCGCGCGTGTTCAAGGAAATAGTCGCCCGAAAGGGCGGGATAAAACTGGCTAAGTTTCACCAAACAGCCGAATACGCCATCCGCAAACAAGTGTTGGGTAAAACCGGGGCGGATGCGGGTCCAGAGACTCATCTCTTGGCGGAAGTAGTCGAAGAGCGCGCAGAGTTCTTTGCCTGCATGGGCAATCAATTCTTGCTCGCTGCCTTGACGATATTCATCGTCGTCAAATTGATAGCCACTGACGAACCGTGGTTGAACGTGTTGGCCTATGGATGAAAGCTTTGGCAACCCTTGGCAAGAGTAGATGGCAATAAACGCCACATACAGCGGTTGCCAGCAGAGCAGCGTCCAAGTGCGCGTCAGCCAATAGGCCGCCCCAGCTTCGGGATGCGCGAGTTTGAGGCTTTCATACAGCGCGCGGATAGGCTCGGAACTCGCGTGATCGATATGGATAAACCCATGCTCGGCGCAGACTTCTGGCGGCGGTTTGATCGCGCCATGCAGATAAGGGGTGACGTGTTGTGAGTGTTCGAACAGATGCTCAAAAAACGAATGGCCACTCATGTTGTTGTGCTTATGCCGTGAAAGGGTGAGGCAAGAATAAAGAAACTGTGTTGTTATTACAATTGATTCTCATTTAAATAATTAATTGGGATGTCTGATGCGAAACAGCCAACCTTTGACGACAAAAAAGCGCTAGCCACGCAAGGGGGCTAACGCTTTCAATCAAGCTTGAGCACGATGAACCATCATGCACTGCGTGTTGAGTTATTCGTCAATTTCGCAATCGGTGCAGCTTTGCAGTGCGATTTCGTGTTCGAAAACCACCACCTCTTTGCCATCGGCGAGTAGCTCAGCGATTTCATCCGCGACTTCTTGCTCGTCTTCTGCTTCCACTTGGTCTGCCAGTTCTTCGTCTGAATAGCCGTAGAAGTTCAGCAATAAGTAGTCACGCGCTTCTTCTTTTGTGCACGTTACGTTCACAGAAAGATCCGCTTCAACGTTTTCTTGCGCGATGATTTCAGCCATTTGAGCAATAACATCTTCTTTCATTGCTGCCGTTAACCAACCCAGATCCGTGCTTACTGTGGTCTTTTTGCAGTCAAAACAAGGAAGTTGATGAAAGTAGTATTGAAAATCAGTCATAGGTCATTTCTTCTTTGAGTGTTGATAGCAAGATTATGCGTGTTTTTTGACAAATTACTATCTCAATCAATGTGGGAGGGGATATTACCGATGTCGATCGGCCAAGCTGAATGTTGCTACTGCGTCCATAACTTGCTTTTTTATCCGAAGTTACAATGAATTTCGTGATTTTTCTGCATAAGTTTTTGTCAATTCCCTCTGACATAGCAATACCAAATCTGACAATGTCCAGACATTAAAGCCGATATGATTCCTGTAACTTTGTGTATGAGGTGTAGTCATTCGACTACCTAATAATGGCTGGAATCATAATGACGAAACGTTGGCTTGTCTCTGCTGTGAGCGTAGCGCTGCTCGGCGGTGGTGCGTATTTCTATCTGCAATCTTCGGCGGAGCCGGACGCTTTTCCTACGCTTGTGGTGACAACGGGCACCATTGAAAAACAGGCGGTGGCGGTCGGCAAAATTGTTCCAGCGCATTCTGTGTCAATTAAGTCACAAATTGATGGTATCGTCGGGGAAATTTACGCGAAAGTGGGTGAAAAGGTCACGCAAGGTCAACCGCTGATCAAAGTGCGCCCAAACCCGACCCCTCAAGCCCTGACGGATGCCTCGGCGGCGTTAATGCGCAGCGAAGCTGATCTCGAATCCGCCAAGCAGAAACTCACCAACCTAGAAAGTTTGGTGAAGCAAAATATCATCCCGAAAAACTACGATGAGTATGTCAGTGCGCGCTCGACGGTCAAATCCGCCCAAGCGGATGTGCTGCAAAAACGGCAAAATCTCGAACTGATCCGCAGTGGTGAAGCCTCAATTGGTGATGCGCGCTTAACCTCTACGATCTACGCGCCCATTGATGGTACGGTGCTCAATCAAAAAGTGGAAGTTGGCGAGCCGATCATTTCCACGCAATCGAGTCAGGCCGCGACGGAAATGATGTCGTTAGCCGACATGAACAATTTGATCTTTAAAGGCAGCGTCAGTGAGCATGATGCGGCGCAGCTCTCCCCTGGGATGCCCGTTATGCTCACCGTTGCTCCCTATCCAGATGTGGCGATTTCTGGTGTGCTCACCAAAGTGGCGATTCAATCAGAGAATCTTAACTCGCCAGAAGGTAATGCCTCTGCCAAGAGTTTTGATAACGGTTTTGAAGTTGAAGTAGGGCAGCTCAACATTCCAAGCGAAGTCCTGTTGCGCTCGGGGTTCTCGTCTACGGCGAAAATCACGCTGAAGAAATCTGAAAACGTCTTAACGCTGCCAGAGCGCGCATTGCAGTTTGAAGGCGATGCGCCTCATGTGCTGATCCCAGATAGCTCCGAACAAGGTTTCCACGCGCAGCCTGTGCAGTTGGGGCTCTCTGATGGCATTCACGTTGAAGTGCTGGATGGCGTGGCTTTGGATGAAGAAATCATCGACAACAGCATGATGATGGGAGGCGCGCATGGTTAACAAGCACCTATCGAAAATCGGCTTGGCCGTGCTGGCGGCGACGCTGAGTTTGCCCAGCCATGCCATCTCCATTGAACAAGCCTGGCAGCAGGCTAAGCAAAACGATCCGAATTACGAAAAAGCCAAGATTGGCGTGCAACTGGGCCAAGCGGGCGTGGACAGCAGCCGCAGTGCGTTGTTGCCGGATCTCAGCGCCAGCGCCTCACTCAATTGGAGTGAATCGGCTGACAGCTCCAACAGTTATGGTGCGACCTTATCGCAAACCATTTGGGACAGCAGTTTGTGGTCGAGCTTAGATCAAGCAAAAGCCAACTACCTGAAATCGGAGCTGGAATTGTCTCAAGCGCACAATGAACTCGCGCAGAAACTGCTCGCTGCCTATTTGGATCTCGCCAGTGCGCAAGGCGACTTGGTGTTGGCGCAAACCAAGCTGGATGAGGGCAATAAACTGTTGCAAATCATCGAGAAACGTTATCAAGCAGGTAAGGTCAAATCGGTGGATGTGGAAGAGATGCGCGCGACGCAAGTCTCTGAGCAAGCGACGATTCTCAATGCCCAAGCGGATCTTGAAGTGAAAAGAGCGGAACTGGCGGCGCTGATCAACCAAGTGCCAGAGAGCGTGGATCAAATTCGCACCGACACTCTGATTCAACCGCCGATGCTGGTGACCTCTCAGGCGCAGTGGCTCAAGTTAGCCAAAGACAGCAGCCCAGAGCTGCTGGTGGCGGCGCAAATGGTCAAAGCCAGTGAGTTCGCAAAGCAGTCCGCCAAAGGGGGCTATTACCCGACCCTCAGAGGCAGTGTGGGTTACAGCGATGGTGATCAACGCTCCAACGGCGAGTTTAATGCGGGCCTGACGTTGAGTGTGCCGATTGATCTCAACGGCTCGGTGAGGAGCAAAGTTGATGAAGCGTCGTTGAACATTTTGAGCGCCAAACAAGAGATGCGCCGAGTCGAAATCGACATCCAAAAGCGCGTGATTCAGCAATTTACTCAGGTTGAGATCAACTGGAACCAAGTGTTGATTGCCAACGAGCTGGTGGCCTCTCGCGGCAACGTATTGGCCAGCAAAGAGAAACTCTATGATGCAGGTTTGTTGGAAGTCTCCGATGTGATCAGCGCGCACAACAGCTTGTTTGAGGCCAAACACAGCCTGCAAACCAATTTGTACAACTACTGGCGCCAGCGAATCGCGTTGCTGCAAACCGCGGGTAAGCTCGATGACGATATCATGGCCCTCATCTCCCGAGCTTTTCATTCATGAGCGCGTTATTGCAACAAACATGGCAAACGTTGATGGCGCACCGCATGAAAAGCGTGTTGGCCATGATTGCCATTGCTTGGGGGGTGATCTCCGTGGTGGTGCTGATCGCCCTCGGTGAGGGATTTTATCGCCACCAAACTCAGCAGTTGTCGTTTCTGGTGAACAACGTGCAAGTCGCTTTTCCATCCAGCACCAGCAAGCCGTGGCATGGCCTTCCTTCGCGACGCCAAGTTCAGCTCTCGCAAGATCACGTCGATATGATCACACAATCGGGCTTTGTGAAAGCGGCCTCAAGTGTGTACGCCAAATCGGACGCCAGAGTCACCAATCAGCGCGGGCAAAACTTGATGAGTAACGTCAGCGGGATAGATTCCTCTTACTTGTCTCTATTGCAACTCAAATTGATGCCCGGCTCTCGCCATTTGTCGCCCAGCGATATTCGCAACCATAGCCGTGTGGCTGTGCTGGGGAATCAAATCGCGCAAATGGGAGGAATCCAAATCGGTGACACGCTCAACGTGAATGGCATTCCTTTTTTGATCATTGGCATCACCGCCAGTGAGGATATGGGCATTTCATTTGGTGAAAGCCGCAGCGTACTTATTCCGCAAACCACCTTCCGCGATTTGTGGAATGCCAAACCGGAGATGATCATGCTCAAGCCGATGGATGGCATGGATGGCGCGTCATTTCGACAAGCGATTGTTCAATTTTACGCTAAACAACTGCATTTTGACCCGAGCGACAAAGAGGCGATCAACTTGCCCGATTTCAGCGAAGGCGCAGCACTGATCACCGCGATTTTTCGTGGCATTCAGATCTTCCTTGGTGCAAGTGGTGCCATGACCATGGCGGTGGGCGCCTTGGGAGTGGCCAACATCATGTTTCTTTCAGTGACGGAACGTACGCGAGAAATTGGGGTGCGTTTGGCCATTGGCGCGACGCAAAAATCGATACTCGGCCAGTTTATTCTGGAAGGATTGTTCTTAGTGGCGGTGGGGACGGCGCTTGGATTGCTGGTGGCCTATTTGATGGTGGGGTTACTGAACTCTATCGCGCTACCTGATTGGTTAGGCTTTCCGGTGATAACGGGCGATTCCATTGTCTGGTCTTTGCTTGTGACCTTGATTCTGGCGCTGTTGGCGTCGTATTTCCCCGCAAGACGAGCTTCACGCCTCACGCCCGTGATTGCGTTAAGTGCGAGGGCGTAACCATGCTGCTACCGATGAGACAAATCTTTCAAGAAATGGCCGCAGAGAAGCTGCGACTGGGCTTGACCATTCTTGCCGTGGCATGGGCAACGCTGTGTATTGCGGCGATGTTGGCGGTGGGGGAAGGCATTCGCCAGGGCGTGTTGAGAACCGCGCAAAATGGCAATGGCAACCTGATTTATTTAACGGGCGGGATGGCCAGTATCGATCACGGCGCATTCCATCAAGGCAAATTTCTGACTCTGAAAATCGAGGATGTGGGTGTGGTTCAAGCCTTGCCAGAGGTGAAAAGCGTTGCGCCAACCGCGCGATGGAATGAGCCGATTACCGTGGGTGACCGCGGTTCATGGCAACAGCCGTTAGCCGTGACTACCGAATTCGCCGCAATGACCAAACTTGCGCCTAGAGAGGGTGGCCGCTGGTTCAATCCACTCGATCAAAAACAGATGCGCAAAGTGGTGGTGCTGGGTTACTCCTTGGCGGCGGATCTGTTCAACCCTGTGGAAGATTTCAGTTGGTTCGCACCGGTGACCTTACAAGTCGACCCTGTCGGCCAAAAAGTCAAAATTGGCAGTGAAGAGTTCACCGTGATTGGGGTGTTGAAAAAGAACAGTGCCGAGATCGAACAAGGCGATTTGATCAACTACTCAAGCTTTGTCCCGCTGGCGACTTGGAAGCGATTCCATGCCAATGGCGAGATTGGCGGCATTAATGTCGAGCCACAAGCACACGCCAACCGCATTCAACTGGCGCAGACCATTCGCCAAGTGATTGCACGCAAACACGGCGCGAGCGTCAGTGATGAGCAAGTGGTGCAAGTGGATGACATGTTCCTCAAACAAAAAAGCATGCAGCAGTTCTTGATTGGCCTGCAAAGCTTCCTTGGCATTATTGGTTTCGTCACCCTAGCGGTGGCGGGTGTCGGCATTGCCAACGTGATGTACGCCACGGTGAAGCGCTCGACGCGAGACATTGGCGTGCGCATGGCCGTTGGTGCCACGCCCACCGCGATTCGTTTGCATTATTTGGTGCAATCGTTAATGACCATGATGCTCGGCGGTGTTCTGGGCTTGAGCGTGACGTACGCGCTGGTTTCGGCCATCAGCGCCATCAATCTCGATGGCAACGTCTTTTATGAAGATCTTGGCAAGCCTGTGCCGGAGTTGTCATGGATGGTGGTGACGATTGTGATCGCCACCTTGGTGATCATCGGTGTGGCCTCGGCTTGGTTGCCAGCCAACCGAGCGGCCAAAGTGAGCCCATTGGAGGCGTTACAAAGTGAATAATAAGCAAGATTGTGGAGAGAAAATGTCGAACACGCCGCTGGTTGAACTGACCAACATCTGCAAATTTTACGCCAGTGGCGAGGCGGAAGTGCGTGCGCTAGACGGCGTTGACCTCACCATTCACCAAGGCGAGTTTTTGTCCATTTTGGGGCCGTCGGGCTCTGGCAAATCAACGCTAATGAACATGCTCGGCTGCCTCGACAAACCCACCGAGGGCGAATATCAACTCGGTGGCCAGAACGTTGCGAGTTTAAGTGCCAACGAGCTGGCAAGTATTCGCAATCAGAAGATCGGTTTTGTCTTTCAAAGCTTCAACCTGCTGGAATACGCTACTGCGCTAGATAACGTGGCCTTGCCGCTGGTGTACTCTGGCATCAAAGCCAAAGAGCGCCGCCAGCGCGCGGCCAAATTGTTAGAGCAGGTGGGGCTGGGGGATAGGCTAGACCACAAACCAAACCAGCTTTCCGGCGGCCAAAAACAGAGGGTGGCGATTGCCAGAGCCTTGGTGAACGATCCGCAAATCATTCTTGCCGATGAACCGACCGGCGCGCTGGATTCGAAATCGGGCGCGGAGATTGAAGCGCTGTTTAATCAACTCCACGCCGAAGGCAGAACGCTCATCATTGTGACGCACGACAACGCTTTAGCCGAGCGCACCAAACGCATCATCACCATTAAAGATGGCAAGGTAATCTCAGACAGAGCGCCGAGTTAGCGCCGGGATCTCGGAAAGGAAAGCTTGAATCGCCGCGCGTTATGCGCGGCTTTTTGCCAGTAGCTGAGCCACTTTGCCTTTGGTGGTTTTACTCACGGTTTGCATAAATTGAAAGCTTGGGTTGGCGATACCTGAGTGCTGTAACTCTTCCACCATCAGTAGCCACAATCTGGCCGTCATTTGAGCATCGGCTAACGCTCGGTGAAATACGCCGTCGTTGTCGATGTTTTTATAACGAACCAACTCACCAAGCTTGTGTGACGGCGCGTCTTGGATCAGCCGCCTTGCCACTAATAAAGAACACGCGAACTCGCCAGAATAGCCACAGTTGATTCGCTCCAGCTCTGCATCCAGAAAGCGTTTATCGAATGAGGCGTTGTGCGCAATCAGGTTTTCACCCGCGATAAACTCACTAAACGATGCCATCACCTCATCGCAACTGGGCGCGCTGCGCAGCATGTTGTTGGTGATGCCTGTGTAGCTTTCAATAAAGGAACTGACCCGAAAGCCAGGGTTCATCAACTGCTGGAACGTCTCCACCACCTCGCCATTCACCAGTTTTACCGCACCAATTTCTATCGCGCGATCCCCCAAGTTCGGTGAGAGACCAGTGGTTTCAAAGTCGAGTACGACAACGGAATTGGCTTGAGGCATCAGGATTTCCAACTAAACAATAACGCGCAGAGTATCTGCGAAAGTGGTGAAAAAGGGAAGAAGGGGGGCGAAGCAAAGGGATTGGTAAATTGGAATTGGCCCATTATTGGTTGGACATGTTACTCGTTCACCCCCTGTTCACGGGTTGTTGCAATACTAAAAGTTATCGATTCTTCCCATGCTGTTCGCTGTTAATCCCCAAGATGTATTATGGGGGTAAATTCCACGGAACTATCAGCCTTCCTCACTCTAGGCTATCCACGAACGTAGTTCGCCAGTGTTTGAACATGGTGAGTGAAAGTATTGAACTTTAATTTTAATTGCTGTAACGTGACAAGCATCACTTTAACTAAAAGGATTGTGTGATATGCGAGATGGTTCGATTGAGACGGTGTATGTTGGTTACTATTCAGATGGCACAAAAGAATATGATGTGTTTAAGAATACTCAAATTAATTATTTCACACCAAAAAAAACAGGGATATCTATTCCTATTCCTGGCTTTTCGAGCTACCACACAAGTGACGGACAGCCCTTACAATTAGTTGGAGATGATCTTGTTCTCGCAAATGGCGATATCTTAACTCTAGTTGAACTATGAAGTATTAATAGTTAAGGGGGCTTTAAAGCCCCTTAATTTTACAGATGGCTCTGGCGTACTTTAGCAGTTTTGAATTGGTGCGTATGTCGTCTGGGGCTGCGATTTCTTGCAATGCGATTCCCGCTAGTATTTCTTGCGGTGTTACTAAATAACTGTTCCTAAATGTAGAACACTGGTCTGTTGAAAGAAGGGAACTCGGTACCGTTTGAGCAATAGCAAACTGACAGCAGCAACGGCACCGAGTCACATCACTTGTCGTCATTCTCGCGCACGCGGGGATCCATTCATCCGCGCCTACCGTATGAAGCGTTTACAGGTACACTTACCGCAAAATAGAGCAAACCGTCAACACAGCAGTAACACCGAGTCAAGGCAGTTGTTGTACGATGGATCCCCGCGTGCGCGAGGATGACAAGCGAAGAGACGAGTTGAACGAAGTTAGTAGCAAAACGTTAACGGAAACACGGAATCATCAATGCAAAGCAATGTGGCAACTTTTAAAGCGGGTTCGATACTTTATGGATAACGTTTCACCATTTCCCAGCGGTGGTCATGGGCGACAAAAAAGTGAAGCATAATTAGGAACAGTTATTTAGTTCGAATGGCCATCTTATTTTTATTTTTTAACCTACCGAAGAAGCGTGTCCTTTGTTAGAGCCACCGTCAACTACGCTACTGAATAAAGACATGTAGTGATTAACTAAAACTGGCCACGTATATAGAGTATTTCCATACTTTTGGTCACGCGTGCAGAGTCACGACTGACGCCGTTGATAACACGAATTTGCCCCAAAACTGTTTAGCTCAAAATTCCTGACCACTTTCTCATGTCATTTCTTGACCTACTTTTGTTAATGGCAGATTATGAGTCTAGTTGAGCACTTACTACCATACAGACATGTTCTGCAATTTGTGAGTGTAAGGAAGAATAAGACTGATAGAACAGTATGTTGCTGGCGTTGTGTCTTTATTTTCTGAGAATATTATAAAGACAATGTCTGCTGAAACGCACTGTTATAGGGCATTCAGATCCAGCTACCTAATTTTTAGAATTTATGTTCACACAGAGGGATTATGGGAAGTCAAAACCAAATAAAATCTAAGTTGCTTGAAATGGAAGGCGGAAAATTTCAAAGACTCTGTGATGATTGGCTGTATAGAAAGGGGTATGAAAATATAAACCCTATTGGAATGATGAATACAACTGACCGAGTTGTTAAAGGTACGCCAGACTGTCTGTTTATGCAGAAGAATGGAAAGTATATTTTTTCGGAATATACCGTTCAACAGGAGCGTCTAGCCAATAAACTAAAAGATGACATTGAAAAGTGCTTTGATGAAAATAAAACAAGCATTCCTGTAAATGAAATCAGTGAAATAATCATATGTTATTTGGGTAAACTTACTACGGAAGAAATCAACGAACTCAGAACCTTTTGCTACGAAAGAGGAGTAATGTTGACTCTCAATGGTCTTGATTCAATTTCATTGAGCATTAAAAATTCTTACCCAGTCCTATCAGAAGAGTATTTAGATTTACCATTAGATACTGGTCAGTTGTTGAGTATTGATGATTTTATTGAAAGATATGGTAGAAGCAATTTTACAACGTCTATCGACAATGAGTTGCTATTCTGTGATGACTTGCTAAGTAATGCAGTCAGCACTCTGAATTCTTCTAATTTTCTACTTGTATCAGGTGCAGCCGGGTTAGGAAAAACATTATTTTCAGTAAATTTGGCAAAACAAGTCCAACAAGAAAACAACAACACAAATGTTGTTTGTCTTTTTGATAAAGGTGCAGACCTAATAAGGGATATAACCGCATGCTTTAGCGAACCAGGGGATTATCTTATTTTTGTCGACGATGCAAACAGACTAGACAATCGACTTGACTACATACTTCACTATCTAAATGAAAAAGATGAAAGCCGGACTTTTCGAATTATCGCTACAGTACGAGATTATGCACGAGAATCCGTTATAGAAAAGGTTAGTAAATATACCGAACTTCATGAGCAAGTCATTACCCCGTTAACTGATGAGCAGATTAAAGAGTTGTCTGAAACATTATTTGGAATTAAAAATGGGGAGTACCAAAAAAGAATACAAGAAATATCCTGCGGCAATCCACGACTGGCTGTAATGGCATCAAAAGTTGCTATAGAAACAAATAAAATACAGTCTATCCAAAATGTTACTTCCTTATATAGCGATTACTTTGGGGAGAACGAGAATGTAAAACTTGTGCTTGACGATGAGCGGTTGGTTGTTGCGGCTTGCGCTATTTCTTTCTTTAGAAAAATTGACAAACTTAATGAACAGCAAATGGGTATGGTGGAAAATTCCTTCGGGATACAGGCTGAGGAATTTTGGGAAATTGTTGATATCTTACATAAAAACGAAATAGTCGATTTGTATGAAAGCGAAGTAGTGAAGATATCTGACCAAGTCCTATCTACGTACCTTTTTTATATAACTGTATTTGAAAAGAAGATAATACCATTCTCATTAATCGTTAAATATTTTTATCCTGACTACACAAGAACTATTGTTGATTCACTAAACCCTATCATTAGTGCCTTTGACCAAAGGAAAGTTGTTGCTGGCATTAGGAGTGAGGTTAAAGATATATTTGAAAAATATTCTGAAAGCGAGAGTGTCGATAAATCGATAGAGTTTTTGAGCACTTTTTGGTTTGCCCTGCCAACAGAGGCTTTGGTTTTTTCATCAAAGGTTATTAGCGGAATGCCGGACGTTGATATTGATTGGAAAGGTGAAAATTATGAGGAGGCTAAGAACGAGGCAGATAAATCATCTTTAATCAGTTTGTTAACAAGTTTTAGGTATTATGATGAGCAAGAATTTAAAATGTCCTTTGAATTGCTGCTTAAATATCTTGCTAAAAGTAAGGCATCCCTTGGCTTTGTAATACGAGTGCTGTCTGAATGTTACAATTTTAAGCCTAATGATTGTCGATACGGCTATTATGCACAATCGTTCATTGTAGATAAGTTGATAGAACAACTGGATAAAGGGGAAAACTACTTATTCAGTCGACTTTTTATTTTAACGGCTAGTTATCTGCTAAAAGTTGAGCACACAGAGCATCAGTGGTCTCGCGGTGATGCAATAAGCATAATAACTTTTAGGCTATATCCTGATGAATACCTACTCGCTTTAAGAGATAAGATTATCTCAAACCTATCTTTTCTCATGGATAAAGATGAGTTGCAACCTTTCGTTATTGATGTAATTAGTGAGTACATAGGCAGAGCAAGATATGAGGGAGCGGATATGGCTGATGCTGACCTTCCTCTTTTTGAACGATATTTTGTTAAAAAGCTAGATAAGGATAATTTGTCTCACTGCATGATGATGCAAGACTATTGTGAGCACCTTGAATCTTTGGAGTTGAACTATCCAAAGGAATGGAAAGAAGAATTCTTTAATGAAACGCTTAAACTTTCACACTTACTTCTTGAAGACAGGCATGAGTGGCGCATGCTTAAAATGGGGTATGAGGAATACAATCAATACCGTCATCAGAGTTTAGTTGAGCATTTTGCAGGAATTTCGATAACAGATTTCATTGACTTCATTGATAGGTGTAAAGAATTGAATAATGCCCTGTCGGGTAGAGATAGGGATTACTCATTAAAAAACGGAATCGAAATGAGTCTTCACGCTATGGCTGAGTCAGTGCCTGACCTCTTTCCTGAAATTGTATTGAGGTATATGGATTATGATGACTATTTTGAAGTAAATCCTCATTTCTTAGTTACAGACCTGTTTAAGTCTCAATCTAGTAGTGACGTTTTTTCGCTGTTAAATAGCAAAGAATATCGGTGGAAGAAGTTATGGCTATCTACTTATTTTGCATTATTGCCAGAGGAGTCCATTGCCGATGATGACGCTCGCTTATTAATAGAGCACATTGGCAACACGCCAAGTAACGAATTGCGTGGTTGGCTAGATTACTTGGATAAGTATAAGAGCATTGACGATGCTATTTATAGCAAAGTAGTCAGAATTCTAACTGATAAATCCCATGAAGATGCTAACTATGCAAGATCACTAGGACACCTATTTAGTAGTCACTCCAGCATATTTGGCAACTGGTTTGAAGCATTTGAGCCAGATGAGGAACTGGTTTTTGATGCATACCTAGCCGCCTACAGTCTAGAGCATTGCTGGGATTATTCTGGCGACGCTTTAAAACTTCTTTTAGACAGACGGTTTGAGTTTTTATATAAATTGATCGATCAAATATATGAAAATGAAAGATGGCCTGATTTACACACAAATATGCCAGAGTTAAAGTTTTTGTGGGAAAGAGAGGGCTACATCGAAGAAGTTGAAGAATACGCGAGATATCTTCAGAGTAAAGATGAACACTCTTTCAGGTATAGAGAAAATATATTTAGTAAATTATTCACTAAAGAAAAAGGGAAAACTGAATCGGAAGATATGAATCAGAAAAAACATAATTTTTTCCGCAATGCCGTCAAGAAAAATGCTTCGGATATTAAATTTACGTGTTTTTTATTTCAATCTGCACAATATCTTAGTGAAGAATTCAGGCGGGAACTGTTAGGTCTATTTCTTAGTGAAAATACTAAATTTGAGGACTTTCAAACGCTAGATTGCGAACTAACTACTTGGTTATGGTCGGGAAGTCGAGTTCCCATCTTGGAGGGTGAAAGGAATTTTCTTGAAAGTTTGCTGCCACTTTTTAACTCCATTCAGTTTCTTGAGCATAAATTCTATGTGGAGAAACAAATTGAGGGTAAATTGAAATCTATTGAATATGAAAAGAAGAGAGATTATATGGAAAGCAGATAGCTTGATATGTAGTGAAAGAACACTGCCCTATAACAAGTTGCTGCACACGGATAAATTACTTGCTGCCCTCCCAACTTACCGGTGAGCAAGGCGTTAGGTGTCAAATTATTGAAAGTGAAGACAAATAATTTGAGGTGCAAATGAAATTAGTATCAAAAGCGTTAGTTGAGAGCTTATATAGTGATATGGGTTTAGTTGTACTTGATCTAGATGACTGTACAAGATGGTCAATGATAGATCGCCCTTACCACAATATAAATGGCGCAGAGGTTCAGGTATATAGCGATGGTCGCAAGTTTTATGTCTGTTTCAACGGTGGCTCAGAACGATTTGCTGTTGATGAAATATAGTGAATAAACAAACCACATCGTTGGCAACATCTCTCACACTTAACAAGCACTCACGGAATCAACATAATTTTCCTAATCTGACAGAAGCGTTTTAGAACACTATCACTAACTCACTTCTGTCCAAAACCAACTCCCCCCACCACAACCCACTCCTAACGGTGATCAAGTCAATCCAAATCACAGACATGGTGATGAAAGCTGCCGCCTTCCAAGTCTTTGTTTTTATACTATTTGTGTTTACTCCCCAGATAAACTTGGGCGTCGACAAACCGCTTCACCAAATCGCCGTTGAGTTGCCTTTTTCCTCAGTCGATTCCCCCGCAGATGTTATCTGCGAGGGAGACGCAAAGGAAAACTAGCTGAACGGGTTGTCACAAGTGACAAGGTGGTCAGTCACGTCGCCTGCTTTTATCGGGCAAGCTGATTTGGTTGATTTTTCTTTTTGCAGCAACAAGCGTCGACATGTCGTGAGTTCGGGAGAAAAGTGCAGTGACAGTGTGTTCATACTCACGGTGCTGGACAGGGAGTAAATCTTCTTGTGGTGATCGGCAAGGTTCGTCCAAATCGTGTAGGAGGCTTTCTCCGCGTGATACGGGTTAAAGTGTACAGGTACTGAGCAAGCGGCCACCATTGATTTCGCTTGATACACCGCTTCACGCCGTTTTTGGGCGGGTTGAGCAAAGGTAAAGTAATAACTGGCGCGCTCAAAGCGTTGTGTCGCGCTATTGCCTCCAGGTGCGGAGTACACCGGGTGCTCAACGGGAGCGTTCGGTCTTTGGCCCCAAATGTACTGCCAATAGGCCGTTAACAATCGTTGAGTCTCGTAGTCCGGCTGATTGGTGACTACGGTATCATGACGGCTCTCATACAGCTCAAAGCAACCGTTGCGCACTTCGATCACGCCTGAATTGCCTTCGGCATCGGAAAGAGCAAGGTGAAGATGCGATTGAGTGTCAGAGGTATCGGGTAAAAGTTCCGAGACAATCGTAATGTCTTGAGTCGCAAAATACTGAATAGCCTGCTGCACGTTAGCGAACTGGTCGAGTACAAACTGGACCCAGCGATTGGCGCTGAGGAAGTGACCTTTACCGTCAGTAGGTCCATAGCTGACATGGGAATCGTATAAGCCATTGACTGCCAGCCCCGCTTCATTTAATCCGTCGACGGCGGCATAGCCCTTTTTGTTGCTACCCATGACAGTGGTTAAACTGGCGTATTTAGATGTCCACTGCAGTACCTGCTGTGGTGCGATGTGAAGTTCCGCCGCTGACTCGGCGCTCAGACCACGGTTTACGGTACCCTTGGGAAACGCATAGAAGTAAGTATTGACGGGCCAATACCAGTCCATATTGCGTGCTGTCACTGGAAATTTATCGTTTAAGTTGTTGAATATACGTGTGCACATATACATTGATGCCCTTGTTATCAATAAGTTGATCAGGTTATCATCTTTGATGTTTTTATACATTGAATCCATGGATGGAAATATGAACATAAATGAGCTCGGCGGCAGCTTAGCACTGCGCCTCAAAGTGCTCAAAGGCATGAGCCTCGGGATAGGAAGCTTAGCTTTCTTGATGGCAATTGGTAACTATGTTGTTAGTCAGAGCTATATCTTTGGCACGTTGGAAGGCTTGTACGCGCTTTACTCTTGGCACGTTTATCGTCAAATTGATCGGGGTAATGTATTCAACGGTCACAAGTACATTATGTCACTGTGTATTACGCTGCTCGTTATTATTGGTACTTTCCTAAAGCCAACGGTCTACGGTGTCTTTTTTTGGTCACTGGTTTTGCCTATCGTTTACTATTTGTTGCTGGGTTACAAAGTCGGTTTTGTTGCGAGTGTGTGTTTGTTTCTGATTCAGATCGTCAATATTACTTATCAGTTTTACCTAGAACAGTACTTTGATATGTTTACGATGATGATCAATTTCTCCTTTTGTTATTTCAGTATTTCTGCAATCGCGCATGTGTATGAGTTCAACCGCGAGTCAACGGAAAACAAGTTAAGTAAGTTGGCCACGCTTGATCCGCTGACTGGCACCAATAACCGCCTCGCTCTGAAACATCGTTACCAAGCGCTGAAAACTCAAGGTTTACCCTTCTTTTTATTGGTCTTAGATATCGATCACTTTAAAGCGATCAATGATGAATACGGTCATGACGGAGGAGACAGTGTTCTTCAGTCTGTGGTGAAAACAATGGCCCATGTAGTGGGAGAGGAAAATGTGTTCCGCCAGGGGGGAGAGGAGTTCTGTATTCTGTTGGCGGGTGTTTCTCAGCAGCATGCGCTTAAGAGTGCGGAGACTATACGTCAAGCCATTGGTTGTACGCCTGTTCATTATCGCGAGGGGGGGATCTCAGTGACGGTCAGTATTGGTTTGGCTGAAGCGCATGCGTCGAGCTGCGTCGATGAAATCAATCGCCAAGCGGATGCCAATCTTTATGATGCAAAATCCCAAGGGCGCAACAGAGTGGTTGCGTAACGCCTTGTAAATTGGTCTGCTGTTCTTTGATTGGATAGCGCGCACATTGAGCTCGCTAAGGACTATAAGAACAGATAAAACCTCATCTTTCATCTTTCATCTTTCATGTTGTTGGCGGCTGGTAGGCACTGTTCCTACCTCCGCTCATTCTTAAACCATGAATTTCCTTCATGTTCAATGTGAAACAATACCAATATTCTTCAAGTCGCGAAGCAAGTATAAAAACCGGACTGCTCTGGTGCTTGCCAAGGTGAGTGCGTTTTTGTGTCAAAGACGAAACGCAGCGCAAACTGGCGATTGGGAAAACCAAAAAACACAACCACCCCATGCCCAGAGAGGAAAAGTCAGCGTTATCTAAGGAAATAGGAGACCCACTCAGCATGAACAACGATTTCACTTTTGCGATCAAACGCATTCGCTTTGACGAGAACTACCAGCCCTCGGACAACACGCGTATCACCACCAACTTTGCTAACTTGGCTCGTGGTCAGCGCCGTCAAGAGAACCTGCGCAATGCGCTTCGCATGATCGACAACCGTTTTAACGCCATGGCGAGTTGGGACAACCCAACCGGCGATCGTTACTCAGTGGAGTTGGACATCATCTCCGTGGATATCGATATTCAAGCCAGTGGCGACGCTTTTCCCTCGATTGAAGTGCTCAAAACCAACATCCTTGACCGCAAAACCAATGAGCGCATTGAAGGCATTGTCGGCAACAACTTCTCTTCTTATGTGCGTGATTATGACTTCAGCGTGCTGTTGCTCGATCACAACAAAAATCAGCCTCAGTTCAGCATTCCAGCGAATTTTGGTGAGCTGCACGGCAAGCTGTTTAAGGCGTTTGTCAGCTCGGCTGAGTATCAACAGCATTTCAAAAAACGGCCAGTGATCTGCCTGAGCGTGTCGGACAACAAGATCTACCGCCGCACGGAAAACCAGCATCCGGTGTTAGGGTGTGAGTATCTGCCCAACGACTCGTCGCTCACAGAGCAATACTTCCAGAAAATGGGCTTGCAGGTGCGCTACTTTATGCCGCCAAACAGCGTTGCGCCGCTGGCGTTTTATTTCTTTGGAGACTTGCTGAACGATTACTCGAACCTTGAGCTCATCAGTACCATCAGCACCATGGAAACGTTCCAAAAAATCTACCGCCCAGAGATTTACAACGCCAATGCCGTGGCAGGGCAACGCTACCAACCAAATTTGAAGAACCTTGACCACTCGTTAACTCAAATCGTCTACGACCGAGAAGAGCGCAGCCAATTGGCCATTGAACAAGGTCGCTTTGCCGAAGCGCATTTCATCAAACCGTACCAATCGCTCCTTGAGCAATGGTCGGCCAATTACGCGTAAGCAATCAGCACAATCGAGAAGGGAATGACGATGAAAACACTATTACCTACTTCCACCGCGGGCAGCCTACCGAAACCGTCATGGCTGGCTGAGCCGGAAACACTGTGGTCGCCATGGAAGCTGCAAGGCGATGAACTGATTGATGGCAAACGCGATGCGCTGCGCCTCGCTTTGCACGAGCAAGAGCTGGCGGGCGTGGATATTGTCAGTGACGGTGAACAGACTCGCCAACACTTTGTGACGACCTTTATTGAGCACCTGAGTGGGGTGGATTTTGAAAACCGCAAAACGGTGACCATTCGTAACCGTTATGAGGCAAGTGTGCCGACGGTCGTGGGGCCGGTGAGCCGCACTAAGCCAGTGTTTGTGGACGATGCCAAATACTTGCGCCAGCAAACCAAGCAGCCGATCAAGTGGGCGCTGCCGGGGCCGATGACGATGATCGATACGCTCTATGATGATTACTACGGCAGCCGTGAAAAACTGGCGTGGGAGTTCGCTAAAATCCTTAACCAAGAAGCGAAAGAGCTTGAAGCGGCGGGTGTCGACATCATCCAATTTGATGAACCCGCGTTTAACGTCTTTTTTGATGATGTCAACGACTGGGGCATCGCTTGTTTGGAGCGCGCTATCGAAGGGCTGAAATGCGAAACGGCAGTACACATCTGTTATGGCTACGGCATCAAAGCCAACACCGATTGGAAGAAAACGCTCGGTTCTGAGTGGCGACAATACGAAGAAGTGTTCCCGAAACTGCGGAAATCCAACATCGACATTATCTCACTGGAGTGCCACAACTCGCGTGTGCCGATTGAGCTGCTTGAGTTGATCCGCGGTAAGAAAGTGATGGTCGGCGCGATTGATGTCGCCACCAACGAGATAGAAACGCCAGAAGAAGTGGCCAACACCTTGCGTGAAGCGCTGAAATACGTTGATGCAGATAAACTCTACCCATGCACCAATTGCGGCATGGCGCCACTTGCTCGTGATGTTTCCACCGCTAAGCTCAACGCCTTAGCCGCCGGCGCTGCGATAGTGCGAAAAGAGCTGGCTGGCTGATTTACTGGCGAATATCCGGCTGAGACTTGTGCAACGAACGTGAACTTCCGAAGAGCGATGACAGCGAGTCGCTCTTTGTTCTCGTCTTGCTTAGTGGTGAGCGTGTTTTTTTCGACCACGTTGCCAGTGGCTTTTTCTCTTCTTCTTCTTCCTCTTCCTGTTTCTCTATACATTCTGAATTTCAGGATGCTTGAATAGCAACGCGCGAATTCCATGATGCACTACCCACATCAACATCGCCGTGGCGGTGACGGCGACAAAGATAGAACTAAAGCGATACAAAATCGAAAAGAACGCGTCTTTGCCTTCTGGGACGATAGCGGTAAGTGGCACCGCTAATGCCGACATAGCAGAAAACGCGAGTGCACTTTTGATCGGACCTTTGCTGAACCAATGACAAAACGGCCCCATCGCAATAGTTAAAGCAAGCCAAAATAGCAGGCCGTGGCCGTACCAACTTCCCAACATTAACTGCACAGCCAAGCCCGCAAGGCAGCCAAGCGCGGTGCCAATGACGCGAACTTTTGCGGCCGCCATAGAGCCCGCTAACGTCATGGGTGTCAGAATGATGATGATCGACGATTGCGCTGAGAGCGAGTCATAAAGATCGGCAAACTGAAACAGCAAAAAGGCACTCATGGCGACAACCCAGCCCATCGCCACCTGACTGATGTAGTCCATATCGCTTTTGACGGGGGTGGTCATGGTGTTGTTCCTCTGAGTGGTGTTCTGTTCAGGGAACAGCCAATAGGCGAATGCGCAAATGGCAATGTTCGCGAGGGAAATGACCCACAAGTTGAGGTTAAAATCTTCGATATCGATGAAATCGTAGCTGGCAAAGTTGAGCACGATCGAGCCAACTAATAACCCCATATAGCCAAACAAGTAAGTGTTGGGGTTCATCATGGCGATGCACTTGAGTAAGAAAAACAGCCCCACTGCCACCGTCATGAGCACGGGGTGGAACTGCAAGTACTCAAGCAAAAACGTCGCCTGTAACGTTGTCCAGATGGCGGAGAACACCACGAGCAGTAGGCGAGAAAGCTGAAACTGATCTGCACGGCTCAAAATAAACAGTGGCAGCATGATGGCAAAAAAACCATAAGACCAACCAAAGAGCATGCTCAGGGCAAGGCCGCAAGCGCAGCCAAACCAAATTCGTTTTGTTTTCATGCCGTCCCTTAGTAAAGGTAGTGGAAGAAGCTCGCAAGTTGAATTTGCCCTGTGGCTAACCAGCGCCAAAGGGTATTTTCTTTCGGGTAAAGCACCACGGTAGCGCGAGAACCTACAAACAGCGCGGGTGGCATGGCGTCCTCAACGGCGAGGTTGACTCGTGTTCTCTGCGCGTCACGTACCCAGCGGTTGTTGATTTCTACGCTGGTTAATGATCCGTTAGGCTTTTGCTGCGCCGCAGCAACGCCGTAATCCCGGCTAGATATGGAGAAATCGAACACTTGGCCTGGGTAGGCATCAAAGGCAACCATAGCGCGGTAGTGTGAGTTGATATTGGCGACTGATTTTTCACGAAAATCCCCTGTCACCCAAAGTGACCCTGTCGGGACAAAAGTGAGCAAAGGCATGTTACTGCTTGCCATGGTACCAATGTCTAGCTGCATGTTAGTGACGACGCCATCGCTGGGGGCGAGCACTTGAGTGTTGGCCAAATCTAACTGCGCTTTTTCAATACCATTTTGCGCCACGCGCACAGAGGTGCTCTGCCCTGGGCCATCACCAAGCTGGGTATCAATCACTTTTAGGCTCTGTTGCTCGGCTTTTAAGTTAGCGCGGGCAACCTGGTTTTGTGCAAAGGCGTTGTCGAGGCTAGATTGTGAAATCACCTGTTGTGTGGAGAGCTTTTGTAAGCGTAAGTATTCACGATGGGCGTTGTCATAAGTCGCTTGTGCACGTGCGATATTGGCCAATGCCGCCTCACGTTGTGAGTAGAGCGTGGCTTCTTGCTCAAGTGCTGATTGCAACGCGAGCTGCGCTTGCTCTAAGGCGATTTGATATTTACGTGGATCAATCTCAAACAACACGTCTCCTTGATGAACGAGCTGATTGTTTCTCACCATTACTTGCGTCACTTTCCCCGAAACTTCTGGAGAGACTTGCACCACGTATCCTTGGACGCGTCCTTCTGTGGTCATTGGCACGCGTTGGTCAGCGACAATGATGTACAAAAATAGCACAATGAACAGGACAATCAGTGTACGCATCCACAAGCGGAATTTATGGTCAGCAGTCATGATACCTACCTAAATAAGAGTAAAGATGCAGGATTATAGAGAAGAGCGCGGTTGTGCAGTAGAATGCAAATAAAGACACTAATGCGCTAAAAATAGGACAATGAAGATAAATCTTGATGATCTTTACCTCTTTACCCAAACCGTGATTCATGGTGGCATTAGCGCTGCGGCCCATGCGCAGCAGTTGCAGCGCTCCAAAGTGAGCCGACGCCTACAAGAGTTGGAGCATGCACTTGGGTGCCAATTGTTGATTCGCACCACGCGCTCGATTGAACTGACCGAGCAGGGACAGCGTTTAATGGAGCTGGTGGGGCAGCCGATGGAGCATTTGCAACAGGGGCTGAAAGTGATGTCTGAACACAGCCAAACGCAAGGAGGCAAAGTGCGTTTGGCGATTCCTTCTGCCTTGATGACTTCGGCGGCGTTTAACGCGATCATTACGGAATTTAGCCGACGCTACCCAGCGGTGGCGTTGGAGATTGAAAACCACCAACAGAGTGTCGATTTGCGACGACAAGCGTTTGATCTTCAATTGCTGCCAGATATGGTGAAAGTGAGTGATGACAGCTATGTGCAGTTTAGTTTGCTGCCCTATCGCTCGCATCTGGTGGCCTCAAAAGCCTATCTTTCCGCCCACCCTGAGATCACTGGTATTGAGGATTTGCGTCATCATCGTCTTCTCACTAACCGCTACAGTGCTGATTTGCTCGCGCCCAATTTGCCATTAGCACTAAAGTCAGACGACTTACATTTATTGCGTTCAATGGCGATGGCTGGTCAAGGGGTGGCGTTTATTCCGATGGTGCATTCCAAACCCGCTTTGGAAGAGGGCAACTTGGTGGAAGTGTTGCCCCACATTACGCATCCCAAGCAGCACCTGACGTTGATTTATCCGTCTGCGCTTTATCTGCCGCAGAAGGTCAAAGTGCTGATTGAGCTGTTTCGTGAAAAATTTCAGTGAGCCGGATGGATAACCACATCACTCAAGGTGAGGGTAAAGGTGGTTAACTCGTGCTTGGACTGGGCGTAGATATCGCCGCCATGCAATTTGGCGATGGAACGAGAAATGGGCAAGCCCAAGCCAGCGCCACCACTTTGTTGGTGAGTGCGCGATTTGTCGGCGCGGTAGAAACGCTCGAATAAGCGTGGGATTTGTGTGGATTCGATGGTCTCTCCATGATTGGTCACGGCAATTTGGTAGCCGATCAAATGCGGGAAAATCTCGACGGTGATATTGCTCTCTGGGTAACTGTGGCGCACCGCGTTGGAGAGCAAATTGGCGAACGCGCGCTTCAGCATGTTTCTATCGCCGACCACTTGGCCTTCACCAAAACAGGTAATGGTGAGAGACTTTTCATCCCCCGCTAGCTCGTAGTATTCCGCCAAATCCCCCAATAGCAACTTGAGGTCGATCGGCTCATTGTTTTTCATCAACAGGTTGTGTTCCGATTTGGCCAAATAGAGCATATCGGAGATGGTTTTGGTGAGACGACTGAGCTCTTCGGCGTTGGATTCCAAAATATCGCGATATTCTTGCTCGCTACGCGGTTTGGCCAGCATCACTTGGGTTTGCGTCATCATATTGCCGATGGGAGTGCGCAGCTCGTGGGCGATGTCGGATGAAAACTCCGATAGGCGTTCAAAATCGCCCTGAAGGCGAGAAAGCATTCGGTTGAAACGCGCCACCAATGGCAATAACTCTTCCGGAAAGGGCTGCTGTGGGACGCGAACACTGAGCTCTTCAGTAGAAATGGCATCCACATAATGCTCAAGTTTGGCCAAAGGTTTGAGCCCTTTGCGCGCAATGAACCAACTGAGAAAGCCACTGACGATGCTGGCGAAAAAGGTGATCCACAGCAGCACCTTTTTGAAGTTGGACAGAAAGGTAATGTGCAGGTCGATGTTCAGCCCCAACACCGCGTACCAGTCTGGCGAGCTGCTCAGCGGGAAACGGATGGCTCGGTAGTGATGGCCATTTTCCTGCCAATCAATGCGTTCCATGCTGGCTTTGTTGATGAACCTTTTCGGCAAAGCGAGCGATTGAGACTGGTATTCCACCTGATTGCCATTGAGCAACCAGAGTTTGGTGTCACCTCTTTCAAAGAAAGGGCCGTATTGGCTGATGAAATCGCCTCGCACTCTTAGTTCGTTAATCGTGTTGAACTTTTGCTGTAAGTTGTAGCGATCTTGCTCATAAAGATGATGTTTGACTGCCCACAAAACCGCGGCACTCAGTGAAACGAGCACCAACAGAGAGGCAAAAAAGTAGGAGAATGTCAGCCGAGTGGTGATCGATCTAAATCCCATAACCAAGCTCTCGCTCCTCAAGTACGTAGCCCATGCCACGTTCAGTGTGAATCAATTTTGGCTCAAACGGTTTGTCGACTTTGTTGCGCAGCCGCCGCACGGCCACGTCGATGACGTTAGTGTCACTGTCGAAATTCATATCCCAAACGGAAGAGGCGATTTGGCTGCGCGACATCACTTCCCCAGTTTTGCGCATAAACAGCTCCAATAAGGCAAACTCTTTAGCAGTGAGGGCGATGGGTTCTTTGTCACGAAATACTTTGCGCCGCAGCAGATCCAAATGGAGATTGGCGATGGAAAGCTGAGTCGTGCTTTGGGTTGCGGGTTGCTGGCGTTTGAGTACGGTGCGAATGCGCGCCAACAGTTCGACAAAGGCGAAGGGTTTAACGATGTAATCGTCGGCACCGAGTTCTAAGCCTTTGACTCGATCTTCGACTTGATCGCGTGCGGTGAGCAGAATCACCGGGGTGTCTACTTGGTTACTGCGCAGAGCGCGCAACACTTGCCAACCATTGAGATTAGGAAGCATCACGTCGAGGACGATTAAATCGTAACGTGTACTGGTGGCGAGATAGAGGCCGTCCACCCCATCGTGGGAAAGATCAACGATGTAGCCCGCCTCTGAAAGTCCTTTTTTAAGATACGTCCCGGTTTTCTTTTCGTCTTCAATGATCAGAAGTTTCATAACTGCCTTAACCGAGTGGAGAATGACACCCAAAATAATGCAGAGCGAGGGGGGCGCTCTGCATTGCTGGGTTAGTCGTTTTGGTCACGTTTCAAATATTGGTAACCCACGTTGACGACACCTTGATAGCGGGTGTCGCCTTGCTCATCGATGATCACTTTGGTGCTGATTTCTGCGCCATCTTTGAGCTCAATGCTGTTGGTTTCCGTTGGGTCATAGGCTATGACATTGAATTTGGCCTTTAGTTCTTGTGGCGATGCGGCCTGCAAGTTGGCAAGCAGCACTACACCCGCGTCGTAAGCCGCTTGCTGGCTGCCATACAACTCAGTGGTTTTGCTGTAGTGCTTAGCGGTAAAGGTGTAGTTTGGCGGTGGCGTTTGCAGCGCCGCCCAACTGGTTGAGGCGAAAAATAAGCCAGCAGAAGCAAGAAGAGTGGTGGTTACTTTTTTCATTGTTGTTTCCTTAACTCTAGTTATCTAGGGGTTAAGCAAAGTGTATCGATCGGCGCTGACGAGAAGGGGTCGTTGAGATGACAAATCTGTCATGTTGTTTTGTTGCGTGGATGCAATGGCTCTCATTCGCAAGATAAGTTTGATTCTGTGCCCGATATCTCAATGAAAAAACAGTAGAAAATGGCGAACGCGATGAGCGTGGTCTACGTTGTTTGAGTGCAGTTAGGTTCATAAAAGGAATGACAATGAAACCACTCTCTTTGTATATCGCGCTCGCGCTCACTTCAGGGGCCGTTCTGGCCGAACCCATCCCATCCAAACCCGCGACACAAGCCACGATTGAAGCCAATCAGGCGGTGTATCAAGCGTTAAATTTCAAGGATGAAACCGATTTTAAGAATGCCCAACGAGGTTTGATTGCCAAACAAGATGTGGTCACCATCAAAAACGCCAATGGCGATGTGGTGTGGGATCTGGAAGCGTATAAGCAGTTCATCTCGCTGGAAAATAAAGCCCCAGATAGCGTGAACCCCAGTTTATGGCGTAACGCTCAGCTCAATATGATCAATGGCCTGTTTGAGGTGACTGAGGGCATTTATCAGGTGCGCGCTTACGATCTTTCCAACATCACGTTTATTAAAGGGGACAAAGGGTGGATCGTCTTCGACCCGTTGATTTCCCAAGAAACCGCCAAAGCCGCGCTGGATTTTGTTAATGCTCAGCTTGGTGAACGCCCTGTGACAGCGGTGGTTTACTCGCACAGCCACATTGACCACTTTGGTGGCGTTCGCGGCATCGTGGATGAAGAAGATGTGAAAGCGGGCAAGGTGGAGATCATTGCTTCACACGGCTTTACGGAACACGCAGTGTCAGAAAACGTGATTGCAGGCAATGCAATGGGCCGACGCGCTATCTATATGTACGGCGC
This sequence comes from Vibrio sp. CCUG 15886, assembly GCF_028570825.1. NCBI lineage: Bacteria > Pseudomonadati > Pseudomonadota > Gammaproteobacteria > Vibrionales > Vibrionaceae > Vibrio > Vibrio sp. CCUG 15886. Next base: position 1,119,188 of record NZ_JAQQBT010000001.1, on the reverse strand, counting down.
TTTGCTGCCGCGTAATGAACGTGGTGGGGTGAATGGCGGTTTAGGCCAAACCACGTCAACGGGTTTACCAACCTTGATTGTGCCTACTCGCATTATTGAAAAAACCGGTGAAGAAGTGACGGTGGATGGCGTGCGCATGGTGTTCCAATACACCCCAGGCACAGAAGCGCCAACCGAGATCAACACGTGGTTCCCCGATAAAAAAGCGTTGTGGATGGCGGAAAACTCCACCAACACCATGCACAACATTCTCACGTTGCGCGGAGCGCAGGTGCGTGATGCGCTCAAGTGGTCCTCTTATCTCAACGAAACCATTGAAATGTGGGGCGATGAGGTGGAAGTAAAATTCCAAAGTCACCACTGGCCAATGTGGGGCAGCAAAGAGATTGTCGCTTACTTTAAAGGCCAACGTGACATGTATAAGTACACGCACGACCAAACCGTACGCTTGATGAACCAAGGGTACATCGGCTCTGAAATCTCGGAAGTGATTCAATTCCCAGAGGAGTTGGAGAAGAACTGGAGTACACGTGGTTACTACGGCACCTTGCGCCACAACAGCCGAGCGGTCTATCAGCGCTACATGGGTTGGTATTCTGGTAATCCTTCCGATCTCAATAACTTACCGCCAACCAACGCGGCAGTGAAATACGTTGAGTACATGGGCGGCGAAAGCGCAACTATCGACAAGGCGCAAGCAGATTTCGATAAAGGCAACTACCGCTGGGTGGCGGAAGTGCTCAAACATGTCGTGTTTGCCAACCCACAAAGCAAGCGCGGCAAAGCGTTGCTCGCTGATACTTATGAGCAGTTGGGGTATCAAGCGGAATCTGGCCCGTGGCGCTCGGTTTATTTGCAAGGGGCTTACGAGCTGAGAAACGGAACGCCAAAAGCGGGAGGCACCAACACGGCCTCGCCCGACATCATCAAAAACATGCCACCAGAGATGCTGTTTGATTACCTAGCGGTGCGTATTTTGCCAGAAAAAGCCGCAGGTAAAACCTTCGCCATCAACATCAACTTCACCGACTTAGACGAGCAGTACACTTTGTATGTGGAAAACTCGGTGCTCAACCACACGCGTAAGCAAGCGAAAAAAGCCGACGTAACGTTGAATTTGACCAAGGCGACTTTGGACGATGTTCAGCTTGGCAATATTACCTTGGAGAAAGCGATTGCCGATGGTGACGTGCAACTCAAAGGCAACAAGCAGGTGTTTAAAGACTTTGTTGGCATGCTGGATAAGTTTGATTTCTGGTTCAACATTGTGACGCCATAGAGAGGAAAGCCTTATGGTGCGAAGTAGGCACTTACCTCTCTTAGGGTTGTTGTCCTTAATGGCAAGCCAGCCTGCGCTGGCTTGCTCTTATGATGGTCAATTTAATAACCCGTTTGCGGAGAGTTATCCCGGCGCGTTAGACATCGCGATAGCCACTCGCGAAGCGATTGATGCGCAACACATTACCAAACCGCAGAGATTGGCGGGCAGCAAAGGGTTGGCACGTGCGCAGTGGTGGTTAACCTTGCTCAACAAGCAATGGCCGGATAAGGTCGCAGCGGAAAGCTACATCTATCTGGTGGACAGCCAATTGTGGTCAAAGCGGCAAACGGATGGGCTCACCATTCATGTGCCTCCGCCTGAAAATGCTCAACAGGTGATGCTATTAAGTGAGGCGGCCCTTGGCGCGTTAATCAATAATGAGCTCAGCTACGAGCAGGCCCATGAGCTGCAGATTGTGCAGACCATGACGCCGTAATGTGCAAAGTCGTTTGCACAGCAGTTCGTGCAACCGCTTAGTAGCCATTAGTAGCCATTTAGCGGGCATAAAGCCTAGAAGCCTATTTAGGTTATGGAAGGCTTTGCAAGTAAAAACGTCAGTGTAAAGGTGAGTCCGGCACTGGCGTTTTTGTTGACAGCAATGCGCCCTTGCATATCGCGCATGTTGTTGGCGGTAATCGACAGGCCCAAGCCCAGCCCTTCGCCAATTTTTTTGCTTGTCGCAAAGGGTTCAAACATCTGGCTCAGTTGTGCCTCGCTGACGCCACAGCCGTTGTCACTCAAGGTAAGCGTAAGCTCTGTTTCTGAAGTGGTGGCTGAGATCATCAATTGAGGCTGCTCGGTATTTTTCATTGCATCCACCGCGTTGGAGATGAGATTGCCCAGCACTTGTCGTAAACGCTGTTCTTCTCCCAACACATCGGCCAGTGGATGCGGTAAACGCACCCGAACATCAATGGGCGCGAGCTCGGCTTGGTAAATGCGCAAGGTTTCTTGTAACGCATCCGGCAGGGAGACAGGGCAAAGCTGTTCCGGCTTTTGATAGGCGAAGGATTTAAGCTGGCTGGTCATTTTTCCCATGCGATCAATGAGGCGATGGATAAGTCGATTGTTGGCTTGCAACATCGCCATTTCACCACGTTCAAGCAATATCTCGTTACTGGTGAGCAGGGTTTTTAGCCCTGTCAGCGGTTGATTGAGTTCGTGAGTAATCGCGCTCGACATCCTGCCCAGCGCTGCCAATTTGCTGCTTTCGATTAATTCTTGTTGCGCTGAACGCAGCGCCGCGGTGCGCTCTTCCACCCGTTCCGCCAGCTCGTGGTTGGCCTTTTGCAGAGCTTGTTCGGCTTTTTTGCGTTTGCTGATGTCGAGCACTGTGGCGAGGTAGTAAAGCTCGCCATGCCAGGGAAAAGCGGTGAGAGAAAACAGCAATGGAAATTGGCTGCCATCACTGCGCCTGCCCATGGTTTCCACCGCACTCACTTCCGCAAGATCGCGATGCTTGGGTAAGTTTCTCAGCAGTTGCAAGGTGGTGGAGGTGGCATTGCCGGTATCAAACAGTTGCCATGCGGGGGCGAGTTTACTCATCGAATCGGAGAGGCTGAAATAGCGTTTGGCCATTGGGTTGAGATCTTCAATCTCACCATGACCATTGAGCAGCAACAGCCCCACATGAGTTTTGTTGATCATCTGACTCATTCGCTGGCGCGACTCATCCAATAAACGCTGGATGCGTTGGTTGCTGAGTGATTTTTGATGGCGCTGGTAGGCAATCACGCCCACCAACAGCAACACAAAGTTGGCCAGTAGGATCGCCCAACCTGCGCGGTTGCTCGCTTGCTGTATCGGTTGGTAATCCGTGAGGTAGGTGAGCTGCCATTTGAGATCGTCCAGCACAATGGTTTGGGCGAGAAAGCGGCGTTGCTCGAGTTGCCAGAATTGCAAACGCGTGTCATCGCGCAGTGTCGCCTCGCTTTGCTGGATCTCACTTAGGCGATCATTGAGTTCATCGGCGGTGAGTGTCGGGTGGCTGGAAAGAAAATAGTGGCCACGCTGGTTTTGAAACAAAATCGCATCGCTACTGAGCAGCCATTGTTCGGTGAGTAGGCGCAAATTGATTTGCACCACGGCAATGCCTGCGATGCCAAAGTCGAGGTATACCGGCGCCGCCAAATAGAAAAACGGTGACGCACCCTTGGCTTTGCTGACCAGAGCGACCCCTTCTCCTTGCGCGTGAATTTGTTCCACAATGGCATCGAGATCTTGCTCGCTCAATGCTTCGTTTTCCAAGCTGGACACCAGCACATCGCCGCTGGCAGAGAGCAGATACCAGCCTTTGGTATTGGCCGCTTTATCCAACAGAGTCAGCTCTCGTCTGAGTTCAGAATAGAGTGAGCGCTCACCATTGAGAAACCGCTCGCTGTGATTGTTGCTGGTGAGTAGATAGGGCAAGTGATAAAAACGCTGCAAGGCGCGACGCACGTCGCCGATGTAATCGAGAAAATGTTGCTGCGCGTCAACCACTGAGCGCGAGGTTTGCCATTGGCGCACCAGCTCCTTCCCCATCCATTGGCTGACAAACAACCACATGACGATAGCGATGAGCACTACCACTCGTTTTTTCATCGCGTTGCCTCCCTGCTTGCTTGGCCCAAGATTGCTCTGCTTGTCGGGTTTGTTAAAGCTTTGTTGTTAAGAAGTGAGATCCAGCTCCTTTTCCCAACGGTGCTTTTTGCTAACGTAGCAGCAGGAAAATTTGACACGATGGACAAGTGGTATTTCTCGATGGATGCAGTTTCTTTCCCCCATATCGCCCTGATTGAAGACGATGAAATCGTCCGCCAAGCAACCGCCCAATGGTTGCAACTGGCTGGCTTCCACGTTGAGGCATTTAGCCATGGCCTTCCAGCCCTTACGGCGATCAAAACCGGCGATTTTGACGGCATTGTCAGTGATGTGCGTTTGCCGGATTTGGATGGTATCGCTCTGCTGGCGGAGTTGCAGCGCGAACAAGTGAGCTGTCCGATCATCTTGGTCACTGGGCATGGCGATGTCGATATGGCGGTTAAGGCGCTGCAAAATGGCGCGTACGATTTCATTGAGAAACCGTTTAATCCCGATCGCCTCGCGTCGACACTGCAGCGCGCGGTGAGTGAATATCAGCAGCAAGCAGACTATGGCAATCGCAGCCATTATCTGCAGCAGCTCAGTGGCATTGAGCAGGTCTTGATTGGTCAAAGCGCGATCATGCGCCAGTTGCGTGAGCAAGTCGCACGCGTTGCCAGCATGGACACCAATGTGATCATCTATGGCGAAACGGGAACCGGAAAGGAGTTGGTGGCGCGCAGTTTACATACTGAAAGCGCGCGACGAGCCAATCCATTTGTGGCGATCAACTGTGGTGCGATTCCGGAAAACCTCTTTGAAAGCGAGCTGTTCGGCCATGAAGTTGGGGCGTTTACGGGGGCCAGTAAGCGCCGCATTGGCAAGCTTGAGTATGCCGATAAAGGCACCTTGTTTATGGACGAAATTGAAAGCATGCCGATGGCGATGCAAGTTAAAGTGCTGCGCAGTTTGCAAGAAAATCAGGTGGAACGCGTGGGTGCCAACCGACCAGTGAATGTGGATTTACGCGTGGTGGCGGCTGCAAAAGAGAACTTGTTTAATCATCCCGCTTTTCGTCAGGATCTGTTTTATCGCCTCAATGTGGCGCAGTTGCACTTGCCGCCATTGCGTGAGCGAGAGGAAGACGCGTTGCTCTTGTTTGAGCACTTTGCCTCGCAAGCGAACCCAAACAAACGTGTACTGAGCACAGCGGAATCACGATCGCTCTTGAGTTATGCGTGGCCGGGTAATGTGCGTGAGCTGCGCAATGTCGCGGTGCGTTTTGCGCTGGATGAGAGCTTGTCGGTGATGGAGATCCTTTCGAGCCGCGCGGCGAGGGTGCAAGAGAGCTTGCCTGTTGGTGTGCCGCTGGCCATCCAACTGCACAATTTTGAGCGCAAGGTGATTCACGATGCTTTAGTGCGCCACCAAGGCAGCATTTTGGAGGTGATGAACGAGCTTGATCTTCCTCGTCGCACCCTCAATCAAAAAATGCAGAAGCTCGGTCTGAATCGCGCCGATTACACCGATAACTGATTAAACAAATAGGTCAGCAGGCAAATCGATAAGCTGACGATCAGATGAGCAGATACAAGCAATGAGCAAGATTTTGCTCATTGCGAGTGTTAACATTTTTATAACCTTGATCACGAAGTGCGAATACAGATGCGAACGGTTTAATCTCTTTTTGATTTAACCGTTTGATTTTAATTTGTTTTTTTGTTTCTTTCTTTCACGTGCAATAAGCAAGATCTTGCTCATCTTCAGCAGAGTAAATCAGCCAAATATTGCTCATTTTCCTGGTTTCTTGTCACATATATTTTATATATCAATCACTTAAAAGTTGGCATCTTGTTTGCTCTAAGGCTGTATACCCAAACAACTTGGAGTTGCAGGTAGGCGGCAAGTGAGTGAATCCCCATGAGCATAGATACGCTATGTGATTGGGGTGAACGAATGCAGCCAACACCGCTGCAGCTTCAAGTAGGAAGGGGATAGGTAACAAAACCATAACAACTACCCTACAACGGAGTGTAACCATGACAAAGAACCTATTGATGAAATCTCTCGCTGTCGCCATGGTCTGTTTCTCGGCCAGCAATGTCGCCGCCGCAGATAACCGCAGCTATATTTTGGCCACGGCCTCGACGGGCGGGACGTATTATCCAGTAGGGGTGGCACTGGCGACGCTAAGCAAAGTGAAGCTTGAGCCTCAATATAAGTTCTCTCTCTCTGCGATCAGCTCGGCGGGATCAGGCGAAAACATCAAGCTGATGAACGACAACGAAGCGCAATTCGCCATCCTGCAAGGTCTTTATGGCGCTTGGGCTTCAACCGGTGATGGCCCATACGCGCAAAGCGGCCCGCAAACCAAACTGCGTTCAGTCTCCATGCTGTGGCAAAACGTCGAACACTTTATTGTGCGCAGTGACCTAACCAGCTCAGGTACCGTGGCCGATCTGAACAATATGAAAGATAAGAAGTTTTCTATTGGCACCAAAAATTCAGGCACGGAAAATTCAGGTCGTCAAATTATGTCGGGTTTAGGTGTCAATCCGGATGAGTTCAATCTGGCATACATGGGCTATGGTGCGAGTGCGAGTGCGATGCAAAATGGCACCATCGATGGTATGAACACCCCGGCTGGCGTGCCAGTGGGCGCGGTAACACAAGCGTTTGCTGCGTTGGGGAACGATATCCAGCTCCTTTCGTTTACCGATGAGCAAATCAAACAGGCCAATGGCAAATATCAGCTCTGGACCAAATACGTCATCCCAGCCAACACTTACCCAGGTGTGGATAAGCCAGTGACGACCATCGCTCAGCCTAACTTCCTTGCTGTTCGCGATGATATTTCTGACGAAGACGTTTACCAGCTCACCAAAGCGATTTACGAAAACCTTACCTTCTTACAAGGCATCCATAAAGCAACCAAAGCGATGGCGATAGAAAAAGCGATTGCGGGTCTGCCGCTGCCGCTGCACCCAGGTGCGGCGCGTTACTACAAAGAAGTGGGCATCACCATTCCTGACGCTCTGATGAGCAAGTAACCGACTTTGCCCACCAATGAACGTTGGTGGGCGTGAGGCTTGTTATTGTTTCTTGTTCCCTCGGAGTCTGACCATGAGTGATTCTTTACAACAACAGTTGCAGCAGTTTGAGTTACCGACACGAACGGATTTTCCGTGGGTAACCGCCGCCATCACTGGCATTGGAGTGGTGCTTTCCCTGCTGCATATTTGGTTCAACACCTTATCGACCTTGCCAGAGCTGTGGATCTCTGCGACTCATTTTGCCGGCTTTGCGCTGATATGTTTGCTGTGGTACCCGGCGCACGCCAGTTTGAAGCGCAGCCGTATTGCGTTAGCCGTAGATGTGCTGATTGGCATTGCAGCACTGGCGTGTTTGATTTATATCCCCTTTGCGGAAGATGCTTTATACCAGCGTGGTGTGAAATTTGTCGCCTCGGATTGGGTGGTTTCTATTACCGCAATTTTAATCGCGATTGAGATCATTCGTCGCACCATGGGCTGGTTTATTCCTGTTTTGATCGTCATCTGTTTGAGTTACGTGGTGTGGTGGGGCAAATGGGCGGGCGGCATTTTCCATTTCCCCGGTTTGAGCATGGAAACCCTGCTCTACCGCAGTTTCTTCTCCTCTGAAGGGATGTTTGGTTCGATTTCACGCATCAGTTGGACCTTCGTATTCATGTTCATCCTCTTTGGCGCGTTTTTGGTGAAATCGGGCGTGGGGGATTACATCATCAATGTCTCGCGTGCGGCGGCGGGTAAAATCATCGGTGGCCCCGGTTTTATTGCGGTGTTGGGCTCAGGGCTGATGGGGTCGGTGTCGGGTTCTAGTGTCGCCAATACCGTTTCGACTGGCGTGATCAGTATTCCGCTGATGCAAAAAGCGGGCTTTCCATCGCGTTTTGCCGCGGGGGTAGAAGCCGCGGCGTCAACGGGTGGGCAATTGATGCCTCCGGTGATGGGCGCGGGGGCGTTCATTATGGCCTCTTACACGCAGATTCCTTATGTCGATATTGTCGCGGTGTCATTTGTCCCTGCTTTGATTTACTTTCTGTCGGTGGCGTTTTTCGTGCGCATCGAAGCCAAACGCAGCGGCGTGCAGAAAATCACCACCAGTGATGAGTCATTGGGCAAGGTGCTGCTGTCTGGTTGGCACAATCTGATCCCTCTGGCGGTGCTGGTTACCTTATTGGTACAGGGCTTTACTCCAACCTACGCGGCCGGTTTGTCTATCCTTTCGGTGGTGGTGGCGTCTTGGTTCTCGAAAGACCACAAAATGGGGCCCAAAGAGATCATCGATGCACTTGCCCAAGGGGCAAAGAACATGGCGACGACTGCGGTCTTGCTGGTGGGCATTGGTTTGGTGATCAACGTGATCAGCACCACCGGGATTGGCAATACCTTCTCATTGATGATCAACGGTTGGTCGCAGGGAGATTTGTTGATCATGCTAGTGCTGATTGCATTGGCCTCACTGGTGTTGGGCATGGGCCTGCCAGTTACCGCGGCTTACATCGTGTTGGGCACGCTCTCTGCCCCTGCCTTGTATCAATTGATTGCGGAAAACCAGCTGTTGAGCCTGATGTCGGCGGGGCAATTGCCAGAACAAGCGAAAGCGATTTTTATGCTCGCAGCACCCGATAAGCTCGATTTGCTCAATGCCCCGATGGCCATCGAGACCGCGAAAGAGATGCTGGCTTTGGTGCCCGTCGACTTCAAAGAAACCTTACTTCAGCAAAGTTTGGGTATAGAAGCCGTAGGTTTGGCACTTTTAGCCGCACACTTGATTATTTTCTGGCTTTCACAAGACAGCAATGTTACCCCGCCCGTGTGCTTAACCGCGTTTGCCGCCGCCACCATCGCCAAAACACCGCCGATGCGCACCGGGCTTACCGCGTGGAAAATCGCCAAAGGGCTTTATCTTGTGCCACTGCTGATTGCCTATACCGGCTTGGTAAGTTGGGACGTGACCACGGTGCTGGTGACGGGATTCTTCGCCATTTTTGGTACCTATGCCTTGATTGGCGCACTGGAAGGCTATTTAGAAGGTCAAATCAATTGGCTGCTGCGCCTCGCGCTTGCCGCTTCTGGTGCGTTGATGGTGTGGCATGATGTGCCACTTTGGTTACGTGTGGCATCACTCATCATATTCGCCGTCATTTTCGTGTACAGTGGTCGCCAATATCAGGCGCAACAAGCGGCAGCGGTTTCTTAATTCTCCTGCGCTCATCGTTTGAGCGCAGTGCAAATGCGCATCCTGAATGAGAAGGGAGTAGTGAAGTGTACGATTTTATTGTTGTGGGTGGCGGGATTGTTGGGGTCTCAACGGCTTGGCAATTGCAGCAGCGTTATCCAGAAAAATCGGTGTTGTTGGTCGAAAAGGAATCGGGCTTTGCTCGTCATCAAACAGGGCATAACAGTGGCGTGATTCACGCCGGGGTCTACTATGCGCCGGGCAGTCTAAAAGCGGATTTCTGTAAACGTGGCGTGGAAGCCACCAAGGCATTTTGCGCCAAGCATCAGATTCCGGTTGAAAACTGTGGCAAGTTGCTGGTGGCGACGACGGTAGCAGAAGTGGAAAGGATGAATGCGCTTTATGAGCGCTGCCATGTGAATGGCATTGAGGTCGAGCTGCTTGATGCGGTGCAATTGAAACTGGCGGAGCCCAATATCGTCGGTTTAGGGGCCATTTATGTGAAGTCCACCAGTATTGTTGATTACCGTTTGGTGACGGAAAAAATGGCGCAGGAACTGGTGGATTTAGGAGGAGAGGTGCGCCTCAACGCTAAGGTGATCGCGCTTGAAGAGCATGCGGATGAAGTGCAAGTTACCTGTGAGTGTGCGGGGGAAACGGTGCAGCTTAACGGGCGCTTTTTGGTGTCCTGTGGTGGGCTGATGGCGGACCGATTGACCAAGATGCTGGGTATTGAGACTGACTTTCAGATCATCCCTTATCGCGGTGAATACTACCGTTTGCCGACTAAACACAACCAAGTGGTGAAACATCTGATTTACCCGATTCCTGATCCGGATTTACCGTTCTTGGGCGTGCATTTAACGCGCATGATCGACGGCTCAGTGACGGTTGGGCCGAATGCGGTGCAAGGTTGGAAACGTGAAGGCTATGGCCGACTCAACTTCAGCATTCACGACACTTGGCAAATGTTGCGCTTTGCTGGGTTTTGGAAGGTCACCAAACAGCACTTTGCTACCGGGGTGAAAGAGTTGATTAACTCTTGGTGGAAGGCGGGGTATCTCAAACTGGTGAACAAGTATTGTCCGATGATCCAAGTTGAAGACTTGCAGCCTTATCCTGCAGGGATTCGTGCCCAAGCGGTGCTCTCGGACGGTTCATTGGTGCATGATTTTCTCTTTGCCGAAAGTCCACGTAGCTTGCATGTGTGCAATGCGCCCTCACCTGCGGCGACATCGGCGATGCCAATTGGAGAGTACATCTGCAATAAAGTTGACGCCAAGCTTTAAGACGGAAATTCAACATCAAGTATAAAAGAAAGGGGCGCTTAAATGAGTGCCCCTTTGTTGGAAGTAGAGACTAGGAACTAGGAACCTAGGTACGAGGAATGAGTTTCGAGGAATGAGGTTCGAGGTACTAGGAACTAGAAATTAGGAAGTAGATGCTAGTTGTTAGAACCTAGAACCTAGAACCTAGAACCTAGAACCTAGAACCTAGAACCTAGAACCTAGAACCTAGAACCTAGAACCTAGCTATTGCTGCTTTCACGGTATTGGTATTGGTAGTCAACATCGACAATCGCGCGGTAAGCCACTTTGCCGCTCTCTTTCGCAAATTCTTCTACTTTCACTTCAATGTCTGAAATTTTCAGTGAATCGTAAACTGGGCGTTGGCTAAATACGGAAAGCTCGTGAGTCAGTTCAGTTGGCGTCATCGCGCGCAGCTCTTGTGCTTTCATTAAACCAGCATCATAGGCCGCTTGTTTGCTTGCGAACGTATCCGTGTGAAGAGACGTTTCGCCAATTTGAGTTTCAACGGATGCGAATGCGGTCGAGCTGAGCATTAACGTGGTAGCAAGCAGAATGGTCTTTTTCATGGTCATCACCTTCTATGGTTGGTGTTATTGTCTACCCAATCCATACTAGAGATTTCTATGTAAAGAATCCGTCAAGCTACGTAAAGAGCTGTCTAGTTACTGCAAAATATTTGTCAGGACGTCAAAAGCGCGTCATGTCATTGGTGCTGTCAATTATTTCATTGATCTATGTTTTGCTTGGTGAATCATTCATCCGCGAATTCGCTGGCGATTTTGATGAACATATCTTCTTGAGCAAGAAAGGCATCGATCACCTCGGGGTCAAAATGTGTCCCGTTGCCTTCGAGAATGATTGAGCGTGTGGCTTCATGGCTCATCGGGTCTTTATACACGCGTTTGCAGCGCAGCGCGTCATACACATCGGCAATCGCCATTAGTCGTGCACTGAGTGGTATTCTTTCTCCCGCATAGCCATTGGGGTAACCAGAACCGTCCCATTTTTCATGATGACCATAAGCAATCTCTTTTGCCGCAGAGATGAGTTCATTTTGCGCGCCGGAGAGTTTCTCCGCTTTCTCTAGAGCCAATAATCCCAACGTGGTGTGAGATTTCATCTCTTCAAATTCTTCTGCGGTGAGCTTGCCAGGTTTGAGTAGAATGGAATCGACAATGCCCACCTTGCCAATGTCATGCAGCGGTGCGGCTTTAAAGTAGGTATCCACTATTTTTGGGGTGAGAAGGGTTTGGTATTTGGGAAGCAACGCCAACTGTTCCGCCAGTAAACGCACATAATGCTGAGTACGCAAAATATGGTTGCCCGTTTCCGGATCGCGCGTTTCCGCCAAACTGGCTAAGGCAAACACCACCGCATCTTGCATGCGGTCAAGCTCGTGTGAACGTTTAAGTACCTCTTTCTCTAGGTAGCCATTTTGATCGCGCAGAAAATCTTTTGAGCGTTTATTTTGCAGATGGGTTCTCACTCGCGACCGCAGCAGAGGAATACTAACGGGTTTGTGAATATAGTCAGCCGCACCGAGCTCGAAACCAAGTTTTTCATCTTCGGGCGAATCTTTACCCGTTAAAAAGACCACAGGAATATCTTGAGTTTTGTGATTGGCTCGAATTTTTCTGATCACGTCATAACCCGACAGCTCGGGCATCACGATATCGAGCAGCACTAAATCAATCTCAAACTGCTCTAAGATATGCAACGCCATCTCCCCAGATTTGGCCGCTTTCACGTGGTAGCGACTGGAGAGTCCTTGAGCCATAAACGCCAGATTGTCTGCGGAGTCGTCGACAATCAAAACGGTGCAATCATCCAGATTTTCAATGGGCATATATCAATCCTGAAAAAGTTTTCCTGCAACTTGCTGAACAATAACTAAACTTATCAGTAACTATAGACAAGCATCGATTTATTGCACTGTTATCTTGCAGAAGGCCCAGCGAATGCGCTCAATTAGAACTTTATTTATGCTGCTGTTTTTGGCGATGGGGATCTGTTCTATTGCCATGTTGTCTGTCACGCAAAAGGTGGCGGAGCTTCGAACCCAAAGTCGGGATTATCAGCAAGACCTTCATCGGTTTTACCGTCTTTCTCAAGAGCTCAAGCAAAGCTCAGATCATTTGACTAAGTTTGCACGAGCTTATGTGGTGACCGGAGATGATGACTGGGAAGCGCTGTTCAACAAGGTGTTGGATATTCGTGACGGCAAATTGCCTTTGCCAGTGGGAAATGAATACGAGTATTGGGACCTCGCTGCCAGCTCTGCCGAATATGTTCCACCGTTTACCAGTGAGACAGGCATTCCGCTACTGCAAAGATTACGTGATTCTGGCATCAGCGCCACCGAGTTTTTAGAGCTGAAAAGCGCCTTAATGCTGTCGGATAACTTGGTCAATATTGAGCGTGAAGCGTTTTTAGCGGTAAAGGGATTTAAGTTAGAGCCCGATGGTAAAGAGCTTTATACGGGCAAACCGGATCTGCCTTATGCGCAATCATTGCTGTACGGCAAAGTCTACTTTGAAGAAAAAGCCAAGATCATGAAAGCGATCGGCTCAGCGCATCAAGCGATCGTTCACCGTATTGAAGGTAACATAGAACAAACCGACAGTCAGGAGCTGCAATATCAGTATGTGTACCGAGTGTTGGTGGCCATTTTACTCGCATCTATTGTGGTTTCGTTCACGCTGTTGTGGCGTTTGTACATCAGCCCATTGAGTAAGCTACTGCGTACGGTGGTGAATCAAGTGAAAGCGCAAGATTACGCCTTTACGATTACGCAAACCGCGTATGCCGAGCTGCAAAAATTCATCGACAGTTTGAATGTGGTCTTCCACCATATTTCCGAGCAGCTGAGCCAAAACACTTTAGTGAAAGATTTCAACATCGTGTTGCGAACCAGCCAATCGACGCAGTCTTTGTGCCATGAAGTCACCCAGTTTCTGCTTCATCAATTTCCTGTGCAGCAAGTCAGTATTGCGATCTACCGCGATGACAAACTGATTCGTATCGCCGGGGCGGGTTACGACGATACCATCAGCCGTGAGATCAGCGATCAGAGCTCAACGCAGCTCAGCGTGTTGCTGTCCGATAAACCCTACAGCATGAAATCATTGCAGGGAAAATACACCACGCACGTCAATGGTGGCGTGCTGGAACTGAATGAAATTTACTATTTTCCGTTATGTGTGAACAAACAACCAGTGGCGTTATTGGAGATCGGTACGGTCGATACGCTTACTCCGTTACAGTATCAATGGTTATCACAGATGCTGGATGATCTTTCTGTGAGCATTCAGCTGAGCCAAAATGTGGAGCTGCAAAGAAAAGCGGAGCAGAAAGTACTGGAACAGTCACAGCTCAATCAAGAAATCCTCAACGCTACCCCCAATCCGATGTACTGCCTCTCAGCGCAAGGCAAGTATTTAACCGTCAATGCCAAATTCAGTGAGTTGACGGGCCTAGCGATGCACGAAATTGTCGGACGCACCCCGATAGAAGTGTTCAGCCAGCAAGAGGCTTCGCATCATTTTACCCAAGTACATCAAGAGCTTAGCCAAGAGCAGTGCAGTAAGAACTATGAGCTGTCGCTGCTTGATAGCCAAGGTGGATGCCGCGATATGTTGGTCTGCGAAGCGTCGTTCAATAATAGTCAGGGTCGTGTTTCTGGGATCGTGGGGATCTTGTTGGATCTCACCGAGCGCAAGCAGATGGAGTCAGAACTGCGAGATGCGAAAGACACCGCCGATGCGATGAGCCGAGCGAAAGGGGATTTCCTCGCCAATATGAGTCATGAAATCCGCACCCCGATGAACGCCATCTTAGGCATGGCGCATCTTGCGCTCAATACCGAACTGGACCCTTCCCAACGCAAGTACCTCACACGCATTAATGAGTCCGCGAAGAACTTACTGGGCATCATCAATGACATTCTCGATTTCTCCAAAATTGAAGCGGGCAAACTGAGTGTCGAGTCGATTGATTTCAGCTTGGATGAAGTGTTTGAAAATTTGACCAACGTAATCTCGTTTAAAGCACAGGAAAAAGGCATTGAGTTCTTGTTGGATATTGACCCAAGAGTGCCAGTCGGCTTGGTGGGTGATCCACTTCGTCTTGGCCAAGTGTTGGTGAATTTGTGCGGAAATGCGGTGAAATTTACCGAAAAAGGCGAGATCTTGGTGTCGGTCATGCCGGAGTCGCAATCCAGTGATGATGTGACGCTCCGCTTCTCGGTGAAAGACACCGGCATCGGTATCGATAAAGAGAAAATAGCCGATCTCTTTAACGCTTTCTCACAAGCGGACACCAGCATTACTCGCGAGTTTGGCGGCACAGGATTAGGGCTTAGCATCAGTAAGCAGTTGGTGGAACTGATGGGCGGGCAATTGTCGGTCAGCAGCGCCGTCGGTATGGGTTCGACGTTTACCTTTACCATTCACTGCGGCTTACAAGAGGCGAAAATGCGCGACATAGCGAAACCAATTAGTGGTTTGGCAGGCAAACGCGCCTTGATTGTCGATGATAACGATTCCGCACGAAACATTTTAATGACGCTACTGAGCGCGATGCAATTTGATGCCAAAGCGGTGAGCAATGGCTTCGAAGCCTTAGACGAGCTCCGTCAAAGCACCTTTGATATGGTGTTTGTTGACTGGAACATGCCGGGCATGAACGGGTTAGAGCTGTTGCAAACGGCCCATCAAGAGCGATTGCTTGCAGAAACGAAAAACTTCTTGGTGACCGCCTATGGACGCGAAATTTCCATGGATGAAAACAGCAGTAAGCTGGTGGATTCTTTAATTGTCAAACCGGTGAATCCGTCCAATTTGCTAGATGCCATTATGGATAGCTATGGCATTGAACATGTGACACGAAGCAGCACGACCGCGACGTTTGAGAAACCGGTGTTTGACGGACAAACCTTGTTGCTTGTGGAAGACAATGAAGTGAACCAAGAAGTGGCGATTGGTCTTCTTAATGGTACAAATCTCAACATTATCACCGCAGATAACGGCAAGTTAGCCATAGAAGCACTCGAGCATCATCCGATCGATCTGGTTTTGATGGACATGCAAATGCCGGTGATGGATGGCATTACCGCCACCAAAGCGATCCGCGAGCGAGCTGAGTGGGCGACATTGCCGATCGTCGCCATGACGGCCAACGCGATGCAAAGCGATGTAGAGCGATGCCATGAAGCGGGCATGAATGACCATGTCGCAAAACCCATCAATGTGCATAATCTTTACCAAGTGCTTTCTCAGTACTTGTCGGCAAGCAACGCAGCGAGTCACACCTCGTCATCACATTCGACCTCGAGTTCACAGAGTACCCCGGATCGGACAGCCTCTGCCGATGAAGACGATTTGCCCACTTTATCCGGTATTAATATAAAAGAAGCGATTTTTAACACTGGCGGGAATAAGGAAAGTTATTTGTCGATTTTAAGTCGTTTTTTAGAGATGCAATTGGAAGAGTTGCCTATGTTTAAAGAGGTAGTGGAAAAAGAAGATTGGGATATGGCGGCGCGTATGGCTCATACCCTCAAAGGCGCTGCGGCCAATCTTGGCGTCACTCCCCTTGCTCAGCTGGCAATAAAAATGGAGAAGAGCATCGATCATCACAGTAAAACCGTGATCGGTGAGTTGGAATTAGCGGGTGTCGCGCTCGATAAGCTGCACGCACAATTATCGGAATGGCAAAAGCGACATGTCAATGTGAGTGAGCAAGAATGCGAAGAAGCGGCAGAGCTCTACAAACGGCTGGTCGAGCTTGTCGAGCAATACGATGTGGCGGCGGTGGATGTGATTAAGCAAGCCAAAGATTGCGATGTGTGGACGGATGAGCAAAAGCAACAGCTTATCAATGCCATTGAAAGTTTTGAGTTTGAGCAGGCTAAAGAGATGCTGGCGGCATTTCCAAAACCTGAGTAAACGGAGAAAAAGCGCAACGACGAAGAGCGAAGCGTTAATGATAACTGGAGGGATGCTGTTCCCCAATTCCCTATAACAACAACGTAGTTGGCAAAGTTAAATTAACAAGGAATGAACAGTATGAATATCAATAGCACGATGAAACTGGTGTTTGGGGTTATTGGCCTTGGCATCGTAATCAGTGTGGTAACGGTTTTGCAGCTCAACGGATTACTGCAAAAAGTGAATCAGATGTCGCAGGTCCGTTATCAATCGTATCAAGCGGCAGATGAGCTACGCCAAAGCTCTGATGATTTGACGCGTTTAGGGCGTACTTATGTGCTGACAGGTGATGAAACCTACGAAAAAATGTACATGGACATCCTTGCCATCCGAAATGGTGACAAACCGAGACCGCAAAACTATCACACCATCTACTGGGATTTGGTGCTGAACTATGGGCAAAAACCCAAAGCCGATGGTGCAAGAATCTCATTGCAGAAAATGATGGAAAATCTGGGCTTCACCCAATCTGAGTTTCAACTTCTTAAACAAGCCCAACAAAATTCCGATGCTTTGGTGAATATGGAAGTCAAAGCGATGAATGCGGTGAAGGGGCTCTATCCGGATAGCTCTGGCAACTACACTCGTCGAGCAGAGCCAGATATGGCAATGGCGGCGAAACTCTTACACAGTAAAGAATATCACCAAGAAAAAGCCAAAATCATGGCGCCGATTGATGAGTTTTTTAAAGAGCTAGAAGCGCGAACCAATCGTCAATTTGATGCAGCAGCGCATGATGTCACGACGACCGTGATGATCGGCAATGTATCGCTGATTGTGGTGTTTGTCATTGCGATCATCGGTTATGTGTTGGTTAACCGCAAAGTGGTAAAACCCATCGACCAAATGGCCAATATTTTAAAAGAAGTCGACGTCAATTCGGATCTAACTTTACGTGTGGATGACAAGAGCAATAACGAGCTTGGCGTTATCGGCACCACCATTAACAAAGTGTTGATCAGCTATGCGAAAACCATCAATAAGATCAATCAGGTGAACGACACCATTTCCAACATTTCTGAAGCGATTCAAAGCATTACGCATAGAAACATTTCTATGGCGGGTCAGCAGAACCAAGAGATGGAGATGGCGGCTACCGCGATGGAAGAGATGACAGCGGCACTTTCGAATGTGGCACAAAGCACCAACATGGCTGAGCAGTATGCGGGCAGTGCAGAAAAAGAGGCTTCCACCAGTAAGTCGGTCTTTGATAAAACCACGCGAGAATTCTCGGTGCTTGAAGGGGAGTTCACCAACACCTCGCAGATCATCCAGCAATTGGCGGAAGAGTCCAGCAATGTGGGTAACGTGTTGGATGTGATCAAAGCGATTGCCGAACAAACCAACTTACTGGCACTGAATGCGGCGATAGAAGCAGCGCGGGCAGGAGAACAAGGCCGTGGTTTTGCTGTGGTGGCAGATGAAGTGCGTTCGTTGGCACAACGTACTCAAGATTCCACTGGTGAGATTGAAAGCATCATTATGACATTGCAAGAGAAAGCGAAGCAGTCAACGTCGACCATTCAAAGCAGTGCCGATAAGATGCAGTCAACGCGAACCAATATGGGGGTTGCTAACGAGGCCTTAGGTACCATTCAAGGTTCTGCGGTTGAAATTCATAAACTGAACACGTCGATTGCCGCAGCAACCGAAGAGCAATTGGCGGTCAGTGATGAAATCTCCAGTAACTTGGCCAATATCAAAAATCTCTCTTCAGAAATGAACGAGGCGATCAATCAACTTGGCCCGATTGTCGTCGATCTGCAACGTAACGTCGACGATCTCAACGGTGTTATTAAACATATTCGTACCTAACCGAATCCCCCTTTTGCCAGTGGTGCGGCGAGTGAACCGAGCTGGCAAAAGGGGGCTGTTCGTGGAGGCATTCTGTTTATGAGAAAGCCCGTTTATAAGAAAGCCCGTTTATGAAAAAAACACCGCCAACCAAATGGTTTGTTCGCTGGGCGTTGTCCAGCGAACTTTGTGTTTTTGATGGGCCGGAATAAAAAGATGCTCCCCTTTGGTTAAGTGCACGATATTCCCAGCTTCGAACTCAATCTCCCCTTCACCTTGTAAAATCACGACCCATTCATGTTCCTCTTGATCATACCAGCCGGTTTCTGGGGAATGATGTCCGTGGGACACAATGCGTTCAATACGCACATTATCCAGCTTGAGTAAGTCATCAAATTGTTCTTGGTCTAACGAGCTCGGTAAGTTGTCGAAGATATTTTGTATCATCGGTTGCTCCTTCATTGTCAAGGGATAATCAGCCAGGTACCACAATCAGGCCAAACGACTCTAACAGCTGCGCTTGTTGCCAGTCGCATATCTTCGCACCGTGCAGTGACACGCGGCGAACATCCAACCCATCGAGTTCGATATGGGTTAAGTCGCACTCTTCAACAATGAAGCTGCCCCATTGCTCTGGGGAAAATTCGCCTCGTGATAAATCAGAGCCTTTGAGACTGGCACCCGAAAGATTGGCGCCTCGCCAGCGATTTTCAAACAGATCGCACTTTTCTAACATGGCGCGTTCAAAATTACTGTAATTCAAGTTGCAGCCAGTGATGTAGGCGGAGCAAAAATAGGCTTTATGACTAATGCGATTCGAGAAGTTGGCTTGGCTGAAATTGGCGCCCTTTAAATCGCATTCGCGAAACTCAATGCCGAAACAATCTGTACCAGTAAATTGAGCCATTGCCATCATACAGTGCTTAAAACTGGCCTCTCGCAGTTTGGTGTAGCGGAAACTGCATCCTTCTATGGATGACGCTTCGATAAAACGACAATGGATAAACTGGCTGTCGGTGAGATCGGCTCGGTCAAAGTTGCACTCAATGAAATGGCAGTGGTCAAAAATGGCTTGCTGCAAATCTTGGTTTGAGAAATCTTCGCGATGGAAGTGTTGCCCTTGGTACTTCATATCAACTCCTTAGTTGAGCCAAGGCTATCATCTTAAGTTATTGAAAATCCACAAAAATAGCTTGTTTAAAAACAAAGGCTTACAAGTGGCTTAAATCGCAAAAATAAGGGGTCTAGAAGCGACTCTAACCTCTTTGTTTTTTTATTTTCCTATGAGCGGACCAAGAAAAAAGTTTTGTTGCACCTCATGCGTAAGAGGGCGAATTTCAAAGTGACATCAATGACCGCTATTGCTCAAACTCAATCTTAGTAAAATGAGGATTTTCTGTTAGCGCTTGCATCGTTAAAATCATGTCGGTCGGTACCCACAGTGCATCTCCTCCCGTCTCGACTTCCAAGCACTCCTGCTTATGTTCATTAAAACCAGTGTTGACTGGCACGCCAGAGATCTCGCTGCCGTCTTTTAACGTGAGGCAAACCCCGATACGGTAGAGACAAGCGATTTCCAAATAGTCATATTGATTGCAACTGATCATTGAGTTTCCTCTAAAGGGTTGGTCTGTGCTTGCAGGTGATCGAGCTCTGTCTGCCATATGGCCAACAGACCTTACATATGGCCAACAGACGTTAGTGGTAACGTCACTCCGTGCGGGACAACACTTCTGGATTGACGATATTTTGCGCTTGGCCATGAGCAAACGCCACAATATTGTCGAACGCATAGCGGAAGTATAGCTCATAACTGTTTTGTTCTACGTAGCCGATGTGCGGCGTGCACAATACGTTGGGCAAGGTCAGAATCGGTTCTTGCGCCATTGTCGCGGGTTCATGATGATAGACGTCGATGGCCGCGAACTTGTCTGAGCGGCGCTGCATCTCTTGAAACAGAGCACCCGCTTCCACTAACTCGGCTCGGCTGATGTTAACAAACAAACTGCCCGGTTTCATCGTGGCCAAATCGGAAGTTTTGACAATGGCGCGTGTTGCTGCGTTGAGTCGCAAATGCAGCGAGACAATATCACACTGTTGGAAAAACGCTTCTTTGCTGTCAGCGGCGAGAAAGCCATCCTCTTGCGCTTGGCGACGTGAGGACTCACTGCCCCAAACCATCACTTGAAGACCAAAGGCTTTGGCATAGCCCGCGATACGTTGGCCGATTTTGCCATATCCCCAAATGCCGATGGTTTGACCATGCAGCGTTCGACCTAAACGGTGCGTTTGATTTTGTTGCCATTCACCTTGCTGCAACTGCTGCGCGTAGCTGACTATCTCTCGGCTTGCAGCCATGATCAGTGCCCAGCAAAGCTCTGACGGAGCAATTGGCGAGCCCACGCCTTCTGCCACCGCAACGTTGGCATGATTGCACGCGTGAAGATCCAAATGATTGCTGATTTTCCCTGTTTGGCTAATGAGTTTTAAGTTTGGCAGCTTCGCTAAGAGGGAAGCGGTGATGGCTGTGCGCTCACGGATCAACACCAAGGCATCAAATTCAGCCAGCGCGCTGGCGAGGATGGCCTCATCGGTTTCAGTGTGGTGAAACACGGTGACCTCAAAGGGAGCGAGTGCGGCAAAGCACTCAAGCTGACGAACTTGATCTTGGTAGTCGTCGAGAATGGCGATTTTCATAGTTATTTCCTACATGCATGTAACATTAATAAATCAAATTTGTAACTTTATTTCTGAGATGACTGTCCCATTTATCTTATTGATAAATCTGCGTAAAAAAGAAAAAGCACAATTTTATTACTAGTGTTTATCGCTATGATTTATAAAATTAAATTTAAAACGAAATCGCAGTGAGATGGATTCTTTGTATAACATTGCGTCAGAGTTTCTATACAGGGCGTAAAAACATTTTTTTGGTGAAGTTGGCTGGTGGTTATTTTCTGAACCATGGTTGTTGAGCTCGCAGTGTCTGCGAGCCTTCGGGAGGAACCCGAAGAGATAAAATACAACATCAACAGGAAATCGATAATGAAACACAACCAACGTCATCGTCTCGGTCTTATGATTGCCGCAGTCATGTGTTCTCTTCCAGTCACCGCTGCAGAAATGGTGTCCGTCTCCGATAGTGCCGTATTGGAACAGGCTTTATCCGTTCAAGCTCGTAGTCTCGCGCCAGTCGAAAATGGCTTCGAGGCGGTTAAAACGATTCAACTGCCGAATGGCAAAACCAAAGTTCGATATCAGCAAACCTATTTGGGCCTGCCTGTGTTTGATACCGCCGTTGTCGCGACAGAAGGACGTTCAGGGTTGAGTAATGTGCATGGCACCATGGCACAAGGTTTGGCAGCCGATCTGCCTTCTGTGTCGGTTAATCTTGATCAGCAACAAGCCATCGCCCTCGGGAAGCAGCGCCACCAAGCGAAGCATGCCAATGCTAAAGCGCTCAACACCGAGAACGAAACCGCACAACTGATGGTGCGTTTAGACGCAAACAACAAAGCTCAATTGGTCTATTTGGTGAGTTTCTTTGTCGCGGAAGAAGAGCCTTCTCGCCCCTTTATGTTCATAGACGCCAACAGTGGCGAGATATTGCAGGTGTGGGATGGCTTAAATCATGCGCAAGCAGGCGGTACTGGACCTGGAGGCAACAGTAAAACGGGCCGTTATGAGTTTGGTACTGATTACCCAAGCTTTGTCATCGATAAAGTCGGAACGACTTGTACGATGGAAAACAGCGTGGTGAAAACGGTCGATTTACAAAACCGAACTTCGGGCTCAACAGCGTACAGTTACAGTTGTCCAGGAGCCAGCAATTATAACGATCACAAAGCGGTCAACGGCGCGTATTCGCCTCTGAACGATGCACACTACTTCGGCAAAGTGGTGTACGACATGTACAAAGATTGGATGAACACCGCACCATTGACGTTCAAGCTGACGATGCGTGTCCACTACAGCAGCAATTATGAAAATGCGTTTTGGGATGGCTCTGCGATGACGTTTGGCGATGGTGCGTCTACCTTCTATCCGTTGGTAGATATTAACGTCAGTGCCCATGAAGTAAGCCATGGCTTTACTGAGCAAAACTCAGGTCTGATATACAGCAATATGTCGGGAGGCATGAATGAAGCCTTCTCTGATATTGCGGGTGAAGCGGCAGAGTTCTACATGAAAGGCAGTGTTGACTGGATCGTTGGCGCAGACATCTTCAAGTCGAATGGCGGTTTACGCTACTTCGACCAACCCTCAAAAGATGGCCGCTCCATCGATCACGCGTCTCAATACTATGATGGCCTCAATGTGCATCACTCCAGTGGCGTGTACAACCGCGCGTTTTATCTGTTAGCCAATAAAACTGGTTGGAATGTGCGTAAGGGTTTTGAGATTTTTACCTTAGCCAACCAACTGTATTGGACGGCAAACAGTACGTTTGATGCGGGAGCCTGCGGCGTGGTCAAAGCGGCTCAAGACATGGGTTATAACAGCAACGACGTCGCTGATGCGTTTAACCAAGTGGGCGTGAATGCCAGCTGTGGTGTCACACCGCCAAGTGGTAATGTGTTGAAAAACAACACGCCAGTGAGCAACTTAACGGGCAATAAAGGTTCGGAAGTCTTCTATACCTTTACGGTCGATCGTAATGCGACGGCAATCGTGTCCATTTCTGGCGGCAGTGGCGATGCCGATTTGTATCTCAAAGCGGGCAGCAAACCGACCACAAGCTCTTGGGATTGCCGCCCTTATCGTTACGGCAACAACGAAAGTTGTTCCGTCAGTGCGGCGCCGGGGACCACTTATCACGTGATGATAAAAGGCTACAGCAACTACAACGGAGTGACGTTAAAGCTGCAATATTGATCTGACGTTAGAGATACCGATATGAGAGGAGGCACCGTCGTGTGCCTCTGTTTTCGTTACCGTTCTTAGTTAGA
Source organism: Vibrio sp. CCUG 15886 (assembly GCF_028570825.1). Taxonomy (NCBI): domain Bacteria; kingdom Pseudomonadati; phylum Pseudomonadota; class Gammaproteobacteria; order Vibrionales; family Vibrionaceae; genus Vibrio; species Vibrio sp. CCUG 15886. The sequence continues at coordinate 1,096,042 of NZ_JAQQBT010000001.1, read as the reverse complement.
TACGGTTGCTAGAATCCTGAACCCGGCTGTTTGAGAAATTCCACCTCTTCCGGAGTGCTCTCGCGGCCTAAAATGGCATTGCGGTGAGGGTAGCGGCCAAACTGATCGATAATGGCTTTGTGGCGCAGCTCGAAATCGTAGTTGTGCTCCAGCCCAGGTTGTGCAAATAAGCGCAACGCTTCTTGATGGATGAACGGCGATTCACTGTGCATGTATGGCATGTAGAGAAAGCTTTTCTCTTGGAGTGACAGTTCGCCATCGGCTCCGAGGGCTACGGCTTCCTGAGCGAGAGCCAGCGCCAGCGGATCTTGAGCGAAGGCTTGTGGCGTGCCACGGAAAACATTTCGAGAAAATTGATCGAGCACGATGATCTCTGCCAACCGTCCTTGAGGATGTTGCCGCCATTCTACCAATTCACACTGTGCCGCTTGCATTAACAGCGAGCGAAACTTATCAGTGATCATGCGATCGGTATCGTCACCGCCAGAAAACCAATCTTTCGGTTGTAGCTGTTCAAACCAAAATGTCAGAACCTCACTGTACATGACTCTCTCCTTAATAATTTTTGTTTAAAAAGCGAACTGTAAATAGTTGGTATTTTTGCTGCGAGGGAGACCGCAAGAACCGTCACGTGTTAGCGCAACAAGTCCCATATACTAAAAGAAAAACGTAACAGGGACGTTATGGAAACACAGTTGGCGAAATACACGCAACAAAGCTTTTTTACCCACCCCGGCCAATTTCTCAATACAGAACATCCGATACCAGACGATATTGCCGCAATGGTTCGTTTGGTTCAGCATAACCTGATTCATGCCTACTGGCTTGAAAAATATGGCGTCTCCAAGCCATTCAGCGAGCGGTTTAGTGAGATGCAACTGAGAACGGCGCAAGAGATCTTGGCAGAGTTAGCCAAGCGCACTGAAGGATGGGTATTAGGTGACAAACCGCAAGCCAAACGAGTGATTGGTCTCTGCCGGGATTTCTCACTGCTACTGTGCAGTTTGCTGCGTCATCATGGTATTCCTGCGCGGTTGAGATGCGGCTTTGCTTGCTATCTACGCCGAGGCAAATGGGAAGACCATTGGATTTGCGAGTATTGGCATACTCAGCAGCAACGATGGATTAAGGTTGACCCACAGCTAGATGACATTCACCAGCAAGTCTTGAAGTTCGACTTTGACCCACTTGATCTACCCGATGACATTTTCCTGACGGCAGGTGAGATGTGGCAGGCCGTTCGAGAAGGCAAAGTGGAAGCAAAGCGATGTGGCATTATGCAGCTTCGTGGCACGCCCTATCTGAAAGCCAACCTGGTGCGCGATTTATTTGCGCTGACATCAATGGAACTACTGGCTTGGGACTGCGGTTGGGGGATGATAGAACAACCGATGCATCCTATTGCGTCGGAAAGCGAATGGCAGTTGTTGGATGAACTGGCGCGGATGAGTGCCAACTCGGATAGTGAGATGGCCAGCGATTACACGCAACATCATCAAGCGATATGTCTGCCCGAGCAATGGTGTTGGAGCCAAGCACCAACGATAGCCCAGCTGTTTGACCGAGCCAGTGAAGAGCTCTACTGAGAGCGCTCAGACGTATCTAGCCATGGAAGCAGGCACAGTGGCTTTAACCGATGGATCAGCAAGCTCAGGTTAGAGTAGAGAGCTAGCGTGAGCGGTGTTTGAAACAACGAAAAGTCAAACTGTCTCGTCATTGCTACCTTTGAGAAATCCGTAATATTTATTGAGTAAAAACGTATATTTATCTTTCCATACAGTTAAGATTCGTGGCCAGTCTATGGCTGCGATAACGCCAGTTACCAATTGGTATACTCTATGTGTTTTTGGAATAAAGCTTTGATTTTTAATGCCTAAATATTTGGTATGACGTTCAATAATAAGATAAAAATCAAATTGTTGGTGAAGAAAACAGCAGAGACTGGATCATAATCCAGACATTTGATATGGTCTCTCACCAAAGCTAAATTCATAAATTGTTACAACTGCTCAACATCGTTTTAAACGAGATTCGGTTGTATCGTATTGATATTAGAGCTTTTGTTCTGTTTCTTCCTCTGGCCAAACCAATAAGAAACAGTGTCAGGTGAATGACTGTTGGATGAGTTGTAGACAGAGCGATGAAAAACGGAGCTGAGCGGGTCAACGTAGCGGTTTCTGATCAAGAAATCGAAAAAATGGACATGCTACTAAAAAGCATCGATACCGACATGGCCGTATCGATGTCCTATGTTCGGCGTGCTCAAGGGGTCTCATTTGAACAACTGGAAAGTCGCTTTTCTGGTATCAATGGCTCTACGCTCAAGCGCTACATGCAGCAAAGTTACCCATCAATGCGACCCATTCACGTCGTCGCGGCACTGACGTGGGTGATGATGGTCCCCATGACGACGTTTTATTATGGCCTGAAAATGAAAGAACAGTATCGTGGCATGGATGACAAAGCCATAGAAGCGTTGCTGTGTATCGGCCGTTTGCCCAGTGATCAGTTCAATCTCTATTTAGAGTTGGTGGCGAATTTAATGGACGAAGCCACACGGCAAGAGTTTCTCGCCTTTAAAGCGGATCTGGAATCCCAATGCTCGTTATTGGCCAACTATAATGACTTATTACCCCCGCCTGTCTTAGATATTCACGCCTTTGCCATTGATTACTACCGCTCGGTTGCCATCACCGTAAAACGTTTTCGAGAGGAGTACAATATTCCGGTCGAAACCATTTCTCGAGTGCTTGGGTTGTCGGAATATCAGTATCATATCCTAGAAGATGTAAACAAAATTCGTGATTTTCCCGTTGCTATCGGCTTTCGAGTTAAGCTCGGTTTCCACTTAAGCTCACACGTTAACTTTACTAGCGAGATGCGTCAGTTCCCAGAGTTCCATCAACTGCGCCAAGTGCAGCACGTTCGCGATATGCTGATTGTCGAGGCCATGAGCAAGCTGCGTGGAGCCAAGAAAAAGAGCGCTATCGAAATATTGAGTCATTTATCAAAAGTGTACATATAGAACTGTGATCTGTATCGACTGAGTGAAAATAACCAACTCAAATTACACAGTGACTTGAGTTGATTATAAATCACTGAGAATTGAAAATAGCCACTGTAATTAGATTAAATTGGCCAGAGTTCTCTTTAAGGAAATTGCCGAAGCGGCTTGTGCGATCATAATAGCTGCGACCGTTTCTGGGTGTTGTAAGTGAACAAGATGGTCCGCATTTTTGATCACCACAAAATGGCTATTTTTAAGTACGGATGCAAATTCATAGGCGACCTCTTTAGTAACGTAGGGATCATATTCACCCACGCAAATCGTGCAGGGAATATTGATGTTTTTAACATTAGTTGGGGTATGAACTAATAGCCTGACGGAGTTTTCAAAAAATACGTCAATGCGTTCTTGGTGCATTTTAGATATTTCTCGTTCGGTGGCGCGAATAATCGCCTTGTTACGTGGAATATCCGGATGTTGAATGGTCAAAGAGTGCGTAAAACTCTGCGCAAAATGGTTCGGGCTGTGCATCGCGGCGGCGATCATCTGTTTGGTGGCGAGACGCCCTGAAGAGGGGATGCCGGGGACACCGCCACAGATAGAAAGGCTCAACACATTTGGCCAGATATCGACAAGCTCCACAGCAACAGCAGTGGCATACGAAAAGCCCATGACATGGGCTCGATTCACGCCAAGATGGTCGAGTAACTCTTTGAGCATCAAGGCTTGCTGGCGAATCGATATAGTGGAATCCAGCGGAGCGGTACGACCGGTTCCTGGGACTTCAATGGTGAAAACATTTAAGTGGCTAGCAAACGCAAGGGAAAATTGCTGCACGCTTTCAATGTCTTGCAAAGCGCCAAGCAAGAATACGGCAAATTGGTCACTTTCTTGATGGCGATAGGCCGCGTAGCGATAGTGATTGCCGTTCAGGACTATTTTATGGATATCCATAGTGTTCTCCTTTTATTAAAGAAGTACACAATATAAATGATGATAAAAATGAGAAGTTTGGGTTAGGTGCTACAATGAAAAACGAAGAATTGGAACAATATCTTTCTCAGGCTGAACAGCCAGTGAAAGATTTTATGGCTGAAGTGCTAGAAACGCTTGGGAAAAAAATAACGAAAGAAGAAGAGCCCTTAATTAAGCTTCAGTATTTTGGTGCCAATATAGAAATTAAATTGACCTCATTTGAAGGGGTTTACGAATTAGAACGCTCACACTTTAATATGTGAATCGACAATAAAAAAGCCAGCTTTCGCTGGCTTTTTTACATTTAAATTATTCAGGCTGATTATTTCTTTTGTGTTTTGGTACGTAATTTAATATAGAAATTGGCACAGCTTTCTTTGGTGTGAATCCTTCCACTTCTCGGCGCTCAAGCAAGTGTCCGAGGCGGCTCTCAATCATGCATAGGTTTTTGAAGTTATCCTTAGAAACCAATGAAATCGCTTCGCCCTTGGCATTGGCACGACCGGTACGGCCAATTCGGTGGACATATTCATCGGCAGGGAAAGGCAAGTCGTAGTTCACCACGCGTGGGAGTGCTTCAATATCGATACCACGAGCAGCCACACCCGTTGATACCAAGTATTTGATTTTTCCCGCTTTAAAATCTTCCAGCAGTTGCTCTCGCACCGCTTGGCTGCGGCCACTGTGAAAGGCTTCGGCCACGATGCCTCGTTTTTCTAACTGAGAGACCAGTTTGGCGGCACCATGTTTGGTCTCAATAAAAATCAAGGTTTGATCCCACTGATTTTCTTTGATCAAGTGACTGAGCAAGGCTGATTTTTGGTCTTTGTCTACAGTGATGATCCATTGCTCAATGTTGGATTTAGACGCTTGCTTCGCGGCAATGCTGATCTCGAACGGATTGTGAATGGCGCTTTTGGCCAGATCACGCACTTTATTCGAGAGGGTGGCAGAGAACAGCAAATGCTGAATGTTTTCAGGCAAGCGATCGAGGATCTTATTGATGTCATCAATAAAGCCCATATCGAGCATGCGATCGGCTTCATCAAGCACTAACATCTCGATTTCTTCGAAATAGACGGCGCGTTGACCGTACATATCCAGCAGTCGTCCTGGCGTGGCGACAAGAATATCTAAACCTTCAATTAAGGCTTGTTTTTGCGCTTTTTCGTCAACGCCACCGAACATGGCCAATGAGCGAAGTGCTAGGTTTTGTCCATACTGCTTAATTTTTTCGTCGACTTGGATCGCCAGCTCGCGTGTTGGAACCAAAATAAGGGCGCGAATACGCTTTTTCTTTTGTGTTTGACCATGACGCAATTTCTCAAGCATTGGCAGAACAAAACTGGCGGTTTTACCTGTCCCCGTTTGCGCCGCCGCAATCAAATCTCGGCCTTCTAGAATGACAGGAATGGCTTGGGTTTGAATGCGAGTGGGTTTTGGGTAGCCAAGTGTATCAATGGCGTCAGTGAGCGACGCACACAAGCCGAGTTGAGTAAAGGACATAGTAAATCTCAAACGAATAAAGGTAGCTAGAATGCAAAGGGCTGCATTCTAGCATAGTACAATTCAAAACGCTGTTTACAATCAATGCTGATTCGCCAAGGTTTGTTCACCCATGGCGATCAGCACATCAAGAATACGTTCTCCATCCGCACGCAGGCCGTTGTGTTCATACTCATTGGTGATCCAGGCTTTGGCGTTCGGTATTAAGGCCAAGGTTTCACGGCTAAAATCCATTTCAACAAACATATCGTCCGCGTAGACCGCACAACTCACAGGGACGCTGTTTTGCGCCAGTTGCTCTGCGTCATAGAGTGGCGTCCAATCCACTTTTGTCGCCAACAATTCAGCCGCTTGTTTGAGAGGCTGTAGGGTCGCGTATTGTTCAAACATCCAAGGAAACACCATTTCGCCAGTGAAATAAAACGCTTTGCCTTTTTGATAATTAAACGCTTCAAGTGATTGGCGCACGCGATGTGCACTCCATTGAGAAGCAAAGCCTTGGCAATAAATGGATTCGTGTAATAGGGCGTAAATCGGGTTGGTGTGGAAAGATTGCTGCTGCAGCATTTGATGCAAAAATTCGTAGCGCAGTACAGTTTGACCATTGATCTCGATAAAGGCGTTTTCCAACAAGTAATAGGTTGAAAGGAAGGTGTCACTCATGCCGAAATGAATGCCAAGCTGTTGAAACTGTTCAACCGTAAAACGCTGTCCGTTTGGCAGATACTCGTCGTTTTCCAGCAGATGATCCGCAATGCGCTGGCATAGTGCTTGCGCGTGGGGAAATTGCGCGAAAAAGGCTTGGTTTTTGTCCATCGTACGCTTGAACGTCGCCTGATAAACCTCATCGGGATGACGAGAGAGAGAAGGCACACCACCAGTGATGTAACTTTGCAGCAAGCTATCTGGATACAGGGAAAGATAGGTCAGGGAGCAAAAACCACCAAAACTCTGGCCGAGAATTGCCCATTTATCGACGCCAAACTGCAGGCGAATAAACTCCGCATCACGCACGATATTGTCGGCGCGAAACAGGCTGAGGTAGTCCGATTGCTGCTCAGGTGTGAGATGAGCAAGAGTCTGGTGGCTGATGACGCTACTGTTTCCTGTCCCACGCTGATCAAGCAACAAGACGCGGTATTGCTGCAGTGCTCGTTTTATCCAGCCACTATTGCCCATCGGCCTCCCCGCAGGAAAACCAGGACCGCCCTGAAAATAGACCAGCCAAGGTTTGTTTGCTGCATTGTCGCCATGTTGATTCACTTCTCGCGCGAAGATCTCAATGGTGCCTTTGGACGGATCATCATAATCAAGCGGAACGGTAAAAAAATGAGGGACAAATTTTAATCCTTGATGGACGTAATGAGGGAGCGAGGGCATGGTTTCTTTCCTTGTAGAGTGTCCTGACTGACAACAGTCTTAGTGGCGGGAGTATAACGGAAATCGCTGCCCAGTTTAATCGTGCTCGATGCCTGATGTGTGCCAGCTTTGACTTACTTACGGTGTCTGTATCTTGACGTATTTTCAAAAAAAATTTGAAAAAGAATTCACTGCTTGATGGTTTTTCACTGTGCTTCAAACGCTTACAGTACTCGCAACAACATTGAGTCTTAACCTATTACCGCCATTTTATCGGAGAAAAATATGACTATTGTTCAAGCTGCCCAATCCCGCTACTCCACCAAAGCCTTTGATGCTTCGCGCAAATTGCCTGAAGAGAAAGTCGCGGCAGTGAAAGAGTTAATCCGCATGAGTGCGTCCAGTGTCAACTCGCAACCTTGGCATTTTATTGTCGCGAGCAGTGAAGAAGGAAAAGCGCGCATCGCCAAAGCAACACAAGGTGGTTTTGCTTTCAATGAGCGCAAGATTTTGGATGCTTCTCACGTTGTGGTGTTCTGCGCCAAAACGGCGATTGATGAAGCGTACCTACTCGACCTTTTGGAAAGCGAAGACAAAGATGGCCGCTTTGCCGATGTCGAAGCAAAAAATGGCATGCACGCTGGTCGTTCATTTTTCGTCAACATGCACCGCTTTGACTTGAAAGACGCGCATCACTGGATGGAAAAGCAAGTTTACCTCAATGTGGGGACGCTGCTATTGGGTGCTTCTGCGATGGAGATCGACGCGGTGCCAATTGAAGGCTTCGATGCCAAGGTGCTTGATGAGGAGTTTGGTCTGCGTGAGAAGGGCTTTACCAGCGTGGTGATTGTGCCGCTGGGTTACCATAGCGAAGACGATTTTAATGCTAAGCTGCCAAAATCACGTTGGTCAGCAGAGACTGTTTTTACCGAAATCTAACGATGGGTAACGCATGATGATCCATTTAATTGCTGAAATAAAAGCGCATGCGGATCGTGTTGACGAGGTACGCGGTTTGCTGCAATCGCTCTTGGAACCCACGCGTCAGGAACAAGGCTGCTGCCAGTATGAGCTGTTTGCGGACAACCAAATTGAGGGGCTGTTTTTAATGCAAGAAATTTGGTGCTCACAACAGAGCCTAGATAGACACATCGCCAGTGAGCATTTTCAACGGTTTAAAGACCGTATTGAAGAGGAAGAATTACTGGAATACTTGCACCTTCGCCCATTAACCTTCGTCGCCTGAATAGTCGCAGAGTTCAATGGCTGCCAGTACTGCCTTGCGCTGCTGGCAGCATTTTTGTTGGACGAATTCCTGAAACTGCCGCATTAACGGCGTGAGCGCTCGGCGATCCGTGCACATCATGTAGATCGGTACCGAGCCGCCATCCCATTCGGGTAAAATGCGTACCAATTTACCTTCCAAAATATCTTGGCTGACGTCCATCAGCGATTTGTTGGCGACCCCTTTGCCTTTCAATGCCTGTCGATGCACGACTTCACTGTCATTGGTGGTCGGATTGCCACTGACCAGAACATGCTCACTTTGCCCTTCGAAATGCAATGTCCATTTGTTGTAAATCGCCCCAGACACCATATAGCACAGGCAGTTGTGTTGCAGTAAGTCACTCGGATGCAAGATGGGGGGCTGACTGGCTAAATAATCGGGAGAGGCGCACAAAATGCGCTCATTGGAACGACAAAGAGGGATGGCAACCAGATTGGAGTCTGCGGGTTCTCCATAGCGAATCGCCAGATCGACAGGTTTGGAGTACATATCGGTCAGGCTATCGGAGAGGTCGAGTTTGATGGTCACTCTAGGGTGTTGTTCGATGAATTCGTCAATCCACTCCAGCAGCATATTGCGACCAAAATCCGAAGGAGCGGTGATGTAGAGTTGCCCAGCTAACTCGCCTCGTGCGCTGTTGATTTCGTCTAGGCCATCTTGGAGCAAACTCAATGCTGCGGTGGTTTTTTGCAAAAATAACGCGCCGTCGCTGGTTAAGCGCAAGCTTCGTGTTGAACGAACAAACAAGGGAAAACCGACTTGCTCTTCTAGTCTTTTGATGGCGGCACTGACCGCAGCTGGGGTGAGATCAAGATTATTGGCGGCCTGCGAGAAGCTACCTTGTCGAGCGGTTTCCACAAAAATATTGAGATCGTTGAGCGCTTTCATGCATCGAAGTGAACGGCGAATAATGGGGTATGACTATAGCGTATTGATAAAAAAAATGCCTCATCCAATCGAGAAGAGGCATACAAAAGAAGAGAGCATCATTGCCCGCCGTTCAAGCGTGGCTTCTGTTTGCTGCCACTCTATTGGGGCAACGGGCGTTAATGCGTTTTCGTCATCAAAACGGCTGGGTAACAAACCGCTTGAAAAGAAGTGTAGCGAAACCATTGATGGTTTGTCTGTAAGTCATTGTAAGCGTTGTGCCTTTTTAGCTTCGATACTGAAAATCGCATCGCGCAACACGGCGGGTAGCTGTGTTTTGCATTGGTTTTTAAAATCGAACATGACGACGGTTGCACTGCCTGTGGTGGTGACTTTACCCATCTTTTTGCTGACCACTTGATACTCCATGGTGAAACGGTCTTCCCCTACCTCACTGACGCGAGAACCGATCAATAGCGTATCCGGAAACGTCACCGGAATACGATATCGGCACTGGGTTTCGCTGAGTACCGGACCAATCTGATTGCGCTTAATCTCATCCATTAGATTGATTTTATTGAAATATTCAATCCGTGCTGTTTCGAAATAGCGAAAATACACCACGTTATTGATGTGTTGTAGGGCATCCATTTCCCCCCAAGCGACGTTGATTTCGGTAACAACCGGAAAATCTTGCAGTAGTAATTCCATATCGTTGTGATTCCGTGACCTTGATAGCTGTTTTGAGTCTTTATTCTAAATTTTATTAATAGAGTGTGTAATGATGCATTTAACGTTTTGTAAATAAAATGATTAAAAATTGTTGTTTGTTGTGGTGTTTCCACTTTACTTAAAGAGATGTGGCGGTTACTTTTTGCATAACCGTGTCAGAGTGAGAGGTAGATATGGCTGAACTGAAAATCACTGAACATCGAGATTTTGCGAAGGCCGTGGTAGAAAAGCGCACCGATTGGACGGGGGAGCTTTTTAGCTTACGTGTTACTGGCACGCATTTGGATTTTAAAGCGGGTCAATTTACCAAGCTGGCTTTACTGGATGAGCAAGGCCAAATGGTGAGCCGTGCCTATTCTCTGGTAAATGCCCCTTCGGTGCTGAATGATTGGTTGGAGTTTTTGATCGTCTCTCACCCGCAAGGAAAACTCACACCGAAATTGCAATCGCTCAAAACTGGGGATGAGATTTACGTGGGCAAAAGCGCTCATGGTGATCTCACTTCCGACATCATTCCCAAAACCACCGAAGACCTCTGGCTTTTTGCCACAGGGACTGGCATTGGTCCTTTTCTTTCGCTCCTCGATGACATTACCCATCAACCTCGTTGTGATCGCATCATCTTGGTCCATTGCGTACGATATGAAAAAGATCTTGTTTATCGCTATCTGATTGAGCAGTTGAAAGAGCTGTATGGCGGCCGTTTAGTTTACGTGCCCATCGTGTCGAGAGAGCAAGTACCGAACACGCTACATGGTCGAATTCCGGCATTGCTCTCTTCTGGGATACTGTTCCATCATCTTGGCATGGAGATGTCAGCCAAAACCAGTTTTGCCATGTTGTGTGGTAATCCTGAAATGATTAAAGACACCTCTGCGGCGCTGCAAAACTTGGGTTTGGAAAAATACCGTCGTCAAACAGGGGGAAACATTATTTTTGAGCGTTACTGGTAAAAATCAGTGCAATGCCGCCAAGCACGAGTGCGCTGGCGACAGTGCTCACGATAGTCAGCGGTTCATTTAACCAAATCACCCCAGCAGCCATCGCAATCACAGGGACAGAGAGTTGTGCAATGGACGCTTGCAGCACCGATAACGATTTCACTGCCATATACCACACCACATAACCAATCCCAGACGCTAACACGCCAGAAAGCAAAGCCCAAACAATGCCATTGACGGATACGGATGAGACATTCAGTAGCCAAAAGCCACACAGCAGTGCCAGTAAGGATGCAAAGCTAAAGCCTTGAGCGATGGCTTGTGTGGGCGATTGTGCCTGTTTGCCCAATAAGGTAAAAATCGCCCAGCAAACCCCAGCTATCGCCATCATAAACGCATCTATCGCATTGGGTGTTTGCGCAGAAGGCGACATTAAAACGATAAACCCACTGATGGATAGAGCGACGCCTCCCCATTCCAATTTAGAAGGGCGATGGCCAGAAAACAGGTGGAAGGCGATGAGGCTGAATTGCACAACCGCAAACAGAATCAATGCACCAGTACCGGTAGTGAGCCCGACGTACGCATAGGAAAAGGCAACGGCGTAACCAAACAACGCGACACCAGCCAGCACACTTGTTCGGCTTAAAAAGGCTGATTTGCTCAACAGTTGGCGCATTTGACCAGCTTGGCTAAACGATAAGATAACCAGTAAAGTGACCGCGCCTGACAACAAGCGAATGAAAGTAAAGCTACCCGGATCAATGCTTTGTTCTGCCAGTGCTAAACGACAAAAAACCGAGTTTGCGGCAAACGCGATCATCGCGATGGCCGTTAATGGGAATGCAGACATCGTTCTCTCATTTGGTTGTTTTTTCTATTTTAGTCTGGATAAGACCGAAGTGGTGGTGCTGAGCTTTCAGTAAAGAGCAAATAAAAACAATGCTGATGGAAGAAGCTTAGGTATTGGTCGTTCGAAATCAACGGCGAGCAACGAAGGGCTAAAAAGATCGCGAGAGAGGGTAGAGTGGTTGTGCATGGATGGCAAGGTTAGGTGAGAAGAGGAGGTGATGAACACCTCCTACTTGCTTAAGCCATTTTGCGGGTTATTGATTGATGTAGGCTTTGAAACGCGCTTTGGTGGCCTCATCGGCTTTGTCATACCAGAAGTGCAGCATCTCTTCTGCGGTGTTATCTCCCGCCTTCACTTTGGTTTCAACGTTTGCCACTGGCTCAGTCTTAATTGTGGCCACTGACACCGCTGTACCGATTGCCGCGATACCGCCAGTTTGGTTGTAATCTGCTGCTTCACGCGCGTAGTCTCGGCCAATCTGCATGCCGGATTTCACCAGTTTGTCTTCAGATTTGGTCACAGCTGCGCCTTGTTCATCGACCAACTGCCACTGCATTTGTTTGATTTCCTGCTCTGCAGCACGGTGATCACGATACTTTGGCAGCTCGAAGTTGAGATCGGTATCGGTGGCTGAAAATTTCGCGATGATCACGTTACTCTCGACGCCAATACGATCATTACCTTGGCTGAAGTAGGGTTCGTATTGAAAGACGATTTGGTTTTCACCATTTGGCAATTCAATGGTTTTTGAAGAGGCAAATAGGCTGCCAGAGAGCTTGGCTTTTTGCCCGTTGGCGACAAACAGAGTGACGTCATCCGGTACATGTAGGGTAACAGCAGCAGTTGCCAAGCTGCTGATACTCATTGCCAAAATGCATGTTAACGGTTTGATGATATTCATATTTATTATTCCAGAATACGAGAGGTTGCTTCTGCTTGAGAGTGCCCAGTTCAAGGAGGCATTGCAACGTCTGTATGTAAGAAGTTTGAAAAATTCATCAAACTTTCATCTCGTGCAGCACAATCAACCTAATGTTTCGCGCTTGAGCCCGTTATGCTCAAAACGAAAACTTCAGATTGTAAGAACGCGTTGGCACAATCAGTGATGTACGTTCGCGAATGAGCTCTTTACGTCGACTTTCCAGCGTTTTTCTCTGCTGTTTGTTTTCGTTATCGTTTTTGAGCATACGCAGTTGTGTATCAATATCGCTGATTTCTTTGTTGATCTCATTGAGTCGCTTTTGAACCAGATAATCTTGATAACCTTTCTGATAGTTTTCGAGAAAACGTTCGTTGTTGCACACGCCGTAGTATTCGCGGCCTTGCTTACCGACGCGGTAGCCGTTATCTGCTGAGCAGTAGAGTACGGTGCCTTGCTCAAAGCCACGCTGCCACATCTCTTGATCTGGGTAAACGCCCGCATCACGACAATCTTTTATATAGTCACTGATCACCGTGGGATTGACGCCATTTTGCCCATCTAAATAGCCAATTTGTTGCCAATTGGCGCTACGACATTCTTCAGGGCTCATCGAAGAGCAGGCAGTCAGAACAAAAGGAAGGAGGAATAGCAATAACGTTTTTTTCATTTCAACAGCTCAAAAAGGAACAAGGAACAGGGCCTTGATCCTAATTGAACGCTGTTTAATTTCAATGATTCATGACAAAACCATACAAAACTATGATTGTTTTGCTTGCGGAGATGAAAGCGCAGAGCGTAGCGAAAAGCCCGTCACCATCATGGTGCCACTCAAAACCAAAACAGTACCTGCTAAGGTATTGATACCAATAGGTTCATTGAGGATTAAATATCCCCAGAGGATGCCAAATACCGGGATCAAAAAAGTCACAGACAAGGCCGACGCTGGGCCAATTTCACTGATCAGACGGAAATACATTAAGTAAGCAATGCCCGTGCACAAAATGCCAAGTGCAAAGACCGAGAGCCATTCAATCGAGGTTGGCATCGCATTCATCGGAACAAAAGGCAGCAAGGGCAACACAATCAGCACGGCAGCCCACATACTGCCATGTGCATTGGCAAAGGCCGGCACTTGTGGCGCTCCTTTGGTGTAGTTTGTTGCTATGCCGTAGCAACATGCGGCCATGACGCCAGCAGTGATAGGCAGTGCGGCTTGCTGACCAAGATTGATGGCATCCCAACCCACGAGCACCACCACCCCTGTCACCCCTAACATCAAGCCGATCACCCCTTTGGTGGAAATGGGGGTTTTATGCCAGAAAAAACCAATCACAGTGCCCCAAATTGCCGCGGTCGAGTTGAGTACCGCTAGCGTAGAGGCATTCAAGGTTTGCGCTGCGTAGGCAAAGCACAGAAAAGGCAATGCCGTATTGAACAGGCCAATGATAAAAAAGTGTTTTGGATGACTGAGCAACGCACGGATGTGTTTGCGCAGGTAGAGGGAGACCAGCAGTAAACTGATGGCAGCAAACAACACACGAAGCTCAATGAGATACGCAGGACCAAAACTGTGAGCTGCGATGCGCATAAATAGGAATGAACTTCCCCAAATAGCAGCAAGGCAGACGAGACGAAAAAAGCTAGCAGCAGACATAAGTGTATTTTCTTTGTGTTGATATTGTAGTTTTTGTGTAAACGAGAGAAGTATACGCGAATGGAATAATTAAGCTAGCGAGGGAAAAAGGTCACTCCACAGAGGAAGAGTATCAATCTCTGTGAAGAGTATGGAATGATGGCGAAAGATAAAACTTTAGTAACCAATAATATATTTTGTTTTTATTCTTGGCTTTAACAATTTTTTTAGCATTACAGCTGAGCAAGTGCTAATCGTAATCACTAACGCAAAGGTCATGAAATAGTAAATTGGGTTATACAAAGATTGCTCACCATAGAAAGGCAATCTTTTTAGTGTGGTGATAATCCACGGATGAATGAAGAATATCGCAAAACTGGTATTAGCAATGGTATTCATGATTCGATTGTTAAATACATATATATTGGTAATATAATAAACAGACAAACAAAGGAAGAATTTTTGAATAAACATAAAATCAATACCATTAAATTCAAATATTTCCTTTGTATAGTTCCCTTGATGACCTGTGTAAGATTGATAAATGGCAATCAATAGTGCCAATAGAGTAAACATAAACGCTTTTGTTTTCGAACGATCTTTTTGCGGATTACCGTGTAATGAAACATAAATACCCAGTAGATATATCGGTGTGAAGTAAATAAACATCTGTATTGGGTTAATGTTTTCATAGGAGCGATGAACCACAATGGATAATATTGACAATAGAGCGATTGTTATGAGCTGGTGGTTTCTGGCCGCATGAATAAACTTTACATGTAGTGGAGCGCAAAGGAAGAGTAAGATAGCGCAAGGAATATACCAATAAGCCGTAATCATTCTGCCTGTTAAGTAGTATTTTAAAATGGTGACGGGATCAGAATCATCTGCGTTGAAAAATGCAATATCTCCATAATCTGCGGTTGAGCTAAAATACCCCCCTTTCATTGCATACAACATGAA
Source organism: Vibrio sp. CCUG 15886 (assembly GCF_028570825.1). Lineage (NCBI taxonomy): Bacteria > Pseudomonadati > Pseudomonadota > Gammaproteobacteria > Vibrionales > Vibrionaceae > Vibrio > Vibrio sp. CCUG 15886. The sequence goes on along the minus strand of NZ_JAQQBT010000001.1, from coordinate 1,080,996 downwards.
TATAGCCATGGTGGACAAAAATAAATAGGGTGTGACAACTTTACTAAATTTAGAGCTTATAAATTTTGAATAATTAAAGTTCTTGTAAAATACATGATGAAACATATATCCTGATATGAAAACCAGCAAGGCAGTACAACCGCTGAGAATGTTCTTAAAAACACTCGTATAAAATGGAGTATTTTCTAATCCATAAGCGTATACATGAACCATAACCACCATTAAAATGGCGATGGCTCTAAAGTTGTGTATCGATTGAATGAACATAACCTATCTCATTTTTATTTGTCTGTAGACATATTAATTGTTAGATATGTATGTAGTTCATGCTTGATGATGTTTTTTTTATCCTTGTCGATTTGATCTTGTAATGTTATCGAAGAGATGAAAGTTTTCTATTCAATAAGAAAGCTAGCGCTTTTGATGATTTTTTCATGCTTTGCGCTAGCTTGAGTATTATTTTCTGATGTTTTTACTCATTATTATTCATGGTTACTGCTCTGTCAGTGCGGTGTTTAGACTGATGCATGACGCAAAGTATGAGTAAACTACAACCCACTAATACGACTCCTAAGTGCTGTACGCGAGCCGCGAGCGCAAGGCCAAAGCCAATCAACAGATAGTACATCAGCCCAAATAGTGCTCCAGCACTGCCAGCATGCTCTCGGTAGTGAAGCAAAGCCCCACTAAGAATATTCGGAATGGCGATGCCAAAGGCCATGACGACGCCCATCATCGGCAGTAAGAACCAAATCGAGTTCAAACAGAGAAACACCCCAAGTGAACCAAACACGAACAATGTGGCAGCAAGGCGCAACAATGTGGTTTGAGACACTTTTCTCGCGAGCAAGCGTTTATTGATATAGCTGGCACAGAACGTTGCGAGCCCCAGCACAAGGCCACTATAGCCAAACTCACGAGCGCTATAGCCCAGTTGAACAAACACAAATCCACCGAGTTGGTAATAGGCAAACAACGCGATGTTATACAGTGCAACCAGTAGGGCGGCGGCCCAAATCTCGCCGTCTTTGACCATTTTTGTTGCCAGTGGCAGCAGTGCGGTCGAAGTTCGCTTTTGTTGAGTTTCAGGAAGTCGTGCGAAGGCAAGCGTGACCACAGCCATCGCTGCGACAAACAGGGCGATAAACACAGAGCGATAGCCCCCAAAGGAGACGAGTTGTCCGCCAAGCAGCATGCCCAACACCGGGCTAATCGCGATGCCTAATCCCATCAGAGAGAAGACTTTGGCAAGCTCCTCGCCTTGAAAAGCGTCTCTCAGCATGGTTTGGGTGACAATGGATCCAACCGCAATGCCAAAAGCACTGAGGATTCTTGCGAGCATTAACACAGCAAAACTGTCGGTCACGATAGCCAGTAGTGATGCGCCAGCGTAGAGAATCAGCCCAAGCAGCATGGTTGGTCGGCGTCCCCATCGATCACATAAAATGCCCCAACACACCACGCCAAAGGCAAAAGCTGCAAAATAGACAGACAGGGTTTGCGCTGCAATGTACTCAGGCACGGCAAAAGAGGCAGAGATGGCGGTGAGCGCTGGGCTATAAATGGTTTCGACAACCTGCGGCAGCATCAGCAGTAACACCATGAGCCAAAGTGAAGGTAGTTGTTTCATAAGTTGCTCTCAAAAATAACTTGGTGCCTAGTGTAGTGAGAGACTAAAATTTCCAGTTAACAACATTAAAACGAAAAATATCAACATTCGGACATATGGCCATCATTAATCATCAAACCGTCTTCAATGCCGATCGACTGCCTGGCCGAGTGATTGGCATTGCCGCAGACGTTGGACAACATGACTCTGGTATGCACCAACACCACAAAGGTCAGTTGCTTTATGCGCCAAAAGGTTGCATGAGCTTTGCCTTAGAAGGGGCAATCTGCATCTTACCGCCCACCAAAGCGGTGTGGATCCCTCCTAGGGTGACACATCAAGCGGTGATGACCAATGTGGTGGCCTATCGTTCGCTCTACTTTGATTGCTCTGAGATAAATAGCCCAGACAAGATAACGGTGATTGAGGTCAATGAACTGCTGCGTGCGTTGATTGAGCGAATGGCTTTTTGGCCTTGGGACAAAAATGAACAAGAGATGACGCAAACACTTGCGCTGTTTTGGGAAGAGTTCTTTGCTGCGCAGCAACACGATTATCGTCTACCGTTGCCCACCGATCGCCGGCTGAAGAAATGGAGTCAGCAACTGGCAAGAAGTGATTTCTTAGCGCCGAGTTGTGGCGAGTTGGCGAAGCAAGTGGGCGCCAGCAGCAAAACCATTACTCGTTTGTTTAAACAAGATACAGGCATGTCGTACCAAGAATGGCGGCAACAATGGCGGGTGTTGAAAGCGATTGAGTTATTATCAACACCGTTACCCGTGAGCGAAGTGGCGCACCAACTGGCTTTTTCCTCAGACAGTGCATTTATCGCATTTTTCAAAAAGCAAACGGGGCAGACCCCGCTGGCGTTTGTGATGCAAAAATCGCACGCCTAACCGAGAGATTCACGTTAGGCGTTGCCATGGCTCAGTGAATCTGCCGAGGATAAAATTCCTGCTTGAGGCGGTGAGTAAACTGCTCATCCAGCGCGCCAGTGTCAATGTGGAAGTGATCGAGCCAGTAAACATCGGCAAGAAAGGGCAAATTTGCATGCTAACGCGAGAGCCGGTTTGTTGAGCTGTATCGGAAATCATTGACGGCGCGACGTTGTCTGCTAAATAACTGTGTTATGGTGGAAAAATAACCGAAAAGCTCTGTTGCTGTTCAATCCTTTCAACGCCCATGGAGGATTCGTTATGCCCATTCACTTAAGACGACCTTCTACTCGTCGTCTGGTCCTGATTGCCGCGCTGGCTCTGCTCATCGTACTCAAAGTTAACCTCTATTCGTCACAGCCTATGGTGCATTGGGGGCAGGTGTCTGAAACGGCAATCGGCTATGACGATGAATTTACTCAGCCGCATACCTTGGTCAATGTCATCTTGCAAAATGGCGATACTCTTCAAATGGAAGTGCCGCGCAAGGGGCAAATATTGGTGGGGGATCGGGTTGAGATTGTCGAACATCCCCGATGGCTAAGAAAGCCGTTGTTAACCTTTCGCGTTCATCTCGACTAGGCTTGAAGCCCTCACTCGCTTGATTTTTCAAAGATTCTCATTTGATGAGAATCTTGCGTTTCTCTTGCTGGTTTCTTGCGCTTGATCTTTTACGATTTGACCAATCAAGATCAAAAAGGGAAGGCATCGGTGATCAGTTTGTTTCTAAAATCTTTGTTGGGCGCGGCGGCTGTGGTCATTATTGCGCTGTTGTCGAAAAGCAAAAACTTCTACATTGCAGGCTTAGTGCCTTTATTTCCCACCTTTGCCCTGATTGCGCACTTCATTGTAGGCAGTGAAAGAAGTATGGAAGACTTGCGCCAAACCGCGCTATTTGGTCTTTGGTCTCTGTTGCCTTATGCCGCCTATCTTGCTGCCGTTTACTATTTTAGTTACCGCTTCAGTCTGGTGACGACACTTTCTGCCGCGACGGTGATTTGGTTGATGGCGGCTTCGCTATTGATCGTCGCGTGGACCAAAGTGATGATTTCAGTTTGATGCGAATTTGCTCAATAGCGGAATTGATTTGCATCAACAAAGGCGTCGATTACATTCTTTATAAAAATGTAAATAAATAGTAAATCGACGCGCGCGATGAAAGAGTGCACAAGCTTTGTGCAGATTACGCGCTTTTAACATCGATTTTTGTCATAAAAACCATCGTTTTTTTGCGTTATCACCGCAAAATCGTTTGCTTTAAGTTACTTGCCAAAGCGCATCGGTCAAGAAATGCGCAGCTCTAGTGAGATTGGAATAACTCTCGAGAAAGGAAGTAACGATGAAAAAAATCATTGCAGTGAGTCTCTTATCTGTCGTGTCATTTGCGACCTTGGCAGAACGTCAGGCGCAAGAACCGATCAAAGTGATTGATCCGGTTGTTGGGTTGGATGCGAAGAAAGTTGAATTGGGAAAAACCTTATGGTTTGAGCCTCGACTATCAGCCTCTAACACCATTTCGTGTAACTCATGCCATAACGTGGCCAAGGGTGGGGTGGATAACCTGCCAAGCTCCATTGGACATAAATGGGCGATTGGGCCGATCAATTCACCCACGGTGTTTAACTCGGATCTCAACTTCGTGCAGTTCTGGAATGGTCGCGCCAAAGATCTTCAAGAGCAGGCCGCAGGGCCGATTGAGAATCCGCTAGAGATGGCATTCACCCATCAGTTGGCGATCGATACCTTGAAATCGATTCCTCAATACCGCACTTGGTTCAAACAAGCGTATGGGGTGGAAGAGTTCACCTTAGAGCAAGTTACGGACGCCATCGCGACCTTTGAGAAAACGCTTCGTACCCCCAATGCACCGTTTGACTTGTGGTTAAGAGGGGAAGACAGCGCGCTCACCACGGCCCAAGTGGAAGGTTATGAGCTGTTCAAAGCGAAGGGGTGTACGGCGTGTCATAGCGGCCCCTTAGCCGGAGGGCAGATGTACCAAAAAATGGGGTTAGTGAAGCCTTTTGAAACCGCCAATCCAGATGTAGGGCGCAAGGCGATTACTGGCAAAGAGTTCGATGAGTTTGTCTTTAAGGTGCCGACATTGCGCAATATTGAGCTCACCTACCCCTACTTCCACGACGGCTCAGTGTGGGATCTTCAAGAAGCGGTAGAAGTGATGGCAGACATTCAGTTGGGGCAAAAACTGACCAAAGATGAGTCTGGTAAAATCACCGAGTTTCTCAAATCTCTGACGGGTGAACAGCCGCAAATCGTTTTGCCGCATTTACCACCGTCTACGATTGAAACGGCGCGACCACAAATCTAACCGCTCTTCAAAGCCTCTTTTAAAGAGGCTTTTTTGCAGCCAATCACAAATTTGATCTTCAAACGACTTCGCCAACACACTGGCGTTTTGAATTTTTTCTCTGCTGGCAAGGGATTAGCGATTTTACTGATAAAACAGCAAACTAAGGCGACTTTGACATCGTGTTGGCCTTGACTACGCTTTAGATTCCAACGTCAGAAAGGAGATCGTAATGGCAAGACTAAAGCAAGACATTCCAAATCGAGTCACCGTGTATCATGACAATCTAGAGCAGGAGCAGGAACTGAAAAATGCCATGCGGCCTGAAAAACCAAGATACTTCAATGGCTCACCCACCTACAAAGCGGAAAGCCTTGCTGACTTTGAAGCAAGAATTACCCAGCTCGGACTGAGCATCGATAAATAGCACCGAGTTTTTTGCTTCCTTTAATCCATTCCAAAAGCCGCCAGCGCGGCTTTTGTTGTTTTTGCAATCTAAGGTTAATGTTATTGGCATATGCTAATTATAAATCTACAGTGCCGTAGTCATATTGAGGAGGCACCGATGCCAAGACCGAAAAAGCCCCGCACCATTGGTTGTTTGCCAAAAGCCAGCTGCTTTAAGCCCAATGGGATACCTGCACACAATTTGCCGCGCATTGCTCTAGAAGCCGATGAACTTGAAGCCCTGCGACTGGCGGACGTATTGCAACTGCATCAACTTGAAGCGGCTCAGAGTATGGGGGTGTCGAGGCAGACGTTTGGCAACATCATCAAGCGAGCGCGAAACAAAGTGGCGTTGTGTTTGGTGGAAGGCAAAGTGCTGACCTTACCCAATCAAAGTCAAGATAAGGAGAAGGAAGCATGATTGCGATTCCATTACATCAGGACAAAATCTCTGGACACTTTATGAAAGCGGAGCGATTCGCGTTGATCAATTCCGTTGGAGAGGTGGTGGCGTATCTTGCCAACCCTGCGTTCAATCAAGCTGAGTGCGCCAAGAAAGCGCGTTGTGTTCAGCAACTTTTAGCCGCAGGCGTGACACAACTGATGGTGAAAAACATTGGTCAGAAATCGTTAGGCAAACTACTGTCAAAAGGGGTGAGCGTCTATCAACTGGCAGGTCGTTGTTCACTGCACGAGGTGAGCAACGCAGTAAAAACGCCCATGACTTCTGCAACACAAGGCCGTGAATGTCGGTCTCATTCTCAGTGTGGATCGGCTTGTCGCCCGCAGAGCAAGGTGAACAAGGTGGCCACGCGCGAACCAAATCAAAGGGTTTGTTCACCCATATTACGCATTCGTCCAAGGGGGTAACATGGTGAATTTGTTGGTGACATTCGGCGTTTTTCTATTGATGATTGGCTTGATGGCGATTGGTGTGATGTTCAAACGCAAAGCGATTCAAGGCAGTTGTGGTGGTTTAAATACGGTCGGGGTGGATAAAGTTTGCAACTGTGAAACTGCCTGCTCGGAACATAAGCTCTATCAAATTGCTGAACCGAAAGAACGTTAGTCAAAAGAAAAAGATGGCCGCGAAAGTTGCTTGGTCACAAGCAATAAACGAAGAAGTCATTTACGTACAGACAATTTACAACGAAACAAATAAAAAGAAGCGATAAACAAGGGAGCGTGATGCTCCCTTACGGTGTTGTTGGCTAAAAACGTCTATGGTGACTGAATTTTCCGTTTAGGACGTGGTTTCTTCACAGACTCTTTTTTGCACTGCTGGTGGGGCGGGCTCATAGTGGCTGAGCGACATGTTGAAGCTGCCTTCACCGCCGGTCAGTGCGCGCAGTTTTCTTGCATAGTCTTGCAGCTCATTGAGCGGCGATTTGCCTTTGATTAAAGTTAGGTTGTTCGCTTGTGGCTCTGTGCCCTCAATGAGGCCACGGTTGCCAGACAGATCGCCAGTCACATCCCCGACGTTATTGGTCGGAATGGTCAGCTCCAACTGAACAATCGGTTCCAATACAATCGGGTCTGCCTTCTTGACGGCATCGAGAAACGCCTTTTTACCTGCGATGACAAACGCGATCTCTTTAGAATCGACCGAGTGGTATTTGCCATCGTGTACCGTGACTTCAATGTCGCGGATCGGGTTATTCGAAATCGCCCCTTCTTCAAGTGCTTGATGGATGCCTTTTTCAACCGCTGGAATCAATGAGGTTGGAATGGCTCCGCCTACTACTTTGTTGACGAATTTGAACCCCGCACCTCGCTCAAGGGGTTTCACACTGAGGTGCACTTCGCCAAACTGACCCGCACCACCACTTTGTTTCTTATGGCGATATTGCCCTTCAGCGGGTTTGGTGATGGTTTCAAAGTACTCAACGCTTGGCTGTTCGGTGTCTACCTCCAACTTGTATACGCTTGCCATTTTTTCCAAGGCAATTTTCAGGTGGAACTCGCCTTGTCCACTTAAAATGGTCTCATTGGTGCGCGCGCGATGTTCTAAGCGCAGCGAAGGGTCTTCACTAACAATACGATTTAGCACTTCGCCCAGTTTTTGCTCATCGCCACGTTTGGTGGGTTTGAGGCTTAAGCTGTACATCGGTTGGGGGAAATGAAGGGTTTTCAAGCTCACGTCATCTTCGTCATGTGAGTCGTGCACGATGGAATCAAACTCCAACTCGTCCACTTTAGCCAAGACGCAAAAATCACCTGCGAGTGCACGTGAAATCTCCGTGCGATGCTTACCTTGCAATTGATACAGATGGCCGACTTTAAACGCTTTATTGCTCTCGCCGACATAGAGTTGGCTACCTGCGTTGATCTCCCCTTGGAACACGCGTAAATACGCCAGTTTACCCATGTAAGGGTCCACGCTGATCTTGTAAACATGGGCGACAGTGTGTTCGAGGGTGTCGCAATTCACCTTGATCATCTTTCCGTTCTTTTGCAGTAACGGAGGGTTGCCTTCGTTGGGCATTGGCATTAATTCGGCTAAGGTCCGCAGCAGCAATTCAATGCCAGCACCGGTCTGCGCGGAGGCAAAACAGATTGGCACAACGTGCCCGGTACGTAACGCTTCCTCAAATGGATCGTGTAACTGCGCAGGGGTAAGTTCAGAGCCTTGTTCAAGGTAGAGCTCCATCAGTTCTTCATCCACTTCCACCACTTGGTCAATCAAGGTTTCATGGGCGGCTTCAACACTGCTTAGCAATGTCGCTTGTTGGTATTGAGGTTCAAAAAAGCAGTCAACAACCTCGTTGCCATCGGCTGAAGGAAGGTTAATCGGTAGGCAATTGCTACCAAAATGGTCTTGAATCTCATCCAACAGTTTCTCAAGTTGGTTACCGTGGTTGTCCAACTTATTGATGATGATCATCTGGCATTTTTTCTGCTGCTGAGCAAATTGGAACAGCTTGTCGGTCACTTGGGTCAGCGGCATTTGCGGATCCAGCACCAACACCGACGTTTCAACGGCGGGAAAGACACTCAAACTGCGACCGAGTAACTCGGACAATCCCGGAGTATCGATGATGTTTAGACGATGTTTTTGCCAGCTTAACGCGACGGGAGTGGCTTCGATACTGTGCTGATATTGAATCGATTGGTCATCGAAATCGGTCACGGTATCGCCTTTTTCAATGGATCCAAGATGAGTGGTGGCGTCGCAAGCAAAAAGCAATTTTTCGATCAACGTGGTTTTACCGCTACCAGACTGACCCACAAACGCGATATTGCGAATTTTGTTGATAGGCATAGCGCCTCCTTGCAATAGAGAGGAAGAAGAGAAGGACGATAAATCTCATGATCAGGCGGGGTTACCGCCTGATCGTCTTCCAGGTCATTTTGCGCGGGGCTCCTTGCATTGCGACCTCATTAGTCGATGAGTACGGATTTCAGTGTGCACCCATATCCATAAATTTTATGTGACTTAATTCATGCTGGTGTAAATCGAACAAAGAGAAGCGGATTCGATGTCACAAATAAAGCAAAAGAGGCCGTGAAGTGACCTCTTATCGGTGGGGAAGCGTTAAAAGCGATGTGACTCAATTACATTGGAGCGTGATCAGAGTGTTAACGTCATGAAGCAGCTGTTTGGGTCTTCCTGATAGTCGCCAAAAGGTGCGCAATACTCAAAGCCAAATTTCTCGTAGAGGGCTCGTGCGGGGGCAAAAAAAGCCATCGTTCCAGTCTCTAAACTGATTTGCTGATAACCTTGCTGTCTAGCGTGTTCAATCAAATGCTGCAAAAGCGTGGAGGCCACCCCTTTGCCTCTGGCGGCGTGTGTGGTGCGCATGGATTTGAGTTCACCATGTTGGTGCGTAAGACGCTTCAATGCGGTGCAACCGAGTAAGGTTTCTTTTTGCCAGCCAGTCCAAAAGGTCACATCCGGATGTTGCAATGCACTTAAATCTAGGGCGTGGACACTCTCCGCTGGTGAGGTGGCATACATGTCTTGCAGATGTTCTTCGAGCAGCGTAATGACTTGTTTATGCTGTAAATTGTCAGTGGTAATAATCACCGTTATCGTCCTCAGTCAGTGCATGTTGCACTTGGTTTCTGCCTTCATGTTTGGCTCGATAAAGCGCTTTGTCCGCGATGAAGAGTGCGCGTTCAAAGTTGCTGCATTGCCATAACGTGGCACCAATACTCACGGTGACTTTCATATCATCCCCGAGCTCGAGTACGGAACCCAGTACCATCTCCGCACTTAGGCGGATACGCTCAGCAATAAGCAGGGTTTGTGCCAAATTTGCATCTGGCAACACTAAACAAAACTCTTCGCCCCCGACGCGGCCAAACAGATCTTGTTGGCGAATTTCTTGAGAAACTAACTGACAAAACGCTTTCAAAACCTTGTCGCCTGCTGCGTGGCCATATTCGTCATTGATGGTTTTGAAGTGATCCAAATCCATCATGCAGACCCCTATCTTGTCGTTGACTCTTCTTTGAATGTTGGCCGCTTCAATCAGAGCTCGGCGGTTCAACACGCCAGTTAATGAGTCTTGCTGTGCCAATACTGTGAGCTGCTGTTCTTTGCCTTTGATTGCCTCGGCCATATGGTAAAACGCGGCAAACAGTTCACCAATTTCATCTTTGCGTTCAAGCAACTCACCGCGAATGGATTTGCCTTTTTCCAGTGCTTTGGCTTGGCGACGCAGACGTTCAATGGGCACGCCGACATAACGTGCAAGGTAGAGCGTCAGCAGTAAAAAGACAATCAGCGCGGCGCCGACATAAGCGAGCACTTCGCGCAGAATATGCTGGTTTTCACTGTTCAACTCTTCAATATCGATGAACGCAAGCAAGCATAAGCCCAGCTCATGCTGTGCAACATTGAGCCCGCTGGCTCGGGTAAATCGGTGTCCCCATGAGGGGCTAATGTAGATGTCTTGATTGATGAGAACGCCACCCAGATCGGGCCTGAGCCACGGTGAAGCTGTGGCGTTGGGCCCATACTCTTTGAGCGCCTCAGCATTAAGATATTTCGTCGGCATCAGCAAGCGACGATTCAACTTAGTCATGATCGACACATCCACTTGGTTGATGTTGTCATTGACTAAGGTGCTTTTAATTTCAAAGATCTGATCTTCAATCAAGGTGCGATCGAGCACCGCCGTGTAGTAGCCTTTCAGTTCACCTGCGCAATCGACCAAAGGGCGTGAAAGAAAATAGGTCTCGCTGTCGAAAATGAGCCCTAACTGCGCGATATACTCAGCGGGCATTAAGCTGACCACGGGTCTGGGTAAACTTTTTATCGCTCTTAAGTTATTGAGTTGGTTACGTAACTCGCGACTCTCGATGGAGTTTTCTTCGCCGCGAGATTTGAGTTTTTGCAGTTTTTCATACACCAACTGCTCTTTGGCTTGATTGATGGGTTGATCGATAAGCCACTGCTGATAAGAGAGTGATAGCTGTTTTTTAGTGAACGCGTCGTAAGCGATCAACCCCGAAATATCTTGGCGAAGAATATAGCGGTTGCTTTTGTTGGCGGAAAACACCGAATCGATGATGCTGCCTTTGGTGTCAGTTAACAGCAACATAGAAAAACCAGAAGCAAAGCTGATCGCATCCTCCATTCTCTCTGTCACTACATGCTCATCTTGGCACTGAGCAAGATGCGCACTGACCAGATCGAACTCCGAAAACCGGCGATCAATGTAGTGGCTGATCTCTTTTGCGCCCTGTGCAATCGCCAGTTGGCTACTTTGGCGGATATGTTCCACCATCAGGTTGATGCGCGCCTGATAATAGACATAGCCAAATATCGCCACAAATAAGGCGAGAGGAGACAGGATGAGGAACATCTTGAAACTGAGTCGATTCATTCGGTCGCGCTTCTTTGATCCTCAGGTTTAATGATGCCTAAGTTGCGAATCACATTGAGCTCGCCTTGTTGGAACTGAGCGAGGTACATCGGTAGATCAAAATGATGATCATTGCGCAAGTGAACGGCGTCTTCTCCGCTGTAGAGCGTCAATCCAGGTAAGTTGATCAATAACTGCTCCCCATCAACGCGGCCACTTTTTTCGATGGCAGCTTTGATTAAATAAATCAGATCGTAATGCGCTTTGCTTGAGTAGGTGACTACGGCATCTGCACCATGGAAGCGATGATAATTCTGCACAAACTCACGGGCGACTGCGTTATCCAACCCGCTGAAAAAGTGCAGGGCGGTCATCACGCCTTGTAATGATTGTGAATCCACATTGCTTAGATAGGTTTCATCGGCCGCAAAAGCGACAACTTGAATCTCTCTTTCAAATTCAAACGCTTTCATCTGTTTGAGGAAGTTGAAACCATCACTGCCCGGCAAGATCAGCATCAGCACATTTGTCCCTGAGCGTTTAATGCGTTCCAGCACAGGGGTGTAATCTTTGACACCAAAGGCGGTAAACTCGATGCCGCTGATTTCGCCTTCCACTTTCTCGACTTCTTCGACAATGCGTTGAGACATGCGGTGTGGCCATATGTAGTCGTAACCGAAAATGTAGAAGGAACTGCCTACGTTTTCCGCTAAATAAGGGACAATCGGTGCAATATAGTGCTCAGGAATGGTGCTGTAACAGATGAGATAAGGGCTGTAGTGACGGCCTTCGTAGTCGATGCCATAAAACATAGGTGTGCGCAGCTCGGTGGCGATTTCACTCATCGCATAACGCGATGAACTGCTGACCGGGCCTAATAGCGCGAACACATCCTCATTGAGAATCAGCTCTCGACTGTATTTGACCGTCTTAGCGGGGTCCGTTGCATTGTCTCTGATCACCAGCTCAAGTGGACGCCCCAAGACACCACCTTTGGCATTAATCTGTTCAACTGCAAGCTCGGCGCCTCTGACGGCTTGCTCACCATACACAGCAAAGGTGCCAGTCAAAGGCAGCACCGCACCAATTTTTATCGGGATTTGTGGCTGGGAGCAGCTTACAAGGCTAACGGCCAGCAGTGGCAGTATGATCGGCAGCAAATAAGATTGAAGTTTGCCCATATTGTGTGTCCTTTTCGTCAATGAGCGATATCCCTGTCCACGTTTAGCCGCTGATGTTGAGTCGCGTGCTATGCGCAGCTGAGCATGAACGTTTACTTATTGCCTTCTGTACGTCGTTCCTCGTGGTTTGGGAATTTTATTGTTATTTTTGTCACTAATTATAAGGGGATGTGCTCCGTAAAGGCGAGCCCGTTTTTTGCACAGAGCTTGGTATAAAGTTCTAAACCAAACACTTACTATGAGAATAGCGTGTTTTATGCCTGTTGGCGGTTTTTGACGGTGAAATGGAACGAAGTTGTTATTGAATTCTCTTTTCTTACGTTAATGACTGACAGAAATGGACAGAATGCGTCGAATTACCTCGTCTTCTCTGACCTTTGGATTGCGGAAAAAGCGGAAGATTTCCGAGTTAATGGCTTGTTGCGCGACGGGATTAGCAGCCGTTTAGTCATGCGTTTTAACTTGCCAGCTCCTGACTCTCCCCCTGTTTGCTTTGTCTGGTAAGCTCCGCCAACCTCGTTTGAGGTTGGCTTTTTTGCTATTCGTGCACCAGTTCTCGCGTTAAAGGCCGACTGGTCAACACAAATAAACAGACAGAAGCAACCAGCATGACCAATGTCGCAACGAGGAAGCCCAACTGCGTTTGGTCTTGCTGAGCCAAAAACGCGATTAATAGGTAACTTAAGCTCTGTACCAATGTTGAAAACATGGCCAGCCCTCCGTCAACACGCCCTCGCTGTTCAATGGCCACGGTGTGATGCATCCAGTTCGTGCGGGTAATTCGGTTGAGCGCATTGAAAAAACCAAAAAGAAAAGTCAATACAATCAGCGCCAAAGGCGTGGTGGCGAGTGCCATGCCCGCGAGTGCAAACGTCAGAGCCACCATCGCCCACAATAACGTTTTTGGGTAATTACCTTTGGCCAATAATCGATGAATGGACAACCCTGTGAGCAGTGCGCCTAAGCCGAAAGCAATGCTGTAGCTGGCGAACCAATGTCCTGCGACTTGGTTTTCCGCGAACCAGATCGGCACCAGCTTACCCAAATAGGTGACGATGGGATAGGAAAGGCAAGAGAGAAAAATGATGGCGAAGAAACGTGGTTGCGCCGAGAAAATCACGCGACTCTCCACCACTTGATGCCAAAATTGACCGGATTTTGCGGTGCGAAGTTGTCGGTGATAAGGCGTTAACATGTAGCTAATGGCAGCGATAAACGATGCACTGGCGGCAAACAGCGCAAATTCCAATAATCCCCAATGTTCTAGCAACACTACCCCTAAGCCGCCGGCGCCTAGGGTGGTGGCTTGCAATACAATTTCTTGTTTGCCCGCAATGCTGGCGTATTCGTGCTGCTGATAATTTTCCTGAGTAAAGGCGTTATTGGTGCTCCATGCCAAATTACTTGAGAGCCAGAAGATCAGTTGTGCACCTGCCAGTAGCCAAGGGGAGTGCCATCCCCACAGGCTTGCTAAGGCAACAACGAGTGCGGTCAGCACCTGTAACCATTGATTGAAGAGTAGAATGGTTTTGCGAGAGTGGCGATCAATCAACGTAGCGAAAAAGGGGGTGATCACAAAAGAGAGCGCTGTACACACAAGAGCGGTTAGTGCGACAAACGTGCCCATGTCGGGTGTTTGTAGCATCATCCATGGCAACGCCATCATAAACAGTCCCGATGAGATCCCATCAAAAAAGAGGCCGGTGAGGTAAGGCAAGGTCCGATTGCGTGTTGCAGGTGGCATATTCATTATTTTCTCCATGTCGACTGACGTATTTGTTGCTACTCTAAAAGCTCAACTTAACTTGAGGTAAAGCGTTTTTTTGCTCAAATTCGACAAAGAGACAGCCTCATAACTCGCAAGGAAGCAAAATGGACATCAGCGTAGGTGAAGTGGCGAAACGATCGGGAGTGAAAGTGTCGACGTTGCACTTTTATGAACAGAAAGGGCTGATCACCAGTTGGCGCAATCCAGGCAATCAAAGACGCTATCATCGCAGTGTGTTACGTCGTATTGCGGTGATCAAAGCGGCTCAGCAGGTCGGGCTGTCACTAGAAGAGATTACCCAAGCGTTAGAAGGGCTCCCTAAGCATCAAGCGCCGACAAAAGCGCAGTGGGAAACCATGGCCACCGGCTGGCATGCAATGTTGGAGCATCGGATTTTGCAACTGAAAGCGTTGCAGAGCGATTTGGGTGGCTGCATTGGCTGTGGTTGTTTGTCTCTTGAAAGCTGCAATTTACGCAATCCCCAAGATGAAAAAGCGGCTAATCATCAGGGGGAATCGTTACTGACAAACCCAGAGGATGAGGATTTTACCGCGATTGTTAGCCAGCTATAAGCTATCAAGACGCTCTAAATACGCGTTTGCGGTGGCAAGAATACGCGCTTTCTCGTCGTCGGCTTGGTTTTGCCAATTTTTCACCATCAGAGCCATGCGAGGATTACGCAAGAAGCGGTTTTGATGTCGGTCGATGAAATGCCAATAAAGGCTATTCATGGGGCAAGCATCTTGGCCACTGCGCTGTTTGACGTGGTAATGGCACTGTTTGCAGTAATCACTCATTTTATTGATGTAAGCGCCGCTGGCAGCATAGGGCTTGGTGCCCACGATGCCGCCATCAGCGTGCAAAGCCATCCCCCTTGTATTGGGCATTTCTACCCACTCAATCGCATCGATATAGATGCCAAGATACCATTGCTCCACTTCGTCAGGGTCACAACCCGCAAGCAGTGCAAAATTACCCGTCACCATCAGGCGCTGAATGTGATGTGCGTAGGCAAAGGTCAGTGATTGTGAGATGGCTGCGTGCATGCAAGCCATATTAGTCTCACCGGTCCAAAAATAGGAGGGCAATGTGCGCTTGGCTTGCAGTGCATTGAGTGTGGCGTAGTGTGGCATCTGGCTCCAGTAAATCCCGCGAACATACTCACGCCAACCTAATATCTGTCGCACAAACCCCTCTATTTGCGCCAGAGAAATGCCGTCTTGATTGTGTCGATAAGACGAGATCGCGGTGTTGATCACTTCTGTAGGAGAGATCAATTTGCTGTTTAAGGCAAAGGAGAGGCGGCTGTGATAGAGGCTCCAAGAGGCCGTATGTTGGTGGGTCATGGCATCTTGAAATCGGCCAAAATAGGGTAGGCAGATTTGGCAAAAGTGTGCCAGTAACGTCAATGCTTGTGAGCGATTGACTGGCCAGAGTAGCGGTGTTTGTGCTTCTCCAATACAATCCACCTGGTGTCGCTCTAGCCGCTGAAGAATGGTGTCAACAGGATTGGCAAACATCAGCGGTGTTGGGAGTGCATCTCGATCCTTGTCCGAGAGTTTGTTTCGATTGTCGGCGTCGTAGTTCCATTTTCCACCCAACGGTTTTTTCTGCTCATCCAACAAGACGTTGTGTTGCTTTCTCATCTGGCGGTAAAAATGCTCCATCAAAGGTGGTTTCGCTTGGGCAAATCGCGCTTCGATTTCATCAAAAGGAAGAATGAAGTGTTCGCTATCGACACAGGTAATGGTTGTACCTAGTATGGATAGATTATGGAGTTGTTGTAAAAGACGATATTCGTCAGGACGTTGATATTCAAAATGAGTAATTTGGTGTTGCTGGCAGAGAGCTGTAATCCATTCAGTCAGTGTGGCTCGTTGGCACGACTCATCAAGATCGATGTAGCGGACAAGATGACCTTGTTGTTGCAGAGTCTGCGAAAAATGCGCCATTGCCGCAAAGAAAGCACACACTTTTTGCACGTGATGGCGAACATAAACGGTTTCTTGTTTGAGTTCGATGATCAGATATAAGGTGTCATCGCTCACGTGATCGAACCAAGAGTGCTGTGCATTAAGTTGGTCGCCTAAAATGAGTCGTAGCCGAGTGAATGTCATCTTCTCCTCGCGAGTGTGTTTTTGCTGTTGTATACGATTTGCTGTTGCATACGAACCGTGGCGAAAAACGATCAAACTGGCGCTGTGCTCAATTCGGCAGTGTTTTGCAATACTCTCTCGGGGAGAGTCCAAAGCGCTGGCGAAAGCGTTGACTGAATTTATCTGGCGATTGGTATCCGCACATCAATGACAACTCTGCGGTTTTACGATGGCCTTGCTGCATCAGGCTTAGTGCATGGCTAAGCCGTACTTTTGACAACACTTCACGATATTGAGTGCCTTCCTCTTTTAAGCGGCGGATCAAGGTCGCTTTGCTGATGGCGAAGTGCTGACAAGCGTCTTCAATTTGATGATCTTTACTCGGCTGTTGGGCGATAAATTCACTCAGCTTTTGCTCAAAGCTTTGGCCTTGTGGCGCAAACATCAAATGCAGCACCCCTCGTTCTGCCAATTGCTGATAGAGGCCGTACAGCCAGAAGGTGATCGTTTCTGTACTCAATTCGTCAAGCGGTAATCCGGCGAGCAAATTCAGCGTATGGTTGAGGGCTTTATCACAGCGAACCACAGGGTGATGAAGGGTGAGATGTGGCGTGGTCGTGCCATTACGTTCACTCAGCGACAGCATTTCTGATGTGGGTGGCAGAGTGAAACAAAATTGGCGAGATGAAAACTGCCCTGCTTGAGGAAGATTCTCGAAATGGAGCGCATGGTTGGCACGGCACAGTAGCAGGCTGTGAGCATCAATATCCAAGGTGGTTTCTTGCCAATAAAGGCGCTTACTGCCAGTGGTAATTTGGATAATGCTGGGAGTGAGAATCGCCACATTGCGCAATGCTTGTGTGTGAACACCACGGTAGTAGGCAAGTTGCATCAATGATTTCATTGTCACTCCCAGATGAATTATCGAACGTAAGTTGCGGTTAACGTTGCTTTATCTAACGCCATCGCGTTGAGCATAAAACCCACTAGAGCGGGTGAGCTGTTGCTATCTAAGTCTAACTTGGCTTCAGGTAATGCCCAAACGGTAAATTGATAGCGGTGCATGCCATCACCCTCTGGCGGACAAACGCCGCCGAATCCTTTTGCGCCATAGTCGTTACGGATCTCCGTTGCGCCTACTTTCTTAAGGTCAACGCCACGCGGTAATTCCGATACATTGGCTGGGATATCAATGGTAGACCAATGCCACCAACCACTGCCTGTTGGGGCATCTGGGTCGTACGCGGTGATGGCAAAACTTTTGGTGCCTTTAGGCGCGTTCTGCCAGCTCAGTTGAGGGGAAAGGTTATCGCCGCTACAACCGAATCCTTTAAATTCAAAAGTTTTCGCCATACGTTGCCCTTCCATAATGTCATGGCTAGTGAGGCTAAAATCGCCAGCATAGCTGGTGGATGCGGCAACAGAGCTAAGCAGTAGTAGTGCGATAGATGAGTATTTCATGCTGATGTTCTCCTAATGGTGTATGAGAACCATTGTAAGAACCTCAGGATAGTTTTCTCGCTTGAAAGTGTCACTGTTCTTAATATTTACTTGGAAATGATTCTTTTGGTCTGTTTTTCTAATTTTTATGTAACAGTGTGATGTTGCATCGTTTGACGCTCACACGGTACGTGGAGCATCAATGCGAGCTAAAACAACCCCTCTGCTTGTAAGCGAAGTAGCTCTTTAAGTGCGGTCTTATCTGCCTCGGTCGCTGGGGCGAAGTCAGTCACTTTGCTCCAAAAGACAGTGTCCGCTTCGTGGCTTTGGATCTCACCTTGCCATTGGGTTACCACATAATAGTGCAGCAGCTGAAGCTCAGAGGTTGGATGGTAGAGCGAACAGAGATAGTGATACGTCAACGCATCGACGCCAAGTTCTTCGCGGATCTCTCTTAGCAGAGTCTCTGTTTGGTTTTCTCCCGTTTCCATATGTCCGCCGGGAATGGCAACCATATCGGGATCGCAAGATTTCTCTTTGCTACGTTGCTCAAGCAATACCTTGTCTTGATCGATGAATAAAAAGGAGACGCATGGGTGTACAGGGGGCATGTTTTTACTCATTGCTGCGGTTGTTACAAGCTCTGTAATAACAGAGAGTCGAAGGCTTATAAAAACAGAGAAATGGCGAAACGACGAAAAGTTTGTTGTTAAACTGTGCGGCTTTTCACTGTGTTTGTGAGGCAATGAGTTTCGATCACGCTCTGTAATGCGTCAACATTAAAGGGTTTTGCGAGAATATCGTCAAAACCCGCCTGTCGATACTTTTTCTCATCTTCTTCAAACACGTTTGCCGTTACCGCTATGATCATCGCCCCTTTGGCGAGTTGCTCTGCTTGAATCACTTTCATCGCTTGCAAGCCATCCATCACTGGCATTTGAATGTCCATCAACACCAAGTCGTAGGCTTGTTTTCTCATCCGTGCTAAGGCTTCTTCACCGTTATTGGCCATATCGGGAACAATGCCTAAGCGAGCCAGAAAGTGCGTCGCGACCAACTGATTAATATGAACATCTTCTACCAGCAAGACCTGCAAATCCAAGTAGGTTTTGTGAGGCATGGTGATGGTGGCTAACGATGGGGTAGGCTTGCCAAGGAGCAGTTCATACATTCGATAAGAAACATACGGCTTGCTGAGGTACTCCACTTTTGCACTGCTTTCGAGATTCTGCTGCTGTTCGATATCGGTGATCACCAGCAGTTTTCGCCCCCCAGCCTCCTCGTATAAGGTGGGAAGAATATTCGCGATAAGACGTTGATTGTGATGGTAATACACAAAATAAGACTCGGTATGATCCGCCAATAAAGCCAATCGGTTTACATCGTGTTGGATAGTGCTGTAATACTCACTGCCATCATTATGGACCAAAATATCACTCGGACATGGTGGTTTGGGTTCAAAGTGCGGTGCATGCAATAGGGGCAGAGTTAATGATAAGGTCACGTGGGTGCCTCGATTGAGTTCACTTTCTATGCGTAATGTGCCTTGCATGAGATTGGTCAGTTTTTGGCAAATCGCCAACCCGAGCCCCGTGCCGCCGTATTTTCGTGTGGTTGAATCGTCGGCTTGGACAAACTCGTCAAACACCTTTTGCAACTGCGCTTCTGAAATGCCAATGCCAGTGTCAGACACGCAGATTTGCAGCACCGAGTTAGGGCCACGATTTTGCACGGTGAACGCTACTTTAATCTGCCCTTCATGAGTGAATTTGATCGCGTTTGAACAGAGATTGCTGATGATTTGGAACAGGCGCAGTGGATCGCCGTAGAAAATCATGTCGCAATCTTGAGGTGTGATGATAAAGCTCTCTACCCCCGGTGTCTGGGTTCGCTCGTGAAACAACACGCGAGTGTCATCAACAATGTCTTTCAGTGAGAATTCCACTTGTTCCAATGTCAGCTTGCCAGAGTCGATTTTGCTGATGTCCAAAATATCGTTCATCAAAGCAAGCAGATGTTTGCCCGAGCGATGGATCAGATCGATGTACTCGCGAATTTGTTCGCTGGCATTGAGATAATGGTCGGTGTCGCTTAAACCGATGATGGCATTCAGTGGCGTGCGTACTTCGTGAGAAATGTTGGCGAGAAATTTGGATTTGGTTTCTGCACTCGCCTCGGCGGCGCGCTTCGCTTCTTGCATATCGAGGGATTGCTGTTGCGTAAAACGAGTGAGCCGCACTTGATCGATATAGAGTTTGAAGACTAGCGCAATGATCAAAATAGAAACAAAGAGAATAGCCAAATAGTACCAATGCTGTTGATGATAAAACTGCTCTCGGGTCAGTAGGAAGTCACTCTGATTGTGTTCAACCTGCAAAATAACTTCCGAGGTGTAGGTATTCCAGCGGTCATAGAGCGCGTCGATTTCGCTAATTAAACTTGGCATCACGGCTTCAGCTGAAGTCACCTCTTTTAAGGCGGCGACTCGGGAGGTCAATTGATGTAGCCCTTGGGTCATGGCATCCAGTTGCGCAAAATCACCGTAATCAGAATGAAGCTCAATGGTGGCGTGACTTCTCAGATCATTTTCAATGCTCGCACGCATAATGCGTGTACGGATTTGCGTTTTCTGCAAGTTGGCAGCAGACGGCTCGACTAAGAAATCTTGCAGCGAACTTTTGATGTGCAGCAGCTTGGTTTTTGCGCCTAAATTGTTGTTCACGATCGACACATACGGCGCCATTGCTTGGCTGGTCATGTTTTGATAGGAAAAGAAGGCAGCGGCGATAAGGAAAAACAGTGCGCTACCTAGCGTCACTAGGAGAATAGCAAGGATGGGTAACTTACTGTTCTGCTTCATCAATTTCCTCATTCCACTTTGATTTCACGGACTTGCCAAACGGAGCGATTGTAGTAAAGGTCAAAGCGTAACTCAGGGTTATCACTAAAGGGATACACCACAAATAGCGGGCCTTTATCGTCAATCGTCATGATTTTGCCATTTTCGTGCGTGGCGAGGATTACGGAGTAATTGGTCACATCCTCGATTGGAATAGTGGCGACGTAATCATCCCACGCTATCACAATCAACTCGCTGCCTTTTGCACCGACATAACTCAGCAGATCCGACAGCCGTGGGCCTTGGTATTGATAAACGGAAGCGACAACATGATTGTCAGTTTGAATGGTCACTTGCTCAAAAGAAGTGAGCGTTTCTCTATCAAGCACAAAGCCATCCGGAGAGTTGCGGTTGTCAATGTTGCCACTGATGGTCAGTAAAACTTCACCCTGGGGAGGAGGGTAAATTTGTGCCAAACACAATGTTGGGAGCAGAGCGAGTATCCCGATTTGCCAAGCAAATTTCATTGTCATCTCCAGCGATGCATAAACCATTCATACCTTTGAAAATAGGTTATAAAAAGCCGCCTTTCAAACCGACTCTGATGCTTATTGAACGAGAAAATGCCCAAAGTCATGGTGACGTCAGGGTGAAGATGCGTTTGGCAAATATGACCAAAAGTGAGCGATATTCGCGCCAATTATTTTTATTTTGAATGCTTTGTTTTATAAGTGATTGAAAAATAGCGAAATAACATTTGGCACAAAAATTGTTACAAAAAGGGAATTTCAAGGTATTTACGCTGTCTATCTTTTGAGTTTTTGATATGAATCTTGCCTATTGAAGTGTGTTCGGCAAGTGGATTTGAGATCGAATCGAAGAGAGAAACGTAAAACATAACAATACCTCGCTGGCGTGACGTTTTAGCGAGATAAATAAAACACAGAATAAGGATGCTCATGTTACACAATGTCGCTCGTTGGATTTTACCTGTCGCCCTGTTGGGGGGCGGATACGTTGCTTATCAAGCCATCGCTGCATCGGGGCCGGAAACAGACGATAAAAAAGAGGCTGTGGCCGAAACCATTGTCGAAACGGCCCCACTGTTCCCAACGGAACACAAGGTGATGATCACCAGTCATGGCGAGTTGGTGCCTTTTGAAACGACCCGTTTGTCTGCGCAAGTCTCTGGTGAGGTGGTGTCTTGGCACCCGAACTTTGTCACGGGGGGAATTGTAAAGCGTGGAGAGGTGCTGTTTTCCATTGAATCGGATAACTACCAAGCGGCTGTGTTACAAGCCGAAGCAGAGTTAGCGTCGGCAAAAGCGGCGTTGATCGAGGAAAAAGCGAAAGCGAAAGTTGCTGAGCGCCAAGCCAAAAACCTGAACGACAAACAAGTGTCTGATCTCTATTTGCGTAAGCCACAATTGCTCAGTGCGGAAGCGCAGGTGAAATCGGCACTGGCGTCGCTCAAACGAGCAGAGCGCGATCTGGAAAACTGTAAGGTGGTCGCCCCGTACGACGCGTTAGTCGTCTCACGACAAATAGGGGTTGGCCAATTTATTTCCGCGGGCAGTGAAGTTGCGCTACTCAACAATATTGAAGCGGCTGAAATTCATATTCCTATTGCTGGTTTTGACAGTACTTTCTTGCCTGAAAAACTGTCGAACATTCGTGCCACCATCCGTTTGCAGGGGCTTCGCCAAGTCGAACGAGAGGGCAACATTGACCGTGACTTAGCGATGATTGATTCCGCCACACGCATGATCAACGTTGTGGTTCGTATTGATGACCCGTATGGCATTAATTCGCAAAAGCCTGCGATCAAGTTCGGCTCCTACGTGGAGGTGCAATTTGCAGGCAAAGAGCTCAAACACATCTATCGCTTGCCGCAAGAACTGGTTAGCAACCGCACGGTTTGGGTCGTGAACGAGGAAAACCAGCTCTATCCAAGAACCGTCAATGTATTGCGTTCAGAAGGTGAATTTGTCCTGATTTCAGAGGGTATTGAGCAGAGCGATAAACTGGTGCTCACGGTGCCGGAATATCCACAAAAAGGCATGTCGGTAAAGCTCTCTCAGGCAAAAAACGCTGACGCAGCAAATCAAGGCTAAAGGAGCGCAGGATGGAATCTAACCAACAGCGCGGCCTTATCAGCTATTTCGCGCACAACTCAGTGGCGGCCAACTTACTGATGGTGTTCATCATCATCATGGGGATCGTCAGTTTCTTTTTCATTCAACGTCAGATGTTTCCGAACATTGAAGTGAATTACATCAATGTTAGCGCTAGCTATCCGGGTGCTTCTCCGCAAGAGATTGAAGAGAGCATTTTGCTCAAGATGGAAGAGTCACTCAAAGACGTGACGGGTATCAAGCAAGCCGTTTCTACCGCCTCGCGCGGCAATGCGCATATCTCATTGGAGATCAACGTCAAAGCCGACATCAAAGAGGTGTTGGATGATGTGAAACAGAGAATCAGCACCATTGCGAGCTTTCCGAAAGGCATGGAGCCCGTCAACATCTATCAATATGAGTTTCGCCAAGATGTGATTGAACTGTCGTTAGTTGGAGATCGGCCACTGGAAGAGCTCAAACCGATCGCGAAGAAGATCGAAGATGAGCTGCTGCAATTGCAAAACGTCATGCTGGTGGAGTTGAGTGCGCCAGAAGAGGAAATTGCGATTGAAGTGGATCCGCTAGTGCTGCGCAAATATGACCTGACCTTAAACGACGTAACTAACGCGATTCGCCGCTATTCCGCGAACTACTCCGCGGGTGAAGTGAGCACGAGCGCTGGCATGATTGCCGTGAGGATTGAAAACCAGTACTACAAAGGGGAAGAGTTTCGCAATATTCCCGTTAAGTTAGGGGCCAATGGCGCGAAAGTCTTACTGCAAGACATTGCGACCATAAAAGATGGCTTTACCGAAGCTGAGCGTTACTTCCAGTTTTCGGGGCAAAATGCGATTTATCTGTCGGTGAAGGCGACCAAAGATCAGGACATGATCCCAGTCGCTGAATCGGTCAAAGCTTACATTGCGCATAAAAATGAGCTGCTACCCGATGATTTGCAAATCAAAACACTGGTCGACATGACTTATTACTTGCAAGGGCGTTTGGACATGATGCTGAAAAACCTCCTGCAAGGGGCCGTTTTAGTTGCCATCATGTTGAGTATTTTCTTGCGTGTGCGCTTAGCGTTGTGGGTAATGATTGGCTTGCCCGTTTGTTTCCTTGGTGCGGTGATGGTGATGCCTTTTATTGGCGTGACGATCAACATCGTTTCACTGTTTGCCTTCATTATGGTGCTGGGCATTGTGGTGGATGATGCGATTGTCATAGGCGAAAGCGCCTACAGTGAAATCGAGAAAAAGGGCGGTGGCGTTGACAATGTCATCACTGGGGTGAAAAAGGTGGCAACACCCGCGACTTTTGGCGTCCTCACCACCATTGCGGTGTTCGCCCCATTTTTGATGTCATCAGGCCCTGAGCGCGCGTTTTTTGTCGGCATTGCGGCGGTTGTGATGCTCTGCCTTATTTTCAGCTTGATTGAGTCTAAATTGATACTTCCAGCTCACTTAGCGCACACCAAATTTAGCCCCATCAAAGCAGATGGCTGGCGTGCTCGCTTCAATACACGTTTTTTTGGTTTCGTGAATGGGCCTTACCAGCGCTTTGTGCGCAAATGCACTCATTGGCGTTGGAGTGTGATGGCGTTTTTTGTGGTTTTATTGGTGATCAGTGTTGGTTTGGTCACTTCCAATCATGTTCGCATCATCATGAACCCGAAAGTGCCGACGGATTTTCCTGCGGTGACGGTGAAAATGAACGACAACGTTTCCAGTGAGCAGACCATTGAAGCGTTGAAACAGATTGAGCAAGTGATCAACGAGGTTGAAGAGGAGACCATCGCGCAACATGGACGTGGCATGATACGCGACATGCTTTCATACAACCGAGGACGCACCGAAGGGCGCATAGTCGTGCCATTGGTGGATGAAGAGCTTCGCCCATTTAATACCTTTGAACTGTCAAGAATGTGGCGTGAAAAACTGCCCACGCTCGCGGGGGTAAAAAGCCTCACTATTCGTGATGCCACCAACAGTGGCGATGATGGTGATGAATTTGGCTATCGCCTCTTTGGCACGGATATTGAGCAACTCAATGCCGCTGGGCGTTACCTGATCACGCGTTTGCAGGAGCAAAATGGCCTGTTTGATATCTCCTCAAGCATTGATTCAGGAAGTAAAGAAGTACTGCTCTCTCTGGCTCCTGTGGCTTATGACTTAGGCTTAGATCTCACCATGATTGCTGAACAAGTTGGTGGCAGTTTTTATGGCGGCGAAGCACAACGTTTTATCCGCGATGGAGAAGAGCTGAAGGTGATGGTGCGTTATCCGAAATTGACGCGTGAGGCGTTTGCCTCACTTCGTTACGCGGTGATCACAACGCCCACTGGCAAGAAAGTGATGCTCGGTGATGTCGTGACCATTGATGAGCAGCCGGGCGTGAGCAGCATTCGTCGTGAGCAAGGCTACAAAACCGTTTATGTTTATGGCTCCATCGATGAAGAAGTCGTTGAACCAAACGAAGTGGTGAAAACCGTACGGGAGTCATTATTACCTGAATTGAAAGAGAAATTCCCTGGCGTCCGAACGGAGCTTGGTGGCAGCATTGAGGAGCAGCAAGCGCAGCGTAATGAGCAGATCATTTTCTTTGTCGCGGGGATGATCATTGTTTATATCTTGCTGGCAGTACCACTGAAGAGTTATACCCAGCCGTTGATAGTGATGTCGGTTATTCCGTTTAGTCTCACTGGGGCCATTTGGGGTCATTACTGGTTAGGTCTCGATATCAGTATGATGTCCACATTCGGCCTCATTGCGGCTGCGGGGGTCGTGATCAATGACTCTCTGGTCATGACGGATTATGTCAACCAAGTGCGCCGTGAAGGAATGTCGATCAAAGATGCGGTGGTGCAGGCGGGTTGCGCACGTTTTCGCGCAATCACACTGACCTCGATCACCACCTTTGTTGGGGTGTTACCGATCATGTTCGAAACCAGCTTGCAGGCGAGATTTGTCATTCCAATGGCTGTCGCTCTGGGGTTTGCAGTGCTCTTTGCTACCTTGCTGACGCTGGTGTTAGTGCCATGTCTTTACTTGATCTTGGAAGACATTAAACATCTGCTCGGCAAAGTATGGCGTGGTCTCTGCTATCCATGGCGACGCTTCTCCTCACTGCGTAAAGCGAACGCTTAAGGCTGATTTATCATTATCCCATGCCGCTGACGAGCGGCATTTTTTATGCCTTGCGTTTTACGGTGAGCACAAAGTGACAACAGCCTCTACGCTTTAGATAGCACCACAAAAAAGATCATCAGCATGTGAATCAGCAGGTAGAACACTTTGTGAGCATCACCGATGCAAAAGTGAGTTGGAAACAATTGGTAAAATTTGCACACAGTTTGTAAATTTCGCCAACGCTTCGATTGATTGATATTTTGCATGACTGTAAGTGATTGATATGTATTGTTTATAAAATTGGCACGCATAGTGCAATCTAGAATGCAGTTGGTAATAAAAATCCAAAGCGTGAGGAAATAAATATGAAACGTTCAATTCTCTTCGTTCCTAGTCTGATTGCAATCCTTGCAGCATCGTCCGTAGTACAGGCTAATTCCCTTGAAACAACTCAATGGAGTGAAGAACTGAAATACGACATGAGTGCCATGAAAAAAGAAGCGATCGTCAGCATTAACCAAGAGAATGCAAAAGCGATTGAAGAGCGTGACGCTAAACTCGTGAAGCACATTAAAGAAGAACAAGAACAGTTAGTGCACATTAAGTGTCAGAAAGTGGATCAAACTAAGTCGTAATGGATTTGGTTGTTCTTCGCCTCTAATGTAATGCGTTTTTGTAAGACGTAAATGTTGAGGTACAGGCAAAAAGAAAGCCCACGTATAGGCTGTTACGTGGGCAAAAAGGGCACCATATTTGGTGTGTCTATTCATTTTGGAGATGGTCGCCAAAAAATCCATTTTGTTCCTGTCAAGAAGCTTTCAAGGGATTGGACGCTTCGAATCAGTCTGACCAGCGCTGTGTAAAGTAACACCTTTGTTACCTTTGTTAAAATGTAAATTCAGTAATCATAGATTCCAGAATTGTTGAAATTATGCTTACTTTATATGTGGATTTTACGTTTAATCATACGAATATCATGTTCATATTTTTCAATTTATTTTCATTTTTAATGAAAAGTGCACATTAACTTGCGTGCATTTTGTCTCTTGCGACGCGTGAAGATGGCAATTCATTAACATTATTAACTATTTCTGGTCAGCGCGAGATTGCAACTATAAAATTCGCCTGTGAATGCTAACCCAAATGGATGTGACATGGTTTTGAACGCGCTTAGAGTGCTACTCCTCGTTATTGGCTTTTTTTCTCCTATTGTTCAAGCGATCCCGAGCAGTTTATTGCTCAATATGACGGAAGAGGCGAGCAGCGCTCCGGCCGCAACAGACGCAAATCTGACTTTGCCTTATCAGTATAAAGACCCTTTACAGCGTGATACGCCCCGTGGTGCTCTAAATGGTTTTTTGGTGGCCGCTTATGCGCAAGATTATGCGAAAGCCGCTAAATACCTTGATATGCGTTACTTACCTTCTCATCTAAATCCTCAGCAAGGGGCAGAATATGCTCGGCAGTTGCATGCGATAATTGAGCGCAATGTCTGGATCAACTTACAAGACATCAGTGATTCGCCTGCGGGTGCCGATGATGATTTTTTGCCTGAGTATCGTGACTCTTTTGGCGTGATCACCATTAAAGACGCCGAAATTACCTTGTTGCTGCAGCAAGTACCGAGCAAAAGCCTGGGGAAAATTTGGAAAGTGTCGAACGCGACCGTCACCATGGTTCCCAAATTATATGAAGAGTTGGGTTATGGGCCACTGAGTGAATGGTTCATCGACAACGTGCCACGTGGGTACCTTTTCAAACTGAATCTGTGGGAGATTGCGCTGCTTTCGGCTTATCTTGGCGCCTCCTTTTTAGTCATCACGCCATTTGCCCTGCTCGCGAGCTGGCTTGTTCGCCGCAGTAAAATGAAGATGAAAGATGATCTGGCTAATTTGTTGTCCGGGCCTTTACTGTTTTTCCTTGCACTAGGGTTGGATCACTCTCTGCTCTCAAACACCACCTTAACCGTGACAGCGCGGGAGCTAATCGATAATGGGTATCTCTTTTTCCTCGCCAGTTTGTGGCTAGGTTGGGCGTTGATTGGTCTGCTGCAATACGCGATGCGTGAGCGGCTAATCGACAAAGGCAACAAGCAAAGCGCAGCGATGGTCAGGCCATTTCTCACTTTCTTCCGCATTATCTTGTTGGTGTTTGCGGTACTGTCATGGATGGAATACCACAGCTTCAATGCAACGGCGTTGTTGGCTGGTATGGGAGTTGGTGGCGTGGCACTGGCGCTGGCATCGAAACAGTCATTAGAGAACTTCATTGGCACCATGACGCTCTACTCTGCGGCGCCAGTGAAAGTGGGGAACCTGTGTAGCTTTGGCGGCATCCGAGGCACCGTTGAAGAGATTGGTTTACGCTGCACCCGAGTGCGTACTATTGACCGCACAGTGATTCACGTGCCCAACGCAAAACTGGCGGAAATGGAGATCGAAAACATCTCCGAGCGAGAGAAAATTCGCTTTAAAACCGATATTCGTTTGGATTACTGCACCACCACAGCACAGTTGAAAACCATCATCGAAGAGATCAAAGCGCTGCTGGAAAATCACGAAAAAGTGGATAAAAAACCGTTGCGAGTCACCTTTCGAGGCTTTGGTGCGCATGGGTTGGAAATCAACGTGTTTGCCTACATTGGCAGCAAAAGTTTGCCCGTCTACCAAGTGGCTGCGCAGGAGCTACACTTAGGCATAATGGAAATTGTAGAGAACAATGGTTCTCGTATTGTGCCTGCCACGTTTGAGGCACAAGCGCTGCCTTAGTTTTTGTTCGCAATAGAGCTTATTGAGGGAGCTCAATAAGCTCGTTGGAGACTGCATCGGTGTCGATTCACTATCAACTTCATCCCAATTCTGCTCAGTTGCTTGAGGCACAAGCTCATCTGAACACCTTGCCGAACGCGAAGCGACTGATGACCCCCATTAATCTTGCTCACGATTACTGCGTGGCAGTGGCGCTGGATGGTGAACAAGTGATTGCTGTTGCGACGATCAAAACTCTGACTCAGCCAACCATCGGTGAAATTGGCCATTTGTATGTCTTACCTGAGTATCAGGGGCGAGGTATTGCCAAGCGCCTGACTCAAATGCGCATCGATTATGCCCGTGAGCAAGGTTTGGCCCTGTTATACGCGGTGATCAAACCGGAGAACTTGGCGTCGAACCAAAACTTAATGAAGTTGGGATTCGAACACTTTGGGCGCTTCTCTAACCTGCGCAATAGCGGACTTTGCTTTGATTGGTATTATTTAGCGCTCAGCCATGAGCTTGACACGCTTGCCGTCATGTCGTCATTAACCCACCCTCGTCAACGTCTCTCACACTGAATCATCACTGTTTTCATCACAGAGTGTGCCACGCCTTTAAGATTGCAACTGGTCATCATAAAAATGCCATCATATGCTCACGCATTTGTCATAAATTCCCGCTACGGTAGCGTCATTTTCTCATTGATAAGGATATTTATATGGCTCATCTATTTCCACGCTCGTTGCTGCGACAAAGTGTCACGGCGGCGATGTTTTTGGGGGCTTCATTGACCACGTTCGCGAGTGCAGCAGAAGGGTCTAGCACCACCGAAAGCTTTAAGCGTATTGCCAGTTTTGCCGTGGCAGACAACCTACCTGCGAGGTTTGATAAGCAAAAAACAACGTCTGCGGAAATTATTACGGTAACACCTGATGGCAACACGCTGATCTATTCTGACAGCCCACTGGGTGGCATTGGTTTTGTCGATATTAAACAAGCCGATCAGCCCAAAGCGGCGGGTTTTCTCTCACTCAACGGTGAGCCCACTTCGGTGGCTGCGTTTGATAATTGGGCCATCGCTGGCGTGAATACCTCGAAAAGTTATACGCAACCTTCTGGTTACTTAGCGGTGGTATCTGTAAACAGCCGTAAAATCACCGACCAGTGTGATTTAGGTGGTCAGCCAGATTCGGTGGCCGTGTCGAAAGATGGTCAGTTTATTGCAGTAGCGATCGAAAACGAACGCGACGAGGAGCTGAACGATGGCGCTCTGCCACAACTGCCAGCAGGTTATTTGGTCATCTTGCAGACCAAACAAGGCAAACCAGATTGCCAAAGCGCCAAACGTGTTGAGTTAACGGGCTTAGCGACCATTGGTGCTGATGATCCGGAACCCGAATTTGTTGCATTTAACGATGCCAACCAAATCGCCGTCACTTTGCAAGAGAACAACCATATGGTGATCGTTGATGCGGCGAGCGCAAAAGTGCTTAATCATTTCTCCGCAGGCAGTGTGGATCTTACCCAGATTGATGTGAAGAAAGAGGGGGCGCTGACCTTCACGGGTGAGCAAAAAGGCGTAC
Organism: Vibrio sp. CCUG 15886; assembly: GCF_028570825.1. Classification (NCBI taxonomy): domain Bacteria; kingdom Pseudomonadati; phylum Pseudomonadota; class Gammaproteobacteria; order Vibrionales; family Vibrionaceae; genus Vibrio; species Vibrio sp. CCUG 15886. Next base: position 1,050,982 of record NZ_JAQQBT010000001.1, on the reverse strand, counting down.
GCCGCGAGCCGGATGCGGTGAAATGGTTAGACAACGAGCGCTTAGTGATTGCCAACGAAGGCGATTATCAAGGCGGAGCGCGTGGTTTTACCATCTTCAACCAGCGTGGCGATGTGTTATTCGAAAGTGGCGCATCGTTTGAGCATCAAGTGATACGTGCGGGCCATTATCCTGAAAAACGTTCTGGTAAAAAAGGCATTGAACCAGAAGGGTTGGAGGTCGCGACCTTTAACGGCCAGCGTTATATCTTTGTGCTCTCCGAACGGGGTTCGGTAGTGGGCGTGTATAAAGACACTGGGCGTGAACCGCAGTGGTTACAGTTGTTGCCTTCAGGTATTGCGCCAGAATCCGCCATTGCCATTCCGCAGCGCAATCTATTGGTGACCGCCAATGAAGCCGATTTGGTGGAAGACGGCGGCGCTCGATCTCATGTGATGATCTATCAATTATCGTCAGGGGTGGCCAATTATCCGCAAATTGTCTCAGCCAATGACAAAAATAACGCGCCAATTGGTTGGGGAGCATTATCTGGGCTGGTGGCGGATAGCCAAAAGGCCGCGACTTTCTACGCAGTGAATGACAGCTTTTACTCTGCTCAGCCAACCATCTTCACTATTGATGCTTTTGCTCAGCCTGCAGTGATTAGGCAGGCATTAAGAGTGACCGAGAATGGAAAAGCAGCCGAAAAACTCGACCTCGAAGGGATCACCACCGATGGAAAGGGCGGCTTCTGGCTAGCTTCTGAAGGCAATGAGAAAAAAGCGATTCCACACGCACTGGTGCATGTTAACGCGCAGGGGGAAGTGATGGAGCGAGTATTGTTCCCTCAAGAGCTACTCAAGCACCAAACGCGCTATGGCGCAGAAGGCATTACACGCGTTGACGATGTATTGTGGATTGCGTTGCAGCGACCGTGGAAAGATGATGCGAAAAACACCACTAAATTGCTGAGCTATAACACTAAAACTCGCCAGTGGGGCGCAGTGAGTTATCCGCTAGAGCAGAGTGATAAAGGCTGGGTCGGCTTGTCTGAAATTACGGCGTATCAAGGCAATCTCTATGTCATTGAACGTGATAATCAGCTTGGCAAGCAGGCGAAGATCAAACGTTTGTACCGTGTCTCACTCGCCGATCTTAAGCCAGTAGAACTTGGTTCTCCTTTGCCTGTCGCACAAAAAGAGATGGTGTACGATTTTCTGCAGCATCTCAAAGCCAGCAAGGGATATGTCACCGATAAAATTGAAGGTTTCGCGATTGATGTGAATGGCCACGGCTACGCGGTAACTGACAATGATGGTGTGGATGACAGCAGTGGTGAGACGCTATTTTTCAAACTGACCAAGACGTTCAACTAACCCAATAGCACAATGAAAAAGCCCCATTCTCGGCCGATAAATCGACGACACGAGAATGGGGCTTTATTTTTGGTGTATCGGCAAGGTTGCGCGTTACTTCTTCTTGATTCGTGTGTACAAACGAGCGGTTGATTTGGCGTTTTGTGGCGGTTTTTGCCCTAACTTAAGCACCGCTTTTTGCAGCATCAAGTTATTGGGGTAGGTGATCACATGGCCATTATCGTGTTTGATCAGCACATGGAACATGCTGATATCGAGAATTTCCCCACTGATGTCTTCATCTTTCTCCACCACTTTGATTCGATCGCCCACTTTGTATGGGAAGACGAAAAAGATCAAAAAACTGGCGGTGACATTGCTCAGGATTGACCACTGAGCAATGAAGGCGACCCCTAAGACCGCAAAGATGGAAGAGAGGAACAGCGACACATCGCCGTATCCGATTCCTGCGGTCACCGAAAAAATCGAGGCGAACAGGAACAGCAACGCGGTGTTAAACGCTCGTTGAATAAAGCTTTGCCTTGCCTTATTGACGCCCTTTGAGAGGGCTAAATTGGCCACCGCACGGTTGGTGATTTTTTTGACAACCTGATACGCGGCGAGCAGCACCAGCGCCATAAGGAGTTTAAAGAGAAAGGAGTCAGAAGGAATGTACTGACTCCACTGTTCAAAATTAATCCACTGATTCATCAAGCTGTTACTCATTGGTTTGTTGAGCGTTTTTATAACCTATTTATGCTAAAGCACCAATAAAAAAGAGCAATCATCACAAGTGTCAATGGCTTGGTTTGTATCTATTCTTTTTTCTGAGTGAATCCACCATAAAGATCCATTCGTCGATGACGTAAGTTGGTCACTGAGCCTTCCATGTTCAGTTGCTTGAGTTTATCCAAATCCACATCGGCAAAAATGATCATTTCCGTATTTGGGCTTGCTTCTGCAATGGTGGCATCGTGTGGGAAGAACACGTCTGAAGGTGAGAACACTGCCGATTGAGCGTATTGGATATCGACGTTATCGACCCTAGGCAGGTTGCCAACACTACCACCAATGGCGACATAACATTCATTTTCAATCGCGCGCGCTTGGGAGCAAATTCTCACACGTTGATAACCATTTTTGGTATCCGTCCAGAACGGAACAAAAATGATCTGCACGCCTTGTTCAGCCAGCATACGTCCGAGCTCGGGAAACTCACTGTCATAACAAATCAAAATCCCAATACGTCCCGCATCGGTGTCAAACACCGAAACTTTGTCGCCGCCATCAATAACCCAGTCTCGTTGTTCATGTGGGGTAATGTGGATTTTATGTTGGGACTCAATCGTGCCATCACGACGAAGCAAGTAAGAGATGTTGTAAAGCTGGCCGTTTTCTAAAACAGGCATGCTGCCTGCGATGATATTAATGTTGTAGGTCACGGCAAGTTGAGACATGGTCAGTTTGACACGCTCAGAGAACGAGGCGAGGAAGCGAATCGCTTCAACAGAGTTTTGATCTTCTGCCAATCCCATTAAAGGCGCGTTAAAGAACTCCGGAAAGAGTGCGAAATCCGCTTTGTATTTTGACAGCGAATCAATAAAAAACTCCGCCTGATCCAACAAGTCTTCCAAATCGTTCACCATGCGCATTTGCCACTGCACAATGCCGATACGAACAATCGTTTTCTCGATGTCATGAACGGAATAGACGTCTTCTTCATAAAAGAAGTTGTCCCATTCCAGTAACGTTGCGTAACCGTGTGAGCTGTCATCTTCGGGAAGATAATGGCGCATGATGCGCTTCACATCGAAATCGTTTGAGAGCTGAAATGAGAGTATTGGGTCATGAAGCTCTTTGCGTGAGACTTTTTCTATGTACTCTGCCACAGGCAGTTTTCCGCCGTATGGCTTGTATCCGGGAATTCGACCACCCGCCAAGATGGCTTTGAGGTTATTGCTTCGACACAGCTCTTTTCGCGCTTCATACAGTCTTCGACCCAAACGTAGCCCGCGATAATCCGGGTGAACAAATACGTCGAGGCCATACAAGGCATCACCATTTGATTTGTGTTGTATTACATTGTTTTCATTGATGATATCGGTATATACATGGGGGAGAGAGAAGCGGTTATAATCCACTTTGATGGTGAGCGCTGCCGCAATGATTTTACCGGAATCCTCTATGCAGATTTGTCCATCAGGGAACTGATGAATGAGATCCATTATGGTCATTCTTGGCCAAGCCCCGCCGACGTCGTGAAAAACCAAATCCATTAAACTGGCCACTTGCTCGTAATCACTTTTTTTCAATATGCGTAATGAAAGCTTTGGGGTGGGTGTCTTCATATATCCTTATCCTGAATAACCGTTTTTTATACTCTAACATTATCGCAACGGTTTTTTCAAAGCGGGGGCTTTGGCGAATTTTTCTACGCAGTCAACTCAGTGAGTGCGCTCATTGCCTCGTGAGCTTTTCCTTTTGGTACAAAAATATGGTCGTGATAATAACCTGCAATCACGTTGGCGCTAATGCCATAACTGGCTAGCTTGCTGGCAAAAGCGGCGGTTAGCCCGACGGCTTCTAAGCTTGAATGGACAGTGAGGGTAATCAAACAAAAACGGCTATCGGTAGTCAATCCGGCTTGTTCGGCTTGCTGAGCTTCGAGCACCAAAGTGAGCCCTTCTTGCTCACGAAACGTTGCGATGGGGTCAAGGTGTAGATAGTCCTTAAGTGGACCATCGACGGTGCAAAAAACATAGTCGCCCTCAACCAATTGTGGAGACATCGATTGAAGTAGGTGCTGTAAATCGGTAATGCCGGTCATGATCTTTCCTTGTATTGCGTGACGAAATATGCGTCACCGCAGCATAGGAAGCAAAAGAGAGGAAGTCTATTGAATCAAACTAATGGCGGATCAGTTTGGCTAATCTGATGGAGCATTCAGAAAGAAAAAGATCCGCCCTTTGAGCGGATCTTTCGGCAAAAACCAGCATTAAAGAAGTGCAGGAATGCCCGGTAATTGACCAACAGCGGCTAACGCGCCAACACAAACCAATACGGTTGCGAGTGGAATGCCTAAACGGTCAGTGCGGTTTAACGTTTCGCTGCGCTCGCGGTTGCCAATGAGGCCCGTATTGTCGAGCAGCATGGTAATTGCCCAACCGAAAACGGGGTTAACCAGCGCACAAGCAAACATACAAATCCCCGCACTTTGCGAGTTACGAGCGTTACGTACCATCTGCATGCCCGCTTCCAGTAGCGGCAGGAATACGCCCACCAACAGAGCAACGCGCAGTACCGGTTCCCACATCGCCAGATCCATCGGATAGCCCAGCACAGCCGCAACGATACACAGAATACCCGTAAGCAGAGCGCCTCCTGGGATGGGGCGTTTGGCAATCGCTGCTGGGATCATGTACGTTCCCCAAGACGATGCGAGGTTACCGCCACCAAGGCCAGCACCAATGATCTGACGAATTGAACAAACCGTCATGGTGTCGTCCACATCCATCAGTGCATCTTTGGCGGTTTTCGGGTAGTTCAGTTCTTGGAAAACGCGGTGGCCAAGAAAATCGGGTGACCACATGGCGACAGCCAAAATCGCGAAAGGAATCACCGCAATGTAGTGCTCAAACTCAGGCCAACCTAACTGCCAACCTGTCTCTTCGCCCCACCAGTAGAATGGGCTCATGTTCGGTAAGCCAGGCTCTGTGGTGAACTCAAACGGCACGCCCATTAGGTAGGAAACCACGCCTGCAATCAGCGAGCACAATGGGATCGCCAACCAGCGTTTTTCAATTTTCGCCAAATAGGCGTAGATCACTATGGTGGTGGAGATGACCACAAATGAGACCGACTCCATGCCAGAGGTCACTGACCAGCTTTCAAATTTGCTCAGTTGGCTAATCAGTCCCACCGCGCCTAAATAAATCAGCAATCCACCGCGAACCCCTTCACCGGTTAAGCGAACCAGTTTTGAGCCGCCTTTGGTGGCGCTGAGGATCAAACCAAACACGCCAACCATGATGCCTAGAGCGAGTGGGTGTCCGCCCGCTGCGGCAACAAGTGGAATCAATGGAATCATGGGCCCGTGCGTGCCGGCTAAGTTGGCTCTAGGGTTTAAAATCGCGGAAAAAAAGATAACAAACAAAAGACCCGCGATGATCAACTCATAGCGTACGTTTTCAGCAACAAATTCAGGGGAAAGGCCAAATTGGGCGGCGAAAGCGGCCACCATTGCGGTGACCATCACCACTTTACCAATAGTGGCTGCAATAGCGGGCACCCAGTCTTCAATTTCAATACCAAAGTCGCGGAAAGGCAGATGTACACGCCATTTTTTAAAGGAGAGAATATTCAGTTCATGTTCTAAGTATTCCGATCGAGTAGAAAACTCGTTCGCCTTGCGACGACGAGACTGATAGCTAGATGATTCGTGTTGGCTCATGGTTTCTCCATAATAAATCCTTTTTGACTGATTTATTATTAGAGGCCGATGGCAAAATTATTTTTGACATGAATCATTATTTATTTCGCATTCATGTATTGAAGTTAATTAAATCGAGCCAGTGCACATTTTCAATAAAACAGAGTATGAAACCTATTTATGAGAGTGTCTTTACATTTCAAATACATGATATTTAAATTGTTTTTATTATCTCCGTTTCATATATTTTTGAAACTTTGCGAAATTATAAATTGTTGTTTTAATTTAACTTTTATGTAATTGGCGTGATTTCTCATAAACAGTGCGACATTATTGTTAAATAAGAACATATCTCTATTAAGTAATTCATATATGGTATTTAAATCTGAAAGTGGGAAATAAATATATTCTTACATTTTGTATGGTTATTTAAGTTTGAGGCAAAACAAAAATCATCCTTTAGAAACGTTAATCCCCCATTGGGTATAACATCTTGGAATAATTAACGTTTGCAGTGTGTCTTTTCCAAAGTGATTGGTTGTTGCAGGTCGCTGTAAGGCAATGGCAGATTTGCGCTGCCGTCGACTTTTTTCTAAGAGCAAGAGATGGTGCTTAATACCCACGAGCATGGATAAACAGCGTGATTGGGTTTGACGTTATATGGAGCACAAAACCGTGTTTAACTGCCGTTGTTTATTCAGATCGAGTTTTTTGCTTTGCACGATAAACAACTCCGCACAGGCCAAGGCATCACTGGCGGCCGAATGAGAATGGTAATCGGGTAAGTGATAACAACGACGTAAATCGTCAAGTTGAAAACTGCTGCGTTGGCCGCTTTTCCCTGCGTAGCTAAAGCGCTTTTCAATTTGCAGTGTATCCACGAAGTGGCAAGGCAATTTGGCAAGCTGAAAATGTTGTTGAGCAAAGGCTTGGAGAAAACCTTGTTCAATGATTGCGCTGTGCGCGAGCAGAACTTTGCCTTGCGCACGTTCAAATAAACGCATCATCCCTTGCTCTAGCGAGCAACCTTGCTCCAGCGCCTGTGGCGTTAGGCCATTAATGCGCGCAGATTCGGCTTTAATGTACGCGCCATGGTTGAGCAGGATCTCTTCTGCGCTTGAGAGGTTAATACCTTCGAGCGTCAAATCCACCATACCGATGGACAGTATTTTATCGTGCTTTGCGTCAAGCCCAGTGGTTTCAAAATCCAAAGCAAGAAACGAGACTTGATGAAGTGGCGTCTCTTGTGCAATGAGCGGCGCATTCAGGTAGTTTTGCAGCGCTTCGGGCCACGCCGATTCAACGACGATCTGTTGGCGTATCTGTTCTTGGCTGGGCATGGTGTCCCAGCGCTTGAACCATTTCTTTATCATCATCTAGCCTTTAACAAACTTCAGTTTGGCGACATCTTGCAACTCGCTGATGATCTTAAAGGCATCTTTGAGGTGTTTGCGTTCAAAGCTGCTGATTTCATCCGGAGAGATATGATTGTCGGGTGTTTTTCCTGCCAAAATGGCATTCAACTGATGACGAAAACGTACCTGAGTAATGAAACGATAGGCGCCAATGATGTTGTCGCAACTGCCTTTTGATAGGGTGCCGTGTTCGACCGCAAAACGGAACCGCTCTTCGGTGCCGGTTAGGGAACCACCTGCGGCCAAGCTGAAAATACGCGCTAGATCGATGATGAGATTAAGTGCGTATTTCTTGATGTTTAACGTGTTGCTGTTTTGGCCGCCTTTTTCGAGCACCAAATGGTTAAAAATGCCCAATGGCGGTTGAGTGTCGATCGCATCGCGCACCAAAGCAGGAATAAAACTCGGACTTTGCTGAATGCAATGGTGTAGATGCTGTTGGATCTGCTCCACCAATTCACGGCTGCCGTGAATTGAGCGAACTTCTAAGAACACACTGATGGAGAGCAGTTTGTTGTATTCCGGGCTTGCCACCCACTTTTGGTAATACTCTTTCCAACGTGAGACAGGCTGGCACCATTTGGGAGACGCCGCCATGTATTTGCCATCGCAGAGCGGATAGCCGCACGCAGCGAGCCCATTACACACGCGCATCGCCAAATGGGTAAAGTAGAGCTTGTGTTCTTCGGTCGCGTCGTCGGAAAGGACGATAGCACTGTCTTGATCCGAGAGCATGTGCACTTCATTGCGCGCGTGCGACCCCGCCACCATCCAAGCGTAATCGCATGGAGGCGCGCCCAGCACTTCTTCATTGAGTTGGATAATGCGACGGGTAAAGGCATCCATGATCATCGACATCACTTTGCCTTGGATTTCCGCGCTGACGCCACTTTCGACCAATGCTTGGAAAATGGTTTGGCGCTCTTCTTTTAACGCCGCCAGCGCGTTCAGCGAACTGGCGTATTTGATTTTCTCAATCAAAAACAGCGATTGGGTGCGGTGGTTGTGTACCAAATGTGTGGTTGTCAGCAAGCCGGCCACTTTACCGTGGTTCACGACAGGTAAGCAGCGAATGTTGTATTGCAGCATAAGGGAGATCGCTTGGATCACTTTGGCATCGCTTTCGATCAATACTGGATTCAGCGTCATAACGCTTTCAATGCGCTCACTGACATCTTTTTCTTTCGCTACCACGGAGGCCGTCATATCGCGGTCGGTCACCAAACCGACAATGTCATTGCCATCCATCACCACTGCGCAAGAGCTGCGCTGTTTACCGCACATGGCAAGGGCGACATCCCGAATCGAATCCGTCACCTGCACGGTGGCGATGTTTTCGCTGGCGATCTCTCCGACCGTGCGGAAAAACAGCCCTTTTTCTTCTTTCTGGCAGACGAAGTTGACCGCCGAACTCAAGCGCAGGTTAGCTTGCGCCGCGAAATAGTCGGCAAACTCAGGGTGCGAGTCGCACACTTTCTTCAGTTGGTGATGCGGGATCAAATAGAGCAGGGCATCTTCAATGGCTTCGGCTTGATAGCCATTTTCGGCATTATCGAGAGGGGCGAGGAAGGTAAAGCCAAACTGATCCTCGTGGCCGAGGCGAGCACGAAGATCGCCCGTTGGCGTGCGCTGTTCAATCGCGCCCGTGCGAATGATATAGAGATAACGCGTTTCGCAAAGTGAGCTAAAACTGATGGTTTCTCCCTTCACCAAATATTTGATCTGTACCGAATTGGCAAGGGATTCAACCAAAGCCTTTGGCAATTTATCAAACGGATCAATGCGGACTAGGAAATCAACAATGTTTGGAGTCACGGATGTGCCCATCGCTCACCTCTAAATTAAAACGGCGTTTCATCAATTGATATTGCGCCAAAAAAAGCAGCCCGAGGGCTGCTCGTCAATCATTAAGCAGGGTAGCTGTGGTAGCCAAGCTGCTCAGAAACGTTCTTACCCGCTTGATGAAGCAGACCCACATAGTAATCTTTGCGCTCTTCATCAAAACGAATGGTTGGGAATGAAATAGATACTGCCGCAATGATTTGACCAAAACGATCATAAATCGGAGCCGCGATACAACGTAAACCCGGTTCTTGCTCTTCGTTATCTTCTGCAAAATGCTGTTCACGCACTTTCGCCAGTTCTTCAAGCACTTGTTCCGTGTTTTCTAGTGTTTTTTCTGTATGTTTGATGAATTCAACATCGGCAAGAGATTCACGGATAAAGCTCTCTTCACGTTCGGAAAGCAACACTTTGCCAATAGCAGTACTGTAAAGAGGGTTACGACGGCCAATGCGCGATTGCATGCGCAGGTTGTAACCGGAATCAATCTTATGGATGTAGATGATCGCGTTTTCATCGAGTGCACCCAAGTGAAGCGCTTCATTGGTCAGTTGAGAGATTTGGCGCATTTCTTTGTCGGCCAATTCGATCAGATCAACGTATTCCAGTGAGCGAGCACCCAGCTCAAACACTTTTAAAGTGAGTGAATACTTATCCGCTTCGCCTTCTTGAGAAACATACCCAAGTGACTTCATGGTTTGTAAAAAGCGGTAAGTGGTTGCCTTAGACATCATAAGACGTTGCGACAATTCTGATACGCCAATAGCTTTCTGCTCACCCAGTGCTTGAAGGATGTGGAACACCTTCATCACTGACGAAACAGCTTCTGGCTGTGTCGACTTTTCCATTGTTTTCCCTTCTTTAGTTGTGTTTTTTGCCATTATATCGTTGATTTTCTGTATCACCACTATTTTTAAAATACCTTTTCATAATTTTGAAACCGCTCACTTAGTTCGTTTTAGTAAAACAAGACATTCATCAATATTTTTGAAACGTCTTTTCAAAAATATTTGCGAGCGTGGCCATTTTGCTGTTATGTTTGCCCTACCACAGTGAACAACAACCAAAACGTCGGTTCACTTCATTCAGTATTCTAGAGGATGCATTACATGATTCTTGATTCATTTAGCTTGCAAGGCAAAGTAGCAGTCGTCACGGGGTGTGACACCGGTTTAGGTCAAGGCATGGCGCTGGGTTTAGCAAAGGCAGGTTGCGATATCGTTGGTGTGAACATCAGTGAACCAACAGAAACAATGGAAAAAATCCAAGCGACGGGACGTAAGTTCGTCGATATCCGCGCTAACCTAATGAAACTAGATGATATTCCTTCAATCGTTGATCGCGCAGTGACTGAGCTTGGCCGCATCGACATTTTGGTGAACAACGCAGGCATCATCCGCCGCAACGACGCGATCGAGTTCTCTGAGCAAGATTGGGATGACGTTATGAACATCAACATCAAATCCGTGTTCTTTATGTCTCAAGCGGTAGCGAAACAATTTATTGCACAAGGCGAAGGCGGCAAGATCATCAACATCGCATCCATGCTTTCTTTCCAAGGTGGTATCCGCGTTCCTTCATACACTGCGTCTAAGAGTGGCGTAATGGGTGTGACTCGCCTTATGGCAAACGAGTGGGCAAAACACGGTATCAACGTGAATGCGATTGCACCGGGCTACATGGCAACCAACAACACAGCGGCACTGCGTGCTGATGAGCAACGTAACCAAGAAATCCTAGAGCGCATTCCTGCAAACCGTTGGGGCACACCGGAAGATTTGGCTGGTCCTTGTGTGTTCCTTGCGTCGAAAGCGTCTGACTACATTAACGGTTACACCGTTGCGGTAGATGGTGGCTGGCTATCACGCTAACCCAATTGTGAGAAGATGATGGTCGAGATTGATTTGGCACAAGCGTTAGGGTTTCTCAGTTTTGGTTTGGGAATCTCCACCTTTTACCAGAAAAATGACAGGCATTTGAAAATCCTAATGTTGGTGTTCAATCTCAATCATCTTCTCCATTTTTTGCTGCTAGGATCGATGGTATCTGCACTCAGTGCGCTGCTTTCTGCATTGCGCACCACCACCTCGATCTTTACCTCCTCGAGATGGGTAGCCGCATTTTTTATTGTCATCGGTGTTACTAGCGGCGTGTGGATGGCGCAACACTGGTGGGAATTATGGCCAATTCTAGGGACAGTGATTGGCACCTATTCATTATTCGTGTTGAACGGTATCCGCATGCGGATTGGTTTTCTGGTTGGAGCGACCTGCTGGTTAATCAATAACATTTTAGTGGGTTCCATTGGCGGCACCTTGTTAGAGATGACAGTGATCGCCACCAACCTCATCACGATTTATCGGTTACATCGGCAGCATTTGGTGCCGATTAACGAGTAAAACAGACAGATAGGTGAAGCATGTTTGTATTTAATCAAGACATTACGCTGGAAGATCTTGGCCAAGGCATTTCACGCAAAGTGCTGGCACACAGCGACAACATGATGTCGGTGGAAGTGCATTTTGAAACTGGCGCGATTGGTGCCATGCACTCACATCCCCATGAGCAATTGACTTATGTGTTATCGGGTGAGTTTGAATTCACCATTGGCGATGAGAAAAAAATCGTCAAAACAGGCGATACTATGTACAAAGAGCCAAACATCGAACATGGCTGTGTTTGTCTAGAAGCGGGTGTACTGATTGATACCTTCACCCCAATGCGTAAAGATTTCGTTTAAGATTTATTTTTGAATTGCGGTTTAACCGCGGGAGTAACAGATGAAAATTGCACTAATGATGGAAAACAGCCAAGCACCGAAAAACGCGATGGTTGCAGCAGAGCTTAACAGCGTAGCAGGTGGCCTAGGCCACGACGTATTCAACGTCGGCATGAAAGATGAAAATGACCATCACCTGACTTACATCCACCTAGGCATCATGGCAAGCATTCTACTGAACTCAAAAGCGGTAGACTTTGTGGTAACCGGTTGTGGCACTGGCCAAGGCGCAATGATGTCGAGCAACCTACACCCAGGCGTGGTATGTGGCTACTGCCTAGAGCCGTCGGATGCGTTTTTGTTCAACCAAATCAACAACGGCAATGCCATTTCTCTCGCGTTTGCAAAAGGTTTTGGCTGGGCAGGCGAGCTCAATGTTCGTTACATCTTCGAAAAAGCGTTCACTGGTAACCGTGGTGAAGGCTACCCAATCGAGCGTGCGGCACCACAGCAAGCGAATGCGGCGATCCTAAACAACGTAAAAGCAGCGGTTGCGAAAGATGTGGTTGAAGGCCTACGTGCAATTGACCAAGCGTTGGTGAAAACAGCGGTTGGCGGTGCACAATTCCAAGAGTGCTTCTTCGCAAACTGCCAAGTGCCAGAAATCGCCGAGTACGTACGCTCGCTGATCGACTAAGCACTCAGTCATCATTACTTTTTCGGGAACTAATACAAAGCCAGCAAATGCTGGCTTTTGTTTTTGGGAGAGGGGGAACTTGGTTAACTTGTCATTACACCAAAATGCGTTGTGAACCAAAGTAAGTGTATAGATCGTCAATTAACTGTGATATATACAAAGTTAATTACTATGAAAAAATAAGACCAGTACTCTCTATTAACTCTAATGAACTTTGATGTCGATATTGAAAAACGTAAATTCATCGCTACAACGACTGTTTATAACGTTCTAAAACTTTATGCATTTCCAAACGATTAGGGGTTGGTTGTTTTTTGATCATGATGTCAATAAAGTCATAAGCATCTAAATCAGTTAAGTGATCAACAATACTTGGATCAGCGTTTTTCTCGAGTAACCAATAAAATTCTTCCAGATCATCTTTAAGGATTGCACCGTGTATCGGCATGCCTTGATCTAATTTTTGATTAATATCGTTACCGTTGTCTAAATATAGCTGAGCAAAGTAATATTTACGTTCTGGACTCAAGCTAAGAAGAGAAGCTACATCGAAGTTTTCACGAAGGTCTTGGTACACATTATCTGAATATCCAAACACATCAAAATAAGCCATACATGTGTCACTACTAAAAAGTTTCATAGGACCGAACATAGCACATCTTAAAAGTGTCTCTTCCCTTGGCCGCGTAATTATCAGTACACTCAAAATCACCAGTACGGCGAAGATAATTTTCTTTGGCATGCTATGTCCATACTCGTTTGCTAATGACTTGATCATAATTAGGCAGAATAAGTGGTTTATTGTTTGCTATACCAGATAACTTCAATATAAATACACGTTGGAATTTTATCGTCAAAGCATCTACTACAAACTGATATATCTCCACTTTTCTGAGATCCTGCGTAGTCGCATGATGAAAAAAGTGAGGACCCAATGAAGTTATTAGCTTCTCTATTATTTTTTTGAATGGCGCTCTTGGATTAAGTGTGGATTTCCATAATCCTTGCACAATCCCAATTGAATATGAGGCATCAATAGCTTCTAAAAGAAGGGCTTGAGCAAAACCTCTCAACTCAACTGTGATAGATGATGCCATGATTTCATTTCTATTCGCTGGAAAAAAACGAATGAGAATTTCTCTTGCTTCTTCTTCATTGAATATGATCTCAGATTCCTGAAAAACCCTTAGTGTGGTCACCGACTTCTCCTTATTCCCTCGTTATCATTCAGCTAACTTTAATTCATCGTATTTCAGGTTTAAATTTTCAAGCAAAATTTTGAGAGACATGAGGAAGTCTTATGAAATTGACAGGTTACATTTTTCCTTCTGCTTCGAATGGCATTTGATTTTGCCGGTGAAGATGGTTTTCTTATAACAGAAGTCTAACTGCCTTCCATCCAGAAGTATGACCATGGTAAGTCTCCTCTTGAACAGCTTAACCCTTACTCACCACTGTGTGTCTTTTGCCCTTAAGCCAATGTTTCCAGCGGATGGGCATCATAGGCACAATGATCAGCAGAATGCCTAAAACGGTGTAACTGTCTGGCACTTCATCAAACCAAATCACCCCAAAGAAGGTGACAAACGCCAAGCCAGAATATTCGGCCAGAGCGATCTGGCTTGCCGGGGCTTGCTGAAATGCCTTCACCACCAAAGCGTGGTAGGCGAGCACAAACAGATTGATCGCCACAATCCATAAAATATGCTCGAGGCGAATCGCGCTCCATTGCCAGTAGGCGAGGGCAAAAGCAAAGGGCAGCGTCATCAAAGTGGTCCAAAAAAGTGTGGAAATCAGCGACTGATCGGCAGGCACTTTGCGGATCAGAATATTGCCCACGCCCATGGATAACGCACTGCCCAATGCCACAATCGCCGCCCAATGAAACTGTTCTGGGCGCAGCACAATCAGCACACCAACAAAGCCCAATAGCGTTGCAACAATTTTCCCAGCGGCAGGGCGTTCCCCCAAAAAGATAAAGGCCAGAGGCAATACCAGCAGTGGGCCAACGTAGAACATGGCATTGGCGGTCGCCAGTGGTAAATGGGTGATCGCTATCATGGCGCACGCGCTGCCGAGTAAGATCAGTTGCGCGCGCCAAAAGGTGATCCAGTCACAGCCCTTTTTCCACTGCGATTTCTCCATACGAAGCCAGAAAGGCAATAGCAGCACAAGGCTGATCGACTGGCGAATAAACACATATTGAAATGTGGGCACTTCGCCATTCAAGATTTTGAGTGACACATCCGAGAGGGAAGCGAGCAAATTGGCCGTCACCAGTAAAAAGATGGCGCGAGAAACGGTTGGGTTGTTCATGATACGAAGTGCTAAAGGCTCGTCTACTGCCAGCATTGTGGCGAGTGTGGTGAATAAGGTCAGTGGCGCGATGCTATCAGAGAGCGGTAGAACTCGAACCTGCCAAAACTGCAGAGTTGGATCTTGCTCACGAATAATTGAACCGTCGTTTTAAAAATATTGTCTCGAGGTTTTATTGCTGTAATAATAGCAGCAATTACGTTAAGGAGACATCCTATGAATCACATCAATCGCGTTGCCATTATTGGCGAATGCATGGTTGAACTGAAAAAGGTCAACGGCGAGCTACAACAAGGTTTTGGTGGGGATACACTCAACACCGCAGTTTACCTTTCTCGTTTGACCCAGCAATCCGGTGTTTCAACCTCTTATGTTACGGGATTAGGACAGGATCCATTTAGCCGAGAAATGCTTGCCGCATGGCAAGACGAAGGTATTAACACGGACATGGTGTACCTTTCTCAAGACAAATTGCCGGGCATTTATGCCATCGAAACGGCAGACAATGGCGAGCGTAGCTTCTTCTATTGGCGCAACGATTCTGCGGCGAAATACTGGCTGCGTGACCGTGCCATCCTGACGCTGGCGAAAGAGCTGTGTCAGCATCAAATGATTTACCTCAGTGGTATCAGCTTGGCGATACTGTCGCAAGATTGCCGCGAAGCGCTGATCAAACTGCTCGCGCTTTGCCGCAGTGATGGGGTGAAAATCGCGTTTGATAATAACTTCCGCCCTGCGCTGTGGAACAACGTGGCGGACGCGCAAGCGTTCTACCAGCAAATTCTGCAAGTCACCGATATGGCATTTCTCACCTTTGATGATGAGATACTGTTGTGGGGCGATACCCATGAAGATCAAGCGATTGAGCGCACCAAGGGGTTTGGCGTGAGTGAAATCGTCATCAAACGTGGTGGGGATGCGTGTTTTGTTGTTACAGAAGCGGGCCGTCACGCGGTTGCGCCACTCAAAATTGACCATGTTGTCGACACCACCGCCGCGGGAGATTCATTCAGTGCTGGCTATCTTGCAAAGCGTATTTTGGGTGGTGATTGTCAGCAAGCTGCTTTTGCTGGTCACACTGTTGCAGGTCATGTTATTCAACATCGTGGCGCAATTATTCCTCGCGAAGCGATGCCAACTATTTAAGGATTCAAACAAATGAAAGATTTAAATCAACAGCTTGCTGAAATCAAAGTGGTTCCGGTTATCGCCATCAAAGATGCCAACAAAGCGGTAAAATTGGCGCAAGTACTGATTGAAAATGGCCTGCCTTGTGCTGAAGTGACGTTCCGTACTGCGGATGCGGCTTTGGCAATCAAAAACATGCGCGAAGCGTACCCAGAAATGCTGATTGGCGCGGGCACGGTACTGACTTCTGCGCAAGTGGATGAAGCGATTGATGCCGGTGTGGATTTCATCGTCAGCCCAGGTTTCAACCCAACCACAGTGAAATATTGCCAACAGCGCAATGTGACCATTGTTCCGGGAGTGAACAACCCAAGTTTGGTTGAACAAGCGATGGAAATGGGTCTACGTACCCTGAAATTCTTCCCTGCAGAACCTTCGGGTGGCGTGAACATGCTGAAAGCGCTAACGGCGGTTTACCCAGTGAAATTTATGCCTACGGGCGGCGTTAGCCCAAGCAACGTCAAAGATTATCTCGCTATCCCTGCTGTGTTGGCGTGTGGTGGTACTTGGATGGTTCCGGGTGATTTGATTGATAACGAGCAATGGGACGATCTAGCGAAGCTAGTACGCGAAGTTGCGGGCATTATCGCTTAATTCCCCCTGATTTGGCTCCCTTCACTGTCTTCAGAAATCGAAGATATTTGCTTTAGAAATCGAAGATATTTGGCTCTTCTTTGCCACGCCTGCACTGGTTGCAGGCGTTTTTTTTAGGGGGCAATTCGCAGCATATTGGTCATGCCTTTCATCCATAAAACCAAATAGCTGAAGAAATAAAAAGCGCTGAGTGGTTCAGCGCTTTTGGCGTAAGTTTGGCTGGTTGTGCTATTTGTCGAACTGATGTTCGACCTGCTCCTCACTGTTGAACTGGATTTGATGAAAACCGCTCCAGCTCTTTGATACATCGGTACCGTAAGCATTCACGCGGGCGTATCGAGCTTGGGAAGGGGAAAAACGGTAACGCTCCTTTGCTTTTGTTGCGCCACTGGTTGAGGCTGAGAATACTTTTTGCCACTGCATACCGTCTCGTGAGACTTCCAAATCAAAGTGCTGTTTACGCTCATCGCCTTTGAATATTGTTAGGTCAATGTGTTGGAGCGTGGTGAGCTGTTCAAATTCAAACATCAACCAAGAATCGCCCTTGTTTGCCCAACGTGTTTTGTTGGAGCCGTCGAGTACGTGTTCCGGTTTATGTTGTTTATCAAACCCGTTGCTGGAAATAGAGCGAACGGGTTCTTTGGCCATCACCAGTGGTGAGAGAAGTAGGGTGGTAAGAAGAACGAATTTTTGCATTGTTTTGTTTTCCGTTATCGAGTTTGTTTGTAGATTTCATTGGTGTCGTAGGCGTTCTCTTTGCCAGCAAACTCGCCGTGGATGTAGCCACTGCCCGAAAGGTATGGGGCGACTTGCGCTGTTTTGCCTTTGAGTGTGGCATCGAGGGTGAGCAGAGCGAGTGGTTCTATCGCATCAATTGAGGCATTGAGGTAACGCGGATTCGCGAGAAAGTAACCGCGCACAAAACGTTTCTCCACCAGTTTGTCTGCCGCTGCGCGGGCAAACTCAAGGTATTCTGGTTGCTGCGTAATCTGGTAGAGCTCAATGGCGGAAAATAAGGTCATGGGCGATACGCTGCTTAATTGCATGTTGAGCGTGGGTTTGGCCTTGGCATCATTGCCGAGCGAACCCCAACCGTAATGGTGAGTCATGTTGGCAGCCAGTTGCCACAATTCAGGATCGGCCTGTAGGCGATACGCGCGCAAAATGGGTAGCAGATATTCTTCGGTCTTGGGTTTGTGTGCGTTGAATACTCGTCCTTTTGGCCCGTAATAGCCATCTCGAGCCAGTGGGATCCCCTCGATACTGGTACCGTCACTGAAGATGGGTTTGATGGTGCCATTTTCTGGGTTGTAGGCGAGGCGATAAAAGTTGAGCAACGCATCCACAACCTGCTCTCGAATGGCGGCATCGTTTCTTTGTTCGGCCAAATGCAGTTCAATCAGCGCATTATTAAACACAATGGATTTGTCGTTCGACTTAAATAACACATTCCCTTCGCGTGCGATGTCGCCCAGTTCCGGGCCAAATTGTCGGGCTGCGCGATCACCGTATTTTGAATTGGTGTCTTTGTCGGATTGTGGTGGCCACTCGCGTTTTTTGGGAGAAGTGAACTGATAAACCGGTGCGCCCGTTTTGGGGTGCTTGGCCAGTTTGTACTGTGTCATCAGATATTGGCCCCAAGCGGCTGATCCTTGCGCATTTGCTGGTGGTGCCAGCCAATCTAGCTGATAAGCGGCATAGATCAAATCTGATCCCGCATTGATAAATGTGAGCCCTTTGGTTTCAGGCATGATTGGTAGTTTGCTTTGATCCACCAAGGACGCCGGGATTGGTCGATGGAAAACCTTGTCATCGTAGTTTTTGCTGTAACTGCCGTGTCGACCCATATCGAGACTTTGCCAATCTTCAACATGCGCTTGCCAAAACGCTTTGATGTAACGTTCCGTCGCGTGAGAATCAACGTGATAAAGGAAAGGGTAATAAGGGTAGTGGTTTTTCAGTTCATGGACACTGTTTTTGTTCTGCGGCCCTTCGAGTTCAAGGGTGTCGAGATTCACAAAGCGATGCCCACCCCAATAAAACAACCCATTATCGGCGATGAAGTTGTCCATGAAGTAGCGTGTGATACGGACAGCTTCAAGTTGATAGCGTTGATCTTCCGTCACCACTGACATGGCGGTTAACGTGCGCAGAAAGTTTTGCTGATTGGCAAAATTGGAAATGGTGGCCGTGCGACCGTCGGGGTAAATCCATTCTACGGGCTTACGTGTAGTGGTGTTAATGCCATCAGCAAGTAAGGGAGTGGTTTTAATTTGGCTCCTCCCTTCTTGCAAAACATTATCAATGTAGGTTTTAACGGCTTGAACGCGCATTGCATCTTGCTCTGTGTAGTCGGCAGCTGCCCAGGAGGCAAAAGGAATACACAAGGTCAGTAGCACTTTATAGTTCATTATTATGCTCCTTGTTTGTAGGGGTTTCTGGCAAGTAGCATAAAAAGAAAAACATTTATGATTAATTGTTTTTATTAAATTGAAACGATGTTTTTAATTGCGATCACAATTTAGCCAATTTCTTTATTTTGAACAATTTTTCATCGCTATGAATGGCGCTTAACCATTCACACAAGTCACGTTTTTCTGCGACCGCCGCACTATCAAAAGTGCACTAAAGGCGATGACTAAACCACCAGTGGTGAAAAATGGCCATTGGGCATCGGCTTCTAAGAAAAATCCAATCACAATTAATCCTAAACCGGCAACGCCAGTTATTGAGCCCACATAAATGCCTTGAAGGTGATTAATTGGGGCCTGCTCTTTTTCGCGTATTGGTGTGGCGAGCTGCTCTGCAAGGGCAGCTCTTTGCTGCTGAATGCGTTGAGGCTCTTGGCTGAAAAAAACGCGAGTGAGGAGGAAAAATCCACCGGTGAACACAATGTGGGCGATGAGTGTGGCCACCACCGTGAGTTCTTTCACTTCGCGCTCGCTGAGCGGCAGTAAGGTAAACCAACGAAGATCAAACAAGAAAAACATCGTCAATGAAACTAAGCAGCCCACCAGTACCGTTGCCCATCCAGACCAGTTTGGTGTCTTGAGTGTCACGAGTGCCAACAGTGAAGGAATGTTGAGCGGCATTTGAATAAAGGCGGCAAACAAAATCATTATCTCGAACAAGCTATAAGATTCAACCGAGGCGAGCAGCAGAGCCGCCAACGTCGCGACGACGCCAGACATTAAGGTGGCGATTTTGCCCATAATCAGTTGCTCTCTGCCTGACGCATCGGGCTTGATCCAAACTTGATAAAGACTGCGTACAACGATCCCTGCATTGCGGTTGTGAGCCGAAGTGAGGGGCGAGATGGTGGCAGCAACCAAGGCCACCATCACCAAACCGAGTACCCCTTGCGGCATAACGTGTTGGATGAAGTACAAATAAGCACCGTTGTTGGCGCTGTGACCGAGTGCTGGGTAGATCGCGTGTAGATCAACGCCCAGTGAAGCGACGAACCACGCTGGCGCAAACCAAAGCAGTGGAGCAAACAGGAATAGCCCGCCCGCGAGTAACGCGGCTTTTGTGGCATCGTTATCGTTCGCGGTGGTCAAAAATCGATAACTGCTGAGGGTGTGATTATTGCTCATGGTTTGCTGAAGCAGCATGGCCAATGCCCAAGCAACAAAGATGGCAGTGTGGGGCACGCCTTCACCATAGATAGGTTGAAAGGCGTGCCACACAGCAGTGGGTTCAGGAAGGGCAAAAAACGCGGTTAGGCCAATCACAAAGGTAATCGCAATCAGTAGGATCAACTGCATCACGTTGGTGACCGATACCGTCCATGCCCCACCACTGATGGCAATCAGAGTCACTACGATCCCCATGGTTAAAATGGTCGTCGTGACGGGAATGGCAAACAGTGCAGAGAAAAAAGCCGCGAGACCATTCATCCAGATCGCACAAGCCATTAGGGTGATGGGAAAACTCAGCCAAGTGAACACTTGTTCTGAGACGCCGCCAAAGCGAATTCGAATCACCTCCATGGCGGTTTCCACGCGCAAACGGCGATATCGCTTAGCAAAAAAAGCGGCGGCGACAAGAAAACCGAGCGCGTTACCCCAGAAAATAAACATCACGCTGATGCCATCCTCAAAGGCTTTGGCTGCAGCGCCAGTAAAGGTCCAGGCCGAAAATTGCGTCATAAACGCGGTGGCGCCCGCCATCCACCACATCATGGTGCCGCCGCCTTGAATAAAGTCACTCGATGAGCGTGAAAAACGGCGAAATAGCCAAGCGGCGAAACCTATAAAGGCAAGGTAAAAGGTGATGATCAAATTATCTAGTGGGGCCATGCATCTTGCTCACGTTAAAATTAAAACAGCGTTTCAATGATCACAATTTCGCCACGAAACACTTCCCAAATTCTGTTCTGTATATATATTAAAACGAAATTTAATATAAAACAAAACGGTGTTTCAAAATGAAAATTAGATACCTTACCTCTGCACTACTCCTGACGTTAACGTCAACCGCTGCCAGCGCTGCTTCTATCAATATTCGTCATGAATTCCAACCGGACCATGGTGATAAAGCGGGGGCAAAACACGCTGACCGTATCGCGGTGAGCCATCGTTTTAAGAACGGTGTGGGTTTTGAAGTGGAAGCCAAGTGGCGTTCAAACAACGAAACGGGTGAGCACAATCAAGACCCATTCAGCGAGTTTGCTGGCAACGGCCAACAAGCCAATATCAGCTATCTCTACCGCATCAACGAATCGTTTACGCTCACACCGCAATACAAGTGGGAATCTAACGATACCAAGATGGGTAACCAGTTCAATTTAACCTTGGGTTACAAAGTAAATGACGATTGGTCGACTTCATTCCGTCATCGTTACCACTATGAAACGCGTCCAAATGTTGACCAAAGTTCTCATTACAACCGCTGGACATTCGGTGCGAGCTACCGCGGCATCGAAAACTGGGGATTGGGCGCAACGGTGGATTATACCTGGAAGCAAGAAGGTGAGGTGGTCTACAAAGACGACAATGCGGGTGTCAGTGAAGTGAACTTCACGTTTGAATACCAAGGCTTTGACAGCGGTTGGCGTCCTTTTGGCGAGATCGGTGCAACCCCATCGAAGAAAGATACTGACGAAGTCGATAGCTATCGTCCGCGTTTCCGCGTTGGCATGAAATACAACTTCTAAGCAGAGGAACATGGTATGAAAAAGCACACTTTAGCCCTTTGCTTGGCCGCCATTCTTGCACCCGCGAGCTACGCAACAGAGATCAATGTCGCTGACTTAACTTGGAAAGCGATCACGTTTGGTCAGTCGACCGATATGAATTTTGGTTCAACCATCCTGCCTGAGAAAGTCGGCGTTAACCAGGTGACGGTGAACGGTCAAGCTGTCGAGGCGGGTAAGCTGGCTTCTCAATTTACGATTGAAAGCCGCGGCGGAAAACTGGCCAATTCTCATGAAGGATTAACATTCTATTACACAGAGCTCCCTACCGATGTCAATTTCACTTTGAGCGCGGATGTGGTTTTAGAACAGTTAGGGCCAGAAACGGGCGCGACGCCAAACCGCCAAGAAGGCGCAGGCCTGATGGTGCGTGATATTTTGGGCGCTGAGCGTTTGGTCCCTCAGCCAGAAGGGCATGAGGAGTTTCCATCGGCATCGAATATGGTGATGAACTTGTTGCGTTCACACAGCCGCACCAACGATGGCATGACCAATTTTAACGCGTCGTTCCGTGAAGGGGTTTATCAACCTTGGGGGACGGCGGGTAACCGACTAAGCCGTGTCGATTATGCAGAAGGGGTACCTTATGGTACGGCTGAAACTTTTCGCATGACTCTGACACGCACTAATGATGGCTTCAAAGTCAGCTATCGCCAAGGTGACAAAGAGCAGACGCAAGAGGTGAAAGGCGCGAATGCCAATATTGTTGAGATGCAAAATCCAGAAAGTCAGTACATCGGCTTCTTTGCATCGCGTAACGCCAAGATGAGCGTCAGCAATGTTGACCTACAATTGTCGCCAGCGGACACCATTGATGCACCGAAATACCAAGCCAAACAAGAACCTTTGGTTTTCCAATTAGCCTCTTCGGAGCTTTCGGCAACTCAGCGTTACCCTGTTCAAGCCAGAGCCAACTACACAGGCAACATCGAGCTTAAGCACAATGGCAAGGTTGTCGCGAAGCAGCAGGTCAACGCGGGGGATCTCTTCTCTCATACCATCGAGTTGGCGAGCAACAGTAACCAACTTGAGTTGGCGTTTACCGCGCTGGAAGGCCCAACCTTAGATAAGCAACTTCATCGTTACGAGGTAAAACGGGTCAGCTTGCCAAATCCGTTGCAGTTGCATGTCTCGCCAAGCGGTACCGCCTCTGGCAATGGCAGCGCTGAGAAGCCACTCGATTTTCTCACCGCGGTTAACTTACTGCCCGCTGGCGGCACCATCATTCTTCAAGATGGTGATTATCAAGGCATCACTCTGCCCATCACGGCAAGTGGCACCGCCGAACTGCCAAAACAGTTGAAAGCAGCGGGTGACAAGGTGCGTTTTGTGTCGGAATACCAGCACAACGCTAACTACTGGCACTACGAAAACATTGAAGTCGCCGGTGCTCAGTTTTTTGTGCACGGCAGCCATAACCGTTTTGAAAAAATGGTCACGCACAGTGCGCCAGACACCGGTTTTGTTATCACTTCGCCAGAGAACATTGGCCGTGCGTTGTGGGCAAGCTATAACACAGTGATTGATAGCGAGAGCTTCAACAACATGGACCCATCGCAGATCAACGCCGATGGCTTTGCGGCCAAAATGCGGATCGGTGATGGCAATACCTTCATTCGTTGTCTCTCTCATCACAACATCGACGACGGTTGGGATCTGTTCAATAAAGTGGAAGATGGCGCGAACGGCGCGGTGACCATCATCGATTCTATTGCCTTTAACAATGGCCGCACGCTAGCCGTGGCGAACAAGGGTGGCACCATCGGTAACGGTTTCAAACTCGGTGGTGAAGGCATTCCTGTTTCGCACGTGGTGAAAAACAGTCTGTCGTTCAACAACAACATGGATGGTTTCACCGACAACTTCAACCCAGGCTCGCTGGTGCTGAGCAACAACGTGGCGATCGACAACAAACGGTTTAACTACTTGTTCCGCCAAAGCCCTTATGCGGGCGATATCGAGCAGGGCACCTTCACTGAAAACCGTTCGTACCGTTTTCAAGTGAGCAGCCAGTATGACGATGTGATCCACAGCGCCCATGCGTCGGACAACCAGTTTATTGTCGATGGTCGTACGCTGGGTAGCGATGGCAAAGCGATTGATCTTAAGTCGCTGCAACCGCTAAAGCAGGCATCGGTCATTGATGAACAGCAACCGGTACCGGGTCTCAAGGAAGCGTTAGCGCTCAAACAGCTGGTTCAACAGTAACGCTCTTGCAAGGCTCGAGAGAGCCTTGCCTTTTCTAATGACAACGGTCTCAGATTTACCTTTTCACACTTGCTGCTGACACTCTTTCGGTGTTTTTTCGCTCTACTCGGCGTGGTTCGATTTTTGGCCAATACTCAAAGTAATCGGCAATCGTTTTGTAAGTGATCGCAATCACAAACTAGTGAATAAATTTAAAAATGAACCGTTGTTTTGATTTTAATCGCAGTGCGTTTTGTATTTTGATCTTAAAATTCACTTAAATTAAAACATCGTTTCGAGGTCCTATTATGGAATACGATTACTTAGTAATTGCAGGCTACTTTGCTCTGATGGTAGCAATCAGTCTGCTGTTTAAAAAAATGGCAAGTAACAGTACCAGTGATTACTTCCGCGGGGGCGGCAAAATGTTGTGGTGGATGGTAGGTGCCACAGCGTTTATGACACAGTTTTCAGCTTGGACATTTACCGGTGCTGCGGGTAAAGCGTTCAACGACGGTTTCGCGGTATTGGCCGTGTTTATCGGTAACATGGTGGCGTACATCTTTGCTTACTTCTACTTCGCTCGCCGCTTCCGCCAAATGCGCGTGGATACACCAACAGAAGGGGTTAAACGCCGTTTTGGTAATACCAACGAGCAGTTTTTCACTTGGGTGATCATCCCACTGAGTGTGATCAACGCTGGTGTGTGGCTAAACGGTCTGGGCGTGTTTGCTTCTGCCGTATTTAACGCCGACATCGTGACCACCATTTGGGTGACGGGTATTGCAGTACTGGTGATCTCGCTATTGAGTGGGGCATGGGGCGTTGTGGCGTCGGACTTCATTCAAACACTGGTTGTGGCGGTGATCTCTATCGCGTGTGCGGCGGTGGCACTGTATGTGGTCGGTGGTCCGGGTGAAATCGTGGAGAACTTCCCTGGTGGCTTCATCATGGGCCCTGATATGAACTACCCACTGCTTCTTGTGTGTACGTTTATCTTCTTCATCGTTAAGCAGCTACAAAGCATCAACAACATGCAGGAGTCTTACCGTTTCCTAAACGCAAAAGACTCTAAGAACGCAAGCAAAGCGGCAGTCATGGCGCTGGTTATGATGGTGTTCGGTGCCATTATTTGGTTTATCCCACCATGGGCATCGGCGATTCTTTACCCAGATGCTGCCACGCAATACGCCTCTCTAGGCGCGAAAGCGAGCGATGCGGTCTACCTTGTGTTTGCACGCGAAACCATGCCTCTTGGTACCGTTGGTCTACTGATGGCAGGTCTATTCGCCGCGACCATGTCGTCAATGGATTCTGCGCTCAACCGTAACTCAGGCATCTTTGTTCGCAGTTTCTACTCAAACATCGTACGTAAAGGCAAAGCCGACGATAAAGAATTGCTACGCGCTGGTCAGATTGCCTGTCTGGTTAACGGTATCTTAGTTATCTTGATGGCTCAGTTCTTCAACTCACTGAAGCACCTAAGCCTGTTTGACCTAATGATGCAAGTTGCGACACTGCTGCAATCGCCAATTCTAGTGCCTCTGTTCCTTGGTATCGTGATTCGCAGAACGCCAAAATGGGCACCTTGGGCAACGGTTGTTTTCGGTATGTTGGTCTCTTGGTCTGTGGTGAAAATCTTCACTCCAGAATACGTGATGAGCTGGTTTGGCGTGGAAGAAATCACCCGTCGTGAAGCGGGCGAGTTGCGCACCATGATCACCATTGCGGCTCACCTATTCTTCACCGCTGGCTTCTTCTGTCTGACCACCTTGTTCTACAACGAAGCGAAAGACACCAACAAAGCGGCAACGGAAGAGTTCTTTAAAGACGTTGATACAGAATGTGTGGCGGAAGAAGGTCAAGACATCGTAGACCGTATGCAACGTGCAAAATTGGGTACGCTCGTGACTTACATGGCAGGTGGTTTAACGCTGATGGTGTTGATTCCAAACCCACTTTGGGGCCGTCTACTCTTCTTAGCGTGTGCCGCTGCTATCTTTGCTGTGGGCTATGGCTTGAAGAAGAGCGCTAAAGTCGATGAACACTCAACCAAGCTAGCAACCAGCAGTTCACAATAATTATTCAATAAAAATTTGATTTACGCTGCCAGCCAACACTGGCAGCGGTTTAGCGGAGATATGTTATGGCTAAAGGCAAAATTATCACTCTTAACTTCGAAACTTTCGTAGACAGTGATACGCAGGTGAAAGTAACCCGTTTAACACCAACGGATGTTATCTGTCACCGCAATTACTTTTACCAGAAGTGCTTTACTCAGGATGGACAAAAGCTTCTTTTTGCAGGTGATTTTGATGGAAATCGCAACTATTACCTGCTTGATCTCAATACTCAGCAAGCAGTCCAACTGACAGAAGGTAAAGGGGATAATACCTTTGGTGGTTTCATTTCTAGCGATGATAAATCGTTCTTCTACGTGAAAAATGAACTTAACCTAATGAAAGTGGATCTCGAAACCCTTGAAGAGACAGTCATTTATACCGTAGACGAAGAGTGGAAAGGGTATGGCACTTGGGTGGCGAACTCAGAGTGCACCAAATTGGTGGGCATTGAAATTCTTAAACGTGATTGGCAACCACTCACGTCGTGGGAGAAATTCGCCGAGTTTTATCACACCAACCCAAGGTGCCGTTTGATCAAAGTGGATATAGAAAGCGGTGAATTGGAGGTGATCCACCAAGAGAACGCGTGGCTTGGTCACCCCATTTACCGTCCATTTGATGACTCAACCGTTGGTTTTTGTCATGAAGGCCCGCACGATTTAGTCGACGCGCGCATGTGGCTGGTGAACGAAGATGGTTCGAACCTTCGCAAGATCAAATCGCATGCGCCGGGCGAATCGTGCACGCATGAATTCTGGATCCCTGATGGCAGCGCAATGGCTTATGTGTCTTACTTCAAGGGGCAAACAGAGCGTGTGATCTACAAAGCCAACCCAGACACATTAGAGAATGAAGAAGTGATGGTGATGCCACCTTGCTCGCACCTGATGAGTAACTTCGATGGTTCTCTGATGGTCGGCGATGGTTGCGATGCACCAGTCGATGTCGCCGATGCTAGTGGCTACAGCATCGAGAACGACCCGTTCCTATATGTGCTCAACACCAACAAGAAAACCTACGCGAAGCTGGCAAAACACAGCTCGTCTTGGAAAGTGCTGGATGGTGACCGTCAAATTACCCATCCACACCCTTCATTCACACCTAACGATGAAGGGGTGCTTTTTACCAGTGACTTCGAAGGGGTTCCCGCGATTTACATTGCTGACGTCCCTGCTGAACTTAAGCACTAATAACACAACGTCAATGGCAATAAAAACAAAGCCGGATGAAGTGATTCATCCGGCTTTTTCTACGCCCCTAGCGGCGAATTTGTGACCTCGGCAAAGTTTTAGGGCGTAGGGGGTGAGAAGGATGTGTTTGTTATTCCGTCGTTTTATTCTGAGCGTGATAAAAACGATCAAACGTCTACCCTTTTAAGCATCTATTGTTTTAAGCATCTGTTGCGATTTGAGAGGGGAAGGCGTGAACAACGGACTGAACGATGAAACTGAACGCCATAACCCTAACTCTGCTTCTCAGCTCGACAGCGGCGATTGCCGAGCCGAATCTAACCATTTCAACCACCACCAACAGCCGAGATTTTCCGCTCAGTGCCGAGCAGCCATTAGTGGTGCCGCTGGTCAAAGAGAGCTATCAACTGAAAATCACTGGGCTGGAAGGTGATTGCCAAGCGCCCGATGCACAGGTGATTAAGTTCAATCAACCCATTGCGTTGAATTGTGGCAAAGTGACCGAACTTCCGCTAAAAATCCGCTTTACGGGTGACTACAGCTTTGAACTGGACGCGAACGCCAACACGCTGACATTCAAACGTGAGCCGAAAAAGGTCGCTAAAACCGAATTCAAACGGCCATTGCCGCAGGTGACTTGTGAAGTTTACCAAGGCGGTGAAGTGACGATTGAACTGGGCGACAGCTTCAAAGACGGCACCTCACTGCGTGACGCCTACAGTGGCCAAGTGGTGAGCGTGAAAAAAGGCAAAGTGAGCTTAACGCCATCAGCGCAATCTGGCGGTTTGGTGCTGCTGGAACCGGTTAAACAAAACAAAAAAGCGCGCCCTTTCGATTACCGCAACGCCAACATTTACTTCGTGATGGTGGATCGCTTTAACAATGGCGACACCAGCAATGACCAAAGCTATGGTCGCCAGAAGGACGGTAAAGAGGAAATCGGCACCTTCCACGGGGGCGATCTTAAAGGGGTGATTGAAAAACTCGACTACATTCAACGTCTCGGCACCGATGCGATTTGGCTGTCGCCGATTGTGGAACAAGTGCACGGTTTCGTTGGTGGTGGCGACAGCGGTTCTTTCCCATTTTATGCCTATCACGGCTATTGGACGCGTGATTTTACCAAGATCGATGAGAACTTTGGCCGCGATGAAGATTTGAAAACTCTGGTGGAAGAGGCGCATAAACGCGGCATCAAAGTCCTGCTCGATGCAGTGATCAACCATTCCGGGTATTCAACGCTGGCGGATCTGCAATTTGATGGCATGCAAGTGACGACAAAAGAGGCGAATTTGCCAGAAAAATGGGCCAACTGGCAGCCAACATCGGGTGAAAACTGGCATAGCTACCACTCTGCGATCGACTATCAAAGCCAAAACTGGTCACAGTGGTGGGGGGCAGATTGGGTGCGCACTGGGCTTCCGGGTTACCAACAACCGGGCAGCAGCGACATTACTTTGTCTCTCGCTGGGTTGCCTGATTTTCGCACCGAGTCGACCCAAGCGGTGACGCCGCCACAGTGGCTGCTAGAGAACCCCGGTACGCGCGTGGTGGCGCGTGACAACTACACCGTCAGCGACTATTTGATTGAGTGGCAAACCGATTGGGTGAAACGCTTTGGTATTGATGGCTATCGGGTAGATACGGTCAAACACGTTGAAGGCGAAGTGTGGCAGCGCCTGAAACAAGAAGCGACGAAAAGCCTTGATGAGTGGCGCAAAGCCAATGGCCAATCGGGTGCGCCATTTTGGATGATGGGGGAAGTGTGGGGCCATTCTGCCTACCGCAGCCCTTATTTTGACGATGGTTTTGATGCGCTGATCAACTTTGATATGCAGAAGAAACTCGATAAAGGCGCAGCCTGTTTTAGCCAAATGGCCGATACCTATCGCGATTACGCCAACACCATCGCGCAGCAGAGTGATTTTAACCCAGTGAGCTACATGTCCTCGCACGATACTGAGCTGTTCTTTAGCCGATTTAAAGACTATGCCGTGCAGCGCAACGCCGCGAACGCATTATTGCTCAGCCCTGGTGCGGTGCAGATTTACTATGGCGATGAAGTAGGGCGCAATATTGGCCCATACGCGGATGATTTCCATCAAGGCACTCGCTCGGACATGGTATGGCAGTTGAGTGCAGAGCAGCAAACATTGCTCAGTCATTGGCAGAAACTGGGCCAGTTCCGCCGTGCGCATCCCGCGGTTGGTGCTGGTGTGCATCAGGAGATTGAACAAACTGGCGCGTACGTTTTCTCCCGCACCTTAGGGGATGACAAAGTGGTTGTGGCGTTTGTTGGTCACGCCGCGCAATAGCGACGAAAAGTACCTTGTCCTCAATGTTCGCCACTCAGAGTGGTGGCGAACATAACGCTAGGCGTGTTGGTTGAGCAACGCAGGCTTAGAGGCGTGAGTGTCGCATCACTGTTTTAGCCCATCGCAAACACGCATCAGTTTCTCTTTTACTTGCCCTGCTAGCCCTTCGATACCGGGCTGAACCACCATGCTGAGCACCGCAGACGGATCCATAAACGCCACCGTCACGCTGTCATCTTCTTCCACCCGCACCACCACATTGCACGGCAGCAATAAGCCAATGTCTGGCTCGGCGGTGATGGCTTGATTGGCCAAGTGAGGGTTGCAAGCGCCGAGAATCACATAAGGTTTTCTATCCACATCGATCTTTTTCTTTAAGGTCGCTTTGACGTCAATTTCGGTCAAAATACCAAAGCCTTCTTTGGCGAGTTCTTGCGTTACTTTTTCGATCGCTTGTTCATAGCTGCCAGCAAACTGAGTGCTAAATCCGTACATGTTTATCTCCTTGATGGATAAATTCCGTTTGAGTATAGGAGAGAAAGACGGCGTTTGAGCAATGGCAAAAGGGTCGTTCAAACGGTGAAAGTTCGATGATCGCCGCAAATCTCTTTTATCTCGCCAAAGAAAAGCGACGTTTGCCGCAAAAGAGCCATAAAAATTGCTAGCACACTGTTATGAAATGTGGGGAATTTGGTTTCCAATTAGCCTGGTTGTGAATGGATTAAAAAACCTAATTTGTGTTATTAATTAATATAATATGTTAATTGTGATGGTTATCAAAAAATAATATTTCAATAGTGGCTTATTTAATCGTTTGGCGCGGGGGTTGACCCTGATCAGTATGTAACCCATCTTCTACGTTCAAGATCCTATGCGTTCAGTTCCACAACCATAGGTGAATTTATGACAACTCCTGTTCAAACAGAACGCAAGGTAACGATTGGGAGCTACATTGCTCTCGCGTTTGCCGTTGTGTTCTTCTCGGGCCTACTGCAATCCAATCAGTGGTATGGCGTTTTTGACTTTACGACGCTAAACGGTGCGTTCGGTAAAGTGGCGTACGGCGTGAACGAAACGGCCGACGGCGTACAAGCCATGACCACCTCTTTCCGTGGTACGGGCGGTAGCGGTGCGCGTGATGGTTTTATCTTCGCATTGACCTTAATTCCAACGGTGATGTTCGCTTTGGGTATGATCAACGTGCTTGAGCACTATGGCGCATTGGATGCAGCACGCAAATTGCTAACGCCACTACTACGCCCACTGATGAACATCCCAGGCAACACGGGTCTTGCCTTGATCGCCTCGCTGCAAAGTACCGATGCGGGTGCGGCGATGACGCGTCAATTGAAAGACGAAGGCCACCTGACCAAGCGCGAAACGGACGTGTTCACTATGTTCCAGTTCACTGCTGGTGCCACCATCGTTAACTTCTTCTCTTCTGGCGCGGTGCTCTTTACCCTCACCATGGCGGACGGTTCACCAGCGGTAACGTCGTCTATCGGCCTCGCGGTTGCTGTGATGTTCGTCTTCAAAATCGTCGGCGCGAACTTGTTCCGCATCTACCTAAACCTAACGGAAGGTAAAGAAGACAAACAAGACAACGCGGATCAAGACAAACCACAAACGCTAAAAGAAGAGGCAGCAAAATGAGTGAAGTAAAAGCAAAGAAGCCGATTGTGACCGACATTTTTGTTGAAGGCGCGAAAAAAGGCTGGGTTATTGCCACCACCTCGACCGTTCCTAACGTTCTGATGGCGTTTGTGATCATCAAAGCGCTGCAAATCACCGGCACACTTGATTTGATGGGCAGCGTATTCTCACCTGTGATGGCGGTGTTTGGTTTGCCGGGTGAAGCAGCAGCGGTATTGATCGGCGCGTGGATGTCGATGGGCGGCGCAGTGGGTGTGGTGATCAGCTTGTTTGACCAAGGCATCCTTAACGGCACTCACATTGCGATTTTGGCACCAGCGATCTACCTAATGGGCTCACAAGTGCAGTATGTTGGCCGTATCTTGGGTCCTATCGGCACCGAAGGCCGCTACATTCCAGTGATGATCGCAATTTCAGTATTGAACGCCTTTGGCGCCATGCTGGTGATGAACCTGTTTGTCTAGGAGTAAGATATGCAATTTTCTCTCGAGCATTATCTGGAAGAGCTAAAGCCGCTGATCAACGTTGATTGCGGTACCTACACGCTAGAAGGCATCGAATATATTGCCAGCCAGTTTGAGCAAAAGTTTCAAGCGATGGACGGCTGGCAGGTCAAGCGTGTCGATTGCGGTAAAGCGGGTGTGGGTCTTGAAATTCGCAACCAACCGGATGCTGCGCACATCGATGTGATGATGATTGGTCACATGGATACCGTGTTCCCTGTCGGTACGGCAGCAGCGCGTCCGATGTCGCTAGACGCTGAGAAAGCGTACGGCCCAGGCGTGTCGGACATGAAATCTGGCTTGCTCAACATCGTATACGCGATGCGCAATTTGGACCAAGCAGTGCTGGACAAGCTTTCTATCTGCATCTGCATGAACCCAGACGAAGAAACAGGCTCTGGCGATTCGGTTGAATGGATTCAATCGGTCGCCAAACTGGCCAAAAACGTGCTGGTGGCCGAAGCCGCTCGCGCCGATGGCGGCTTAGTGAAAGCGCGTAAAGGCATGGCGGGGTACAAGATCAACTTTAAAGGCATTGCGGCGCACGCGGGTAACGATCCTGAAAAAGGTCGCAGCGCGATCACTGAAATGGCACAGTGGATCATGGCAATCAATGCGATGACCAACTTTGAATCGGGCACCACCTTAAACGTGGGTGTGGTGTCTGGTGGTGCGGGTGCCAACATTGTGCCGGAACACGCGCAAGCGGTGGTGGACGTGCGTTTCTGGAACAACGCAGAATACGATGACGTAGACACCAAGCTCAATGCCATGGCACAAACGCCATTTGTGGACGGCGTAAGTGTGACCATCGAGCGTGAGGCGTACAAACCGTCAATGGTGCCAAGCGAGCAGACCGAAGGCCTGATGAAGTTGGTGGAAAGCGCCGCGCAAGAGCTGTCGATTGATCTGAACTGGCACGCGGTGGGCGGTGGCTCTGATGCGAACAACACGGCGATTTTGGGTGTTCCTACCCTTGATGGTTTGGGCCCAATCGGCGCGGGTTTCCACAGCGATCAAGAGTACCTTGTGCTGGCCTCGATTGAACCTCGTATCCGCATGCTGATGCGTGTGCTTGAAAAGCTTGCAGCCTAAATCTTTGACCGCTTAGTAAGGCGTTAAATCCAAACCCCGTGGTATCGCATGACCACGGGGTTTTTATTTGGCTGTGATTTTGTGCCACAGATTTCAACATTGATACTGTTTATTTCCCATCGCCTCTCCTACGCTTTTCTCATCGTGTCGACAAAGGAAGTACTCACTATGAAAGCATTATTGATTTCTCTGGTTATTGGACTGGCAACTTCACCAATGGCGTTGGCTGAAAAACCGAACTGGGCGGGGGAAGGCAAACCCAGCAAAGAAGCGGTGGAGCAACATGCCGAAGAAATGATGCAAAAACACTGTGACAAGAAAGACAAAGAGTGTTTGAAAAAACTGGAAAAAGAACAGAAAAAAGCCGCCAAAGAAAAAGGCAAAAAAGAAGAACAAAAAGCGATGAAGGAGATGAATAAGCAGGAGAAAGAAGCGCGTAAACAAGCGCTTAAAGAGAAAAAACAAGCGTTAAAAGATCAGCGCGAAAAGCTTGAAATGGAAGAAGAGAATATCGAAAAAGAGCTAAAACAACTGGAGGAGGATGAAGAGTAAACCGCCGCCAATTTCTCATCGCTTATCTGGCGTGTCTCTCTTTGTCATTCGCGCAAGGAGAGACGCTTACGACCCTTACCTAGCTCTCTTCTGCCAACGATAGTACCTTGCGCAGTATATGCGCAGAGCATGACGCGCAATTCCAAATCGGGATTGAGCGTATTCGGATTATTCATTTCAGTCATTATTCATATTTGCCTACACTGACGCTCGACAACCTAGTCGAAGATGAAGGTATAAAAAATGAAGAAGACACTACTCGTACTTACAATCGCAAGCGTCCTTTTAAGCAGCCAAGCTGTCGTCGCGGAAACTCAAACTGACCGTTACCCGAATGCCAATGTCGCCGATATTAGCGCGGTCCACGGCGTGAACTGGGACAATTATGTTCAAGCAGAAACCGATTGGAACTTCCGCCAAGTGACCAATAAAGTGGGGGTGAATCAATGGATCCACGATGCGCCAGTGAGCAAAGACAACCAAACGGTGATTCGTTCAAACCGCGATGTGGTTTACTCCATCGCGGTGGTGGATGTGAGCAAGGGTGCAACGTTCAGTGTGACGGACAAAAATAACGATGAATTTCAGATCATCCACATCATTGACGAGAATCATTTAACCCATAAAGTGGTGCGCAGAGGGGAATCTGTGACCATCACCCCCGATGATCTTTCAGGCGGAAACTACGTTTACCTTTTAGCGCGTACCAAAGACAACGGCAACTTAGCGGATACTCAACGTCGTCAAAAGCTGCTTTCTTTTACGGCAAACTCCGCCAAACCCTATCCCGCCAAAGGTTTTGCTGAGCAAGATGTGGTGGATTATCGCCTAAAACTGATCAATAACGTGATGACGGGCAAGGCGACACTAGAAGGCGCGAAAGGTTTTGGCCGAACCTTGAATGACGTGTCCGACAAAGATTACCGCTATGCTGCGGCTTTTGGTTGGGGTGGCTTGATGCCCACAACCGCGCAATACCTCGAAGCCGTACCAGGGCAAGGGGCGACCGAATGTCAGGAATGGCGTGTTCCACAACCAAAATTGAATCGTGAACTTGGTGGTTACTGGTCACTGACCACATATGGCCCTGATGGCTGGATCGCTAAAGATAAGTTTTACATTGCGGGAGAGAAGATGAAGGATAATGGTGACGGCACTTCATCTGTGTTCTTCAATTGCGGAGGTGAGTTAGCCAAATACTCGCTGGATGTGGTGGAAAACTGGGCAGCGATTGCTCGTTTCTATGAACCAATCGATGTCCAAGAAACACTCAATCACTTACAAACGCTACGTGGTATCCCTGTTAAACCGGTGAAGTAAACGTCAATTCGATGCAAAAGCTGCCGATTAGAAGGCAGCTTTTTACTTTTTAGCATTATGCATGTGCTGCGCGAGAAAGTGAGTCCAACGTGCAGCTGACGACATTAACGAGCCAAGTTTGCATTGGGTGACGCCGTTTGTTTTGGGACTCAATCACTAAGATGCTGGATAGCTCCTGCGGCGTAGGAAATGGAAACTCAACCGTGGCGTATTGCTCGTGTAATGACGCGGCGAGCATCGCTGAACAGGGCAGAATCAGGTCGCTGCTTGTGACCACATCCAAGAGCATATGAAGATAAGAGCTGCGAATTTGCGTGTTGGCAGTAATGCCATTTTGTTGGAAGTAATAATTGATAAAGGGCAAATTTTCATTCCATGCAGGCACGACCAAGCTGGCAAAAGCGGCTTGTTTTGCCTGTTTTTCATTCATTCGCTTTCCTGCAAGAGGATGTTCTTTTCTCACCAATCCGACATATTGATCGACGGCGACTTTGTGCTGAACAAACTGCTTGCTCGACTCAATGGGTGAGTAGTTAATGGCAAGTTGAATCGAGCCTTCTTTAATGCGCTCAAGCGTGTTGGGATCCCAATTAATGATGTTTATCTTTGCGTTTGGTGCCTGTTTGAGCAAGGCCGTACAGAGTGTGGCGCCCAACCAGTTGGAGATAAAACCATTCATGGCGATGGTGATATCACCGTCAAATTGCTGGGCATCAAAACTGGGGGTGTCAGTAATCACTTCATCCAACATGTTCAGCAATGTGCCGACTTGTTTGCCAAGCTCTATGGCCCTTGGTGTGGGCTCTAGGCCAGAATGGATACGGGTAAACAGTTCATCGGCAAAATAGAGTCGCAACTTGCTCAACGACTTACTGACGGCAGATTGGCTGGTGGCGAGCGCCTCCGCAGCGATGCGGGTATTTTTCTTTTCCAGTAGCACCACAAAAGTTCGCAGCAAATTCAGGTCTAACTGCTTCATTTCAGCTCCTCGTCTTGGTGGATCGCGAGAATGACTTCCCGTATACGCTGCGCAAGCCACTGCCCAATGGCGGAGTACTGACTGTGATGGCTGGTATGCAGAGCGATATGAAAATTGGGTAAACGAATCTCTGACGGAATCTCAGTAAAGGTGAGATCGGCAGGCAACATGTGCTTGATAAGAGAGCAAACAGGCATCACGGCGTCTCCGCTACTGACAATAGAAAGGCACATATCCAGTTGATCACAGCGCGCAATCACTTTGCCTTCGAGGCCCGCAGAGACCAACATTTTCTCAGCAATACTCAATCTGTTCGCATAACTTGGCATCACTAAGACTGTCATGGGTGTTTCTGCCAGTTGGGCTAAAGTGTAACCTTCTTTAGCAAACGGACTGTCTCGACGACAGCAAAGTTTAAAGTCTGCCGGACAAATATTACTCGCCACTATTTGAGATGAGGTGTCTAACGGAGAGAAGTGCACACCAACATCAATCTGACCGTTGAGCAGTTTGGTCTCTGCATCCCAAGACCAGTTAATGAAACGGAAAACGGCATTAGGGGCTTCTTTTCTGAGCCGCGGATACAAGATCGGTATGACGGAGCGATAGAAGAGAGGATTAATAGCAATGCAGATCTCTCGATCAATGGTGGCGGGTTCGAATGTCTCTTGGTTGCTTAAAAGCTGTTCGAAACTTTCCAGCAGTTGATTCACCTTGGGCATGATAGCAATGCAAAACGGTGTTTGGCTTAAGCCATGTCGCTCGCGTGTAAAAAGCTCATCACCAAACAACTCTCTCAGTTTACCTAACGATTTACTCACGGCTGATTGCCCAACGAACAAACGTTCTGCCGCCAGACGAGTGTTTTGCTCTTCAGCGAGCACCCGAAGAATTTTGAGTAGATTTAAATCAATCTTATGCCAGTCGATGTCTTTCATGAGCGCGTGTGTGAATGTATTAGTAAGTCCTGATAATCATATCTGGAGGTTAGATAAGTCATTTCAGGAAGTAAAGTTATCTGGGGTAAATTTGCTGAACAATCACACAAACAATCACCACACAAAACAACAAGACAGGTCCTACGATGAAGAAAACCTTACTCACTTGTGTACTCACTACTCTTTCTGTTTCTGCGTTTGCTGCGCCATTTGATTCAATTCCACCGATTGATTCCAGCCATTGGGCCGTTGATCCCGTTAAGCTGGGTATGACGGCAGAGCAGTTCATTGAAGCCGAATCACTCAACTTTATGGCGGGCATGGCGGCGAGAAATGGCATTAACCAATGGTTTCATTTCACTAGCTTAGCGACGGCAGAAGATCGCTGGGTTGTTTCTCCAAACAACGATGTGATTTACTCCATGATCATTGTTGATGCGAGTAAAGGCTTTACTCTTGAGTTGCCAGACACAGGCGAGCGCTATATTTCGGCGCAAATTGTCAGTCAAGAGCACATGTCGACACAAATTAAAGGGGGTGGCACCTACCGATTTACTGGCGAAGAATTTGAGGGCTCGCATGTTGCCATTGGCATTCGAGTTGGTACGGATGGCAGCAAAGAGGACATCAAAACCATCGTTGAACAGCTCCAACCTAAGATGAAGGTGACGGCGTATTCAAGTAATCCAGTGCCCAGTTTTGATAAACAAACCTTGTTGAAAGTACGTGCTGGCCTGATGAGCGAATACGACAAAATGGCTGACACTTTTGGCTTAATGACCGATAAAGTCACCAAAGTGAAAGATTGGGAACGCTTTGTCTACGCAACGGCGGGCGCGTGGGGATTATCGGAAGATCAATACGCCATGTATATTCCTTATGCTTTAAAAGGGGCCAAAGCGTCAGAATGTTACGTGGCAACCTACCCGCAGCCTAAGGTGAAGTATTTCTGGTCTATCACTGCTTATAACCACGATAAGTATTTGATGTCGAAGCAAAACAACATCATTAACACGGGCAATGTGAAACTCAACAAAGACAACACCTTTACCGTGCACTTTGGCGCATGTGATGGGGTAAAAGGTATGAAAAACCACATTACGACCACAGAGGATAATTGGAGTTTCTTAATGAGAGCCTACGGTGCCGATGTGGAAGCGTTTAAACACTACCAAATGCCAGATGTTCAGAAAGTGGTGAAGTAACTGTGATTGGAATGATGCCTTGATCACGTTCCTTTTCGATAAACCGCCAGTCTTATTTGGGAGGGCTGGTGGTTGTTGCATCACCATTTCCTCTCATTTTGAAAAACTCAAAACATTTACTCGGTACCTGTTAAGTATTTCTTGATGCTGGTGTCTATCACGTCATCCCGAATAAGGCCTATCATTTCCCAAATGTTTTGCACTAATTGCGGATTCGCTTCGGCAAACTCATGGCTGAAAATAAGATAGTAATCCTTGGTCGATATCGGTGGTGAAACGCGTTCGACGGAGGAAAGGTGGTGTTCATTAATGTAACTGCTGGCAATGTTGCTCTGAATAGCAATGGCGGTTAAGCGTCGTTTGCCGAGCATCTCGAATAGCTTTTCCGTGCTGCCGATCTCGATGGTATTGACGTCACTCTCCTTCAGTTTCTTTGTAATGGAAAAGCCAGTATGAGCCCCTACGGGGACGCCTCCAATAGAGCTCAGTTGCACGCCGTCCCATGCGAACGGTTGCTCTTTTAGCCTGTAAAAATAATAGTCTAGTGTGGCGATGCGCAAGGTGTGATCGGCTTGCTGATCTTTCATCGGATAGCGCGCGTATTCAGCTCGCTCCTGGCTGTAAGAGAAAATAAACCCGCCATCCACTTGGTTCGCTTTGATCTGGCCTAAAACCCTTTTACCAGGAAGTCTGACATAGTTGATTTTAATGTTGAGCAGACGGGCGGCTTGTTCGATGACATCGATAGCTAAACCGGGCGGTTCGACAACCAAGTTGCCATTGCCCATTTGAAAGGGAAAGGATTCGACGTCTGAGTACGCCAGCGTTATTGTCGTGGCGGGCGAAGCGTGTGAGCTGAATGGGCTCAGCAACATACAAAACAGGAACAATAGATAGCGCATTCAGTTTGCTCTGGATTCGATGACTGTTATTTCTCTCAGTATAGAGCTCAGAAGCGCATCATGACCCCGATTTGCGGAGAAAGTGAGCCATTCGTCAACATGTTGACTCCAGAACGTATTCAACTCAAAGCGCTGCCTGCTTATACCATTGCCCGCTAATACCATTGTCGGCTTATACCAAAGCGGCGACATGCAGTGACACAGGGTGTCTCTCATTTCCGATTTTCTCCTTGCATAACTTGACATGTGATTTTTCATATATATGATTTTCCGTATATGTTTACTTGAGTATTTGCTATGTCTAATCCCGTTTTTCTCTACAAAGCACTTTCGGAAGAAACTCGTCTTAAATCTCTGCTTTTAATGCAAAAGCTCGGGGAGTTGTGTGTTTGTGATTTGATGGAAGCCCTGAATTTAAGTCAGCCGAAAGTCTCTCGCCATCTGGCTGAGCTACGTAAGCAGGAG
Source organism: Vibrio sp. CCUG 15886 (assembly GCF_028570825.1). Taxonomy (NCBI): domain Bacteria; kingdom Pseudomonadati; phylum Pseudomonadota; class Gammaproteobacteria; order Vibrionales; family Vibrionaceae; genus Vibrio; species Vibrio sp. CCUG 15886. The sequence continues at coordinate 1,011,824 of NZ_JAQQBT010000001.1, read as the reverse complement.
CTGGTGTTGGATGAACGCCGCGGTAAATGGGTCTACTACCAAATCCATCCTCAGCTTGCTCCTTGGATGAAGCAAGTGCTGCAAACCACGTTGGAAAACAATCTTGCGTTTATTGAATCAGAGCTAGAAAGCATCCTTGGCAAGTCTTGCCGCAGCGATGTGAGTCATTGCGCCCAATAAGCGCATCCAGAACAAATTTGAAAGAGGTTGATATGAACCAGACCGTCAGTTGTGAAGAGAGCAGTGCTTATCAAAAGATGAGCTTTCTTGATCGATACCTAACGTTATGGATTTTTCTCGCCATGGCGGTGGGGGTCGGCATTGGTGTGCTGTTCCCTCAAGTTGCGCAGTGGAATGAAGCGCTTTCGGTGGGCTCGACCAATATTCCGTTGGCTATTGGCTTGATTTTAATGATGTATCCGCCACTGGCTAAGGTCAATTACAGCCTACTGGGCGAAGTGACTCGCGATAAACGCGCCATCACCTTGTCGCTGGTGATGAACTGGATCGTCGGGCCAATTTTGATGTTCGCTTTGGCGATCATTTTCCTGCGTGATCAACCGGGGTATATGGTCGGGCTTATTTTAATTGGCTTGGCGCGCTGCATTGCAATGGTGCTGGTTTGGAATGACATCAGCGGCGGCAATAAAGAGTACGGTGCCACGTTGGTAGCGTTGAACAGCGCTTTTCAAATTTTTACCTACAGCTTTATGGCGTGGTTATTTATCACGGTGCTTCCGCCCTATTTTGGCTTGGAAAGCGTGGTGGTCGATGTGACGATTCTCGACATCGCACAAAGCGTTTTGATCTACCTTGGTATCCCATTCTTAGCGGGCTTTTTAAGCCGAAAATGGCTGGTCGCCGCCAAAGGTGAGCAGTGGTATAACGAGGTGTTTATCCCACGTGTTTCGCCCATCACATTAGTTGCGCTGCTCGCCACTATTGTGCTGATGTTCAGCCTCAAAGGTGACATGATCATCGAGTTGCCGATGGATGTGTTCCAAATCGCTATCCCGCTGGTGATTTACTTTATGGTGATGTTTTTTGCCAGCTTTTACATCGGCAAGCGCTTAGGGCTGCCTTACGATCAAAATGCCTCTATCGCTTTTACCTCATCAGGCAATAATTTCGAGCTTGCGATCGCCGTTTCCATTGCGGTGTTTGGACTCAATTCAGACCAAGCGTTTGCTGGCGTGATCGGGCCTCTGGTCGAGGTGCCTGTGTTGATTGCGTTGGTCAATGTCGCGTTAAGAATGAAGCGCAAATACGATGCTTAGTCTTCCGCTCTTAACTCTTTGAAGAGTCCACTATAGAGATCCTCTGTTGCCATTTTTGATGAACGCGTTTGAGTCTTGCAAGTGTGTTCATCGGGCTCAGAGGATTAATAAACCGCGTTAACAATCGCCAATAAAAGTGCACGGAATCCCCTTTCTTTCTTGGGATCAGATGAAGGTGCACGTGGGGAATATGTTGGCCTGAATATTGGCCGTTGTTGATGATTACGTTGTAATCACAAACACCATCATAGACATGTGACATTTGCTGCCCAATATCACGCGCAAATTGAAAGAGAGTCGCATATTCACTGTCAGACAGTTGCTCTAAATGAGACGCGTGACTTGGGCTAAGAATCAGAATATGTCCTTCTGCAATCGGGTATTTATCGAGTACCGCCTTGAAGCCATCTCGCTCTGCGATAAGAAAATGTGTCAGTTTGTTTTGTTGAATCTGACAGATGATGCAAGTTTGCTCTGTTGCCACAGTCTTTTCCTTGGTGATTTCTTTTTCGTCCCGCCTTCATTATTCATTCATTTTATTTCTTAAGCCAATCTTAAGTTTCGCTCGATATGATTCGCCTTGTTGAAGCACACAAGGACGCCATCATGAAAAAAACACTTCTCTTGACCACCATCGCATTGATTTCAATGGGCAGCGCAACCAGTGCATTGGCCGATCCACAGTGCACGAATGCACCGGAATCGCAGTGGATTAACTTTGAGCAAGCCAAATCTCAAGTGGAAGCGATGGGTTACAAAATCAAAGTGTTCAAAAAGACCAAAACCGGTTGCTATGAATTGTATGGTCACACCAAAGAGAACAAACGCGTCGAAATCTATTTTGATCCCACCGACATGCGCAAAGTGAAGGAAGAGTTGGATGACTAACACCTTTAAATGGGATTGGGTTGTGCGAGCAACCCATTGGACAGTGGCAGTGCTGTTTTTCGCCAACTTTTTTGTCTTGGAAGAGGGCAGCGAATGGCATCACTGGGCAGGTTATTTGATCCTACTGAGTTTGAGCCTTCGTCTTGCTTGGGGGCTGGTGGTGGAGTCACCTGCACGTTTAACTCGCTTTCTGCCTTCTGTTTCAGCCGCGCTGGTCCACCTAAAAGAAGTGGTGAGCAACAGGCAGGATAAGCACCTTGGTCACAACCCAGCGGGCGCCGTGATGATTTGGCTATTGTGGAGCCTGCTCATCGCAACCGCAGGCAGTGGTTGGCTGACCGAGAGCGATCTTTTCTGGGGAGAAGAGTGGTTAGAGGAAGTACACGAAGTGCTTGCCAACCTAACCTTAGTGGCCGTTGCACTTCACGTCTCGGCCGTGATTTTTATGAGCAAATGGAATCGCAAAAATTATATCAAATCGATGCTGCCTTAGCAGCACATTCGCAGGGCAGTGAATGCTCTGCGCTGGTTTTATTTCACATTGAGTTTGGTTGTTATGCAGCGAATTTTAAAAAATACCCATTTCTCGTATGTTGGCATCACATTGATGTTGGCGAGCTACTTTGCGTTTTTGGTTAACATCCCGATCTACGCCACGTTGCATTCGATCTTAAGTAGCTTAGATAGCGTTAAGATTGGCTTTGTCATTTCGATCCCGCTGTTCTTTCTCGCAGCGTTTAATTTGCTGTTTAATCTGTTCAGTTGGCCTTGGATCACTAAGCCCTTTTTTGCTGTGCTGCTGCTGGTTTCTGCCGCGGCGAGCTATGCGGGTTTTAACTACGGCACCTTGTTTGACTCCGATATGATCGCCAACATTCTTGAGACGGACTCTGCCGAGGCGAGTGCGTACCTCAGTGCCTATTCTGTGCTGTGGATTGGTTTAATGGGCGTGTTACCGGCTGTGATACTGGCGGTGACACCGATTCGCTCAAGCGGCTCATGGCTGCGATTTATTGGCCGCAAGCTTGTCTCGATGGTGATTTCTCTGGCGGTGATTGTCGCAATTGCAGGGCTTTACTATCAAGATTACGCGTCCGTTGGGCGTAACAACCCTTATCTTCGTCAAGAGATCATTCCCACTCAATTGGTGTACAGCATTGGTAAGTATGTTCACCGCACGTACTTTTATCAGCCCATGGCATACCAAGTCTTGGGTGAGGATGCGCAGCAGTCGCCACAAGCGTTACAACAAGCGACAACAAAGCCAACGCTGATGGTGTTCATCCTTGGCGAAACCGCGCGCTCAAATAACTTTGAGTTAAACGGTTACCCCAGAGCAACCAACGCTTACACCAAAGATCTTGATGTGATCTCATTTAGCCAAGTTTCTTCGTGTGGAACCGCCACAGCGGTATCGGTGCCTTGCATGTTTTCTGCAATGAAACACGCGAACTATTCGAAGAGCGTGGCGGACAATCAAGATAACGTCATCGACATTCTGAAACGCGCCAACGTTGACCAATTGTGGCTTGAAAATGACGGAGGTGACAAAGGCGTAGCGCACAACATCCAAAAATCGGTGGTGGATCGCGACGCAAAAAATGCCTTCTGCGATGGCAATACCTGTTACGACATGGCGATGTTGGAAGACTTCTCACAACGAGTTGACGGCATGCAAGGAAACCGAGTGGTGTTTTTGCATGGCATGGGCAGCCATGGGCCGACCTATTTCCGACGTTACCCGGAGCAACAGGCCGCGTTTCAGCCAGATTGCCCGCGTGCTGACATCGAAAACTGCAGCGTCGAGCAGATCGTTAACAGTTACGACAACACCATCTTGTATACCGACTACGTGATTGCGCAGACCATTGAACAGTTAAAAGCGCTGCAAAATCAGTTTAACACCGCGCTGATTTATGTCTCTGACCACGGCGAATCCTTGGGCGAAGATGGGCTCTTTTTGCATGGTATGCCGTATGCGCTCGCGCCAGAAAACCAAACCAAAGTGCCGATGCTTTTTTGGGCATCCAACGGTTTTGCCAAAGAAAAAGGGTTAGACAGAAAATGCTTAGCCAATGAAGCAACACACGGCGCGTTTTCTCACGATAACCTGTTCCACTCTATGCTTGGCATCATGGATGTGAAAACTCAGGTTTATCAAAGTGATCTGGATATTTTTGCCCAGTGCCGCAGTTAACCAGTACTCAGTTAATGTCGTTACTGAGTAAAGTAGCGACTGAGTCGTTCACGAAGCCATTGGTTGGCAGGGCTGTTGATCTCTCGGTTATGGATGAGAAGCCGATAGGTGATGGGAATGGCTGTCATCGGAGAGTGGAGAACTTGCAACCCCAGTGTCTCGGCAAATTGCTCCGCCAATGAGCGGGTGACCATGGCAATGCAATCGCTGGTGGCAACGAGTGACATCTGCGCCACCATCGAATCGCATTCGGCCGCAACCCGTCTAACGTTGAGAAACTCTTCGGTAAAGTAATCGGCGAGGTAGACGTTTTCTCGACGCATTTTTAAGGTGATGTGCTTCTCTTGGTAATACTCATTGCGGCTAATCGCCCCTTGAATACGCGGGTGCCCACGCCGTGCAATCAAGCAAATTTCATCATTCATCAGCTTTTCTGAATAGAAAGAAGGGGCTGAATGGTGCACAAAATCAATCGCGAGATCCGCTTGCTGTTGGTTCAAACGCGTAAACTGCTCGTCCACATCGTAAGGCATGTGTTGGAGCTCGATGTCTATTTTGCCCAGTGTCGAATCGCCTTCAATCTTAGGCAGCAGTGTTAGCATCAAAGGCTCTGGTGCATAAATGACAAACTTGCGGTAGGTGTCGGTGCGAAAGGCTTCTAGGCTTTCCAAAGCATTGTGAATTTGGCTGAGCGCCGGTTCGACTTGTCTTGCCAACTCATGTGCATGGTGTGTGGGGGCAATTCCACGGCCATCCCGAGTAAACAGGGTGACGCCAAGTTGCTCTTGTAGACGTTTTAAAATGCCACTGACGCCGGGCTGGGTTAACCCCATGGCGTCAGCCGCCAAGGTGATCGAACGGTGGCGATACACGGTGACAAATACTTTCAATAAGTTGAAGTCGATCGGGTTATCCATGGCCTTAATACATCGCAGTTTGTTATGTTTTGAGCTAAGTTTTATGGAACTTTAGCGATGAGTCAATCAAGGTTTTGGCTCAACCGTGAGAGGAGGCAGAAAATGATCTCTGCTCGTTTCACGGCAATCATTCAAAAATTCAACAACGATGAGCACAATAATGGGGAGTTCACATGGATGAGGTGATTCAATCCGCAATCCAATTGAGAAAAGCTGGGCAATACGATCAAAGCCGAGCGCAATTAACCACCTTGCTTCAAGACGCGCACTACAAAGCGCTAGCGCATCTCCATATTGCTTGGAGCTATGATAATCAAGGTTTGGAATCACAAGCGGTACCTCACTATTTGGCGGCAATACAAGGTAACTTGACGGGGGATGACCGCTTTGAAGCCCTGTTTGGTTTGGCCAGTACATTGAGAAGCTTAGGGGACTATCAAGATGCACTGAACTGGTTTGAGAAAACGCTGCAAGAGTTTCCTGAGCGAAGAGAAGTGATGCCGTTCTACGCAATGTGCCTTTATAACTTAGGCAAGCATCATCAATCGACCGCGTTGCTACTCAATCTACTGGTGGAGACGACCCAATCTCAAGCCATTCTGGGTTATCAAAGAGCCATAGCTTTGTATGCGGAAGATTTGGATCGCGTCTGGCCCAAGGGCTAACGCGCATTATGCTGTTATACCCTTCCTACTTGAAGCTGCAGCGGTGTTGGCTGCATTCGTTCACCCCAATCACATAGCGTATCTATGCTCATGGGGATTCACTCATTTGCCGCCTACCTGCAACTTCAAGTTGTTTGGGTATAAGAGGGATTCTTTGATAAGGTGAAGTGTTGAAGTATCGCGAATCGTGATGTTTTAAATAAACATTCATGCATGTATCTCTATGTGTTGTTTTTCTAAAGTATGCCCATAACAACGCACTAAGAGAGATAACGTTATGAATATCCGCTTTGTACCCTCAACCCTTACTCTTGCTTTGATGGTTTCTTTTGGCGCATCGGCGGACTACGCCAGCTTAGAAAACTATCAAGGTAAGCCAGCAACGGCCCACACAAAACAAGCCAACGCTGAACTGGCAAAACAGTTGCCTTGGCATGATACCTCGGCGTTTGAGCGCACTCAGCGTGGGCTTATTGCCGAATTCGGCAGCCATCAAGCCGGTGAACTCAAGCAGCGTTTTCACTATATGGCAGAAATGAACGTAGAGCAGTTGCCAGAGACGGTGAATCCGTCGATTTGGCGTCAAGGCATGCTCAACTACGTTGCCGGCGGCTTGTATGAAGTGACGGATGGGGTTTATCAAATCCGTGGTGCTGATCTCTCGAATATGACCATTTACCGCACCAACAATGGCTACGTGATTCACGATCCACTATTGTCACGCGAAGCGGCGGCAGCGGCGTGGGAATTTGCCAAACAGCATCTTCCTAAAGTGAAGGGTGGCCACAAAATCACCGGTATGATCTACTCGCATATGCACGTTGACCATTTTGGAGGCTCTCGCGGCATTCTCGACTCGGGTGATTTTGCTAAAGGTGCACCGATCTACGCACCTAAAGATTTCATTAAAGAGCTGGCGGATGAAAACATCATCGCGGGTACGGCCATGAGTCGTCGTGCCAACTATCAATACGGCACCACCCTCGATAACAATACCAAAGGCATTGTGGATAATGCGCTTGGTTTAGGTACCTCTCGTGGTGAAATCACGCTGGTGGCGCCAACACAAGAAATCCAACCTCGCGAAAAAGAGCTGACCATTGATGGGCTCAAGTTCCACGCGATCAACATGCCGGGCGCAGAAGCTCCAGCAGAAATCGTGCTTTATGTTCCTAAGTATCGCTCTCTCAATACCGCTGAGCTGACTTACGATGGCATGCATAACATCTACACTTTCCGTGGTGCGAAAGTACGCGATTCCTTGGCGTGGACCAAATACCTCACCGAGCTGAAACTGCGTTTTGTCGACAGCGGTTTGGTGGACAACATTCACGCCGCGCACTCAGCGCCAGTGTGGAATGATCCGAACACTGAGGTGAATGAGATTTCACAATACATGACCCTGCAGCGCGACAACTATGGCTTTATTCATAACCAGTCGATGCGTTTAGCAAATCATGGCGTGACCATTCACGATGTGGGTCGTGAGATTGAGAAAATTGTGCCTCAAACGCAAAAAGAAACCTGGCACACCAATGGTTACCATGGCTCTTACAGCCATAATGCTCGAGCTGTGGTGAACTTGTATCTTGGCTATCACGATATGAACCCGGTGAACACGAACCCACTGGCGACTCAGGATAAATCGTGCGTTTACGTGGAAGCCGCTGGCGCACAAACGCTATACAAAGCGGGGCAAACACACTTCGCCAAAGGGGAATATCAGCAAGCATCGCAACTGTTTAACGACTTAGTTCAGTGTGACCCGAACAATATCCAATACCGTTTTGCCTTAGCAGACAGCTTTGAACAGCAAGGCTACCAGTCGGAAACCATGGCGTGGCGCAACTCGTATCTGCAAGGCGCGGTTGAGTTGAGAACCGGAGAAATTCGTCCATCGATCAAAGCGGCATCGGCCGATGTGATTGCCAACACCCCAACGGGTATGTTCCTTGATTTCTTAGCGGTGAAATTAAACGCGACGAAAGCAGAGCAAGCGGGTCTGGATTTTAGCTTTGGCGTGTCACATCCAGAGCTGAAAGAGCATTACTACGGTGAAGTGTCCAACGCGAACATGGCCAACATTCAAGTGGATAAGTTACCGAATACCGATGTGACTCTCAGCATCAGTAAGAGCGACTTAACGCAAATTGTACTAGGTAAAACAACGTTAGATAAGCTAGTGAAAGAAGGAAAGGCAAACCTGAAAGGGGATGCCCAACTGATAAAAGCATTGTCGGAATGTTTAGATGAGTTTGATGGCTTGTTTGAGATTCTTCCAATGCCGAATAAAAAAGCATAGAAAGTGCTAACCCCTAATCCCTCAACTTCGGTTGAGGGATTTTTCACTTCCTGACGTTAAATCAAGAAAAGTGCAAAAAACGCCCAAGGTTTGGAATAGCGAAAATTCCGAATTGAGTGGGCGAGTTTTGTAAAATGTGCCGCTCAATATACCAATAAAACAAGGCTCTACATCATGTCTACCTCTGCAGAAACCCTAGCGCCAAAGGAAGGTCTAGGCAGCAAAATAACAAGGTTTGTTATGGGCACCCTACGGTTTATTTTTAAAGCCCTACTGGTGATTGGCACGTTAGTCGGCTCGTCACTTGCGCTATCCAAATTGGGGGCCATTCACGGTAAAGACTTGCCTGAAAGCTATTTTTCTCATGGCTATCCGAGCATATTGCGCCTGTTGGATTCTGAGATCTTTATGGGATTCATTTTCTTTGTCACCGTCGCCGTCCTTATCTATGTGGTTTATCTTTTTTGGCGTTTACACGAAGTGGCTGTTCATCGAGCCTCTGAAATGTCGAGTGCTCACACACAACTGGTCTTTGCGCTATCGCTGTGCGGGTTGTTTGTCGATAAAGCGTGGTGGGTGTTGGCGATCATTATTGCGTTTGCACGTTGGGATGTGTTGGCCAAAGAGCTCTCTAATATCATTCGTAATGGCGTCCAGCCCCGCACCAGCGTTAAGGAGTAAGCGATGAAAGAAATCATGTTGCCTTATGTGTTCATCTGCTGGTTGTTGGTAAAAACAGGGCTGGTTAAGTGGACGTTAAGAAATGCGGTAATCATTGTTGGCACAGGGGTATTGATTGCCTTAGCCTTGTTTACGGCGCATCGTTTTTGGTCTCCGGCGGACCTAACCAACAGTACCACCGTGAAGGCGCCTCATGCGGTGTTAAGTCCGCTGATTGGTCAAGAGGTGGAGCAGGTGTTTGTCGATCATAACCAAATGGTGAAAAAGGGAGACTTGATTTACACCTTACGAACAGAAGACACCGAGTCTCAGATGAATGGGTTGCAAGCGCAGAAGAAGGCGGCACAAGCGGAAATTCTAGCGCTTACTTATCAGATTGAAAATGATAAGAAAAATCTCGCTCGATTAGAGAAGCTGAATGACTATGCTCAGGAATTTCAACGAGACGATGTGCGCACGCGCATTGAATCGACCGAAGCTAAAATTGCCTCTGTGCATGCGCAAATCCTCAATATCGAAGCGCAAATCGCCACTGCAACGTGGCAAAATGACCGCCGCGAGATCCGAGCGCCGTTTGATGGTCAACTCTCTATCACCAACATCGTCAATGGTACGCGCTTAGGCAACATGCATCTTTATGACACCAGCAAGAAGTTTGTCGAAATGCGTATTGCCGATCAGACCTTTAGAGGGATTGAAGTCGGTCAATTTGCTGAGTTCTATGTGGATGCCTATCCGGGAGAAATTTTCCGTGGTCGAGTTCACAGCGTAACCACTGGCACGGGCGAAGCGGCGGTGTCGGTGATCAACGGCTCGCAGCATGTTCGTCAGCATGTTGGCAACAACATGGGCTCGCATGGTCGCACCATTATTATTGAGTTTATCGAACCTGAAGGTTACAACGTACCGATTGGCGCGACTGGGGCTGGGTGGGTTTCGGCGAACAAGCCTCATCCGTTATTGGGTTTTATGGACATCATTGGTGCGGCGACAGTTCGCTTGAAAGCGTATAAATCCTATTTGTCGGCGATGTAAGTGCCTCGTTTGGTATGGCCATTTAGCTTTCGCAATAATGAGTGAGTGTGGGTGGTTAAAGTCAAGGCCATGGGCTTAAATGCGCATGGCCTTGTTTTGTGTTTCACCAATGTGTTTGCAATCCGGTTTGAAAAGAGGAAATGAAAGGTTTAAACCGTGAGCTTGCATTGGTTTGTGATTACGCGTGATGTTTATCGCTCCAGCGCGTTTTAATATTGTGTTCCACCACTGAAATAATGAGATCAGTGAGCCATTTTTGTTTTGCCGCATGGCGAAGAGAGGCTTTCGTAATGAGTGCGACATCAATATTCAATCTTGTCTGTTTGGTAGAAGAAAAATGTGGTTCATAACGCAAGGTATAACAATCTTCCATTAACTGCATCATAAGTGCGTGGCTATCAACAATAATGCCAACATTCGTCTCCGGTTCGAGTGTTTTAAAATGATCACTGTATTCGTTTACTCCTGAAACAATAAATTTCACATACTCGCCTTCTTTATTGCCTTCAAAATATCCTGCGCCAGAGTGTATTCTTTTTTGATAGAACGCTTGAGGCTTATCATTAATAATGTGCAAGCCAATATCGACACTCTCATTTAGAATAAGAGACTCGCTGTGTTCCCCCCATTGTCTAATTTCTATTTTGGCCTTGGTCTCGGCTCGAATCGCTTCAATGAGTGCTTTGCCGATCTGAATCAAATAAGGTTCAACAATGTGTAAGGTGACTTTATCAAGCTGAGAAGGATCAAACTGCTGTGGAACGAGTGCAGAGTCGATTTGTTCCAAGGCGATACGAATCTTAGGTTCTATGGCGTTTGCATAGTCAGTGGGTACTAACCCTGTACTTTCCCGTAGAAACAGTGGATCGGCCAACTCTTCCCTCAACTGCGCCAAAACTTTTGAAACGTAAGATTGTGAACGTCCCAGTTTTGCCGCGCAGCGTTGTGTCGAACGAGTTTGCATTAATAACAAAAATACATGTAGGTTATTTAAATTATTCATTGGCATTGTCTTCTAATTCACTAGGATGGCTAGAATAACCTTTTGTATCCTGAGATGTGTTTTATTTCTGTCAGGTGTTTGATTGTGATTTATTTTGCTATTTATAAGTATCTCATTATTATTAATTGATTTCGCGTCAATAGCAGTTTAGGAATAAGCATTATTCCAATTTGGAAAATTAGCTCAGATAAAATAGTACAAATTTGAATTCTGCCTCTGAACGGGATTCGAGTATCTCGCTATTTTAAGAAAGAGCTTCTTTATGAAAACACTAAACGCTTTTGTACCTCATAGCGCTCGTCGGCTAGACATGCCCTCGTTTGCGTCTTTGAACACCTTTTGTCTTTCTTCTTTGAGCCTCAAACGAACACTACTCAGCTTCTCTCTTTTGGCCTCCGCTCACGCCAGTGCCAGTGGTATTTTTCTGCAAGAGGCCGTGATTGCTAACGCAGGAACGGTGGGAGCGGGTGATGGTGTGTATACACAATCGGCGGCGGCAATGTGGGCAAACCCAGCGACCATGCCGTGGATGGGTGAGACGTTGACGACAGTGAATGCCACGGCGTTTGACTTGAAAATGGACTATCACGATCAATCGGGTGTGGGCCATGGGCAAGCTGTGTCTTTGATGCCTTCTGTTGGCCTGTTTCATGTTCGTCAACTCAATGAAGACGTGCACTTTGGCATTGCGTTGGGTACGGTGGGCGGTTCCAGCCTAGATTACGGTTCTGAGTGGCAAGGTGCCGCACTGATGACCGACATTGCGTTGGCGGCAGTGCAAATCAACCCGGCTCTGGGTTTTAGAGTAACTGACCAGCTTTCTTGGGGGATCGGTGCACAAATCAGTTGGGCTTCTCTGGAAATGGGCATGGCGAATGCGCGACGGCTTGAGCAGTCTTCTGATTGGGCGTATGGCTTTAATGCTGGCGTGATGTATCAGTTTGATGAGCAATGGGATCTGGGTGTAAGTTTTCGCTCCAAAGTGAATCATGAGTTTTCAACGGAGCTTAGTGGTGGGCAACGTGCGCTTCCTGTAGGCACGGAACTGGTTGTACCCGCGATTGTGGATGTGAGTAGCAGCTATGCAGTGAATCCGAAGCTCAAGTTACTTGCTTCTATCCAATTACACCGCTGGAGTGAATGGGATACGACGGTGTTTGATTTTGGCCGTTTAGATTCAAATCCTCTAGGTCTGAATTCGATAGATCGTCAGTGGGAGGATGTGTGGAAATTTGCCGTTGCGACGGATTACCAACTCAATGCGGATTGGCGCTTAAAAGCAGGCTTCTCGTACGAAACGTCGCCACAAGATGATCCTAGCAAGCAATGGGTGGATCTGCCCGTTGGTCAGCAATATCGTTACTCCGTTGGTGCCACGACGCAGTGGGACAGCTATGTCCTTGATGTTTACTATGAGTATGCCGACTTAGGGGAAGTGGACATCGCGACGCGGAAAATAGCGAATCAGGATGTGGGCATTAATGGCACGTTTGAAGGGCGTATCCACTTTGTTGGTCTGAGCGTCAGCTTTTAAACCTGAGAGACACTCCGAGCCCGAGTGCTCGGAGTGTACGCAGGTGGTTAAAGTAGTCGTCAAAGGGAAGATGTCGCGCTAAAGTGAGCCTCTCAATGAACGTCACAGAGAGCTCTTTCATGCCTTATACTCCCGTGAAAACGGCCGTCATCGGCTATGGTTTTTCAGCGAAAACCTTTCACCTACCTTTTATTGACGCCCTGCCTGAGTTAGAGCTGTGCGCGATTAGCTCGAGCCAGCAATCGGCGGTGCTTGCAGATTGGCCGAAGGCAACTTGGTATCAAGACGCCTATCAAATGCTTGAAAGCAGTGACGCTGAGTTGGTGATCATCACCGCACCAAACGATGTGCACTTTCCGCTGGCGAAGTTTGCCTTAGAGCAAGGCAAACATGTGATCGTGGAAAAGCCATTTGTGACGCGTAAAGAAGATGGCGCGGCGCTGATCGCACTGGCAGAGCAGCAAGGGCGGGTGTTGAGTGTCTTCCATAATCGTCGCTGGGATGGTGATTTCCTGACGGTGAAGAAGCTGATTGAAACCGGGCAATTGGGCGAGGTGAAATTGTTTGAGTCGCATTTTGACCGTTACCGTCCTGAAGTGCGCCAGCGCTGGCGTGAACTGGCTCAAGAAGGAGGCGGCATTTTGTATGACTTGGCGCCGCATCTACTTGATCAAACACTCGCGCTGTTTGGCTTGCCGCAAGCGATCAATGCGCAATGTCGAATCATGCGCCCGCAAGGCCAAACCATCGATTACTACAATTTGATTCTCCATTATCCTGACCACTTGGTGCATTTGCATTCCAACCTATACAGCCCGGAGCCTAACTTACGTTTCCGTGTGCTAGGCTCGTTGGCGAAATACGAAAAGTATGGGTTGGATCCGCAGGAAGGCTATTTGAAACAGGGAATTCAGCCGACAGAGGAGAGCTGGGCGCGTGAAGAACCCGAGAACTATGGCCGAATGTATCGTGAATCGGAGACGGAAACGGTAGTCACAGAATTGGGGGGCTATCAGCACTATTTTAAGGGCGTGGCGGATGCGATCCGACTTGGTGCGGCCAATCCTGTACCAGCGCGAGATGCGCTTGATAACATTGCCCTGATTGAGTTAGCACTGGAAAGCAGTCGCACAGGACAAACGCTTTCAGTGGATTGGTGATGGCGCGATTTTATCAATAAGCCAGCATTTCGCTGGCTTATTCATTGCACCGTTACTCTTACACTTGCGCGAGTTTCACCATCGCAAACTGCTTTTTGCCTCTTTGCACAATGTAATATTGATCATACAAAGCAAATGTCTGCGCTAAGGTCAGTTCATGCCAGCGCTCGCCGTTAATGCGAATCGCCCCATTTTCCAGCCATTCACGAGCTTGACGCTTTGAGCTCGCCAACCCTGTCTCTAATAGCAAGGTAACCACATCACTCACGTGCGCCAATTGGCGACAAGGCAGCCCATCTTGCTCAAGCTGTTTGAGCTCGGCTAAATTCAGTTGGCTGAGTTGGCCGCTAAATAACGCCTGTGAAATACGCTGCGCACTCTCTAGCCCTGCTTGCTCATGTACAAATCGCGTCATTTCTTCGGCGAGAATTCTCTGTGCGCTCGGTTTGCCTACTTGCGCTTTATCGGTGGCTTCAATCTGCTCAATCTGCTTGACAGAGAGGAAAGTGTAGTAGCGAAGAAAGCGATACACGTCCGCATCATCGCAGTTGAGCCAAAATTGATAAAACATGTAGGGTGAGGTTTTCGCCGCATCAAGCCAGATCGCTCCGCCCTCGGTTTTACCAAACTTTGTGCCATCGGATTTGGTGATCAAAGGCAAGGTTAAACCATGCACGGTAGTGCCATTGAGGCGGCGCGTTAAATCAATACCGCTGACGATGTTGCCCCACTGATCATTGCCGCCAATTTGCAAGGCGCATTGGTGTGTTTGGTTCAATTGAGCGAAGTCGTAAGATTGCAACAGCGAATAGCTGAACTCGGTGAAAGAGATGCCTTGATCTGGGCGAGCCAAACGCTGTTTAACCGATTCACGCTGAATCATGGCATTGACGGAAAAATGTTTGCCAATATCGCGGAAAAACGCAATCACACCAATGGATTGCATCCAATCGGCATTATTCACCATGACGAGTGGTTGGGTGAGGTGCGGTGTCATCAACTGTTGAATTTGCGTAGCTAACGCGTTCACCCAGGCTGCAACCGTTTCGGCGCTATTGAGGCTTCTTTCGCTGGCTTTAAAGCTTGGGTCTCCAATCATGCCCGTTGCGCCGCCGATGAGTGCAATGCCTTGATGTCCGGCATCTTGAAAGCGTTTTAGCATAATCAAAGGCACTAAATGACCAATATGCAAGCTGCCCGCGGTGGGGTCAAAACCACAGTAGAGTGTTTGTGGTTGGCGAAATAGCGCGATGAGTTGTTCAAGGTCGGTGGTTTGCGCGATCAGCCCTCGCTGGGCCAAGTCATCAAAGAGTAATTGTGAATTCATGCTGCCTCCAAAATCTAGACAGGCAGCGTATAAGATCAGGCCAGATCATGACGATATCCCTAAAGGGATAAAAGCGGTGATTAAGCCAGCGAGATCGGAAAACTATGCTTTGAGAGCAATCAAATGATTGAGAAACAACTGGAACAGTTCGCTGAGTGAGGCGACGTTGAGCTGCGCGTAGATGCGTTTTCGATGGTTTTTCACGGTGCCCAGTGTGATGCCGAGCTGCTGGGCGATTTCTTTGGAATCAAGCCCTTGGATGAGTAGTGCCGCAATTTCTTGCTCTCGTTGGCTGAGTTGCTGTTGACCAAAATCGCCAATCGCTTTGCGCACCCACTGGCTGACGTTGGGTTGCGCGGTTTGATGTTCTGCCAGCAACAAATCGGCGTTGAGCCAATGTTGGCGGCACAAGGAAGCGATGGTGTCAAAGCGTTGCGACAGTGCGTTGATGTCTGCTGCTTGGAAGACACTTTCTGCTTGCGTAATGCCTAAATAGATGGCGATGGCGCGTTGTTCATCGAGGGTGATGATGATCGCTACTTCGTCTTGCCATTGGGTTTGCTGGTAAAACTCTTGCTGGTAGATGGCGTGAGGCACCAGTGTTGAGCTGGTGTCTTTCTTCATCACCTGCGCAAGATGAAAAACCCCTTGCTGCGCCGCACTGAGTACGGGGTCGTAGAGCGGATCATGTTGATAGTAATGGAGCAAATAGCGTTGAAACAGCAACTCTCGTTGTGTCTGAATGGAGTCAAACAGATAAATGGGATGCTTGTTGTCACGATGGCCTAAAATGATGGCGCAGTCGAACGTGACCACTTCCGCTAACATTGCGATCAGCGTTGAGCTAAAACTTGGTGAGTGCAATGTGGCGATGCATTGGCTAAGTTTTTGATACTCAGAAGAAGAAATACGCACAGAAAGATCCATCAGTTCGGGGGAAGTCAGTATGCCGATTCTGGCAAATAAAATCGACAGGGCTCGTCAGTTTTCAGCCACCAAATTTTTCAAGATCGAGGTGGCTGAATGATTTAGCGACTGACCGAGCGCTCTTTACTGCGCAAAGATTAGATAAGTAGTTGGCCTTTCAGGGTCGTCACCGCGGTGCCGATCAGTTTCACGCGTTGATAAGGAAGCAAAGCCATTTCGATGCGGCCACCACGAGCGGACGCTTGATAGCCCGCAAGGTAGTCCTTCTCAAGTTTACTGCCCCAGTAACCCGCAAGGGCACAGTGAGTTGAGCCAGTCACGGGATCCTCATTGACACCAACCCAAGGTGCAAAATAGCGCGAGATAAAATCGTAGATCGGTGAGTCGGAACGTGCGGTCACGACCACGCCGCGTCCGGTCAAGGTTGCAAGAGCATCAAAATTGGGAGAGAGGGCCAAAAGCGCCTCTTCACTGTTGATTTCGATAAAATCTTTCTGTTGAAACTGACCACTGCAAAGGACTTCATCTGGTTTAATGCCCAGGTGAGCCAGTTTGTTGGCGTCAATGTTGACGGAGAAATCAATGGGGGATTGCGGAAAGTCCATTTCAATTTTGTTCGCGGCCAGTTTGACTTTCAGTTCACCCGATAAGGTATCAAAGGCGATCTCTTCGCCTGCCTTGAGTAGCCCTTGTTGTTGCATGATGTGGGCCGTGGCTAACGTGCCGTGTCCACACAGTGTCACTTCGGCTTTCGGTGTAAACCAGCGCAGATTCATGGTTTCCAAACTTAAGAAGGCGGTTTCGGAGACGGCCATTTCAGCCGCAATCAACTGCATCAAACGTTCATCAAGCGGTTTCTCTGTAATACAAACACCAGCGGGGTTTCCTTTAAATGCTTCACGGGCAAAGGCGTCTACTTGGTAGATATCGAGTTCTGTTTTCATGTGAATGGCCAAAGCGTCAGTGCTTTTGTTCCTTAGCGTGTTTTGAGTAGCGTAGATTGGTTGATGTAGAGTAGCTCGAAAAACTCATGCATTTATCTGATAAAACTATCAAAAATTTGCATGATTTCGTCTCAATATTGAGATGGTAGCCTATCGTCATAGAGTGAAATAGAGATTATCGAACGGCAAGAAGTTTGTCAGAGAACTGTTTTTCAAGCTGTTTCAGCCATGTTTGGCTCAACAATGGGTGCGATTTTGCAGACACGGCCAACACGATGTCCACCTTAGGCAGTGGTGGAAAATCCTTTAGCAGCCTCACTTTGTCACCCATGCTGAGTTTTCCCATCGCACCAATCGCAAGCCCTTGCTCAACCAAAGCGCGCTGTGCCGATGCGGTATTGCAACAAGCCAGTAGTTGGAAAGCTTGGCCGCGTTTGGTGAGGCCATCAATCGCCGCTGCGTGATATTTGCAATCCGCTTGAAAAAGAGCAAGGGGCAGGGCGGAGTGAGCTTCGACACAAAAGGTTTGACTGGCAATCCACACCCCTTGATCGGAGGTGAGCCAATAGCCTTCTTCACTGTTTGGCGCGCGAGTTAAAATGGCGCAGTCCAGCTCGCCCGCATCGAGCTTTCTTCTCAGTTCGATGCTCGGCTCACTAAAGACTTGGATAGAGCATGTGGGTTGTGCTTCATGGAGCAGGGCAATCAAACTGGGGAGCACTTTCTCGTTGTAATCTTCAGGGCAGCCCAAGCGCAGCGGGCGTTTATCTTGAAAATGTTTGAGCTCCGAGAGAGTCTGATCATGTTGCGACACGAGTTGACGAGCGTGAGAAGTGAGGCGAATACCCGCATCGCTCAGTACCAAATAACGCCCTTCTTTGATGAACAGCTCTGCACCGATTTCTTCTTCGAGCTTTCGCATTTGGGCGCTAAACGCCGACTGAGTGCGGCTGATCTGTTTGGCTGCGCGGGTAAAACTGCCCGTCTCAACAAAAGCAAGAAAACTGCGTAGTGCTTCAATATCCATATTGAGTCTAATCCATCGTATTTTTAAATAGGTTGTATCAAAACTATCCGTTGGTCGTGGCAAGGAAGTTGGCCTAATCTGCGATTGAACTTAACAGAAATAGCAGGGAATGACGATGAAGTTGTATATAGGAAATCAAAACTACTCGAGTTGGTCGCTCAGAGCATGGGTGATGTTTGCCACCTACAACCTTGAGGTGGAAGTGGAAAAACTGGCGCTGTTCACTCCAGAGTTTTATCAAGCTCTGGAAGGCATTACACCAACGGCGAAAGTACCGACGCTGGTGGATGGATCGTATACGGTATGGGACTCTTTGGCCATTTTGGAGTACGTCAATGAAACGCAACTGGCGGGTAAAGCGTGGCCTGACGATCGCGCCTCAAAAGCCAAAGCACGTGCGCTTGCGTGTGAAATGCATTCGGGTTTTCAAGCTCTGCGCAATGAGCTGCCGATGAACTGTCGGGCAAAACGCAAAGTGACGCTTTCAGCGCAAGCTGAGAAAGACGTTGCGCGCATTGATCAAATTTGGTCGCAGCAGATGGCGGCTCACCCTCATGCTTGGCTGTTTGGTGAGTGGTCCATTGCCGATGCGATGTTCGCGCCCGTGGCGCTGCGTTTTGAAACGTATCAAATCCCGCTTTCGGAAAGCGCTCTGCTTTATCAGAACAAAGTGTTGGCCAGTGTGCCAATCCAACGTTGGTTGGCGGAGGCAGCGTTGGAAACCGATATTGTGGAGGAAGATGAAGCAGGAGAGCCGATTTAGTCGCCATTCTCGTATCGCTAGTATGGAAGCAGATAACACGGTTTGTCTGCTTTTCTTTTTGTCTTAGTCTTCTATCTTCTTTCCTAGCCCCTAGCCCCTAGCCCCTAGCCCCTAGTCCCTAGTCCCTAGTCCCTTCCCTTAAGTCTTAAGTCCATTCATTTTGTATGGTTATTTGCTTGGGAAATACCTCTAAATAGGGTGTTTTTGCTTAAAAATATGGCTCAAAAGAATATGAAATTGATTGCTTTATGATGTGTGTCAAATTGTAAACAAAAAAAGCGGAGCGATATTGGTCAGCGTATATAGTTAACTTAGCAGCAGTATGTCGTGTTTAAAGTGGTTTTCTCGGAGGAAACATGGATATGCGTCATCTCGCTTTTTGTGTTGCTTTGTTTTTTTCTCCTTGGCTCAGTGCGAGCCAACAGATTGTTTATATGGTTTCCGATCTGCGGATCCCATTTTGGCAAATCATGTGGGGAGGAATTGAGAATGAAGCAAAACAGTTGGGCTATGAAGCCGTGGTGTTAAGTGCAGAAAATGACGCCAAAACCGAGCTGGAAAACATCATCAAAGCCATCGCCCTCAAACCAGATGGCATCATTTTATCGCCGACCAATTCATCGGCTGCGGTGACTATTCTCAAAATGGCGGAGCAAGCGAATATTCCAGTGGTCATTAGCGATATCGGCACCGAAGGCGGCACCTTTGTCAGCTATATTGAGTCGGATAATTTTTCCGGCGCGTTTCAATTGGCTCAAATACTGGCGGCGGCTATGAAAGCGAAAGGCTGGCAAAATGGCGAAGTTGGCGTGGTCGCCATTCCGCAAAAACGCAAGAATGGCATTGAGCGTACAGAAGGGTTTGTTGAAGCGGCCAAGCAACAGGGCATGCGCATTGCGGCGATCAAACAGCAAAAAGATTTCAGCTACCAAGAGACCTTTATTTTCACCCAAACGATGTTGCGTGAGCATCGCAAAATACGCGCCATTTGGTTGCAGGGCTCCGACCGCTACCAAGCGGCACTTGATGCGATTGATTCATTAGGTCAAAGAGACAAAGTGTTGCTGATCTGTTTTGACGCTGAGCCAGAATTCATCGATATGATCCGTTCTCAGCAGCTGGTTGGCTCAGGCATGCAACAACCTTTTTTGATGGGAGAGAGAGCGATGAACTCTCTGCATCAGTATCTTTTAGGTCACACGGTGGCGAAAGAGCAACAACTGGAAGTATTAGCGGTGTCATCGCAAAACCTAGACAGCCTGCTTAGCACCATTCAGCGGAATGTGCTGGGACATGAAGGAGGGGCACAATGACAGAGAGGTGGCCGCTTTTTCATCATCGGCGTTCATTAACGCTCTTTCTTAGTATCAGTATGATCATCACCTCGTCCATCGTCTTCATTGGCTATGGTGTTTACAACTATTCCTTACGCAGTGAGCACGTAGAAAGTGAGATACGTGGCCAAGCGGAAGAGAGTGCAGCGAGGCTAAGTACGACGATTTCAGGGTATGTGGACACCTACCAGATCCACGAATACGACAAACTGCTCTATAGCGAAATCAACACAGAGAATCACTATGCATTGCTGGCGATCTTAGTCGATAACTTTCAAATGGCGGAGCTGACAGGGCAAAAAAGTTATCTCACTGGCTACGTGAAAACGTCCTCCTCTCGTGTGAGTGAATTTCAAAGCGAAGGCGTACAGCAACAAACCTTGCTGAAGCAGGCACTCTACCAAAAGAGCTCAGAGATCCATGATGAAGAAGGCAATCAGATCGGACGTGTGGATGTGTATGTGAGTGGG
Source organism: Vibrio sp. CCUG 15886 (assembly GCF_028570825.1). NCBI lineage: Bacteria > Pseudomonadati > Pseudomonadota > Gammaproteobacteria > Vibrionales > Vibrionaceae > Vibrio > Vibrio sp. CCUG 15886. Next base: position 991,373 of record NZ_JAQQBT010000001.1, on the reverse strand, counting down.
GAGCTATTGGTGCTGGAAAAGCGCCATTTGCTCCTGAACATTACCACCACTGTATTGGTGTTGTTGTTGGTCCAAGCGTTATTGGCCATGTTTCTTATCCGCTGGATTTTGATTCATCCATTAAAGCGGATTGCTCATTCGCTTGAGCATCGAGATCAGGATGGCTTACCTATCAATATGTTGGCACCTTCCCCCTACACAGAATTGAACATTTTAACCAAAACGGTCAATGACATGTTGAAGGTCATCTCACTGACACGAAACAAGTTAAAAGTAGAGCATGAGCGTCTGGAGAACGTGATTCGAGGCACCGATGCGGGCACTTGGTATTGGAATATCAAAACCGGTGCGGCGAGGTTTAACCCACGTTGGGCCGACATCATAGGCTATCAATTGGAAGAACTGACGCCTGTCTCGATTGACACCTGGATGAAATACGTGCACCCCAGTGATTTAAAATTGTCACAACGACGCCTATCCGATTACTTCTCTGGTAAGACAGACATCTATGAGTGCGAAGTAAGAATGAAGCACAAAGACGGGCATTGGGTGTGGGTACTCGATCGCGGCCGTGTTGCGCAGTGGGATGACGATGGTCAACCATTGGAGATGTTCGGCACCCATGTCGATATCAGCGAAAGTAAAGCGCGAGAGAGCCAATTAGAGCTGGCGGCCAATGTGTTTAAATACGTTCATGAAGGGATTGTGATTACCGACAGTAAAGGCATGATTGTTGATGTGAATCAGGCATTTACCTACATATCGGGTTATGAAAAATCTGAGCTTGAAGGACAAACGCTTAAACTGTTGAAGTCCGGTATGCACGATGAAGACGTCTATCATGATCTTTGGGAAATGTTGCTTTCTCGTGGTTACTGGCGGGGAGAAATTTGGAACAAGCGCAAAAATGGCGAGGTTTGCCCCGATCTAGTGACCATTAGCAAGGTAGAAGATAGACGTGAAGATGAGATTCGTTTTGTCGCGCTCTTCTCTGACATATCTGCACTCAAAGAGCATGAGTCTCAGTTAGAAAAAATCGCTCACTATGATCCGCTGACAGAGCTCCCCAATCGCTTGTTGCTTAAAGAGCGATTACTCAATGCGATGGAGCGCTCACGTCGTAATAAGCAGCATTTGGCAGTGTTGTTTCTTGATCTTGATGGCTTCAAGCAAGTAAATGACACCTTTGGTCACGATGCGGGAGATGACGTGCTCTACCATGTTGCCGCCAGAATGAAAGATTTGGTCAGGGAAGGTGATACGTTGGCTCGCCTCGGTGGCGATGAGTTCATTATTTTGGTGCCGCGGGTGCGAGATAGCTATGACATTGAACCGCTGGCTCAGCGTTTCCTGCATTCCATCAGTCAGCCCATCACCATTGGAAAAGAGGAGATTACACTCTCTGCCAGCATTGGTGTGTCTATCTATTTTGGTGGGGAACAGCAAGATTCCGACAGCCTTATCCGACAGGCAGACCAAGCGATGTATCAAGCAAAACTGGCAGGGAAAAACTGCTACATGTTCTATAGCGACCAAACTCCAATGCGCCAACTAAACGGTTAGTGCTGCGGCGAGTTAACCCTATGGCGGCTGAACTCGCGGTGATGGCTGTCTAGGAGTCTAAATTATCTCGCTGACTTGATCATCCCTAAGCTTTTGAGTTTACGATATATGGTGTTGCGGCTGATACCGAGCAATCGCGAGGTTTGGCTGATATTGCCTTGCGTTGCCTGATAGGTTTTCACTAACGACTCATCCACGGTTGAGCGCAGATCTTTGACTTCCGCCGCCGCGGCATTAGCTTCTGAAAGTTGTCCCAGTTTTTGAGCTAGATGCGCAGGCACATGAGCCAAAGACAGTGAAGGCTCGCCTTGCGCCATTAAGGTGGCGACTTTCAATAAGCTGTCCAGTTCGCGCAAATTACCGGGCCATGTATAGTGCAGCAGTAGCGCCATCAAGTGCGGGCAGATCTCTTGATGATCTTGTGCATAACGTCGATGAATATGCTCAATGAATGCGCGTTTATCGTCACGCTCGGCAAAGCGGGGCAGCTCAATGATCAAACCATTAAGGCGATAGTAGAGATCTTGACGGAACTGGCCGAACTGCACTAACTGATCCAAATCTTTGTGTGTGGCGGCAATGATCTGAGTGTCTACTTGTACGGCTTGGTTAGAACCGATCGGTAGTACGGTGTTGTCTTGCAGCACATGCAGCAATCGGCTTTGCGCGTCCAATGGCAAATCAGCAATTTCATCGAGAAATAAGATCCCTTTATCCGCTTGGCGGATCTTGCCTTGATACCCTTTGCTGCTAGCGCCAGTAAATGCTCCAGCGACGTAGCCAAACAGTTCGGATTCAATTAAGTCTTTGGGTAAAGCCCCGCAATTAACGGCAACTAACGGCCCCTGCTTTCTTTGGCTATTTTTGTGCAGCGCTTTGACAAATTCATTTTTGCCCACGCCTGTTTCACCGAGAATCAGCAAGCGAATGTCTTTATCAATTACACGATTGGCTTGTTGCCAACAATGCTCGACAGTGGCATCACCAAAATGAAGATCGTTGGAAGGGCTTAACGCGCGGCTACGATGACGTTTTGCCTGCAAGGGTTTGGTTTCAAAAAACAGAGGAGAATGGCTTTGCCGCGATTGCAAAATGGCGTCTAATGATTGCCCAACCACCTGCTGTTTGGCGAGCAGTTGTCCTGCCACTTGGTTGTGCGCCACCACTTGACCGGATTCATCCGCAATGAGAATGCCTTGCCAGCCACTGTTCAACAGCGATTTTTCACAAGCCAGATCAACACGAAAATGGCCCTCAGGAACTTGGTTCAATAATTGGTTTTCCACCAATTGCACCATGTTTTGGACTAACACCTGTGTGGACAGGTCATGTTTTTGCTGCTCGCTGGTGATGTCCAAAATCCCCACCAGATTGCCTTTGTGATCAAACAGCGGGCTTGCCGAGCAACTGATAAAGCGATGGCGCTGGATGTAATGCTCATCGCCCACTATGGTGACGGGTTTGGCTTCAACTAAGGCGGTGCCAATGGCGTTGGTGCCTTTCAATCGCTCTTGCCAACAAGCGCCGGAGCTTAGAGCGATCTCGGTGAGTTTTTCACGAAACTTGGGTTGTCCCCAACTGCCGATGATCACGCCTTGGTTGTCGGTCAAAATCAAACGGCTATCACTGTGGGCAAACAGTTGGTTAAACAATGGCAAAGCAAATTGAGTGATCGCGTCAATTAACGCGTGATGTTGTTGGCGTCGATCTTTGAGCATCGCGGGGGAAATGCGCACATCCTCGGGGAGGCGACGCTCTTTCAAACCCGCCTGTTCGCTTCTATCCCAAGAGTTCATCAGCCAGTTGGGTTTGCTAACATGTTGAAGTTGCATGACTGTTCCATTTTGCCACAGTTTGGGTGTACCAATTTGGAACAGTTGAACAGCGCGTATCACGCCACTCGTTGTGCCATTCTCGACAAACCCAAGTTGTTATCGTTTGGTAATCATAGTTTTACATTTAATTAACAACAAGCGTTGTGTTTCTGGCCTGTGACTTGCGTTATGGCTTAGGTAAAGCAGTGCGAATCGACACTGTGTTTTAAACCAAACGAGAAACAAAAGGACGAGTTATGATTTATGCACAACCAGGTAGTGACAACGCTGTCGTGAATTTCAAAAGCCACTATGACAACTACATTGGCGGGGAATGGGTGAAACCGGTGAGCGGTGAATATTTCGATAATATTTCGCCGGTTAACGGCCAGGCTTATTGTAAAGTGGCTCGCTCAAGCGCGGCGGACATTAACTTGGCCTTGGATGCGGCGCACAGCGTTCGTTATCAATGGGCGAAAACCAGCGTGACGGAGCGTGCCAATATCTTGCTGAAAATCGCCGATCGCATTGAAGCGCATCTCGAAGAGTTGGCGGTGGCGGAAACGTGGGAAAACGGCAAACCTGTACGTGAAACGCTGGCGGCAGATTTACCGCTGGTGGTCGATCACTTCCGCTATTTCGCCGGGTGTATTCGTGCGCAGGAAGGCAGCGCTGCGGAGCTGGATGCCAATACCGCGAGCTACCACTTCCCAGAGCCGATTGGCGTGGTTGGGCAGATCATCCCTTGGAACTTCCCCATGCTGATGGCGGCGTGGAAACTGGCACCAGCGTTAGCGGCGGGCTGCTGCGTGGTACTCAAACCAGCAGAGCAAACGCCAACGTCAATCTTGGTGCTGATGGAAAAGATTGGTGATCTTATTCCGGCTGGTGTGGTGAACGTGGTTAACGGCTTTGGCGCAGAAGCAGGCCAAGCACTAGCCACCAGCAATCGTATTGCCAAACTGGCGTTTACGGGTTCAACCGAAGTGGGCAATCACATACTTAAATGTGCCGCGGAAAGCTTGATTCCATCAACGGTGGAACTCGGCGGTAAGTCGCCAAACATCTATTTCCCAGATGTGTTTGATCATGAAGATGCTTATCTGGACAAATGCATAGAGGGCACTTTACTTGCCTTCTTTAACCAAGGCGAAGTGTGTACTTGCCCATCACGCGTGCTGGTCCATGAGTCGATTTACGATCAGTTCATTGCCAAAGTGGCGGAGCGTGCCAAGAGCATCAAACAGGGCAACCCGCTCGATACCAACACTCAAGTGGGTGCCCAAGCATCGCAAGAGCAATTTGATAAGATATTGAGCTACTTGGAAATTGGCCGCCAAGAAGGGGCAAAAGTGGTGTTTGGTGGTGAGATTGCCAAGCAAGAAGACGATTTGGCGACCGGTTACTACATCCAGCCCACTTTACTGCAAGGTCACAACAAAATGCGGGTATTCCAAGAAGAAATTTTTGGCCCGGTGATCGCGGTGACAACCTTTAAAGACGAAGCCGAAGCACTGGCCATTGCCAACGACACTGAGTATGGCTTAGGCGCTGGCGTGTGGACTCGCGATCAAAACCTAGCCTATCGCATGGGGCGTAACATTGAAGCGGGCCGGATTTGGATCAACTGCTACCACGCATATCCTGCACACGCCGCATTCGGTGGTTACAAAAAATCGGGCATTGGTCGCGAAACTCACAAGATGATGCTAAATCACTACCAAAATACCAAGAACTTGCTGATTAGCTACGATGTGAATCCGTTAGGTTTCTTCTAAACGAACTGGCATTTTCTAGGATTAGGATAAAGAAGCCCCTGACGATTGGGGCTTCTTTGATCGGACTACATTTACCAAGACTAAACGTTGCGATTTGAGGAGCTATTGAAAGAGAACATGCGTACTTCGTCGCGCGCAAACCAGCCCATTTTTTGATAGAAATTCTGTGCTGCATGGTTTTCGCTTAACACAAACAGATGTGTTTTGGCGATGCCAAGGGCGGCCAACGCGTCCGTTGCGCGAGTAACAAGCTGCTGGCCAATACCTTGACCTCGGTAGTCGTTATCGACAGAGAGGTGTTGCAAATAACCCCGTCGTCCATCGGTACCGACCAACACGGCAGCGATGGTTTTCTCGTTGTCGAGCACCACAAAGCTCAAGCCTGGGTTGCGCTTGAGGTAGGCTGCAATACTCGGTTTGGAATCCGCGTCTTTGATGGCTAGATGCTCGGTCTCACCCCACAGAGCCATGACGTTCTCGTAGTCGGAAATCTCCATTTCCCTGATTTGATACATTCGGTGTTTATCTCCCTAATAGTGACCGTTCAACCCTACATAAAAAATCAGCCAAAGCGAAGGGCAATGGCTGATGAAATGAGTGGTGAGTGCCGACGTTATTCCTCGTGGCTTGGCTGATTCTCCACTTCCACACGAGTAACCAGCAGTTGGTCCACTTTGTAGTTATCAATGTCCACCACTTCGAACTTGTAACCAGAGTAGATGATGGCATCCGTTCTGCGTGGGATCTTTCTCAGCATGTACATCATAAAACCAGCGATGGTTTCGTAGTTTTGTGGATGTGGAAACTCGTTGATATTGAGTGCTCGCATCACATCGGTGATTGGCGTAACGCCATCCACTAACCAAGAGTTCGGGTCGCGTGCAACGATTTGTTCTTCGCCTTCGGCCAGCACCCAAGTGCCCATAACGGCACTTTGCAGATCGTTAAAAGTGACAATGCCCAACACCAGTGCGTATTCGTTCATGATCACGGCAAAGTCAGCGCGGGTATTTTTAAAGTAATCCAACGCTTCAGAGAGGCTCAAAGTGTCAGGAATAATCGGACAACTTTGCACCATGCTGCTGTCTTTGACGTTTAATGTATGCCCGTTAATCAAACGAGTAAGCAGTTCTTTGGAATCGATGTACCCTTTGATTGCATCGAGTTGACCATCACACACCAGAAACTTGTGGTGAGGATCTTCGGCGATTTTCTTTCTCAGCGTTTCTTCATCGTCTTCAAGCGAAAGGAAGGTCAGGCTTTCGCGTGGTGTCATGGCAGAAGTGACGGGGACTGATTGCATTTCAAACACGCTTTCCATCATTTTTTGTTCGCCACGATCGAGCACGCCCGCCTCAGCGCCGGCATCCATCACTGCATAAATATCGTCAGAGGTAATGTCGTCGTTACGCTCAGCTGGAATGCTCAGCAGTTGGAAAATCAGGTTGGCTAAGCCGTTAAAGATAAAAATAAATGGCTTCAAAATGGTGATGCAGACCAACATTGGCCCCACCAAAGAGATGGCGATTTTTTCTGGTACCGCCATGGCGATGCGTTTGGGCATTAAGTCGGCAAACAAAATAAACATGCTGGTGACCAAAAAGAAGGAGAGGAAGAAACTCACCTGTGCCAACCAAGCGGCAGGGACGATACCGTCGAGAGCGGCTTTGATGTAAGGCGTGAAGGCTGACTCACCCACAATACCACCCATGATGGCGACGGCGTTGAGGCCGATTTGTACCACGGTGAAGAAGTTACCCGGATTGGCTTGCAGTTCAAGCACTTTGGTTGCGCGCTCATCTCCCTCGTCAGAAAGCTGCTTTAAGCGAATTTTTCTGGCGGCGGCAAGTGCAATTTCTGACATAGAGAAAAAGCAACTGGATAAGATCAGGGCAAAGATGATTGAGAGATTCTCAAATAGACTCATGTTAGTTTCCAAGTTTTCTTCAGGGTTACCACACCGCATGAATGGGAGAGAAAGGGCGTGGTCTGTCTGCTAAACAAATGAGAGGTTCGGACGGGATACTCAGCAAGCGAGATACTGGCTGTTTCTGCTTATTGGTTCGAGTTCGCCTCGGCTTTGATATTCTATACCTAAGCCGAGAATAGATGAAGCTGCTCACACATTTCTCATGGTGATTTTTGCGGATAGAAATCATCTAAATTATTGAATTATTAAATATTTATAAATCCACTGAATTATTGACTGAACCTCTCATATTGAATCTTTTCGGTATGGCATTTTGGAACTGCACTCTCATTCCGTTCAATCTTCATTTTTAAATTGCTTGTCTCATAAATGATAATTAAATCCTAACCTACTTATTAATAACGATATTTCTTAGATTTTCAGAGAAATGTTGTGGGTTAGTGTTGCCTAAATTTGGGCTCAATCTATTCAAATAATAATGAGATAAGCCAATCATGAAGAAAAAACCACTGACACTTCTCATCGCGGGGCTATTGGGAAGCACTGCTGTGTGGGCGCAACCTGAGTTGACGCTGGTACAGATCGGAGAGAAAACCGTCGAGCGTTTGCAATCGATCAAAGCGATGGCTGAACGTGGCGAAGGCGTATTTGAACGCAATGGCGAACGTTGGATCAATTATCAAGGTTTTGAATATCGTCTTAGCTACAAAAATGATCTTAAGTTCCCATTTTTGCCTTACCAAGGCGGCGATGACACACCGTATCGCAATGTGATCGATTTTGTCGATCAAAGCTGGGAATTCATGATGTACAACGGCGGCTTTTACTTGATGAGCCGCGAATTTGGTGTTTACGAATCGGATGAGCAAGGCTGTTTCGTGGAATACATTCCAGCGTCACACGGTTCGAAGCGACCTGATGGCAGCTATATTTGGGAAAGTGATGTCATTTACCGCACAGAAACCAACGATTGTGGCGCTTTAGTGAAGCCTGCCATCCATTCTGTCACGGTATCGAGTGTCTCGGATGTGGGCGTATCGTTTGATTGGTTAGGCCAAAACGAGTCGGACACAACGCAGTTGACCTTAACCAAGGTGAGTGACGGCAAGGATGTTCGCCATTATGACGCCGTCTCGGCGGGTTTTTTCATCGGTGGGCTCCAGCCTGAAACACAATATGAGATGGTGCTGCGCTCTTGCAATCCAGTGGATTGTGCCGAGCCGCAGGTGGTGCGTTTTACCACTCAAGCCTCTCGCGTTGGCTTTGCCGATGAGATCCCAACGCCTAACCATTTGCAAGGCAGTTTAGAAGGTGGTTTGGGCATCACGCAAACGCACACTTCGGTCGCGCCAAATGGCAATGAGTTGACAGGGCAAGGCCATTTGGATGTGATCATGAACCGCGAAGCGATGCTGCTTTTCACGCCATCGCAAGGTGAAGAGATCAACCAAGTGCGTGCAGAAGTGCTCCTTGATGGCGAGGTGGTTCACAGCAGCTTGATGTTGCCGCCAAGCGCTCTGGCTGCGTCGGATCAGCCTGACAATGGACGCATGAAAGTGGTGTTTTCTCATCATGCTTGGTCGCTGCCCCTGCAATGGAACTGGATGAAGCCGGGTCTATCGCTGCGCTTGACCGACAATTTAGGCCGTGAAGGGGTATTGAGCCAAGGGGAGATCCAATTTGGTGGCGCGCCAGAGTTGGTGATCCAAAACATCGACATGGGCATGCTTATCGAGCCGCGCAATCGCAATACCATGATCCAAAACTTACCGACGCTTGCGGCGGATTACTTCCAGAAGATTCCGGCCTCCAAGTTGGTGATGGCCGATTATACGCCAGCGCATTTTCCAATTGTGACGATGCCAAACGGCGTGGTGTACACCGATAAAAGTGCCAGCACTGGTGGTTGGCACAGTGGCGATATGCGCGAAGCGATTGGTAAAGCCATGGTCTCAACGGGCATCAACAATGCCAACGTCGGCATTTTAACCAGCGCAGGTTACTCACAGCAGTACAACCGACGCTTCAATCACATTACTGCCCATACCAACGTTGGGGTTTACACCAAAAAAGACACCGATTTACCGCAAGTGGTTGTGCATGGGGGCAGTGGTGGCGGTGGTATTGTCACGCTAGAAGCCACCACGGGTAATGAATGGTCACATGAACTTGGCCACAACTATGGATTGGGGCATTGGCCGTATATGGCGTCGATTCACGATATGGAATCGGGCTGGGGTTGGGATGCTTTCCATCAACGCTTTATCGGCAACCTACATTGGAAAGGCGATGTGTATACCCAGCAACAAGGGGACGATATTGTACCGCCGTTTAAAGATGCGTTCCGTTTCTTGGTGGATGCGCAAAATGGTGGTGAGCAGGAATATGTCGGCACCATCAGTCGCTTTACGTTGGAACACCCTGCACAGTCGCGCAAAGCGCAGCGTTGGATGAATAACGGTTTTAATCTTGATAGCAGCAGCCCGAGCGGTTATGTGCAGTGGGATCAAGCCGCGCAGCGCTATCAAACGGTCGAGACCGACACACCTAAACCACAACAAACGGGTGTAGCAGTAATGACGCTATTGGGTATTTATGACCCATATAACGAAAAGCCAAGCCAAATTTATCCACTGGTTTACTCCAATTACGGCAATGTGTTTGAACTGCCGCAAGGCGTTCAAGGAGAGTTCCAGCCAGATGGTTGGCAGCCTGTGGCAGATTTAACCCCAGCGGAGCTTGAGAGTGATAGTTGGCAAACCTTGCGCATGGATGGTGAGCAGCAACGTGTGTGTAAGTTCACCTTCCAAGCGGCAAATGGTGACAGTGCTGTCTTTGTTGGTGGTGTGGATCAGAGCACCGATCGTTGTTCATCTGGCCGTGATCTCCAATGGCACATTAATTCCAACATGACATCGGCGCAAGGTGACTATGAGTTGCTTTCCAAGTACGGACGTGGTGCGGTCACGTACACGCCTACACCAGAGGTGGGGGAAGTGACGCTCTGTACACTCAATAAGTCAGGCACCGATCACGATGGTGCGGGTTTTGTGGTGGGTAACAACTGTGAGCAAATCTCAGGCGTGATGCATAAGCATGGCAAGACCTGGCGCTACGCGCTACGTGGTGATGAAGTGCTGCGCCCTAGCTACCAAACTCAAGGTCAGTGCCAGTTAGATGTCGAGTTTGCTAATGGTGCCAGTGAGCGAGTGGTACTGAATGCCTCTCGTCATAGCGTTAATGACAGCAACAAATTCCACGTTAACTTAGCGATGGATAATGGTGTGCCAACGCAGGTCCGCTTAAGTTGTTCAGACAGAAATGGTGAGACTGAGCTAACGCGCTTCACCCCTGAGCAAAATCCACCGATTGCGGATCTCAAAGGGCCGATCATCATTGGCCAAGAGTATGGTTACAGCCAAGTGGTCGACATGACCCCAACGTTTGCGCAAAACGACACGCTCCTAAACGAAGATTTTGCGACCATTACTCAGTTTGATGCGTTTGTTGCTGAGCATTATGGCCGTGGATTGCTCAACAATGGCGTAACTCGCGCTGAACGTCGAGCAGGCGCGCTGTATGTGTTCGCGAATCCAGAAACGGGCAGTCGCGACTATTTTGTTATGCGCACCGTGGAGGCTCAGGCTTTCCCAACCAATCAAACCAGCAATGGCGATTGGAAATACCTCGGCTCTGCAGATGACTACGTCAACTTCACCTTCAACCCGATTGCCTTCGATCGTGCAGAAGGTCTCCGCATCGAAGAGCGCGTGAAAGGCTATTTTGCTGCCTCCCGTCTATTGAGTTGGGAAGAGCGCCACAGCACCGCGTGGGGGAGTACGGAAAACGCCGTTTTTGTTGGGCAAATCGAGGGTGAAAATCACTACTTCATCCAGAAACGTCCTGGCGAAGGAGAGGCATTCCCAACTAACGCTGCATCAAACCAAGATTGGTATTTCTTGGGCAGTGACAGCGCCATTCAAGCTTATCTGGATGAGCTCAATCGCGATTTGGCGAGTTTTGAACGCGCTCTGTTGGAATGGTACCAACAAGATGCGATGGGCGTTTGGGGCAGTGATGGTCAGCGAGGCAAAGTGAATGATATTTATCAATACGCTTTCCGTGGTGGCTACCATTACTACCGTCTAAAAACCACCAGTTACGGTTACTTCCCTTGGCCGACGGACAATAACTCAAGCAACCATCAGTGGGCCTATTTAGGCCAGTTCTAATGATGAGTTAGTGGTACCAATCAAGCCAGTCTCGATGACTGGCTTTCTTTTTCTCGTTTTTCTCGTTTTCAAGTTTTTGAGCCATTTTTCGCTTCGATGATGTGTGTTCAATGCCGTTGGCGAAAGCATTTGGCGTTAACCTGAGGTTTACAACGGCGGGAGAAACCACTATCTTACGCCGCGTTATTTTTATTCAACGGATAATTCAAGGACCCCATGGCTGTTTTAGAAATTTTAACCGCACCCGATCCACGACTACGCGTTCAATCTAAAGAAGTAACGGATGTTGCTGCAGTGCAAACTCTGATCGACGATCTGCTTGAGACGCTTTACGAAACGGATAATGGTGTGGGCTTAGCGGCGCCGCAAGTTGGCCGAGAAGAAGCCATTGTGGTGATTGACTTGTCAGAAAATCGCGATGAGCCGCTAGTGCTGGTGAACCCAAAAGTGGTCAGCGGCAGCAATAAAGAGATGGGTCAAGAAGGTTGCCTATCGGTACCAGACTACTACGCCGATGTTGAGCGTTACACTTCGGTGGTCGTGGAAGCGCTCGATCGTGATGGTAAACCATTGCGAATCGAAACCAGCGAGTTCTTGGCGATTGTGATGCAACACGAGATTGACCATCTCTCTGGTAATCTCTTCATCGACTACTTGTCGCCACTGAAGCAGCAAATGGCGATGAAAAAAGTGAAAAAACACAACAAGCTTCGTGCTCGCTAATTGAGCGATAAAAAAGCAAAAAGCCGCTGTTGATCACAGCGGCTTTTCTATTGGGCCTTGTTATCTGACGAAGAATGGCTTAACGCACAATCAGACCAAGTAGGATACCGACAGCACCGAAGTCCGCGTCACTGAAGGTGGTGTTGGCAAAACCAAGATCACCTAGTACTGGCATCAGGAAGACTGGTAGGAAGGTGATCAGCAGACCTTGGGCAAAAGCCCCTAGGATTGCGCCACGGCGACCACCGGTTGCGTTACCAAATACCCCAGCTGCAGCACCAACGAAGAAGTGTGGAACCACGCCTGGAATAATCACGGTTAAGCCCATTACGTACAGTAGGAACATGCCAAGTAAACCCGCAGCAAAGCTTGATAGGAAGCCCACCAAAACCGCATTTGGAGCGTAAGGGAAAACCACCGGGCAATCTAGCGCAGGTTTGGCATTCGGTACGAGTTTGTCCGAGATGCCTTTGAACGCAGGAACGATTTCGGCGATCACCATACGCACACCTTGCAGGATAACGTACACACCACCGGCAAACGTGATGGATTGCATCAGCGCGAACATAAACCAATGTTTACCGCCGCTCACTTCACGCACAAAATCACCGCCAGCGAAGAGACAAGTCACCATAAAGATGATGCCCATGGTAAACGAGATCGCCACTGGCGTGTCACGCAAGAACAACAGGCTCTTTGGTACATTCATCTCTTCAGTCGAGTGTTCTTTATTACCAAATTTGCTGCCGATAAAGCCAGCCAATACGTAAGAAAGTGTGGAGAAGTGGCCAATTGCAACGTCGTCTGAACCCGTCACTTGCTTCATGTATTTGTGTGCAATCGCAGGGAAGAACACCATCACAGAGCCTACAACCAGTGAACCCAGAGCAATCAGAGGAACGCCGCTCATACCGCTAGAAGAAAGGATCGCGGCAACCATCATCGACATAAACAGCGTGTGGTGACCCGTCAAGAAAATGAATTTCCACGGCGTAAAGCGTGCGATCAGAATATTCACCAGCATGGCAAAGAACATGATCATCGCCATCTCTTTACCAAAGGCTTCTTGTGCAATTGATACAATCGCTTCGTTGTTGGGTACCACACCTGTAATACCAAAGGCTTGCTGGAAGATGGTGGCAAAATCGCCCAACGAACTCACCACTAAGCCAGCACCCGCACCAAGAATAATGAAACCAAGAATGGTTTTTACAGTGCCTTTGATGCATTCCGTGACGGGCTTTTTCTGGGCAATCAAACCAATCAGTGCAATCAGGCCCACCAGAACGGCAGGCTCTGATAGGACATCATTCATTAAGAAACTAAAGAATTCCATAACGCCCCCTTATAGTGCGCCAAGTTCTTGAAGCGCAATAGATAAGCGATCTTTCATCACCACTTTATCCACCATGTTATCTAGGCTGACAATCTTTGGTTCCACACCCAAGTTTTTCAACTGCTCGGTGATATCGTTGGTTCCGATAAAGATGTCGCAATCGGTGCCTTTGGCACTGCCTAGATCGATATGATCAACGGCAGCGTCGACATTCAGATCTTTAACAATCGCTTTAATACTCATTTCCATCATTAGGCTAGTGCCTAAACCATGACCGCAAACAACCATAATTTTCATCATTCTGTACCTTATTGTTTCTTTAAATCTATATAGGGGGTATAGACAGGAGTTAATAGTTCTTGATGACCGCTAGGACATCGTCAGGAGTTTGAGCTTGGCAAATTTGCTCGACATGCTCTTCATTCATAAAAAGTTCTGCCAGTTTTGCGATAGCCCCGACATGGCTATTGCTGTCGGTAGCCGCAAGCGTCACCAGCATTTTTACAGGGTCATTCCCTTCAGAATCGAAATGAACACCTTGTTGAATAACGGTGATCGCCAATGCTAAACGGTTGACGCCATCTTCTGGACGAGCGTGTGGCATGGCCATGCCCGGACCAATCACATAGTAGGGACCAAGCTCTTGGTGTGAGCGAAAAATCGCATCGACGTAACGCGCTTCGACTGCACCGTTATCAATGAGTGCCTGACACGATTTTTGCACCGCATCTTGCCAATCTGTTGCTTGAGGGTGGACTCGAATAACGTCAGAGGTAATCAGTTCGCTTAGCATTGTTGTATTCCGATTTCTGTTGCTGAGATGGCGCTACTCTAACGATGATTCCGGCATAAAAACCAGAGTACGATCACAAATGATAGCGCTATCTGATAGCGCTATCATTAAGTGTGATAGCGCTACCATTTTTGCTAACACACTGAGTTTCATATGCTGGAGTTCAACCTTTAGTAAGCTACACTCTCCAGCATCTCTCCTCTGTGGTAAGATGCCGCAGCCTGCAAATAAGTAAAATTAATCCAATGAGCGAACCTCGAAAACGAAGAAGCACAGGGAGCGTCACCCTAGCCGATGTGGCCAAGAAAGCTGGCGTAGGAACCATGACGGTGTCGCGAGCATTGCGCACACCAGAACTCGTCTCAGATAAGTTACGAGATAAGATTCAACAAGTCGTCGATGAGCTAGGCTATATACCCAATAAAGCCGCTGGCGCACTTGCTTCAGCAGAGAGTTATTCAATAGCACTGATTTTGCCTTCATTGGTGGAGAAATCGTGTGCGCTGTTTTTGCCCTCTTTTCAGCACACGCTTAACAAAGCGGGTTACCAACTTTTGCTGGGTTACAGCGACTATTCTGCAGAGCAAGAAGAAAAATTACTCAGCGCGTTTCTGGAAGATAGGCCGGCTGGGGTGGTGTTGTTTGGTAGCAGCCACAGTGACCGAACGCATCAACTTTTGCACAGTGCCAATACGCAAGTTCTTGAAATTGCAGAACTGAGCAGCGAGCCTCGCTATATGAACATTGGCGTTGATCACTTTGATGTGGGCAAGGTTTGTACCAAACATTTGGTGGAACAAGGTTTTCGTAACATTGGCTTTATTGGTGCGCGTGGAAATCATTCAACCTTGCAACGAAAACTGCATGGTTGGCAAAGTGCCATGATTGAAAACTACCTCACACCAGATCATTTTCTTACCACGCATGAAGCGCCATCGGCTCAATTAGGGGCTGAAGGTTTGGCAAAGCTACTGTTGCGCGATTCTACGTTGGACGCGCTGGTGTGTAGCCATGAGGAAATTGCCATTGGGGCGTTGTTTGAGTGTCATCGCCGCGTGATCAAGGTGCCGGGCGATATGGCGATCATCTGTTTAGAAGGCTCCACGCTCGCTGAGCACGCTTATCCAAGCATCAGCAGCGCAGAATACGACTACGATAATATGGGCACACGCGCAGCGGAGAAGTTACTCCATGCGATAAAAGGTGAGCGTTTTCAAGAAGTGACGGATTTAGGCTTTCGACTCAAGCGCAGAGCTAGTACGCAAGTGAAGGCTTAGCAACAAGTTTACCCTTTACCCAAATTTACATGCTGGCGACGTTGCTTTACGTTAGGATTGTTACTCTAAAATAACCTTATAATTTAAGTGGATTTGGTTATGGACAGAGTAAAACAATCGATAGGGATAGCCGTCGTCATCGTGACGCTTTTGTGGCTGCAAGCCGAACCTTCGCTTTTCTCTTCACAAAATGTGTTTCAATGGCGCTCAGCCTTCGTTCAATACTCCGGCATCTTGGCACTAATGATGTTCTCAGTCGCCATGGTGCTCGCGTTGCGCCTTCCCACCATTGAGCGTTGGACTCAGGGAATCGACAAAGGGTATCGGATCCACAAATGGCTGGGTATTGTGGGTTTATCGCTCGGTGTGTTTCATTGGTTTACCTACCATTTACCTAAATGGTTAATCTCTCTCGACCTGCTGGAAAAACCGGTTCGCTTCGATGGCAGTGGCCCACATGGCCAGCTTTCTGAATGGGGCGTGTGGTTAAAACAAGCGAAACCTGTCGCTATGGCGATGGGGGAGTGGGGATTTTATCTGCTGATTGTCTTAGTCGTGGTGTCGTTATGGTCGGCCGTGAAGTACAAATCCTTTCGCTTGAGTCACCAATTGATGCCAGTCGCTTACCTGTTCATTGCCGCGCATGCTTTTATTTTGCTGAAAAAAGCCTATCTGGGCACGCCTATTTATTGGGTCACGTTATTGTTTTTAAGCGTGGGAAGTTTGGCTGCGCTCTACAGTTTATTTGGACTGATAGGCAAGAAAGTACGCTATGCAGCCCAAGTGACTCGAATCCATTATTGCCCGAATAGCCAAACGTTGGATCTGATTGTCGCAGTTGAAAACCGATGGAAAGGACACAAAGCGGGTCAGTTTGTTTATCTACGTTTTGCTGGTGAAGAGCCTCATCCCTTTACCATTGCCAGTGCAGCGCAAGGCAATCAACTGCGTTTTCTTATTAAAGAACTGGGCGATTTTACCACCGGTTTACGCGATCGAATCCGGGTTGGTGAGCGGCTCGAAATCGAAGGGCCTTACGGTCAGTTTGATTTCTCGGCAAATAAAGCGCAGATCTGGATTGGTGGTGGCGTTGGGATTGCCCCTTTTATGGCTGGCTTAGACGCCTTAGCGGCGATAGAACATTCCCGGCGCGTGCATCTTTTCTTCTGTTGCCAGAAAGTGGATCCGCAGATGTGTGAAGAACTTAAGCGTAAAGCGCACACCGCTCACGCCTCACTGACCATTATCGATGCGAGCGTGGACCCCTTATTGACTGCGGAAGACATTGCCAAGCAATGCGGTGACTTGCGCGAGTATGATTTCTACTTCTGTGGACCTGTGGCCTTCTCGCATGCCTTAAAGCAAGCGCTAAAACCCTATCGGGTCGATATTCATCAGCGCTTCCACGAAGAGTGGTTTGTGATGCGCTAACAAGAGAAAACGCAGCTTGAAATGGCTGCGTTTATTGATTTAAACGGTGCTGATATTGAAGAAACCACGCGTCGTTTCCATTAGGGTAAATAACGAAACGTCTAGGAAACAAGGGAAGAGAGTATCTCTTCCCTAAATGACACAGATTAACACCGATTTATTGGTGTAGATTTAGATGGGTTTTAGAATAAAACGGTAAGGTGAATATCGAAGCCACTGCCATCAAAAGTCTCGCCTGTTGAGGAAACTTCATACTCGATATTGGTGTATTTTGCACCAACCGCGATTTGGCCAAGAGCCCCAGGCGCAAACGCGTATTCATATTGCACCACCAAGCCGGCTGCATCATCGAATTCTACTTCGCCGCTGCAGATCCCGCTTACATTACACTCATAGCTAACCGCGGTGTGATAGGTAAACCCGGCACCCAATTTGTGGTTGCTTAAGCTCTTGAAAACTGTGAACTCAACAGGAACTCGGCTGAATGAGATATCACCGTTTGACGCATCAATGGTGTCAAATTTGTAACCTAGGGTGCCACGCAACAAGAAATCTTGTGGAAGCGCTAAATCCGCCCCGCCAAAAATAGAGATACCTTCGTTCGCTTTTATATCATCGCTATCGCCATTGACGAAAACGCCTTCACCCAGTTTATCGCCTCCAAAGCCATATCCAATGCCGACTACTCCTGTCAATACATTCGCACTTGCATACGAAGAGGCCAATAAGCCCAACAGAAAAACTTTAGATAATGCCAACTTTTTCACACAAATTTCCTTATTGATATTTAACGTATTTTTAATAACTATGCGATTGAAATAATAGGTATATTTTATGTGCATAGAGACAGGCGAAAATACCACAATACTCATTTGTTGCATTTATGATTTATCAAATACTTATCAATTGTCACAAAAATATTCTTATTGATTATTTTGTTTTTATTCATTGATTTAGCGCTTCATTATTTAGTTTTTTGTTGTGTGTTGATTCATGAGTTGCACTTGACATCTCGTTTGTTCAATTGTTAACCTCTCGCCATCCTTTCTTGCGGAGATAACGCCTACATGAACATCTAACTTCCCTATATTCCGATGATCTTTATTCATTCGGCTCTTGGAGTTAGTCGGCGTTATTGCGTTTCTGTTGTACATCTTGTTTTCCTATGCTTCGATTTTCGTGTAGGTGCCTTTGAGGCATAACATGAGAGGACATTCGTAATTATGCTTACTGACTTCTTACCTTTCTTTGAATCGTAAGGGGGTCTCTATGCCCGTTATTCAGGCTCAGCAACTGAGCTATCAATTAAACAGCGGTGAATGGTTATTTCACCATCTTGATTTTCAACTTGCCGAGGGACGAACGGCATTGGTGGGCCGAAATGGTGTGGGTAAGTCTGTTCTGCTGCAATTGCTGGTGGGGCAAAGAGCGCCCACGTCAGGGCACGTGGTTGCTCATGGACGAATTGGCTACTACTCGCAACAAGCATCCGATCAAAAGCCACAAGGCTCTATTGCACAATACTTTGGTGTCAGTCAAAAACTGAATGCCCTCAAGCAAATAGAAAAGGGCAGTGTGGATCCACGTCATTTTGAACAGCTGGAAGAAGATTGGCAGATTGAGCACACCACGCAAGCTTTGCTTGATGAGCTCAGGATCACGCAACCACTTGATGCCAGTTGCCAGCAACTTAGCGGTGGACAGCTTGCGATGCTTACTTTAAAGCGCTTGTTTTTGGGGGACAATGAGGTGTTGATCCTCGATGAGCCGAGCAACCATCTCGACCACATTGGTAAACAATGGTTGATTGAGCAAATTAGGCACGAGTCGCGGCCAATCTTGTTGGTGAGCCATGACCGCGCTTTGTTGATGGCGGTTGATCGAGTAGTGCGTTTGACGTCAGAAGGGTTGCACTGGTTTGATGGTCACTATGCACAATATCAGCAGCAATGGCAGGCGCAGCAAGAGGCGGTGACTCGCAAGCTCAATCACCTTCAACGTGAACAAAAAGCGATACAACGCGAGATACAAAAGAGCAAAGAGAAAGCGCAGAAGCGAGAAAGCCAAGGTAAGAAAAAGCGTGCGTCTGGTAGCCAACCCAAAATATTGACAGACGGCATGAAAAACAGCGCTGAAAATAGCCGTGCGAGTGCCAACATCAAGGTGCAAAATCAACTTAAGCGAAATCAGCATCTGCAACACAATTTAAAGCAGAAGTTGGTGCTAGAAGAAGAGCCAAAGTTGTACTTGTCTGAAACGCATGAGCACAAAAAGAGGACGTTGCTGAATGTGACGGATTATCGAACGCAAGGGCTCACGCACACACCTCTCTCGTTTCAGCTCAAACAAGGAGAGCGTTGCCGTTTGTTTGGTGCCAATGGCGTGGGGAAAAGTCGGCTACTGAAAGCGCTGACAGGTCTTCACGAGGAATACAGTGGTGAGATTTGCCGTTATGCGCCTGTGGTTTATCTTGACCAACACTACCAAATCATCAACCTTCAGCTCTCTTTGCTGGAAAATCTCACCCACTTTTGCTCAGGGATAACCACCAATGAGGCTCGTCTGCTGCTAGCAGGGATCGGTTTTCGTCGAGATAGCGTTGATCGGCAAGCGGCACATCTAAGCGGCGGTGAGAAAATGAAATTGGCGATGTTGATGGCAAGCCATGTACCCAACCAGCCTCTGCTACTGTTGGATGAACCGGACAATCATCTCGATTTGGAATCCAAACAGGCATTGGCTCACGCGCTGGCCCACTACCAAGGCGCACTCATTTTGGTGAGTCACGACGATCATTTTGTCGCTGAGGCGCAAATTACGCGGAGTTGGCATTTGTAACAAAAAGCCAGCCACCTGAGGTGGCTGGTGTTATCTTTACCCAGTAAATGTGGGCAGCATGTTGGCCATGGCCAGCATATGGAAGATGGCGGTTAACACACCAAAACCCAGTACCAGAACGAGGACTGACATGCCTCCTGGTACCACAAAGCCTTGATAGCCATTCTCCATCGAACGAGATTTGTAGGCGAGCAGTACTGGGATAATACAAGCCCAGACGGTGGCCGCTGCGCCAGCATAACCAATGGCAATAATGAAGCCAAACGGGAACAGTAGCGATAAGATCAACGGTGGAAGAAACGTCACCAGCCAAGTTTTGCTTCTGCCACGTTTGCAGTTGCCAAACTTAAACAGATCAGCCAAGAAATCAAACACCCCTAATCCAACGCCAATGAAAGAGGAGAGAATCGCCGCCATCGAGAATGCGTTGATCGCTTGCGAGACCTTCTCTGATTCAATCACCGAACCCAGTGCTTTGAGCAACACATCGACATTGCCACCTTGTTCGATTACCGAGCCAAACTCTGAGCGAGGTAAGTTGCCGAAGATGCTCAGTAACCATAAGAAATAGAGGCTCAGCGCAATAATCGTTCCGCCAAGAATGGCGTATTTGGCTTTTCGTTCTTCGCCGTAATAAGAGCGCATAGAAGAGACGGAATGGTGATAACCAAAAGAGGTTAGAGCAACGGGAAGCATCGCCATTGCGTAGGGCGCGTAATCGGCATTCTCATTGATGGTATCGAATAAAACGGAGGTTTTGACGTTGATCGCTAACCCTGAAACGCCAAAGATAAAACTGAGAACCATAAAGACAATGAGAATGACCGAGATACGGTCAACCGCGCGTGTTGAATGCCAAACAAAGGCCGAAAATACCGCAACGAACAAGATAGAGGCCACTTTACTGTCTATTTGCAGAACATCTTGCAAGATAAGACCAGAAGAAGTGATGTAAGCGTACAGCAAAATGCCACCCACAAAGTAAACCATCAAATTGTTGAACCAGTTTACTTTGTTGCCGAGCATATCTTTGGTGACAGTATTGAAGGAGACCCGCAGTTCGTAGTGTTTAAACGCTTCGAGCAGTAGCCAACCAGATAGCGTCATGACGACCATGGTAAGAGTGAGAGCCAATAGAGACCAGAGCGTCCACGCGCCAGCCCCTGCACTGGGGAGGCCGAGCATTCCAGCGCCGACACAGACGCTGGCAATAATGCACGCTCCCCCAATTAACGAGGGTTGCTTTGACATGATAATAATCCTTGAGTTTCACGTTATTGTTTAATTTATCGTTATCTTTTTTTGGCCAAAAAAACGCAGCCACTGTAGGGCTGCATTTTGGCGAGTGTTATGCGTCGATTTCCTTCAGTCGCGCGGTAAAGTGACGAAGGACCTGCGGCTCATAGGTGAACTCGAGTCCTTTGACGTTTGCCGCATTGGCTTTGACTTTACCAAATGCTTCGATGATGAAATCCATGTGCGTTTGAGTATACGTGGCGCGTGGAATGGTTAAGCGCAGTAACTCTGCAGGACACGGGTGCTGCTTGCCTGTCGCGGGATCGCGCCCGAGTAGCAGCGAGCCGATTTCGACCGCGCGGATACCTGCGACTTTATAAAGCTCGCACGCTAAAGCATGGGCAGGGAACTGATCGGCAGGAATATGAGGAAGCAGTTTACCCGCATCAACAAAGGCCGCGTGCCCACCAGCTTGCTGGCAAACCACACCAATGCTTTCGAGGCCATTGACCAAATATTCCACCTGGTTAATTCGGTAGGCTAGCCAGTCTTGGCGCATACCATCGTATAGACCCACCGCTAAGCGCTCCATCGCACCGCCTTCTAAGCCACCATAAGTGGGGAAGCCTTCTTGAACCACACACAAGGTGCGGCATTCAGTATAAACATCAAGGAAGCTTTCATCTTTGAAGCAAAGCAGACCGCCCATTTGTACCATGGCGTCTTTCTTCGCTGACATGGCCAAACCATCAGCGTATTTGTAGCTTTCGCGGGTGATTTCCTCGATGCTCCAGTTTTGATAATCCTTTTCGCGTTGCTGAATGAAATAGGCGTTTTCGGCAAAACGGGCAGAGTCCATGATCACTGGGATATCGTAACGTTTAGCAATCTCGTACACCGCTTTTAAGTTGGCAAGTGACACCGGTTGGCCGCCAGCAGAGTTACAGGTAATGGTGCTGACGATGTATGGCACATTGGCTGGGCCCGCTTCGAGAATCGCCTCTTCCAGCTTTTCTAAATCAAAATTGCCTTTAAAGTCGGCTTTCACGCCAGTATCAAAGGCTTCTTCGGTGTAGACGTTTTTCGCCACACAGCAGTTAATTTGCGTGTGACCTTGGGTGGTATCGAAGAAGTAGTTTGACAAGGCGACCATCTTAGAGCGATCCAATCCCTTTTCGATTTCACGTTTTTTGATCAACACAGGAATGTAGATTTGCTCTGCACCACGGCCTTGGTGTGTCGGAATGGTGAATTCGTAACCAAAAATGTCTTTTACGGCGTTGGCCAATGCATGATAACTGCGGCTGCCACTGTACGCTTCATCACCACGGAACATCGCCGCTTGCATATCTTGAGTGATGGCCCCTGTGCCACTGTCGGTCAGCAAGTCGATAAAGACATCTTCACTATCCAGTAGGAAAGGGTTCATGCCCGCTTTTAAAATTGCTTCTTCGCGATACTCGCGAGTGGTGCGTTTTACTGGCTCAATAACGCGAATACGAAAGGGTTCTGGAAGATGCTTAAAATTATCCATAATAGTTTCCTGAAATTTTAAATATACTTATTACCTCAAGAATAGTTTGTTAATTCTCGAGTGTTTTAAATTGATTGAAAATACCAGTGTATAAACGCGAAATATCATATTAAGCGCCAGACTAATAACTGGTAAGAACAAGTAGAGAAATTAAAATTCAATGACTAGAAAGTGTACTAATAAACTAGTATGCGAGTTTTATTGCATTAAGTAATATCTAATGTATTGAAAATTAATTTAATTGTAGGAATTAAGCAGGAAAGAAGAACGCGATTTTATAATCGAGTGTAAACCAGAGACTAGAAGTGTTGTGTGTGGTCATAATATTCACCTAATTGAAATGAACCATTTCAGACTCATAGTCATTATGTATGAAAAAATTCCCCCGTCATTATTATGATTATAAAAGTGAGAGTTCTTAGACAAAAAATAATTTCACAACAATAAGTTTTTGTTTTTTATATAGGCAATAGGTAGCAGAAATATTCTGCTACCTACAACCCAGTCGTTTTTGCAGACGATGGTGATGAAATCGTGATGATTACAGTTCGACTTTTTTCACCATACCCGCTTCGGCGTGACCAGGGATGTTACAGGCAAACTCGACTTTGTTATCGCCATGGAAATGCCACAACAGCTGTTTGGCTTTGCCTGGTTGAACCGTCACAGTGCTGCCGCTGTCATGTGCATGGCTACCCATTTGTTTCATCATTTCACGGTGTTTTAGCTGCTCAGCCGCGGAGCCAATCGAAAACTCATGGTCAATTTTGCCTGTGTTCATGACAACGAACTGCACCACGTCGTTTGGCTCAATTGTGACTTCTTTTTTAAAGGTGATTTTCATGTCATCGCTCAACATCACGTGCACCACTTTATCAGGCTTCGCCCCTTTTGCTGGCATGCCAACGTCAGACATGCCTTCCATACCCATCATTGATGAGTGATCCATTTTCATGCTGCCTTCTTTCATGTTGCCGTGATCCATTTTGCTGTGGTCCACTTTTCCATGATCCATCTTAGAATGGTCCATCTTGGAGTGATCCATGGTGTTGGCCAATACTGCGGTGGCAGAGAAAGTCAGTGCGGCTGCAATCAGTGTTTTTGTCATCTTGTTCATGGTTTTTTCCTTTTTAAGTCGTGTTCTTTTGTTTTCTGTTGTTGATTGTTTTGTTAAGAGGGCAGTCAGTACTGCCCCTGATTTTCTATTCGGTTTTAGTCAGTTCTTTGCTTTTCCATAACTTGAATATGGCAGGGAGAACCAATAGCGTGAGCAGAAGTGCTGAAGCCATGCCGCCAATCATCGGGGCTGCGATGCGTTGCATCACCTCAGAGCCCGTACCTTCACCGTACATGATTGGGATAAGGCCAATAATCACCGTTAGCACTGTCATCATGACAGGGCGTACACGTAAGCCAGCGCCTTCGCGGATCGCATCGGTGAGATCTTGTGCAACGAGCGACAGTTTGTTCTCTTCAGCGTGAAGCTTTTTGTAATGCCACGCTTGGTTGAGGTAGACGAGCATGATGACGCCGATTTCCACCGCCACCCCAGCCAGTGCGATAAAGCCAACCCCTACCGCAATGGAGAAGTTGTAACCGAGGTAATGCATCAGCCACAGTCCGCCCACCATCGCCAGAGGGAGTGTCGCCATGATGATCAGTACTTCGCCAACGCGACGGAAGCTGAAGTACAACAGCAGTATGATGATGGCCAGCGTAATTGGCACCACGACACTGAGTCGTTCTTTGGCGCGTTCCATATATTCATACTGACCAGACCAAGCGAGTGAATAGCCAGCGGGAAGTTCAAGCTGTTCTGCCACCACGTTTTGCGCTTCTTGTACGTAAGAACCCAAATCGCGACCATCAATATCGACAAACACCCAGCCGTTTGGACGCGCGTTTTCGGTTTTGATCATCGGTGGGCCATCTTCATAGCGAATGTCTGCCACATCGGCGAGTGCAATGCGTGCTCCGTTGGGCGTTACCAGAGGTAGGTTTTGCAGTTTGACCACGGAATCACGGTAGTCTTGCGGATAACGCACATTGATGGGGTAACGTTCCAGACCTTCAATGGTTTCTCCCACGTTCATGCCGCCAACCGCGGTAGAAATCACTTGTTGGACATCTTTAATGCTCAAACCGTAACGTGCTGCCGCTTTACGTTTGATGTCGATGGTGACATAACGTCCACCCGCAACACGCTCAGCGTAAACCGACGCGGTGCCTTGCACGCCTTTGAGGATCGGTTCGAGTTGTGAGCCGATCTGCTCGATTACCTTCAAATCAGGACCGGCGATCTTAATTCCGATCGGTGTTTTGATGCCTGTGGCAAGCATGTCGATACGGGTTTTGATGGGCATTACCCATGCGTTGGTTAAGCCCGGGAACTGAACAAGGTTATCAAACTCCTTGCGAAGTGATTCTGTCGTTACGCCTTCACGCCATTGGTCGCGCGGTTTGAGCTGGATAACCGTCTCGATCATCGTCAGTGGCGCGGGATCGGTTGCGGTATCGGCACGGCCAATTTTGCCCCACACCGTTTCCACTTCCGGTACGGTTTTGATCAGCTTGTTGGTTTGTTGCAAGAGCTCACGCGCTTTACCGATGGAAATGCCCGGATAGGTGGTTGGCATGTACATCAAGTCGCCTTCATCCAATGGCGGGATAAATTCACTGCCTAATTTACTGGTTGGATAGTAAGCCGAGGCCATCAGTCCCAACGCCAGTACAATCATCGATTTCGGGTATTTCAGACTTAAACTCAGTAGTGGGCGATAGAGCGAAACCAACCCTTTGTTGACTGGGTTTTTGTGTTCAGGCAGTACGTTACCACGAATAAAGTACCCCATGAGCACGGGTACAAGTGTAATCGCTAGACCCGCTGCCGCCGCCATTGCGTAGGTTTTGGTGAAGGCAAGTGGCGAGAACATTTTGCCTTCTTGACCTTCAAGAGCGAACACGGGCACAAAGCTTAACGTAATGATAAGCAGTGAGAAGAACAGCGGTGCACCTACTTCTTCGGCTGCTTTGCCAATCACTTGCCAACGGTTTTTGTCGGTGAGTGGTGTCCGTTCGATGTGCTTGTGCACGTTTTCGATCATTACGATCGCCCCGTCCACCATGGCTCCAATCGCAATCGCGATGCCACCGAGAGACATGATATTGGCGTTAATCCCTTGCCAGTGCATGACAATAAAGGCAGAGAGAATACCAACAGGCAAGCTAAGCGCGATGACCAGTGACGAGCGGATGTGGAACAAGAACAGCGCACAGACCACGGCCACCACAATGAACTCTTCGGCGAGTTTTTTCCAAAGATTCTCAACCGCCGCATTGATCAGGGTCGAGCGATCGTAAGTCGACACGATTTCCACGCCTTCTGGTAGGCTGCGTTGCAGGTCTGCCAGTTTTGCTTTGACGTTGTCGATCACTTGGCTGGCGTTCTCACCAAAACGCATCACGATCACGCCACCCACGGCTTCCCCTTCACCATTAAATTCAGAGATGCCGCGGCGCATTTGTGGGCCAATGTTGATATCGGCAATGTCGCCGAGGAGCAGTGGTGTACCCTTGTCGGTCACTTTAAGCGGTAGAGACTGAATATCCTCAACGCTGCTGAGATAGCCCGTGGTGCGCACCATGTGCTCGGCTTCTGCCACCTCAATCACGGAGGCGCCCGTTTCTTGGTTGCCGTTTTGAATCGCCATGTTGACTTGCTGCAACGTTAAGTTGTAAGCACGCAATTTCGCAGGATCGATCTGCACTTGGTATTGTTTGACCATGCCGCCAACGGTGGCGACTTCCGACACCCCTTCAACAGTTTGCAGCTCATACTTTAGGAACCAGTCTTGTAGGCTTCGTAGCTGAGCTAAATCATGCTTACCTGTTTTGTCTTGCAGCACGTAGCTGTAGATCCAGCCCACACCCGTCGCATCGGGGCCGAGTGTCGGCTTGGCATTGGGTGGCAATTTTGGCGCCACTTGGCTTAAATACTCCAAAACGCGAGAGCGCGCCCAATACATGTCGGTCTTATCATTGAAGATGATGTAGACGTATGAATCACCAAAAAACGAGTAACCGCGCACCGTTTCTGCCCCCGGCACCGCTAACATGGCGGTGGTGAGTGGGTAGGTCACTTGATCTTCCACGACCTGCGGCGCTTGACCTGGGTAACTGGTTTTGATGATCACCTGCACATCAGAGAGATCGGGAAGCGCATCGACGGGCGTGTTTTTAACGCTGTACAGCCCGCCGAGGGTAAGAAATAGCGTGGCTATCAACACCAGAAAACGGTTGTTGAGAGACCAACGAATGATCGCTGCTATCATTATTGACCTCCCATCGCTTCAAGCTGTTTCAACTGGTAGTCAGAGCCTTCTTTGGCGACTAGAAAGCGCACTTTTTGCCCCTCCTCAAAGCCCGACAAGTTGATTTCGTCACCCACAGAGAAGTTGATTTCGCCTGCTTGCCAGTTCCACTCTGTCACGGGAAGGTGACTCAGCGTGACCATGCCAAAATCTGCCATCAACATGGAGATATCCCCACTGAGCCAAACTTCAGACGCAATGACGCTGTTGTCTGCCTTGATAGCGACGATTTGATATTGGCCGTCGTCGGTTTTTTGCATTTCGAATTCGATGGCTTGTCCTTTTTGTAGCGCACTTAGGTCTACACCTTGCGCGGCGTTGAAGTTCATCGTCATGCCGGGCCAGTTCCACTCTGGTACAGGCTGGTGGTTAATGGTTAACATGCCGTGATCGGCCATAAGATCGGTGATTTCGCCTTTTGCCCACGCGGTTTCTGCTGGCGCTTCAACACCATTAATACGAGAGAGGTCGGCGCTTTGGCTCGATTCTGAATCAAGCATAAAGTGTGCAGAGGTGACAATGCGATCCCCCTGGTTTAGGCCTTGGAGCACTTCCACTTTGTCATCGGCTTCTCGGCCGGTTTCGATGCGTGCTGAGCGGTATTTGCCTTCACCTTCCGCCAAAACCACACGCGTCATACCACCTGAGCGGATCACCGAAGATTTTGGTACGGTGAGCACTTCGGAGTCGCTGACGGGCTGCAAGGTGATGTTGGCGAACATGTTTGGTTTGAGTTCACCATTTGGGTTGGCAAACTTAAGACGCATGCGTAATGTGCGTGTTTTCGGATCAAGAATTGGGTAAACGTAGTCGACCTCACCTTGCCAAGCTTTGCCGGGCAGTGCATCCAACGTCATGCTCGCTTGGCTACCATTAGTCAACCAGTGTGCTTGTCGCTCGAACACTTCCGCATCTACCCACACTTCATGGAGAGGGCCAGCACTGATGACCGCTTGTGCGGGTGATAAGTAGCCACCTTCGCGAATGTTGAGACTGGCGATAACGCCATTAGCGAGCGCTTTGATCTCGATGGTTTGTGATGCTTTACCACGTCGAATCACTTGGTTGATCTGTTCGCGGTCGACGCCCAAAGAAAGTAATCGCTCAGTCGCGCCTTTAACCAGCCCATCACGGCCAGTGCGTTTGGCATTGAGCAGCTCTTCTTGCGCTTTAACCAGTTCAGGAGAGTAAAGCGTAAAGAGGACATCGCCTTTTTTTACCTGTTCGCCCACTGCATTGATGTAGAGTTTTTCTACCCAGCCGGAAACACGGACGTTGGTTTGCCACAGCTTACTTTCGTCAAAGGCGATATAACCAACGGTTTCAATACGTGGAGATAGCTTGGCCAGTTCGACTGCGGCCGTTTTTACCCCTAGGTTGTTTTCAACTGAAGGGTCGATCTTCACCGTTCCGGGCTTGTCGTTTGCCCCAGCGAGATCGTCGGCATAGACGGGAATGAGATCCATCCCCATAGGTGACTTGCCGGGTTTATCGCGTTTGTAATTTGGGTCCATTGGCGCAACCCAATACAGCGGCTCATTACTTGCTTTGTTGTCGGTAGCAGCCATGGCACTCATGTCATGCCCATTGAAATATTGGTTAGCCGTAAAACCGAGTGCACTGCCAATCAGTAGGGCAACCGTTGCGATTTGTAGTGATTTCATTCTGTAATTCCTTGGCAAATTAGCGACGGTTCACGTCAATATCAGCGAGTTCGGGTTGGGCGACGGTATAGGTGAAGCCGCCAAGCAACATCGCAAGATTACTGTTCACTTGATTGAGGTCGGTGAGAAGGCGCTGCGACTCCAACTCCACTGCCAACTCATCTCTGGTAGCAGCGATCACGTCGTTAAATTGTGCAGTGCTGTTTTGGTAGCCCCGCTCAACGGCTTTGGTGCGCGCTTTGGCTTGTTCAAGTAAGGTATTTTGGTAGCGTTCAAGGCGCTGCTCGAGATTGCTTCTATCCACCAATAACGCGTTCACTTTGGCGTTCATCTGTGCCAGGAGGAGATCTTTTTGCGATTGAGCCGCACCCACCTGATATTGGGCCGCAGCGTGTGCTCGGTCTTGACGATTTCCGGTAAACAGTGGGATATCCATCGTGAGATACGCACTAACCAGATCGGAGGCGGGTTCCCCCTTCATATTGTTGGCTTGGCGGTAGGCATACATCACTTCGACACCAAATTGAGGGGTGTAAGATTGCTCGGCAAGCTCTACTTGCGTTTGGCTGACCGCAATATTGGCGTTGGCCATTTGCACCATCGGATGTTGGGCCAATTGGGCGAAGTGCTGAGTCGTGGATGACGCCGACAATAAACGCTCTAATGCATCCCAATTGAGCTGGTTACTCGCTTTGAGATCGCGTTGTTGATACAGCCATTCGCTGCCGAGCCATTCGGACATTTGTGACAGAATGCGGCGTTGCATCTGCTGGTTGGCTTGCAGCTTTTCTTCTAATTGGCTGACTTGCAACTGTGCATTGAGCAGGTCCTGGGCTTCACTCTTACCAATCGAATAGTTGGTGCTAATGAAACTTTCTAGCTCACGCATTAAGCGCTGATTTTCAAGCAGAACGCGCTCTGCTTGCTGTTGATAGCCGAGCTCCAGCCAGAGTTGGGTGATGCCGTTGGCCACTTCGCGCTCTCGCGCTGCCACTTGCAAAGCCATGCCATCTGCTTGTTGTGATGCCTTTTTACTTTGCAATTCAAGAGTAGAACCACGTTCAAATTGCTGCATTAGGCCGACAGAAATGTTGGTCATGGGGTCTTCGTCGAATTTAAAGCTATCGACAGGTAAACCACCAAAGCCCACTTTCAGTTTGGGATCCATCAAGGTAGAGGCTGCAACGCCGCTTTCTCGCATGGCTTGTGATTGGGCAAAAATCTGCTTGCGGCTGGCGTCATTCGCCAGAGCCTGTTCAATCAGCAGGGTTAAAGGATCGCTCTGTGAGAGCAACTGACCAGATGTGGCAGTGGAAGACTGCGCCATCACTGGAGTTGCAACCAGAGCGGAAACGCTGATACACAGCGCCAATAAGCTTGGTTTCATTTTTATAATCCAATCTGCACGTCAAAAAGCGACGTGAAAATACACACCACAGCTCGTTAGAGCTTGTGATACGACATATTGATGATCGGATTACGCTATTGGGGGGCGATAGAGAGATTGCTGTCTTTCAATAGACCAAGCGGTTGATTCACGAGGGATCAGCGCCATGTGATAAGAGACAGGTAAGGAGTGCGCAGTTTGAGGCAAAAACGCAAAGACACTGACACAAGCCGCAGTACAGCAATTGTGTATCGATGGGGCGTCTGTGGCGCAGTGGCTGTTTGGCGTCTTAGCCGCTTGATTACTTTCGGCTTGAGAGCTTGCCGATTGATGACTTCCGGAGTGCAACGCGTGGGGATCAACCACCTTCACGCTCATACCACAGTCGGATGTCATTGTGCTTTGAGACTGCACTGTGCTTAGCATCTGAAAAGTCATTAAAGGCGCGCTGGAGGCAAAACTTGAGCTCAACATGGCGAACATGCTGATAAAGGATATCCAGAATATGCGAAGAGAAGAGAAACGCATGTCGTGCCTTTAATGAAAAACTTAGCGCCACTCTAAAGCTTTACCCTAGGGTAAGGTCAAGCGTAGATTACTTAAAGTTTGATATCACAGGGTTTGTTACCCAGTGCAGACGTGTTACGGTTTTGCTGCTAACTTATTGGTCAGACCAGAGGCTTAAGGAAAGAGCCTTATCAGCGCTGTAAACAGGCGCGAATGCAACAAAAAGGATATTTTGTGCAATTACATACGATTAAAGGCTATATCCAAATCATGTATTTGGTGGAGTATGCGGACAAACTGCTGTTGCTTGACGGTGCAAGTCGAGCGGACATTCCCTATCTGCGTCGTTTCATTGAACAGGATCTAGGGCGTTCTTTTTGTGATTTGAAAGTGGTCGTGGTGACACACATGCATCCAGATCACGCGGGTGGCGCGCATCGATTACGTCAGTTGACGGGATGCCAAGTCGTGGCGGCAAATCGAGATCTCGATTGGTATCATGGTGTTGATGGCTGGTTGATGCATATGACAGACTTACTGTTGGCGGCGTGGATGGCAAATCGGTTAAAAAAACCATGGCGTAATCTATGGTATTCACGAGCGTTAAATCCGGATCATAAGCTCAATGATGGTGAATGCATTCCGGAGTTTTCTGATTGGGTGGTGCTTGAAACGCCCGGTCACACCGATCGAGATTTGTCGGTGTATCATGCAGAAAAGGGCATTCTGTATGTGGCGGACTTGATGGTTGAAGTGAAAAGAAAACTCATCGCGCCATTTCCCATTTTCCATCCCAACAAATATCGCGCTTCATTAGAACGAGTTTTTCACATGCAGCCGACAACCTTGCTGTTGGCGCATGGCGGAGAGCGTAAGTTTGATCTTGCCGCGTACCAACATATTTTAGACACCACCCCTCAGCGTCCAGTGACTCACTGGCGAGTGACAAAAATCAAGCTACGTGGTTTGTGGCGTTCCCTTTGGAAAAGGGGCTAATAAAAAACGGAGAGCCGAAGCTCTCCGTGGAATGAGATAACAAATCTCGTTAGTTGGCCAAAATGTGTGACTGGCTTGGGTCTACCAATACGCGATCAGCCATGCCTTGACGGCCCAACAACATCATGTAAGTCATGTCTTGGCGATTACTCAACGTGATATCAATTGGCCACTCTTGATCGGCTAAGCGCAGAGTGGTGGTGATCACGCAGCGGTGTTCAAAGGTACCGTTTGATGATTTGATTTTTCTGCTGCCTTTGAGAGGCGCCAAACAACGTACAATTTTCTCCAGATTGTAAACATCCGGGTGAAGATCAAACTCCACATATTGTTTGCCGTCTTTCTTTATGCAGATCAAATTATCTACGTGCAGAGAAGAAGTCTGCGCGCCAGTATCAATTCGTGTCTCTAGGTGAGTAATCCCTAACTCTGGTAAGCAGACAGCTTCAGTATTTCCGATGATCAGTTTCTGAGTCATAGTCATTATCCAAGCTTGCTTCGCAATTTTAAGAATAGTGGAAGTCTGGCTTCCACCGCGTCATTAACCTCTACCTTTGGTACGGTTTGAATTTGGTTTGGCGTTCTTTTCGATAAATTCGTAAATCATGCCTGCCACATCTTTGTTGGTCGCTTGCTCGATACCTTCTAAACCTGGAGAAGAGTTCACTTCCATGACCACTGGGCCATTCTTAGATTGAAGAATATCAACACCACACAGGTTTAGCCCCATCACTTTTGCCGCATTAATAGCGGTAGCGCGCTCTTCTTTGCTCAAACGAACCAATTGCGCACTGCCACCACGGTGTAAGTTAGAACGGAACTCGCCTTCTTTCGCTTGGCGTTTCATCGCAGCAATCACTTTGTTGCCCACAACGAAACAGCGAATGTCTGCGCCTTTTGCTTCTTCAATGAATTCTTGCACCATGATATTGGCTTTTAAGCCCATGAAGGCTTCAATGACACTTTCTGCCGCTTTATTGGTTTCTGCCAATACCACACCAATGCCTTGTGTGCCTTCCAGTAACTTAATCACCAAAGGTGCGCCGCCTACATTGCGGATCACGTCTTGGATGTTGTCTGGATGGTGAGCAAAACCGGTACGTGGCAAACCAATGCCTTTACGTGACAACAATTGCAGAGAGCGCAATTTATCGCGAGAGCGGCTGATGGCAACGGATTCGTTAACCACGAACGTGCCCATCATTTCAAACTGGCGGACGACTGCTGTGCCGTAGAAAGTGACAGAGGCACCAATACGCGGAATGATGGCATCGTATTGCGGCAATTCTTCACCCTTATAGCGGATCTTCGGGTTGTTACTCGTAATATCCATATAGCAGTGTAACGTGTCGATCACATCGACCTCGTGACCACGTGCTTCACCCGCCTGTTTTAGACGCATGGTGGAATACAGATTCTCATTACGAGAAAGAATAGCAATACGCATGGCAATTCCTTAGTAAGTCAGTACCAGTTTTAAATCATTGTAGGATAAAGCGAACAGGTTTAAATGATGTGACATGAACCGAATAAATCGGCACTAACCATTCGCTAATACGATTAAGGAGTGTGGTAGGACACCACATCGTTTAGAGGTGCGCACCTTAGTTTTTTTTATAAGACGATGAAAACGAAAAAAAATCATCGTAATGACAAAAAAAATCTATCGCCATTGCGCCCTTATCGCAGTTGAGTGTCAAGAGCTGTCTGGAAATTAATTTACTATTGGCTTGCGGTTTTGCACGATGAGAAAGTCGTAGAAAACGGACATCTGGCAGGCTATTTCGAGATATTCACCGCATAGATGGAATTTTTTATTGATAAATGTATCTAATTTCCGAGTTGGAAAAAATAAAACCCCGCCTGGTTTCCCAAGCGGGGCTTATTCTCTTTCGCAGCAATCCAGCTACTGATAGTGCTCCCTGCATCTATCCATGATATTGGCTAAATCCTTTAACCTAATCCTTTGTCCATCGCCTTCCTAGCGGTGTCCTTACTGGCCTGTCATCCTGACTGGCGTAACTCTATCCCAGAGTGTAACGTCCTTGCTGACAACTCATCCTAAGTTATCAAATCTTCATCCTGAAGATACCCAATCCTTTAGGCTTTGTTCCTGTTCCCGCCAACATCCTGTTGACGAAGACAGTATTGAATTTTTGTCGGTTGGCGGCAATTGTCTGCAGAGAATTTTTTTCGTGTATTTTTAAAGTGAAAAAGTGATAGTTCTTAAAATACATTGACTTAGTCAGTTAATTAATACGTTTTCCTCGAAATGAAAAGTGAAAAGCTTACAAGGCTTGTAAGAGATCTCGCACAAAGTGAATGGCAAATTGGTTGCAGCACCTTTTTATCGCACCTTAGTTCGAAATGCGTGACATCACATTTTCTTTTTATTAAGGCTGAATTCGTCTGTGAAGGCTTGTCGAAGCGGCAAATGGTGTCCTACTTTTAATGGTACAAAAATTGTATGTTTTTTAATCGTCAGGAAAACGGAACAAAAATGCCATTTTTCTGTCATAAGAGAAGCATAAGTTAGTAACGGTTAGAAAATGAAACCTGCCTTAGTGTTCAAAAACGAATTGTAACAGTCAGGTGTTTATCATTAACTTGTGAAATTAATCACGGTCAAAACGAACATTCCTCGATATGTTATTGAGGAATATGACCTAAACAAAAAGTCCTGCATGAGTAGGGCACATAATTAATGAGGAAGATGGCTATGAAAAAAATGAGAAAAGCTCAGCTTCATCGCATCCGCATCCAGTATTGGAAAGATGCTAAAGAAGCTTCTAAACAAGCCTAGTGTTAACCAAAGCAAGCCGAGCTGGTAAGCGATTACATTTTCTTTCCTAATACCAGCTCATTATTTTTCCCAACAACGACTTTCCCTTACTTTCCCAGATAACAACCCAACAAACATTAGATTAATTGTAATTGATAACTATTATCATTGATTGCAGTGGTGATGTTGTTATCATTTGTTCTATCTTTTATTACGATTCGATAGGCAAATGAGTAAACCTGTGTTTTTCCCACTCTCTTTGGCTCAGCAAGAATACTGGGCTGAGTATCTTGCTTTCCCTGAAAGAGCTTTTTCCAATGTGGCACACTGTATCGAGATCAGCGGAGAGTGCGATATCGAATGTTTGTATCAAGCTATTTTGGAAACCACACAAGAAGCGGAAGCGCTGCGGCTCTGTTTTGGTTGCGATGAGCAAGGGTATCCACGTCAAGTGGTGCTGGGCTGTTCTGCGATAGTGCTGGATTGCATCAACTTGACTGATGAAGCCGAAGCGGAACAACTCGCGTGGCAGAAAATCCGTGATGACATTGCGAAGCCAATTGATCTGACAGGGGAGGTGCTGACCTATCAAGCCATTTTTCGGCTCAGTGAGGTTAAGACACTTTGGTACATAAGAAGCCACCACATCGCGCTTGATGGCTACAGCTTGCACTTAATAGAGCAACGATGTGCCTCTCTCTATTCTGCATTCATACAAAGCCAGACGCTTCCCGTTGTGTTTAAAGGATTCGATACTTACGTCAGAAATGAGCAGGCTTATTTGTGTAGTGAGCGAGCAGAGAAAGACCAACGTTTTTGGTTGGATTATATCAATCAGCACTCGTTTATCTCGTACAACGATGATGACTTCAATAACGACACTTTTGCCGTTGCAAAGGAGGTTGATCCTGAGCTAAGAGCGGCGCTCTTAAACGTCAGCCAACAACAGCAGTGGGCTTGGGTGGATTTGTTGGTGGTTTTGGTCGGTCTGTACTGCGTTGAAAAGCAGGTTCTCACAGAGCAGCAATCGGCAAGTGACGGATTGTGGATCTGGCTACCCTATTTAAATCGAATGGGTAACCGTTGCGCCAATACGCCTTGTTTGATGGTCAACACCTTACCGCTGTGGATCAATGTCGATATCGAGGAAAACTTTGTGGATAGGGTGAAGCGGCTCATGGCTGAGTTACGTCTTCTTTATCGTCACGGTAAGTACCCCCTAAGTGCCAGTCTTAATGTAAAAGCAAGTCAGTCCCCTTATATCAATGTGCTTATTGATGAGGATATTGTATTTGGTGGGTGTCAGAGTGAGCGCAAGGTCGTCGCGAATGGCACCAATGATGGACTCAATATGACATTTCGCGTAAGGAAGGACGCAGCCAACATTACCTTCACGATAGAAGGCGAACAACGATGGTTTGGACAAGAGCAAATCACCCATCTCAGTGAGCAGTTGATGGTGTTTATGCATCAATCATTCAATACCTTAGCCGAACAGAACTCAGGACAATGAAGGCATCTCATGCGGTGAGTAGCCTATATTCTCACAAATGCAAATGAGAATGCTTTACATTTAAATTATCAATAATTAGAATGCGTTGTGAACTACGTTGTTATACCACTCGATAGTTGAGTTTATGCTTTTGGCCTGAATCAGCCCCCGTTTGGAACGTATGTCAGTCGGAATATTTGCAATCAAGCACATGGCTTTTGAGCGTGACTCTATAGTGCAACGCTGTTCAGTTTCGGTCTCTTTACGCCTCTCTACTCAATCTCGAGGTAGAAGCA
The DNA here is from genome assembly GCF_028570825.1 of Vibrio sp. CCUG 15886. Lineage (NCBI taxonomy): Bacteria > Pseudomonadati > Pseudomonadota > Gammaproteobacteria > Vibrionales > Vibrionaceae > Vibrio > Vibrio sp. CCUG 15886. The sequence continues at coordinate 955,394 of NZ_JAQQBT010000001.1, read as the reverse complement.
CCACTCGCTATGCCTGTGCATCCTGAATGTAATCAGTTGTTTATTAGAGTTAAGGAGAAATTCAAATGGCAGCTTTACGCCCAGCGCGAACGAGCGTTGCAGAAAAAAAAATCTTTAAACTGCACGCTCTGTCTGCGGTAGTGATGGGGCTTTGTGCCAGTGGTCAAGCCTATGCTCAAACCGATAATACCAACAGCAACAAAAAAGAAGAGATGCCTGTTGTCGTTGTTATCGGTGAGAAAACAGAAAGAACCATTTATGACACCAGTTCGAGTGTCCAAGTGTTCGACCAAGAGACGATAGACAATACCCCAGGAGCAACAGAGATCGATGACCTGTTGCAACTTATTCCTAATATGGTGGACTCTGGCCAAGGTAACAGCATGCCAACAGTGCGTGGTATTGATGGTTCTGGCCCATCTGTCGGTGGTCTGGCGAGCTTTGCAGGTACTTCACCTCGTTTAAATATGTCCATTGATGGCCGCTCACTGACGTATTCGGAAATTGCGTTTGGTCCGCGTTCTCTTTGGGACATGCAGCAAGTCGAAGTGTATTTAGGTCCGCAAAGCTATATTCAAGGTGGTAACTCTTCTGCGGGTGCGATTGTAATGAAAACCAACGATCCTACCCACCATTTTGAAAGTGCAGTAAAAGCAGGTATTGGTGAGCGAAACTATTCACAAACCGCTGCAATGATCTCTGCACCAATCATCCAAGACGAACTTGCATTCCGCCTCAGCTTTGACCAACAAAAGAAAGAAAGTTTTGTTGGCTTGGCAGCCTATGACCCTGCTGGTGAGTCAAGCCGTATTGAAATGAGTTCTTTGAGAGGCAAGTTACTCTATGAGCCTTCATCAATGGATGGTTTCAAAACAACGCTTGGTGTATCGCTTATGGACTCTCGTAGTCCCCAGTCAGAAAGCATCAACATTGAAGGAGCAAATGCTTTTCGAGCTGTTTTTGAGACAAGTTCGCTCAGTACGGTATGGGATGTTTCATGGCAACTGAATGATCAATTTACTTTTGAAAGTAATGTGGTTTACGCCGATTTCACCAACGAGCGGCTTACATATCCAGTGGATAAGTTTGATTTTTCAACCAGTGGCTCGGAGTACCATGTTGAACCTATTTTGAAGTACCTTTCAAGTAACGGTCGACTGAGCGCATTGTTTGGTGCTCGTTATTACTCTTCTAAACAGAATGAGTCTTTTACCACTACGAGCGGTAGCAATCCTATGAAAGGCAGTAAGGATACGCAGTCTCTCTTTGCAGAAATGACTTATGCGATCACGCAATCAATAGATGTTACGCTGGCAGGGCGCTATGAGAAGGAACATATCACAAGAAAAGTTGAAGTATTCAACATTGATTATGATGAGACGTTAGGGGTTTTCCTACCTAAGTTCGATATCGCGTATAAGCCAGCTAATGATCAGACCTTCGGTTTTAAAGTGGCAAAAGGTTACAATGCGGGTGGCGCGGGCTTAGGTTTCAATAGTATTACTTCTGGTGGTTTTAAGCCTTACGAGTTTAAAGAAGAGTACCTGTGGAACTATGAGTTCTATACTCGTCATCGTTTAGGTCATTCGCTAGAGTTACTCACCAACACCTTCTATAACGATTTTGATGACATGCAGATGACCCAACTGCTTGCCAATGGTGATGTATTCATTACCAATTTAGACGAAGCTAAAACCTATGGTGTAGAGGTCGGCACACGTTGGTATGCCACAGATTCATTGGAGCTATTTGCTAACTTAGGTTTATTGAAAACAGAATACAAAGAGGTGAATGGAACTTCTAAAGAACTAGAGCGAGCACCAAACATAACGGGTAATTTAGGAGGGCAGTATAGCTTCTTTGATGGGTTTGAGTTAAGTGCCAACGCGGCTTACACGGGCGATTACTACTCAGATAGAAGCAACACGGTAATCACGACAATTGATGCATATTGGGTCGCTAATGCTCAATTGGCTTATGTGTTTGAAAACGGCCGAGCTACTCTGTTTGCCACCAACCTATTTGATTCCAATAAAACGACTCTGTACACATCGAGCAACTTGAATGATCAGCTAAAACAGCAACCACGTATGATTGGTGCTTCATTGCAGTTGAACTTCTAGCCCTTCCCAAAGTAAAACGCCTCTGATGTTGATCAGAGGCGTTTTTTATAGCAATTAGTTTCTCTATATTAGTTTCTCTATATCAACTGGCGAGAATGGCTACAATTCGACGGTCTCTTTGATGTCGGAAACCATCTTTTCCGTTGCAGAAATACCTGAGATTGAGAGATACCAAGCGTCTAGATCAAGTAAGGTGATTCGTTTGTTTTTGTAAGCGTTGGTGGCTTTGACCAGATCGTTGTCAAGATACTGTTCTTCAACTTGATTGCCTTTTCCTGAGAGCTTATCACCGTCAATCACCAATAGCGTACTTGGGTTGGCTTTATTAATGTACTCGTAAGAGATGATATCACCGTGGTTGTTGGTCTTAACGTTAGAGGAGCTTTCCTTAAAACCAAAATCTTCGTAAACCGACGCAAAGCGGGATTGTGAGCCAAACGTCGTGATATTGCCACCGGATGTCATGATGGTGAGCGCATCCACTTGGTTTTTCTCGTTGTATTGTTTGATGGCAGCAAACTCTTCATTGAGCTGACTAATCTTCTGCTCAATCTTTTGTTGGGCGTTGAAAATTTCGCCCATATTACGCCATTGTTTTTGTGTGCTCTGCCAGTAGCCTTGCTTGAGATCAGCACTGAACACGATGGTCGGGGCAATTTCCGACAGCTCTTTGTATTTGGACGTCGCACGAGGACCAATGATGATCAAGTCTGGTTTTTGGCTGTAGATGGTTTCAAAATCTGGCTCAAATAAGCTGCCCGCCGAGGCGTATTTCGCATCCTGAAACTTATCGAGATATTGTGGCATTATTGGCGCTTTCGCAACGGCAACGGGCTCGATGCCAAGATAATCCAGAGCGTCTAAGGCCCCATGACCAATAACAACAACACGCTTTGGTGCATCTGAAATTTTAGTGCTCCCCATGTAATGCTCGATCACAAGATCTTTCGCCATTGCACCACCAGAAATCAGGGTGCTGACCAACATAACGCTTAATTTTAGTTTCATTTTTTTGTCCTATTGAAAAGGCTATTTCGAACAAATAGCCCATGTCCGTGGTGCTTTAGGCAAGTGCCTTTGCGTTGAAAATGATGGTTTGCCAAGAGCTGAACGTTGGTGAGTTCATCAGTTGGGCAAAGTTGACTTCGATACCCACTTGGCGAAGGCGACCAGTGAGGCGCATTAAACTGATGGAGTCGAGGCCCAGTTCAATCAGGTTGATGTCGGACTGAATTTCAGCTTCGCTGACTCGCAGTAACTCGCTGAGCGTGGCAAGCAAATCAAACTCTTTTAGAGGTTCTGACAAAATAATTTCCTTTCATTTTTCGCGACTTATTGCCGATTTTCTTTACGGCTAAGTGTAGGAAATAACCATATCATTACTTGATTGATTTATTCAAATGATTATTATTACCATTTGCATTTGGTGCTATTAATATCACTGATTTGCGTATTGGTTTGGGTTACTCATGCCTAGTGCTACGGCCAGTAATCTAAATAGGAGTGACCTTAAAGAAAGGCAAGGATAGATATGGTCGTCGCGACAACCGAAACACCAAAGCAGATACTCGATGGCTTTGTGCGTAAACCTAGTGTTCAAAGTGAACAATATCAGGCTGCAAATTTGTGGCGCAATTCGCCGCTGTGGCAAATTCTTCATCAGGGAGTAGGGCGTCACCCAGATAGGATAGCGGTGACCGATAATCACACTTCACTGAGCTATCTCGAGTTGGCCAATCGCGTGGATAGGATCGCCGCTGGGTTACGAGAAGAAGGGCTTGTGTGTGGTGACAGTGTTGTCTTGCAGCTAGCCAATACACTCGATTTTCTCGTCGTGTTTTTTGCTCTTCAGCGCCTTGGTGTGGTTCCCGTACTGGCATTACCTGCACACGGTTTGGTCGAAATTCGCCACTTTATGCAACTCTCTGAGGCAAAAGTGTACATCGGCTCCAATCATGAAAAGGATGACAAAGCGTTGGCGATTGCCACTCAGTTGCAAGCGGAACTATCAGTGTCCATACGCTGCTATATCAGCGGGCATTTTGGTCAATTTTCGCCGTTGCCAGAGTGTGACGCTGGCGATTTTACACCAGCGATGGTAGACCCAGAACACCCGGCACTTTTCCTCGTTTCTGGAGGCACGACAGGGCTACCCAAACTTATCCCCCGAACTCACAATGACTATCTGTTTAATGTTGAGCAATGTGCGAAAGCCAGTGAAATCAGCGCGCAGGATGTGTATTTGGCGGTGTTGCCTGCGGCACACAATTTTACCTTGGGCTGTCCTGGGATCTTAGGGGTGTTGAATGCTGGCGGCAAAGTGGTTTTGACCACCAACCCAAGCCCAGATTATTGTTTTGAACTTATTGAAAAACAGTGTATTACCGCAACGGCGTTGGTGCCTGCATTGGCGCAGCTGTGGACGGAGGCAACTCAATGGGAGTCGACGGATCGTTCGAGTTTGCGTTTGATGCAAGTCGGTGGTTCCAAGCTTGCCTATAGCGATGCGCTGGAAATGCAAAACGCCTTTCCAAACGCGTTGCAGCAAGTTTTTGGTATGGCGGAAGGTTTGATTGCGTGTACCCGTTTGGGCGACGACAAAGAAATTATTGCAACAAGGCAAGGTCGTCCTGTCAGCGAATGGGACGAGGTCCTCGTTGTGGATGATCAAGGCAAGCCAGTTGCGATTGGAGAGGAAGGGGAACTGCTGACCCGAGGGCCTTACACGCTTAGCGGATATTACCGTGCGCCAGAGCATAATCTGCGGGCGTTTACGGATGAAGGGTATTATCGCAGTGGCGATCGCGTGGTCGTCGATGCCAACGGTTACTTCACGGTCACTGGACGGATAAAGGATGTGATCATTCGTGCTGGCGAAAACATTGCTGCTGATGAGTTAGAAGAGCTCTTATTGTCGCATCCACAAATTGCCCAAGTAGCGGTGTTTCCCCTGCCAGATGCTCATTTAGGTGAAAAAATCGCCGTCGCCGCCGTCATTCGAGGTCCCGAAATTATGTTGCGAGACATTCGGCAATTTCTCCAAACCAAAGAGATCGCCGCATTCAAACTTCCTGATGAACTGTTTGCGGTCAAATCGTTGCCAAAAACGGCCGTAGGTAAAATCGACAAGAAGCGCATTTTAAGCACCATTCTGCCGTGATAGTTCTACAACCTATTGGTCGAAAAAGAAAAACACGACGAGGGTAGGTGGCCGTATGGTAAAGAAATGGTTGTGTGCGGTTGTATAATTATTGTTAATGATATACATTCTCATTTATGTTTTGTGTGGTTTCGAAGTGAACAACCACTGAAATAACCTGTTTGTCTGTGCCAACCGCTGCGAGGCGGACGCACATAAAGCAAGGAATTCAATCGAAAGGAAATAACCGTGGCATCGTTGAAGAAACCAGAAGCGTGTGAAAGCCTCAATGATATTCGACTGGGAATCGACACTCTTGATAAAGAGATTGTCCATATCCTCTCTCAGAGAATGGGATACGTGAAAGCTGCCGCACAATTTAAACCCGATGAGAAAAGCATACCTGCCCCTGAGCGAGTGGCGTCCATGCTGGAAGAACGCCGGCATTGGGCTAATGAACAGGGGTTATCAGAAGAGTATGTGGAAGCACTTTTTGACAACATTATCCAATGGTACATCAGTCAGCAGATCCAGCATTGGCGCAGCCAAAAAGGCCTTGCGCCAGTGAGCCAAGATTAGCTTATCACTCGTAAAAACGACGCTAACCGTCATGCTTCGTCTGTGAGTGGCGCGTAATCGAACCGCCACCATCATGACAAACAAAATGAAAGGATTATCAACATGGGAATCCCCAAAATTGCTGGCTATCCGTTGCCAACCCCCGCTGAGTTTCCAGATAACAGAACGGGCTGGACAATCGATCCCGACCAGGCCGTACTTTTGATCCACGATATGCAAGAATATTTCGTCAACTATTATCAGCCAGATTCATCGCCAGTTGTTGACATCATTCAACATATTCAACGCTTAAAAGCCGCAGCGAAAAAAGCGGGCATTCCCGTTATCTATACGGCGCAGCCTGCTAACCAACATCCGACAGACCGAGCGCTGCTCACTGATTTCTGGGGGCCGGGCCTGAATGGCGATCATGTACCTATCGTTGAAGCGCTCAGCCCGGAAGAGGGTGACATTGAATACGTCAAATGGCGTTACAGCGCATTTAAGAAAACCCCATTGCTCGAGTTTATGCGCGCGCAAGGGAAAAGCCAGCTCATCATTTCTGGGATTTATGGCCATATCGGCATACTTTCGACCACGTTAGACGCCTTCATGCTGGACATCCAGCCGTTTGTGATTGGTGATGCTATTGCGGATTTTACTCGAGAAGATCATTTGCGGACCTTGGAATACGTGGCCAGTCGTAGTGGCAGCGTAAAGCGTCTCGATGAGGCATTAGATGAAATCCGTTCGCAAAAGCCGCTAACGCTGGAACAGATCCAGCAGGACGTTGCGACGAGCTTAGGAATACAACCAGACGAGGTTGATCTTGATGAGGATTTAATGTTCGTTGGCTTGGACTCGATGCGGGCGATGGTGTTGGTGGAAAAATGGCATCAACAGGGTGAGAACATTTCGTTTGGTCAATTGATGGAAGCGGCTTCGCTTAGAGAGTGGTGGCTGGTGATTGAACAAGCGAGAAATGAAGAACAAACCATGGCCGTCGCCTAAGTGTGAAGGTCAAAGATAACAACGTCAGCTAGGCAAAAATAACAAAAAAGATTAGGTGAAAGAATGAGTGACAGCCCAGAGCGCGTCTATCCAATGTTACTGGATTTTGTACGCAAAGAAACCATCTCAAAAAACTTACTCCGAGTAACGTTAACCGGAGAGGATTTAATCGGCTTCCCGGAAGACCAAAATGGTTCGCACATCAAAGTGTTTTTCCCCAACCAAGCAAGTGGCATTCTCCAGTTGCCGGTGCGAGAAGGGGACAACGTCATTTGGCCTGAACACAAACCCGTTCCGAGAGCTTACTCGGTCAGACAATATCGTGCGGCGGTGAATGAGCTGGACATCGATTTTGTGACGCATGGGGAGGAGACTCCGGGCGGTGGTTGGGCACTAAAGGCAGACATCGGCTCGCAGATTGGTTTAATTGGGCCAGCAGGACCTGACCCGCTCATTGAACCCGCGGATTGGCATATAATCGCAGGTGATCTCTCGGCGGTGCCTGCGATTAGTGCCATCTTGGAAAAGTTGCCCAGTGACGCCAAAGGCTATGTGTTTATTGAGGTGGATGAGATTGAAGATATCCACGATCTTGTTCATCCAGAAGAGATGGCCATCAATTGGTTGATGCGCAATCCTCATGATGCCGAGCCCGCATTAGCTAAGGCGATTAAGCAACTACCCTCCCCAGAGAAAGCGACCTCGCTGTCTGCTTTTATCGCGGGTGAAAACCAGAGTGTGATCAACTGCCGTAAGATCTTGCGCAATGACTATCAGATCGCGCGTGACAAGCTCTACGCGATTCCTTACTGGAAAAGAGGTAAGACGGAAGAAGCGTATCACGATGAACGTCATGATGTGATGGATGCAGTGTATTAGTCCACTGCCGTTGTTCATCGATAGCGCCTCGAAACAGAAGAAAGCCGATTTCATTAAAATCGGCTTTCTTTTTATTCCGTTTTTTTATTCCGTTCTGTTCACGACTTACTTTTCGCTACTAAGCACTCAAACCAAGCTGGGCGTAAGATTCACGCAAGCGTTTCTTGTCGATCTTTCCTACGGATGTTTTGGGCAGAGCATCGGCAAATTGGATCACATCGGGGATCTTATAGTCCGCTAACCCTTTGCTGCGTAAGTAGCGTTTTAGTTCCGTTCCTGTGATATTGAGATGACGTTTGGTGACGATCACTGCGCAGCTTCGCTCACCCAACAAGCGGTCGGGAATGGCAATCAGCGCCACATCATGAATCGCACTGTGGCCCAGCAAATGATTCTCCACTTCTTCTGCCGCGATTTTTTCACCGCCACGATTGATCTGATCTTTGTCTCGGCCTGTGACGATGATATTGCCTTGCTCTGTTATCTTCACAATATCGCCAGTGCGATAAAAACCGTTGTGAGTGAACGAACGCTGATTGTGCTCCGGTGCTCGGTAGTAGCCGCGAATCGTATAAGGCCCTTGGGTAAGGAGAAAACCTTCTTCTCCGCAGGCAACCTCTTCACCGGCTTCATTGACTACTTTTACTTGATCATGGGCGGATATGGGCCGACCTTGCGTTTCGATGATCACCTCCAGCGGATCGTCCAGGCGAGTATAATTCACTAGCCCTTCTGCCATGCCGAACACTTGTTGAAGCTGGCAATTGAGTGCTTTTGGCAAAGCTTTTGCCGCACTTTGGCTCAACTTAGCACCACCAACTTGGATTAACTGTAAGCTCGATAAGTTGTAGCGTGCGTGTGGCGCCGCATCCATCCACAGCAAAGCTAACGGGGGAACCAGAGCCGATACGGTTACTTTGTGACGTTCAATCAGAGGAAATGCCGCTTTGGGCGTTGGGTCTTGCGTCAGGACAACGGTGCCACCAGCGAAAAATACTCCAAGCGAACCTGGGGAACTGAGCGGAAAATTGTGCGCAGCGGGTAGCGCGCAAAGATAGCGTGTGTACTCATTAAAACCACAGATGGCGTTACTGCCGACCACACTGTAAGCATAATCATTGTGCGTACGTGGGATCAATTTGGGAGTGCCCGTCGTCCCGCCGGAAAGTTGAAAAAAGGCAACCTGACTTGCGTTACTGACAGGGGCCAGTTCTCGTTCATCGCGAAAGTCGTCAAATGAGATGAAATGAGATTGCAGCAGCTCGGAGTGATTGGCTCTGACGATGACATGGCGCAAACATGGGTGCTCTTTGAGAAGTTTTTCGGCCAGCGTTTGGTAGTCAAAACCACGAGTTTGGCCATCGATCAGATACGCTTTGGCTTGGGCATGTTGGCAGAAGTAGCTAATCTCAGCGTGACGATGGGCAGGTAACGCCAATATTGGGCGAATGCCTTGATGAATCAACGCAAAGTAACTGACATAGAACTCGGCGATATTGGTCATCTGCAGAATCACGTTATCGCCTTCAGCGAGGCCCAGCGAGCGAAACCCATTGGCAGCCGCATGGATTTTTCGCTCAAGCTCAGCGTATGTGATGCTTTGTTGACTGCATACAATGGCAATATTGGTCGGGTAACGAATAATGGATTGCTTGAGATACTGATAGAGCGTTTTATCTTGCCATAAGCCAAGGCGGCGATAATCGTTCGCCATCTGCTCTGGCCATGGAGTGAAATCAGATTGTACAGAGTTCATGCCGATACCTTATGCCGTTAACATTTCGTTCAGTTGAATCCCCGCGGCTTTTAAGATGGTATTCATTTTGGCCCCTGTTTCATCAAGCTCACTTTGAGGTTGCGACTCGTTGACGATGCCCGCTCCTGCAAACACCTTCATCCGACGCGGTTGCACTTCTGCGCAGCGAATCGTCACAACCCACTCCCCATTTCCACGTGAATCGCACCATCCAACCATGCCGGTAAAATAACCGCGATCAAACTGTTCCAATCTTTTGATCGCTTCATAGGCTTTCTCGCGAGGATAGCCACAGACCGCTGGGGTGGGATGCAGCTCCGCAGCCACTTGCAACACATTGATGGCGGGATCCAACACTTGTCCTTCGAGTTGTGTAGAAAGATGCAGCATCGTTTGGGTCTCGATCACCGACGGAACCATCGGCGTGTACAAATTGCAGCAATACTTGCTCATGACGCGCTCAACTTCTTCTACCACCAAGCCGTGTTCATGGAGATCCTTGCCCGTATTGAGCAGCGATTGAATGGACGCCTGATTTTGTAGCTCAGACTCTGAGCGTGGTCTTGAACCGGCCAGCGGATTGGAAATCAGGTGGCTGCCTTTTTTGGCTACAAGCAGCTCTGGGCTGGCTCCCATCAACTTTTGGTTGTCGCCAATTTGCGCAGCAAAGGTGTAGCCTTTAGCGTTAATGGAGAGCAAGTTTCTCAGTAAGGCTTGCTGTTGAATGTCGGTTTCTGTCGCCACTTCTATCGCACGAGACAGTACGACTTTCGAGAGTTCCTGATTGGCAAACATCCCTAAGAGATCATGCACCCCCTGCTTATAGTGGTGGCCACTTGGCGAAGAAATAAGACGAGCTTGTGGTGCTGAGGAGGCGGACGTGTGCGAAGCTCGGGTGCTACTGGAGATGTACAACGTCTTTGGAATAACAAATCGAGTCATGTTTTCTTGATTAAATGGCACAACACCAAACAAAACCGGATTGTCTGATTCGCTAGTTTTGGCATTTTTGAGCATGTTATTCGCCACATCAGCCAATTCAGAAAATGGCAAGGTTTGAAGACGCTCTTCTTGAACGCCGATGCCCATCATAGTGTTATTTGGAGAAGCGAAGAAAAATGGCGACGATGATAGTTCGTTATCCAACAGTTCGTTTGCCATTTTGGTATAGCCAATCACTTCACGTTTCATAACAGATCCCTCTAGATATTTCGATCGTGGTATACGAAAGAGTGCTCTTTTAGCGGCGCAATGTGCGGATAAAGGAGTGCACTCTTTTCCCAACTGAATCAACTTTGCGGTTATGGCGACGGACTGATCTCAATGCCATAGACTCGTTATGTTTGTGAGTCGGCATGTTTGTCTGGCCTGCAATGTCATCGGTTGGGTATAGGTTGCTTATTCAGTGGAGTAAGATTACAGTTATCACGATTTAAATGCTAACGATAATAATTATCATTAATATCTAAGTTTGTTTTTGTGCATTAAATCACGAATTTATAGCATGGGTGCAGATATCCATGACGGGATAAGTGAACACAGATTAAAGAGATAACGTTTTTATGTTTAACCAATTTCTTGAAAAACAAACTGTTTTTCTGACTGGTGCGGCGAAAGGTATTGGTTTCAGTGTGATGCAGCATCTACTTGAAGAGGGGGCTCGAGTGGTCGCCACGGACATCGATGAAGTGCGACTCAAGACAGACAGTGACGCATTGAAGAACCGCTATCGCGAGCAGTTATTTTGCTATCACTTGGATCTTTCTCAGCCGGAGTCTGTTGCTCGTCGTGTGGCGCAAATGATTGAACAACATGGCCAGTTTGATCACCTCGTATGTTGTGCCGGCGTATTGCATCTTGGCTCCATTACGAGCATGCCTCTGGCGCAAATTGAGCACACTTTCAATGTGAACACGTTTGGTACCTTGGCGGTGATGCAGGCCTTGGCAGAAGGAATGAAAGCACGACGCTCAGGCAGTATGGTGATTGTCGGTTCCAATGCGGCCAATACACCTCGTCCAAATATGGGGGCTTATGGGGCATCTAAGGCGGCGTTGCACATGCTGGTTAAATCGATGGGAATGGAGTTGGCGGAATATGGAGTACGCTGCAATATTGTCAGCCCCGGTTCAACACGCACAGACATGCAGATGCAATTGTGGTCGGACGAATACGGTGAACCTCAAGTCATTGCGGGGAATTTAGAGCAGTTTCGTTTGGGAATTCCGTTAAGAAAAATGGCGGAGCCACAAGACATCGCACGGTCGGTACTGTTTTTACTTTCCGATTACGCGGGGCACATTACCTTGCACGATCTGAGAGTGGATGGCGGTGCGACATTGGATAATTAATAGCTGGGATAATTAATAACTTGCTCAAGTAAAAGAAGAGGAATGGTGAATGGTAACCATTCCTTTGATACGCTTGCTAGGTTGCTAGGTTGCTAGGTTGCTAGGTTGCTAGGTTGCTAGGTTGCTAGTTTGCTAGTCCCTAGTCCCTAGTCCCTAGTCCCTAGTCCCTAGTCCCTAGTCCCTAGTCCCTAGTCCCTAGTCCCTAGTCCCACTGGTGATTTAGGCAACGGTGGAAAAGCGCTCCGTCATCACGACATTCACCGCTTCCGCAAAAATATTGAGAATACTTTCTGTCTCTTCCCACCCCAAACATTCATCAGTAACCGACATGCCTTTGATCAACGGACGATCGGTGATCTTTTGCGCGCCTGCTACCAAGAAGCTCTCCGCCATCACGCCTGCAATGCATTTTTCTCCTTCGATCAACTGACAGGCGATGTTTCTCGCCACATCGAGTTGGTTCTTTGCCACTTTCAGGCTATTGCCATGGCTGCAATCAATGATCAGGCGCGGGTTAAGATCGTTGGCTTCCAGTTGTTGGCTGATTTGGCAAACATGCTCGGTGGTGTAGTTTGGCGTTTTGCCACCTCGCAAAATGATATGGCCATTGGGGTTACCATGACTGATGGCAGTGAGAGTACGTGCCCCAAATCCTGGCACACAGATGAGATGGGGTGAGTTTGCCGCGTGTATCGCGTCGATAGCAATATCAACATTGCCGTCGGTCCCGTTTTTGAAACCAATAGGGCAGGGAAGCGCCGAGGCCATTTGACGGTGAATTTGAGATTCAGTTGTCCTCGCGCCAATGGCCCCCCAACAAATGAGGTCAGAAATGTAGGGGTAAGTCGTGGTGTCTAAATACTCGGTTGCCGTCGCAAGGCCAAGCTTGATGACTTGCTGTAAGAATTGTCGAGCAAGCAGCAGACCTTTATTAATGTCGTGGCTGTTATCGAGATCGGGATCGACGATCAGCCCTTTCCATCCTGCGCGTGTGCGTGGTTTTTCAAAGTAAGTTCGCATCACAATCAGAAGTTGCTTTTCATGCTGATGCTGAATGTTGGCCAGTTTCTGCGCATATTCTAGGCCTGCTTGCGGGTCGTGAATTGAACATGGGCCGATGATCACCAGTAATCGAGGGTCTTGGCCATTCAGAATTCGAGTGATGTCTTGGCGACGTTGTCGGATAAACGCTTCGCTCTCTTCGTCCAGTGAGGCGTGTTGAATGATCTCTTCCACAGAAGGGAGTGTTCCACAAGGAGTGGAGTGAATCAATTTGCTGAGCGTAGGCATGTTTCCCCCTGAGCCATATCGGTAACTGAGTTTTAAAAATAAATGATGTTAATGATAATTATTATTGTTAATGTCGGAATTATTAAGAAAGAGGAATCGATATGTCAAGCCGAAATCTTGCTCAAGTCACCCTATGCTAACCAGTAAAATCAACAAGATGAACTGACATTCTTTCACTACAAGCCTCGTTGTTTGGCATTTTAATTACTTTACATGTAAATGATAATGATTATTATTAATGTGGATTTGGGTGGCGAAATGCTATCAAATTGTGCGCCGACAGACGACAGACCGACAGGCGAAGTGAATGGACTATGTTTGGATTTTAACATGAAAGAAATGACGGCAATGCAGGCCGCTTATTGGTTAGGAAGGCAAAAAGGCAATGCGATGGAAGGCTTGGCAGCCCATCTCTATGCCGAGTTTGATGGACGAGATTTAAATCGCGAAGCGTTATCAATGGCGGTGCGGGCACTGTATGCGAAACATCCCATGTTACGGTTAGCGATCACTGCCGAGGGGCTGCAACACATTCTCCCTCTTTCTGCTTGTCACCAACTAATGGTGGAAGACATTGCGCGCTATTCCAAGCCAGAGGCCGAGCAGTTCTTGCATAACAAGCGAGAGCGAATGAGCCACCAAATCTTGGATTTGAATCAAAGCAGCCCCATCGAGATCAGTGTGACCTTGCTCGCCAATAATGAGCATCGATTGCACATTGATGCGGATATGATTGCGTGCGATGCGCAGAGTTTCCGAATTGTGGTCGAAGACTTAGCGCGACTTTACCTGTCTGCACAAGAATCCGATTTAGCCATGAGCGAAGAGCCTCAGATAACCTATTTTCATTACCTCGACCATCAGCAAGCGGATCGCTATTTAGCGCAGCGCAAGGCCAGCGATAAACAGTGGTGGCAAGCGCGTCTATCATCATTGCCCCCTGAGCCTCCCTTGCCCTATTTGTCCCACCAGGATAACGAAGCTCGTCCACAAACTCAGCGCTTGGCGCATCAGTTTACCCATCAAGAGCGTGTTGCGTTAGAGGCGTTGGCGAAAGAGCACCATCTCACGTTAACACAGCTATTTCTTGCTCTGTTTTCGCAAGTGATCGCCACTGGTGCGCGTGAACATCGTTTCCGATTAAATGTCCCGACTTTTCATCGTGGTATTTATGATCCCCAGATAGAGCAGGCTGTGGGCGATTTTTCCAACCTACTGATCTTCAGTGCTCACGTTGACAAAACGCAGACGCTGCTGTCGCATTGCCGCCAAGTGGCGAACCAACTGAACCTGTTGCTGAGTCATGAAACATACTCAGGTGTGCAGGTGATGCGTGATTTGTCACGCTTGGCGGGTCAGGTGCAACGCTCGCCTGTGGTGTTTACTTCCGGTATGGATATCGACGGTGGTGAACTCTTTTCTCAGCAAGTGACGGACAGTTTAGGCCGAATGAATTGGGTGATTTCGCAAGGAGCACAGGTAACGCTAGATGCGCAGATTGCCCCTGCTTATGGCGGCATTTTAGCTAACTGGGATGTTCGTGTGGATCTCTTGGAGCAAAAGGTGATTGAGCCCATGTTTGCTCATTACGTTGCGTTGATTCGCCGCCTTGCGACGTTCCCACAAATCATGCATCAGACGCTCGAACAGCTAGACGCGGCATTGGGGCAATCCGAGTCGGAAAATATAGCGGCGACACCATTGAGCAACTTGCAGAAATCGTATTTGTTAGGGCGTTCAACCCAAATTGCCTTAGGTGGCGTTGCGATGCATGAGTTTCGCGAATATCGCGGCAACTTAGCAACCGAAACGGTGCGAGAAAATCTCACCCGCTTGGTTGAACAGCTCCCGGCGTTGAGGACGCACATCGACCAAGATAAATTGCTGCAGTTTGTTTCTCCCATCATTGAACTCAATTTAAAAACGTTTGATTTTCAGCATCTTTCTCGTGAAAAAGCGCTTTTGGCGGTGGAGCCACTTCGCGAGCACTATCGCCATAAAATGCACGATTTAAGCGGTTCGCCTTGGGAGGTGTGTGTCGTTCAATTGCCCCCAGAGTACGCCAGTCGAATAAACACCATTATTTTCACCAGTTTTGATGCCCTGATTGTTGATGGGCGCAGTCATTCGATCATTCTCGCAACGCTGCTTGGTCAGCAAGAGGATGGCATTCAAGGTTTGCTGGCCCCTCGCTCACCAAAGCGTCAAGAGCCCGCCATCGATACGGCGAAACGAGCGCAAGACGAACGCTATTGGCAAGAAAAATTGCATCGTGACTGCTTGCCACCAGCATTGCCTTGGAAGCAACCGCTGGAGACCATCCGCACTTCTCGTTATGCGCGAGAAAGCTTGCAAATTAGCCGTGCTGAGCTGCAACAACTGACCCTGCTTGGGGCGGAAAAGGGTTTGTTCGTCAACTCATTGTTGACCGCCGTTATTGTGCAAGTGTTGGCCTGCTGGACAACCGAAAATGGTATGCGAATTGGTTTTCCGGTGGTGATACCGCAGCAAGATGAGTTGGCGGGCAATGAATCGACTTTTGTGATTTTGGAGCATGAAAAATCGGACGCCTCTGTGCTGAGTCAAGCACTTGATTTGCAATCGGATATGCTTGAAGCGCTGGAACACCTCGATTTCTCGGGGGTGGACGTAAACCGCCTATTGATGAATGGCTCTTCACCCGCATTAGCGTTGCCCGTGGTGATCACTAATGGCTTATCGTGGCAGACGCTCAAAGAAACCGACGATGTGGCGCTCTTTTCTGGGGTGACTCAGACACCGCAAATGGCATTGGACATTCGACTGACGTACGATGAGCAGAAAAATCTCATCGTCAGCTTCGATTACGCAGTGGATGCGCTGGAGACGAACGTTGTGTGCGATATTCTCAATGCGCTCAAAACGTTGTTGCAACAACTGTCTGAATCGCAGCAAGGACTCTTACCGTCATCGTCTTTTCTTGATCTTTCCCACTATCGCCTCAATAGCGATGAAACTCAGCGTGACCCTTCGGATTTCTTGTCGCACATTGCGCGTCAACTGTTTGATGAAACCAATGAAAAAACGGCGATCATTTGTGGTGAAACCACGGTTTCGTATGCGGAATTGGGCTCGAAAGTCGCTTGTGTGATGGGCCAGCTTAATGCCAGAGGGTTGCAACAAGGCAGCGTGGTGGCTATCTGTCTTCCACGAAGTGTGGAGCACTTGGTGATGACGTTGGCATGCTCACTATCGGGCATGGTATGGGTGCCCATTGATGCATCCTCACCTCATGACCGCTTGGCTTATCTGCTCAGCAATTGCAACGCGGAACTGGTGGTCACGCAACACGGTGACGTTGTGGCGTCGGTTGCCTTCTCTGAGCTCCTCAGCCCCATCGCAAGTGAGGCTCCGTTGCCGAGTGATGAACAGTTATCGCGTTTAAGTCAAAGCACCCAAACGGCCTACTATCTGTATACCTCGGGCACCACTGGCAAACCGAAATGCGTGGTGATCAATAATCAAGCGACGTCCAATGTCATTGGTCAAACCTGCCGTGAGTGGTCGATTTCGTCGCAGGATGTGATCATGTCCGTGACACCGTATCACCACGATATGTCGGTGTTTGACGTGTTTGCGGCTTTTAGCTCCGGGGCGACGCTGGTGCTTCCAGGAGCCGATGGTGAAAAAGATGCGCTGAAATGGAACCAATTGATTGAGCAGCATAAGGTGACGATTTGGGTGTCGGTGCCAGCGATTTTGGAAATGCTGCTTTCTTGCACGCAAGGCTCGCAACTGCAATCGTTGCGTTTGGTTGCCCAAGGGGGAGACTACATTAAACCAGCGACCATTGCTCAACTGCGCGCACTGGAGAGTTCGATCCGTTTGATTTCGCTTGGCGGACCGACAGAAACCACCATTTGGAGTATTTGGCATGAGCTGACGGATGCGGATGTGTCGACCATTCCTTATGGACGGCCACTGCCCGGGAATCGCTATTTCATTTTGGATGAGAGGCAGCAGCATGTGCCTCAAGGGGTGGTCGGGCGCATTTACACCGTTGGGGTCAACTTAGCACAAGGCTATTTAGAGAATGGTGAGCTGAAGCAGACGGATTTTGTCACCATCTATGATGATCGTGGCGAGCCTGTACGCGCGTTTCGAACCGGTGACCAAGGTTACTACCGACAAGATGGCAACATCATTTTTGCTAGTCGAGTGAATGGTTACGTCAAAGTTCGTGGGGTGCGAGTCTCTTTGCCGGATATTGAAAAAGAGCTGTTGAAGCATCCTTTGATCGCCAATGCGGTTGTCGTCGATTATCTCGATGGCAATGGGGACAGTGCTTTGGCGGCGCTTTTTACTCTGAATTCAGATAAGACGCTGACTGCTCAGCAACTGCGCCAGTTTGCTCAGCAATGTTTACCTCAATCGCACATCCCAACCCACTTTATGCCGATGACCGTTCTGCCTCTTTCCGCCAATGGCAAAGTCGATAGAAAGCAGTGTCAAGCGCGAGTGGCTGCCTCCTTACTGCCAAGCGAATCCGGAACACATGCCGAGCGTGAAAAAGGGGAAGTGCTGAAGCCAACTCTACTTGCACAGATTGAACAGATTTATCGCCAAGTGATCGCGACAGATGAGGTCTTCGATGATGCGCAAGAGTTGGCATTTTTGTCGAGGGGATTACTTCCATCTCACCTTGTCAGCATTGCTTCACTTTTAAATCAACGCTTTGCTAGCCAGTTGAGCGCCTCGCAGTTGGTTCGCTGTCAATCTGCGCAACAGGTCGCGGCTTTACTCGCATAGCCAGCCCTAATTTATTAACTAACCGATTTGATCGCCGTGAAATGGCGCAATTGCGCCTTTTGGAGAAAGGAATATGACGCTTAACCTGGATGTTTCCAAGCAGGAAGCCCATCGAGACGGTATCCTACAACAAACCATTGAACCATCGCTTGGTGTGAGCGAGTTTGAGCAACGAGTTTGGCTGTATCATCAACAACATGATGATGGACGTAGCCAGTATGCCTCCGCTTACCATCTGACCGGTGAAGTGAACATGGGTAAACTGGTGGCTGTGCTTTCTCAGTTGTCGCAAGATTTTCCCATATTCAATCAGCGCTACCTGTTTAATGATGCGTTAGGTCTGACTAAGCAAGGGGTTGACGCGAGTTTACTCCGTGTTGATATCGAACAAGTCGTTTCACTCGAGCAGGCGATGCAGCATTTAATGGCGTTGCAAAACCAACCTATAGCCCTAGATGACGATGCGCCGATTCGATTTGTCTTGTACAGCGGTGACATTGACGGTGTCGTGCTTGGCGTCGTGACGCACCAGATCCTCAGTGAGCGAATAGATTGGCAAAGTGTGTTTCAGCGTTTGAGTGCGCGCTACAACCAGCCGTCGTTGAAGCGCGATTGGGAAGGGGTTTCTCCGGGCCAAAGCGCTCATATCGGCTATACGCCCCTCACACCTCAAAGTGATATCGGCAATACTTGCTTTAGATGGCTGCAAAGTGCGCAGCCTGAACTTGTGGTCGAACAAAGTTGGCCAGCGACGCCAACGCATTCACCCGAGCACCCGATGCTTGCTCGTAAGTATCGTGTTTCTTTGCAAGGCAGTGTGCTGGATGACTATGGGTTGTCTCAACCGAATAAAAAAGAGGTGCTTTCCGTCATTGCCGCACTGTTTGCTCGCTATTTAGCGGTCAACGCCAACACTGATCAGTGCGACTTATATCTGCCTTATGATGTGGAACGTCGAGCGTTTGAGCTTAATGGGGCGATGATTGAAACGGGGTTAATCGCGATCAAGGTGCCTCATGTATCCGCCCCGATTGAGCGCAACAGCGCGGAAATACTGGCGCAGCTCAACCAAAGCCGCGAGCATTATGCGGCCTCCTATCATGGTCAACAGGGAGCGGCCCTTGTTACTTGGCTGGTGGATCCTTCGGTGCATCTGCAATTGGATCAGGTCAACGCCGAAAAATCTCTGTTTGCCGCGGCACATCCCAAGTTTGCGGTAACGTTGGGTGTTGGTCTTAACTGTCAGGGAGCATTAGTGCTGGAACTGACACTGGCCGCTGGCGCGTCGCCATACATTGGTGCCTTTATGCTTGAGCAGTTTGTCGCCCAGATTGGAGGCAAAGCCGCTAGTTCGTTGCATTTGCATGAGTCTGACAACCGCGAGCCAGCAAGCGTCAGTAACACCGCGAGCCAAACTCATGAACAAACACAAGCGGCGGTGGAAGCGGCGATCCTAGCAGAGTTTCGTACGGCGCTTGCGAACCAAACGATGACAGCAGACGATGACTTTTTTGATTTTGGTGGCCACTCCCTCATCGCGACCAGAGTAATTGGTCGACTGCTATCGGATCATGGCATAGAAATCCACATCAACGACATGTTCAGCTTCCCGAGTGCGAAACTGTTGGCTCAACAGGCGAGAGTGCAACAGGCGGTCGTGCATCAGCCGTCTCACTTCGACGCCAAGGCAACTGCACAATCGCAACACAATCCCATCGCATTGGATAGAGCGCCTTTGTCATTGGCACAACATTCATTGTGGAAAGCGATGAGCAAATACGCCAGCGTTGGTCTCAACAATATCTTCAATTTGCCGTTTGCCCTGAAGTTTTTGGATCGTGTTGATGAAGCGGCATTTGGCAGGGCTTTCCATGCGATTTTGCTGCGCCACACTGGGCTGCGTACGCGGTTTTCCACCGAAGACAACCAGCCATATCAGCAAGTGATTCCGGGAGAAAAACTGGCAGAGTATCAATGGTTTTGGACCTCGCAGCAAAATGGAGGATTGTCGGTTAGCGACCTTCTAGCGCAAGAAGCCGAGTACGCGTTTGATCTGGACAACGAATTGCCATTGCGGCTGAGGTTTGTGAAGGACGATGCTGACGGAGCACAGTACTTGTCTCTGTTGTTCCATCACATCGTACTGGATGAATGGTCGTTAAATACTATGATGGATGAACTGGCGCTGGCCTATCGATGTTATGTTCAAGGTCACGAACCGCAGTGGCACATGCAGCCACGACCGTTCCATGAATTCGCCAGAAAACAACGTGCCTCCGATGTTAACCAAGCGCATTTATCCTACTGGCTGAACAAATTTGAAGGGCTGCCTTGGGCGGAGCCGATCTTTCCCGCTCATCATCCGTTACGTGTTGAACAACAGGTCGAATGTGGTGAAGGCGGTTGGGTAGAAATTAAAATTCCGCAGCGAGTCAGCAGCCAGCTGTATGCTTTGGCTAAAGCGCGCAGTGCGTCGCTGTTCAACGTGGTGTATGCCGCTATTGCCGCTTCATTACGCTTACTTGGTGCGCCTGAAAAGCTGATCGTCGGCACACCCGCCGCTGGCCGTTTGGACGCAGACTACTTTGATACGGTCGGGTATTTCACTACGCTAGGCGTACAATTGGTCGATTTCACTGGGGTCAAATCCATCTGGCAGTTGATTGAGCAGGTAAAAAACAGCATCAATGAATCCATGGCCTACACAGATATTCCTATCGATCTGATTGAAGAGGGCTTAAAAGGGGTTGACCACGACACCGAAGGACACATGTTTGAAGTCTTCATTCAATTGCACGCCAAGAACAAGTTTCATGGTGCGTTTGAACTGTCTGAAAACGAGCGTGTTCGTTTCCAGCAAGTTGATCCAGACAAAAGTGAATCGGGTTTGGGGCTGCAGTTTGAAGTCATGGAAGAGAGCATTGATGGCGAGCAAACTCTGCGCGTGATGATGAGTTACATGAACAAAAATTACAGTCCAGCTCAAGTGACACTGCTCTCGGACGTCAATCGTCGCTTATTTGAGGTGTTCGCTGGTTGCATCGCGCAAGATCAGGATTTGGCTCAGCTACAAGAACAAGTGGCGGCGTTAGAGGCAACGGCCTGTCTGGCACACAAAGGCGCGTAAACCGATGCGGCTCTCAGAACCCACCACGTTGAGCTTAGGTGGACACACGGTTTGGCAGCGTCAATTTGATGCGTCTAGCTTTGAGCCAAACAGTGCGCAAGCATGGCAGATCGCGGTGCCAGATTCACTGCAGCAAGCAAGCTGCAAGCGTCGGGCGGAGTTTGTGGCTGGGCGCGTGGTTGCGCGTGATGCGTTAGTGGCGCTTAAAAGCCCTTCATATCACGTCTGTGTGGGGGAGCACCGAGCGCCACAATGGCCGTCAGGATGGCTTGGTAGTATATCGCATACCGATCACACTGCGATTTGTGTGGTTAGAAAAATGCATGAACATGCAAAACTTGGTGTTGATATGGAGAAATTTATCGGTGAACGTGCTGTGAAGGAAATCATGCCGCTGATTTTGGTGACACCACAAGAGCGGGCTTTGGTAGCAGCGACGGATTGGTCAATCCATCGTTTGGTGACCTTGATTTTTTCTGCCAAAGAAAGCTTATTTAAAGCGATTTACCCGACCGTCGGTCGTTACTTGGAGTTCTCTCATTCCTACGTAGAGGAGGTGGATTTTCATCGCGGTAAGCTGACGTTACGTCTGTGCCGAGGGGCAGAGCAAAACATGCTTCAGCAGCGGTTTACGGCTTTTTTTCATCTGCATGATGACAGTGTGGTCACCTTAGTGAGTGAAAACGCTCAAACACTTTAAGCCAAAACAAAAACGGCCCATGGAGGGCCGTTTCTTCATTCCGCTGCGAACTATAAGTAGTTCGCATCTGCTAGATCACTTGCCAATACAGATTTCACTTCTGCACGTGCGTTCAGCCATTCTACGACTGCTGCGCGCTGTTCTTCCGTTGCGCTTTCGTAACGCTCTTTCGCACAGATGAAACCTTCAAAGTGCTCAAGACCGCCACCGCCAAAACATAGGCCTTTTGCGTCAATAAAATCAATGAAGTCATCAACGAACACGTCGTAACGATCAAAGTCGTGAATATCGGTTTCACAGCTGATCTCGAAACCGAGAATAGCGAATTCACCTAAAAAGAGTTTTTTACGTAGGCGGCGATTTTTGTTTTCCACTTTATCTAGTTTCATGGTCTTCTCTCGATTTTGTATTGACTAAAATGTGCTTGCTTGTGTTGCGTTTCACTCAGCAACTCTAGGGGGAAGTTCTAGACTTAAAAGATGACGATCTCAAGCATAGGCGAGCTCTTTATACTCTTGATTGCCGATGAAACCAAATACAATTGAGTCAATATTCAATGAATTGACCAACTGACAACACAAACACAACAAAACATTCATAAAGATAGACCTGTTTTGTCATTTTTCTCGCCTATCTTGGGTCGCGCTCAACTTCATTAACCCAAGAGATAAACATCATGAGTAAGGAAACCTTCGACGCGACTCGCTACAACAAAAGCAAAAACAAACCTTTTGATGAGGTGTTAGAAGCGAGTTTATCCCGTCGCAACATTTTGAAAGGTGGTTTAGGCATTAGCGCCATGACGGCCTTTGGCGCATTTGGCCTCGCCGGTTGCAACAGCTCTTCAAACAGCGGAAGTGTCGCAGGTGGTACTTCTGGTTCTCAATCTCAAGCTGTTCTGAATTTTGACTCTATTGCCGGATCACTCACCGATGCCGTGAGCGTACCAAATGGCTACAAAGCACAAGTGTTGGTGCCATGGGGTACGCCTTTAAATGGCAATGCCAGCGCGTGGCAAGCGGATGGCAGCAACACCGCAGAAGACCAACTCAATGCATTGGGCATGCACCATGATGGCATGCATTTCTTCCCTATCAATGGCAATCCAAACGATGGTTTACTGTGCGTGAACCACGAGTACATCGATCTTGCGGCTTTGCATCCAGCGGGTCCGACGGTGCTTAACGGTGCGCGTACGGTTGTTGATGAAGTACGTAAAGAGATCAATGCTCACGGGGTCTCAGTGGTTCGAATCCAACTCGACAATGATGTGTGGAAAATGGTCGACAGTGATCCATTGAATCGCCGTTATACCGGTGCAACGGTCATGGACATCTCAGGCCCAATGGCTTATTCCTCTCATCTCGTTACCCGTTTTTCACCCGATGGCAGTCAGGCGCGCGGCACACTGAACAACTGTGGTAACGGTTATACCCCTTGGGGCACTTACCTTACGTGTGAAGAAAACTGGCCGGGCTATTTCATTCACACGGGAACGCAAACCGAAGATCAAAAGCGCATTGGCATTGATGGTTCAGGCACCACTCGTTATGCATGGGAAACGTTGGCAGGCCACACAGAAGAACGTCTAGACGAGTTCACTCGATTCAACTTGTTGCCAACGGGCGCCTCCGCGCAAGATGATTATCGTAATGAAGCCAATGGTCACGGCTATATTGTGGAAATTGACCCTTACACGGCCAATTCACGCGCGAAAAAACGCACTGCACTAGGCCGTTTTCGCCATGAAGGGTGTACTTTTGGCAAGCTTATTGCGGGCAAACCAGTGGTGTTTTATTCCGGCCACGATTCTCGTTTTGAATACCTCTACAAGTTTGAATCAAAAGCATTGTGGGATGCGAACGATGCCAACCCAAGCCACCGTTTAGCGACGGGTGACAAGTACATGGACGAAGGTACCTTGTATGTCGCGCGTTTTAATGAAGATGGCAGTGGCTCTTGGTTGCCACTCACTTTAAGCAGTGTGACCACCTCGGGTGGGACTTTGGCCGACCATTTTTCAACGCTGGCGGACATTATTTTAAACACCGCGGGTGCGGCAGATCTGGTTGGTGCTACGCCAATGGATAGACCTGAGTGGTGCACGGTAGATCCATTTACGGGTACGGTATACCTCACGCTGACCAACAACAGCAAACGTACCGAAGCGAACCCAGCCAACCCACGCCTAAACAACAAGTTTGGTCATGTGATCCGTTGGGATGAAGGGGCGAGCGCCACAGAATTTAGTTGGGATATCTTTGTCTTCGGTTCACCAGCGAACGGCGATGCAGAGACAAACCGTTCTGGCTTAACCGATTTAAACCAGTTTGCCAGCCCTGATGGTTTGGCGTTTGACGGCCGCGGGATCTTGTGGATTCAAACGGATAACGGCGCGGGTGAAGTGACCAGTTATACCAACGATCAAATGTTGGCGGTGGTGCCTTCACGCATGGTGGATGAAACGGGCGCGCAAACCCAAGTCAATGCGTCTAACCAAGCGCAGTTGAAACGTTTCTTTGTTGGACCGAATGGTTGTGAAGTGACCGGCTTTGCCATCAGCCCAGATTACAAATCGCTGTTTGTGAATATCCAGCACCCTGGCAATTGGCCATACAGCGACAATGCGGCTGAAGAAACGCCAGCAGGTATGACAGTGCGCCCGCGCGCAGCGACGGTGGTGATTCGTCGCGAAGACGGTGGTGAGATCGCGCTATAAACGTGAGCTTTACTGAGAAGCTCAATAACAGCCCAGAGTGATCTGGGCTGTTTGCGTTTGGTTAGTATTTGTGTTTGTTAGAGTGAAAGGCGAGTTATTTGATGCCGTATTTCATCAAGATTTTGTCGAAGGTGCCGTTTGCTTTGATCTCCGCAAGCCCCTTATTAAATGCCTCAATGATTTCACCATTTTTGGCATTGGCTAAACCTGATGTGACGTGTAATGGATTGACGGAAAGGGCGTTATTGGTAAAGTCAAAATCACTTAAATTCATTCCCGCACCGGACAGAGTGGCTTTAGCCACCAGTTCATCTTCCAAGGTCAAATCAATGCGTTTGGCCAGCAGTTTTTTGGCGTTTGCCACCAAGTCGTTCGCTTCGGGTTTGTTGAAATTGGTGGCTTTTAAGAATTCGTCCCCATAACCGTAGTTGCGAATAATACCAACGTTTTTGCCGCTTAAACTGTCCATACCATTGTATTCAAATCCATCACCACTGCGTTTGATAAACTTGAGTGAATTTTCCAGATAGGGCTGACTGTAGTTGAGGTATGAGGTGCGCTCTTGGGTAAACCAAGTGGCGACAAGGACATCAACCCGCCCGTCTTTGACCTCATTCAAGGCTCTGGTCCACGGCATGATTTTAAAATCCACATCGTGCCCTTGGGTTTTAAAGGCTTCGATAACAATTTCCACCGAAATACCTGGGTTGGCGTTGTTTTGTTGCACAAACGGAGCCCAAGGATCTTGGGCGGCGGTAATGGTTGCTGCGTGACTCAAAAAAGAAAGCAATAGAGTTGTCACAACAAATAAGAGCTTATTCATGAGTTATCCTCTTTGGTTTATCCTATCTGGCCTGTTGTTTTGGGGCTGAGGATGTACCACAGCCATCCATGAGCTAGGTTCTGAATTTTTTCATGTGTTGTGCGATGTTTTTACTCAGGCTGAGCACCTCTTCTGTTCGTTGCGCAGTTTGGACCGCACCAGAGGAAACATCATTGGAGG
This sequence comes from Vibrio sp. CCUG 15886, assembly GCF_028570825.1. Taxonomy (NCBI): domain Bacteria; kingdom Pseudomonadati; phylum Pseudomonadota; class Gammaproteobacteria; order Vibrionales; family Vibrionaceae; genus Vibrio; species Vibrio sp. CCUG 15886. The sequence continues at coordinate 929,950 of NZ_JAQQBT010000001.1, read as the reverse complement.
CTTCAGACGCTTCGACGATCGCTTGGCTGATCTCTTCCACGGCTTGCCTTTGTTCCTCTGTGGCTTGGGATATTTGCCCATTGCGATCCGAGATAATGCTGATCAACTCCTGTACTTGATTTACGGAGTGTTGCGACTCACTCACACGACTGGCGGTCTTTTCCAGCAACGAGGCGATACGGCTCAGCTCTTGTTCTACCGAGTTGGTGGCGTTGCCCAAAGCAACAATGTTCTTTTGGATCTGTTCGGTGGATTGACTGGTTTTCACGGCCAAATTACGCACTTCATCTGCAACCACTGCGAAGCCTCGGCCCTGTTCACCAGCTCGGGCCGCTTCAATTGCCGCATTGAGTGCCAGCAGGTTGGTCTGCTCAGAAATGTCGTTGATGACATTGAGGACGGTGGTGATCTTGTCACCTTCTTCGACAAGAATATGCATTTCTTGGTTCACGTGATCCATTTCTTCACGCATATTGACAATTTCGCTGGCAGATTTTTCGATCGCCTCATTAACGCTGTGAGTAAGATCGGTCGCAGTATGGGCTTGGTCAGCGGTTTGCGCCGCAGTATCGGCAACGATAGAGACCGAATGGTTTAGCTCTGTCGCAGCGGCGGCGACGGTCGTAAGCTGGTGGCGTTGCTGGTCAAGCTTGTCGGCATTGGCTCTGGCCGCTGTGCCGTTGGCGCGGGCTTTTTCTTCCAACGTCACCGACGACAAACTGACGTCTTGCACAATCACGCGAAGCGATTCGGTGAAGGTGTTGATGCCATCGGTAATGTCATCAAACTCTTTGAAACGGGCTGGTGCGAGCTTGTTGGATAAATCGCCATCTCCAGAAGAGAGGGCTTGAATGACCTCCGTCAACTGACGAATTGGCCGTAGTACTGTGGTCGCGAGTACCGCGACAATGACGATGGAAATGATCAGATCTAAAACGACGAGCTCAATGATGTTGAGCAAGAGGGACTCACGCAGTTTTTGTTCCAAAATGGCCGTGTCAAAAAAGACTTTCACCGTACCGACAGGCTTTTCTTCGCCATAATCGAGAAAGGTCAAATCACGTGACAAGCTTTGTTGATCGGAATAGCGTTCTTTGTTTTTAACATCGGTGAGTTTTTTATTTTCCCCTTGCCCCTCTAATCTCAAAAACAGCAGTTCCGCCCCTTGGGTATCGGTCAATTGAATCGCCGAAATTTCAGGAAGATTGAGTTCAGCAGAAATGGCAGTGCGCGCCGTGTCGAGGTCAAAATCCCATACCGCTCTAGGTAAGCTGACGGACATGCGCTGGCTGGTGTTCTGTACACTAGTATGCAGATCGGCGGTGAGGCTTTGCTTAAAATCTTGATACTTGATGAAAGCGGAAACAAGTAACACCAATGTCACTGCTAATATGACTTGAAGCAGAAAGACGACTTTTAAACTTTTCACTGCAGCTACTCTTCTTTTGGGCGTTAATAATAGAAAAGTAGTAATTGATTAAATAATAATCAAATTGGCCCGTTTTTGTGATTTGAGTCGTGTTTATTCTTGTGCATGACGAAACAAAGGGTTAGCGCTAAACCTGTTTCATTGGTTTATTTTTAGGCTCAACCATAAAAAATAAACAGTTCTTCAGTATCAAATAGTTGAAAGAAGTTCATCTTAGTACTCCTGTAATAACGAAAAGATAAAAAAGCCGGAGCAACGGGTTTTCGGACAAGCACGACTAACAATGCGCAATGTTGCTCCGGCAATGTCCACAGATTAATTGGGTATTACGCAACAATAAAATCGATTGTATATATTGTTGGTATAGGTAAATCCGATGTAGGGAGATCATCGTGAAAAATAAATTCCTATTGTTCATCTTGGTGTGGTTATCGTTTGGCGCGATGGCGAATGAAAAGCGAGTGTTAGAAATCGTCACACTAGAATACCCGCCATACATAGAAACACGAGACGATGTGGTTTCGGGCGTTGCAGTGACTTTGGTGGAACATGTCTTTGCTAAACTGCAACAGCCGATAAAAATAACCGTACTGCCTTGGGCAAGAGCATTGAATTATATTGAATCGGGCCAAGCAGATGCGATTTTTACTATTTTTAAAACCGAGCAGAGGGAACGTTTTGCTGATTTCAGTGAACAAGTGCTGTTCAGGCAAAATATCAGTTTAATTCAGATGGACAATGGGCCTGTTGACGCTAGCCAAATTGAGCAAAGAGCCTTCAAACAATGGACGTTGTGTGTGGTGAACAAGGTCAGCTATGGGGCGCTCATGGATGGCGCGATCAATACCAATCAGTTTAAATCGGTGATACGGCAAAATTCCGCTGAGCAGTGTGCGCTGATGCTCAGTGCAGGCCGTGTTGATTTGTGGGTCTCTAATGAGTTTGGTGCGCGAAGCGTGATTGCCTCTTTAGGGCTGTCGCAACAACTTGAGATTCTGATGCCACCGATGCAAACCACCCTCAGCTACATCGCGTTTTCCAAGCAAAATCAGCATAGTGAACTGTGTCAGCGCTTTGACTTGGAGCTGCTCAAGATGAAACAAGATGGCAGTTATTTCCAGTTAATTGACGACTACTTTGCTGCTTTGATGGAAAAGTAAACTCTCGATTCGGCACGCTGGTGGGGAGGCGTGCAGTACGCTCACAACCACATGTGTCGCGGCTGTGAGCGTCGATTTATTCGTTAGTATTATGGGGTCGTCAAAAGCTCTTGCTGGCGAATAAACTGCGAAAGTTGCGTGGCAATCTCACGGTGTTCTTGCGCAGTAGGGTGCCAGATACAGCCTTCAAGGGGTGAAACAAAGGTATGACTATAGACCTGATGGATCTCTTGCTGCGCCAAGGTTTCTATGGCGTCCTGAGTCGCGGGAATAATGTAGTCATACGGGTATGCCGGACGCGGCATGAGAATGATCGGCACCCGATGGTAGCGGTGTTTCAATTCACTCACATATTCCACCATACGTTCGGTCCACGCCTGTTTGACCTCTTCAATGTTACTCCAAGGTTCATGGGCTTGTGGATCGGTACTAAAATCGTTGGTGCCCACTTCCACCACTATCAGATTGGGAAACTTGTCTTCGTAATCGAGTGTTAGACCATAGACCGCGGCTACTTTGTCTGTGTAGGTGGTGAGGTTATGGTGTGGTTGGTTTCCACCCCAGTTACGAATTAACCCTAACCCAGAGAACGACACTTGAGTAATGGTTGTGTTGAGCTGCTGGCCCGTTTGGTAAGGGAAAGCCAAACGCGCATTGGAGGTAGCGTAGATTTCTTCCCATGTACATTCCCTTTTCTCTGATTCACTGCCAAAGCCAGCGCTGATGGAATCACCAATAAAGAGAATGTGCGGCTTGTGTCCCCACACACCGTCTATTGAACCGTTGTGTTCAACCGAGAGAAAACGGCTCATGCTGGCGTAGTTTTCCGTTCGTTTAACCACTTCGATCAATACATTTTGCGTGCTTTCCGATGCAAAGAGCACGAAGGTTTCCGTCACGCCATTGGGTTGCGTCATGAGTGTTGTGCTCAGCTTACCGTCAACCAATACATCAAAATAGTCGCCATTCCCTTGCATGGTGAGGGCAAAGTGGCTGCCGATGAAGCGTGTTTTCAGCGTTGAGCCTGGCCAATTAACCGCAACGGAACCGTCTTGATAATTTTTGCTGTTTCGCCCTTCAAAGGTGAGATTGTGGTTGGTGGCAGGCAGTGATTGTGCGAGTGCGCTTGCGGTGCAAAGTCCTAGCGCTAAGCTGCATATGAGTCGATAAAACATGTCCTTTCCTTGGCTGCTGATATACCCAAATAACCTCAATGTGTGAGTTAAGATCTGAATCCTGCCTCTTGAAGTCACTTGGGTATATGGTTCGAATGAGTATGGTCTAGCAATGTGTCAGGTAAAGGTGACGGCAGAGGGAGAGGCGACTTTTGAGCAAGCTTTTCGACGTACTTCATGCAATACACGTTTTGTGCAACATCCTTGTTGCATCAGAGGATGATCACCTTGCGATAAGCTATAAACTCAGCGCTTGATTTGGTTTTGTAAATAGAGTTCTTATTTATAACGTAGTAGTTGCAGTTCAACTTGGTTATCATGTGTAAGCATTCATAAGAGGCTAAATCATGCAACCAAAAATAGTAAAACTGCCCAATATTGGGATTGGTGTGGCCGCTTACTTTGCTGTCCTGCTGGCATTTTGGACGTCAAGCCAATTCTCTATTCATCATGAACAGTATCAGTTGATTTCCGTCGTCGCGTCTGTCGTGATTTCGGCTGTATTGGTGTTTCATCTTAAAGTACTGTTGCCGATTGTTCTCGCTTTCTTAAGTTATTATTTGCACGTTGGTCGGCCATTCGAAGTGGCACTCTTGTACGCGCTGTTGTTGCCACTTTTGCCAGTTGCCACTGCACTGCTGTTCATCCAAATAGAAAAACGTCTCGAAGGCGATTCGGCCATGAAGCGACTGCTGGCTTATGCGGTGACGTTTGGCTTGTTCTACCCATTGATGAGTACGTTGATGATCAGTGTTATCAGTGCTTTGACTGAACAGCTGCATATGACGCGCGAGTTCTTGCTTTATTCGGTGTTAGGCAGTGCGCTGACTCAGCTAACGGTGACACCAGCGTTGGTGATTTTGCTTGCCATGCTGCTCAAAAATGAGCGGCATGAATATCTGATTCTCGATAAGTTGCTACGACGCTCTTCGAAAACATCGCCTTCATACTGGTTGTGGCTGCTGTGCTGTTTTTCATTGATGGTTGTCGCGATTCAACATCCTAGCTCCTTTGCGCTCTATTCTTCCTGCTTTGTCTTGTTGGTGCTGGTGATTGTTGGCTTTGGCAAGCACGGTTTGGTTCGTCCGCTTTTTATGGGAACGTTAACCATCCTGGTGATGGCGAATGACAGCCTTAATCGGGTGAACACCTATCAAATACTGGACGAGCAGTTTTTCGGCTTATTGTTGATTTTAAATGTTGTCACGGTATTGGGCTATTTTGTCGGTGGGTACGCGATAAAGCACTATGAGCTGGCACAACAGCAGATTCGCGCAGAGCGAATCGACCCTTACACAGGGTTGTTTAACCTCTCTCAGCTTGAGGAAGACCTCACGACGATTCCCAAAGCTGTGTTGATTTATCTCGATTTGTCGCCAACCTTGTCTCGTTTAAGTGAGTTAGGGCACGATGGTAAAGCGCAACTGATTGGCCAGATTTATCAATTCGTCAATCGAAACCAAGATGAGAACGCCAAGTGTTATCGCCCTCCATTTTCGACCGGCGTATTGGGGTTTATTGAAGGTGATGAACGAATGAAGCCGTTTGTGGCGGAAATGGCTCAGCGGCTCGACAATTTCCAGTTTTATTGGCGAGGGACGTCAATCTCACTGGTTTCTCCGACACTGCATTGTGTGGTGGTAAAGCACGGAGAAGACTTGACCGATGTCGTCTCGCATCTATGCGAGCATCACGGCAGCAATCAACAAGTGAATTGGATTGATGGTGAGGCGATCGCAGAATCTCAGATCGACAAACTCGCCTACATTCAACGTGTATTTAAAAATAACGAGTTTGAACTTTATTGTCAGCGCTACATGAAATTGGCAGACCCAAGTTCTCAGCAATTAAGCTTTGAAGTGCTAACGCGAGTGAAAACGTCGCAGGACAGCCGTTTGCTGCCATCAGAGTTCTTTCCTTTGATTAATCAGTTTGGGTTAGAAGTGCAGTTAGATCAGTGGGTGGTGGAGCAGACTTTTCGTTTATTGAATGAGCAAGTGCGCAATTGGTGCCGTGTGGAAAAATGTGCGGTGAACTTAACCGCTCGCTCACTGGCAATGGCAGGTTTGAGTACGTGGATTATCGAAAAAGCCCATCAGTACCAAGTGCCCCTAGATAAAATATGTTTTGAAGTGACCGAGTCCTCCGCACTGCAAAATGAAGAGCAGGCGATTGAAACACTCAAAGTGCTGCGCGCTGCAGGGTGTAAAATTGCGTTGGACGATTTTGGTACTGGTTACGCGAGCTTTGCTTATTTAAGACGTCTCCCTCTTGATATTGTCAAAATAGACGGGGAGTTTATAAAATATCTACCGACCAATGAAACCGACAGATTAATTGTTGAGTCGATAAGCAATGTCGCCAATGATATTGGCTTGGAAACCGTGGCAGAATTTGTCGAAAGTGAACAACACATTGAGATGCTTAAACAATGGCATATTACTTATGCACAAGGTTTTGGTGTTTATAAGCCACAACCATTAGCGCAAGTCTTGCGAGAATTTGAAACATCGAGTGTCGTTTAACGCCTCTTTGCTCCTTCCTCCTTCTTGAATTATGAGTGTGAGAAGGAGTGAAGGGCCGCATCTCTTTATCGCCGATTGGCTCGGCTTTTCCCTCTTATTTATCAAGAATAAATGCTCTAAAAATAGTAAGTTATAAACAGTATTGGCTGCGATTATCAGAATGGTGGTCAATCAAGTTGATCATCAATGATTGCAATTTGCTCATCTTGTAACAAAATGTTTCTTTGTAATTTTAAAATGAAAAATAACAGTGTGGGAATATTCTTACATGGCATTGATTTGTCTATTTTTCGTTATCGTTTTGAAATAAATTATTTTTAATTGACCATCAATTCATTCAATTTATAGGAAGCAATCTCTAAGTTTAATTTTCTGTGGTGAATTTGATGAAAAAATCTTGATGAAATACGTACGATTAAAATGTGTATTTTAAGAAATATTTTGTTACATGCGTCGCGTGCCTTATTTCTTTTGCAGATTCATATAATGAAGATTCAAATTTTTCTTCAATAAAAAAGTTGCCCAATTATGAATAATAAAGCTCTAAGGTTAGTGCCTACTGTCCTTGCGCTCGCAGTGAGTATGGCTTTTCCTGTTGCTCAGGCGGCAGTAAATAGTGAAATTTCAATTGTTGGTTCTGAAAGCCAATGGTGGAACACATACAAGGTGAGCCTTACCAATACAGGATCGAAAGCGATTGAATTACGCGATGCCAAAATAGTATTTGATTCAAATCTCACGATGTCTTCGCCTTCTTGGTCAGCGGCTGGAATCAGCTACCCAAATATGAGTTTCAGTAGCAATGCGCAAGGAAACGAGTTCAAAAACACGCTGGCTTTGGCTTTTGATAACGGCAGCTGGGTGAAATCTCAACTACCTGCTGGTCAGCGTATTGAGCTAACGCTGGGTGTGAGCGGTGTGCTGGATATGACTCTGCTACAAGATACGATTCGCTTGATTGCTGACGATGAAGTGGGGGAGCCAGAGCTTTCTCTGAAAATCGCCTCACCAATGAATGGCGCGGAGTTTGAAGAAGGCCAAGCGGTTAACATGCTTGCAAACGTAACCGCAACCAACACCACTGTTAAAGCGGTGACTTTCTTTGTCGACAACACACAAGTCGCACGCGTAACACAAGCACCTTTCCAAGCAAATTGGCTGTCAGCTGGTGTGGGACCACACACGATTAAAGCGATGGTGGAAAGTCACTCTGGTCTAACACAAGAGCAAGCCGTCAGTATTACGGTCAAAGAGAAGCAGGTTGAGCCACCGGTCGATCCTGTCGTGCGTGAATTGACATTTGTGGCGCCAACACAAGGTCAAACCCTTACCGTTGATCAGGCGACAACAATCCAAGCGCGTGTTGACGGTGATTTGATTTCAACTCTTGAGTTTTGGGCAAACGACCGCAAGCTAGGTCAACGTAGTATCACTTCAACCCAAACGACGTACTCGTACGCTTGGACGCCAAGCGAAGTGGGTAACGCAACCCTCAAAGTGGTGGTGCTAGGCCAGGATAACCAGATGGTTGAGCAGCGCAGCATTGCGGTTTCTGTTCAAGATGAGCCAAGCTTTGTGAGCCCGGAAGTGAGCTTTATTTCGCCAGAGAATGGCTCTAAGTTTGAAGAAGGTAACACCGTTGCGATCACCGTTCGCGCAACGGACGCTGATGATGACTTATCGCGCGTTATCGTAACAGCAAACAACCAGCAAATTTGTGAGTTTAACGCGTCGACGGAAAGTCAGTACTCATGCAACTGGACGGCATCTCAAGTTGGTGACGTCACGCTTGAAGCGGTGGCCACCGATGCGCAAAACCTCACATCAGCCGCTCGTGTTAGCATCACCGTTGAAAAAGTAGAAACGCCGCCCCCTCCGCCAACCGGTGGGTTGTGTGCAGAGTTTAATGTATACCCAGATTGGACTCGTGGTGATCACGCGACTGGCGGTGACATTATGGTGCACAAAAACATTGCTTACTCAGCGGTTTACTGGACGCAATCTGTTCCTGGCAGTGATAGCTCGTGGTCATTGCACCTAAACTGTGACGGTACAGAGCCGGGTACTGCGCCTGCACTATCATTGCGCAACCCAATGGACCCAGTGCGTCTAGAAGTGGCTGGTTGGCCAAACACATTCGTTGTAGCGAGCCCATCAACGCAAGCTCCAAAAACTCTGACGGTCGAAGCAAGCAGCAGTGATGCGCTAACAGATGTAGAGCTGCTTACACGATCGTTTGTGTCTGTTTTGGAGCAAGCTGAGAATGTCGGCACTGCCTCTATCGTGATTCAATCGGATGTTCTGGATCTTGCCACGCGAGACAAAGGTGCGTCGTTTGGTACCGTTGCGGTTAAACAAGCCCTGACGAACGCCATTGATATCACGGGCAGCCGTATTGATATTGATGCGATCAACGCACTGAGTGATGACGTGAAAGGTTGGGCGCATGCACACAACTTGATCTTCACGACACTTGCCCCACAAGCGACATTCGGTTGGTCATTGAGCATTGGTGAGTTCGCGTACGATACGCATTCTGGCCGTCAATCGGTATGGGATGAAGCGTCGATCTTCTCTGCGGATTTGCTGGATAGCTTCGAGCTTTACAAAGCGGATTCTGTAAATAAAGCGGACTTTGTCGCGTTTACTAAGTCGAGCGAGACGGCGGCGCTAACCAGCGCGCAGTGGCATCACGCGCTTGAGTTCGTCAAACAGGTCACAGATTACGTTGAAGCACCGGCAATGCTCGCGAACATGCCGACAGAGCAAACCGCGAACTACTTCATGGGCAATACACAAAGTGAGCAGCAAATTCGTAAAGCGGCTTACAGTAACGTGTTTGCACTGATGTTTGATCAAGACTCACCTGCACTCACCAGCAAGATTGAACTGTATCAAACGGCGAAAGTGCCACTGTACTACGTGGGTGAAGAGCTAGAGAAAGGTTCATTGACTCGCATTGAAGCGCTAAACCAAGAGTTAGCCAACGCTGAGAGTGTAATGAACAACGAAGCTTTCCTATACGAAACGCCACAGTCTCAGTGGGTTCCGTCAACGGTGTACAAGTGGAACGACTTCCTTGATGGCTTGAACGCAATGCACAACATTGGTGTGGCGGGTAACAAGTTCTGGCTGATGGACGACGAAGTCGATGACGCGACCAACATCAAATACGCGAAAGTCGCGATTGCTGCGTTCCTTGCACAAAGTATGCAAGAGACGATTCGTTACAATGCGTGTGATGAAAACAACTGGTCTGAAGTGAAATACGGTGCGCCAACGGATTACCCAATGACCGCCAGCTGTGGTCAACTTGGTCAGAAATACGCAGATTACGGTGTAAACCCAGTCTCAGGTCTGGATCATGCGTACTCTTGTCCTCGCGATGACAAGATGGAAGTGAGTGCTCTGACGCATGCGAAATGGTATGGCGCACCCGCTCCTGTCTTTGCAGCGCCTGATGCCGTGCTGGAAGAGCGTGGTTTATTGGTGAACGGTGCGGCAGGTCGTTGGACCAACAACGGTCACTGTAACGATGTTCCTGAAAATGTTGATACGTCAAAACAAGTATGGGAACGCGACGAATGTAAGACTTACGTTGGTCAGAAAGCCGGTAAGTTCATTTGGGACGGCAGCAGCCAAGAAAGCGTAGAAGGCTGTGGCTGGTGGGGTCGTGGTGTTATCCAAACCACAGGTCGTCAGAACTTCGGTACGCTTAACCACTACCTAGGTCGCTCGCACGTTGATCCATCAACCATTGGTAAAACGATTGACGGTGTCACGGTAGAAGCACCACCAGAGAACCCACTCTACGCAGAGTTGGATTTCTGTTCTAACCCAGGTCTGATTTGTAGCTCGGAAGAGAACAAAGAGATCAAGTGGATCGCTGGTCTTTTCTACTGGGTAACCTCAGTACAAGCCTACAACGATGAAGGTGGTCAGTACGCGGATTGGAACTACTACAATGAGTTGAAGAAGTACGTGGACAGCGGTCTGCAAGGCTCTCAATTTATCGATGACGTCTCAGGTATCGTTAACCGTGGTTGTCCGGATTTGACCTGTTCGACAGGTGATGTTCACAACGTGAAAGAACGCCGCGAGAACTTCAAACTGGTACTGAAAAAGCTGGGTCTTGATCCTCGATAATTGCGACAGAATCATGTCGACAAGCGAAGCCACCACTGAAAAGTGGTGGCTTTTTTTATCAATTCTCGATACCCGTGCGAATGATTATTTCCGTTTCAAAACCATCAATACTTTGCTGATTTTTCTTGCGCCAATAGGCCTCAATGCCTTCTTTGCCTTGTTTCTCTGACCATGCTGCCAGTTCGTCTCGATCACCTTGATACTCAAACAATGGAACCGACATTCCACAAGAGGATTGCACTAGGTTGATGTCCAACACAAACAGTTGCCGCGTAGCGACGCTGGCTGGGAAAAGGGCAAGGTACTTTTGCCATAGTGGGTCAGTTTGATGAAGTACGGTGGCGTTGCCGTAAGTGCGAAGAATCAAGGGTGCGCCTTCAAACGCACACCACATTAGAGTCATGCGTGGGTTTTTAATCGTATGAGCCGCGGACTCGTTACCACTGCCCGTTAAGTTTTGCCAAACAATGGTTTTATGGTCGATAACTCTTAGCGAGTCCCCTCCTTTTGGGGAGAGATTGACGCTGCCTGTTTCCGCGGCGGTTGCGACGAAAAAAATCTTTTGCTGTTGAATAAAGTCGATGTGTTGTGGCGTTAACTCCAAATACTGTTTTCCCATCTCTTCTCCTAAAAAATTGGCATTGTGATAGCATTACTTTAGAGCAAAAGATAGGCAACGAAGAGGGGAAAAATGAGAACGAGGTGAGTTGTCGTCAAAAAAGCGACCGAATAGAACATTTAGCGGCTAAATGGCCGAAAATATGGAAATTTTTCGGCCGAAATGTGATGCAAGATAGGCTTTTCAGTGTGCTTCAAACGCGAGCGCTTTTTTCTCTACCTGGCGGAAAATCAGCGTCATGATGGCGTTGATGGTGAGATAAAAAGCACCAGCCACTCCAAATACCGTCAAGGTATCGTAAGTTTGCGCATTAATGCGTTGCGCGTATCCCATCAGATCCATGATGGTGATGGTGCTCGCTAACGAGGTACCTTTGAACACCAAAATGACTTCGTTGGAATAAGCTGGTACGGCGCGGCGCAGTGCGTAAGGTAGCAACACCTTCAATGTCACGAATTTGTTCATCCCAAGCGCGCGACAAGCTTGCCACTGCCCTGATGGAATCGCGTTGAATGCGCCTTTGAACAATTGGGTGCTGTATGCAGCCGTGTTTAGAGCCAGTGCCAGCATGGCACAAAACCACGGCTGGCTTAGCCATTGCCAAACAAAGCTGTCGCGAATGGCGTCAAACTGGCCTGGGCCGTAATAGATCAGGAAAATCTGCACGAGCAGTGGCGTGCCGGTGAACAAGGTAATCACGCCGCGACTGAACCAGTGTAAAAGTGGCGTGCGCAGAATAAGCGTCGCGGTCATCAGTAACGATAAAATACAGCCCACCAACAGTGAAACCGCTGTCAGCTCAAGGCTGGTGACTAAGCCTTCTAACAGTTGCCAGAGATGTTGTTCTTTCATGCTTTGGCTCCTTGATCAAGACTCAATCCTTGTGCGGAAAATTTGGCATCGATGATTTTTACAACGCGTTGGGTTACAAGCGTGATGACTAAGTAAATGGCCGCTGCGGTGGCATACCAAGTAAACGCTTCATGAGTGGCCGCCGACGTCAGTTGCGCTTGCTTGAGAAGATCCGTCACGCCGATTAATGACACCAACGCCGTGTCTTTCAATAACACCAACCATTGGTTGGTGAGTCCTGGCAGCGCATGGCGCACCGCTTGGGGTAACACAATTCTAAAAAAAGTACGACTTTTACTCATGCCTAGAGCACTGGCCGCTTCACGTTGGCCTTTATTAACGGCTTTCAATGCGCCGCGAATGGTCTGAGAAGCGTAAGAAGCAAAAATCAAAGAAAGAGCAATCACACCAGAAAGAAACGGGCTTACCTCGATAAAATCGCCAGTCAGTAGAAACAGAACTTGTGTTGAGCCAAAGTAGATGAACAGCACCACCAAAAGCTCAGGCAAGCCGCGTAGCACCGTCACCAGCGCAGTAGTTGGCCATTTCACTAGTGGGTGGCGAGTCATCTCGCCACCGGCGAAAACAACCGCTAACACTAAACCGACGGCTAAGCTGACCAGCGCAAGCTGGATGGTCATCCAGCTTGCTTGGGCGAGAGAAAGAGGGTAACCCGTTAATGCCATATTAGTTACCGAAGTACTTGTTGAAGATTGCTTGGTATTCGCCGTTTGCTTTCACCGCTTTTAGAGCAGCATTCAGTTGGTCGACCAAGGCTTGGTTGTCTTTGTTGACCGCAATACCAAAGCCATTACCAAAGTATTGTGCGTTGGTGACGTGCTCGCCGACATAAGCGAGATTGTTTTCCTTCTTGAACCATTCTGCCACAACAGCAGTATCACCAAACACGGAATCGATACGGCCATTTTTCATATCAAGAAACGCATCTTGATAGCTTGCGTATGGTACGGCAGTAACGCCAGTCATTTGTTCTAGCAAAAAGCTTTGGTGAGTAGAGCCATTTTGTACGCCCACACGTTTGCCTTTCAGTGCGGCTTGGTCGGCGACCTTGCCTGCAAATGACACGAAAGCCGCTGAGTTGTCGTAGTACGCATCGCTAAAAGCCACTTGTTCTAAACGTGCATCGGTAATGTCCATTGCTGAGATTGCTGCATCATAACGTTTGAATTTCAGAGCAGGAATCAAGCTGTCGAAGGCTTGGTTATGGAAGGAACAGCTTGCGTCCAGTTGCTGACAAAGTGCGTTCGCTAAATCGACGTCGAAACCTTGGATTTGATTATTCTCATCCATGTATTCGAATGGTGCGTAGGTGGCTTCCATCGCAAATTTAATCTCTTGTTGTGCTGCTGCATTGGCAGAAACAAGGCCGATAAGGGACGCCAGTAAAATCTTTTTCATTGCAATACTCCGTGTCTATCTGTGCGCTGACGTCAAAGACGAACAGTCAGCTTATCGTCATTTCCGTTCTGTTCAGGTTTGGCGCGATTTGTCGCCATCAAACTAAACCGATTGGATGGGTTGTTAGTGTTTTAAATATTCGGCAAACGCGCGGGTTTGCGGTTCGCTGAAAGCTTGTTTGGTGCCGTGCTCAACGATATGACCTTTTTCGAGATAAAGGACATGGCTAGCGATTTTCTTAGCGAAATCGACTTCGTGAGTAACGACAACTTGGGTGATGCCAGTATCACTCAGGCCTGAAATGATCTTCACGACTTGATTCGTGATTTCAGGATCCAAAGCGGCGGTAGGCTCATCAAACAGCAGCACTTCCGGTTTCATCATTAATGCTCTCGCGATTGCAACACGCTGCTGTTGGCCACCAGAAAGTTGCAACGGCCATGCATCCGCTTTATCCGCTAGCTGCAAGGTCGCCAAAATTTCTCTTGCTTGCTCAATCGCCTCTGCTTTAGCGACACCCAGTACTCGTATCGGCGCTTCAATCAGGTTCTCAATCACAGTGAGATGTGGCCAGAGGTTGTATTGTTGAAACACCATGCCGACTTTTCGACGCAGCAGCAGGCCATCGGCTTCACTTGGAGAAGAAGCAAAATCAAAGGCTTGATTCGCGATGGTCAGTTGGCCGTTGTCAGCGGATTCAAGTAAGTTCAACACACGCAGTAGAGAACTCTTACCCGCACCGCTTGGGCCAAGTAAAACCAATGTTTCGCCTTTCGCACACTCAAAGCTAATGTTGTGCAAAATTTGGTTGGAACCATAAGATTTATTAACGCTTTTTACTTGAATAGACATGCTACTAATCTGCATCGGTTGTCATTTTGGCTTATGCTAGCATTTTTGCGGATCTATGCAATAAAAATGTATAAAAATTTAGTTTGTTAAATTATTGTTCACTATTTAATCGCTTTGGTAGTGTCTCCTACTGGTGTGAGCAGTTGGCGTTTTCTTGGCAACACAATATTGACATTGCAGAGAATTTCTAACCGGAAACGATCACAGCATGACTTTCTATTGACGTGAAAATTGAAAGGCTCGCTACTATAGAGTGACAGTGATGGATATGGAGAATATCAAATGAAAAAGACAATGTTAGCGTTAGGTGGTGTGGTGATTCTTTTAGCGGGCTGCCAAGATGACAAGCAAGCACAAGCCCCTGCAGCCACGCCTAGCGAAGAGACACAAGCTGTTGTCGTGGTGGAGCCAAACCAATCTGCGGATACGGATGTTGTGACCACTGAAACGTTTGTCGATAGTGCGCACAATGCGAAAAACGCATTGGACTGGAATGGTACGTATACCGGTACTCTACCTTGCGCCGATTGCAGCGGTATCGATGTGACCTTAACATTGAACAACGATGGCAGTTACGTTTTAGAAGAAACTTACCAAGGCAAGCAAGATGGTACGTTCAAGTCTGAAGGCCACTTTAACTGGGACGAGAGTGGCAGTGTGGTGACATTGGAAGGAGAGGGGTCACTGAACCAATACTTCGTTGGCGAAAATGTGCTGATGATGCTCGACATCAACGGTCAGAAGATCACGGGTGATTTGGCCGACTTCTACCGTCTTAAAAAGCAATAAGCAAAAGTGTACCTGATCCCCCATCAGGATCCATGTTGAATGCTCTAATCTAGTCCGAGGGTGACAACCTTCGGACTTTTCTTTCTCTTGATGTGTATTGATTTGATGTTGATGATACCGCCTAGATCCCAGCATCTTGAAGTCACTTGGGTATATACTCTCTATTCATTCACCCAATTTAAAACCAACATCACCCATCGTCACGACAATCTTTGATTCGCCAAGCGTTACACGTTGAAGCACGTTAAAAGTTGATGGTAGAAAAAGAAACAGGAACACAGAGCATGAAATACGGACTTTTAATCATTTCTCACATCGCGATGTTGGTTTGTGGTATTGGGTTAGGGATTTATCTTCTGCCGATTTTGATTCAACCTACGAGCCCCTCTCAACAGGCGGTTGCAAGCGTCATGCTTGCCCCAAGTTATCAAGGGGAATTTAGCCGCGATCGTGCTGACAGCGATTTCTTACATTGGGGAGAAGGTAAGCTTGTGATTGATGCGCAAAGTATTGCTTTTTCGGGTGAACTCGCCCCAGGTCCCGACTATAAGCTTTATCTATCACCAACGTTTATTGAGACAGAAGCTGACTTCTTAGCCAACAAAGAGCGGTTGGTCCGTGTTGGAGATGTTAAAACATTTGACCGCTTTATTCTGCCCATTCCAAGTGATGTTGACGTGGCAAACTACACAACGGCGATCGTTTGGTGTGAAACCTTCAGTCAGTTCATTACCTCAGCCAAATACCGTTAAATCATTCACGTTAATCAAAGGAAACGGCGCATAGCTTTCCCTTGAGGTGTTTTCTATTTGGTGCTTACTTATCTTATAAACGAGTGATATTTGCTAGAAACCGCCAGTGGTTAACGTTTTTTCATCTGCAAATTGCGCTCTGGATTTGCTTTTTATAAAGTGATGGCGCTTGGACACCAACTCAGAATCGCAGTACATCTAAGGACATAAGTTGCAAAAGTTACAGCTCGTTATTGATTTCTTGCTTCAACATAAGCTTTTTTTCACCGCACTGATCATCCTGTTCATTATCATGATTAGGCAGTTAGTGCTGTCTCGTATCCGTGGGGAAGCGGCATTTATCACCGAGAAGCAGCGCAGTTGGATGTCTCGGACAAAAAACGGTGCCTTTGCCATCACCAGCTTAATTCTGTTTGTTTTGTGGCAATCGGAAATCAACCAGTTTGCGCTATCGGTGACCGCCATTGCCGTTGCGATTGTGGTTGCATCGAAAGAGATTATTCTCTGTTTTACCGGCTCTATCCAGCGAGCCAGTTCTCGCTCTTTCCGAGTTGGCGACTGGATTGAAGTGGGAAAAATTGCCGGTGAAGTGATAGATCACAATATGATGGCGACCGTGATCCAAGAAATCGATTTGCATCACGGGCAATATCATTACACAGGGAAGACGATTACCTTGCCGAATAGCATGTTTTTTACTTATCCGGTAAAAAACCTCAATTTTATGAAGCGTTATGTGTACCATCATTTTTCAATTGTGGTGCCGGATTTTGTGAATCTTTATCCTTTGCTGGCTGATTTAGAAATTAAAATCGAAGAACACTGTCATTATTTTTTAGACGTTGCAAAACGTTATAACACGATGATCGAAAAACACGCTGGCGTTGATTTACCAGGAGCAGAGCCTCATATTCATATCACGAGCGCAACCGCAGGCGAGCAAGTGGTGAATTTTATGATTTTCTGTCCTACGGAAAAGGCTGTTCATCTTGAGAGCTTGATTCGTCAAGATTTTATGTCCCTCTATGAAGAACGTTATCCTCGTTCAATTAATTGAAAATCACTATCGTCAGGATTGAAATCTTGAATGGACGATGCCAAATTAGGGGCGTAATGTTCACGCCCCTAATTGTGGCGTTGTCATAATTTGGGATGATAGTTCATCTCGTCATATTTATCTTTTGTTTATTTTATATATAAATACAACAAGGGTTGAAATAATAGTGATGAATGTATTTTGCCTCAGTTGAACGATCAACTTTCTACTGTTTTCAGTTGAACTTAAATGGAATTTCAGGTGGCTAATTCTTCTAAATTTGTCTTGGAATTCAATTCTCTATAAAAATAAAGAAAAGATGCCTTAAGACCTGGTGTTTGGAATAATCTGGTCTAATGAAAAAATCACCCTTAATTTCTCTTCTAACAACGTTATCCAGCAATGCTTATTTAAACGGGTTATGTAATACATTTGTCATGCTATTACCAATCTCGTTGATTTCTGCATTTAGTATCTTGATCAGTAACCTGCTCAATATCACTGGATACACTCAGGCCGCAGAGCACGTTTTGGTCGCGAGTGACATTATCTGGCGCCTTTTCCCGATTCTTTTGCTGGTTTACTACAGTTTATTTCTCGCTTCGTTGCACAAGCTGTCAAAAGTCACGGTGATCACGCCAGCCATGGTGATCTATTTTGTCATTTGTCATAACTGGGGTTTGTTGCAAGTAGGCACCATAGTGCCAAGCAATTATCCTCTGGCGATCATCATCCCAACCTTGGTTAGTTTGTCTATTCGTTTTGTCTCCAAGCGCGATTGGTTTGTTCAATCCAAGCTTCCGAGCGTTGTCGACCAGTCAATTAACCTCGTGCTCTCGACATTCTTGTTGGTGCTGTTTTACACCTCATTAGGTCACGCCTTAGAGTGGTTAGTTGACATCACCCACCTTTCAGAGTGGGCATTGCCGAAGTTGACACTCGAATGCCTTTCGCACGGTGTGATTTATGAGGTAGTCAGAAACCTCTTTTGGAGTGTTGGCATTAATGGTCATATCGTGCTCGCACCTTATAAAGCAGAGTTGTATGAGTTGACTCACAATGCCTTGCAGGTGAGTGCACAAACCGGGAGTGAACTCCCCATCCTGACAAGTAACTTCTATGACATTTATGCAGGAATGGGGGGCGCAGGTAATACATTGAGCTTAGTGATCTGCATGATTTTACTCACCAAGCACAAAGCGTATCGTTCTCTAGGGATCGCGGTATTGGTATTAAGCATTTTCAATATCAATGAGCCGGTGATCTTTGGTTTGCCAATTATGTTTAACCCCATTTTGATCATCCCTTTCCTATTGGTGCCGGTTGTAGGGTTAGTGACCGCATACTACGCCACGTTATTTGGGTTAGTACCGCCAGTGTCAGAGATCATCAGCTGGATGAGCCCCCCATTATGGAGTGGTTATATCGCAACCGGAGGGCATCTTTCTGCCACTCTATTGCAAGCCATTATTATCTTGGCGGGTATTCTGATTTATTACCCCTTCTTTCGTCGTATGGACCAAATAGCCAACGCTGATACCACGTTGTTTAAATCCGCTTCGGACGATTTTTTTGACTATGAAGCGTTGGACAATGGCAAAACGGCGGGGGCACTGTTTCCTGAAATGATGGAAAAATTTTCCGCACAGCAGCGCGTCGCGAAGTTGAAACTGAGTGGTGACTTTGTGCTCTTTTACCAGCCGCAGTTTGATACGGATAAGCAGCAGATCAACTCCGTTGAAGTGTTGATCCGTCATCAAGACCATTCAGGGCAGATCACACCGCCTTACTTCCTCAATGATTTTCGCTTGTTAGGACTCACATCTGAGCTGGATTTATGGGTCGTGAGGACCGCTTTATGTGAAGTGTCACCTTTAGCAAGCAATCCGTGTTTCAAAGTGTCGATTAACATCTCACCAGAAACTTGTTTAGTTGCGGATTTCGCCAGTCGCATCATTAACATGATCGAAGAGAGTGCTCTGGATTTTCATCAAGTGGAACTGGAGATCACCGAAGAGCTGCTGATTCAGGATGCCAAACAAACGCAACGTGTGTTGGACAAACTCAGAGGGAAAGGGGTACAAATCGCACTCGATGATTTTGGATCTGGCTACTCATCCATAGGATACCTCTCTAAGTTCGATTTCGACAAAGTGAAAATTGACCGTTCGTTGGTGCTCAATCTTGATAACCATAAGGGCAGAGAGCTCTTTCGTTTGACCACTGAGATCGTGAAAACCACTGGAGCAGAAATTGTGGTGGAAGGGGTGGAAACCGAGATTGAGCTGAACTTTGTCTCCCAACTGGGGATACACCTTGTCCAAGGGTACTATTTTTACAAACCGATGCCATTTACTCAGTTGATTGCATTGACCTTTGAGCAAGATTGTTTACGCGCTTCTTAAGCGCGTGATATTCATCGCTCTTAATCGCGGCAGTAATGCTGCTTTTTTGTGCGCCTCTCCCCGAGTCTTACTTTTGCTTACGCCTCAAGCTTGCACTTCGCTCATAGACTGACACAATCAGCCAATACTAAGAATCTTAAGGAAAAGCTGTTTATGTTACGCTCAAAGGCGATAGGGTTAGTTTTGGCAACAGTGGCTGGCGCGATGCCTGCCCCATTGTTGGCGGAAGTGGGAAATACGCCTGTGTTCGGTGGGTTGTTTAACTCCAGCGAAGTGCTGAAAAATCAGGTGGTTTCATCGCTCAGTTACTCAACGCGTTTTGCCCGTGATGTCACGCTATTTACCATCGGTGGAATGACGTTAGAAACTTATCTTCTGACGCTTCCTCTTGATACCTCAGTGAAAGCGCGAGTGATGAAGCAGATTGCGGATCCCGGCTATGCCATTCCTCTAGGCTACTTCCTTTACCAATACTACGACCGTTACAGCGGCTTGGGGAATGAGGATGAGTTTCGCAACTATCTGTTCCAAGTGTACGACAAACAAGCACTCACCGGATTCCAACACACGCTATTCCAAGTGGAACACGCTACGTCGGTCGAAACCAAGCAACATGAAAAAGATCAAGCGCACCAAGAAGGCATCAAAGTGGATGGTGATTTTATCGCTGCATTGGTGACGGTTTACGATGCATTGGTACAAATTGGCGAATGGCAAGATCAAGAAACGCTCCCTGAACAATATCGCTACTTAACACAATCGGCGGAAGATCTAGCGTTGGTGGCGAAGATAGAACCCATTGTGCTGAATATTTTGCAGCAGGTGGCATCGGGGATGGATGAGGGCGAAATGAAACATGCGCTCAACGCCATTATCGAAGATGGGAAACCGGAGCACAAAAACAAGGTTAACAATAAGGCACAAGCGATTACGGTGACCCTAATTGATTTCGTTCGCCTCAATGTACTTAAAGCGTATCGCCAGTTTGTCTATCAAGACGAAAGGCAGCAAGCGCTGGATCATTGGCTCCAAGAAGCATTTGATGATGATCCCGAAGCTCTGCTGGCCTTTCTTGCTTCGCAGCAACAACGCCGACTGGCAGTGCAAGTGACGGTGGATGGCCTACAGCAAGGCTTGTTGGAGGGTTTGGTTTCACCAAATAAGCCGTTTATCTCGACGGCCTATGATAAACATCTTGAGTGGCAAGCGGGGAGTGAACAGCGACCAGATGGACAGAAGCCTGCCCACAAGCAGCAAATGCGTTTTTTACAAACCCTTGCGACACAACCGTATCAAGATCCTTATTATCTGCCTTTCTTCAAACGTTTATACCAAAACCATGAAGACTCCATCGCCAGAGTGGGCATCTCTTCAACGCCAACCATCAGTGTGAGGAATTTGCCTATCATCAAAACAGGGGCAAGAGTGGAAGGGGAGGGGGGCACTGGCATTCCCAACTTCCACTTTGTTGATCGCCATGAAGATCGCGCTTATTACTTTTTTGGTAACGATGCCCTGCAGCTTGACCGCATCATGCAGAAAAATCGCGTGCAAACCATGTTTGACCGCCTAGTTTACTTGAAAACACTCAATTGCAACGCGCAGTACGACTGGAATGCGCACACCACGTATGATGGCCTGGTGAATCTTGGGGCGGGTGAAGCGCTGCGTGATTTTGGCGAAAAACGTTGTTTACGCGAGCTCAATGAGCGGGCGAAAGTGGAAGTCGTGTTGCAGCAGATGCGCAGTGATTTAATTCGAGATGTTGTGGATTACCAAGAGATACCGTTTTGGGATATCTATACACGTTTAACGAGAAAGTGGAAAATTGAACAAGATTTAACCTCATTCTCCAAGCTTGACGCGAAAGGGATGCCTGATTACACCTTAGTGTACAACCCATGGCCGGATCATTTCGCACACTTTGTTGGCCCGTTTAGTGATGAAATCATCATGCCGACGGGGGAGCTAAATCGACTCGATTACTGGCTTGGTGCGTTAGAAAACGCCTATCAACAGGCAGGGGTTTACGAAAGAACGTTATGGGGAATGGCTGGCGATCATGGCCTGTCTCCAGTCTACCGAACGCTCAACCCAGAGAAAGCGATATTCGAGCCACTTCAAGGCACTTTAGGCTATCCGCTGGTGATGAGAAAGATTTCATCCGATGAGGGAGAAGGGCCGAAGATGACCAATGCTCTGAATTTCCCCTCCAATAAAGGCGTTGATGTGGTGGTGGCCTCCACTGCTGGTGGAAACTTTATGCTCGACTTTTTCAATTCCAACCAGAGCTGGCAAACTCAGCCTCTTTATCAAGAGTTGACCCAATGGCGCCCTGTGAATGCAGGGAGTGAGCCAGTGATTGATATTGTCAATTGGAGCGTAAAAACCTTGGCAGACAGCTTAGATTATCTCGCTGTGCGAGAAACCGCTTGTAGCGCTGAGCATTGTAAAGTTCGCCTCATCGCGACTCGCAACGGCAAGCGGGTGGACGAGTTTGTTGAGAAGGTGGGTGAGAAATACGCCTATTTTGCAGCAAAAGGTCAGCCTTCGTTATTGGAGGTGTCTACGCTTAATCCCTATTTGCCTACATTGAGTGAAGATGAAGAAAAGCAGCGCACTCTAGCACTCCAACGTTGCCTAGGCGTTGACAGCCAACGCCCTGAAACATGGTGTGATAAAGCGCAATGGCGAGCATTAACCCGCTTCACGACTCGACCTGATTCGGTGATTCAGTTGGCGCACCTCTATTTGGAAGAAAGAGCGGGCACCATCAACCTTTTCCCCAAAGAAGGGGTTGGTTACAACACCAAAGTACCAGGGAGACACGCTGGAGAAAGCTATCTTGAAAAAGACGCCTTTATTGGTTTTTGGGGTGCGCCAATTGGCAACAATACGACGCCTTTAACCAGTGAGGAAAATGGTTCTCTCGCACCAACATTATACGAATACCTGACAGGAGAAAGCGTAGTCGCTGGAGAAAATGGTTGGGGCTTCCCTTCTTTACTCAACAAACTTGGTATTGAATCGTTTTGATTGGTGTCTCTCTATCAAACTTCTCTACTAAAATAGGCAATTACGGCTAAAATGCCGCGAATGGAAAAGGTGCTGAAAGGTGCCTTTTTCTTTTTGCTTTCTTGCCTGTCGTCAACTCTCATCTAGACTGATTATGTATGGAAACAGATTTCTCGAGGGGATTATGGCAGGCCAAATCATTCAGGAATTTCATCATGTCGTGTCGGGTACCATCAGCTATGTGGTGTCAGATGTCGGCACAAAACAAGCCATAATTATCGACCCTGTTGCAGACTATTGCCTTGAATCTGGGAGGATCAGTTTTGAATCTGCAGATAAGCTTTTGCAATACGTCAGAGAGAATCATCTTCATGTCGTGGCCATTTTTGAAACACACATTCACGCCGATCACCTAACGGGTTCTTTTTACCTTAGTGAATTGTTGCAAGCGCCCATCAATGTGGCTGAAGGGGCAAAGAAAGTCTACGCATGTTGGAAAGATGAGTTAGCTCTTAAAGAGCTGTATGAGTTTGAACACTTTCTTATGGATCAAGAACATCTAGAGTTTGGAGAGTCTGACCTAGAAGTGATCAATACGCCTTGTCACTCGGCGTCTGATGTGACCTTCAAAATTGGTGAGGCAATTTTTATTGGTGACGCGCTTATCCCAGAGAGCGATTGCCAGTTATGGGAAGAGAAAACCAATGTCGACCATCTACTGCACTCTCTTTATAGCCACATTCAAACCAATGGTGTTGAAGTGTATCTAGGGCATGAAGAAGAGTGTCATGGCGAGGATCGGGAGTTGATTGACGAACGTTGTGGTCATGCAGTCAGTGAAGAGCTGGTTGCATCGGCGATCAGCTATAATCTTACGGCGCGTTTGCCCACTTGAGTGAGTAAACATCAAATAGCAAAAAGCCTCATCAAATGATGAGGCTTTTTAAATGTGGCTCCTCCTGCTGGGCTCGAACCAGCGACCTGCGGATTAACAGTCCGTCGCTCTACCGACTGAGCTAAGGAGGAACTATTCTGTTGTTGTATCTGGCACAACTTAATAAGTGGTGCCTCGAGGCGGAATCGAACCACCGACACGAGGATTTTCAATCCTCTGCTCTACCGACTGAGCTATCGAGGCAAATTGTTCAGCATCAGCTCAACAATGCAATGTGGCGGAGAGATAGGGATTTGAACCCTAGGTACGCTATTAACGTACGCCGGTTTTCAAGACCGGTGCTTTCAACCACTCAGCCATCTCTCCATGGGCCGAGATAATAGGGGGAACCGTGGTTGATGTAAAGTGGAAAAAGTTCAATCGCTTGATTTGTCGCCGTTTTATGTTTTGTTTGCTCTGTTTTTGCGCGCTCGGTCTCTTTTTTATTCAATCTGTTCTTCCAAAACGAAAAGTAAAAAAGGGCCGTAAGGCCCTTTGAAGAAAGAGTGTGCAGACACATTAAAACTTGTATGTGGCACCTGCGTAGAATGCGCCTAGGCTGTAAGCAACGTCTTCTGTTACTTTGGTACCATTTAGGTCATATTCGGTACTGATACCAAAAATTTCAGCATCGTAACCCACACGGAACGCTAGGCCGTTCAATGCTGGTGGTGCGTACTCTAAACCCAAACCAAAGTGGATAGCTGCACCACTGTCACTTTCAAGTGTTTTGGTTGACTCGCTAAGATCCAATGCTGAAAGGCCAACAATACCATAAGGACGAAGGCCATTTGCAAAGGTGTAGCCAAGGTTGGCATTCAAAGAAAGAGCAGTCGGAGTCCAAGTATTTTGCGGTGTAGAAAATTTCACATCACCGTATTTGCTGTATTGTGCTTCGATACCAACGATACGGTTGAACTGATAACCGGCGATCAGTTTTAGTGCATTACCATCGGCTTTACCGGTTACAGACTGGTCACTGTCAAATTCCGTAGAACCAGCACCAGCACCAAGGTAGAAGCCGTTTACTTTCGTGTCTGCGTGTGCTGCTGAAATAGCGCTTAGGCTCAATAACGTCAGAGCGATCGCTTTCATTTTCATTGTTATTTCCTATGTTTTATTAGGATGTCAGGCGCTTTTTATAGTGATATGTATTTCAAATCAGAATGACAGCAAGCATTGAGCTCGCCGTTTCGATTTGTGGTCTTTTTCATGAGCGCTGACAACAGTTTTCTATGCATGGTTTTAAACAACTTAGTTCTTAACTGCTTTGGTCTAGCATTGGTTTTGAACACTGTTTTATAACCAGGTGGGATAATATATAAATTTCATATTTATTGCTAGTGATATATTTGCATTATTGGGAGCTGTCTTTTGTTTTGATTTTGCTTATTTAGATAGCTCTTAATTAACTCTCTCGGTTTGCCTGAAGTGAGAATGTTGGATGAAATGATCGATCTGATCTGGAATATAGCGGCTATATATCATGCTGGTATGGCTATTTTTCGTCAAAACATGGTCAGTCATACCTGAGATCTTTGTCTCCTCCACCGTGACCGTCCCATCAGACATTGTCTGTGTATCCATCAGTAAGAAGGGTCTTGCACCCAATGGAATCGTGCCTGCAATACTGCCAAGCTTTTGAGGAAAATCCCAAACATCCTCATGCATATTGAGCCCATGTTTTGGCGAATTGCCAAGCATCGCACCTAAACCAAGCTCCTGAATTTTTGTTACGATGGAAGCGCCTTTGAGCGGTGACCCTATGGCCACCACATGCGAGATTTGCTGAAGGGTAGGGCGACGTGAGGCAAGATAATGTTTGATCATCAAGCCTCCCAAACTATGGCCAACCAATACATTCCCCGTCGTAGTGCTGAGCGCTTTGTCTATGGATTGGAAAACTTTTTCTTCATCAATATTGACCGTGTTGTAGGTGAGCGTTTGTGTTTGATAACCCAATTTTTTTAGGCGCAAGCTGAGAGGTTGCATGACTAAACCATGCATATATAAACCGTGTAATATAATGATTTTCATCGCTTCACTCTCCATCCCTTATTCCCTAGCGACCTGTAATGCCAAGCTACTTGGGGCGACCTAATATCTAGATTATCTCATCAAAAATAATGGCTTACTGTGAACAGGGTACAGCAACCAACTTTTGTACCTCTTGTTGCAGTTGATGTCGGTTGGTGTCAGTGCCTTCTATCGCTTCGCCAACGTTAACGCTGATTTTCGACCAGAATCGACGTGGTAAAGAGGTGAGCGCATGCCCATGTTTATGGCTGAAAAAAGATCCCCATAATCCAACTAGCCCAACGGGAATGACAGGGACAGGATTGTCTCTGAGAATCGTTTCCACACCGGGTCTAAACTCGCCCAAGCTGCCGTCCGCTGTCAGGCGACCTTCTGGAAAAATACAAACGAGTTCTCCGTTATTTAAGGCTTGAGCAATCTGTTTAAACGCATGTTGATAGGTTTTTTCACATTTTTTCGGAGAGCAGATGGGAATCACGCCTGCATGGCGGAACACATATTTCAGTAGTGGAATCTCTGCTATGCCTTTTGCCATGACGAAGCGAATCGGGCGTGGTGAAATACCCATTAAGATCAGTGCATCAACGTAACTCACGTGGTTCGCAACCAGCAGCGCTGCTCCTTGTTGGGGAATGCCGCTACGACCCTTAATCGTCACTCGATACATGATGTGACTAATCAGATAGCTGATAAATCGCTGGGTAAACTCGGGTACTTGGCGGTAAACATAAATGGCGACGGCCAAATTCATCAGTGCCAACAAGGCGAACAATTGTACAATGCTCAGTTCTACTACGGTTAAGACAAAGATGGAGAGTGCTGCGGATGCCACCATAAATAGCGAGTTCATGATGTTATTGGCCGCTATAGCTTGCGCACATTCGCCATCCTCTGCACGAGATTGAATGAAAGCGTACAGTGGAACGATGAAAAGCCCACCGCTGACTCCCACCATAAAAAGATCCGCCATTACGCGCCAGTGCTGAGCGTTCTGGACGAAATCAGCCGCTTGCCAATAGGCGGATGGAAATTGTGCCGCGTTGGGCAGAGCAAAAAGCAGGTCACAACCAAACACGGTAAGGCCAGCAATGCCAAAAGGTAGAATGCCGAGTTCCACTTGATCAAAAGAGAGTTTTTCACACAGCCATGAACCCGTAGCGACGCCAATTGAAAACAGTGCAAGCAACACAGAAACGACCGTACTATCTGCATAGAGATGTGTTTTTGCGAAGTTGGGGAACTGAGTCAGGTAGGTGGCGCCTAAAAACCAAAACCAACTGATGGCTAAGATCGCCATCCAGATTCCACGATTTTTCTGCGCATTCTTCAGCGTGCTGACTAAGCCAGAAATAGGTTTGAACTGTACTTTTTTAGCAGGTGTTTGCAATGGTAGTGCGGGCATTTTTTGGCTGCTGACAACGCCAAGCAACGCCAACACCAATACTAAGCCTGCGGTAATGTAGAGCCCATTTTCTAGCGCAATCAGCACGCCTGCGGTGAGTGTGCCGAGCAAAATAGAAACGAAGGTGCCCATCTCTACCCAAGCATTGCCTTTGACTAATTCGTTGGCTTTGAGTGCTTGTGGAAGCAGGGAGTATTTAACTGGGCCAAAATAGGCAGATTGAGTCCCAGTGAGAAAGAGCAGAATCAGCATCGCGATGTAGCTTTGCGTTAAAATGGCAATGGCGGCGCAGCCCATCACCAACAGTTCAATCTGTTTTAGGCGCTTAATTAATCGTGCCTTGTCCATATTGTCAGCGACTTGCCCAGCATGAGCTGAAAAAAGAAGGAAAGGTAAGATGAATAAGCCTGCCGCGAGATTCACAAATAAGTCAATGGGCAGTGGAAGCTGCTCCACTTGGCTATAAGTTACCATCAGCAGTAACACATTCTTATAGACATTATCGTTGAGGGCACCCAAGCACTGAGTGCAAAAGTAAGGGAAAAATCGACGCGATAAAAACATGTTAGCCTCTTTGATGTTGTTTAGTGCCTCGCTGAGTTCATTACAATCATGAAGAAAAGAACGACAGCGCTGCCACAATCCTTTGTGTCTAAATATTCAAAACGAGTACAGAAAAATGCCTCGGTTTCACTTGTCTTTTTGAGTCAGAGCGGGAACGTTGTTCCCGCTCATATTCTGTTTAAGCGTTTGTTTTACGGCGTAGCATCAATGCACCGCCAAGAATGACGATGAGCCACAGAGTCATTGAACCACCGCCGCTACCGCCGCCACCATGCGAAGGGGCTGGTTGGGTGAACATTGGCTGCTGCTTGTCCGCGCGGTTATCCGTGATACCTCGTTGTTGGCGAAGTTCTCTTGCCGCTTGTTCTTTTTCTACACGTTGTTGGTTTGTTTTACGGATGCCATTTTGCTCAAACACGGTATCTTCGACCACAAGTAACGAGGTGTAGTCCGTGAGCAAGCCATATTCCAAGGCAATAGATTCGATTGCTTGCTCGCTTTCGTTATCATTTTGCTCCAAGTACTGCATCTTGGACTCAATATCTCGAATGGCTGAGAAGGCCCATAAACGCTCAATTTCTGGGTTTTCAAGCTGCTGTTCTGCCAGTTGGATGGTCGTTTGGTACTTGCGTGTGACGCCATCGACTTTAGCTGACAGTGTAATGGTGCTTTTACCCGCTTTGTTATAGTGGCCAAAGACCGTAAGTTGCTCACCTCGATAAAGAGAATGGATGTTCTCTGGTGTCAGATCGTTGAGTTTTACCCCATCTACGTCTATGCGGATGTTGCGATACGCTTGGTGGGTTAGTTTACTGGTGACATTCATAATGTGGCCAAGAATGTCATCTGAATTGGAGATACTGGTCGCAAAGCCATTGGATACTTGCGTCATTGGTTCAAGCAGCGGTGTATTGGCGCTGTTACCCATGATGAACGTGTAGAGACGAACATCGTAGCGCTGCATCAGTTTCAGGAACTGTTTTTTCTCTGTTACACCGACATTGGCAACCCCATCGGTGACCAAAATGATCCCGGTAGTTCGGTCACTGTCTAGGCCAGATACTGCGCGTTCCAGTGCATCGTAGAGGTTGGTACCGCCGCCAGTGGCGATTTGATTGATGGTCTCAATCGCCTGTGTCACGTTATTTTGATTGACGGCGATGAAGCCGTTGGTGATCTCTTGTACTCGATTATCGAACATCAAAATTCGGAATCGATCTCCTGAGGGGAGTTTGCCTAAACCACGTTTCACGCCCTCTGTTAGGGTGGCATGCTTGCCTGACATTGAACCTGACTTATCCAGTACAAACACCCAATCACGACCTTGTTGAATAGCGGAAAGGTCATCGCCGGGGGTGAAGGTCAGCTTGATGGTTCCGCGCTCACTTTGTTGAGGGTCACGGTAGCTAACTGCTTCTAAACGACCGGGTAAACCTTCCTGTAAACGCCAATAAACGGTGATGTCTTTGTCGAGTGTAAAGGCGGGTTGTTTGGCATTCGGGCTCTGTTCTTCGACGTTTTGCTGATTGGTCACACTGGCTTGCCATACAAGATGCTCACCTTGTGGGTTTTGTGAAATGATGGCGTTAGGATGCGCTGGCAGTCTTAAACCATCAATTGGATAGGCCGAACGTACTTCCAAGTTGAAAGAAAAAGCTTGCTCAACGTGGTTATTACGAGACCAAAACGCATCCGCTGCCGCATCGACACCACCTTCTTCCATTGGGTAAACGTAGCGACCGACGCCATGATCGATTAAGGCATCTTGAAGATAAACCAGTTTAATTTTCACGCTTTGGTTTGGTAAAACAGGGAAAACTCGGATATCAAAGCTTTTGAATTCGTTTTTGTCTGTAATGGCGGTCGAGGCCCCTTGCGCTTTTTGCTCCTGATAGAGGGTTTGCGCTTTTTCTTTACTGACGGCTTCTGCAATCACTGGGCGATCATTGATCCAATAGATAAACTCGCCCACCACCGCCTTTTCAGGAATAGGAAAGGAGTAAAGTGCTTCTAAGCTTTGATCGTTAGGGTTAAAGAACTCTTGTTCAATGGATGTCGTAGCGTAACCATCTTCAATGACGACATTAACGTGGTGAGACTGAATGGTTAGTGGTTGAAAACGGCTATCGGCCGGGGTTAACAATCCGCTAGCCAATAAGCTTGGACTAACGAGCACCGATAAGATGATGACAAGGAATGCCAGCAGTTGTCTCAGTGCCGCTTTATGGTGATGTTGAATGTTCATTTTGTTGCCTCCATGAAATAACGGTGTTGCACCGTTCCAATGGCAGGCAGAATGGCAGGAGTAACCTTTTGAGGCGATTTTAATGATAAAAGTAACGTATATTGTTACTTTTGGTATGATTGGTGTTACTTTTCTCGCTCGGTCGGCCTGTTTTCTAACTCAGAAAACATGGGAAAGGTCCAACGTCGGATGGCGAGAACCATCGAGGTGCCGTGACGATCTTCAATCGCGAGTTCACTGTCATCTTGGCAGGCGGCATAAAACTCAGTGATCAATTTTTGCAGTTTCTGCTGCATTTTTTGGTTGGTCGGCGTCGACATCAATCCGGTTGCCATGACCAATTTTTCATCCGAAGCAGAGAAGTAACTGTGGAAAAACGCCTGTTGCACCTGTTGTTGGAAAAATCGTTGGATAGGACCACCTGCAATCCAAGAAAACTCTTTGGAAATCTTAAGCTTAATTCGGTTGTTCGGTTGCAATTCAATGATGCCGAGCCGATCTAACTGCGCGAGTTTTTGAATCAATTCTGGTTGGCTAAACTGGTATTGTTGGCGAATTTCCTCAAAGGTGTAGCCATTCACCACGCAAACAGAGACCAGCAGCAGGGCTTTATCGTCGATAAGTTGCTTTTCTTGCTCATAGGTCAGCGCAACAATGCCTTGATTGTGCTTGGCCACCAGTTTAAAAAGCTCGCTCATTTCCAAGCCTGCCAACTGACAAATACGTTCCAGCCTTTCTAAGCTAATCTGGCTGCCTTCTGCGAGGAGCCGTTTCACGGAGCCTTCACTGAGTGCCAGTGAGCGAGCAATGTCAGAATAGTGAACGCCTTGCAACTTGAGTTGTTTTTTAAGCTCGGCAATCAATAAGTTACATTCTGACATAGGGGCTTTCCTTTGCGTTGGAGAAGGGCTCAGTATGCCTTGATGAAAACTAAATTGCGACAGTGACGAGAGAAAAGGGCTCCAATAACGGGAGCCCAGAAGAGGAGTGGCTATCCTCGCTATTCTTAACGGGGAGATGAGGCGTCATCAACCAGGTAGAGAATGGATTGATAAGGTATGCCACTGTGATGCGACAAACCAATTTCACACGTGCGGCTATTGCTAAAGCCTCGCTGGCAATCACTGGGCACTTGCGCTTTTAACGGATGAACTGCGGCGGCGTTGAGTTCTGGGGTGGTGAATCCTTTATCGCCAGCCCAGCCACAACATTGAATATGTTCAGGAACAATGACGCGGGATGCGCACGCGTTGGCTAACGTTATCATGGCATTTTCCAGCCCCATGCGTCTTGAACTGCAAGTGACGTGTAACATGACGGTTTCGTTGAGTGGGGTAATGTCGAGATGTGGTAAGAGATACTTGCTGACAAAGCCTGTCGGCTCAAGCACTTCCATTGGTTGGCTAAACTGCTCAATGCTGCGTTTGGCACAAGGGCTGGTATCCATCAGCACAGGATAGGTCCCTTCTCGACTCGCCTGCCACAGCACTTCTTCCAGCTGTTTGGCTTTGTTTGTTGCTAATTCGTTCATTCCTTTGCTGTCGTATGGCATGCCACAACATTGATTGCTCAATTGCGCAGGGATGATCACTTCGTATCCTGCTTTCTTTATAAGTGACAATGTCACCTCTGTCAGTGGCCGTTGATCCGGAGCGTCTGCCTGTTGCCCCATGTTACGGCTGGCGCATGAAGGCATGTATACCACTTTCTTCTCTGTTGCAGTGATAGGAAATGCGGTGTTACCAAGTGAGTGTTGATTGGCGGTGGGGTACTCTGGATACCAAATGGGAGTCGACCCTTTGGTCAGTGCTCGTAAGCCATTGGTGAGTTTGCCCACCGTTGGCGCGCCAATCACCTTACTCGCTAACTGGTTAGCACGTAGACCATTTCTGGCAATGGCGGTTGTGGTGCTGAAATGGTCCGCAGTCCATTTGGCAATGGGGGTAAACTTCTGATACTTAGCGGTGCGAAGCTTTTTCACCAAATCGCCAGTATTAATGCCAACTGGGCAGCGATCGGCACACAAACCGGTTGCTGCACAGGTATCAATACCTTGATATTCAAAAACTTTCTCTAACTCGCTAGCTTGAATTTTTTCACCTGCCCGTTCTCTGCGCTGCATTTCTCGATAGAGCACGATGCGTTGACGAGGAGAAAGCGTCAGCGTTCTCGAAGGGCAAACGGGTTCACAAAATCCGCATTCAATGCAGCGATCCACCAAGGGATCGGCAGCTGGCATGGGTTTGAGGTTTTCTATATGCGAGTGGGGATTATCATTGATGATGACCCCTGGATTGAGCAGACCTTGCGGATCGAAGATCGTCTTGATCTGTTGCATCAACTGGTAGCCCTCACGGCCCCATTCTAGCTCGACATAAGGGGCCATGTTACGGCCTGTACCATGTTCTGCTTTAAGCGAGCCTTGATATTTGACCGCAACCAACTCCGCAACCTCATCCATAAACTTGCCGTAGCGGTCAATTTCTGTTTGGCTGTCAAACCCTTGGGTGAAAACAAAGTGCAAGTTACCTTCGAGAGCGTGGCCGAAAATGATCGCTTCACCGTATTGGAAACGATCAAACAAGGCTTGTAGGTCACGTACGCCGTTAGCTAAGTTTTCCACTGGGAAAGCAACGTCTTCGATAATCACCGTGGTGCCGACTTCACGTACTGCCCCTACGGCAGGGAACATGCCTTTGCGAATTCCCCATAGTGTCGCAACGGTCGCAGCATCGCTGGTAAACGGCATGGATTCAATGATGGTGTACTCTGCCAATGCATCCATAACAGATTTACATTGTAAATCTAATGTTGTTTGGCAACTTGCATGAGACTCAACCAAAATGGCCGCGGCTTCGAGATCCAACGATGGAATAAAGCTGGGCATGCCTGCTTTGTCTGCAACAGAACGCAGTGCGCGCCCATCCATCAGTTCGACGGCTGCCACGGGTAATTTGGATAACGTCGTTACGGCGCGACAGGCTTCTTCAATGGTCGCAAAGACCAACAACGCCGAGGCTTTATTGGGGTGCTCAATGACGGTGTTATAGGTGATCTCGGCAATAAAGCCTAAGGTGCCTTCTGAACCAATCATCAAGTGTTCAATGACTTCAATCGGATCTTGGTAATCCACCAGGGCATTAAGAGCGTAACCTGTGGTGTTTTTAAGACGATACTTGTGCTTAATTTTATCTGATAATTCTTTATTATCAGCCACTTGCTGGCAAAGTGCTTCGATGCCGGAGACGAGCGAAGCGTGGCTTTGCTTAAAGGCGGCGATGCTGGCTTCATCTGCGGTGTTCAGTATGGTGCCATCACTAAAAACGATCTTCATACTGTCCACGGTGCGGTAAGAGTTTTGCGCGGTGCCGCAGCACATGCCACTGGCATTATTGGCCGCTATGCCGCCGATTTTGCAGGTATTAATCGAAGCGGGATCGGGGCCAATTTTGCGCTGAAAAGGGGCCAAGTATCGATTGGCATCCGCCCCGATTACGCCAGGTTGAAGAATGATCTTATTGCCATCGTCGACAATCTCATGACCACGCCAATCGTCGGTTAGGGTGATGAGCACTGAATTAGAGACCGCTTGCCCAGACAAGCTGGTACCCGCGGCGCGAAACGTGCAGGGAACATGGAGCTCGCGGCAACTTTGAATGGCAAAAATGACTTCTTGCAAATCCTTGAGTCGTAAGACGATCTTTGGCACTAAACGATAAAAACTGGCGTCGGTGCCGTAGGCTAAGCGTTTGGCCTCTTGGGTAATGATCCGCTCTTGTTCAATGCGGGTAGCAAACACCGCAGCCAGTTTTTGATAGGTGGCGTTATCTAAGTTATTGACCATCATTGCTTCCTTTGTTTTGCAGCGTTTTTCGGTTTATGTTTTTACATTGCTGCGACGTATTTGCTCTTGATGTTTTCTATTTGGGCTAAAGCATCGTGCCATGTTTGTATGAAAACGTCACAATGGCTGAGAAACAAAACCTCAACGATGAGGCTGAGGTTACGTTTTTCGCTTATTGATCGGTAAGTAATAACACCACGAGTTCACTTGGTCCGTGCGCGCCATAGGCCAGAGTTTGTTGGATGTCAGCCGTTTTAGACGGGCCAGAAATCAACAGTGCATTGGTCGGCATATGATGCGCCCACTCTTGTTCCACCATGACCTCAAGGAAATTGCACTTGAGAGTCGATTGTTTGATCACGGCGATGTGCTTGGGAGGCACCAAGGACAAGGTTCTTGGCTCATATTCGCTTGGCCACAACACCAAAGCACCAGTGTCTGCAATACCAGCTAAAACATGAGTAATGCCGACATCGATTTGGTTAAAAAGGTCACTCTTCCATTCTTCAATGTGGCGTTCAAATTCCACCACTTTCACTTGAGCGAGCCCGTTACGAAAGGCGTGAATGTATTCTCCATCCGTGCCAATGGCGGCGGTTTGACACGCTTTGTCTGACACAATACGTGCGATGGTGGATTCGAGTTGTGACGCTTCTATCGTGTGCATTTCGGCGTGGCTGGCTTCCATGGCAGTGATGAAGCGGCGCACTTTTTCATCCTGAGTGACATTCTGTTCGTGTCCCCATGGTTGATAACTCAAGTGCGCAGAACTTTTTTCAATCGCGTTGGCGGCTTTGAGGCGATTGAGTATGTTGTTTTTCGCATGGCTCATGATTCACCTCTTTTGCGTTTTTCTGCCATCAATTGGTGTAAGGATTTTTCTGCCGGTTTTGGCGCAGTGCGGCATTGTGTCCAAGGCCCGAGATTTGCCGGAAGTAGGTTACGCATTTTGCTGGCGATGGCCGTGCCTGCATGGTAGAGCGAGGGATGGCTAGCGGCGTAAGCAAAGCCTTTCATTGCTGCCGTTTCCAACCCACTGTGCGCCGCGTTTTGGCCGCGAAGTGGAGCATGGTTTGGCATGGGATCATTTTTTGCTTCTCGTCGCAGGCGTTGCAACATTTCAGGAATGGGGATGCGTACCGGGCATACTTCTCCACAAGCGCCGCAAAGGCTTGATGCGGTAACAAGATCCTGTGTTTTTTCCAATCCTAGTAAATGAGGAGAGATGATCTTACCAATAGGGCCGGGATAGACGGTGCCATAGGCATGGCCACCAATTTTGGTGTAAACAGGGCAGTGATTCATGCAGGCGCCACAGCGAATACATTGCAGCGTTTTGCGTAACTCTTCATCTTGATAAGCTTGTGAGCGGCCATTATCAAGTAGCACCAAATGCACTTCTTGTGGGCCATCTTTTTCACCATTTTTACGTGGTGAGGTAATCATATTGAAATAGGTGGTAATCGCTTGCCCGGTCGCACTACGGGTTAATGCGCTGTAGAGCGGCGGCACATCGGTCAAAAACTCCACTACCTTTTCAATGCCAGTAATCGCAATGTGCACATTCGGCACGGTGGTGGACATGCGCCCGTTCCCTTCGTTTTCCACCAAACACAAGGTACCTGTTTCAGCAACGGCAAAGTTGACGCCAGATAAACCAATATCGGCATCGTGAAATTTTTGTCGTAAGCGCTGGCGGCCAGTTTGAATCAAAGCATCTACATCGGTTGTTGGCGTGAAGTTGTCGAGATTTTTCTCGAAGGTATCACTCACTTCCTGCTTATTTTTGTGGATGGCCGGCATGATGATATGGGAAG
The DNA here is from genome assembly GCF_028570825.1 of Vibrio sp. CCUG 15886. Taxonomy (NCBI): domain Bacteria; kingdom Pseudomonadati; phylum Pseudomonadota; class Gammaproteobacteria; order Vibrionales; family Vibrionaceae; genus Vibrio; species Vibrio sp. CCUG 15886. The sequence goes on along the minus strand of NZ_JAQQBT010000001.1, from coordinate 894,933 downwards.
GCTTGTCGCCGTCGAGTTGGACGATGTATTCCCCCATATCACTCTCTAAGCACTCAATCCCCAGTTTCGCCATCTCATGGTTCATCTCAATCTCTTCGCTGACCATCGATTTACCTTTGATGATCATTTTCGCCTGATGAGCGTTAGCAATGCTGGCAATGATGCTATTGGCTTCGTCAGTATTTTCTGCCCAATGGACATGAATACCGTTGCGATAGCAGTTGAACTCAAGCTTTTCTAGCAGTTGCGGTAACTTGCTTAAGCAGCGTTGACGAATGGCTTCCGCCAGATCTCGAATCGCTTTTTCCTCGGCAGGATCGGCAAAGGCGAGTTTACGTTTGTCGCGCAGATAATCCATCGCACCACGGAAGTTGGCTCTGAGCTGCGGGTCCGCGAGTGCGACTTTGGCTTGCTGATGGAACTGTTGCGGAGTTTGTGACATTAGGCTTTCCCCCCAGTTCGTTCGAGTAGAAAACTGGCCAAGTGGCGACCTTTGATCGCTTTACCTTGATATTCAAATGCCCCGTTGATATTGAGCAAGCAGCCCCAGTCTGCGCTAACGAGTGTCTCAGCGGCAGTGGCCTCGATATGGCGAGTTTTGTCTTCCACCATGGCTTGAGAAATGTTGGGATGACGAACAGAGAATGTCCCGCCAAAGCCGCAGCACTCGCTTTCGTAATCTTGCATGCGCAGTTCAACATTATCGAGTTGTGAAAGCAGTTCTGTTGCGGTGACATGCACATTCATTTCCCGACGAGCCGCGCAGGAAGTGTGCATCACCACTGAGGTTGGTTGACCTTGGTCATTGAGCTTGACACGACACACATTGACGAGAAATTCGGTGAGCTCAAAAACTCGGTCACAGAATTGGCTCACTTGGGCTTCGTGCGAATCGCCTTTAAAAAGACGTCGGTAATGATGATGCATCATACCGCCACACGATCCCGATAACACAATCACGGGGTAGCTTTGCGGAAATAATTCAATTTGGCTGAGGGCAACTTGTTTGGCTTCTTCATCGTATCCAGAAGAGTAAGCTGGCTGGCCGCAACAGGTTTGTTTTTCAACAAAGATAACGTCAATGCCTTGCTGCTCGAGTAGTGTCATGGCATCGAGCCCTGCTTCTGGGTCAAACATGTCGACGAGGCAAGTGGCGTAGAAATAAACTTTGTCAGGTTTTGCCGGATAAATACGCATTGGCAGTGCTCCCGTGTAAAGAATGGCGTAGTGGTCAGCGGATAGCGCAGTGACTACGCTATGGTTGTCGGGGTATGCGACCGCTACGCCATATTGGTTTGGCGGCAGGTTGCACCTGCCACTCGTTGTCGTTATGAATCTGGCTATCTACGGTGTCATGAGTGCATCGGTGATCTGCAAACCGTAAATCAGTGTCAAACCGATGATGCCCGTGACTACAAGGTAGTAGAAAGTTGGGATAATGGTTTTGCGCAGCGTCGCACCTTCGCGACCGAGCAGCCCAACAGTGGCAGAAGCGGCAACCACGTTGTGAATGGCGATCATGTTACCCGCTGCCGCGCCCACCGCTTGCAGTGCTACCACAACCGCGCTGGAGATGGTCAAGGTTTGCGCCACTTCAAATTGAAACTGGCTGAACATCATATTTGACACAGTATTGGAACCGGCGATGAATGCCCCCAAGGCACCAACGGTGGCACTCAACGCCGGAAATGCAGAGCCAACTAAGTCAGCGGCGAAATTTGCGGTGGTGACGGGCATACTGGCGAGATCCGCCGCGTTGACACCCGAGTTGATAAATATGCGAACCATTGGAATGGTGAAGATGAGTACAAAGCCAGCTCCAACGAGGGTTTTACTGGATTCGCCCAGCGCTTTTGCCATTGGTTTGAGGCTGCCAGCTTGAATGAGCACGGCAAGTAGCGCGACAAACACTAAGATGCCACCAGGTAAATAAAGTGGTTGGAACGCTGTACTGATGCCAGCTTCGCCTAAGATAGTCCCAGAACTGATGCTGATACCCGTTAACAGGGCTTTGAAATCAGCACTCACGCGGCTGGCGACGAGAATCACTGCCAAAAGCACGTAAGGTGTCCAAGCTTTTACCAGACTCATCGGTTTGCCTTGCACTTGTTCAAGATCGATTTTGAGTGAGCCTAACCATTCTGCTGGCCATTTGTCCTCGGCTTCAAAATCCCATTGTGACTTCGGCACGAGAAAGCCTTTTTTGGCCGCCGTTACTACAATAGCAAGACCGACCAAACCACCAATCAAAGAAGGAAACTCAGGGCCTAAGAAAACGCCAGTTAAGGCATAAGGGACAGTGAAAGCGAAACCCGCAAATAGGGCGAACGGAAGAATATCTAACCCTTCACTCCAACTGCGATTTTTGCCAAAGAAGCGTGTCAGCATCATTGCCATCAGCACTGGCATGATGGTGCCAACAGTGGCGTGGATCATCGCCACGCTTGAAGTGATTTGCTGTAGGTAAATATCCCAACTTGAGCCGTGAGCGATCAAGGCTTCGCTGATGTTATGCGTATCAAGACCTTTGTTCACACCGACAATAATGGGTGTCCCAACGGCACCAAAAGAAACCGGTGTGGATTGGATCATCATTCCCATCAGTACCGCCGCAAGCGCGGGAAAACCAATGGCGACCAGAAGAGGTGCGGCAATCGCAGCGGGCGTACCAAAACCAGATGCGCCTTCAATAAAAGAACCGAAACACCAAGCGATAATGATCGCCTGTACGCGGCGGTCAGCGGAGATATCGGTAAAGCCGTTGCGAATAGTGGTGATGGCTCCGGTGTGTTTCAACGTGTTCAGCAGGAAAATAGCGCCAAATACAATCCACAACACGGAGACGGTAATGCCAAGGCCTTGCAGCACAGAGGCGATCACGCGGGTGGTGGACATGTCCCAACCAAAGAGTGCAATCACCACAGTGAGTGCGAAGGCAACTGGCATGGCTTTTTTAGCAGGCCAGTTAAGACCGACCAGTAGGATGGCAGCGACCACAATTGGCGAAAAGGCCAAAAGGGCTAACAATGTTTCACTCATAAGTACTTCCTCGTACAGCTTGATCAACCTTGATGGAGTAGGGGTATCAGGTTGGTCTGACTTCCAATTGCAGTGTTCAACTGACACGGATAATTGAAAAAAGCTTATTGTTTTTGTAATGGGCTTGTTAATTTGGCGTGAATTTACCCCTTTATTTTTTATTGATATAGGGAAATAATGAAAATCATTCCTTCCAAAAATGACATAATCCAATGCGTGCAGATGACTTAATCTTATTTAGCCAAGTGGTTGAAAAGGGCAGTTTTAGTAAGGTGGCTGAAGAAAATAGCCTTACAAATTCGGTGGTTAGTAAAAGAATTGCGCGACTTGAAGAAGAAATTGGCGCTCAATTATTATATCGGACAACGCGAAAATTGACGTTGACCGAGGCGGGCAAGGCGTTACTGCATAGTGCCAAAAATGTGAAGCAAGCCACTCAGGAGGCTATGGATGCCGTTGCAGGCTTTGGAGAGAATGTCAGTGGCCATATCAAAATGTCGGTACCGACGATTTCGGGTGATTTGATATTGGCGGATGCGGTTGCCGAATTTTGTAACCAGCACCCAGGATTAACCGTCGATATGTCGTTAGATAACCGATTTGTTGACCTCGTGTCAGGCGGCTATGATCTGGTCATTCGCACCGGCTATCTTGAGGATTCCAGCTTGATTGCTAGGCACATTCTCGACTCCCAATGGGTGGTGTGCGCTTCTCCTTCCTACATTGCCAAACATGGCAAACCGCTAATCCCTTCTGATTTAACTCAACACAACTGCTTGCAGTATGCCTACCAAACCACAGGAGCGTCGGAGTGGGAGTTTAAGGGGGAAAAAGGCAACTACATTGTGCGAGTGGCAGGGTGTTTTTCGACCGACAACGCAACGGCTTTGCGCAAAGCGGCGTTAGGTGGCCATGGTATTGCCTATGTTCCTCGCTGCTTGGTGTACCACGATTTTCGTAATGGTCAGCTGGTGGATATTTTTCCAGAACAAGTTGGTAAAAAATTGGGCATCTATGCGGTCTATCCGTTCACTCGCCAGCCACCGAATAAAGTGCGTTTATTAATTGAACATATTCGAGAGCGTTATCTGACCATTTCCCACTATTTTTGAGTGTTGCTGATATTGAGAGGCACTGACTTTGATTGATGATAAGTAATAAATTGCGATTGAGTCATCATTTCAAGAAATGTTGCAATCTTTACCTTGAAAACCGCGCAGTAAGCCCTAAGTTAAGGGGTGAAAATTATTCTCATTACAACCATAAGCAAACCCTAAAGCATGAAGGCCATTTGGCCTTCATGCTTTTTATAGAAAGTGCTTCACACAAAGAGTCACAAGGACGTTATGCAATACATCAAAACACGTAAAGACCCAATTGTTGATCATTACTTTGGCCATGCGGTGGCCGATCCCTATCGTTGGTTAGAAGACGATCGCAGTGCAGAAACCACAGAGTGGGTATCAGGGCAAAACGCCATCACATTTGACTATCTAGGCCAGATTGGTTTTCGCCAGCAACTCAGAGAGCAAATCGCCGCGAGTCAAGATTACGAAAAATCTTCTCAGCCTTTTGTGCATGGGGAATACACCTACTTCTACAAAAATGACGGCTTACAAAACCAAAGTGTCCTCTATCGCCGCAAAGGTGATGAAGCTGCGCAGGTATTTCTTGACCCGAACGGGTTTTCTGACGATGGCACGACCTCACTTTCTGGCGTGTTTTTCTCAAAAGATGACTCGCTGGTGGCGTACACCATTTCTGAAGGGGGAAGTGACTGGCGCAAGATTTTTGTGATCGATGCCGAAACAGGTGAGCAAATCGAACCTGAAATTGTCGATGCGAAATTTACTGGTGTGTCGTGGTTGGGCAATCAAGGCTTTTACTACTCGCGTTATGACAAGCCGCAAGGCAGCGAGCTGTCAGCCAGAACAGAACAGCACAAACTCTATTACCATCAACTGGGCACGCCACAATCCGATGATGTGTTGGTTTTCGGCGAGGCGGAAGGCGAACTGCATCGCTACGTTTATGGACAGACAAGCGAAGACGATCGCTACTTGGTAATCAGTGGCCACGAGTCAACGTCGGGTAACCGCTTGTTTTATGTCGATCTGCAAAGTGATGAGCGCCAGATTTACACCTTGTTGGATCATGTGGACTCTGATACGCATTTGCTGGATTCGACCGACCGTGAGTTTCTTCTCTACACCAACTTGGATGCGCCAAACGGTAAAGTAGTGAGTGTGGACATTGAAAGTGGTCAATGGCGTGATTTAATCGCCGAGCAAGATCAGCCTCTCGAGGTGGTTGCGGCAGGTGGTTATCTTTTTGCGACCTACATGGTTGATGTGCTGTCAAAAGTCGTGCAGTACAGCAACCAAGGGGAAAAAGTTCGAGAAATTACGCTGCCCGGAGAAGGCACCGCAACGGGGCTCGAAGGGAAGAAAAGCCAAACCACGCTCTACTACACATTCACCAATTACGTCACACCGCCGACGATTTTCTCGCTGGATGTGAACAGCGGTGAATCGCAGGTGTTCCAAGAGTCTAAAGCGCCGTTTGATCGTCACCAATACGAATCTCAACAGGTGTTCTACCCATCGAAAGATGGCACCTTGATCCCGATGATCATCTCCTATAAGAAAGGGATTGAACTCAACGGTAAAAATCCGACGATTCTCTATGGTTACGGTGGTTTCGATGTCAGTTTGACGCCTGCCTTCTCAGGCATGGTGGCGAGTTGGCTTGAGTTGGGTGGCGTTTACGCGGTCGCTAACTTACGTGGTGGCGGCGAATACGGCAAGGCTTGGCATAATGCTGGAACGCAATTGCAAAAGCAGAACGTGTTTGATGACTTTATTGCCGCTGCAGAATATTTAATTGAACAGCAATACACCAGTTCGGACTATTTGGCGATTCGTGGTGGTTCAAATGGTGGTTTGCTTGTGGGTGCCTGTATGACTCAGCGGCCAGAACTCTTCAAAGTGGCACTGCCTGCAGTTGGGGTGTTGGATATGCTGCGCTACCACACTTTCACCTCTGGTGAAGGTTGGAAATACGACTACGGCACCTCGGCGCAAAGTGAAGAGATGTTCCAGTATTTGTTGGGCTACTCTCCGGTACACAACGTCAAGGAAGGTACAGCCTACCCAGCAACCCTTGTGACCACGGCCGATCACGATGATCGTGTTGTGCCTGCGCACTCTTATAAGTTCATTGCCGAGCTGCAAGAGAAGCACCAAGGCGTGAATCCGGTATTGATCCGAATTGATGTCAATGCCGGGCACGGCGCGGGTATGCCGATGAGTAAAATGATTGATCTCTCCGCAGATATCTATGCGTTTACGCTGTTCAATATGGGAATCACCGCATTAAAGTAATCCGTTTACTCATCTAAGGGATGTAAAAATGCCGCGATATGGTCGCGGCATTTTTGTTTGTGACGCTTATTTTCAGCCCAAGTCACTATTGGGTTGGCGGCCAAGCCAAAGAACAGCCATGTTCTACTTTTTCCATTGACATTGTAATGTGAACTTGCGAGTTGGTCCTCGTTTGGGTCGACTTAAGCGACTTCTTCAATCTGTGGCTCATCGAGATCAAACGACGCGCTGATGAGCTTTTTGGTGTAGTCACTTTGCGGCTGGTGGAAAATATCGTCAGCACTGCCTTGCTCCATCACTTCACCTTTTTGCATCACCAGGACGCGATCAGACAAGGCTTTAACCACTGAAAGATCATGGCTAATAAACAGATAGCCAATGTTGTATTTTTTCTGCAGATCTTTAAGCAGGTCGATGACCGTAAGCTGAACAGAGCGATCCAGTGCCGAGGTGGGTTCATCGAGCAGAATAAACGCAGGTTTGAGGATCAACGCCCGTGCAATTGCAATGCGCTGACGCTGGCCACCGGAAAATTCGTGTGGATAACGATTGATCGACGTCGGATCCAAACGCACTTCTTCCAGCGCTTCGCGTGCCATGCTCATACGCTGCTGCTTGCTTAGCTCAGGGCGGTGAACCGTCAACGCTTCGGTGATGATTTCGCCCACTGTCATACGCGGTGACAACGAACCATATGGGTCTTGAAACACCATCTGTACTTGTTTCTTGAGGTCAAAACGTGCTTTTTCGCTCAATTGAGCAAGTGATTGACCTTGAAATTCGATCTCACCAGTGGAAGGCAACAAACCGATGAGCGCGCGACCGAGTGTCGATTTTCCAGAACCCGACTCACCGACGATACCGAGTGTTTCGCCTTGCTTTAATTGCAGCGAGATGCCTTTGACTGCTTCGAAGTATTGGTTTCGACTCGGTAAAAAGTGCGGTTTAACGAGAAACTTAACACGAATGTCTTGCGCTTTGAGCAGCATCGGGGCAGATTCATCAACCGCTTCTTTGCTTCCCTTAGGAATCGAATTGATCAGCATCTTGGTATAGTCGTGCTGAGGGTTGGCAAACAACGCTTGCGTGCTCCCTTCTTCAACGACTTCCCCTTTGCACATCACCAGCACGCGATCGGCCAAATGTTTCACCACGCCCAAATCATGGGTGATGAACAGAATCGCCATGCCCATTTTGGCTTGAATCTCTTTGATCAGATAGAGCACTTCCGCTTGAACGGTAACATCTAGTGCGGTCGTGGGTTCGTCGGCAATCAAAATTTCGGGTTCATTGATCAACGCCATTGCGATCATGATGCGTTGCAATTGACCACCAGAAAATTCGTGAGGGAATTTTGAATAAGCCTGTTGCGGATTCGGCAAATGAACGAGTTCGAACAACTCGAGTACCCGGTGTTTGGCCTGTTTTTGCGTCACCTTACGGTGACACATTATTGCTTCTGCAACTTGGATGCCCACACGCATAAACGGATTGAGTGACGTCATTGGCTCTTGGAAAATCATCCCGATGCGATCGCCCCGGACCTTGCGCATCGCTTGCTCTGATTTCTCAAGAATCGATTCCCCTTCAAATAAAATCGAGGAATCCGGATGGACAATCGCGTTATTGGGCAACAGTTTCATCAAAGCACTGGAAGAGACAGACTTGCCAGAGCCAGATTCACCAACAATCGAGAGGGTTTCTCCAGCTTGGAGATCGAAGCTAACATTCTTAACTGCATCGACGATTCCATCGTTGGTCTTAAAACTGACCGAGAGGTTGTTCACCGTAAGAATGGTTCTTGATGACATTGTAATTCCTTGTCTTAGTTAAGGACGCGAGAAGCGTGCTGTGGAGCGCTACCATTAAAAAGCTGTAGCGTTGCAAACTGCGCGTGTGCGCGGTTGACGTGATCTAACTCCAGCATCCATTGCGCATTACGTTGTGCTCGGCAAAACGCCGTCATGTACGAGAGCAAATCATCGCAATGTTTGCTTAACATGGAGTGCACACGTTGAATGAGTTCACTTTGCTCCAGTGCCACAAATTGGAACAGAGCATAGGTGTTGTTGAGGGTAGAAAAAGCGTCTTGATAGAGCCCCATGCGGTTATACAGTTCAGACTGCATGATACTGGCGTCACGTAATCCGCTGAGCAAACAAACGAGCTGACACGGTTTGAGTTCACAGTCATGTGCGGCTGACTGAATATGGGTAGGCAAGTAAGTGAGCACTTCACTAAATAAGTGATGAGCTTCCGGCCAATGACCTTGTTCCATTAACTCTTGGGCTTTAAGAAAGCGCATCCAGCATTGTTCGATGTTCACTTTACTCTCCTGTCTAAAACGCGATTCTTGAAGTTTAAATGAAAATTATTATCAAATGCAAGTTCATATCATTTGTCTTAATTTGTTTAACAATTGCTGCATTTCTGCTCACTTGCGCTGGCGTGTTGCATAAGTCACTAAAAATTCTATTATTTCCGACTAGACTTGAGGTAGTGTGGAGTAAAGAACCTCCTGAGAGCTCAATATAGCGAAGAATGGATTGAGCTAACTGGGAAGAATGACAAGAACAATAAACAAGGAGGCAGCTATGGCGATTCAAAGATTATCCGCAGCACAACTCTATTCTGTGGCTGAATTAGAACAACTGCCATGTAAGTCAACCAAGGAGTTGGCTCCGATTGACGAGATTGTGGGGCAAGAACGCGCTCAAAAAGCGGTTGAGTTTGCTATGTCAATCAAGGAAAAAGGTTACAACATCTACGCCATTGGCCAGAATGGCCTAGGTAAGCGTACGATGATTTTGCGCTATTTAAACCGCCATCAACATGACGTGAATGCATTGTATGATTGGTGCTATGTCGCGAACTTCGAAGATATTCGCACCCCAAAAGTGCTCAAGTTACCGCAAGGGGTGGGCGTTCAGTTCCGTAATGATATTGAGAAGCTGATGACCAAGTTGGTCAACGCAATGCCGCTGGCGTTTGATAATGAAATGTATTATTCACGCGCCGATAAGCTGAAAAACCAACTGGTACAAAAGCAGGAACAAGAACTCGAGCGTATTACGAAAGATGCCAAAGAAAAAGGCATTAGCCTGACAATCACCACACAAGGTGATTACCAGTTTGTCGCGTTGAACGGTGAAGAGCTGCATACAGAAGAGACTTTTGATGCTCTAAGCCGTAAAGAGCAGGAGTACTTTGGTGCCAGTATCGACGAGCTTGAAGTGAACCTTCGTTCGATGGTGCGCCACTTAACGGAGTGGGAAGAGTCTTACAGTGAGAAGATAAAAAAGCTCAATGATGATGTGACTCGCGATGTGATTACGCACTTTATCAAGCAACTTAAACTCGATTATTCACAATATCCAGAGATTAAAACTTATTTAACGGAACTGCAAAAAGACATCATCGAAAACGCCGATATCTTTTTGGAAGAGACGGGTGAGCAAGGTGAAGTGGCCACCGCTTCTCTTGATAAGAAACTGCCGCGCCGCTACAAAGTGAACGTGCTAGTGAGTCGCAAGACGGGTGAGTTTCCTATTGTGGTAGAAGAGACACCGAACTATCACACGCTGTTCGGCTCGATTGAAACCGCGACATTCAAAGGCACGGTATTTACAGATTTCTCCTTAATTCGTGCGGGTAGCTTGCACAAAGCCAATGGTGGCGTGCTGTTGATGGATGCACAAAAAGTGCTTGAGCAGCCGTACGTGTGGGATGGTTTGAAACGAGCGCTTCGTTCTCGTCAGCTTAGCTTTACCTCGTTAGAAAAAGAGGTGACCTTGACTGGTGCGGTGTCACTTGATCCGGAACCGATCCCGCTCGACATCAAGATCATTTTGTTTGGCGACTATCGCACGTATCAGTTGTTGCAACACTACGATCCAGAGTTCAGCGAGCTGTTCCGAGTCACGGCCGATTTTGAAGATGAAATGAAGCGTACACCGGAGTCTGAACTTCAGTACGCGCGCTTTATCTCCAGTGTGGTGCACGACAATGGCATGCTGCATTGCGATAAGAAAGCCATTGCGCGCATCATTGAGCACAGCTCTCGTCTAGTGGGCGACCAAGGCAAGCTCTCATTGCATTCGGCGCACATTGCCAATTTGCTACGTGAGTCGAACTATGTGGCCAAGCAATCTAACTCTAACATGATCCGCATCGGTCACGTTGAGGAGGCTCTGAGCAATCAAGAAATGCGAGTGAGCCGATTGCAAGATGCTGTGATGGAAGGATTTATTAATGGCACCACGTTAATTCGTACCGAAGGTAGTGCGGTGGGCCAAGTAAATGCACTTTCTGTTTTGAGTACCAGTGATCACGCATTTGGCGCGCCAAACCGTATTACTGCCACCACTTGTTATGGTGATGGTGAGGTGATCGATATTGAACGTAGCGTGGATTTGGGAGGCAGCATTCACTCTAAAGGCGTGATGATATTGTCGGCTTACCTCTCATCGGTATTTGGCCGCAACGCTAAGGTGCCACTGACGACGACGATTACGTTTGAGCAATCGTATGGCGGTGTGGATGGTGACAGCGCCAGCATGGCGGAGTTGTGTGCCGTTGTGTCGGCGTTTTCTAAACAGCCAAACCGACAGGATATCGCGATCACCGGCTCGATGAACCAATTTGGTGAGTCACAGCCGATTGGCGGGGTAAACGAGAAGATCGAAGGCTTCTTTGATGTGTGTGCTATCAAAGGTCGTCATGATCAACAAGGGGTGATTATTCCACGCTCGAATGTGCATAATCTGATGTTGAGACCAGATATTGTTAAAGCCGTAGAAAAAGGCGATTTCCATATTTGGGCGATTGATCATGTCACTGAAGCGATTGAGATCTTTACCGGCAAATCGGCGGGCGAGCCCACCGATGATGGCAGCTACCCCATTGACACTATCTTTGGTATTGCTCAAGCCAAACTCAACGCGCTGAGAAAATGATAACGAATAAAATCAATATTTTATGGGTTGATTTTCTAGCAACAAAGACGGCTCCTAAGGGAGCCGTTTAATGTTGAGTTATTATCATTGATATGAGAGTTGTGAGTGTGACGTTGTTAGTGAATTCTGAAAATTCGCTATCTCTTTTCAGGTTCACTGGGTTGTGTTAACACTAGTCGTGATTTTTTAAGTGCGCAAATATTCCACAATTTATTATTAAATTACTTAATATCTATGTGATATTGATTCCATATTAATGGGGTTGAATGAAAAAATTGGCCCGATGGGCCAATTTCGTCTTCAAAGGCATTTATCACCAATGTTAGCGCTGAAAAGTGACTTGTTCACGCTCACCAAGGTGGATGTGCGTTGTCGCAGGTTGCGTTTCCGCAATCACTTTACCGTGACGAACAGAGTAACGAACCGGCACTTGGCGACGCACAGCATCAAAACCATTTTCCGCTGGAAGGATCAGCAAGCTACCAGGTTTACCTGCTTCAATACCGTGCTTGTCTTGAATGTTCAGCGTACGCGCTGAGTTGGTGCTGATCAGATCAAGTGAGTTGTTGATTTGGTCGTATCCCATCACTTGGCAAACATGCAGACCCATGTGCAGCACTTGCAGCATGTTTGCTGTGCCGAGCGGATACCAAGGATCAAACACGTCATCGTGACCAAAACAGACGTTGATGTTGGCGTTGAGCATCTCTTTTACGCGAGTCACACCACGACGTTTTGGGTAGTCATCAAAGCGACCTTGAAGGTGGATGTTGACCAGCGGGTTCGCCACGAAGTTGATGCCCGACATGCGCAGCAAACGGAAGAGGCGAGAGGCGTACGCACCGTTGTATGAGCCCATCGCCGTTGTATGGCTTGCGGTTACCTTGTGACCCATGTTGAACTTGTGCGCTAGCGCTGCCAGCGTTTCAACAAAACGTGATTGCTCATCATCAATTTCATCACAGTGCACATCGATCAAACGGTCGTATTTTTGTGCCAGTTCAAAAACGTAATGCAGCGACTCAATGCCGTATTCACGAGTAAACTCAAAGTGAGGAATTGCACCAATCACATCCGCACCTAATTGAACCGCTTCTTCTAGCAACTCTTTGCCGTTCGGGTAAGAAAGAATGCCTTCTTGCGGAAACGCAACGATTTGGATGTCGACCCACTCTTTCATCTCTTCACGCACTTCCACCATCGCTTTTAAGGCAATGAGTGTTGGGTCCGATACGTCAACGTGAGTACGAACGTGTTGCACACCGTTGGCGATTTGCCACTTAAGTGTTTGCTTCGCGCGTGATTTGACATCTTCAATCGACAGCATTCCTTTGCGCTCAGCCCAACGCTCGATGCCTTCGAAAAGTGTCCCAGAGATATTCCAGCTTGGCTCACCCGCGGTTTGCGTGGTGTCTAGGTGAATGTGCGGCTCACAGAACGGGGCGACCGCCATGCCGCCCTCGGCATCAAGAACGTCACCGGTGTAACTGAGTTCGACATTGTTGTCTTCAATACGCGTGAATTGACCATCCTCAATCAAAATTTGCTGGAGACCTTCCTGTCCTTTAAGCGTTGCGTTCTTGATCAATAGTGTTGTCATGAGGGTTCCTTACGCTGGCAGCTCGGCCAGTCTCTTTTTATTTAGAATAGGATTGAGAATTAGGTAGCTGATTGTGCCGCCGAGTACCGCGTTGACAGGTACTACACCTGGAAGGAAGTGACCTGCGGCCACACCAATCGCTACGGCGATAATGCCAGCCCAGTTGACCGTTTGGAACTCTGCTGCGGCGAAATTGAAATAACGTTTACGGTTGATAAAGAAATCCGCAATGATGACGCCACCAATGGGTGGAATGGCAAGCGACAGGAAGGTCAACCAGCCGACAAAGTTATTGTACAACCATAGCGCGCATAACGTGCCGACCAAACCGTTCACCATGGAGATGTATTTGCTTGGCAAGCCTGTGATGTTTGAGAAGCCTAGACCGGATGCGTAAAGCGCGTTGTCGTTGGTGGTCCAGATATTCAAACCAAGCACAATGATCGCCGGGATAAGCAGACCTTGCGCAATCATCACTTCGGAGATATCGGATTGACCAGTGACTGCCGCGCCCGCAGCACCAAAGATAAACATCAGTGAGTTGCCGATAAAGAATGCCACCATAGTGACCATCACTGCACCTTTTGGCTTTTTGCCGAATCGTACGAAGTCCGCAGTCAGGGTACCCGCGCTGACGAATGAGCCAACGACCATTGCTAGTGCCACTGAAAAGTCGATAGGTTGCGCTGGTTGTACTTTTTGCAACTCTGCCACACCACCTACGCTGTTGACCGCTTCGATCACTGAATATCCACCGAGCAGGGCAATTGCGGGTACAGCAATGGCAGATAACACCATCAGCGCAGAGATACCGAAGTAAACCGTCGCTGTCATTAATAGACCAGAAATGATGATGAGGGTATTGGTATCAATGCCTGTCGCTTTGTTGACTGGAATCGCAAACATCGCCACGCCAACACCAAACCAACCGACTTGTGTACCACCAAGCAGTGCTGAGGGAAGCCAAGAGCCTTTAGAGCCAAAAGAGAAACGAGCAAGAAGGTGAGTAGAGAGACCAGTAGAAGCGCCGATGTAACCTAGGAAAGAAGTGTAAATACCGAGGATGAGGTTACCAATGAGAACAGCGAGGAAGAAATCGTTAAATGAGAGTCCAGTACCGAGTGAACCGCCCGTCCACATACTCGCGGAGAAGAAAGTGAGCCCTAACATCACCATGGTTAAAGACGCAACGCCTTTTCTGGCTGAGTTGGGAACCGGGCCCAAACTGAAGTTATTATCGGCCGCCATTTTTACCTCCACGATACAATAGAATAGTCATTATAGACCCAAATTTTGGGTAAACGGCGCGTATTATGGTGATGAAAATAAGGCTGTCAATGATGTTTTTGTTAATAAAACGTTTGCATTTGACTTTGTTGTTTTATCGCTTATTTTTATGAATTATCTGACATTAATACGTTTTGTTTGTGAGCATGGGTGAGCAACCGCTCACCCAGTTTCGATCTAGGCTGTAACGGCAGTGCAGAAACTGACATCCGCGTGCTGGGTCTGTGGATCATAGGAATGATACAGCTCAAAGCAAGGACGCTCATCCGACTCCAAGCCACGCTCGACAAGCCGTGCCATCAACTCGTCCCACGCGGTGGCATATTGCGCGTTATCGGTAATGGTTTTACGGATGAACGCATACTCACCGCCAGGAAAGTCTTTGATTTCGATCTCGCCATTTCCCTCCGCATTTTCACAGTTGAGCAAGCAGATGTCCGTTCGACATTTGTCCGCAGGGGTAATCTCAGGGTTATCGTGATAAATGAAAATACAGGTGTTGCCCGCCAAACCACGTGGTCCTGCCCATTGATATAACTTTTGTGTGGCTGGTTCGTAGTTTTTGCCGTACTCACCAGTGACACGAATATAGGCAATTTTACTGGCTGGGAATGTTTGAATATCCATTGTGCTACTCCATGTTTGTGATTCCCCTCCAGTGTATGAGGGTTCAGTGAGTGCTTCGTGTCCATTCTTGCGCAGCGTGTGTCCTATCTTGCTCTCTTGTAGCACCAGAGCAAACTGTTCAAGCGTTTCACACTGTCGAATCTGTGAGGGCGTAAGTCCAAAATGCTGCCGAAATGCTTTCGCTAAGCTTTGCGAACTGGAGAATCCATAGTCTAGCGCTACCTCAGTCACGCTGGGTTTGCTGTAAAACAGCAGATTGGCAATCTTTTCCAGTCGAAGGCGACGCAAGTATTCATTAAGCGTCTCACCAGTGACCGCTTTAAAGATGCGATGAAAATGGTAAGGAGAAAGGTGAGCCAGACGAGCCACTTCTTCTAGGTTTAGAGGTGTATCAAAGTGGTTCTCGAGATAGCGAATCACAGGGATCAAACGTTGTTGATAATTGGTTTTGATAATCATGACGGATGGATTGCAATGATGGCTTTTGAATAATGAATCTCTCGATAGCCTAAGAGAATTTGACAAAGAAAGGAAAGTGTTTCGTAGGGAAGTTAGAGCGGATAGATAAAAAAAGAGCCAACCGCAAAAGGTGCGATTGGCTTATATACATGTGAACAAATCAAGTTCACTAACAACGTCAGTTGGCTAGGTGACCCTCGGCTTAATAAGGGTCACGTTTATATAAGCAGAAAGCGTGCCAACTTTTTTTAGCGCCAAATTCCGCGTTTTTACCATGGTTTCTGTGATATTGGTTGCTTAGTTTTCTGAGGTGATTGCAAATTGCAATTGCGTTTTGCAATTTATAATTAAAACGCTATTGATAGGGTGGTGTAATAACTAAAGCTAATAATAAATCTATTTATAAATTGGGTGAGGTGTTTAGCCCAGTGAGGGAGTGTGATGTCAGTGTGGTTTGGGTTGATAAAGTCAAAAGGCAGAACAACGGAATAAAAAACGGAAGCGTCGAGCTTCCGTTTTCTTTCACCTTGAGGTCAAGGTCCTGAATGTGGTGATGGCAGCCTAAAGCAAAACCAAACTGGCTGTGCCAAGAAAGGCAAAGAAACCAACCACATCCGTGACGGTAGTGAGAATCACTGAACCTGCCAGTGCGGGATCAAGATCCAATTTGTCGAGAATGATTGGAATCAGCACACCAAACATCGCCGCGGTAATAATATTAACGATAATTGCCAACGCGATGGTTCCGCCAAGGAGAGGGGACTGGAACCAAAGAGCCGCAAGCCCGCCGATGATGATCGCCCAAAGCAAGCCATTTATCGCACCAATGCCGAATTCGTTTTTGAACAAGGCAAAGCGGTTACCTGGCGTGATCTGATTGAGCGCCATAGCACGAACCATCAGTGTTAAGGTTTGACTACCGGCAATGCCCCCCATGGAAGCGACTATCGGCATCAACACTGCCAGCGCCACCACTTGCGCTATCACGTCTTCAAACAGACCAATGGTGACAGAGGCAAGTATCGCGGTGAGCAAGTTAATCCCGAGCCATACACCGCGTTTTTTCGAACTTTTGATGACTGGCGCGAAGAGATCGTCCCCTTCGTCCATACCCGTGCCAGCCATTAAACGCGCTTCGTAAATTTCCCTTTGTGTTGTGAGGGCAAACTGCCAATCGACCTCACCAATCAGTGTTTGGTCTTCATCAACAACCGGAAGGGCTGGTAAGGAACTGTGCTCGACAGCTTCGACGGCTTCCGCCAGCGCCATCTTACTACTTAGCAGAATGACAGGGTCAATCACTAAATTCTTGAGTACGGTATGGCCTTCGCTACGCAAAATTTCGTAGTAATTCACAACGCCCCGAAACTGTTTCTTTTTATTGATGAGATAGACTTGCTGCGGCGTGTCAAAACTGTATTTTTCCATCAATCGTTTTGCGCGATCAACAGAGATATTAAACGGTAAGGTAATGATTTTTCGCTCAGCCCAACGGCCTAGCTCGTCATCACCGTATTTGTTCGCTAAGTCGAACAGTTCAAGTTCATCTTTTTGAATCAACGACAGTGCTTCGTTGATGATTTCTTCAGGCAATGAATCTGCCCATTCGATCAACGAAAGGTTATCAAGTTTCGCTAAGGTGAGTTTGAGTTCTATCTCAGATAAGGCATTGATGACGGAATAGCGCGCGTCGGCACGCATGTCGGTTAGCACATCAATGTGCATCTCCAATGGCAAAGCACGCCACAAGCGCACACGATCATCAACGGGTTGCGATTCTAAAATCAGTGCAATCGAGCCGGATTCGAGACCATGCTCGATGGAATCGTTGAGCAAAACGATCTGCTCAGCATCTTCTGCTTGTGCAATCTGTTCGATCAGTAAGGGTAGATCCTGATATTCGCTCACAAAGTATCCCCCGAAAAAATAAAAACAATGAAAATTATAATGTTGGATAAGGTACTGGAAAGCGCAGGGATTTCAAAGGTGGTCGAGAAAATAAAGTGTTGAGAAGGAAAGAGGTAAGACCGCTCAGGGCGGTCTTAATGGTTAGATGGAGTAGAAAAAGTACAACTGAGATTTCATGCGGATAATGATGCCACGAATCACGTCTAAGAAAGCGAGGAAACCAATGGGTTTTTCACCGCTGACCCATGCCAATCCCACTGAACCGACAGGCAAGTCGTAGCCTTCTGGTTCATCAATTTTTAAACGCACAAAGTGATGCTTGTTGGCGAGGTTTTTGCCAGTGGTCATACGCACTGAATCATCCCAACCAAGCAGGTTGCCTTGCGCTTCTCCAGTGGCTTCCACAATGCCTTCGACTTCTGCGGAGAAAATTTTTCCGGGGTAGACCGAAGAGGCGAACTCCGCCATTTGCCCTGGTTTGACATTGCGAATGGCTTGGTGATTAACACGCATCAAAACGTACTTTTCGTTGGTGTACATTTGCAGCCTTGGCATCATGGAAACACGTTGCCCTTCACGCAAGATGAAGTTGGTGACAAAGCCATCGGCTGGTGCGTAAACCAATGTGCTGTCAAGATCCCATTGCGTGCGTGCAACTTGCTCTTTCGCCTTGGCAAGATCGGCTGTGCGGGTTTCGACGGCCAACTCAGCCTTGGTAATGTCGAGTTTTGCGCGGCTTGCATCGACTTCTTTCTTCTTCAAGGACGATTGCAACGTTGCAATGTTCTGTTTAGCCAGTTCCACTGCCGTTGTCTGCTTGTCGATGTCATTCTGCGTGATGGTGTTCTTCACCACTCGGTTTTGTTCGACGTATCGCGTTAATGTTTTGGCTTGCAACTGATGATCGGCTTTCGCTGCTGCTAACTGACTTTTTGATGTTTCTAGGTCTTGCAACGCCGCCTCATGGCTTGCTTGAGCAATGGCGATGTCTTCTTGTGCGACTTTAAGAGCCACTTGCGCTGCTTGGCTTGTCACTTTGGCTTGGTTGAGCGCAATTTGATAGGGCGTATCATCCAGTTGGTAAATGAGCTGACCTTTGCTGATCTCTTGATTGGGCGAAATGTAGATTTTTTCAACTTTACCGTTGACGTTGCTGGAGTCCGGGCGCAATTGAATGTGTGGCGATTGCACCACCGAGCCGCCAGAAATGTCCATCGGCGTGAAATTGATCAACCCAACCCAAACAAACATTAACCAAGAGACGCCGCCCATGTAAGCAAAGGCTTTCGTCCCTTTGTTCCAAGGCATGCCCACCATGCGTAGCAAATAGATAAACAGCGCCCATACCGCTAAACCTTCAATCATTTCGCGTTCTCCTGCTCCTGCTGTTGGGCATCGGTTTCGGGTGTGCCTTTCCAAGTGTCACGTAAATGAATAATCGCCTTGTCCATGTCGACAAAAGCGAGAATAACGGCCAGCACCCAAACCCAGTGCCAAATAAATCCAATCCATGTGAGGGCGGTGATGAGTCCGATTTGATGATGATCTTTACTGTGTGCTTTATTAATGGGGAGCTCGTGAATCTTCCAAAAGCCAAATCCCGCTGCCGCAACACTTGCGACCAATACGACGGTAGCCATCACATGCAAGGCAGTATCCGCGCCCGTTCCAACGAACGGCACACTAAGTAGACTCATTCAATTCTCCTGTATTCGATTTTTGCGCTATTGTGTTCAGGAATTGATAACTCACTTAGTTTGTGACAGATTACTTCATTATTTATTTAAATTTGATGTGATCTGTTTTTGTGGATATTAAATCTGTTCGCTTTGTTCGTGCGATCTCTATTGTTAACTTGCAGCTCAATGCCAAGCGTCTCTACGGCTTGTCTCAGGCACAAATCGGTCTTCCTGATTCCGTATTTCATAACACCATGAACCTGATTCCATTGCCGGAATTGAACCGTTTATACGCGAACTTAGAACGTTTTACTGAGGCGGATTTCATCCTGAAATTGACCAAAGAGGTGGACATTGAAAAGTTGGGTGCTGTGGGGCGTTGGCTTTTCTCAGGCTACGATTTATCGACCACCATTCGACGCATTAACTACGGAATAGGTTGTCTGCAATCTGGTGCGTTTCTCGCTGGCTCGCAAGTCGGGCCGCTGGTCAAATGGACCTACGAAAACCCCTTCATTCATCCCGATGTGAAAGTGCATGACAGCATACGCGTGGCGGTGTTTATGACCAAAATCGTCCGTGAATACTTAGGTGAGGATTTTACCCCGCGTCGAGTGATGCTTTCCGGCTCTCGCACTCATCGTGCGTTATACCAAGAGTATTTTGGCTGTGAAGTCGGGTGGAACCACAATAAAACCGAAGTTTGGTTACATTCGGACGATCGACTGGCCGTCAGGCAAAAGAAGCTGGTGGCGAACAAGCGCCTTGCCATGAACTTCTCTGATTTGGATGACTTGCTCAATATGCCTGTGCCGGATGACGAACTGAAATCCATCTATGAGCTGGTTAACTACAGCTGTCATTATGGGTTACCGACGCTGAAACGTGTGGCGGACTTGATGTCCATATCTGAACAACAGTTACAGCGGCGTTTGCATCGTTTGGGATTAAACTTTTCAACGGTTTGCGGCTATGTATTGAGTAACCAAGCGGTTAACTTGCTCGCGCACGGCGTTGAGATTGAGGTGATTGCGCAGCGTTTGGGTTATACCAATGTGGCGAGTTTCAATCGAATGTTCAAAAAACATCGTGGAGTGACGCCAGCGCAGTATCGGCAGCGTTTCCACGATGTCTATTAAAACAGAATATAGGGCTCATCCTGATGTTGATGCATTCAACAGAGGCGAGTGTTTATTCTTGTGGACGCCAGCTTAGTGCTCCGGCGATCGCGCCAATAGCGAGCACGTCTTTTTCATGGCTTGTCAGTTCAGGTAGCCATTGCACCGTCAGCATGCCGTTGGTTTGTACGGCAGCAATTTCACGGCCATTGTGCTTAAAACTGTAGCCAAGCGGAGATTCAAGCGGCATCAGTAGCCCTTCACCCGTATGCACAGTTTCGAGTTCAAAGCGAGTGTGGCCCACTTCAATGTAGCCTGTTTCTTTCTTTTCTAGACCCAAATCGATCACCGTCGATTTCTCTTGCATGACGAACTGACCCACTTGTTCACCTGCTTGGAAAATGGTGCACTGATAAGGCTTGTTGCCACCAAATTGAACGCCCATGTAGTTCACGTTCGTGCCACCGCCTGAACAACTCATGGTCCACATCTGGTTATTTTGGGTGTTGGTGATATTGGCAGCCATCTCGCCTTTTGAGGTCGAGATGGTATCAAACCATGAAGAATTGGAAGCATGACGAGAGTATTGGCCGTTATACAAACCGGCGAGATCAAACGTACCTTCTTGGCCTAGCCCCCAAAAATCACCATCCGTTTTGATGATCAATTCAGGTTGTTGTTTCACCAAATCTGATTTGGACATGATGGCGACAGAGCCACACGCAGTAAGCATTGCAGCAACCGAGAATAGCGCTACAGATTGGAGTTGTTTTCGCACAATAGTACTCTCAAATGGAATGGGGAAATGGATGGGTGCGAATCATACCTTTAGTCAATGTAATGTGCAGCTATGCGCTTGGATTCAGTGGTGGCTGGATATTTGAATTTGTAAGCAATAAGCCCGGATTGCTTACAAATTGCCTTGGCATTTAATTCTGAAATTCAATTTATTTTTGGCGTTAAATTTTAACGTATAAGCGATTGGTTGGTTTATTAGGTGTATGATCTGTGTAGATGGTTTGGTTTTATAAAGTCCTTCACTAATGTAAGGTCATGTAAGCGTAACTCGTCTTTTTGACGAGTCAATTATTTGACCTTTTGTTTTTGCCTTCGCCAATCTTTCCTATATACTGCGCGCGGATTTATAGACTGGGTGTATCGTTTTGTTGGATTGCAAAATTCTACTGATTGAAGATGACTTGGAAATCGCGAGATTGACCAAAATGTATTTAGATGCAGAAGGTTATCAAGTGAAAGTCATCCATGAAGGTACTCATGCCGCAGAGACAGTGAAGTCCTATGAGCCGCATATTGTACTACTCGACTTGATGTTGCCGGGCAAGGACGGCGCAACCATCTGTAAAGAAATTCGTCACTTCTATCAGGGCATGATCATGGTGTTGACGGCCTCAGAAGATGAGATGAGCGAAGTGTGCCTATTCAAGTTTGGTGCGGACGATTACGTGACTAAGCCCGTGCGAGGGCATGTGCTGGTGGCTCGCATCGAAGCGCTATTGAGGCGTTTACAGCGAGGCGTTCAATCTCCGAGCGACAGCCCGTCATACATCAAGCAAGTGTATGGGCTGAGCATTAACGAAAAAATGCAAAGTGCCGCTTATCTTGATAAACCACTTAACTTAACAACGTCGGAATTTGAAATCTTACAGCTTCTTATTGCCAGCATTGATCAAGTGGTAACGCGAGATGACTGCTGTCAGGCTGCACGTGGTATTGAATACAGTTTTAACAATCGTTCTATCGATATGCGTGTCTCGGGCTTAAGAAGAAAGTTACAGCAAGCGAATGTACAAAGTGCGGTGATCAAAACCATCCGCAATCGCGGATATATGCTAGTAGGCACTCATTAATGCGCCGTTCGATGTTCACTTGTCTCTATTTGGAGCTGGTGATTGGGCTGTTTGTCACGGTCGCTGTGTTTCTCTACTTCGCTGAAGATTATATGCGGCAGACCGATCTTGAAATCTTCCTCAATGATGGCAGCTACTTTGTTGATCTCTATACCGAGCAACGCACCAAAGCGGATTCTCAATTTTCCGCACTGGCACGCAATCATTATCAGAAGTTCTACATTTTTGAACTCTATTTGCTCGACAATTGGGATGGCTCTCCCCCCTGTGATGGCTGCAGACTGCTGGATACGTTGCAAGCCGTGCCAATTTATATCACCGAAGAAAACGTCTATCTGGCGGTATTCCCTCTGCCAAACTCTCGCCATAGCTTAGTGTTTAAAGAAACACGCGATTTCTTTAGTCCCAATATCGAGTGGTATGAAGATTCGGAAATCAAATTTTTGCTGATGTTGGTGACCACGATGGCGCTATCACTCGCCTTGTTGGTTTATGTGCCTCTCTATCGCGTGAGAAAGAGGGTAGATCGCTTAGTGGCATTGCAAAAGCGCTTTGGGGAAGGGGAATTGAGTGTGCGCTCAGAGATCTACAACACGTCACCGCTGCATGAAGCTTCCGTCAGTTTTAATATGATGGCGGAAGAGATTGAAAGCCGCGTCAAACAGAGCCAGATTTTTTCTCAGGCAATACCGCATGAAATTCGTACGCCACTCAGCCGTATTCAAATGGCCTCCGATCTCGTGCGCCGAAAAGTGCCCGCCGAGCAGCAGCGACTTTTTGACGATATTGATGAGTACATAGAAGATATCAACGAGCTGACCACTGACGTCATTCAGCTCTCGCGCCTCAATGCGCTGACAAAAGAGTATCGTGAGAGCATGCGCATAGAGAAATCGTTATTGGCGTTTTGCGAGTGTCGCACAAGGTTGATGTCCAACGGTTTGGGAGATGTGAAGACTGACGGCATCCGCCGCAGCGACGTGATGGTGTTTGAATCGACGTTAGCCAAATTGGTGCTCGACAACCTGATTAAAAACGCGGCCCGCTATGGTCATGGCAGAGTAGACGTCACACTGCGCGATTTCGATTGCTGCTGGTGTATTGACGTTGAAGATGATGGTCCAGGCATTCCGCTGGATAAACGTGACGAGATCTTCATTGCTTTTGCGCGTTTAGATCAAAGTCGCAATGCCAACTCTGGTGGATTTGGACTTGGACTGGCGATTGCGTCAAGCGCGGCAAAACGTTTAGGCTGGCACCTTTCTGTCGATGATAGCCATTTGGGTGGGGCGCGATTTAGCATCTTGATCCCTAATCAAAACAATGGCGACAATGCCTCGCCCTGTGATGACGAAGCCTTTAAGAAATATCAAGCTCGAATCGATAAAGCATTCCATTAACCACAAGACAACTCACTGATATTCTGTGGTTAATGGTCAACATGCTTGGCTAAATTAACCAGATAAAAATCACTAGCAGATGCAAGAGCGCTCAACGAGAAGCTTGATGCCAACGAGCACCATAGGCATGACTGTAATCGGGTTGCGCGATACTGCCTTGTTGTTCTTCGACACCCACTAATGGCCCGACAACGGTTCGGTAGGGTAAGATGCCCGCCCAAACGGGGCGATCGAGATCGCTGCTGTCGTCATTGACACCAAATGCACTGATTTTTACTGAAGCTTCTTCCAACCCGATGGCGAGCAGCTCGGTGGCATTGAGCTCTTTTTCGTTACTTAAGCGAACCTGCTCGGTGCGACCAGGGGCAATCTGCTCAATAAAATGATTCAACAAACGATCCTTTTCTGCATTCTCTTCTATCACATTAAATTGACCAAAAACCACCGCGCTTCGGTAGTGGGCACTGTGGTGAAAGGCAGAGCGTGCCAACACCCAACCATCAAATAAAGTAAAAGTGAGGCAGGTATTTTGCCCTGATCTCAGCGCTTTGATTAAGCGGCTGTTTCGCGCGCCATGAATATAGACTTGGTTGTCGACACGCCAAGCAAGCATCGGAATGACAATGGGTCCGGAGGCATCCGAAATGGCGATGTGAGCAATCAAGCTTTCATCAATGATCCGATGTAACTGCTCGACATCGTGTACTGCTTTACGTGCCGCTTTTTTAATTTGAGTCCTGTCCGTTGCTGACAACATACTTCTCTCCCTTTCGTGCGAAGTGCTTAGATGACACGAACAATAAAGACAAATTGGTCTAGCTATAAGGTCCAATTTTGATTTATGTTTAGATCCAATTGGAAAAAGGACTGACCATGCTACCGATTGAAATCGGCGATCTGACACTGACGCCAAAAACAGGTGTGTTACAGCAAGATCTTTACAACGCCATTCGAGAAAAAATCACGCACGGACTTTGGAATAAGCAGGGGCGCTTGCCTGCCACACGTAAGTTAGCTCAGGCGCTCAATGTGAGCCGCAACACCGTCATCGCGGCGTACGAGCAACTCAGTGCGGAGGGTTACATTGAAAGCCGTGTTGGCGCGGGCTACTACGTTGCGGTTGAGCTACCAGAGCACTTTCTGGGAGAGATGGCGATTTCGCCAGCTCAAGAAAAGAGCATTGCGGAATTCACAGCAGAACTTGAACCCATCAAGATTAACCGAGCCTTTGCGCCCGGCGTGCCGGATCTGGAAAAATTCCCGCTGCATGAATGGCAAAAATATGTACAACGCCAACATTCGCGGCGCACCATCTTAGGCAATCAAATCGTCAAAGGGGATTACGCCCTCAGGTGCGCTTTAGTGGATTACTTGGCGTCGAGTCGCTCTGTTAAATGCCAAGCTGAGCAAATCATCATTACCTCCGGCGCACAGCAGGCCTTAACCATTGCGCTGATGTGCGCAAAAGAAGCAAGCGAACCACTGTTAATGGAGCAACCGGGTTACAGCCAAATGCGCAAAGTGGCCCGCTTATTGGGCATGCCGATGGTGCCCCTTAACGTCGCAGTGAGAAGCGGCATTGAGGTTGCCGATGTGCTCGCTTCTGAATGTCGTTTTGTCTACCTGACGCCGAGCAATCAATACCCAATGGGTACCACCTTAAGTACTGAGCAAAGAGTGCAGATCATCGAGTGGGCTCGAGTGAAACAGCGCTGGATCATTGAAGATGACTATGACAGCGAGTTCCAGTTTGCTCATCGCCCCTATACCAGCTTGCAAGGGCTAGCCAGCCAAATTGGTGCCAGTGATCGCGTTATGTATATTGGTTCATTTAGCAAGATCATGTTTAACGGTTTGCGACTGGGCTACCTTGTCTTGCCCCTTGAGCTGGTGGACAGGGGCTGCGAAATCAAAGATGCCTTGAGTGGCGATTCGCCCACACATACTCAGGCTGCGTTGGCGGAATTTATTGCCGATGGCGCGTTAATGCGTCATATCCGTAAGATGCGTCGCCTCTATGCGCAGAAGTACCAAACGATGGTGGCGAGCATTGAACGTCATTTTTCTCAGCGCTTGGAAGTGATCAGCCAAGCCGCAGGGCTGCATGTGACCGTACGTTGGTTCCAAGGGCCTTCGGAGCAACAGTGGGCCGCCGCTGCTTTAAGCCAAGGCATTGTGATTCGTCCTTTAAGCTATTATGAAAGTGAAGCCTGCGCGCAACGAGATTGGCAGGGCGCGGTATTGGGATTTGGCAATGTGGCAGAGGAAGAGATTGACGCCAAGCTCGCTCTACTGGCAAGCTTGTTTGTGCAAATGTCGTCCCATCAATAAGGAAGCAAATTTATGTGTCGCTGGTTGGCCTACCAAGGAGAGCCTATCTATCTCGACAAACTGGTTTATGAGCCAGAACATTCGTTGGTGCATCAGAGCCTTGAAGCAAGAAAAGCGGTCACCCGCGTCAATGCCGATGGTTTTGGTTTAGGTTGGTATACCGAGCGGGCAACGCCAGGTCAGTTCCATGAGGTGCTTCCCGCTTGGGGGGATGAAAATCTGCGTTCATTAGCGCATCACATTCGCTCTCATCGCTTTATGGCGCACGTTCGTTCATCGACAGGTACTTCGGTATCACGCTCCAACTGCCACCCATTTATCCTTGAGCAATGGATGTTTTTGCACAATGGCCAGATAGGTCAATTTGCCGCGGTGAAGTTTGCTTTAGAGCGATTACTGCCCGAAGCCATTTACCTCAAACGTCGCGGAACCACTGACAGCGAGCTGATCTTTTTGTTGATGATGAAAAATGGGCTTCAGCATGATCCCTTAAACGCCATTCGACAGACGATTGACGAAGTGAATCAAACCATGCAGGAAAGAGCGATCACAGAGCCGTTTAAAGCGTCCATTTGCATCTCAAACGGTGACGAGTTTTGGGTCGTAAGATACGCCTCGGCAGGCGACCCACCGACGGTGTTTATTCAAGATTGCCAAGATTCGATCATCCTCGCGTCGGAACCGCTGGACGGCCAGTGTCGCTGGCAAGTGATTGCGCCCCAAACCATCACCCACATTCAAGGTAGCACGGTGACTAGCTATCCGATCGCGTAACTTATTGGCTGAGTTAAACCGACTCAGCCTTGTTCATTTGCTTTTTCGCTTGTAGAAAAAACAGAGCAAAAACACTCAGTGCATACAGCATTGACCAACCAAGACAAACAAACACCAACGAGCAGAGTATCAATGAGACGCCTGCAAGCCACTTCGCATGGCCATTGAGCAGTTTGAAGGCGGCCAGCATGGCAAGCAGATAGATCAACACGAAAACGCTGTTGGCTAATTTAAGGAAAAACTCCAAATCAAGGCCGGATAGTTCACCAATCACACACGCCAATGCCAATACTGAACCGACGAGCAAAGTGGCGTTGATGGGCACGCCGCGACGGGAAAGTGTTGCCATTTTGCCACTCGGATTATGTTCTCTCGCTTGCGCCCAGATCATGCGTGAGAGGCTTTGGGTATAGAGATTGATGCTGGCAAAACAGGCGAAAAAGCCAATCACGCTGATCAGTGTTTTGACTTGCGTACCAAACAGTTGCTCACTTAGCCAAGGGATCGAAGCACTGTCAAACTCAGCACTACCGTAAGCGCCAAATTTGAGTATCACTACCGAACAAGCCCAGTACGTCACACCGGCGACAAAACAGCCAATGACGATGGCGATGGGAAAATCGCGTTGTGGATTTTTAAACTCTTCCCCCATATGAGCAAAGGCTTCGATGCCGACAAAGCACCAAAACATCACCGCCAGTGCTGTGCCAATAGGCAGGAGCGAGTCAGTGGTAAGAATGGGCATGTGCAAATCCTCGACACTGACTTCCCCGCGCCATAAGAAAGCGCCAACAAGCGCGAAAATAGCCAGAGCAATCAGCGTTTGTAAATGTCCGGAAGAGCGAGCGCCGAGCAAGTTGACCGCCACTAATAACGCAACGGTGATCAACTGAGCTATCAAGGCGTGATTGAGTGCGCTAGGCAGTAACTGCTGCAAAAAGCCAGCGGCGAGCGCAATCGCAGCGGGAACCCCGACGGGGATCACCGAAACAAACAGCCATGCCACCGCGCGTTCTAAGCGTTTATCAAACGCTTGGCGAACAAAATAAGCCGTACCACCGGCGTTGGGGTAGCGTTTGCCAAGTTGAGCAAAGGTGAGGGCCACAGGGCAAATAAGCACAAACAGAAACAACCAAGCCCAGAGGGAATATTGACCGGCAATGCTGGCGGCGATGGCGGGGATCATAAACAATCCGGTTCCCATCAAGGTGGTGGATAACTGGCCAATTCCTGACAACAGTGTAATTTCTTGTTTGAGTTCACTCATGACACGCTCCCTGTGCCGCTTCCATAGAAAATGAATAATTATGAGAATGAAAGCGTTAACCAAGCATATCGACTTTTGCAGAAAATGGCAGCTAGCAAAGTGATGTTGCGCACCGACATTTTGACGCTTTTGTTGTTAATTGCCGTCAAAGTGACGGTTAGGGCAAGCAGAACCAAATGGATTTTCATTGCTTCACTAATTGAGCGTTGTGAGTAGAATGGGAGAGAGATTAGGGACGCTAACCACAGAGAAGAAATGGATAAATTTGATAAACAACTCCTCACCATACTGAGAAACGATGCGCGTAGCTCTGTGACTGACATGGCGAAGGCGGTCAATCTGTCGCGTTCTGCCGTGACGGCCAGAATCAAAAAGTTGGAAAGTGATGGGGTGATCTTGGGTTACCACGCCGATATCGCGCAGGAGAAGGCCAGCGAAAAAATCGCCGCCTATCTGGCGTTGAAGTTTGATACTTCGGCTTCGAGCCATCATTGCGAAGCGTATGCCAAGGAAATTTATCTTATCGATGGAGTGAAATGGTGCCACGCGATCAGTGGTGAAACGGACATGATGCTCTATGTGGAGGTGACGACAATGACACGGCTGAACCAGATCAGAGAGCAGTTACAAGCCTTCCCTGAACTGAAACACGTTATTACTCATACGGTACTGACGGAGTTCTTTAATACCACCAAAGCGTCTTGATTATGCTCAACAACATCAACCTCAATTTACTGCGTTCTTTGCTCGTGTTGCTCGAAGAGTGTCATGTTAGCCGAGCGGCCGACAGATTACACATTACACAGTCCGCGATGAGTCGGCAGTTGGCCCAGTTACGAGAGCTGTGCTCTGACCCTCTGTTGGTCAGAGAAGGTAACCGACTTGTTGCTACGCCACATGCCGAAGCGCTACGGCCTAAATTAGTGCAGTTACTGAGTGAGTTTGAACATCTCTTTGATCATCAGGCATTTAACCCGCAAGACTGGCAGGGGCAATTGGTGCTCTCGTCGAGCGATTATGTTGCGCAGTTCATTGTACCGACGCTTTCCCGCGTATTGATAGAACAGGCCCCGCGTCTGACATTGTCCTACCGGCTTTGGCAGCCACAATATTTAGACAGCTTGCTCGACACGGGCATTCATTTGGCATCGACCATGTTGCCCTCTCCTCCCAAAGAGCTTTCCTACACGAAAATCGGTGAAGATTACTCGGTGTGTGTGATGCGTCAAGGCCATCCACTATCGGGCAAAGCAGCGTTGAGCTTGGATGACATGCTGCGATACTCGCACATTAAAGTGACTGGCGGCGGTGACAAGGACTCCGCGACCGACAGTGTATTAAGAAAGTTGGGCAAAACGCGTCACATTGCATTACAAGTGCCTTTCTTTTCCGCTGCGGTTAACGTCCTGATTCAAAGCGATTACATGATGGTGGTGCCTGAGCATATCGCAGTGAACTTGGCGAAGAGCCAACCTATTTGCCATTATCCATTGCCGTTTGAAACGGAAATTCATCAATATTGGCTAATGTGGCACCCCAAATACGATCATGACTCAGCCCATCGATGGGTACGAGAAAAGGTCAACCGCGTCATGCTGAGTTGCGAGTATTCAATCGGTATGATTTCAAATCATGGCAATCATGATTAAGTTTGATTTCAGTTCATTTAAATATTGGCTTACTGTGAATCATCACAGGAGAAGATTATGACATTCACAGTTTGGTTATCACTTTTTACGATCTGCATTTTGGGCGCGATGTCGCCGGGGCCAAGTTTAGCGATTGTCGCTAAGCATGCGTTAGCGGGTGGGCGAGCGAATGGTTTGGCCACCAGTTGGGCACACGCTTTTGGCATTGGGATATACGCTTTCGTGACCTTAATTGGTTTGGCGGTGGTGTTACAGCAATCCCCACTCTTGTTCAAAACCATTAGTTACGCAGGTGCGGGCTATTTAGCCTACTTGGGTTACAACGCGTTGCGCTCTAAAGGTGGTGTGGCGGCCAAGTTGGAATCGGGGGAGCAAACGACGGTTTTGCAGTCGGCCAAAGAAGGCTTTTTGATTTCTATTCTCAGTCCGAAAATCGCGCTGTTTTTCATCGCACTGTTTAGCCAGTTTGTAGCGCTGGGGAATGAGTTGAGTAATCAAGTGATTATCGTAGCGACGCCATTTATCGTTGATGGCCTCTGGTATACCTTCATCACCTTGGTGTTATCGAGCTCAAAAGTGGTGGACAAAATTCGCTCTAAAGCACAGTTGATCGATCGCCTGTCAGGCGTGGTGCTGATTTTGCTGGCAGCGCGTGTGGTGCTGACGGTGTAATCGCTGAGTAATCGTTAGTTACCGATGAGCAACCAGGAAAAAACGCAAGCGTCAGAGCTTGCGTTTTGTTTTGGACTTATGCGGCTTAAAGCGCTGCAAGAATCGTTTCAGCGTTACTCACTTCAAATGATTTAGGCGCTTCCACATTGAGGGTTGTGACTACGCCATTGTCGATAATCATCGCGTAGCGTTGAGAGCGAAGGCCACCAAAACCAGCGGTATCCATTTCCAAGCCGAGTGCTTTGGTAAAGCTCGCATCGCCATCCGCCAACATTAGAATTTCTTCCGCATTTTGTGCTTCACCCCAGGCTTTCATCACAAACGCATCGTTGACAGAAACGCAGGCAATCAGATCGACGCCTTTCGCCTTAAGTTGATCGGCCAGTACGATATAACCCGGTAAATGTGCTTCTGAACAGGTTGGGGTGAACGCCCCAGGTACAGCGAAAAGCACGACTTTTTTGCCAGCAAACAGCTCTAAAACAGGGTGGTGGACCATTCCCTCTTTGGTCAGTTGGCTCAGTGTAGCGTTAGGTAAAGTTTGGCCTTGAGCGATCATGTTATTGTCCTTGTTTGACGAATTGAGTTCTCAAGCAGTGTAGTACGAAATCAACAAGTTAAAAACGGATGAAAAACGGGGTTAATCGAGATAGTGATCTCCGACTCGATGAATGCGTTTATCTCTAGAAACAGACTCTAGAGATCAAAAACAAAAAAATCCGGGCTCGCCCGGATTTTTTAGTCATTGACTGTCCATTAACGTAGGATCATTTGCTCACGACCAGGGCCAACAGAGACCATACTCACTGGAACGCCCATCAGTTCTTCAATGCGCAACACATATTGCTGAGCGGCTTGAGGCAGATCTTCAAAACGACGGCAGGCGGTGATGTCTTCGCTCCAGCTTGGCATTTTCTCGTAAACTGGTGCTAATGCTGCGGTTTGAGGCCAAATTGGATTCTCACTGTGATCGCCTTGGTAAGCCACACAGATTTTCAGATCGTCAAGGCCAGTCAAACAATCCAGTTTGGTTAGAGCGATCTCGGTTGCCGCTTGTAGCTCAACCCCATTTTGGGTGGCTACGGCATCAAAGTAGCCCATATCGCGAGGGCGACCGGTTGTTGCACCGAACTCGTTCGCCGCTTCACGGAAGGCGTCTTGTTCTTCCATTGCTGTGATCAGCGTACCAGTGCCCACCGATGAGCTGAACGCTTTAGCGACAGCGATAACGCGCTCTGGGCGAAGGGCTGGTAAACCACTGCCAATGCCTGCGTACGCAGAAACCACGTTGGAAGAGGTTGTCCAAGGGTATTCACCATAGACGAGATCACGGCCAGCACCCAATTGCGCTTCAAAAAGTAGGTTTTGCTTTTCCGCTTGCAGTGCTTTGAGAGGGACGGACACGTTACAAATCGCATCACGCCAAGGGGCAGATACCTCAAGTAGCCAATCGGCCATCTCTTGCGCCGTTTGTTCAAACTTGAACTCAGGGTAGAGTGCGCGCAGTTGTGGCAGTTTCCAATCCAACATAAATTGCAGACGCTCGACTAACACTTCAGGTTGTTTTAGCCAGCCCAGCAGAATGCCTTTTTTCATCACGCGATCACCGTAAGCAGGAGCAATACCTTGGCGAGTGGAACCGTAAGCCTTGTCGCCTAGGCGCTGTTCTTCTAGGGTATCTTCTAGTGCGTGAAGCGGTAGACACAGCGTTGCACGATCAGAAATACACAGATTCACTTTCACGCCAGATTGTTCAACTTCCGCCAATTCCTGAGTAAGCAGTGCTGGGCTAATTACCATGCCAGGGCCAAGCACCGCGAGGCAACCTGGGTTGAAGACACCACTAGGCAGTTGATGAAGTTTGAATGTACCAAAATGGTTCACTACGGTATGACCTGCGTTGTTTCCACCTTGGAAACGTACGCTAGCCGCTGCGTTTTCTGCTAGAAAATCAACGATGCGGCCTTTGCCTTCATCACCCCAGTTTGCACCCACAACAACGATAGACGTCATGACAATTCCTCCGAAATAAGACCAAAGCATCTTAGGGTGATAGTCTTAATAAGAGAAATTAATTATACTCATCAGGTCAATAAGAAACTCATATGGAGTCTGCGGTGTTGGATCTGAATTGGTTGAAGACGTTTATTACCTTGGCGGAAGTGAAACATTTTGGCAAAACCGCCAACGAGCTGCACATGACACAACCCAACGTCAGCCTGCATATCAAACAGCTAGAGCAGACAACCAAAGCAAAATTGATCGAACGAAACCCGGTTCAGTTAACGCCAGCGGGGCGTCGATTGTTAAAGTCTGCCAAGTTGATGCTCAATGAGCTGCAAATTTGCCAATCCGATCTCAATGCCATCAATGAATTAACGCAAGGGACACTCTCGATTGCAGCCAGTGACATTGTTTCGCGTTTGCTGCTGATTGAACCTTTTCAACGCTTCAAAAATGACTATCCGGGTATCGATTTGGCTTTGTTCAATACCACCTCTTCTCAAGCTGTCGAATTGGTCAAAAGTGCCCGTGCTGATATTGGTTTTGTGATCGCACAAAAAGAGAGTCAACCGCTGCACTTCACGCCTTTGACTCAGATTAAATGGTGTGCATTTGGTGATGATTTATTGGAGAAAGCGTGGGAGGCGCAAGACAAGCCGACACTCATCTTGCTCGGGCACGATACTCGTACTCGGGAGCTGATTGATGCCTCTTTGCCGAAATTGAATCTGCCTCGTTTTCGAGTGATGGAAGTGGGGAGCGTCGAAGCTCAAATCGACTGGGCGGAGGCTGGATTTGGCACCGCGATTGTGCCGGATTTTTCTTTGCATACCAAAACCACGTTAAGCAGGAAAGTCACGCATTTGGAGGATTTTCCTGCAACCGATTTTGGCTATATTGTTCGACAAAACCAAGTTCTGTCGAAAGCGGCGAAGCAATTACTTGGGTGGGTTGAAGAGTATGCGCAATCGACCGATTGGCATTAACGCGAGACTTCTTCGAACTCACCATCGATGACTCGATGCTGCTGGCCGTCGTCGTGTTGTGCGCGTTGTGCTTGCGCTTGTTGTGCGGCTTGTTTTAGCTGCTTTTCGATTCTTTTACCAGTGATCAGCGCGACGATGGTCAACGGAATTGCCAAGAGCAAGCTGAACATGAGCGTGAACAGAGCGGTAATCGCAGTCAATGCAGTCATAATAATGCGGTTCATAAATATTGCCTCTTTGGTGGTTCTATGGAGTCATACTGCGGTGGTGAAGATGAACGAAATATGAATATGATTCAAAAAGTACAAAGCGCTGACATTTGATCAAGTTGCTTGGTGGATGAGGAAAGCCGATGTGTGCTTCGACGGTCACAAGGTAAGATAAATACAACCATATGATGGTTAAAAGGCGCCTGTATCAGGGGTACAGGCGCAATGGGGGAGAGATTATTATTGTCGTTATAAGAGAACAAATATTTGAACCAGCGGCTTTGCCGTAGGTAAACAAACCCGCTGGTGGTTTCGTTATCAAGGTGTCGTTAGTTGTGGAGCAAGCTAATTACACACGAGGGAAAGTTTGATAACGAACGCCCATCATTTGTTCCATACAGTGAACAACTTGGCAGCTATAGCCAAACTCGTTGTCATACCATATATACAGCACTGCACGGTTATCTTGTGCAATCGTCGCTTGACCGTCTACAACCCCCGCATGACGTGAGCCGACCAGATCGCTAGAAACAATCTCTGTCGAATCGGTATAGTCAATTTGTGCGGAGAGTGGTGAAGCCAGCGCCATTTCACGCAGATACTCGTTAAGTTCTTCTTTTGTCGTACCTTTTTCAAGGTTGAGATTAGCAACGGCCATCGACACGTTCGGGGTTGGAACGCGAATCGCATTGCCAGTTAAACGCCCAGCCAGTTCAGGCAGTGCCTTCGCTACTGCTTTGGCTGCGCCCGTTGAGGTCAATACCATGTTCAGTGCGGCGCCTCGACCACGACGATCACCCTTGTGGAAGTTGTCGATCAAGTTTTGATCGTTAGTGTAAGAGTGCACCGTTTCGATGTGACCTGAGATGACGCCATATTTGTCGTTAATCACTTTCAGCACCGGTGTAATGGCGTTGGTGGTACAACTTGCGGCAGAGATGATGGTGTCGTCTGACTTAATTACATCTTCGTTCACACCAAATACGACGTTTTTGATATCGCCTTTACCTGGCGCGGTCAGTAGGACTTTCGCAGCGCCTTGGCATTGCAAATGTTGGCCTAAGCCTTCTGCATCACGCCACACGCCAGTATTGTCGACCACTAGCGCGTTTTGAATGCCATATGCGGTGTAGTCGACCTCTTCAGGTTTGTTCGCATAAATGATCTGAACGAAATTGCCGTTGATCACCAATGCGCTGTTTTCTTCATCAATGACGATACTGCCGTTGAATTGGCCGTGTACAGAGTCGCGACGAAGCAAGCTTGCGCGTTTTTGCAAATCACCATCTCGTCCACCACGGACAACAATGGCCTTCAGTTTTAACGGGTAACCTGGGCCACTCTTTTCAATAAGAAGGCGGGTTAATAGACGGCCAATTCGGCCAAAACCGTACAACACAACATCTCGTGATGCTAGTGAAGAACCTGCATCTAATGCGCCAATTAATGCGGTTTGTAAGTAGTCATCCAGTGCAGACGCATCGTCGTGGCTTTCCCAATATTGATGAGCAAGTTGGCCAACATCAACACGGCAAGCAGAAATGCTCATTTCACACACTTTTTCAATAATGGGGAGGGTTTGCTCAAGCGAAAGTGGTGTACCGGTGTAGTGTCGAGCGACACGGTGAGTTTTGAGAATGTCGATGGTGGTTGCATTAATCAGAGTTTTACCAAAAAGAATGATTTCGACACCTTTTTGGCGGTACAGCTTACCGATA
This sequence comes from Vibrio sp. CCUG 15886, assembly GCF_028570825.1. Classification (NCBI taxonomy): domain Bacteria; kingdom Pseudomonadati; phylum Pseudomonadota; class Gammaproteobacteria; order Vibrionales; family Vibrionaceae; genus Vibrio; species Vibrio sp. CCUG 15886. Next base: position 860,000 of record NZ_JAQQBT010000001.1, on the reverse strand, counting down.
AGTGGAGTGATGGATTCCGCAATCGTTTGGCTGGTTTGCCAGTCTTGGAGATATTTCTCTGGACTCATGTTTGTATTAGACCTTTCACGTTTTTGGGGCTGACCTTACTTTCTGAATGTAGGGGGAACAGAAAGCAGGGATAAGGGTTGTAATAGTCTTGTAATATTTATGTGGCGGGAGTTTACACGGCAAGTTGTTATTCTGCTAGGAAAAATAAAACAGATAAAATGGCTGTAACTGATTGAATTTAAGTCTTAATGTGGTTGATTTAAACAACGAAATACGTATTGACATTTTCATTCTCAGAAACTTATTTTGTGAAAATAATGTATAAAAGCACTCGTGAGTTGTAACATGATTCAATCATTGCACTGTAAGTAAGATGTGAGTCAACTTTAACACTCAAAAAGTAAACGATAAGCCTAAGCTAAATAGGTTTACCTCACCAACCAACTCGTTTGGTGGGAGTTGAGGCTGAGTAAAGTGGCCGCTAATCACACTTTTGGCGCTTTGTATGTAAAGCCATTCGCCATAAACACTTAAATTAGGCAATAGAGAGTATTTCAAGCCTACGCTGTATGTTTCGTTTTCGACGGATTTTCTCCTTTGGCTGTAGGTAATATAGGGTGTGAGATCGTTCCATTGATAGTTAACGCTGACATACCAATTAGAGTGATAGCGACTGCTTGTGAGCAACTCAGCAATAAATTGCCACTGTTGCCAGTTGTAAATGGTACCTAGACTAAACAAGGTTAACGATTGTTCCCCCCCGGGAATAATCGTGGTTGCAGCGTATGTCTGTTCGAACTTCGTGTGCATCAGTGCGGCACGGACAAGATTTTCATCAAAGTCGATTTCGGTGGTGATGCCATAAGAAATATCGGTATCGATGGTCAGTGGCTGTCCATACAAGGAGTAATCGTCGCTGCTGGATTTGGCAACAAAAGTGGCGACTCGCACTGGAATATCAGAGGTTATCCACTTCTGTACATCGAGAGAAAGCCCATCATAATTTGAAATGCCTAACACACTATCGTACACATCAATAGGCGGGCGAAACCAAGGGTAGGCTTGTGACACAAAGAGATATTCCGACATTAAGAAAAGCGGAATGCGTTGGCGGCCTAATTTTGTACTCCAGTCGTCGCCGCGATATTCAACAAATGCCCAAGCCAGCGTCGGGTCGGAGAAATCGTCATGAGGTTGTTTGACCACCTGCAAAGACGCTCGCCAGTTCTCGTTCATTGCCCAGTCTAGCTGTACTCCAAGTGTGGTTTCGCAATCCCAACACCACTCATCGGTAAATTCTTTTTCTTGGATGATCGGCGTCGCTTGATCGCTTTTACTCGCAGAAAGTGAGCCAAATCCACTGATGGTGAGTTGGTCCGACAGTGTCCACTCTCCGTATGCCGGAGAGCAGAGTAGGCATAGGGGTAAAATAAATTTAAGCCTCATTTATTCTTCCTCAGTCGTAAATTGGTAGAGCACATGCACGTCACTGGGAACCTCATTCGCTGGAAAATAAGCAATGCCGGAAGGAGTAATGGCTAGCCATTCCATTACCTCTTTAATGCTTTGTTCGGAGAGCTGAAAAGGTTGTTTTGTGCGTCCTGAAAAGGTTTGTTTGGCCCAAATGGCGGCCATTTGTGAAGGTGTTTTGTTTAATAAAAGTTGATAAAACTGATTACGTTGTTGCGACGAAGCGGGCAAATCGAGCAGTTCAAAAGGAATGCCATCGATTTGCGTCATTTTGCCGCGATAAATCATCTTAACTTGGCTGGTGCTTAAGGTGGGTAGCTGAGGGTTGAGCGAAAAAATGATGTACTGGTCTGCGGCTCTCACAGATAAGGATGAGAGCACACTAATTAATACAACAACGATCACCAACAGACTGAATTTAGGCATTAACCTCACACCGTTTCACCGGTTTCCCGCGATTTAATTAACTTTTATTTTGTTGCTATGAAATTGGTCTAGTATTAAGGATAGGCTAGGTCCCAATGCTTGCAAGGACGAAACAAATATGATGAAGATTTCTATAAAAACTCGTCTCGCCCTGCTTTCGCTGCTACCCGCTATTTTTATATTGGGTTTTACAGTGCAGGAGTTATTAAATAACCGTCGTCAGTTAGACTCTCTTGATAAAACCATCAGTCGAATACACATACAAAATGGGATTGCTGAAACGGCTTTTAGGATTTATCAGGGGGTTCAAGGAGAAATGCGTTATTTGGATGAGTTATCGCAAAGTGACTCATTCAATCAGTTTATGTACTCGCTGGATGTTTCATCGGAATTAAGTGGGTTAAAAAACGATTTAATTGAAGCGTTGTCGGAAATAAAAAGCCAACCAGCGCAAGAAAGATTGATTTCATCAGAGTGGGGGTTTGATGTTTTGCGGGAGATGTTGGAGGCCATCGAAAATGAGCATCTTCATTTGTCTCTTAATGATGCAGAAACGACGCAAAAGCTCATTACTCAGCTCATCTCCCTTTCCTATTGGGCGCAAAAAGAAGCGCTGCTCACGTACAAATTACAAACTCAAGGAACGTACGGTTTTGATTATGCTGCTTTTTATCAGGCAATTGAAAGGCAACAGCAAGCGCTTGAGCGTTTTCTTGATTTAGGCGCAAGTCATCATCAAGTTGAAAAGCTATTGCAGTTTTTTTCATCAGAACGTTATCAAAGCAGTGTGCAATATCGAGACAGCATTGCCGCAGGAACGCTCTCTTTGGATCAGCTTAAAGCGTACAGTGTTGAGCTAGATTATCGTTTGCAAACGCTACTGTTGTTGATCAATAGTTTTTCGATTCAAGCGGAAACCAGTCTGCGCAGTCAAATAGAGCATCAACAATGGTATTTCACGGGCATGACTGGTGCCGTATTTGCCATGCTATTCGTGTTGTTTATGTTGGGTACTTCCACATGGCTAAGGGTTTACAATAAGCTCAATGCCATTTTGAATGCATTACAAAGTTTGACCAAAGAGGATGAGCAAAGTCAGCAAACACGAGTAATCCCTGACGGCAATGACGAGTTCACTGTGTTTGCCAAACAGATAAACCAAATTATTGATGAGAAGCAGCAGCAGATGGTGGAGATTATCCAGGCGAAAGAGTCGGCCATTTCTGCTAACCGAGCGAAATCGGTCTTTTTAGCCAATATGTCTCATGAAATTCGCACGCCTTTGAACGGGATTATCGGGATGACTGAAATCTTGTCTCAAAGTGAACTTAGTAGCCAACAAAAGGAGATTTTAGGAGATATTGATACTTCCTCACAGTCTCTGCTTATCTTGTTGAACGATATCCTTGATCTATCCAAGATTGAATCGGGTAACTTAAACATTTCGCTTCAGGAAGCGGATATTCGAGAAACGGTCTACCAAGCCATGACTCTGTTTCAATCGAAGGCGACAAGCAAAAATATCGAACTGCACATCACAATGGGAGAAGACATTCCTGCCAAAGTAATGGCGGATGATCACCGAATCAAGCAAGTTCTGACCAACTTAGTCGGTAATGCAATCAAGTTCACCAAAGAGGGTTACATCTCTACATTCGTCAACTATCAAGCGGATGAACATGATCACCAAGGCTATCTGACCTTCAAAGTGACGGACACTGGTATTGGCATCGATCAAGCAAAACTAGAAACGATTTTCGAGCCATTTACGCAAGAAGACGACAGCATCACGCGGCAATTTGGTGGAACTGGCTTAGGTTTAGCGATTTGCCGTCAGTTGGTTGCCATGATGGGAGGGGAGTTAACGGCCACGTCAACCAAAGGCCTAGGAAGCTGCTTTTCTTTTACGATCCCAGTGGAAACTCTCGATACAGAAAACTGGCGTTCACCAGTGATTAAGAAAGGCTTATTGATCGCGGATAACTATGGTTATACCAACCAACTTATTAATGAATGTCGGTTATGTGGTATTGAGTTGACGATCGCGGAAGGAGTGGAGCAAGTTCAGTTATTGAAACCCGATTTTGATGTGGTTTTCTATTGCCACAGCCTGCATCAAAATGCGACCCGAGACCTAGAGCAACTTGAGCAAGTGATCCCGCTTCAACGTGTCGTGGTGTGCCAGCATCATTTGTTCAGCAGTCATATCAACATCGAACGATTTCACGCTCTTTTGACTCAGCCATTCTTAGGGAAACGATTCAAAGCGTGCATAGAGAGTTTGGCACAAAACCTTTCACAGCCTACCGCTTCCTCAAGTACGAGAATGCCAGCCAAACAGGAAGTTTGTTTCGACACTCGAGTGAGCGCGTCATACGGCCGCAACTATCGCCGAATACTGATTGCGGAAGACAATCTAATGAATCAAAAAATTGCCAGTTTTTTCTTAGAAAAGGCCGGGTTTGACTATTTGATTACCAGTAATGGGCAAGAAGCGCTTGATGCCATCACGCAAGGCGGAAAATTTGATGCAGTCTTGATGGACTGTATGATGCCCGTGATGGATGGCATTACCGCAACAAGAGAAATCCGACGTTGGGAAACGGAACAAGGCAGTGGAAAAACGCCAATTATTGCCTTAACAGCGAGCGTTCTTGAAGAGGATATTCAAAGCTGCTTTGAGGCCGGGATGGACGCCTACCTACCCAAGCCATACAAATCTAACCAGCTTTATGACTTGTTTAGTGAACTGAAAATAGCTTAGGCGTCTCGCCTATTTTTAAAGAGGCCAACCCATGGGGTTGGCCACTTCGTATCAAGAGCGGAGTGATTCCAACTCAGCCAACTGATTGATGGCGGAGCGATACGTTAACCATGCAACAAGCCCTGCCAAAACATTGCCAATCGCAGCGCCAATAAAGAGACCTTGGATTCCGCCTAGTTCTGCGCCTAACCAAAGCGCAGGAAGGAAAAAGGCAAACAAGCGCAATGCGGAAATACGCAGTGCAGTGTAGGAGCGTCCTAGCGCGTTGCAAATCGAAACCATCAACATGCAGATACCCAAAGCTCCAAGGCTGATAGGGATAATGGTCAGATGAAGGTTGAGGATCTCTTCGACTTGATGATCGCTGGTCATCAAAGAAGACAACCAAGCAGACACTAATAGACTGATAATGGCTAAGCTGGTTTGAAAAAACAGAATAAAGCGACAAGCAATGGAGACCAAGCTGCGAATATCGGCAAAGTTCTTTGCACCGAGAAGTCGGCCGATCATTGGAGGCATGGACATCGTTAGGGCCAATACTGAGACCAGCGTGAAGAATTCAAAACGAGACCCTAGCGCCCATGATGCAATTGCTGCTGTGCCAAAACCCGCGATGAGTTTGGTCGCCAGCATCGAAGAGAGAGGCGGGAGCAACTGGCTGATCATCGCTGGTCCCATAATATGGCCAACGGCTTTCACACTGTTAACGACATCCAGATCATGACGATCAAAGCTGACCCATGAGTGACGATGCACTTTCGGAGCGACGATCATAATCCCTATACCAAAAGCTACAATAGTTGCCAGAGCGGCACCATTGATACCGAGATCGAAAGTAAAAATAAACAGCGGATCTAGCACTAGGTTTAAGCCGCTGGTGAGCATCATCATGGTGCCTGGCAGCATAGTATTGCCATTCGAGCGGCAGATACTGTAGAAAAAATAAAGCATAGCGCCGACCCAAGCGCTGATAAGCCAATAGGGCCAATACGCGTCGATGACGGCATAGACACTTTCAGGTGCCCCAAGTAGCGACAAAATCACATGTCGTAAAAACCAGATGATCACACAGACCAGAGCCACACCTACGGCACCAATGAGCAAAATAAGCCCTGCGAGTTGACGAGCGTACTGAAGTTTTTCTGCACCTAGCGCTTTGGAGATGACGGCAGTCGTCGCAATACCTAAACCCACTTGAATACCGATGATGACCATCTGCAGCGGTAGGGTAAACCCTTGTGCAGCCAAAGGAAGTATACCTAATTGCCCGATGAAGGCACTGTCAACCAATTGAAAGCTCATTAAAGAGAGCACACCAAATAACATTGGCCATGTCATAGTAAAAAGTTGGCGAGCGAGAGAAGTGTTAGAAGTTGTCATATCGAATGTTTGAATCAGAACCCATCGCTAGTCTAGCGCAAGATAAATTAATAACCTAATAGTTAGGAAAGGTATTCATTGGGGTATGAATTCGTTGGTGTTAGCAAAACGCGACAAAGAAAAAGCCCCGCGATTGGCGAGGCTGAGATGTTATCGCTGAAGCGCTGGCTTATTTCTTGCCACTTGCTTGCTTGTCTTCTTCGGTGAGTTCGCGAATACGACGGCTGATGTCACGGCGTGCTTTAGAAATCTCTGCACTTTTGATGATGTGGTCATCAACGCGATCTTCGTAATCGGCTTTCATGTTCTTAATAATGGTCATGATCTCATCTTGAGACATGTTTGGCTTGATGTAGTCCAGTAGGTTCTCAAGTAGCTCAACACGCTTGCGGTTATCGCGAACTTTCTTTTCATTGTCTAGTAGTTCACGTTTCAATTTGTTCTTACGGCGCGCCTGAGAAACAATTTCAAATACGGTATTCATAGGTCCCTTACCTTCAATAAAAGTGAATGATAAATTGCAAAATAACTTCAGGATGCGTGTTTGATCATTCTTATCAGCATCTTGAAGTGATTCTCGAACATACCCTGCAGAGATTAAAGCACATCATACATACTCATAACAGTCTTTAGATCAATCGAATGCTTGTCTGGTCAAGAAAAAGCCACTTCAAAGCGAGGCAATTGTCTTTCTGACCCATAAAGAGATATTATCTGCGCCAACTTAGTAAACCTGCATGATAGACAAGTAGTATGAAGTCCGATGGTTCCCAACTTGATGAGCAAATCTTCGATGAGCAAGTGCTCGAAGAGTGCCCAAAAACCAGCTTCAAGCTCAAATCTGCTTACATCGATGAAAGAGTGAAGCTCGAAACCATCGAAGTCGAATTGAATCGTTCCAAAATTGTCGTTGTGGATGAAAACGGCAAATTGACCAAGTTCACTCTCATATCCGAGCATTAACCCATTGCAATGTGGGGTTAGAAACGTGCTATGGTGAAGCAAGAAAATATATAAGGAGAAGCAACATGAGAACTGAGTTGACCCCCATTGAAGCCCGTGTCATTGGTTGTTTAATCGAAAAAGAAGTCACAACGCCAGACCAATATCCATTGAGCTTAAATGCATTGACCAATGCCTGTAATCAGAAGAGTAATCGCGAGCCTGTGATGTCCTTGTCGGAATCCGAAGTTCTTGATGCTGTCGACCAACTGATTTCACGTCGCCTAGTCAGTGATGAAAGTGGCTTTAATAGCCGTGTGAGCAAGTATCAACATCGATTCTGCAATACGGAATTTGGTGATCTCAAGTTGTCTGCGCAAGAAAAAGGCATTGTTTGTTGTATGTTGCTGCGTGGGCCACAAACACCGGGAGAGTTGAGAACGCGCACCAATCGTTTGGCGACCTTTGCAGATGTTAAAGAAGTCGAAACCGTATTAGATAAGTTGGCGAGCGAAGAGCGTGGTCAGCTTGTGGTTAAGCTACCTATTGAGCCTGGTAAGCGTGAATCACGTTATATGCATCAGTTCTGTGGCGAAGTGGATCTAGATGCATTTCAAGGTTCGGCTCTAATGACAGCATCAAGTACTCCGCAGTTTGATGATGAGCGTGTCGCTCATTTAGAAGCAGAAGTGGAAGCATTGAAGCAAGAGCTTGCTGAACTGAAGTCACTTGTGAACTCACTTCTCTAATGTCTCTTCCCGAACCGTGCCCTGATTGGTCCGTTTATCTGATCAGGACACGACTTAACGCGCTCTATTGCGGCATCAGCAATAATGTAGAGCGACGCTTTTGTATGCACCAACAAGGCAAAGGGGCAAAAGCGCTGAAAGGCAAAGGCCCATTAGAATTGGTTTGGAGTGTACCTGTGGGCAGCAAAAGTATGGCACTGAAACTAGAGCGCCACATCAAAACTTTGCGCAAACAAGATAAAGAGCGCCTAGTAAAAGGTGATCTATTACTGCAATTAGATAAATTTTGCGATTGATATCATTAATCTGAATGTAATTTTGTTAAGTCTTTACTAATATTTAGACGGCAAATAACTACAAGGATTGAATGCAATGCAACGTCTGAACAAAATTGCAGTGGCAGTCGGTTTGTCTATGGTGGCGTTCCCTTCTTTGGCAGCGAATCATGTCGCAGATGGACGCGGTAGTGGTATGGGAAATACCGGTGTCGCCTCCGCTGATTATCTTACCGCCCCCTTCTATAATCCCGCTTTGGTCGCCAGTTTTGAAGAACATGATGATTTTGGCCTGCTTTTGCCAGCTATTGGTGTCAATGTTCGAGACAGTGATGAAAGCTTGGCAACCATTGACGATCTCCAAGACTCAATTGACGAATTTGAGGCGGCCCCCATACCTTCTCCAGGCCAAATCGACCAGTTAAACAGTTATCTTGACGATCTTCAAGGAAATGCTCCTCTTACCGCAAGCAGTAGCTTAGGGTTGGCAGTGGCGATTCCCACCAAACGATTCTCAACCAATCTATTTGCCCGTGGCTATTTGGAGTTGATAGCGAGGCCAAACATCGCTGACTACGTGGATACCGGCAATCAAGCCACAGATACTGAAACTCGATACAAAAACTCATCGGTGACGATGGCGGCTTTCGGTTATGTCGAGTACGGTGCGGCTTTGGCAAAAGAGTTCGAGATTAAAGAGCAACGAATCTCTTTCGGTGTCACACCCAAAATCCAACAATTGACTACCTACTATGTTGTTCCAACCGTGGCTGACTTTGAGTTAGATGATTACGAAGAGAGTGAGCATAAAGAAAGTGCTTTTAACTTGGATTTCGGCGTGGTGTGGTTAAAGGACAAATTTCAAGTTGCGCTTGCGGTGAAAGATTTATTGAGCCAAGAGATCGATTTGAAAGACAAAAATGGCCAAAAGCAGGATGTGTATGAGCTGAATACACAAGTTTCTGCTGGCGTGGCTTACCGCTCAGATTTCTTTACCGCTGCGATGGATTTGGATTTGACCAAACAAGAGCGTTTTAAATCGCTTGATGATGAAACTCAATTTGTGCGCTTTGGGGTTGAAGGCAACGCATGGGGCTGGGCTCAGTTGCGTGCGGGTTACGAAATTGACCTAGAAGACACGGTCGAAAATGCCTTCACCGCAGGTATTGGTATTAGTCCCTTTGATGTTGTTAGCCTCGACATCGCAGGTAGCTACGCGGGTGAAAACCAATTTGGTGTATCGGGTAATTTGGCGTTCACTTTCTAAGCAAATTTTTAGCTGAGAACAGCCGAGCAAAACCGTCAATATTTGGCGGTTTTGTTTATTGATAACACTGAGCGTCACAAACGTAAAAGTTTTGAAACCCAACTGAAATCCAATCTGGTATCGGCTCACAATTCGCGATACTCTTTATACGGTCAGGCTACACAGAAAAACAAAAAAGATAATTAAATGAAAAAGATATTACTAACTTGTTTATTAGCGTCAGCAAGTTTTCAAGTAAGCTCACATACGTCAGAAGTCCTCAGTGGGTACTGGGCTTATCAAGAATTTTTGGAAAAATTTCCTCAACAAGGCGTGCTCACACGAGAACTGTCTGAGGTGGTCAGGAATGCGCCTGTACCTTTAAAGAGTCATCAATCCAAACCGATTCGAATTTCAGTGGTATTTCCTGGTCAGCAGATCTCCGATTACTGGGTAAGAAATCTTTCCGCGTTTGAGAAACGCATGGATAAGCTGCAGATAAGTTACCAAATTAATCAGGTTTTCACGCGGCCAAATGCCGATGTTAAACAGCAAAGCGTCTCCTTGATGGAAGCGTTAAAGAGCAAATCGGATTACCTCATTTTTACGCTCGACACGACGCGTCACCGCAAGTTCATTGAGCATGTATTAGACTCTTCCGAAACCAAGCTGATTCTGCAAAATATCACCACACCGGTTCAAGCTTGGGATAAAAGACAGCCATTTCTCTACGTCGGTTTTGACCATGCGGAAGGGAGCATTGCGCTGGCCGATAAGTTCAAACAGCTTTACCCACAAGGTGCAAACTACTCAGTTCTTTATTTTTCTGAAGGTTACGTGAGTGATGCTCGTGGTGACACCTTTATACATCAGATGAATCACAGTGATCGATTTGCACTAAAAAGCTCTTTTTACACCAAAGCGACCAAAGCCTCAGGCTATGAGTCCGCAAAAAACAGTTTAGAGCGCTATCCTGATGTGGATTTTATCTACGCCTGTTCTACCGATGTGGCCCTGGGTGCCATTGATGCATTGAAAGAGTTGGATCGCACAAACATCAAGATCAATGGATGGGGTGGTGGCTCCGCTGAGCTTGACGCGATCGCGGCAGGTGACCTTGATTTGACGGTTATGCGCATGAACGATGATACGGGAATCGCTATGGCTGAGGCGATCAAATGGGACATTGAAGGAAGAACTGTCCCGACCGTCTTTTCTGGCGACTTTGAAGTAGTGACAAAAGAAGACTCGCCAGAACACATCGAACTATTGAAAAAACGCGCGTTTAGATATTCAGATCAGCCATGACAAACGAACAGTTGCAACGCAAGCATCAATCTTTAGCGACGCTGATTACGCGCATCATTTTCTTGGTGCTCGGACTTATTACCATTGGTATCTTCATTCAGAGTTACTACTTCAGTAATAAAATCATCAAGCAGGAAGTGATGCTCACCAAACAGCAGACCTCCGCTTTGGTTAAGAGTCTGTTTAATAATCACCTCTCTATTTTGCAAATTCATCATGACAGCAACTCAAAAAATGAGGCGATACGACGTTTTTTCCTCGATGGGGACGACGAGAAGCTGGAATATTATTTCCTGAGTATGGATCAGGCCGATCCCACTCATACGCCAGAGTTTCGTTTTTTAACCACCGGAGAGGGGCTGCTGTGGGACGACGGCAATGCGCATTTTTACGGCGTTAATGAAGTGCTGCTGGAAAAAATTTCGCAAAGTGTTCTGTTTGGCAACAACTGGCATTTTATGTCATTGCATACCCTGATGGGGCTACGCAATATGCTGGTGAGACGCTCCCCTGTTATCGATACGACAACGGGCGAAGTGCTAGGTCAGTATTACATTTCAGTGGTATTGGACAATAATTTCCCATTGGTCGAAATGCTGGAGTCTGGCAGCAATAGTGACAATATTGTCATGCTCGTTGGGGATAAGGTGATTTCGCATTCTTTGAGTGGCAACGAACCGTATGATTTAGACAGCTTGCTTGCCATGCGTGATGAGCCGAGCGCATTTGATGATTGCTTGATTAGCCAAACGCCCATTGAGATCAATTCCACTGATACCCTCGTCAGTATTCTCGCGATCCAAGAAAATAGCCATGTCGCTTCGCTTCAAAGACAACACTATTTGGGGTTGGCTACTTCTGTCGTGCTGATGTTGATGCTTTCCTTAGCCATTCGCTCTTGGATCCAAAATCGAGTTGCCAATGCACTAGAGTCACTGATGGCTTACAGCCGTTTTGCTGGAACGGGTGAAAAGTATGAGCGCTTTAATGGTTCAGACATCTTAGAATTTGCGCATATTGGCCACACTTTGGAAAACACCTTTGAGCAGTTGGAGTCGCAACGTCGCTCGTTCCAAGATTTGTTCAATTTTGCCCTCTCTCCGATGATGGTTTGGTCGGAAAGTGGTCTTCTGATTCAGATGAATCCTGCTGCAATGAAAGAGTTAGGCATTGAACACGCTTCACCTCAGGATTTCTCTAATCCGTTATTTCAACTGTTTAAACTCAAGCTATCACCGCACTTGAAAATGGCCGCTCAAGGGGCAACGTTGACGGGCATTAATGTGCCGATCGGAGAGAAAATTTTTCGCTGGAACTTATCTCCCATTGTGGTGGAAAACGGCATCAGCGGCATCATTGTGCAAGGTCAAGATATTACAACCCTGATTGATGCGGAGAAGCAGAGTAACCTCGCTAGGCGTGAAGCAGAACAGTCTGCCAAAACCAGAGCCGATTTTCTCGCCAAGATGAGTCACGAAATTAGAACGCCACTCAACGGTATTCTAGGCATTGCTCAGCTCTTAAAACGTTCGGTGAACGACGCAGAGAACTTAAAACAAGTGGATGTGCTGTGTAATAGCGGAGAACATTTACTGGCAGTGTTAAATGATATTCTGGACTTTTCTAAGATTGAGCAAGGCAAGTTCAATATCAAAAAACGCGACTTTAACTTTTACGATACCCTCAATACTTTGGAGAATATCTATCGGCCAATTTGCCGTGAAAAAGGGGTGAGTTTCGAAATCCATAACCAGATCCCACTCGATTGCCAATTGCATACAGACCAAGTCAGGTTGAATCAAATTATGTTTAATCTGATCAGCAATGCAGTGAAATTTACTCCTGCTGGTCGAATTGAGGTTTCCTTTAAACTTGAGAAGTTTGCGCGTTCGGAGCACTCCATTTTATCGATACAAGTCAGTGATACGGGCATTGGTATTGACGAAAGTAAGTTAGAAAGTATTTTCGAACCATTTGTTCAGGCGGACTCACTGTCGACAAGGGAATATGGCGGTAGCGGGCTCGGATTGACTATTGTGAAGAACCTTGTCGAGATGCTGGAAGGCGAAATCTCGGTGCAGAGTGAGCTTTGCAAAGGCTCAACTTTCTACCTTTCTATTCCTGTAGAAAAAGGGGAGTGTGAGGAGCAGAAAACACCAACAAATCCTAAACCGGAGCAGTTGTTTGGTCAGGGACTAAAGGTTTTGTTGGTGGAAGATAATCATACGAATGCCTTTATTCTGAAAGCGTTTTGCCAGAAGTATCAAATGAGTGTCGAGTGGGTACAAGATGGCACCCAAGCTCTAGAGAAATTAAAGGAGCATGCATTCGATTTGATTCTAATGGATAACCAATTGCCTAAGATGGGGGGCATAGAGGCCACTCGCGAAATTCGGGAGACACTCAAGCTAGGAACGCCTATTTATGCCTGTACTGCCGATGCACAGGAAAGTACTAAACAAGAGTTTCTGTCGGCAGGGGCCAATCGAGTGATTGTGAAACCCATTAAAGAGCAAGAGCTGCACGATGAGTTATTACACTTCAAAGCACACTATTGGGTAGAGCATTAGCCTAATAATCCGGCATGAAAAGAGAGTTCAAGTAGCTCTCTTTTCAGCTCTTGGCTAAGTAAAACTGACTTCTCAAACTTAATTCCGATTGACCAACCATTGGCAAGTTTACGAATGCTGGCCACTTTTGCTCCGTTGTCTGCTGAAAGAAAACGATTTAGGGTGGATTCTAGCTTCACGATGTCGCCTTTTTTAAATTCGGGTTCGACAAGCGTAAAGAAGGCACAACCAGAGAGTGAAAAATCACTCATACGGCCTTCATACAAGTTGCCATTGTGATTGAGGGTGCATGCCAGATCGATCTTATACCGTTCGTGTTCACGAATGGGTTTGGTTGCCAACGTGGCCGGAAAGCGGAGAAACAGCAAGAAGTCTGGTTTGCTGATGGTCGATAATACGCTGGTTTTAAAGGCAACCACATGGCCAAGTTCCGTATCCGCGATCCCGCGTAAAATCACATCGACGTTGTCGAGTTTGCGCAGGAGCAGTTCTTCCTTATCCGCTAAGTCGATGATCAAATACTGACCAGCTTTTAGGCCAACAAAAAACGCAGGCAAGGTTAATGAGTCTTGTGGGCCAAATTCAAAGGTCGCATTGAGTCGCATCCCCGGTTTTACAAACCGGGGGATATCATCCTTGGTGTAAGTCGAAGGCATCTTTCTTCACTTTCAAAATCAACTCCCTAAACTATAAACCTCGGGGCCTGATATACAAAGGGCATCACTGCGATGCGGGCGACTTTTGTCATGTTTCGTGAACTGTTACGAAGCCCAGAGTTGAGAGTTAAGGTACCGAGCTTTCACTTGATGGTTTGACTTGATGGTGTTGTGGTGGTCGGTAGTCCATTGATGAGTCATGTCGCATAAATACATTACTTGCAATGAGACTTCCGCAACTGACCACGAACAGGGCAATCCAAGTTAGGGGATCTGGATACTCGCCAAAAATAGGAATCGCCAAGAGGGTTGCCAATACCGGGGTTGCACTGCCAAATGCCGCACTGCGCTCTGCACCGAGAACTTTAACGGCGTATAGGTATGTGAACGCGGCTAACAAGCCTGCGCCAATACCCTGAACAAGCAGATGCCCAAAGAGTTCATACCAAGGCCACTGATGGATTGGGGTGTTAAGGAGATAGCTATCTAGCACACCTAAATTAACCAGTATGGTTAACAACAGCATGGAAGCAAAAGCGATCACACCCGATGCAACAAGAGGATTGAGGTTGGCGACTCGAGCGCAAATGGTAAATATTGCCCACATCAAACTGCCCACTAGGAACAATAAATGCCCTGTGGTTTCCTGACCGTTGGCGTTAAGTTGATTTTGATAAAGACCCAAATGAGGAACAAGAAATAAACCAATCCCAACGACCACCAAGCTAAGGCCAATAACACGGTGTTGGCTTAACGGTTGCTTAAAGAGCAAGACAGCAATGCCAGTAACAAATAGGGGAAGAGTGCCTGGCACGAGTGCGCTGCCGTGCGATACAGGAACGAACTGCATCGCAGTTCCTGCCACAAGCAAATAAGGCAAGCCGCTTCCTACAAACATGCCGAGCCAATAACGAAATGGCACAGAAGCGACGCTTCGCCTTGTTCTAACCACAATCGGCAACAGGCAAATCATAGGAACAACAAAGCGAGTAAATGCGATATCCGCAGGTTGCAATGCAGAGATTGCTCCACCTTTCAGAGAGAGAAAAAAGCCCGACCAAAGCAGTAAGGTGGCACCAATAGCCAGATACCCAAGCAACATAAAATACCTTGCGAAGAAATAAGTTAAATAAATGTTAATTATCAGCTATTGTTAGTAATGTTTTTTGGCAAAATATGTCTTTAGTTATTATAGAAATGCCAAAAATTGCTAATTGTTCTTGGTCTAGTGATGATAAATGGCAAGGTAATGGATAGGATTGATAAACGAATTTTGGAATTGCTGCAAAAAAATGCCCAATTGACGGCTGCGGAAATTGCCGAGGAGGTGGGGCTCTCTCCCTCGCCTTGTGCACGTCGCATTAAGAGGCTAGAGAAAGATAAAATTATTCGCGGCTATCATGCTTCAGTGGCTCGTGAACGAGTTGGGATCGCTATGAGTGTGTTTGTCGAAGTAAGTTTAAACAGTCACCAAGTCGCTTCGATTGACGATTTTGAGCAAGCTATTGTGGCCATGGATGAAGTGGTCAGTTGCCATGTAGTGTCTGGCGCGTATGATTATTTGCTGGAAGTGGTGGCGAGGGATCTGGAAGGTTATGAGCTTTTTACTCGTAAGCTACAACGTCTACAAAACGTTAAGGATATCCATACTCATTTGGCTATCCGCAAGGTAAAAGAGTCACAACGAGTGCCGATCTACTCATTAAGTTAACTGAGTTGATTGTCTCGCCACCGTGATGACGGCATCTCTCTGTTACACAAAGATAGATTGTGACATCGATTGAGCAATAAAAAACGGAGCCTTTTGGGCTCCGCTTTAGTAACTGTTTCTTAATAGCTGCGAATTTGAGAGATCTCGCAATTGCCGGTTTGTTGATCAATTCGGAATGAGAAAGCAGCTGAATGATATTCGCCCCCATCACTCCAAATGGTCTCGCCAAAGATCTTACATAACTCGAGATCGTTAATTGATCCATACTCTTTGACGTGCCTAACTACTGAAAGTAACTTGCTCTTTGTAACGTTTTGACTATCCATGTGACTCAACCACTTGAAAACCATGTCGTTTTGCATTTTCACCAGCCAATTGTTATGTTTTATGAAAATTTATGAATAGTAAATTACTCAAAAAATCGGCATAAGTAAAGAATTATTGTGAGCTGCGTCGCTATTTTTCATCTGTTTGCTTAAAATTTGCGCACATATGAGTCGGTGATCTTCTAAGTTACTTTGCCTGCTCAGCATAGAGTTGTGCGGTCTCTAGTTGGCGTGCTTCTTTCTCATAGATTTTTCCGAGTTGGGTGAATTTTTGTTCTAAATGAGAGAAATCGTTAGCCAGATCGTTGGATGAAGCACTATACCAAAGCGCGGAATTAAAGTTGGCGGTTCTCTTAGCTTGTTTACAGGCGTTAGCCATGGAGTACCACTGGCTTCCTATGCTTAGTGCTTGCGTTTTTTTCTCAATCAACTGATCTTTGAGAGAGCTGACGGCGTTGGCGTATTGCCGAGCACTACGTATCTGCTGCTCAAATTCGCGATAGTGGACTCTGTCCGCGTGGTTCCACAGTTGGACCAACTCATCTAAGGTAAATTGTTGTGAGAGTAGCCGACGTTGTTTATGGATGGCGAGTAACGTGTTGTATTGCGTGGCTCTTGTATTGTAATAGCCTTCAAGTTCGATTTGGTTGTCCTGCAATGTTTTCCAGCCATGCGGATTACACTGACTCGCTGCAGTGAGAGGGATAGAAAACACCATCAATGATAATGCAATCAGAGCGCACTTAACCATAATCGAGAGTAAATGGTGGGCTGTGCTATACAGTATATGTGATTTTGTGAGAACTATTGGTGTGCTTAATTAGAACGATACTCAAATAACTGGCAAAATAGACATCCGTTTAGCAAGCCCAAACCATTGAGTCATAAGAAGGGTGGTAAGAATCCATGAAGAAAATCATGATCATATTGATTGTTGTTTTACTGCTGATTGGTGGTGGGGCAGGTTACTACGTTTTCTTTATGCAGCCAGGTGATGAAGAAAATGTTGAAACGGTAGAGGAGCCAATTGTCCCCGAAAAACCACAGCCAATCATGGAACTGCCAGCCCCCGAGCCTGAAATCACCGACTATTACGTTATTGAGCGCCGAATTGATGTGAGGAATAAACCGGAGCCGCACGCGCTGATTATTGATGCGTTGTATAAAGGCGAGAAGATCACCATTCTTGAAAAGCAAAATGGCTGGGGAAGAATTTCCGACTATCTAGTTTACGAAGAGGGTGGTGAAGAAAGGGCAGAGTGGGTCGACATGACAAAGCTCTCTGACGCGAAACCGGTCATCGAAGAAATGGAGCGCTTAGAGATCTTAGATGGTTACCTTGTTAAGTCTGATGATTTAAAAGAACATCGCGATGTTTATCGAAAATACACTCAGATGTTGCTGAACGACGGTACCTGCAAACCCGAGGACTTTGAGGAGCTAGGTGGTTGGGTGCGATCGGTGACGTTTCAGAATAGGGATGTCTATTTCATCTACTGCGGGGGGTTAGCCCAAGAAAACAAGATTTATCTCGATGTACAAACGGGCGAGATTTTTTATCGATAATCAACGTACCTTATTGGTCGGTCGGCTTTTATAGGGTTAACTTTTAGAACTTTTTAGTTGAGCTAAATCACATCCGGGCATACTATGCGAGAGCAGGCAAACTTGCCTGCTCTTTTTGATCTTCAGAGAAGAGTTATGTACAACAGCTTACTGCGATTATTTGCTTTACTGCTTACATTGGTGATGATGCCAGTGGAAGTGATTGCATCTATTGCAGAGAGCAATCAGCGTAATCATGCATCAAATGGTCAATTTACGGTGCTCAAACACCAAATCGGCCACACGACACAAGAAACAACGCAGAGCGAAGAATCAGACTCTTCACCACTGCCAGTATCAGAATCCCACTTCAAAACAGACGCAGCGGGTATTCTCAACGCAGGTCGCTGGAATGTATCCCAGCGAGAAGAAAACGCATCCGACACAACGCCTTTGATGTTTGGCGATGGGCACGCAAGCCCAGATGCGCTACCAAACTTTCATGTCAATGTTTTCTGTGCCATTGCTCGTAAAGCACTTCAGACTCAGTATCACTACGTCGCCAATCATCGCTTAGCGGGTTGGAAAGAAACCAATGCCATGTATGTGGCACTCAATAGTCAGTTCTCGTAACTCAGTCCAACAAAAACACATTTTATTTTGACTGTATTAACTCTGTCTTTTGCGACGGAGGGGAACTCTATGACAAAAAAACATAAAGCAGCGCAGAAGTTGCTTAACCACTATTCCGCTTGGAAATACGTGGTGTTGATTACGACACTGGTTATTTTAACGTTAAGCGCAATTCCAACATGGTTTGGTGAACAGCCTTCTATCCAAATTTCTTATCAAAATAACGCCAAAGGGCCGACAACCGAGCATTACGACGTTGTACAGCTAAAAGGCTTGCTTGAGCATCAATCGGTTTCAGTCGACAAAGTGACGGAAAAAGAAGGCGTGACGACCTTAGTTTTCTCTGATGAAAATTCGCAAAGCCAAGCGAGAAAAATTTTAGACAACACTCTTGGTGATGATGCCAACATCAGCTTTTCTTATGTTTCTGTGGCACCGCAATGGCTTTCTGATATGGGATTCAACCCTATCAAGTTGGGCCTAGACTTACGCGGTGGTGTGCAATTTTTACTTAACGTCGATGTAGATAAAGCGTTCGATGAACAACGTGATGTTTTATCGGATGAAATTCGTGCAATGTTGCGCACGGAAAAACTTCGTGGCGTTCAGGTTCGCAATACAGGCACTGCCCAACTGGCCGTACAAAGCGACAACGCGGTGGCGTTGGAAAAAGTGAGCAACTATCTACGCAGCAACTATCCTAACTGGCAAGTTCGCACCCATTCCGACTCATTGGAAGTGAAACCTTCGGATGCTTATGCTGCGGAGTTTCAAACCACAACCCTCCAGCAAAACTTGAAGATCATGCGTGGTCGAATTGAAGAGCTTGGTATTACTGAAGCGTTGGTTCAACGTCAAGGCGCACACAGCATTCGTATTGAGTTACCCGGTGTGCAAGATCCAGCGCAAGCGAAGAACGTGATTGGTGCAACGGCGAGCTTAGCATTCTATTCCGTCAAATCACCAAGTGATGCCAGAAGTGGTGATGATTTGGTGCTGCAAGACGCCGATGGCCGCTCCGTCGTGCTTGAAAAGAGACCGGTGTTAACGGGTGAGCATATTGTCAATGCACGAGCGGGTGTCGACAAGATGGGCATGTCGGAAGTCAACATCTCTTTGGATCACGCTGGTGGTAAGAAGATGAGCGATTTTTCCGCCACTCACATTGGTAAGCCAATGGCTACCGTTTATCGTGAATACACCACTCAAGAAAATGGTGATATTGCTCGTAGTGAGCGCGTGATTAGCGTTGCCACCATTCAGTCACAATTAGGCAGCCAGTTCCGTATTACTGGTGCAGGCAGCATGGATGAAGCGCAACAACTTGCGTTATTGCTTCGTGCTGGTTCGTTGACTGCACCGGTTTCGATTGTTGAAGAGCGCACCATTGGCGCGTCATTGGGGGCTGAAAATATCCAAAATGGCTTTGCGGCACTTGCTCTCGGTATGGGCTTAACACTGACGTTTATGGCGCTGTGGTATCGCCGTTTAGGCTGGGTTGCAAACGTTGCACTTGTTGCAAACATGCTTTGTTTGCTTGGCCTAATCGCCCTGCTACCGGGGGCCGTATTAACCTTACCCGGGATCGCAGGTTTAGTGTTGACCGTTGGTATGGCCGTGGATACGAACGTGATTATTTTTGAGCGAATCAAAGATAAGATGCGAGAAGGGCGCAGTTTAGCGCAGGCCATTGATAGCGGCTTTGACAGCGCGTTTGCCACCATTCTCGATGCCAACATTACGACCATGATTACTGCTGTTGTGCTGTATGCCATCGGTAACGGACCGATCCAAGGTTTTGCCTTAACGTTAGGTCTAGGGCTTTTAACCAGTATGTTTACTGGAGTGTTTGCCTCTCGTGCCATGATCAATTTGGTGTGGGGTAAAGATAGTCGTCGTAATGTGAGGGTATAACCATGGTTGAATTTATGAAAAAACACATCCGCGCTATCCGCTACCTAACCAGCGTGATTTCCTTGGCGTTGATGGTGGTCTCTTTAGTGGCATTGGGCCTGCGTGGCTTAAATTTAGGTTTGGACTTTACTGGAGGGATGGTGACCGAAGTGAAGTTGGACGCGGGGTTAACCAATCACCAACTTCTGGATCAATTAAAACCCGTATTAGGTGAGTCAACAACGGTCACTAAATCGGGTGAAGAGGGGAGATGGATTATTCGTTACTCTCTTCCTGAAGGGGAAACTCAAGCGCCAAACATTCAGCAAGTCTTAGATGGTGTGTCCCATCATGTCACCACCATCAGCAACAGCGTAGTCGGCTCGCAAGTTGGCCAAGATCTTGTTGATCAAGGTGGTATGGCGTTGTTGATCAGCATCTTGTGTATTCTCGGGTATCTTTGTTTCCGTTTTGAATGGCGCTTAGCGAGTGGTTCTCTACTCGCACTGCTTCACGATGTGGTGCTTGTGTTGGGTTTTTTTGCGATCACACAAATGGAGTTCAACCTAACGGTATTTGCCGCCATACTCGCTATCCTTGGTTATTCATTGAACGACTCAATTATCATTGCGGACCGGATACGAGAATTGCTGATTGCCAAACAAAATGAAACCACGGAAAACATTAACGACCAAGCGGTACTAGGAACCTTCTCGCGCACAATGGTGACATCGGGAACCACCTTAATTACGATTGCCGCACTATGGTTTATGGGCGGTAATGCATTGGAAGGCTTCTCGACCGCGATGTTTATTGGTGTGCTATCGGGTACATGGTCATCTATCTCGATCGGTACCGTGTTGCCAGAATGGCTGCATTTAAAACCGGAGCACTATTTACCAGTACAAGTGGACACTGCACCATAAAAGAGCAGCATCTTTATTCGAAGTTAATAATAACTTTGGAATAAACCAACAAGACTAAAAATAAAAGCCACAGATAATTGTGGCTTTTATTTTATGCGAGCAAAAAAAATGGAAATATATATATGTTCCATTAGTATGAAAGAGAACTTAATTTTGTTGTTTATCATTAAATAGCACTGTGTTTATTGATTTATTTATACTTAAGTATAATGTCTGAGTTTCTGTTCATATCTGTTATGTAACACGCAAAAAAGAGAAAATTCCTTTCCTAACAAATGCTTACAATTGCATATCTCAAAAGTGAGTCATTGTAAGTTGTTGTTTTAAAATGCTTATTGTTGCCATTAACCTTTTTATAACATTTCATTCCTTATGGGATCTAGCTCAACCTTATGCGCAATTTTTCAAATTTTATTTGAAATGTCACATTTCTAAGTTAGCTTAAATATATAGATAAGTGTCAGTGAAGACACATTGAATAATATTTAATTTGTCAGTTGGTAATTATTTGCCAATGGATGTGCGCTAAATTTTTTGCTGTTAAGAATGGAGTTCTTAGATGAAAAAAGTCGCTTTGATCACTGGATCAAAAGGCGGGATTGGTTCTGCAATTTCTTCCCAACTTGTTGAAAATGGTTACCGTTTAATTGCTACTTATTACACGGGAAATCATCAATGTGCGTTAGATTGGTTTAATGAAAAAGGCTTTACCGAAGATCAGGTCCGCTTATTTGAACTGGATGTGACGAATACAGAAGAGTGTGCCGACCGCTTGAGTAAATTACTGGAAGAAGAGGGGACGATCGACGTCGTCGTCAATAATGCCGGTATTACTCGTGATGGGGTGTTTAAGAAAATGACCCCGCAATCTTGGTTTGATGTCATTAATACTAACCTCAACAGTGTGTTCAATGTGACTCAACCGCTCTTTGCCGCCATGTGCGAAAAAGGGGGCGGTCGAGTGATCAATATTTCTTCTGTAAATGGCCTTAAAGGTCAGTTTGGCCAAGCTAACTATTCTGCGGCTAAAGCTGGCATGATCGGCTTTTCCAAAGCCCTCGCTTACGAAGGTGCCCGCAGTGGTGTGACGGTCAATGTCGTTGCTCCTGGTTACACAGCTACGCCGATGGTCGAGCAAATGCGCGATGAAGTGCTCGAAGGCATCAAATCTCAAATTCCTATGCAAAGACTGGCAACACCAGAAGAAATCGCCAAAGCGGTTGCTTTCTTGGTGAGCGATGCAGGCGCATACATTACGGGTGAAACGCTGTCGGTAAACGGCGGCTTATACATGCATTAAAGGGATGTTGAGATGGAAAAAGTATTTATTGTTGCGGCCAAACGCACCCCGATTGGCGCTTTTGGCGGCTCGTTGAAAACGGTAGCGGC
Source organism: Vibrio sp. CCUG 15886 (assembly GCF_028570825.1). Classification (NCBI taxonomy): domain Bacteria; kingdom Pseudomonadati; phylum Pseudomonadota; class Gammaproteobacteria; order Vibrionales; family Vibrionaceae; genus Vibrio; species Vibrio sp. CCUG 15886. Next base: position 837,782 of record NZ_JAQQBT010000001.1, on the reverse strand, counting down.
TGGTGAATTGGCATCTGTCGCCATCAAAGGTGCAATTGAACAAGCCAAAGTGGATGCTTCACTGATTGATGAAGTGATCGTGGGTAATGTGGTGAGTGCTGCGCAAGGAATGGGCATTGGCCGTCAAGCCGCAATCCTAGCCGGTATTCCAGCAAAAGTTCCGGCTTACACCCTCAATATGGTGTGTGGCAGTGGCATGAAAACCGTCATGGATGGCGTTTCTCATATTCGCAGTGGCGACGCAAAAGTGGTGGTTGCTGCTGGTGTCGAAGTGATGTCACAAATCCCATTTACAGTACCTGCAAACGTTCGTGATGGTAACAAGATGGGCCATATGGCACTGCAAGATTTGCTGATTGCTGATGGTTTGACTGATGTTTTCAATCAATACCATATGGGCGTTACAGCAGAAAATGTCGCGAAAGAAGTGGGCATTACTCGTGATCAGCAAGATGAATATGCATTGGCGAGTCAACAGAAAGCAGTAGCGGCGATAGAAGCTGGCAAATTTAAAGACGAAATTGTGCCCGTTGAAGTGACCGTACGTCGCCAAACAGTGACGTTTGATACCGATGAATATCCAAAAGCCAATGCAACGCTTGAAGCGCTAAAAGGGTTACGTCCTGCCTTTGATAAAGAAGGCACGGTCACCGCGGGCAATGCTTCTGGCATTAATGATGGGGCGAGTGCCGTCATTCTGGCATCCGAGCAAGCAGTGAAAGAATACGGTTTGCAACCTATCGCAGAAGTGGTGAGTTACGCACAGTCTGGCCTTGACCCAAAAATCATGGGCTTAGGTCCTGTTGAGGCGGTTAGCAAAGCGCTTGAAAAAGCACAACTGAATACAGCAGACATTGATGTGTATGAGTTGAATGAAGCCTTTGCCGCACAAGCTCTAGGCGTGATTCATCAGCTTGCCGATAAACACCAAGTGCCAGTGGCATCGATTCAAGACAAAGCGAATCCGAATGGTGGTGCAATCGCGTTAGGGCATCCGCTAGGTGCGTCGGGTAACCGAATTCTCGTGACGTTAGTTCATGAGCTTCAAAAACAAAACGGTCAGTATGGCGTTGCGTCACTATGTGTTGGTGGCGGTATGGGAACGGCAGTGATTGTGAAAGCAGTTAAGTAATACGGATTAAACAACATCTACAATTGTTAGGAGACACACCATGTATACGGATTTTTTCAAAACTTTCAGTGATCAAACAGAAAAAAATCTTCAGCCATACTTCAAGTTCAACAAGCTTGTGACAAAAAATGTTGAAGTACTGACAGAGCTTCAGCTAAACGCGATTCGCACATACAGCGAAATGGGTCTAGCGCAAATGAAAGCGGCATCTGAAGTGAAAGATGTGACGTCATTGGCTTCTTTTAACGGTCAACAACTGAATGTACTGACTAAGCTTTCTCAGCAGATGCTAGACGACAGCAATAAACTTCAAGCGATTGCTAAAGAGTTTAAAGACGACGTTGAGAAGCTAACTTCGGAAAACCTTAAGACTGTTACCCCAGCGTAACAAGTCCCACTATTACGCCGCCAGTTAGGCGGCGTTTTTTTCCGAATCAGGGAGTACCATTATGTTACAGCACTTCTTTTCGGACTATCTTGTTAAGCTCCAAGAGACCAATCAACAGTGGTGGCAGGATTTTGAAGTTGGCAAGGCAGCCGTCAATTCTCCTTTAAACAAGGCAATGCAAGAAGTGAACTTTGAGGATACCGCGAAATTCTTTGAAAAAGCGGCGAATCAACCACAAGCCATTCTGCAACTGCAAACGCAGTGGTGGGAGCAGCAACTGCAAATTTGGCAGAATGTTGCGCTATCTGGCCATACTCAAAGTATCATTGAAGCGGACAAAGGGGATAAGCGTTTCTCAAACGAAGCGTGGCAGTCCGAAGCTATGTATAGCTTTATCAAACAGTCTTACCTTTTATTCAGTAAGACCTATATGGATACCATTGACGCCATAGAAGGTCTGGATGAAAAAACCAAAGAGCGCATTAGCTTTTTCTCTCGTCAAGCCATTAACGCACTTTCTCCATCAAATTTCATCGCGACCAACCCAGAGTTGTTGAAATTGACGATCGAAAAAAATGGTGAAAACTTACTTGCGGGGATGGAACTGCTGAGAGAAGACGTTGAGTCGAGCGCAGACATTCTCAAAATTCGCATGACCAACAACAATGCATTTCGCATTGGTGAAGACATTGCGACAACGGCGGGTGACATCGTTTTCCAAAATGATCTGTTTGAATTGATTCAATATCGTCCGTTGACAGAGCAAGTGAACGCCACTCCGCTTTTGATCGTTCCTCCCTTCATTAATAAATACTATATCCTTGATCTCACGGCCAAAAACTCCATGGTTCGCTGGCTGCTAGAACAAGGCCACAGCGTGTTTATGATGTCGTGGAAAAACCCGGGTAAAGCGCAAGCCAATGTCGAGTTCGGGGATTATGTGACCGAAGGCGTCGTCAAAGCTGTGACTGCGATTGAAGAAATTACGGGTCAAGAGCAGATTAACGCAGCGGGTTACTGCATTGGTGGCACTGTATTGGCGTGTACGGTTGGTTACTACGCGGCGAAGCGCATGAAAAAGCGCATAAAGTCTGCAACCTTCTTTACAACGCTACTCGATTTCTCCCAACCAGGCGAAGTGGGTGCTTACATTAATGACACCATCATCAGTGCCATTGAGCTGCAAAATAACGCCAAAGGTTACATGGATGGTCGTTCGTTAAGTGTGACGTTCAGTCTGCTACGCGAAAACAGTCTCTACTGGAACTATTACGTCGACAACTACTTAAAAGGCAGCAGCCCTGTTGATTTTGATTTGTTGTATTGGAATAGCGACAGTACCAATGTGGCGGCGGCAACCCACAATTTTATGCTGCGTGAGCTCTATTTGAACAACAAACTTGTTCAAGACAAAGGCGTGAAAATTGGTGGCGTTTGGATTGATCTCGATAAGATCCGTATCCCGAGCTATTTTGTGTCAACGAAAGAAGACCATATCGCGTTGTGGCAAGGTACTTACCGAGGCGCACTCAACATGGGTGGCAACAAAACCTTTGTTTTGGGTGAATCGGGCCATATCGCGGGCATCGTCAATCATCCAGCGAAAAACAAATACGGTTTTTGGGTGAATGACAATCTGGATGAATCGGCCGATGAGTGGCTATCTAACGCTCAGCATAAAGAAGGTTCTTGGTGGACACACTGGGATCAGTGGTTAACGCAGTTTAATCCGGCTGAAAAAGTGCTTCCTTACCGTCAAGGCTCGGAAGTTAATCCAGTGATGGATGTCGCGCCAGGTAGCTATGTAAAGCAGGTACTACCGATTACAGAATAACCTTGGCTCCAACCTAAGCGCACTGCATGTAAAACCAGCAGTGCGCTTTTTCTGCTTGTCACCTTTGAAAGACACTCAAGCACTTTTGTGGTGGTTGATGACTCTACATTGATATGCATCTGCATAAAACGCGCACTATTTTCTATTAATTATTCCTATTTTCGTTGCTCCGAATGAGCGACACTGCACGCGTGTTTACCTGATTTGGGTAAAACGGCTTTTCTTTTTGAACAAAGACGCTAGTCGATCAATGTTCTTACTGTAGGGGACAGCTATTATCTACCGTACCCACTTTCACAGAGGCTCCATCTAGTTAGAGTCTCTGTGCTATTTTAATAACTATAAATTACCCAATGTTTTGATGAGTCTGCATAAAGTGGGAGCAGACACTGACTGGCTTTATGGTCATCTTTCATCCATTGGCAAAACATAAAAAGCTATTGTGAGCGAAATAAATTTAAGACGATTTCATCAGCTGCTGTCGCGATATGAGTTGTACACCTGCCACTCTGTCAATATCGACGACTTGGAAAAAACACTGTCGACTTCAAGAAGAAACACCTCCATTGTGATGAAGAACCTTTCTGAATCGGGATGGATTGAGTGGCAGCCTTCAGTCGGCCGTAGTCGCACAAGCCAACTAAAAGTGGTTTCTTCATTTGATGAGGCATTGTGTGATGTCATAGCAGAAGAGTTAAAGCATGGTCGATTTGCACTCATCACCCGTTTGCTTGAGGTCTATGGTCAAGCCACGATTCGCGCTCTGACACAAGCGACAGAAAGACAAAATCAAACGAATGAAGAGAATAATCAATTATTGGTAACCCAATATCCTTGGGTTGATACGCTAGATCCACTCTGCACCATGCGTTTGGCAGAGCTACAGGTGATCAAAAGCGTATACGATACCTTGTTTAAACAAGATGAGTACGGAGAACTGAAACCTTCACTTGCGCACGCTTGGCACATTGAAGGAAGAAAACTGCACATATGGTTAAGGCCCGATATTGTGCGTCATGATGGAAAATTACTTTCTGCGCAACACGTCGCGTGGAGCCTAGAGCGACTAAGTCATTCACAAGGCCCGGTTTTGCATCTTTATGAAGAGATGGAACAGGTCTTGGTGAAGAGTACGACACAAATTGAAATTTCACTAAGGCATGCGAATCAACTTTTCCCGTATCTTCTTGCGATGCCTCATTCTGCCATTGTCTGTCCTGACTCTGTTAAGTGCGATCAGAGCCATTGCTATTTTGTTGGTACCGGACCGTTTCGTATCGAGCGTTGGAATCGCGACCGACTCATTTTGATGCGCCATAACGAATATTTTGCAGAAAAAGCGCTATTGCACAAAATAACGCTGTCCCACGCTCAAGAGTCTTTGTTCAACGCGATGAGTTTCAATAACGAAGAAGGTGATAAAGAGGTCACTCAAATTAGCGCTTTCTCTTACTTAACCTACCATCGTCGTCAGCAAAGTGGCATCTCATCAGACACATGGCAACAGTTGTACCATTTTCTTGAGCGGGCCAAAGTGCATTTTGATCGGCAAAACGCGGTTGATGGTATCGATTTTCAGCTGTCTGCTCATCAATCACGGTTACAAAAGGAGGAGTTTATCGCGCCTCCCTCTTTGTCTGGCAAATTAGTACTGGCTGAGCCCAAATGGACCATCCCATATCTCGCCGATATTGCTGCGTGGCTGCATGAGATGATTCGCTCAACCGGATTGGAATTAGACGTCGTTGAGCTAACAGAAATCAGTAGACCCGAAAGCGTACGCGACATCGCTGACGTATTGTTTATTGAGGAGGTGATTGAAGCGCCTCTTGAATACGGGTTGTACGAATGGTTGCTTATCGCATCGGGCCTTCGCTTTGCACTCAATCAAGAACAGTGGCAATCGCACAAAGCAGAGATTGCGTTGGCCGTGGAACAATCTGAACCTTTGCCTTTACTACAAACTATTGAGCGAGCGTTGTACCAAAATCACCGTTGTTTGCCTTTGTTTGTCGGGCGAGAAGAAATCACCAAAGCCCAGCAAGTCCAAGGTATTCAAGTGCGTAAAACAGGCTACAGCGATTTCTACAAACTGTGGATTGGTGACAAACACTAATGCATCGATAGGTTGCACCAAGTGATGATTGGGGGACACCAGTTCCGTTCTGCTTGCGGTCAAATGCTCAATACCGATGTCTCTGCGGTTTTCCTCAGCGGCAACGGTATTGGTTCATTTAGTGAATAGCAGCTATTGCTCAAAGAGCGTTCCATCAACCAATACAGCTTGCGTGCTGTAATCATCACGTAAAATCGTGACACTGGCACGGTAATCTGGACGAAGATACCCCAAGTCGGTTAAGCCGATGGCCTCTGCTGGGTAGGTGGATGCCATGCGCAGTGCCTCTTCCTCAGCGACACCCCACTCAATCAGATTGATGACCGACTGATCCATGCCGATGTGAGCACCAGCCAAATTACCATTGCCGTTGACGAGTGCATTATCTAGCACTTGAATGGTTTCACCATTCAGTTCGAAGGAGTTCTTCTCACTGCCCACGGTCGCCATGGCATCGGTAACAAGCAGCAATTTTCCATGCGGTTTAATGCGTTGAGCAAGCAACACACTCTGTGGATGAACATGTATGCCATCGGCAATAATAGAGCACCATTGATTATCGGCCATGAGTGCCGTACCAACGACACCCGGTTCACGACCTTCAAAAGGGGACATCGCGTTGTAAAGGTGAGTAAAGCCGTGAAGGTACCGCAGTTTTGAGGTTAATTGCTCATGGCGGGCGTTACTATGGCCACAGAAGAGAGCAATATCTTGTTGATGGAGCCACTGAAGGACCTCCGCTTCAATTTGTTCTGGTGCTAATGTGATGAGCACTTTTGCTTTCTCTGGCCAAGGAAAGGTTTCAAGCTCAGCAATTGTGGGGGCGTAAAAGAGCTCGTTATTGTGAGCCCCTTTTTTCTCGGAGTTTAGCCATGGCCCCTCAAGATGAACGCCAAGCACGCCTGGTATCTTGTCGTTGAGCGCCGCCTCCGCCGCTTTTAGTGCACGTTTGAGTTGTGCGGGGGTGTCGCTGATTAACGTCGGCAGTAAATGTGCAGTGCCATGCTTTCGGTGACCATGACAAATTTGTTCCATGGCAACGATGTCCGTTTGGGTATTAAACATCACGCCGCCACCGCCGTTGACTTGAAGATCAATAAAACCTGGTGTGAGAGTGGCATCAGGGTAATCGTAAGTGATGACGTCTAGGCTCAATTGATGGCGAGGCACCAAACCCATAATATGTTGTCCCTGCCAAACCAGAGCGGCGTTGTGATGAAAACGGACGCCATCAAATATTCGTTTGGCTGCAATAGCATGTATGGTCATGAAAGATTACTCTCCTCAAATTGAAAGGCAGCGCCAAGTAAGCATGCGTCGTAATCGCCAACTGCCGCTCTCACCTTAACCTGAAACACGAGAGGTTGTTTGTCGATAAACGCTTGTACACGAGCGAGGTAGCCGTGAGCAAGGCCCACACCGCCGCCGATGACCACCAAATCGAGATCCAGCGTGGCTTTTAAATTTAGGCAGAGCTGGGCGATGGCTTCGGCGCTTTGTTGAATGAGTGCGGAGGCTTGTTCATTGTGCTGAGCAAGCTGAAACAGTTCGATATTAGAAATCGCTTGGCCAAAAAGGGCTTGAGCGCCGGTGTTAATTGCATTTCCGGAGGCGATGGCCTCAACACAACCTAGCTGTTGGCAGCCACACAGTGGGCCATTTGGATCAAGCACCGTATGGCCAATATGTCCAGCAAAATTTGACTTACCCTTATGCAGTTGTTGGTTAATCACCAAACCGCCTCCCACACCTGTCGAGACAGTAATATAGGCCATATTGCGAACATCCAGTTCAGGTGAAAGTTGCAAAAACTCATACCAGGCAGCCGCTTGAGCATCATTGAGCATTTTAACTGGCTTGCCACTTAATCTGTGTAGTTCGCTATGCAGAGGAAAAGGCGTAGGGAAGCTCAATGTGCCGGGATTAATGGCACTTATCCCTTGTTCGTTGACAAGCCCGGTAGTCGAAATACCGATGGCATCAACATCGCTTAGCCATGCTTGGCCGTGGGCAAGAATCTCTTTCGCTAAGGTTGTTGCATCGTTGACAACAGGGGTCGGAAACTGTTTGCGATGCTGCAAATGCCCATCGACCACGTTGCCTAAGGCGATTTTTGTACCGCCAATATCAATAGCTAATACTTTCATTATTCTGTCTTACCGCTTGTGTTGCAGAATTAAACCAGTGAGTAACCACTTCCATGCGTGTGATGGCCGAGCCCACCGTCACCGCGACAGCGCCATTTTCAATCGCTTTTGCGGCGAGTTGAGGCGTGTTGTAGCGACCTTCCGCCATGGTAAAAAATCCCGCCGAAGAAAACTGTTTCACCAGTTCCAAATCGGGTTCAGTTGGCTCAATTTCGCCCACGTAGCCAGACAAGGTTGAGCCAATAATATCGACTCCTATTTGCGCCGCCCATTGCCCATCCGCGAAGCAAGAGCAATCTGCCATCGCGAAACAACCACTGTTTTTGATTGCGTTGGCTATCGTTTCTCGGCTCTCTGGTCGCTGACGATCGGTCGCATCAAAGGCGATGATGGTTGCGCCAGCAGTCGCTAGAGCATCCACGTCACAGACGAAAGGTGTGATGCGCACAGGACTGTCCTGTAAATCACGTTTCACAATTCCAATTATTGGTACATTGGTCGCTTGAGAAACATGGCGTACGTTTTCAACGCCTTCAATACGCAGTGCCTTAGCTCCGGCTTGTTCTGCAGCAACTGCCATAGCAACGATGAACTCGGTTTTATCAAGAGGGCTACCGACAACAGGCTGAATTGAAACAACAGTCTGGCCGGAAAGCATAGTTCTTAACTTATTAATATTTAACTGCTTATCTCTCACGATGGGCCTCTTAGTATCGTATTGCGCTATGGAAAATCGCGTTTTGTGCACCCTTTCAAATAGCGTTAGTCCCCGTGCTAATTGATAGTTTTGACGAATTTCTGTTCGCGATCACATTTTGCAACAAGTTGGTTTGAAAATAATCTTCATCGCCATAATAATCCATAACGAAGATTTTTTTCAAACAAAATAAAAATATTTTTTAATGGTGAAACAAAGGGAAAAGGAACACGCGATGAAAACCATGAACCGAATTACACTCGCTATGCTGACTGTGGGATTGAGCCTTTCTGCGAATGCTGCAACGACGTTGAAAATGGGAATGCAAGCGTCGGTTGGCTCAGTAGAATACACCTCTGCCAAGCTGCTTGCCGACACAGTTGAAGAGATGAGTAAGGGTGAGTTGAAGCTAGCGTTATATCCAAGTGCACAACTGGGCGACGACCGAGCCATGTTACAGCAGCTCTCTATGGGTGACTTAGACATCACATACGCAGAATTTGGCCGTATGGGACTTTGGATCCCAAGAGCAGAAGCGGTGACCTTACCTTACGTTGCTCGTGATTATGACCATTTACGCCGCATGTTTGATTCCGAGTTTGGCCAAGGTATTCGTCAGGAAATGCTAACCAAGTTTAATTGGCGTGCGCTAGATACTTGGTACAACGGAACACGCGAAACCACCTCTAACCGTCCATTGAAGTCAATTTCAGATTTTAAAGGTCTGAAATTGCGCGTGCCGAATGCGAAACCAAATCTGAATTACGCCAAGTTGTCTGGGGCATCACCAACACCGATGGCATTTTCTGAAGTTTACCTCGCGCTACAAACCAATGCAGTTGACGGGCAAGAGAATCCATTGCCAACCATTAAGACAATGAAGTTCTACGAGGTGCAAAGCAACTTGGCGATCACCAATCACATCGTGAACGACCAGATGGTGCTGATTTCAGAAAGCACGTGGCAAAAGCTCTCTGAGCAGGAACGTGAAATTGTCGCTAACGCGGTGAAACAAACAGGGGAAGCGCATACCGCATCGGTGAAAAAGCAAGAAGCGGAGCTGATCTCTTTCTTTGAGGCGCAGGGTGTGAATGTCACCTACCCAGAACTTGCCCCGTTCCGTGACGCCATGCAGCCGCTTTACTCAGAGTTTGAAAAGAAAATTGGTCAGCCGATCGTGTCTAAGTTGGCGGCAATGTAGTCACCGCTGGTTGAATCTTTGATGTTTAAACAGGCTGGCTACGGCCAGCCTTGGAGCCCAAGATGTTACGCAAGATCTTCGATAATTTAGAAGAGATCATCACAGTGCCACTTATGGCCGCTCTTCTTGTTGTGCTGACATGGCAAATTGCGACGCGCTGGTTACTTAACGATCCTTCACTATGGAGTGAAGAGTTAGCGCGAGTGCTGTTTATGTATATGTCGCTCATTGGCTGTGCCATCGCTATCAAACGTGGAACTCACGTCAATATCACGTTTTTCTCAGATAAGTTGCCAGAAAAAATACGCCTTTTGTTGGTGTTGTCCTTGGAAGCTGCGGTATTGGTTTCGATATTCGCCATCATTTATTTGGGCTTTCAACACGTGGAAAGAACCGCCTTTTTTGAATTGATTACCTTAGGTGTGTCCAGCAAATGGATGAACTACAGCTTACCTCTTGGCGGGCTTTTCATGGTGATTCGTCAATTGCAAAAAATGGTCGGTATTGTGACGGAATTTCGTCAGCAGTGCGGTGTCGTTGCCGCGTCGAATCATGCAGAGCAAAGGTAAGGAGTGGTTATGGCTGGTTCAATTTTTGGTTGGCTAGGCTTGCTTTTTGCTGGCATGCCAGTTGGCTTTTCTCTGATTTTTGTGGCGTTGGTTTTTCTTATTGTTACCAACAGCACTGGTATTAACTTCGCAGCGCAGCAGATGCTGGGCGGCATCGATAATTTTACGTTATTGGCCGTACCATTCTTCGTCCTAACGGGCCATTTGATGAACAGTGCCGGTATTACTGAGCGAATTTTTAACTTTGCCAAATCCATGGTTGGCCATATCACGGGCAGTCTAGGGCATGTAAACATCATGGCGAGTTTACTCTTTTCTGGTATGTCTGGCTCTGCGCTTGCCGATGCCGGAGGCTTGGGGCAGCTTGAAATCAAATCGATGCGTGACGCGAAATACGATGATGATTTTGCCGGTGGTCTCACGGCGGCCTCGTGCATCATTGGTCCGCTTGTTCCGCCTTCTGTGCCATTGGTGATTTATGGTGTGGTGTCCAACACATCGATTGGTGCGCTGTTTTTAGCCGGTGCCATACCAGGCATTTTGTGCTGCGTGGCTTTGATGGTGATGAGCTATTTCATCTGTAAGAAACGTGGCTACATGACCTTGCCAAAAGCGTCGAGAAAAGAGCAGTTCACATCGTTCAAAGAGGCATTTCTTTCTCTAATGACTCCGGTCATCATCATTGGCGGGATCTTTTCGGGTAAGTTCACCCCGACGGAAGCAGCAGTGGTTTCCTCTCTTTACGCTTTGTTCCTTGGTACCGTGGTGTACAAACAGCTGACCTTGACGGGGTTTGTGGAAATTCTTCGCGAAACGGTGAATACCACCGCCGTTGTTGCCTTGATGGTGATGGGGGTAACGGTGTTTGGCTGGATCGTGGCGCGTGAGCAATTACCACAGATGCTTGCGGATTATTTCTTGTCGATCAGTGAAAACCCATTGGTACTACTGCTACTCATCAACTTGCTCTTGCTGTTTTTGGGAACCTTCATTGAATCACTCGCGCTATTGCTATTGCTGGTTCCATTTTTAGTCCCAGTGGCATCGGCGGTCGGGATTGACCCTGTGCACTTTGGTGTTATGGCTATTTTGAACTTGATGATCGGCATTCTCACGCCACCAATGGGCATGGCTTTATATGTGGTATCACGTGTCGGAGACATTCCATTTCATACCTTAACTCGAGGCGTACTTCCTCTTCTAGTGCCATTGTTTATTGTGCTGGCGTTGGTGGCGGTATTCCCTCAAATCACCTTGCTATTGCCTGAGCTGCTTTTGGGTTACGGACAATAACGAACAAAAATAGTGGTTATTTTTTAGGACAAAGATGATGAACAAATTAAAAGGGCTTATCGCCGCTCCCCATACACCGTTTGATAGCAATAATCAGGTGAACTATGCGGTGATCGATCAAATTGCTGCATTACTCATTGAACAAGGTGTTACTGGGGCTTACGTATGTGGCACCACCGGAGAAGGCATACATTGTTCAGTTGAAGAGCGAAAAGCGATTGCCGAGCGTTGGGTGAAAGCCGCAGATGGTAAGTTAGACATTATTCTTCATACGGGGGCTCTGAGCATCGTTGATACCCTTGAGCTTACGCGACATGCTGAAACACTGGATATTCTTGCCACTTCCGCGATCGGGCCTTGCTTTTTCAAACCGAGCAGCGTGGCTGATCTTGTCAATTACTGCGCGCAGATTGCGGAAGCGGCACCGTCAAAAGGCTTCTATTACTACCACTCAGGAATGTCTGGCGTGAATCTCGATCTGGAACAGTTCCTCATCCAAGGAGAGCAGCGCATTCCGAACTTATCTGGCGCCAAGTTTAATAACGTGGATCTTTATGAGTACCAACGCGCGCTGAGAGTAGCCAATGGCAAGTTTGATATTCCATTCGGCGTTGATGAATTTTTGCCAGCAGGGCTTGCCGTAGGGGCTATTGGGGCGGTTGGCAGCACTTATAATTACGCCGCACCACTGTATCTGAAGATCATTGAGGCGTTCAACCAAGGGAAACATAGTGAAGTTCAGGCGTTGATGGATAAAGTGATCGCATTGATCCGTGTCTTGGTTGAATACGGTGGTGTTGCGGCAGGGAAAGCCGCGATGCAATTACACGGCATTGATGCTGGTGATCCGCGTTTGCCAATTCGAGCGCTCACTGCGCAACAAAAAGCCGATGTCGTGGCGAAAATGCGCGATGCGGATTTTCTTAATCTGTAGTTTTCATAAAAAGAGGTGCCTCGCACCTCTTTTTTATGATTAAGGTATTAAAAACCAGTGGCTTTTGATACTTTTAAGCAGAAATTTGCGAATACAAAGGGGCTTATGTGGGTTCGCCGAAAAATTTATTAGTCCGACTTCGTTCCAACATGGAACCATTTAGTAAGAAACTGCGTGTTGTGGCGGACTACATTTTGGAAAATGCGCATGATGTGCAGTTTCAAACCATCACGGATCTTGCTCGCAACACACAAACCAGTGAAGCGACAGTCGTACGCTTATGTCGCGACATGGGCTATAAGGGCTATTCCGATTTTCGTATGGCGCTTGCCGTTGATTTGAGCCAAACCGAAAGTCGTCAGCAAAATCATATCGAAGGTGACATTTGCGATGTGTCTGCGCAAAGCGCGGTGGACAGCCTGCAAGACACCGCAAAACTTATCGATCGTAAATCATTGGCCCGCATTGTTGAACGGGTTCATCAAGCCGAGTTTATTGGGTGCATTGGTGTTGGAGCGTCGAGCATTGTTGGGCGTTACCTCGCCTATCGCCTTATACGCATCGGTAAGAAAGCGATCATGTTTGAAGATACCCATTTAGCCGCAATGAGTGCAAGCCGCTCAAGTCAAGGTGATCTGTGGTTTGCTGTTTCCAGTTCAGGTTCGACGAAAGAAGTCATTCATGCCGCTGGGCTTGCGTATAAGCGTGATATTCCCGTCGTTTCTCTGACAAACATCAATCACAGCCCGCTCTCTTCTCTCTCAACTGAAATGCTGGTGGCTGCAAGACCAGAAGGGCCACTAACAGGTGGTGCTTTTGCCTCGAAAGTCGGCGCTCTTCTCTTAGTGGACGTGTTGGTCAACTCTTTATTAGAGAGCTACCCGGAATACAAAGACTCGGTGCAAGAAACAGCAGAAGTAGTCATTCCTTTAATGGCAAATTAATAAACTTTATTTCCTTATCAAAGGCTTACTTATGAGTAAGCCTTTTTTGAATCTTTTCCTAATCTAATTAATAAAAAATATTTTTATTGCAAGTCTGATCAAAGAAATATTTTTTCATTAATAGATAATTAGGATAAATCTTAATCAATCAAGATTGGATTCACATCAATAAGGGAATAAAAACAATGATGAAAACAAAGTATTTACTGTTACCGCTGCTGGCTTCTTCCTCTTTAGTCTCTCATATGGCGTTAGCGAACAATCACTGGCCAGATCTGCCCATAGGGGTAAAAAATGGGGTTAGCGCCCAAATAGGCAGCAAGGTTTATGTTGGTTTAGGTTCGGCAGAAAAATCCTTTTATGTATTGGACACCCAAGCGCCGCAAAACGGTTGGACATTGCTTGCTGAGTTTATTGGTCCGGAACGCAGCGGCGCGACTGCAACTGTGGTTGGTGAAAACATTTTTGTTTTTGGTGGTTCGGGCAAAGCGTCTGATGACGCAAGTTCCCCCATTATTTTTGATACGGTTTATCGCTTTGATACCCAGACGAACCGCTGGCATCAAGTGAAAACTCAAACACCTGTTGGGCTACTTGGTGCGTCTTCTTATTCGCCTGATGGTAAACAGGTGCTGTTTTTCGGTGGTTACAGTAAACCGTTGTTTGATAAGTACCTTGCTGACATTACTCGAACGGATAAGAAAGCTCAGCCTGAACAATGGCAGAAAATTGTCGATGATTACATGGGGATGGAGCCGTTAGCGTATCAATGGAATCGCGATGTTCTGAGTTTTAATCCTACTAACGATAAATGGGACGTTGTGACTCGCTCTCCCTATCTTCCTAATTGTGGCAGTGCAACAGTCATTGACGGCCCGAGTATCACGCTCATTTCTGGCGAAATCAAACCAGGTTTGAGAACCGCGGAAGTAAAAACCTTTACTTACGGTGAATTGCAGCCATGGCAAAGTACCTATGCTCTGCCAGCGGCCAAGGGACAAGCGCAACAAGAAGGAATTGCAGGAGCATATTCTGGAGTGGTGAGTAACACCCTTCTCGTCGCGGGTGGTGCAAATTTTCATGGCGCGAAAGCACAGTTTGAATCGGGCCAGATGTTCGCGCACAACGGTTTGAGTAAAGCTTACAACAGCGAAATATACGCCAAGCAAAAAGGCGTTTGGCAACAAGTGGGTCAACTGCCTGAAGGATTGGCTTATGGCGCATCATTCAGTGTTAAAGGCGGTGTATTGATGGTGGGTGGAGAACGGGCCGATCGCACTGCGAGCACTAAAGTGTACCTTGTTGGCCTCAACAATAACCAAATAGACATCGTCGATTAGCAGGAAGGGTTATGCTCAATATTCGTGAAACATTTCCCGCTTTACCCATTGGCATCAAGAATGGCATTGCGGCAAGAGTCGGCGATCGTATTTTTATTGGCTTAGGCAGTGCTGGTCAGCAGTTGTTCTACTTAGAAGATTCAAAGCGAGAGCGGGGGTGGCAACTCGCCCCTGAATTTCCCGGTTGCCGGCGAAACGATGCGGTCTGCATTGCCGTTGCTGATGGTCTTTACGTTTTCTCGGGGGCAGGCCAACCAGAGGCTACTGTAACTACACAAGTACTGATGGATGGGTATTTCTTCAATGCTGAATTATGGTGTTGGCAAGCAATACAAACCCCTCCTCCTGTTGGACTTCTTGGTGCCAGTGGTTGCGAGTGGCAACAAGGCCAACTGGCGTTTTGGGGCGGCTATAACAAAGAGACGTTCGATTCTTTTGTGGCAGAACTGAGTGATGTCGCGCCCGGTAGCGACGCTCATCGTAGTTTGCTTGAGGCTTTTATGTCTCAGCCAGTCCACGCGTATGGCTGGAATCAGAGCATTATTGGTTTTGATTGTCAGACACATCAATGGCGAGAGCTGAGCATCAATCCATATTCTGCTAACTGTGGTGCGTCTATTCTTCATTATCAAGACAATTATTTGTTGATTGAAGGTGAGATAAAACCGGGTCTTCGCAGCGTAACAACTAAGCAGTATCGCTTTTGCACCAATGGTGAAGTGGAATGTAACCGTTTCCCTTCGATCATTGATAAACAGGCATTGCACGAAGGTCTGGCGGGGGCTTTTGCTGGGACAAATCAGTGCCAACTTCTCGTGGCAGGCGGTGCCTATTTTGTCGGTAGCCAAGAAAACTATAAGAAAGGGCAGTGGTATAGCCATAAAGGGCTCATCAAACACTACAGTCGAGATATTTGGTGTTTTGATGGGGAAGGGTGGTCATGTGTTGGTCTGCTGCCTCAGGGGCTGGCTTATGGTTGCTCAGTGATGATGGAGAATACTCTTCTCTTGTTGGGAGGAGAAAACAGTCAAGGAGAAGCAACGAAACAAGTTTATGCAATTGAACTCGAATAGAGGCAGTGATAAAGGCTGATAGAGAGAGCGAAAACACCGAATAGCAAATGGTCTCAGATGCTAAAAAGAAAACCCCAGATGGGAAACCATCTGGGGTTTTGTCATCAACAAAATAGGCAAAAGAGTTGACGAATTCTTAGATGTCTTTGTCTTTACCCAAAGACAGTAACCAGAGTGAGACGGCGGCAACGCCAGCAAACCCAGTTAGAATAATGACAGGCATAGCGCTATAACCAAGAACATGCCAAATAACCGATTCCAGTGTACTCATGCTTGTTCTCCTTATTGCCAGCCTTCAACGCCGTGCATGTCAGGCAGTTTGTGAGCGATACCTTTGTGGCAGTCTACACAGGTTTTTTCGCCAGAAGCCAGTGCCGTCGAGTGCTGTTTTGCACTGCGCGCACCTTGTTCAGAAAAGTCCATGTATTCAAACTCGTGACAGTTACGACATTCCAATGAGTCATTCTTTTTCAAGCGAGCCCATTCACGTTCAGCAAGGTGAGCACGACGCTCTTGGAATTTCTCAGGTGTATCGATAGTACCGATGAAGTGGGCAAACAACTCTTTTGATGCTTGCACTTTACGGACAATCTTATCTGTCCATTCATGAGGTACGTGACAGTCGGAACAAATCGCACGAACACCAGAACGGTTAGAGTAGTGAATCGTTTCCTGGATTTCCGCAACAATTGGAGCGTGACAACCAGAACAGAACTCTTCTGAGTTAGTCGCCTCCATACCCGTGTTGAATGCGCCCCAGAATAGAAGACCACCAGCAAATCCCATGAACAGCAAAATACCCGCTGCTGCTTTACTAGGAGTGCTTAGTCGCTTCCAAAACGCTTTAAGTAATTTCATAGATAGCCTCTTTGATTCTGTTGTTGGCTATTACTTGCGCAGTGAGTCAACGCGCTCGAAATCGTTCTCTACAAGCGGTTTAGCATTCGCTTGAGGAACGTGGCACTGCAAACAGAAGTAACGACGAGGTGATACGTCAGCCAATACAGCGTCTTCACGGTTTACAAAGTGAGTCACACTGATTTTGGTTGCGCCCATTTCTTTAGCGTTTTTCCAGCTATGACACGCCAAACATTTGTTAGCATTGAGTGTTACTTCGTAGCCACGAATGTTGTGTGGAATCAATGGTGGCTGATAGATGTAATCACTGTCTAGCGTTTGTTCACGAGGGAACTTCTTAAAATCATCTGCAGGACGTGTGTCTTCAAGGTTGGTTGCACCACGTAGTGATTCTAAACCACCGATGCCGCCTGGGTTATCCAGCTCAGCTTGTGCAACACCTGCTACCAATGTCCCCAATGAAAGTGCACTTACAGATAACAGTGCCATTAATAGTTTTTTCATCATGTAATCTCCGCCTGATGGCTTAATTCTTTTCAAGCTGCCCTTAATGTCTAAGAGCAGCCTGTGCATTTCGGTCTGTTAAGCAACTTTAGTGATCTTAACTGGACACTTCTTGAAGTCTGTCTGTTTAGACAGCGGGTCAGTCGCATCAAGGATCAACTTGTTAATCAGAATTCGTGCATCAAAGAATGGTACGAATACCAAGCCTTGAGGTGGACGGTTACGGCCACGAGTTTCGACACGAACACGTACTTCACCACGTTTGTTCGAAATAAGAACCTCGTCACCACGGCGCAGACCACGTGCTTTCGCATCTTCTGGGTGGATGTAACACACTGCATCTGGAACCGCTTTGTAAAGCTCTGGAACACGACGAGTCATGGTGCCGGTGTGCCAGTGTTCAAGAACACGGCCAGTACATAGCCACATGTCGTATTCAGCATCTGGAGACTCAGGTGGCGCCTCGTAAGGGGCTGAGATGATCAGTGCTTTGCCATCAGGTTTGCCGTAGAAGTCCCAGCCAGAGCCTTTCTTCGCATAGGGATCCGAGCCTTCTTTGTAACGCCAAAGTGTTTCTTTGCCGTCAACCACTGGCCAACGTAAACCGCGAACAGTGTGGTAAACATCGTATGGTGCTAGGTCGTGACCATGGCCGCGGCCAAACTCAGCGTATTCTTCGAACAGACCTTTCTGTACGTAGAAGCCAAAGTGGTGTGAATCATCGTTAAGCTGGCGAGCTTCCGACAGTGGGAACTTATCCACTTGCCCGTTAGCGAACAGCATGTCGTACATGGTTTTACCACGGTACTGAGGCGCTTTCGCTAGAAGCTCTTCTGGCCACACCTCTTCCATCTTGAAGCGTTTAGAGAACTCCATCACTTGCCACAAGTCAGATTTCGCTTCACCGACTGTACCGACTTGTTGATACCAAGCTTGAGTACGACGCTCTGCGTTACCGTAAGCGCCTTCTTTTTCGATCCACATTGCTGTAGGAAGGATTAGGTCAGCCGCTTGCGCTGTCGCCGTTGGGTATGGGTCAGACACGACGATGAAGTTTTCAGGGTTACGGTAACCTGGTAGACGTTCACCATTGATGTTCGGGCCAGCTTGCATATTGTTGTTACACTGAACCCAGTAACAGTTCAGTACACCGTCGTGCAGCATGCGGTCTTGAAGAACCGCGTGGAAACCTGGTTTTGGTGGAATGGTGCCTTCAGGCAGTTTCCAAATTTTCTCAGCAATCGCACGGTGTTTCGGGTTCGCAACGACCATGTCTGCAGGCAGACGGTGTGCAAATGTACCTACTTCACGAGCTGTACCACAAGCAGATGGCTGGCCAGTCAACGAGAATGGGCTGTTACCCGGAGTTGCGATTTTTCCGGTTAGTAGGTGGATGTTGTAAACAAGGCTGTTCATCCACACGCCACGAGTATGTTGGTTCATACCCATTGTCCAAAGTGACATCACTTTGGTGTTCGGATCCGCATACTGTTTTGCAAGTTCAATCAGTTTGTCTTGCGCAACGCCAGACATCTCTGATGCTTTTTCAACCGTGTATGGTGCAACCGATTTTTTGTACTCTTCAAACGAAATGGAGGTCATATTGCCCGAGTTCGGGTTTTTCGCTTGTTTCTGCAGCGGATCATCGTCACGCAAGCCGTAACCGATATCGGTAGTCGCTTGTTTGAAGTTGGTGTGTTTATTAACGAAATCCCAATTTACGGCATCGTTTTGGATGATGTAGTTTGCGATGAAGTTTGCGATCGCCAAATCAGATTGAGGCTTGAAAATGTAACCGCTGTCTGCCAGTTCAAAAGAACGGTGGTAGTAAGTAGAAAGTACGTTTACTTTAACATGCGGGTGGCTTAGTCGGCGGTCAGTGATACGAGTCCAAAGAACAGGGTGCATTTCTGCCATGTTTGAACCCCAAAGCACGAAAGAATCTGCGTGTTCGAAGTCATCGTAACAACCCATTGGTTCATCGATACCAAAGGTACGCATAAAACCAACTACCGCAGATGCCATACAGTGACGAGCGTTCGGGTCGATGTTGTTCGAGCGGAAACCCGCTTTCATCATTTTCGCCGCCGCGTAACCTTCCATTACCGTCCACTGGCCAGAACCAAACATACCGATGCTTGTTGGGCCTTTCTTCGCCAGAGAAGCTTTCCACTTCTCAGCCATGGTGTCGAATGCCACATCCCAAGACACAGGCGTGAAGTCACCTTCTTTGTCGTATTTGCCATCTTTCATACGTAAAAGTGGCTGAGTCAGACGGTCCTGACCGTACATGATCTTCGATAGGAAGTAACCTTTGATACAGTTCAAGCCTTTGTTTACCGGTGCTTCAGGGTCACCTTGTGTTGCAACGACTTTACCGTTCTGAGTACCTACGAGTACAGAACAGCCTGTACCACAGAAACGACAAGGAGCCTTGTCCCATGTGATTTTGGTTTGGTCTGAGCTTGCGATCAGGTTTGCTGCTGAAGCAGGCAGTGTAATGCCAGCTACTGCCGCCGCTGATGCAGCTGCGTTTGCTTTCACAAACGCACGTCTTGTCATTTTCATACTTCACCCTCGATTTGGGAATGTTGTGTTCCAGTGTCTTCGTCCGTGTCATCCAGATCGGTTTCAATTTGGTGATAAACCAGAACCGTGCTGAGAACGTTCGGTAAATTGTTGATGGTTTCAATGGTGTCGGTAACGAAACCTTGGTTTTCGGTTTCCAGAACCACGACGATTTTGCCTTCTGGGCTATCACCATAAATTTCCGCGTTCTCGATGGCTTCGATCTGCGTCTTTATCGTGCCTAAGTGCTCAGGGGCCACGTGTACCACTAAACTTGAAATATGCACTTCATTTAGTGCCATAATTCTCTCTCATTATTCTTTTATTCGTTTATGCTCACATTGATGGATGAAGAAGGGCAAACCGAAACACAAGCGCCACATCCACTACATTCATCAAGGTTTATCTGAGGTTGTGCGACCTTGCCGATTTCCAATTTGAATTGGATAGCCATGGGTTCACACATCTCGCCACAACTGCGACATTCCACGTTGTGGTACGACAAACAGGACTCATTTATTATTGCCCTCGCTTGCCAAGGTTGCGCATCTTTCGCTAAAAAAAGTGACTCGGGACAGACTTCTGCGCAACGGTAACAAAACGTACATTCATCAATAGAGAAATCGACGGTAGGAAAGCCTCCGTCGCCTTTAACAATGATTTGAGTTTCACATTGCTCAACGCATTTACCACATCGAGTGCATTGATCGGTAAACTGCATGCGATCAGCCAACCAGGGAAGACGAATTAAGCCGTCATCGACTTTTTTTCTGGAAAATAAACGTCTTCTTGAAAGGTCTACCACTGTACTATCCTGAGTTTAAGAAACATGACTTAATGTTAGTTCACATTTCTCATTAATAAACTGTCATTTAAGCGCACATAAATTGTAGTTTTTGACATATTTGTATAAATACCCCTTAGGGGGTAATTAAGAGGCAATGTTGTTTTAGATCAATAAATTCCGGCGAGAGTGATCACATATTGATATTGTTAACAGAAAAACGTGAAACGGAGAGGCTTCGCTGCCGTTTTGTTAGTGAAGAGGTTATAAATTGCTAAAAACGGTGAAAAAGTCAGTAACAAGCACGATTGCGAAGGCAATGGGCTTGATCTTGCTGTTATCTATTGCAACGACCAGTTTTGCAATTATCAACCTAGCTTCTAGCTTGAATGATGCCGAGGCAGTCAACGTGGCAGGCTCGATGCGCATGCAAAGCTACCGTTTAGCCCATGATATTCAAATCAATGCGCAGGATTATTCCTCTCACATCTATTTGTTTGAGCGTTCGATATACTCGCCTTCCATGAAAGCACTGCAAAATTGGACAGTGCCTGATGACATTACCCACGACTACTATCGTTTGATCATGCGTTGGCACGAATTAAAAGAAGTGCTGCAAAGTAAAGATAGAGAACGCTACTTGGTTTTGGTCGCTGGCTTTGTTTCACAAATTGACGCTTTTGTTTTTAAGCTGCAACATTTTTCCGAGCAAAAGCTGATCAAGCTCGCTTGGGTCGGTGGTTTAGGCTTGGGTGGGATTTTATTGGTGAGCATTTTTGTTGTTCACTTTGTGCGTCGTGAAGTGGTTACGCCACTCAAGGCGATGGTCACCGCCAGTGAGCAAATTCAATCGCGCTCGTTTGATGTTTCCCTCAATGTCACCAGTGATAATGAAATGGGTATCCTCACCAGAACCTTCAACAATATGGCGGCTGACCTGGGTAAACTCTACCGAGGGCTGGAACAAGCGGTGAATGAGAAGACGCACAAGCTGCAACACGCCAATCAGTCTCTTCAGGTGCTGTACCATTCCTCTCAAGAGCTGACGGCGTCACGCATCAGCCAAGAGAACTTCCAAGCGATTTTGAGACACATTGTGAGTATCGAAGGCATTGTGTCCGCCAAATTAGAGATTGAAGAGATCGGCGAGCGTAACTTGGTGCTCACTGAAGGTCCTAAATGCGTCGGGCGTTGTAATCAAAAAGCGTTAACGCTCGATGGGCAACACCTAGGGTATTTGCATTGGTGCAGCGGTTTGCCGTGCCCAGATCAAGCGTTGATCGACAACTTCGTGCAAATCCTATCGCGTGCGGTCTACTACAATCAGGCGCAAAGACAAGCGGAACAACTACTTTTGATGGAAGAACGAGCGACGATTGCGCGCGAGTTACATGATTCGTTGGCACAATCTCTTTCTTACCTCAAGATTCAGGTATCATTGCTCAAACGCAGTGTCGCGAAGTTGAACGATGAGCCTCAGCTAGCGCGCACCAATCAAGTGATTGCAGAATTAGATACTGGGTTGTCGTCGGCATATACCCAATTACGCGAACTGCTGACAACTTTCCGACTCACGATTAAAGAAGGCACCTTTGGTCAAGCGCTACAAGAAATGGTGGTGCAACTGGGGGATCAAACGGAAGCGGAGATTCATTTAACCAATGATCTTTCGTCGGTGGAACTGGACGCTCACCAACAAGTGCATTTGTTGCAATTGATTCGTGAAGCCACCATCAACGCCATTAAACACTCTAAAGCTGCCAACATTCGGATCGAATGTTGTGAAGAAGGGGAGTGGGTCACGGTATCCGTGAGTGATGATGGGGTAGGGTTTGATCAGTGTAACCAGAAATTGAATCACTACGGCATGTCTATCATGCAAGAGCGAGCGGCGCGTTTGAACGGATCGTTATCGGTCACCGCATCGCCACAGAATGGTTGTGCTGTAGTGTTAAAATATCAACGTATTAAGGAAACACGAATTTGACGGTGTGTAGAGTAATGTTGGTGGACGATCATCCCTTGATGCGTCGTGGTATTAACCAACTATTAAGCTTTGAAGAGCAATTTGAAGTGGTCGCAGAAGCCAGTAATGGCACTGAGGCCGTTGCCAAAGCGCATGAAAACGAATTAGACCTCATCTTGTTGGATCTCAACATGAAAGGCATGTCTGGTTTGGATACCTTAAAAGCATTGCGAGCTGATGGCTGTGAAGCCAGTATCGTTATCTTAACCGTATCAGATAGCCCCGCTGACATCGAAGCCATCGTAAAAGCAGGCGCGGATGGCTACCTTTTGAAAGATACTGAGCCCGATGAGTTGGTGGAGTTGCTTGAGAAAGCGCATTTGGGCGACAAAGCCTACAGCCGCGTTGTCGCGAAATACTTGCTGCAACGTGAAGAGAACATCGATGTCTTTGATGAACTGACCGAGCGTGAGCGCCAAATTCTACAAGAAGTGGCGCGTGGTTTTCGCAACAAGCAGATCGCAGACCGATTGTTTATCTCTGAATCGACGGTCAAAGTGCACATGAAGAGCTTGTTGAAAAAACTCAAAGTGCCTTCGCGCACCGCGGCGACAGTGCTGTTTCTTGAACGCTATGGTGAACTAAAGTAACGCAACATGCTTGGTCGATGTTGACGTTTATTGGGCTTCATTTTGCTAATCAGGTTAACTAAGACTTAAGTCCAAGAGATCTCTTTGCCTCATACCGCTACTATGATACCAAGCAGTAACAATAGCGGTAGATGAGAGGGATCACATGGAAGCGGGTTTATACATGCTTGAAAAAGCCATACTGTTGCTAGGCATACTTTTCGTGCTAACAGGCGTTATTCAGTATGGAAAACGCAGCCAAGATTGGCGAGGAATTGCAACGATGTTCTACAAACGCATTCCGATGTCGATCAGTGAGTTTAAATGGTATCGCCTTGGCATTGGTTTGTGTCTGTTTGCGGTGGTAATGCGTTTTGGCCTAATGATCATTTTCCCTGTCTACACTCTTTAATACATTCTCAATCAAAAGCGCCTAATTCGTTGGGCGCTTTCTCTTTTTTTGTATGGAAAACGAACAAAAGTTAAACGCTTTTCCTTAACTAATTCTTATTTAAAAGATTTTTGTTACCGAGGCCATAGAAAATCGTTCCCACCCTAGAAGTTATTTCGTATTCTCGTTAAATAACGTTCATACTTATAGCGAACAACAATAATAAATACGTCAGTTTCCGTACGTCATTTAGTATCTATCTGTTAAACTTGTTGCAGTGGAATACCTGTCAAAAGGGTGGTTGAATGTCTTTTCCTGTACTCATCTGTGATGACTCAGCGCTTGCTCGAAAGCAAATGGCTCGCTCACTACCTGCTTCTTTGAATGCGGATATTACATTCGCAGTGCATGGTCTTAACGCATTAGAAGAACTGAGCCAAAAACAATTTAAATTAATGTTCCTTGATCTCACCATGCCGGAGCTGGATGGCTTTGGAACATTAGAAGAAATGCGAAAACGTGGTGACAATACGCCCGTTATCGTTGTCTCCGGCGATATCCAACCCAAAGCGAAAGAACGCGTTTTCGCATTGGGAGCAAAGGCATTTATTCAAAAGCCGATCGGCCAAGATGAACTGAAAGCTACACTCAAAGAGTTGGTGGAGCCAGCATCGGTGCCGCAAGTTGTCACGCCAAGAACCATCGAACTGCCGATTTTGCGTCGCCGTGACATCTACATGGAAGTGGCGAACGTTTCCATTGGTCGCGCTGCAGATGCGTTGGCAAGGCATTTTGATGTGTTTGTAAACTTGCCGCTACCGAACGTGAATATCTTTGAGCTCAGCGAGCTGCACATGGCGCTGCGCGATTTGGCGGAAAGTGACAACGTTTCCGGCGTATGCCAAGGTTTCAGTGGTGAAGGGATTGCGGGAGAGGCTCTCGTCTTGCTCAGCGATTCCAGTGTTGCCGACCTGAAAAAACTGATGAAAGTACCGGCAGACAGCGAAGAACTGGAAGAGCTCGAGCTTCTTATGGACGTTTCCAATATCTTAGTTGGCTCCTTCCTGAATGGCTTAGGGCAGCAAGCGGAAGTGCGTTTTTTCCAAAGCTCTCCTGTCTTGTTAGGTCAGCATATCTCAATTGATTCTGTGATTGAAAATACAACCGGCTCATTTACCAAAACCATGACGTTTGAAGTGAGTTATACCATTGAAAATACGTCAATTCGTTGTGACTTACTGTTTATGTTCGTTGATGAGTCACTGCCGTTGTTAGACAACAAACTCGCCTATCTGATGGAGGACTTCTAATGCTTAATCTTCCTGCAGAATTTGAACAGTTCCACTGGATGGTGGACATGGTGCAAAACGTCGACATGGGTTTGATCGTGTTGGATACCGATTACAATGTGCAAGTGTGGAATGGTTTTATGACGCACCACAGTGGCAAACAAGCGCACGACGCCATTGGCAAATCGATCTTTGAACTCTTTCCAGAGATCCCCCAAGAGTGGTTCAAATTAAAAACCAAGCCTGTGTACAACTTGGGTTGTCGTAGCTTTATCACCTGGCGTCAGCGCCCGTATTTGTTCCGCTGCCGCAACGTACGCCCAGTGACACAGCAAGCGGAGTTCATGTATCAAAACGTGACTCTTAACCCGATGCGCACACCCACAGGGCAAGTGAAATCACTGTTTCTCTCCATACAAGATGCCACCGCAGAAGCGATCATGGCGCAGCAACATCAATAGCATTTTGTCGAGCAATTTGTGCAAACTCTCTTTTAAGCCAAGGTTTTCCTTGGCTTTTTCGTCTATAGTCATCGTAGAGCTTTCAGTAACGCGCAAAATAAGGTGACTGCCATGGATTTACGCAAAGCACTGTATACCGCAAAGCAAGTAAGAGAAGGGGAAGTGGGCGCTGCCGCCAATGCGGGCGTGACACTCTATGAGCTGATGGAAAGGGCAGGGCGCGCCACATTCGCTGTGATTCTTAACTATTATCCAGCGGTATCACGCTTATGTGTGGTTTGTGGCAAGGGAAATAATGGCGGTGATGGCTATGTGGTTGCTCGGTTAGCTCTGCAGCAAGGTTTGCATGTGGTGCTGATTCAAAGTGGTGATGCAGAGAGTTTAAGCGGAGATGCCAAACAAGCACAGCAAGCGTGGCGAGACGCTGGAGGAGAGATATCTGACACCACCAGCCTCAACGCGGCACTTTCAGACTGCGATTTGGTGGTGGATGCTCTGCTGGGTACAGGCCTAGCAGGCGCTGTTCGTGAAGAGATGGCCAAGGTCATAGACACGGTCAACCTCGCGGGAAAACCGATTGTGTCAGTGGATATTCCGTCCGGGCTTTGTGCTGATACCGGCCAAGCGCTTCCTGACGCTATTCATGCCGATCACACCGTCACCTTCATTGGTACCAAACAAGGGCTCGTCACGGGAAAAGCGAGAGCCTTTTGCGGAGCGATACATTTTGCTGACCTTGGCATCGGTGCTGAATTTGCCAAATTGTTCCCGAGTTTCAAGACAACAATTGAGCGCGATGAGATTACTCAATGGCGACTTACCAGAGACCGCTGCGCTCATAAAGGCGACCATGGACGTGTTGTGTTGATTGGGGGTAACCGCGGCATGTCTGGGGCAATCTCATTAGCGGCAACCGCTTGCGCGCGCAGTGGCGCAGGTTTGGTGGCCGCGCTGACGCATCCAGAATCCGCCTTGCCGCTGCAAATCCATTGCCCTGAAGTGATGACGCTGGGCTATAACGAAGACAAGAGAGAGCTCGAAAAGAAACTCGATTGGGCCGATGTACTCGTGGTGGGGCCGGGTTTAGGAACCGATGAATGGGCAAAAAAACGTTGGAACGACATTGCCAATTTCCAAGGCCCAATGGTGTTAGATGCCGATGGTTTGAACTGGCTTGCGCGCTACCCAAACCACAATGATCAGCGCATTATTACCCCGCATCCGGGAGAAGCCGCAAGGTTGCTCGGCTGTAGTGTCAATGAAGTCGAAGCCGATCGATTTGCCGCGATTTCAGTGCTGCAAAGCCAATACGGAGGTGTGGTGGTCCTTAAAGGGGCTGGAACTCTGATTTGCGATGGTACGCAGACTTTCGTGTGTAACGCTGGCAACCCTGGCATGGCTACGGGGGGAATGGGCGATGTGCTTTCCGGTGTGATTGGTGCATTATTAGCACAGAAGCTGCCATTATTGAGAGCCGCATCGCTAGGCGTGCTTTTACACAGTTGTGCGGCGGATATTTGTGCGACGGAAAAAGGGGAGATAGGTTTACTGGCCTCCGATTTGTTCGACAAAATTCGTCAGTTGCTGAACGCTGATTGAACGTATCCCGCTACATTGTGACGGCTTATCTTTCACCGAGTTTGCCGAGCATAGAGTTCACCCCATTTGTCTCTTCGGTAAGGTGAGGCAGAGACAAATGAATATAGGCTCAAACCACCTAGATGGCGGTTTGAGCACATCAAACAGGCAGAACGTTCTGCCGCTTAGAACGAGAACTTCACGCCAGCACTCACTGAGGTAGCGTGCTCATCATTCGGCAGCATCTGATAAGTGACAGCGGCATCTAGCGTTAAACGTTGATCAAACGGAGAGGCTAAGCTCACCCCTGCACTGGCATAAGGTTTAAAGCTGTCATCCGTGGTGGTTTTTTCCGCAGACGTCACCGTGTCCCACTTCGTCAACTCTGACTCAATGTAACTTGCCCCAGCTTTTCCGTAGATACTGAGCGCGCCAAGGTGTTGATCGACCCTCAAGCCCACACCATACGCGTTATAGGTTTGTACAAAATCTTTCGAGTTGGCCGCCACACTGCTGTTTACCGTCTCTACCTTTTTATAACTCACGTCAGCGGAAAGAAAATCGGTAATGCGATGGTTGTAGCCGACTTGGAAAAAGTAAGCGAGTTCTTCTTCGTTGCCATTACTTACCATTGTTGCTCCCACGTTGGTGTACATGGAGCCCATTTCCCCTTTTGCGTATGCCGCAGCAGGAAGCGTAGTCACTAATGCAAGAGTGATTAAAGAGAGTTTTTTCATTATCGACACTGCCTTTGTTGTTCATTTGCCGAGCGGCAAAAGTGTTACTTGTTTATTCCTTAATACCTTACTAAGCAAAAAACAGTCCGCTTTTCATACTAAAAGTTTAGGAGGGTTAACAAAAAAGTGAGAAGGTTGATAAGCAGCGATCACCTGGTTTAGGTCACATCTTGAGAAAAAAACGGATATGGGTGAACAAATAGCCAAAGCATTGCGCAAGCGTTTGCGAACGGTTTCTTAACTAACGGTATGAATTAAAAGATAAAAAAGAAATTAAGAGAGCAATAAAGGGGAGTGGGTATGGAATCTCTGCGATGGTAGCACAAAAAAATTTAAAAAATCAGACTTGTCGAAAAAAAATCGCGACCTATAATGCTGAAAACCGGAGCGTCTGCCAACGCTCCGGTTTTTTTGTGTCCGAAGAACAGTAACCTCGTCTGCCAACTTGGTTACTACGCACTTTGCGATGACACATACAAGTTATGAATCAAGGAATTACACAATGCGTATCGAACAAGAACTTAAGTTAGGTTTTAAAGACGTCCTGTTTCGCCCGAAACGTTCTACCCTGAAAAGCCGTTCTCAAGTAAATTTAACCCGCGAGTTTACATTCAAACATAGTGGTCGTCAATGGTCTGGCGTGCCTGTCATTGCTGCCAATATGGACTCTGTGGGCAGCTTCGAAATGGCGAAAGCACTTTCTCAGCACGGTGTAATGACCGCCATCCACAAACACTACACCGTTCAAGATTGGGCCGATTTCGTCAAAGACGCTGACAGCGAAACCTTGAACAAAGTAATGGTTTCAACCGGCACATCGGAAGCTGACTTCCAAAAAACCAAAGATGTCATGGCGCTTTCCGATGAGCTGATTTTCATCTGTATCGATATCGCCAACGGCTATTCAGAGCACCTAGTACAATACGTTCAGCAAGTTCGCGCCGCGTTCCCAGACAAAGTGATCTCAGCCGGTAACGTCGTCACTGGCGATATGGTGGAAGAATTGATACTTGCTGGTGCAGACATCGTGAAAGTGGGTATCGGCCCAGGTTCAGTATGCACCACTCGCGTGAAAACAGGCGTTGGTTACCCTCAGCTTTCTGCCATCATTGAGTGTGCCGATGCTGCGCACGGTCTTGGTGGCCGTATTATCGGTGACGGTGGCTGTGCGTGCGCTGGCGATGTAGCGAAAGCCTTCGGCGGTGGTGCAGATTTCGTGATGCTAGGCGGCATGCTCGCTGGCCACGAAGAATCAGGCGGTGAAATTGTGCTAAAAGACGGCGAAAGCTACATGAAATTCTACGGCATGTCGTCAAAGAGCGCGATGGACAAGCACTCTGGCGGCGTCGCAGGCTACCGAGCAGCGGAAGGAAAAACTGTACTATTGCCTTACCGTGGCAGCGTTCACGGCACCATTCAAGACATCCTTGGTGGCGTGCGTTCAACTTGTACTTACGTAGGCGCAGCCGAACTTCGCGAGCTAACCAAACGCACCACGTTCATCCGCGTTCTTGAGCAAGAGAACAACGTGTTTGGTAAAGAGAAGTAAGCCGACACTTCGAAAATCACAAACTATCTAGAGCCGCTTTTGCGGCTCTTTTTTTACGACAACAAGGGTAAGTGGCGACAGATGCTAGGCTAATACCGAGTTTGTTCTTCAATATGTAGCAAAACAGCGTGTAGCTCTCTTCAAACAAAGTAGCTGAGGTTGGCTTAATGATTGGGGCGGTTTTTTCTGGTCTTCGTTAATGTATAGCCCAGAGTTGCGCTACTTGGCTTACTTTTTGAGTCTAAATAGCTGTGCCTAAATGCAGAACACTGGTCTGTCAAAAGAAGGGAACTCGGTACCGTTTGAGCAATTGCAAACTGACAGCAGCAACTATACCGAGTCACATCACTTGTTGTCATTCTCGCGCACGCGGGAATCCATTCCTCCGCGCCTACCGTATGAAGCGTTTACAGGTACACTTACCGCAAAATAGAGCAAACCGACAGCAAAACGTAAACACCACCTTAAAACGAGCTAACTCAGAGTTGAGTGTCGATACACTCGGCTTGCCACGATTCCAGGGCGATTCATCAACAAACACCAAGTCCCCTGACATCCTTTTACTGCGGAAATCGGAATACATTATAGAAGAGAACGCAGATGCGACAGGGTTGCCCATCGCTTTTGCCATGTGGTGAAACTTTTTAATGATGACTTCACCCTTGACCAACGTGCGACCATAGTGAGCGAACCACAGCTCAACCAAATCAGATAAACGTCGATTATCAGGTTTATTGCCTTTCCAGGGTTTGTTGTCCACCTCTCTCATGAGAAAGAGCTCATACGAACTCGCTTCGCCTTTTGTAGCAAAGCGTTTTCTAACCCGTTTGTTGTTCCGGCCATTTGGATAGCACTCGCATAGCCATGGTTTTTTTTGAGGCATCTTTTAAATTTTTAATTGACATAGTAGAGTAAAATGGCTGTATATAAACACAGTTCAAATCGGGCTGGTATGTTAGACAATGTTAATAATCTGATTTTATGAATATCTCAGCTTGTTTTATCGCCTGTTAGTTTCCAAGCAATGGTAATTTATTAGTAAGTCGGTAGAATGTGCCAGCTAAGATTTTTTGAGTGACTTGAATGACAGTTAAAGCGATAGACTTATTTGCCGGCGCCGGTGGTTTTACACTTTCTGCAATAGATGCGGGAGTGGATGTGCTTGCAGCTATCGAGTTTGATAAAGCAGCTGCCAACACGTACAAGAAAAACTTTATTGAATCTAAAGAGCTAAATATTGACCTTCGTGCTGGCGAAGAGTGCGGTGATATAAATAATGTCGAGCCGCAAGAGCTAAGAGATAGTTTAGGCTTAGAACCAGGTGAGTTGGATTTGATCCTTGGTGGACCACCTTGTCAAGGGTTTTCAACACATCGCATCAAAAACGCAGGTGTCAATGACCCTCGTAATGCATTGCTTCTCAGATACTTTGAGTTTGTAAATGAATTTAAGCCGAAGGCGTTTCTCGTTGAAAATGTTGCGGGGCTTTTGTGGAAACGCCACAAGCCGTTTTTGGACAAATTCATTGTATTAGCTGAACAAGCTGGTTATGTAATTAAGTTCTGCGATTCAGTGAATGCTAAAGATTACGGAGTACCTCAAAACCGTAAGCGTGTATTCATTTTCGGTATCCGTGAAGATCTAGATTCTGATGAGATTGTATTTCCACCATCAAGTACGCATTTTTCTTCAGCGTCAGGAAAAGAGCCAGAATGGATTGCGGCATCTTCCGTATTTGAAAAGATTCCAGAGCACCTTTACCAAGTCTATTGGGACGATTTCTTTGATCAAAAAGACAAGCGCACCAAAGATGAGATATTTAAACTTCTCAAATCACTTCCTTGTGGAGAACCTTTAAATAAGAACGATCCTTGCAACGTTCACATGAAGCCAAGCGACATGATGAAAGAGCGCTTTGCGGACACTCCACTAAATGGTAGTCGTGAAGATGCAGGTGAGAGACACCGGTTGAAATGTCATTCAAACGGTTACAAAGGGCACAAAGATGTGTACGGTCGGATTTTCATCCATACACCGAGCAATACAATTACTACTGGTTGTAACAATCCATCTAAAGGACGGTTTGTTCATCCTTGGCTAGATCACGGGATAACGTTACGTCATGCAGCAAGGCTGCAATCCTTCCCAGATTGGTTTAATTTTTATGGAAGTTCGACAGAGCAAGCTAGGCAAATAGGAAATGCAGTTCCGCCCAAGCTTGGGGAAGCTCTAATAAGACATATATGCAGTGGATTGAATTAGAAAAAGTGCCTACAATGTTAGGCACTTTTTTTTTATTTTCAGTAAGCTAAGTTACAAAACGAGCTTATACGTAACTGGAATCAATTTATGCCTCTAATCACATCGTCTTTCAAAACGAGAGCAAGAACGATAGACCATCTAGGACGAGAACAGATCGCTGACTGTCCTACTGCCATATCTGAACTTTGGAAAAATGCCTATGATGCAGATGCTGATGAAGTTGCTCTACACATACTTGATGGTGAGCAGTCAGTAGCCGCTATTGTTGATAATGGCTTTGGGATGAGTTTGGCTGATTTCGAGGAAAAGTGGCTTACTGTAGGTACTGAATCTAAGATTGAATCCGAAGACGGCGAAGCTGAAAATGAACGTAAGTACAATAGACAAAAACAAGGGCAAAAGGGTATCGGTCGCTTATCATCTGCAGCCCTAGGTCATTTGTTGTTGCTCGTCAGTAAGAAAGAACACCATCCATATGTAGCAAGCCTTATCGACTGGCGTATTTTTGAGAACCCCTACGTCATGCTCCACGATATAGCTATTCCAGCAGTAGAGGTAGACAGCCTAGAAGAACTTCATTCAGAACTACCATCTCTCTACGAAGGCTTGATGCGTAATGTAACTCCCTCAAAAGAAGACAAGTCTGAAGCTGCTCTTCGTTTGAGAGGTGCTTGGGAAATGTTTTCTCGATTCGAGGAAAAAGAGTACCTTAAACAGAATCAAATTTTAGATGGCTTTCAATCTACCCTAGAGCAGATTGTTATTCAGTCACAGTTAAATGTCTTCACCGAGCGCGTCATTAATACTTGGCAGGTTGCAAAGGGCATTAGTGAGACAGGCACAGCGATGTTTATGGTTGGCATTCCTGATGAACTGGAAGATCAGTTAGTCCTCGACTCTATCGCCGAAGTAAATGACGCAACAGGTCGCGCAAAGTTAAAATTACTGGAAACACTTTCTAATTTTACAGATCCTTTTGTTACCGAAGATGAGAAAAATAAAGACGATCCGTTTTCTTGTGTTGTAGTGGCATGGAATGGTCAACTACAGCGAGTGCTCGTTGGTGAAGAGCGCGAATTTGATATTAGCGATCTAGAAAAAATGGAACACTTGGTCGACGGACATGTGGATGAAGAAGGGTACTTCAATGGTACAGTTAAAGTATTCGGTCAAGTGTTCGATGGAGTGGTCATAAAGCCTGTAAGACAATACAAAACTCGTGTTGATTCTCGGTTTGGCGCTTTTGATGTGCGGATTGGCGGCTATGAGGGTTTGAAGCAAAGGTCATCTTTGCCAGAAGAACTCTGGGAACAAATTGAATCTAAGTCGACATTGCATGGCGGTTTAAGAATTTACCGTGATGGTTTGAGAGTGATGCCATATGGTCGTGATGATAGTGACTTTTTTGAGATAGAGAGTCGCCGTACTAAAAATGCGGGTCATTATTTTTGGTCTGCACGAAAGACGTATGGACGCATTAGCATTTCAAGGTTAGGTAACCCTAACCTAAAAGATAAAGCCGGACGAGAAGGCTTGATGGACAATCGCGCAGCAATGCTGTTCCGAGAAATTGTAATCAATATCCTTGTAGAAACTGCAGTGCGTTTCTTTGGTCGTAAGTCTAAAATCAGGGAAGAAGCTCAAGCGGATATTGCTGCTGAAAGGGCAGAAGCAAAAGCCAAAGCTGACCGAAAAAAGTTGCTCAAGAATGAGCGTAATCGAGTTAAAAAACTAATAAAAGACAACCAGCCAAGCCTATCTGCGTTCCTTATGGAGTTAGAAGAGGTACAAGCGGACTTGATTCATGGTGAAGACATCACTAACTTGCAGCAAGCCAAAGAACTCAAAAACCTTTCTAATAGATACAATGAAAATTTGAAAGATTACTCTTTGAGCCCCATCCCTCCAAGCTTGGGTACAGTGAAAGATCAATATGATGAGTACCGTTCTCTTGAGTTACAAGCAAAAGAGATAGTGAAACGGCTGACGATGTCGGCTGATTCCGCAATCGAAAAACATACAACAAAAAGTGACACCGATGTTGCTCGTTCACAATTCAATACAAACCGTGGCTACATTACTGCAAAAGTGAAGAAAATGGCGGCAGAAGGCCGAGAACTGCTAAAAGCTGAGTTGGAGCGGTTTGAACAATTGGTTGATAGCTGCAATAAGGCTTATGACGCGGCACTAAGCGAGTTATTAAAGGATCTCGACCTTGGAGTTGTGTCCCCTGCGGATGCAATGAAAAAGATAGATCTCGAATACCAAAAGCAAGAAATTGAAAACGCTCAAGCTCTGAAGCCATACATATCTGCTCTAAGTAGCATTCGAAATGCAATTGACCTCGAAGGCTTAGCTATGGCGAGTTTGCGTGAGTCAAATAAGTGGCAGCAAGAGGCGACAAGACTAAACGGTTTAGCACAGCTTGGTATTACCGTTGAGATTATTGGCCATGAGATTGAAGGTCTTGATCTTACAATGGCTAGGGGCTTAAAGGATCTTCGCAAAACAGATTTAACAAGCACCCAAAATGAGTTGGTTGACTCAGTTAGCTTTGCTCATGAGAGTTTGAGTGATAAATGGCGCTTTTTGTCTCCATTAAAACTTTCGGGTGACCACACAAAAACTGATGTGACTGGCTCGAAAATCCTAGGCTATGTAAACAACTTTTATGGTGAAGTACTGGAACGGCGAAACATAACGCTTAGTGCTACAGAAAGCTTTAACCAATTTAGCGTTTATGATTCACCTGCTAGGTTGTATCCAGTGTTTATCAACTTAATCAACAACTCTCGTTATTGGTTAAATGTTAAAGACGAAGATCCAAAAGAAATCTTGTTGGATTACAGAGATGGAGAAGTCATTGTCGCTGATAATGGCCCAGGTGTTGATCTAGTCGATTTAGAAAGTCTGTTTACCCTTTTCTTCACCAAGAAACAACGCGGTGGGCGTGGTGTAGGTCTTTATCTTTGTAAATCTAACTTGGCTTTATCAGGACATACAATTCGTTATATTACAAATGCTGATGAAAAAATTTTATCGGGTGCAAATTTCGGAATTAAAATCGGAGGGCTCTTAAATTGAGTATGACGGTTTTAATTAAAGAAGCTTACATAGATCCGATTCGTAGTGTTATGGTTGTCGATGATGAATATCCAACGCTATCTAAACTTATCACTGGCGACGATGGTTCTAACCCCGCTGATAAAGAACGGCTTTTAGAAGTTATTGGTATGTGTAAAGAGCATGAAAATAACTGGATGTTGGATGTACATGATGGGCAGTTTAATGGGACGGGTGATGTAGATAATCTTCATCATAGTGATTTATTAATTTTAGATTATCATCTGGAGGGGAATGGTGATGATGGTCGAGGTGAAAAAGCTCTAGGAGTACTTTCGTCCTTAGCTCAAAAAGAGCACTTTAATTTGGTAGTTGTCCATACCAAAGGGTATACCGATGTTGGGGCTGATGACGGCTATAGAGCTGTTTTTAAGGACATTGTATTTCATCTCCAATGTCAAAAGTTATTTAAAGAAATACCGGAAGGTCTATTACAGGGAAGAAAAATTACTGATGCTTTAGATGCATGGGAGGATGAACAGTCCGGTATTGTAGACAGTTTAATTGACTGTATTTCTGATTTTGAATATTTGAAATTGTTTGCACTCAATATAGCACCAGAAAAAATCGATAGTTCATTACCTGAACTCAGGGAGCTAAAGTCGAAATATGACAGTCGTCCATTAGATGAAGACGATGATTTGGAACAGTTGGAGTTTAAGTTTCTCCAATGGTTTGTTTTGTGGAAAAAGGGCGAACGCCTTAGAGAGCGCTTTGGTTTAATTGACTTTGATGATCTTCAATGGAGCGGGGATGATGCTTACATGTGGGTCAAAGCAGGAAACTTGTTTGTTTGCGTTGCGGGTAAAGCTGTTCCTACCGCTGAACTTCCAACTAAATTGTTAGAAGCATTAGAACATTGGGGACCCCATCCTCATCGTCTTTTGTTGGCAAAGTTAAGACATAAGTTAGATGAGCATGGATTTGCATTGACAAGTAATGTGTTGAGCAAACAACATACACAAGCAGGTTGGTTACGAGACTTATTAAAGGTCAGTGAGAAAGACCTTGAACAACAAGCGTGGTGTACGGCTCAAAATCATTTGGAAGAAATGTCTTGGCATTATAAAGATGAACTAAGTCAATACTTAACTCGCGTAGTTCAAAGTCTTGGCGCTTCTGGAATGCCTGCGGAAGATATTGAAAAGCGATTTTTTCCAGAAGTGGTGCTGAATAATGATTTTGAGATTTTCAAATCATCCAATGCATTTAGCAATTCATTACCAGTAGAAGGTAAGCATCTCACAACTGGCCATGTGCTAAAAAATGGTACGACGGGAGAGTACTTCCTTGTGGTTACTCCTGCATGCGATTTAGTGCCTGGGCGAAACGGTCAGCAAAGTAGTATCGAAGCCGTTATACAAAGACTATATCCGATAGCTGGAGCTCTGCGTCAAGATAGTGATACACGCCCTCTGGGTGAACAGGTTTTGTTTGAGCGTTGTAGAGAATTTGTGAACTCTAAGCAACTAATCTTTATACCCGTAGGTGAAAATATAGAAGTATTTTCTGCAGTATCAATGCTGTACAAAAATGCCAACCCCAACTTGACGAGTTTAGCATTTGCTAATGAGGGTATTTGGAATGACCGATTTGAATTGAGGAGTTATAGTTTAAATCTGTCACTAACCCCGCCACAAGTCAAAGTGTGTGACTATACTATAGTTGGTCAACTGAGATACGAATACGCTCTACACCATTCGAAAGTATCTGGAGAATATGTGTCACGTATTGGTTTAGACTATATTAGATGAAATATTAAAGCGGCTGAATTGCCGCTTTTTTTAACTATTTTTGGCCTTGTTGCTGAATTCAGGCACAGGCCGAATGCTGGTTAAATCGTTCGTATTTTAAACGATATACTGAGTTTCAGGCATACCTATCCCAGTTAGTTTGTTGAGTGCTTTGATCATGGCGTAAGTCTCACCAACTTGTGCGTTGTAATTTCGAAGCGTGAGTGAAGCACCTAGTAGTTGTTTTACGCGATACATAGGGGTTTCCGACAACGAACGCTTATGGTAACCATACTTCTGTTTCCACTTTTTGTTCGAACCATAGAGCTTTTGGCAGCCAACTGCCAGATTCCGTGGATGCCCTTTTTCCCAGAAAGCTGCACCCTTACGCGGAGGGATTAGAGGTATCGCTTTCTTAACCCTAATTGCCCTGTGACACTCTCTTGTATCGTATGCACCATCTCCCGAGATTTCCTTGATAGTTC
The DNA here is from genome assembly GCF_028570825.1 of Vibrio sp. CCUG 15886. NCBI lineage: Bacteria > Pseudomonadati > Pseudomonadota > Gammaproteobacteria > Vibrionales > Vibrionaceae > Vibrio > Vibrio sp. CCUG 15886. The sequence continues at coordinate 801,197 of NZ_JAQQBT010000001.1, read as the reverse complement.
GGCGTGTTTGCTTGAGTAGATTGGGGAGTACTTCCGCATCGCTCACACCTGATAGTGTTAGCTCAGCAGCGATAATTTCATGTGTATCTGTATCAACCGCAAGATGGAGTTTACGCCAGACTCGACGCTTGCCGTCGGTTCCATGCTTTTTCACTTTCCATTCTCCCTCACCGTATACTTTGAGCCCAGTTGCATCAATGGCTAGGTGTTGGATAGCGCCTCGTGTTGAAGCTTTGAAACTAACCTCTACATCCTTGGCTCGGCGGCTTATGCAGGTATAGTGAGGACAAACCAATGGGATGTTCGCCAACCTAAAAACAGAGTCGAAAAAGCCTTGTAGCGCCCTCAAAGGTAAGGAAAAGATGCGCTTTATCATGAGAGCCGTCGTGATAGCGAGATCACTAAACAGTCTTGGTCTACCACGTCTGTCCTGTTTAGGTTGTTTCCACTCAGTTATGGCCTCCTCATCAATCCAGAATGTGAGTGAGCCTCTGTTGATCAAGGAGTTATTGTACTTGCGCCAGTTGGTGGTTTTGTAACGAGGCTTCGGCATGAAATCAAAGTCAGTGAATGAATGTCCCTGATCTGATCGTAAGATTTTGATTTAGTTCACTCGATTTGTGCAACAAAGCCGAGCGGTTATGGAAAGTGATGAATGAGTATGCGAGGAATAATATTTACTTCTCCTCGAAGGTCGCATTTGCAACGGCTATTAATGAATTTTTCAATGTAACTCTGCCAAAAGTTGCAGGCTCACTGGTATCCAGAATTACGGATAATTTTCAGATTTTGAGACCTGCATCTTCAAGTTGAGCGGGTATAGCACTATTCTGTAAAAACAAGGGAACTCGGTACCGTTTGAGAAATCAAAAACCGACAGTTGCAACGACACCGAGCGAAGAGACTAGTTTAGCAAAGTTAGTCGTAAAACGTTGAGGGTGACACTATATCCGTGATCATGATGACATCTATAAAATCGGTCAGAGCGATGTCGCGGCTTTGATTTATTTGGACCTACCCTAATCGCAGCATTCTTTGACTCGCAAACGGTTTTTGTTATCGCGGTTGGCGATAACTTGCGCGTGGTCGTCTATCGCGCCGAGTGTTTTCGCTAAGCGATCGTACATCACCACATTGACTGTCGCGGCGAGATTCATGCAGCCGTGAGTGGGGATATAAACAACATGATGTGCTTTGTCGACCACCTCTTGTGGCAGTGAACCATCTTCCGGGCCAAAAAGATAAATGGCTTTTTCAGGATGGGCAAAATGCGGCAGTGCAGTGGCGCCGACCACCAACTCGACACAAACAATCTCGACATCGCCGTCAAGGCTGGCGGTGAGGTCTTCCATCTCCAGTAAATCAATCCGCTCATGACTATTTTGTGTATCGGTCTGAAACCTAGCTGCTCGGCTATAACGGGTGCCGTTGTAGCGCACCTGAGTGGCGTTGTAGCAACCTGCCGCGCGCATCACTGCGCCGACATTGGTGGGGCTTTTGGGATTGTGCAGTCCAATTATGACTGTTGGCTCAGTTGTCATCGCTGTCTTTCTACTTCTGTATTGCTATCGTTGAGCTGGGTGCTCACAAAGGGCGGGATTATCGCTCTAACGGGGCAGGAGTGCTAGTGATGAATGCACTTCAGGGGAGATTCAAGATGGAGCAGTGAAAACGTCAATGCGAATTTGCCTTCTTTCAACTGAAAGCGGTACAACAGCCATTTGGTCAAGAAAGGTATTGTGATGCCTCGAAAATCATACACCATTACCATTAAGAGCCGCTTTTGCGGCTCTTGTCTTAAGCATTACAAATGAAATTCGCCCATGCGCTCAGGTTGGTAAGTTACTTCGAGAATTTCGATGGTTTTTTCCACGCCGCCGGGCATTGGCCATGTGAGCTGCTGGCCGACAGAAAGGCCAAGCAACGCGCTGCCAACTGGGGCAAAAATAGAAACGTCATCGGGGTTACGAACTTGGTCTGGGTAGACTAGTGTTTTCTCCATGACTTTGTCACTGCCGACAAACGTAAAACGCACCGTTGAGTTCATGGTAACGATGTTGTCGGGCATCTGTTGTGGCGCGAGCACGTTGGCTCTATCTAACTCATTTTCCAGCTTCTCCAATTCTGGTGATAAGTTCGCCATCTTTTCAAGAAGTGCGCTAATACGATCCATGTCTAGCGTTGATACGCAGATCGATTCAGTGTTGGACATTTATTCCTCCTAAACGCAATACCGCCCCAACAAAAGTCAGGGCGGCATAGAAAAATCCAGATTGTTGTGCTTCTCAATGGGAGTAACACAAGTTTGTCGTGCCATTCTAATCAATATGAATGAAGTTTTCTATGTTTCGGTTGTTTTCATACATGAAAGTGGGAGGTGGTGAGGCAAATAAATTGAGTTAACAGTGTGATACCCCCTTCCTACTTGAAGCTGTCGCGCTGTTGGCTTCGTTCCTTCCCTCTAATCACATGGCCTGTCTATACTCAAGGAGATGAACTCACTTGCCGCCTACCTACAACTCCAAGTAGTTTGGGTATTAATATAATTAAAGGTTTCATCGGCTGCTGTGCGATACTCTGCGCTCAGCATAACGGGTAAACAGAAACGAGAAAAAGATGAAGATTGATTTCACGGCAGGTCCTTTAGGTGAGGGTAAGCAGCGTCAACTCAGTGCTGGGTTTGAATCTCACAGTGAAACGCATTTGGCACCGCCTTACCAAAAAGAACGTTTTAATTGGACTGTGGAGGATGAGCACGGCAACCTCATCGCTGCGTTAACGGCTGACTTACTCTGGGATTGGCTCTACATTGATGAGCTTTGGGTTGATGAGGCATGCCGAGGCACGGGAATGGGCAAAAAGCTGATGGCTCAAGCAGAGGAGTACGCGAAACAACATTCGTTATCTGGTTTGTGGCTCTGGACACAAAGTTGGCAGGCTCCACAGTTTTATCAAAGCTTGGGGTTTGAAGAATTCACGCGCTTTGATGATTTCCCAGCAGGGCATAGCCGAATTGGTTTAAGGAAAAGGATCGCGAAGTGATGAGCGATTGCTTCTTGTAAGAACAAAAGGAAAGGTTAGCGCAGACAAGAATCAAATTGGTCGGTGAGTTTTTGGCGTAAAATGACTCTCAGATTGGCGCGAAATGACCTAATGTTTGATTGTAAGTCCCCTTATAGTTCTCCACAGTTTTGATACAGGAGAACTTTATGAAACGTTTTGCGAGCCATCTTTTTACAGCATCAGTCTTGGCGTTGTCTGTTTCAACGGCTTACGCCAATGATGATCATGAACCAAAAGTCGATCCTTCAGATCTGACAGCGGTGAGCACCTCTGGATACATCGGCATGAATAACCAAGGGGATGTAAAGTTGTCGGCTTCGCTGGGTTTTGGCCTTGATAACGGCCAGATGGCCATGGGAACATTGGAAGGCACCATGGACCAAGAAGGTAAATACAAAGATAGCCGTCTACAGTATTTTCATGTATTTAACTTACCTTATCCTCACGTTCCACGAGTGGCAGCTTCTCTCGATCTTATTGATAATGCAAACTTTACCACTCTTGCAGCCGGTGCCGTTGCAATGTTTAACCCCGGTATTAAAGATGTTGTGATGTTTGGCCGTGTCGGAGCTTTGGCGGGTCAGTATGACGAAAATTTCAGTAGAATGATGGGAGAAAACGATAGCGATATTATTGGGGGGATGGCTGCAGGGTACCTTTCTTGGAAGCCTGGCGCGGATGGCACCTATCTCATGTTCTCGCCAGAATACACCTACATGGACGGCAGCATCGAGACATCAACCTTGAAGACGTCGTTAACTCTCGGTACCCCGCTTTCTGCAGATGGTAAACGCTGGGGGCAGTTTAAACTTGAGAACACTTATGGTCAGATGGAATCGAGTCAGAAAACGATCCACATCGATGACACGGTTGCGTGGGCCTTCTACAAAGTGTATTTCTAATCTTTCTGATTTTCCCCGAAGCAAGGATGCTTCCCATGTTGTTTTCTTCTTGTTAGCGATCCCTTTCTCTCTCACTCCCACTTAATTACCTAGCTCTTAACTCCTGTGTTGTTTTTGTTATCGCACAGGTGAAGACACACTGATGACTTCCGCAATACCTTTTCAGCGCCGTAGTCTACGACACTCTCTTTCTCTGTAGAGCTTTTAGCGATTTGAAGGGCGGCTGTAAATCTTCTACCATTAGGTCAGTTTACGCCAAGGATGAGCAATCATGTCGCACAACATTAATACGACCAGCTCGAGCAATTTGCTGCCATTTATCCGATATTTCGAGAAAAACAGCATTGACTGGAAAGCGGTCGCCGATCAATATCAAATTCCGCATGATATCCAGTCTCGCCAAGTGTGGCTCTCTTCTCAACAGTTAATGTCGTTTCTCATGGCGATGGTTCGACACTCGAATAAGAAAGTCGGATTGGAAGTCGGGAAGCTGATTACTTTATCGCAAATCTCGCCAGCTCTAGAGAGCAATATCCGGCGTTGTGGTGATTTGTCGCAAGCGATAGAAACCTTGATACAAATGATCCCAGAGCTGAGCAGCCACGTGGTTATTTGGGTGGAGCAAATTCATGGGGATTGGTATCTCTGCCATCGTGGCGCCTACCATCCTTCAACGCTCGGTTTTGACCAAACAGAGTGGTTTCGTTCATACGCTTTGCTCTCAATGTGTCGCCTATTTTTGGGCAAAGAATGGGTTCCAGAGCACGTCTATATGAGTTTTTCGAAACACCTGGCACAAGGACTTCCTTTTGAGTCCTCCAATACACGCTTCAGTTTTGATCATCCGTTCGGTGCTATTAAGGTCGAGCTTGATAAGGATTACCAACCCATTTCATTGACGACAAATGAGGTTGATTGGGTGGAGCGAATTAAGCGTTTGTCCCATACGTACGCAATGCTGCCTTGGTTTACTGTCGATTGGTTTGCTGGTTTTCTTCATATGTCGTCGCGAACGTTGCAGCGAAAACTGGCGGAGAAGGGCCTGTCATTAAAAGAACTTCGGGATGAGGCGAGGGTCGAGACGGCAAAACAGCTTTTGCAAGAAAAGATGACCTCGGAAGAAGTGGCGTGGTGTTGTGGTTACAATGATCTGTCTAACTTTAATCGTGCTTTTCGCCGTTGGACAGGTGTTACTCCTGCACAGTATCGCGCCTCTAATAAAAAAAGCGCGTAGTGTGAACTACGCGCCTTCGACTCTCTTTGGTTATATTGTTGGATTATTTCTCTGTACGGCGAATCGCTTTACCGGCTTTCACTGTTGTGTCTAATTCGCTATTGTTCACCACGATTTCACCGTTGACCAGCAACCAATGTACGCCGACTGCAGGATGGTTTGGATCTTGGTAAGTACCGACATCAGAGATGGTTTCTGGGTCAAAAACAACAATGTCGGCATCCATATTAGGTTGAATTCGGCCTTTATTTTTCATCTGCGGAACGAAATCTTCGAGCAACTGTGCAGGCATTAGAGTCATCTTACGAATGGCTTCTGACATCGAAAGCAACGCACGCTCTCTCACATACACACGCAACACTTTGGCAAAAGTACCATTCGAACGAGGGTGAGAGAATAAATCTTTTGGTAGCGGCCATTCATCTCCAGCATAGTTGTCTACATGGCCTTCTTCATCCATGTGCATCCAGAACATTTCATCGGATTCGATGAGTACATCTGGGCTTAAAATTGACGCATCCAGTTTCGCCAGATCTTCTGGGTTATTCTCATCTAGGAAGTGCCAAACAATAAAGGTTCCCGGATTGTTCGCTTGATAGTCAGCCAATTGTTTTTCAGACATACGCTCTTTGCCAAGCTGGAAGTTTTCTGCAGTCGAGCCCATTCGCTCACGCCACCCTTCACCTTGGAACATCGCCGCGCCAACAACCGTACTTGCTGCACCGTAGGGATAAGCGCCTACCGTAACATTAATCCCTTGTTCTTTGGCTTTCTCGACCATAGGTAAAATGGTATCGATGTCCTTGAGTGATGTGCTATTAATGTGGCACAAATGCATATGAGCCCCTGTAATCGCCGCATTACCGATGAGCTCTTTTACCGCTTCAAAAGAGCTTTGTGGCTCGGCATTACTGGCATAGCGAACGTGTGTATAAGTTGCTACATCTCTTTGCGCGGCAAGCTCCGCTAGGGCGTAATACTCTTTTTGTCCATGGCCTGGTGCATAGCCAGCATTAATACCGATGCCTAAGCCCCCTTCATCCAATCCTTGCTCGATCAGCTTAAGAATCTTCTCTTGTTGCTCAGGGGTTGCGATATCCATCTTCCAATCATTACGTGATTGCGCTTTTTGAAAATAGTCCGCGGTGGCTTCAGGTTGGGTACCACTAAAGGTTGCGATTCGAGCGTATGTCCAGCCTGCTGCAGCACCATAGTTCAATGGTAATCCCTTCTTGCCTTGCTCATCATACCAACTGGAAATGGGTAGCACACCGGATTCTAACTCCAACATGGTGGTGACCCCTTGCATCGCTTGCATGCGATAGTCACCAATATTCTGCCCGTGGGCGTGAACATCAATAAAACCTGGGGCTACCACTTTTCCAGTGGCATCAATGGTTTTATCGCCGCTGATGGCATCCGTCGTGATGGTCACAATTTGGTTATCCTTGATACCGATGTTGGCAATGGCATCAAATTTGGTTTCAGGGTCAATGACTCTACCATTTAGGATCACGGTATCGTAACTCGCGGCAAGAGCAAACGGAGAAAGAAGACTTAGGCTTATCACTGACGCTTTTTTTACAAACTGTTTTATTGGTTTCATCACAAAATTCCAGTTAGTTAACATTGATTAAAAGGTGGAAACGAAGGTTTGAGAAAAGAACTCATCGTTTGTTACCGTTGTTCAGAAGTTGAACTCAATATAATCTGGCGAGCGAACTTTCGTAAGGTCATTTCGCGCCATTGCATCTGTGTGATGTTCGAAGAGTGAAGCGCAACTCTTTCTTTTTAGTATAAGAACGTTTTTACATTATCTTTGGAAAAACGTGCGGCGAAATTCACTGACTTGCTGTTGGTAGTAATTTTGCCAGTCAGATTCAGTCCATTCTGCATGGCTGGTGGCTCTTTGCTTGATAAGGCGCGATTGTAGCTCAGCAAGGGCGGTTTGGTAGTCTTGTACTTGCTGTTGTTGCTTAGCGACCGTTTGTTCACGAGCTTGAAGATTGGCACGCTCTTCTTTGGACAGATAAGTTTGCTCCAGAGTTTGACGAATAGCGGCTTGCTCTGCATCGCTAAAATGACTTGGGATGAGCGAAATACCTCGTTCATATTTGGCACTATCACTCACTAGCCCTAATGATTGTTCGCGGTTTTGCCACTGCTCCATCAAACGCTGAAAACTGGCTACAAATTCTTCGGGATCGCTTTGGCGAATGGATTCGGTGTCGAGACTGAAATCGTAAAGCGCGAACTCATCGGCAAACAGAATATCTGCCAACTCGCCCCAAATCTCCCTCGCTTGTGCTTTAAGTTGCGCGATTCGAGCGCTTAAGGCTTGCTGTTCGTCAAATAGCAGATCGCCTAAATGGCGTTGCCATTGTGCGTTCAATTCTGGGTATTGAGAGAGTAGCGCAAACAGTTCTGCCGAGAGATAAGGCGATAACGCCATCAATTGTTCTTCGCATCGTTTCTCTGGTTGGCATTCGCGCCAAAAGGCATCCAGTTCAGCAATCAATTCTCGACCTTGAGCTTGGTGGAGGCTTTCCGCCAGTAACTCGCTTGACGATGTTTTATCTGTTTGCTTTCGCGCTGAAACGCTATTGACATTAGTGGCAACCAGCGTGTCTGTTGGTTGATGATGAATGGTGTCTACACTCTGAGATGATGTGGCCTCCACTCGTTGAGCAGAAGTGGCGGCATTACTCTCGTTACCAGAGAACAGCGTGATAAAAACCATGCCCGCGGTAAGCGCGGACAGGGTGATGACAAAAACAAGGATGATGGTACGCATCATGGCTTGATCACGGTAGAAACTGGGAAGTGGTCTGAAAGGTTATAGTGTTTCCATAAGCTTTCTGCCGTTGAGCGGGGGATGTCTACACGGTTGCTGTTATCGCCTTTCACTGCGTACTCGTTACTCACCATGACGTAGTCGAGATATTCCACGTTCTCGCCACCAGAGAGAGGCTCGCCTGCAAAATTGTTGATACGAGGATCAAATGTTGATTCGGTGTAGCCTGAGTAGTGCGGTTCAATCGCGCTTAAGTTGGCGATCATCTGTTGATAGTCACTTGGGAACTTACGCTTATTGACGTTGAAGTCGCCGCTGTATACCACGGTCTCATTGGCCGGAATCTTTAATGACTGAGCGAGGGCGCGCATCTGTTTGAACTGACGCTGGCGGTAGTCGCGCGCAGTATCGGTATCGTATGACGCGGTATGTGTGGCAAACACATGATAGGCTTCACCGCCTTTAATCACTTCAGCGTAATTTACCCCTTTATCGGCAAAACAATCGGTACCTGTGCAATCAGGAAAAACAAACTGCGCCTGATTCACAATCGGATAGCGGCTGACAATGATCACGCCACCGTCATAAATGTTAAAGCCATCCTTATCCAACATTTTGGTTTGATAGGGGTACTCTTTGGCGAGTTCACGCAAAAAAGCATCGCGGCCATTGGCAAAAACCTCTTGTAATGCGAGCACATCATAGCCTTTAACATAGTCTGGGATGAGCTCAAAACGCTCACCAATATGGGACGCAATCGCAGGCAGAGCCCAGATGTTGTATGTCATGATCTTAAGATGCTGATCGTTGTCATCGGCCATCTCATCGACCTTGCTTGGTGTGATGGTGTAGTGAAGATCATCATAACGGGCGGTGGCGGAGGATTTAAACGCTAACTCCACTTCACGCTCACCAAACGCCAACGTCGGCGAGCGATGAACATTGCGGTCATCTTTAAGAGCCAAATTGACGTCGGCTGCGCTAACCCCATATTGAATCGAAGAGTTATACCAGTGCCCCCTCATTACCTGATTGAGGGAAATACTTTCGCCTTTCGGGTTAGAGACCACGGTTTCAAAGTGGTAGGTATGATTGGTTTTCACGCCGTCCCAGCGGTTAAAGCTAAGAACTGATTTGGTTTCCCAAGGGCCAAGGGTTTGCACATGCTGTTGCCACTCATCACCATATTTGAGTAAGTCGCTGCCATCGTGTTTGACTTGGATGGTTAACGGTTGATCAGAGTTGTTCGTTAGGTAAACGTCGGTATCTGCTAGAGCAGGCATTGCGATTAAGCCTGTAAGGATCAGACTCCACTGCGTTATTTTCATCTTTCTTATCCATAAGTTAGGTTAGAGCGATTATTCTTATTTATAAATATTACTCACACGTTAAATATGGATGACAGAAGTGTGTTTGCGGATAAATGTTAAATAATTGTGATCTTTGTTCCTTGGCAAGACAAGTAAATCAGAAGGCGATAAGGATGTAGCGAGGCCTTCTAATTTTCTAAAAGGGATAAGTTGAAACGGTTGTGATGGCATGGCTCAACGCAGGCTCTAACCCACAATGCCGTATAAATTATTCTCCATGCCATAGAGTTCTTTAGTGCCAAGTTGGCTAAAGCCGAGTTTTTGCAATAACCCATTGGAGGCTTGGTTGTCTGGTAGTGTGACGGCCAAAATCTGCTCCAACTGATACCGTTCAAAAGCGTCTGCCAATACTGCTTTGGCGGCTTCTTCTGCATAGCCTTGGCGCCAATGTTTTTCTAAAAACGCGTAGCCGAGATCTGGGTGTTCCAACTCTGGTCGTTTTAGCACACCGCACATACCAATAGGTGTGCCACACGCTTTGAGCACCACCATGCTTAAACCAAAGCCGTAGTGTTGGTAGCTGGCGATGGGGCCGTTGGTGAGGTATTGAATCGCATCTTCGGTGGTGCGCACTTTTTTATCAGCAATGTAGCGAATAAACGACGCTTGGTTGAGCAGTTGGATGATGAAATCGCTGTCACTAAGCTCAAAATGGCGAACAATCAAACGCTCGGTTTCACACAATAGTGCCATGCTAATCTTCCTCATTGTTTTTAAATGCGTTGGCACTGTACGCCTTATTATCAATAGAGAAAAGCAGTTTAGTTCTTACCAATCTTTGACAGAGCGGTACAAACGCCAAGTCGTTTTTCTTATACAATTTCGCTGAATGTTTTGGCGATTTTTGCTCGCTTGTTATCACTGAAATAAATGGATAGACCAATGAAAGCGCGTTTTCTTCTTTTGCTCCTCGTTTTAGCAGGCTGCTCTGATATAGTTCAAAGTCACTATGATAATTACCAGCAGGCTCAAGCGGATCGACTCTTTGAAAGAGGGTGGCTGCCAGATGTTCTGCCTGTGTCGACCACGCAAATTGAAGTGGCGAATGATCTGGACAACAACACCTCTCAAGGTTCGTTTGTCATTGCAGAGAAAGAAATGGCGCAGTTTCTTAGCCAGCTACAGCCTTTAGAGACCGCAAACCAATATCGATTTGAATCGGACAATAGTGTCTGGATTTTTACTCTCGGTGAGCAAGGCCATGTGAGTTATCTACTGACGTCGAATGATGACATTGTGAAGGACAGTGAAGAATAGCAGTGAAAATAAAGCAAACAGCAGACACTATCATTGTGATTGCTTTGCCGTCCTTGATTCATCGTATTGGTGGGGAGACGACAAAGCACTTGAAAAGCGTGGCGGCGGATCATGGTTGTGAACTTAAGCGCGTTCGTCGATCTCGCCATTGGCAAATTGCTGGCGAAGCCTTAGCACTTCAGGCGTTTTATGACCAAGTAAGGCGCTTGGAAGAAAACTCGGCCAGCTATCTAGTCAAAAAAATGCAATTGGCGTTGGCTTCACACAGCGAGAAGCTGGAGCCACTGGAAGACAAATTACAGCGTTTGGTGATGGAAAATCCGGCGATTACCTTGGCGGAGTTGATGTCGCAAACGCACTGCAGCTTATCACAAGCAAGGAGTGCACGCTTTTCTGCTGAGAGTTTGTAAGCGGGGATGATGGGGAGAGGAATAAGAGAAGAGCCACAATGTGTGGCTCTTGTCGTTTTAACCGTTAAGCACTTTGTGGACGTGGCTTACGACGTTGAGCCGAAGGCTTGCCATTAGCAGGCTTGCTGTTACCAGTTTTCGCGCTGTTTGGTTTGGCGTGACTTGGCTTGCCGTGTGTTTTGCCATTCGCGTTGTTCGCAGGTTTCGAGCCCTTTGTATTTGGTCTCTTACCTTTGTTGGCTGAATCATTGTTACCTTCTTTTGGCGCAGAGAACTGACGTTTGGCTTTGCCATTACCATTACCACGGTTCTGCCCTTGAGGTTTGTCTGCAGCTTTCGCCTTTTGGCTGCCTTTACTGTTCGCCTCACCGCCTGTTGCTTCCGCATTAGGTGCTTTCGGTTTCTTTGGCTTCTTCGGTTTTTTCGGCTTAATTGGGCGCGTATCCAGTTTAGACTCTGGTACTGCGTTGGTTGGCGTGTAACCTTCCAGCGCTTTACGAGGTAGCACTTCTTGAATCAAACGCTCAATGGCAAACAATTCAGGCGCTTCGAGCGCACATACTAGAGAAATTGCCTTACCCGTTTCACCGGCGCGGCCAGTACGGCCAATGCGGTGTACATAATCTTCCGCCACTTTTGGAAGCTCAAAGTTCACGACTTGAGGAAGCTGAGGAATGTCGATACCGCGTGCGGCGATGTCGGTTGCTACCAATACGCGAACCTCGCCTGATTTAAAATCCGCCAACGCTTTGGTACGTGCACCTTGGCTCTTGTTGCCGTGGATAGCGGCGGCAGTCAGGCCTTGATCGGTAAGGAAAGCCGCGAGGCGGTTTGCGCCATGCTTGGTGCGAGTAAACACCAGTACTTGTCGCCAGTCACCGTCTTTAATCAGCTTGGCAAGCATCGCTGGCTTTTTCTTTACGTCTGCTGGGTAGATGCATTGCTCTACGGTGCGAGCCGTTGAGTTGGCTGGGTTAACTGAAATCTCGATAGGGTTGTTCACCAAGCCTTTTGCCAGTTCGCGAATTTCGTCAGAAAACGTGGCTGAGAACAGCAGGTTTTGGCGTTTTGCTGGCAACAAAGCCAGAATCTTGCGGATATCACGAATGAAACCCATATCCAACATGCGGTCGGCTTCGTCCAGTACCAGCACTTCGAGCTGATCAAACTTCACTGCATTTTGGCTGTACAAGTCCAACAAGCGGCCTGGTGTTGCCACCAACACATCAGCACCTTTACGCAGGCGCAGCATTTGTGGGTTGATTTTCACACCACCAAACACCACCGCACTGTTTAAATCCAAGTGGCGGCTGTACATAAAGACGTTTTCTTGTACTTGCGCGGCTAATTCGCGGGTCGGCGTTAAGATAAGCGCACGAATGTGGTTTGCGCGCACACGTGGCCCTTTTGCCAGACGTTCAAGAATAGGCAGCGTGAAGCCCGCAGTTTTACCTGTTCCTGTCTGTGCCGCCGCCATGACATCTTTGCCTTCTAAAATAGCAGGAATGGCCTGCAATTGGATGGGAGAAGGGGTGTCATAGCCTTTTTCCTGAATAGCTTTAAGGATTGGTGCAGACAGACCTAAGGAGGTAAAACCCATGTATGATTCTCTATATTAGTAAAGTCAGGGCCGACGATTTCGCTATCGGCCAAAAGTGCGACATTCTGAGGCTTTTAAGGGGGGACTTCAACCGATAATTCTCCTTTCTCGAAATCCGTCATTTGGGAATCTTTGTGTGATCAATCTCTCTTTTCTGTTTTCGTCTTTAAATTCGTCCTTTACCTCAATTTAACTTGAGGTTTTAGGCTGCTCCTTGTTAGTTAAGTGCAAGGAGCAAAATGATGAAAAGTTATGTAGAACACGCCAACATGTCGGTGGTTGATGCGCAGAAAACCATTCATTTCTTAACCAGTGCGATTCCCGAATGGCGAGTACGTGGCGGGGGCAAGTTAGACAACTGGTTTGGCCGCGCGATTGAGTGGTTCCATGTTGGCGATGAACACAGTTATATCGCCATCAGCACTGGTGGAGAGGGGGATGCTGCGAATTGGACAACGGCTTTCACGGGGGTAAAGCATATTGGTATCGTGGTACCCAATGTGGATGCGGTGGTCGAACGACTCGCGTTAGCGGGCTACGCTTTAGATCATTGGGGTGGCGATCATCCACATCGCAAGAGCGTCTACTATCTCGAAGATCATGGTTTCCAGTTCGAATTTGTTGAGTACTTTAGTCAAGAAAATGATCTGAAAAACGATTACACGCTATAACCAAAAATAACCAAAAGGAGAGAAACGTCATGGAGAAGGCGAGGCCAATTCAGTTGCAAGCGATTGATCACATTGTGCTGAGGGTGGTGGATCTGCCCAAGATGCTAGCATTTTATTGCGATATTTTAGGCTGTGTTGTTGAGCGTGAAGTGGCCGAGTTTGGCTTAACTCAGTTGCGAGCAGGCAGTGCACTGATTGATCTGGTCACGGTGGACAGCAAGCTCGGGCGACAAGGCGGCAGAGCTCCCGAGCAAGAAGGGCGAAATCTGGATCATTTCTGTTTGCAAATTACCCCTAAAGATGAGCAAGAGATCCTCGACTTTCTCATTCAACACGGGGTGAAGGTGGAAGATTTCGCCAATCGTTATGGCGCGCAGGGATTTGGCCGTTCCATTTACCTCTCCGATCCAGAGGGCAATACGGTTGAGCTAAAACCTCAAAACTCTTGATTCATCTTCTCAAGACAAGAGAGCAGCAGTGCTTGCTGCTCTTCGTCGATATGGCGTGTGAGCTCGCGAACCAAATCAAGATGCAATTGATTGTGCTGGCGATGAATCACTTGTCCTGCTTCTGTTAGCTTGACCACGATGGCACGTCGATCTTCTGGGAGTGCGCAGCGCTCAATCAACTCTGCTTTGACCAGTTTTTCTATCTGCACCGTTAGTGTGCCTGTCGTGATGCCAAGCTTTTCTGCCAGTTCTTTCATTCGCAACGCACCGTGACAGCCGAGCACTTCAATGGTGTGAATTTGTGCCAATGAGTAGCCGGTTTCTTTCACCACCGATTGCTCCCACGAAGACATCTTGTCGTAGAATTCAGTCAGAGTTTGATTGAGTTTTTCTAAATTTCGCATTACTTGGCCGGTTGCAGTTCCAACGTGAGGTGGTGAATCTTATCAAATTTTTCCAGCATGTGTTTATATTCCTCATACGAGGTTTCGCTGTGATCCACCAAGCTGATGATCGCGCCGTAATGGTGGCCGCTGATCCGCCACACATGTAAGTCGGTCACGGTGGCATAAGGGCTTAACGTTTGGTTAAGCTGCTCGATGTAATTCGATTCAATGCTTTCATCAAGCAAAATGGGCGCTGTTTGTTTCACCAGTCCGAAGGTCCATTTACCAATCACCAGTGCACCCACGATGCCCATCAATGCATCGAGCCAAATCCAACCATAGAACTTACCAATGATGAGGGCCGCAATGGCCAAGATTGAAGTGAGGGCATCCGCCAAAACATGAAGATAAGCGGCGCGCAGATTGTGGTCGTGATGGTGCTCATGCGCATGTTCATGATCATGTTCGTGGTGATGTTCATGATGATGATCACCGTTATCGTGATGATGGTGATCATGCAGCAAGAACATACTGGCGACATTGACGGATAATCCAACCACTGCCACCAAGATCGCTTCATTAAATTGAATACTTTCAGGATTAAATAGGCGATGAACCGATTCCACCACCATCAGCAAGGCGACGATTCCTAAAGCAATCGCGCTGGTAAAACCACCAAGCACGCTGACTTTCCCCGTGCCAAAAGAGAAACGAGCACTGTGCGCGTGTTTTTTCGCATAGCGATACGCAAAGAGGGTGATGCAAAAGGCAGCTGCGTGCGTCCCCATGTGCCAACCGTCAGCCAGTAGCGCCATGGAGCCGTAAAGGGTACCCGCAACAATTTCCGCCACCATAGTAAAAAGGGTGAGTAAAAGAACGTAAAAAGTGCGTTTTTCACCCTGTTGATTGTGTGCGGTAAATCGGTGGCTTTGAGAGCAAGCAGACATAAAAGAAAATCCATTTGTTTGATAGTCAAAATATTTGAAAGTCAATTTAGTTTGATTGTCAAAGTAAGTCAACGATTTGTTGCGTCGGTTATCGGTGGTTGAGGTGCAATTTATGCAATAAAGTGCATTTACGATCGCATTCGCATTTATTAACAAATAATCACCCTTAAAGTGTAGTAACATATTATCCTAAAAATTTATGGAGGATATATTAAATGGAAAAGTGTCCAGGTGTTGTAGTTATAGTTTTCGATGTGAGATCTTGAATATAATTTATCATTAATGAAATCTATTAATTAGATAGCAATGTGGTATTTTTATATTCAAAGTATTTGATGGGAGTTTATTTAAGATGTAAGTGGTTCAGTTTATATCAGAAAAATATCTGTGTTTCAAACTGTGATGTATAAGAATAAATAAACAAAATCGAACCGTGAACTTGAAACGATTAAGTTAAATCAAATATATGATATAGCGACTTATCAAGCAGTATCACACTTCTGATAGGAAGCAATACAGATTTTGGAAAGCTATTTCTGATGGGTGTAAACTATGAGGAATGTTTTGCTTTTGGGTTTTTTATTGATGTTTTTGCCGTTTTTTGCAAAAGCGGATATAGAAGAACAAATGTATTCTGACTTGAATTTATCAATTTCAACCTTAGGTGAAAAAATTGAGCATTGTAGAAAAATAGCGTTAGAAAACAAGCCAAGTGAAAGTACGATTTCATACTTAAAAGATAAATCGGATTCTTTCTTTTCAATATTGCCCTACGTAAATTATTTGGCGATGGAAAAATGCACGTTGGAGCAAAAGAAAAATTTGGCCTATGTACTGCTTTATGTGAAAAGCAACTCTTCTAGAGAAACAACAATCAATCTAATAAAATCAACTGAAAAATTGACGTTTAGTGTAGACCATTCTCAAAAAGTCAACTTTGAATCACTAGACCAAGAATCCAAAGCGTTTATTTTGTCGAATGACTTTTTTTCAAAGCCTTTTGATGTACTAGGCTTATTTGAAAAAGTTACTGAAGAATAATGGCATACAAGGCATTCCAGAGAGCCTTGGTACGCCTAGCACTCCCAGCACTCCCAGTTTACGATTGGTTTGCTGGTTAAGGTGCGATGCAGTCACTTTGGTCGTGCGTGCCTGCATCCTCCATGTGTGGCTTTAGCCGTTATCTTCTAACCACCACGGTTTGAGTGGTGATTCTTCATTAAGCACAAGGCGCTGACCAATCTCTGGGCTGATCATCGTCACGCCTTTTTCTTCGCTGATCTGTCGCGCTTTTTCCATCGGTTCATGCCAATCGTGCATTGCCAAATCAAAGGTGCTGTTGTGAATTGGCATCATTTTCTGGCCTTGCAAATCAAGATGCGCTTGAACGCTCTCTTCAGGGAACATGTGAATGTTCGACCACAAACTGTTGTACGCGCCAGTTTCGATCATGGTGAGGTCGAACGGGCCGTATTTTTCCCCAATGGTTTTGAACCCATCAAAGTAGCCAGAGTCACCACTGAAGAAGAGGTTTTTCTCACGGCCACGAATGACCCAACTTCCCCACAAGGTGCTGTTACTGTCGGTTAATCCTCGGCCTGAAAAGTGCTGGGTAGGCGTGAATACGTACTCAATTCCGTTGACTACGTGGCTTTCCCACCAATTAAACTCAACGATTTTGTGCTTGTCCACGCCCCATTCTTGCAAGATCACGCCCACTTTCAATGGCACAAGAAAAACGCCCACTTTGCTCGCCAGGGTTTTGACCGTGTTTTTGTCGAGATGATCATAGTGGTCATGACTAATGAGAACCACATCGATGTTTGGCAGCCCATCGAGCTCAATTGGAGTTGGGTGAAAGCGGGCAGGGCCAAAAAACTGTACAGGTGAGGCGCGTTTACTGAATACCGGATCCGTCATTACCAATTGACCGTCCAACTTCATCAGCACACTTGAGTGACCAAGACGATAGAGCACATCTTGCTGCTCCTCAAGCAACTGTTCCGTCGTGATGCTATGCACTGGCAGTGCAAATGTGGGTTTCGGTGCAGCTCGTTTCGTCGTGAAGTACGCTTTGACGATTTCAAAGAGGTCAGAACCGCCATTGAAATTGGGGTCACTATTACGAAATGTCTTTGGATAAAGGGATTTCTCTGCCTCAGCAGTCGAGCAGGCGGTGAAGATCGAACTCATGGCAATAGCTCCTAACACAGTCAAAAAAGTGATTTTGATAAGTCGTTTGTTCATTGTGTTTTCATCGTCCTTCTCACCACAAAAGAGAGTGATTTAATGTAAACTACTCGGTGTAGTTTACATTTTGGGCGTGAAAAGTAAACTACTTGGTGTAAAATAATCACATCTTTCGACAACCTGAGCAGTAACACCATGATTGAAAAGAAAAAGACGCGAAGTGAAGAAAAGCGAGAGGCGATACTCACGGCAGCGAAACAAGCGTTTTTGGAATTTGGTGTACAAAACACCAGTATGGATAAACTGGCTGCGTTAGCAGGGGTGTCGAAACGAACCGTTTATAACCATTTTTCCTCAAAAGAAGCCTTGGTGATGGAGCTGCTATCCGTTTTATGGAAGAGCACGATCACGGAGGATGAGTTGGTTGCGCTCAGTAAACGACCTTTGCAGGAACAACTGGTGAGTTTGCTGTGCCAAGAAATCAATGTGATTGCTCAGCCCAGTTATTTAGATATGGCGAAGGTGGCATTAGGCCATTTCTTGTTTAAGCCAGAAGAGCTGAAAGCGCAAACCAGCAGCATGTCGAAACAAGACACCGCACTCTACACGTGGCTAGCAGAGCAAGATAAAAAAGGTCGTTTGAAGCTAGAGAGCGTGGAACTCGCTCGAACCCAGCTTCACAGTTTGATCAAAGGCAGCGCCTTTTGGCCGCAGCTTATTGGCAGCGCCGAACCGCTCACGGCTGAACAAGGAGAAGCGCTGGCAAAAAACACCGCAGCGCTGTTTTTAAGTCATTATGCGGTGAGTGAAGAGCCCGGTAAGTAAAGGCGAGATTTCCGCAAGTTAATGCGGCGATACGATCGCCGCAGATTCACAGGGTCAGCAGACTTTAGCGTGTACGCCGTGTTACAACGCTTTGGCGATCTTTTGGTAGATCGCCTCTGCCAATTGATGGCTAGCGATATTCCGTTCCACAATCTCACTGGCCAGTTGACCACGCTCCACCACCTTGACCCAATCTCTGAGCATCGGTGTAAAGCCTTTACTGGTGAGCATTGGTGTCCAATCCTTTAACGCCAACTTAGTTTGCAGGCCTTGCTGCCAAAGGTGGCCTTCACAAAATGAATCAAATTCAACGGCGCGGTTTTGATAGCTGGCCGCCACACGTTCTGTGGTGACACCAAACTGACGGTTCATCGATGCGTGCAACAAGGTTTCTCCAGCTTGCCATTGCACATCCACTCGCGCGAGTTGAGTGCCCGCCATTTGGTAGGTTAGGTAAACCTCTTGCAGATCGGCTTGACGACTGAGATTCACGCTGTCGAGAGGGTGGATGAAATCATCAAACAGAAAAGTACGTAGCTCACCTGGAAGATCGAGTCGATGTTTTTCCCAACGCAGCGAACGCAGCGCCTCCAATCCCTTGCCTACTCTATTTGTGGTGTCGAGTTCAGGGATGGTTTGATTGAAGAGAGGAATATGGCGACGGTTAAACCCGACATATAGAGGCTGGCCGTGCTGATGGGCGATTTCATACAGCGTTTCAACATCGTGAGCGTTGTCTGCCAGTGGCTTGTCGACAAACGTTGGGATGCCCTGCTTAAGAAAATAGCCTGCAATGTCGGCGTGCACGCTGGTGGCCGCGTGAATCATTACCGCATCAATGCCCATTTTGGTGAGCTGACGGTAATCACTACAATATTCCGCAATTCGGTATTGTTTGGCCAATTGTTCAAGCAGCGCGCCATCGCGTGTGCAGAGCACCAGATCGATATCCGCCATTTGAGTGATCACGGGCAAATATGCTTTCTGCGCAATATCCCCTAAGCCAATCATTGCAATTTTCATGGTAATCCTTGTTGTTGGTCGCGAGCGTTAGAACGAGGGGAACGAACGCCCCTCGTGACAATTGAACACCATGTCGCGTATTAATCCAACGATTTCTTGAAGCGTGTCGAGGCAACGATCAGCCCAAGCAAAGTAAAGCCAATCATCCATAAAGTGTCACGCCACAGGTCGAACAAATCCGCACCTCGCAAGACAATGCCGCGAATCATCCGCATGAAGTGGGTGGCGGGGAGCACTTCTGCAATCCACTGGGCCGCCACGGGCATGCCCTCGTAGGGGAACATGAAGCCCGAAAGTAAGATGGAAGGCAGCAAGATGAAAACCGTCATTTGCATGGCTTGCAACTGTGTGTTGGCGATGGTGGAAATCACCAGCCCCAAGGTGAGGCTGGCGGCAATAAACAACAAGGTACCCAACAATATTTGCGCAACGGAACCATTGATAGGGACACCAAAAATAACGTGTCCAAGCCCTAAGATGATGAACACCTGAATCAAGCCGACAAAAATGTATGGGACGATCTTTGCCACCATCAGTTCAAACGAGCGCACTGGCGTTGTGATCAGCAGTTCCAAGTTTCCGCGTTCTCGCTCACGCACAATGGCGGCGCTGGTGAACAAAATCATCGTCATGGTGAGAATGACCCCAAGTAGCCCGGGAACAATGTTCACTGCTGAGCGGCGGCTTGGGTTGTAGTAGAGCGCCACTTCAAAGGTTTGTGTTGGTTTCGGGCGGATCTGAAAATCAAAATCTGTCAGTGGCATCGTTTGTAAACCAAGAATCGCCGCGCTGATCATGGTATCGGAACCATCGACAATCCATTGACCTAACGGTCGGCCTTGCGCCATGCGTTGAGTTAAATCGTTCGGCAAAATCAACGCAGCACGTACGATGCCATCTTGAATCGCTTGCTCGGCTTCTTCCGCGGTGGCGTAGCGTTGAGTCACACTGACCACTTGCGTGACTTTGACCGACTCGGTGAGAATGCGCCCAGCGGTACTTTCGCTTTGATCCACCACCGCGACAGGAATGTCGCGAATGTCGGTATTAATCGCATAGCCAAACAATAGCAGTTGGATCAGGGGAATCATCACCACCATGCCAAAGGTAATGCGATCGCGCGAGAGTTGGCGAAATTCTTTGACCATAATCGCTTTCATTCGATAGAGCGCATTCATTGGCGGCCTTCTCCTGTTACGGACACAAACACATCTTCCAAACTTGGTCTGGCAAGGTTCATCTCTGCGTTTTGTAAACGAGGAAACGTGGCTCTTAGCCACGCAATTGGGTCTGCAACACCTTGATCGATCAAGACGCGTAAGCGAATGCCCAGTTGCGCTGCAGAACGCACTTCTGCCAAAGGCAATAACTGTTCTTTTAACGCACGTAAGTTGTCCGCTTTGACCTCAACAATGTTAACGCCCATTTGCGCCATGAGCTCTTCAGGGGCCCCATCTGCGCGAATCAAACCTGCTTCCATAATGGCAAGTCGGTGGCAGCGTTCCGCTTCATCCATATAGTGTGTGGTCACCAAGATGGTGGTGCCTTGGTCACAAAGATCGAACAACTGCTCCCAGAACTCGCGGCGGTTTTCGGGGTCAACCGCCGAGGTGGGCTCGTCAAGAAACAGCAGCTCGGGTTTATGCATGGTCGCCGCGGCCAGAGAAAGGCGCTGCTTTTGGCCGCCACTCATCCCGGAAACCCGTTGCTTGCGGCGTTGATCCAAGCCATAAGTGGCGAGCTGCTCATTGATCCGCTGAGTTAGGGTTTTCTTGTCCATACCAAAAATCTGGCCAATGAACTGCAAGTTTTCTTCCACCGTGAGGTCATCATAAAGAGAGAACTTTTGCGTCATGTAGCCGATCTTCAAGCGGAGTTTTTCTGACTCTTTGGGAATTTCCAAACCGAGCACATCAACGTTGCCTTCGCTCGGGCTGAGTAGCCCGGTGAGAACACGGATGGTGGTCGATTTTCCACAACCATTTGGGCCAAGAAAGCCGTAGATGCTGCCTTTCGGCACGTTCAGCGTGATGTTGTCGATGGCAGTGAAATCGCCAAATTTTTTCACTACGTTTTGCGCCTGAATTGCGTATTCAACCATGGCTTACTCTCCGTTGAGATCGACCTGTGCTGGCACGCCGGAAGGGAGGGCGCGCGCAGCTTCAGTAAGATCCACTTCCGCTAAATACATCAAGCGTGAACGCTCTTCCTCGGTGAGGGCGTAATAGGGCGTGAAAGAGGCTTCGTTCGCCACCCAACGCACCGTGCCTTGCAGAGGATCGCTCACGCCATCGACATGGACAGTCACTTGTTTGCCGGGCACGAAGTTCACTCGATAAGTGGCAGGCACATAGACGCGCGCATAAGGAATGCGATTGGCTTGAATCACCGCCACAATGCCGCTGACGGGCACGCGCTCCCCTAGGTTATAAGGCAGATTGTCGAGAATGCCATCTCGGGTCGCAACAATGGTGAGTTCGTCGAGTTTCTGCTGCTGTAAGACCACATCGGCTTGAGTGGCGGCCAGTTGCGCCTTGGCCTGTTCGATGTCTTCTGGCCGTGAGCCTGCGGTCAGTTTGCTGAACTCTTCATTGGCGGAATCCAGTTCCGCTCTTGCCGAATCTCGCTGTGCGAGAGCGGTGTCTTTTTCTGACTGACTGATGAGCTTTTTCGCCACCAGTTCCGATTTACGTTTGAAGGTTTTCTGCGCTTCGATTAACTGCGCTTCGGCGCGGGCAACGCGAGCTTGCGCTGAAGCAATGTCCTCTGGTCGTTCACCGTTAGTGAGCTTGAGTAGATAGGCTTGCGCTTTGCTTTGTTCAGCGAGGGCACGGGCTAAGACGGCTTGTTGATTTTTGCTATCGAGCTTAACCAGCACATCGCCTTGCGAAACCATCTGACCTTCCTTGATGGGAAGCTCTCGAATGATCTCATTGGCGGTGGCGGTAAAGGTGACGCGGTCACGCTCAAGTGTGCCAAGTGCTTGAGGCGTGGATTCGGTCGTGCAAGCGGTGAGGGCAAGTAAAGCCCATACGCAGATCAGTCGGTTTCGCATGCGATCGTCCTAACAGTAACGGTAGTGGTTAATCAGTCAACAGTGTAACGCTGGGGGTGGTGGCTGCTCTAGCAACTTAATTCTGCAAATATTCATCAAGTGATGAATTAAATACATTTGCCCTCATGAGTATAGTAAGGGTTTGAATTGATGTGATTTTTAAGGTGAGAAACGGGATTGAGCTCGCAGGAGGAACATAAATAGAGCGACACGGAATGTCGCTCTATCTGATTTACTGGCTGTGCCTAATCACCCAAAGGCTGCCTATCCCCGCCGCCGCGATGTGAGTCTAATGCCACTTTTAAGCGGCGCAGTTTGTCACGTGAGCGGCGTTTGTTTTTCACTGCTAACGCCATCGAAAGCACATCGACAAGGGCCAGCATGGCGTAACGCGAGGCGGAAGGTTTGTAGATAAAATCCGTTTCGTGATGCTCTATCGGCAAAACCACGTTCGCTTGTTCAGCCAATGGGGTGCCTTTTGGGGTGATGGCAATGATTTTCAGGCCGTAATCACGAGCCAGTTGCGCCGTCTCAACGATCACTGGGGTGTAGCCTGTCGCTGAAATCAACACCATGACGTCATTAGCATCCGCGGTAGCGGCGACCATGCGCGTCATTAAACCATCGTGGTAGGCAACAATGGCAAAGCCCAAACGAAACAGGCGATGTTGCAGTTCCTGAGACGCAATGGTGGAACCACCACCCATGCCGACACTGATGATTTGTCTTGCACCATAGAGCCACTCAACGGCTTGATCAATATCTTGTTCATTAATCAAAGCGCGGTTGATATCGAGTGATTGTTTGATGGATTCGTAAATTACTTGATAGCCACTTTGATCGGGCGGTTCGAGAATAAATCGTTGGCCCACGGTGAGTGATTGCGCCAGTTTGATCTTCATTTCGCGCACATTCTTACAACCAATCGCTTTGGCAAAGCGCGTAATGGTGGCCTCGCTGACATCGGCGCTCTGGGCCAGTTCAGTAATACTCGCATTGGCGGCGGTTTCAATGTCATCCATCACCAATTTGGCGACTTTCTTTTCTGCCTCGCGTAATGCGCTAAAACGTTCGGTAATTTGAGAAATAATATCGACTTCTAAACTCAAGGGATTGTCCTACGTTGCCAATGACCGCAGTAAAACTGCGGTCGCAAGAATAGCGTAATTTGCACTAAGTTGCTGCTTTCACGTCGCATAAATTCATCAGAAGCGGGTTTCTACCCAGTGGCTCACTTGATAGTGATCATCGCGAATGGCCAACGCGCGCCATTTGTCGATGGTGAGGCAAGGGTGAGAGGTGGAGAAAACCAGAATATCGCCGACATCGAGTTTGCACTCTGCCGGGATCTCGACAAACGTGTGTTGATCCATGATCGCGGTTGATGTCACGCCAGCAGGTATTGACAGTGGTTGACCGTCGCGAAACGCGTTTTCTAACGTGGGCAGGCCAGCATCAAATGCCACATCGCGTTTACCCATGCCCACCACAAGACGCGTTGGTTCTGGGCGAGAAATAACATGTGCCCATAGCTCAAGCGCAGAGAGCAAATCCCCACCAAGATCGCACGCGACGCCCTGATTTTGTTGGGCTCTTTGCATCACGTTTTGCTGTGCGGTTTGGTAAATTCCTGTGTCATGGATGGCGTAGCAGCCAGGGCGAATGACGGGGGTGAGATCGGTAAAGCCGCTAAATTGCTCCGCCACAACGTCATACCAAGCTGAGCCCGCACCAGTGATGATTGGCTGTGATGCGATCAATTGAGCGCTTTTGAGCTTGCGAGCCAAAGAGATCGCATTCTGCAAGAAATGGCGAATCTCTGCCTCAGCATTTTCACCATGAATCACCCCTTCGTACACCTCGATGCCTGCCAACGCCAAATGAGGCAGTGAGTGGATTTCGTTAGCGAGTGAAAGCACTTGCGCTTCGCTTCGACAGCCACAACGGCCGCCATTCACTCCCAATTCAATGAAAAGATGAAGTGTTTGCTGGCGTTGGGCAAAAAAGTGCGAAAGGGCGCGAATGTTCCGTGATGAATCCACGCAGCAGTACAGGTGAATCTCAGGATCTTCGATGAGTTGACTGATGATGGCCATATTGGCTTTGCCCACCAGTTGATTCGCGATGATGATGTTTTTCGCCCCAGCCATGGCAGCCACTTCCGCCTGCGCCGCGGTGGCAACGGTGATGCCCCACGCGCCATGTTCAAGTTGTTGGCGGAAGAAATCGGGCGTCATGGAGGTTTTGCCGTGTGGGGCCAGTTTCACGTGGTGGTGATTGGCAAACTGTTGCATCCACTTAAGGTTATTGTTGAGTGCAGACGCATGAATCACCGCACTCGGCAGGCTCACTTCGTCCAACGATAAATTGCATGCTTGAGGTTGAATTGCTTGGCTTTTTTCACCAGCAGTGGGGCGTTGAATAACAAAGTTATGATAGTTTCTATCATGATTTTCATAAGGTTTTTTCATGGCTATCTACTTCTAACATGATTTAAGTAATTGATATTTTGAGTTTGTTTGTTTCTAAAATAGATCTTGTGATAGAAAGTATCAAACTTTTCGTGTTTATTTGTGTGTTTTGTCACTGATTATTTTTTAGCAAGATTTACTATGGCATCAGGTTAAAGAGTTAAGCAGTAGAGAGACGTAGAGTGTTCGATACCATAATTCGAAATGTAGAAATTTTTGATGGCACCGGTGGGATGCCATTTGTGTCTGATGTCGCCATTCAAGGGCAGCGCATTGCTCAAATTGGTGATAGTCAACATGCGTCTGCGGCTTGTGTGATTGATGGCCAGGGCTTGGCGCTCGCACCGGGATTTATCGATGTTCATACTCATGACGATACCAATGTGATTCGTTATCCAGAGTGTTTGGCTAAAGTCAGCCAAGGGGTGACAACCGTGATTGTGGGTAATTGTGGCATCAGTGCCAGCCCGACGATTTTAGCGGGTGATCCGCCTGACCCTATGAACTTGCTTGGTGAGCAAGCCGATTTTAAATACCCGACTTTTGCTCATTACGCCGAGGCGGTAACACGCGCACAACCTGCTGTGAATGTGGCGGCGTTGGTTGGCCATACGACACTGCGTAACAATGTTATGGATGATTTGTTGCGCACCGCATCCAATGAAGAAATCGAGCAGATGCGACAAGCGCTGGCTTTAGCGATGGAGCAGGGGGCACTGGGGCTAAGTTCAGGTTTGGCTTATGCCAGTGCTAAGCAAGCGACTGCTGATGAAGTGATGCGCTTAGCACAAGTGCTCGGCCAGTATGAGGGCATTTATACCACCCACATGCGTACCGAATTTGAAGAGATACTCAGCGCGATGACGGAAGCCTTTGAAACGGGCCAGTTTGCTAAGGTGCCTGTGGTGATCTCCCATCTCAAATGCGCAGGCGCGGGCAATTGGGGGCGCACGGTTGAAGTGGTGGATCTGATGGAAAAAGCCGCTCAACATCAAGATGTCTCTTGCGATTGTTACCCTTATTCGGCCAGCTCTTCCACTTTAGATCTGAATCAAGTGACAGAAGAGATCGACATTTTTATTACTTGGTCGAAAAGCCAGCCACAGTTTGCCGGCAAGATGCTTAAGCAGATCGCTAAGGAGATGGGCTTACCTCTCATGGAAGCAGCCAAAGCGCTACAACCTGCTGGAGCGGTGTATCACTGCATGGACGAACAAGATGTTAAGCGAGTGTTGAAATACCGCTTAACCATGGTGGGTTCGGATGGATTGCCAAACGATCCTCACCCACACCCGCGCTTGTGGGGCACTTTCCCGAAAGTGCTTGGGCACTATTGCCGAGAAGAAAAACTCTTTTCCCTGCAAGAAGCGATTCACAAAATGACGGGAATGTCCGCTAAACGATATAACCTCAGTGGGCGAGGGATTATCAAACAAGGTGCATTTGCTGACTTGGTTTTATTTAATCCGAGAACAGTGAAAGATACCGCTACTTTTGAAAATCCCATTTCGTTAGCGCAAGGCATTGAACGGGTATTCGTTAATGGAATGCTGGCTTATTTTAATGGTCAGGTTTCAAAAAATAGACATGGTGTTTTTATTTATCGAAATAAATAACAATTTAATTCAAATGAAGTTATTTGATAAATATTAAATTAATGAAATTAAGTAAGAAAGTAATGGAGAAAAATAATGTCAATTAAACGATATGGCGTAGAAGGCGGCGTGGGCACAGGTGGTCAGCATTTACCCTTTGCACGAGCAACCGAAGCGGGTGGTTTTCTTTACGTCTCTGGCCAAACACCGATGATTGATGGTGAAGTGGTTGAAGGTGGCATTGTTGATCAGTCTCGCCTAGCGATTCAAAACTGTGTCGACATCATGAGCGAGGCGGGCTATACGCTAGAAGATGTGGTGCACGTTAAGGTTGTGTTGACCGATGCACGCTATTTCCAGTCGTTCAATAAAGTGTTTAAAGAGTTTTTTGGCGAGCATCCACCTGCGCGTATTTGCATGGTGTGTGACCTTGTGGTGGATGTCAAAGTGGAAGTCGACGTAACGTGTTATCGAGCCGACCGTCGCTAATAAATATCCGCGCACTTATTTGAGTTAATAGTCACAAAGACAAACTCACACGGTGCCGAATTTGAACTCTCCTTGTTATTCTTATTCGGCACCTTCACTCCCTGAAATAAAAATAATCATGCCTGCCAAAGTGGAAGGACAGGGATATTTTATCTGAAAGATGGACTTAAATTACCTGAGAGGTGTTCAATGAATAGCACACTTTTTTTAACCGGATTTGGAATATATGTGCTTTTCCTTATTTGGCTCGGCTGGTTTGTTTCACGTAATCAAAAATCAGGAGAAGATTTTTTATTAGGTGGTCGAGGTTTACCGTTATTTCTCGTCTTAGGCACCACAGTTGCCACCATGGTGGGAACGGGTTCCAGTATGGGAGCGGTAGGCTTTGGTTATGCCAATGGTTGGGCGGGTGCACTCTATGGCATTGGTGGTGCCGTGGGCATTCTTCTTCTCGCTTTGTGGTTTGCCCCTGTTCGTAAACTCAACTTTATGACCATGAGTGAGGAGTTGGCCTACTATGTCGGTGCGAACCGCATCGTCAAAAATGTGGTTGGCTTGTTGATTTTCATTGCATCGATTGGTTGGCTTGGCGCGCACATTCTTGGCGGTGGCATGTACCTTGCGTGGATTGCCGACATTGAACTAAGTACCGCGAAAATTGTGATTGCGGCGGCCTTTACTATTTACGTGGTGATTGGCGGTTATACCGCCGTGGTATGGACCGATACCATTCAAGCCGTGATCTTGTTTGTTGGCTTCATTCTCATGGCGGTCTTGTCTGTGCAGCACATTGGGGGCCTAGATAATCTCTACAGCGCGATGGACCCAGCGGCAGTCAGCTTTTTGGCCATCGACAAACTCGGGTTGATCCCGGCGATTTCATTGTCTGTCGTGATTGGTGTGGGCGTGTTAGCAACGCCGTCGTTCCGTCAGCGTATCTACTCGGGCAAAGATGTTTCGACCATCCGTCGTTCGTTTGTTGGCTCGGGCGTGTTGTACCTGTTCTTCTCTATTATCCCTGCCATTATCGGTATGGCAGCGCATGCGATTAACCCAGAGTTGACCAACTCAAACTATGCGTTCCCTTACGTGGCTGCCACGGTGTTGCCTGTCGGTGTGGGGATGATTGTGCTTATTGCTGGTCTTTCGGCCACCATGTCGAGTGCCAGCTCTGATGCGATTGCGGGCGTGTCCATCCTGCTGCGTGATGTGTATGTGATGTTCACAGGCCGTGTGCCAAACAAAGAGTCGATGCTCAACTACTCGCGTCTGGCGTTGGTGGTGGTGATTGGTTTCGCCTTGCTGTTTGCTCTCACCTCAAATGACATCATCAGCTACATCACCAAAATGATTTCTACAGTCATGTCTGGCATGTTTGTCTGCGGTATGTTGGGGCGTTTTTGGTCTCGTTATAACTGGCAAGGTGCCTTGGCAACACTGGCGGGTGCGTCTGCTGCTTCCGTGACGGTGATGATGAGTCCGAGCCTGACCACGTTTTGGGGCAACCCTGTCATTCCATCTTGTTTGGTGGCCTTAGGGGCTGGAGTAGTGGTGAGCCTACTAACACCGGCTAACCAAGTCTCTGCCGAAATGGCACGCGCCATCTTAGACGATGAACGCGCTTTGATGGAAATGGAACTCTCCGACAAAGGTGAGCTGGATCGCGACGAATCGCTGGCAAATCGTCAAGCGGCGCGCGAGCTGTAATCTCCCTCTTCTAATCTCTGTTCGATGAGTTTCAGTGATCTTGCTCTGAAACTCATCGTGTTAGCACAGGAACCTCAAGATGAACAAAGCTACACTGGCTCTACTGATTTCAGGCGTACTGATGGCACCGATAACGATGGCAATGGCTCCCAATACCGATTTGGTTTTAATGCCTTACCCGCAAAACGTTGAGTTAAGCGAAGGCAAGGTGACACTGGACAAAGCGTTCAGTATTTATATCAAAGGTTACGATTCACCCCGTGTGGCGTTTAACGTTAAGCGCACCATGGAGCGGCTCTATCGACAAACTGGCTTGCCGATGCTGAAATGGCAGGCAAAATCCGAACAAGAAGCAACGCTGGTGGTAGATATTCAACGTGCCCCAAGCAGTGCGGTGCAAAATATTGACAGCGATGAGTCATACCAACTGAAGGTTGCCAATGGCAAGATTTTGCTTTCATCCACTGAGCCTTATGGCGCGTTTCATGGCTTAGAAACCTTACTGCAACTGGTTTCGACGGATGCCAATGGCTACTTCGTTCCCGCCGTTGCTATCTCTGATGCGCCGCGTTTTAAATGGCGTGGGGTGTCGTACGATACCGCGCGTCACTACATTGAACTGCCGGTGATTTTGCGCCAATTGGATGCCATGGCCTCAGCGAAAATGAACGTCTTCCACTGGCATATCTGGGATGACCAAGGCATTCGTATTCAACTGGAAAACTACCCTCGCTTATGGCAAGCCACCGCGGATGGTGATTTCTACAGCAAAGATGAAATTCGCCAAGTGGTTGAGTACGCGCGTAATCTTGGTATTCGTGTGATCCCTGAAATCTCGCTGCCTGGCCATGCTTCGGGGGTCGCGCACGCCTATCCGGAATTGATGTCTGGCCTTGGTGAACAGTCTTACCCTCAGCAGCGAGGTTGGGGTGTGTTTGAACCTTTGATGGACCCAACCAATCCGGAGCTCTACACCATGTTGGCAAGCGTATTTGATGAAGTGGTCGAGCTCTTCCCAGATGAGTATTTTCACATCGGCGGGGATGAGCCGAACTATCAACAGTGGCGTGACAACCCGAAAATCCAAGCGTTTATCAAACAGCATCAATTGGACGGCGAACGAGGGCTGCAATCGTACCTGAATAGCCGAGTCGAGCAGATGTTGAACCAGCGCGGCAAGAAAATCACAGGCTGGGATGAAATTTGGCATAAAGATCTGCCGAAATCGGTGGTGATTCAGAGTTGGCAGGGGCATGACAGTATTGGCCGAGCGGCGAAAGAGGGCTATCAAGGCATTTTGTCGACGGGTTATTATCTCGATCAGCCTCAACCTACCAGCTACCACTATCGTAATGACCCGATGCCGAAGGGGATCACCGTCGATGATCAACTGCATCAAGGGGAAAAATTTGTCACCTACGATTGGGTGAAGCCTCGCAATAAAGGAGGCCCGCGCAAAGGGAATCTCACCATCATCGAGGGTGCTGACGGCAAAGTGCGTGCGTTTACCGATTACAATGGTAAATCGCGTGAAGAAGTGTATGTATTGGAATACGTGCCCGGCGTGATGTTCCGTGGCCATTTTGACAACTTCATGTCCTACACCGAGTTCAATTATCAGTTTGCTGGTGATCAACTAAAAGAAGGCAGCTATCAGCGTATTGGCAATGTGCGTTGGCCAGCAACTGGCAATTTGGTGGCCTCTAGCGAGGGAGAAGTGACGAGCATTCCGCAGCCCAATGGCGGTTATCCTGCTCAACTGACCAAAGAAGAGGAGCCATTGATCCTCGGCGGTGAAGTGACCATTTGGGGTGAAAATCTCGATTCGATGACCATAGAACAGCGCTTATGGCCACGCAGCTATGCGATTGCTGAACGGCTTTGGTCAAGTGAATCGCTCACTGATGAAACCAGTATGTACCGTCGAATGCGTGCGTTGGATAGTTGGTCGGAAATTTCTCTTGGCCTGCGCCATCATGCCGATGCTCGGATGATGCTACAGCGTTTAGCCAATGGAGCAGACGTTGCACCGCTCATCACGTTAGCCAAATACACGGAACCTGCACAATATTATGCAAGGCACTGGGAGAAATGGATTTCTACGCCAAACAAAGGGGATTTGTACAACCAATATGAACGCTTAAATCGGTTCGCCGATGCCCTCGTGGTAGAAAGCTATGCGGTGTATGACATGGAAGCTTTGGTGGGCGGTTATCAGCCAAATGGCAATGCGCAAAGTCCGCAAAGCAAGCAGGCGCTTGAGGAGCTCTCTGAGCATTATAAGGTAGTAAAAGGTGCAGCGCGTCAATCTCGTGGGATTTTTGCTGCCAATGTGGCCTCACGTGAGAGTGTGGCGATCGCAGAGGCAACCATAGCGCTAGCGGAACTGGGCCTTGAGTTGGTGGAAAAAGCGCAACAGGGACAAGTGCTTTCAGCTGCTGAGCGAGCGACTTATCAAGCGATATTGGATAAGAATGCGGTCATTTTTGATGAAACCATTGTGGCGATAGTAAGACCAACCGAGCAGCTACTTCACAAAATTGCACCTTAGTGTAGAAAAGCCGTTGCCGCCTGTGACGACAGGCGGCAAGGTAACAAGATGGCTTAACGCAAAGGAAGCGCAAAAAGAATGACACAAGGTATCTTACATTTTTACGTTGGCACCTATACCGATGAACCCAGTATGAGTGACGGCGTGGCTCAACTGGAACTCAATACTGAAACGGGTGAGTTGATCCCCTTTAACGAGCTGGCGACGCTACGCAATCCGTCTTATCTCACGCAAACTTCACGAGGCTTATATACCTTCAATGAAGTGGCGGTTGAAGAGAACCCACAGTTGGTGCAACTTGGTTGTGTCGACAGTAGCGCAATGGCGATCAATGGCAGCTACCCTTGTCATTTAGATATTGACCCGACCCAGACGTTTTGTGCCGTCGCAAATTATGGTTCAGGCAACACCTCCATATATACGCTCGATGTGTTAGGTGCGCCGTCAGAGTGCATTGCTGAGCTTTATGTGGAAGGTGATGGCCCAAATCGAGAACGACAAACATCACCGCACGCGCACCAAGCGACTTTTCTACGCCATAGCCCTTTATTAGCTGTGGTGGATTTGGGTACCGATCAGGTGCATTTCTATCAAATTGATGGCCAGCAGCAAGCCTTTACTTTGCATCAGTCACTCAAGCTTCCTGCAGGCAGCGGCCCTCGTCACCTAGTCTTTAATCAGGCGGAAACTCGTGCCTATTTGCTGTGCGAGTTGACCGAAACTTTGCTGACGCTAGAACGAGCAAACGAACGTTGGGCGATGGTTTCAGAGCAACCTTTGTTGCCGGGCGAAGAAAATGGCGCTGCGGCTTCTGCCATTCGATTGTCTTCTGATGAGCAATTTCTCTATGCATCCTGCCGCCGACAAAATAAAATCACGGTTTTTGATGTCAGCCAAAGCGAGCCGAAATGGTTAGAGGCGGTGGATTCTCTTGGAGATTTTCCGCGAGACTTTGTGTTGTCGCGCAATGGCAAATGGTTGCTGGTGGCGAACCAGCATAGCCATAATGTGGTCAGCTATCGTCGCGACCGCCACACGGGCCGATTAACCGCAACGGGCTTCAGCTGCCAAATTGGTAGCCCGGTTTGCTTAGTCGAGCATCAAGAACCCTTTAAATAAAATCAATCCGATAAAGAGAAAATACGATGACAATTCACCGCATTAACCCATGTAAACGCTGGTCTGATATTACCGTCTTCAATGGCATTGCGCATTTTGTGGAAGTGGCTGACAGTGATACCAACGCGGACATGAAAGGCCAAGTGGAACAGATTTTTGCTCAAGCAGAAGCGCAATTGGCGAAAATTGGCAGTGATCGCTCGCGTATTCTTTCGGTGACCATTTACGTGACTGATTTTGCCAATTTTGATGCACTTAATGAAGTATGGGACAACTGGTTCCCAGAAGGCTGTGCGCCAAGCCGTGCTTGTGTCAAAGCTGAGCTTGCTGACCCTGATTATTTGGTTGAAATGACCTTTGTCGCGGCTGCGGGTGAAGCTTTTCAGTAATCGCTGAGCGCTGATTCAGCAAGGCGAAATCCACAAAGGTTTCGCCATGAGAAAAGGGACGAAATATCGTCCCTTTTTCACAACCCTGTTTTCATAGCCCAGTTGCGAGTTTGCCACTGGTTGAATAGGGCAAGCTAAGAGGCGCTTTTTATCTGCTTGGCGCTCAATTTGTCCACGATTCGGCTTGGTTTCATTGGACGAGAATAGTAATAACCTTGTATCTGCTCACATCCCATATCGACCAATTTTTTCAATGCCAGTTCCTCTTCAACCCCTTCGGCGACTAAATTTACCTTAAGTTGTAAGGCCAGTTGTGTGATAAGCCACACCACGCGCTCAGCGGTGTCGTTACAAAGCATATTACGTATAAAGCTGGCGTCGATTTTTATCGTGTCGATGGGGTAGCTGTGAATGTAATTCAAGCTTGAGTAACCTGTGCCGAAATCGTCGAGCGCCACTTTGAAACCACGATCTCTTAGTGCATCCAGCACCATGTGCTCTTTACCGGTTTGAGTCAGTAACACTGTTTCGGTCAGCTCAATTACAAAATCACGGGGATCGAGATGATACTTTTGCATCATCTTATTGAGGTAATTAAGGTATCGCTCTTCATCATTCAGTTCATACGCAGAACAGTTGACGCCAAGTTTCACCCGATAACCTAACGATTCTTCCAAGTAGTTTTTTGCTCGGCAAGCGAGCTCGATGATCCGCTCTCCTAACTGAACAATGAGCCCTGATTGCTCGGCGGCATCAATAAACTCAACGGGCGAAATTGAGCCATATTCGGCACTGTCCCAACGTGCCAACACTTCAAAATAATCCCAACGTGGTTTATGCACGTTGACGATCGGCTGAATCGCCACGTAAATCTCTGTTGCTTCATCGATAGGCTTCGCCAGTTGCTCGCGTATGGCTTCGATTAACTGTGTTTTTCGATGGTATAGCGCGCTTAAATGGGTGTCGTAGCAGCGAATACGATTGTTAGGGTGCTTTTTACACTCTTTCATCGCAAGGCTGGCGTTGAGAAATAACTCATCACTCGTAATAAGGCGTTGGCTGGCTTTGGCGATGCCGATGCTGATGTCAAATCGAACGTGATTGGCGTTGTCTTGATAGCCAAACGCAATCTTATTCAGTATGTGCTCGCACACCTCTTCTGGCGTTTCCGAATAAGTGATAAAGGCAAACTCATCACCCGCCACTCGGTACGCCAAGGCAGGGGCGGGCAGTGCCGATTGAATGGCATGCGCAGTAAACTTGATGATTTGATCACCAATGTAGGTGCCGTGAATGTCGTTGATTAATTTGAAGTTATCGATATCGATGCAAACGAGGCTAAATGGGCGATCGGATTGCTGGGTGAGGGTTTCTAAGGTATCCGAAAGGCAACTGCGGTTAAGCAATCCGGTCAAATTATCGTGCGAGACTTCGTAACTGAGTTGATTCACCAACTGATCAGAGCGATCACTTAGCCACTTTTCTCGTAAACCGTGAATAATGATGTTGGCGTATATGCGGTGATATTTGAGTATCAGCTGAGGGTCGTGAGGTTTAAAGCCAAATGTGGAGACCAGAATACCCAAAATATCGCCATTATGGCCGCGCAGTGGAATGCCGACAAACGCATGCACGCCTGCTTCGGTAAATTCTAGCCCTTCTTCTTGTGAGAAATAGCTGTCAGGGACGTTGTCTTGAATCAGGTGACAGTGCTCGATCACCTTGAGAGCGATGCGTTCAAATGGCGTATTTTCTAAGCTATAACGCGCAGCGTTAACGTTGCTTCCCTCTTTTGCATAAGCCAAGGTATTGGCATGGTTGTGGTGCAGATCTATCTCTACGATACAGGTGCAGTACGAGCTTAAAGTGGAATGTAGCTTGAGCGTAACTTGATTGAGCAGCTCGCTACCGTCGAGAGATAGAGTATGAATAAGCTCATCTAAATCGATGCAAGCTTGGAGCGTTGAATCATTCATCTGACGTTTCTCTACCTGATTATTATAATAGTGACACTTTTGTTGCATAACGTTGCGAGAACAATCTCGATATGCATCACGTTAAATATCGTTCAGGTAGTAGAAGTTTGCAATGAAGAAAAATCAGATTTGCTAGGAAAGTGTTATCTCATAGCGAGTTACTGAGCAGAAAGAGTTAGCACTTTTTTGCTCTATACGGACTTTTCTTGCTGTAGCCGCTCTTTAAGGTAATCCAAAAACAGTTTTGTTCTTGTGTGCTGATAGTCCAGTTTGGGGTAGTAAGCGTAAACGGTGGCTTCGTCTGCGTGCACGTTTGGCAGAACAGGAACTAAAGCGCCAGTACGCAGCTCTTCTTTGATCATCACGTTATTACTGAGCAGAATGCCCATGCCTCGTTTCGCGCCGTGGAAAAGCGCTTCTGGATTGGTTGTCGAGAAGTTGCCACGCAAGGTCATCCGTTTACCATTGTTGAGTTTCAGTTCTCGACTCGGCTTTTCTCCCCAGATCAGGATGTTGTGATTCACCAACTGCTCTGCATTCTGCGGCATACCGTATTTTTCAATATAGCTGGGGGCTGCAAAAAACGTCGCTTTATGTTCAAAAAGCGCGGTTGCTTTAAAGCTCAGGGAGTTCAGCTGTTCCAACTCTCGGCTGATAAAAAGATCTAAGCTCAGCTCAGGCAGTTGCCCTGGCAATGTGGTAAAGAGCTGGATTTTAATATCTGGGTATTTTTCTAGAAAATCATCCAGATAGTGAACTAAGAACTTAGATCCGACGGCAAGGGTTGCGCCAATTTTCAGCAATCCAGCTGGGCTTTGGTTGACGGATCGCGTCTCATCTAAAACCGATTGCCAGCCATCGAGTTGCAACTTTGCGCGCTGATAAAACAGAGCGCCCGCTTCGGTTTGGCTGATGGATCGTGTGGTGCGCTTAAGCAACTGAACACCAATTTTCTCCTCTAACCACTGTATCCGCTTGCTGATGGCGGAACTGGTGGTATTCATTTTACGCGCTGCCGCGTTAAAACTGCCTTCTTCCACCACTCTGATGTAGCTGTTTACGCTTTGAAACCAATCCATATTCTTTCCTTTAGGGAATTAATCTCTTTCCGATTGGGGAGATTATCATCAATCAAAGGCCAATATAAACTGTAAATAATTTGCTGTAAGAGAG
This sequence comes from Vibrio sp. CCUG 15886, assembly GCF_028570825.1. Lineage (NCBI taxonomy): Bacteria > Pseudomonadati > Pseudomonadota > Gammaproteobacteria > Vibrionales > Vibrionaceae > Vibrio > Vibrio sp. CCUG 15886. Next base: position 765,551 of record NZ_JAQQBT010000001.1, on the reverse strand, counting down.
GAGAGGGGAATGCTGAAGTCGTTACAAAAAATGCCATTGCTTTTAGCGATGATGATCATCGCGACAGGACAAGTGGGCGTGGCCATTTATTTACCGTCTCTTCCCCTTATTAGTCACGATCTCGGATTGACACAAGCTGACGTACAAAATGTCGTGACTTTCTTTCTTGTTGGATTTGGTGCATCACAACTCTTTTATGGCCCTTTGTCTGATGCGATTGGTCGACGTCCAGTTTTCATTCTTGGCCAAGGGATCTACTTAGTCGGCACCGTCATCTGTATCGCGTTTTCATCCAGTATTGAAGCGTTAGAGTTAGGTCGATTGTTGCAAGGATTAGGGGCGGGCAGTGCATCGGTGTTGGGACGCTCTGTATTGCGAGACAGCTACGAAGGGGCGCAATTGACCAAAGCGCTCTCTTATATTTCGATTACCGCGTCGATCATGCCGATCATTGCCCCGGTTTTTGGCGGCTGGATCGCCTTTCATGTCAGTTGGCAAGCGGTGTTCGTTTTTGTGTTGTGCTATTTATTGGCGATATTTACGTTGGGCTATTTTGTGTTGCCAGAAACCTTGCCTTACGCCAAGAGACGTTTTCGCCCTTTAACCGTGTTGGCGACTTATCGCACTTTGGCGACTAATCCGCAAGTGATCGGCAGTGCCAGTTTTAACTGGATGAGCTACCTTGTTAGCCTTGTTTCGCTCTCGGTATTCCCTTTCATGATGCAAGGAGAGCTTGGATTTTCTGCTGCAGATTATGGCAGCATGATGATCATTCCATCTGCTGGTCTTTTGCTTGGTAGTGTGACAGTCAATGTCTTGTTACGCTATTTCGAGGTGAAGAGGCTGCTTGCCGCCAGTTTTGTTCTTGTGGCTCTGTCTGGTTGTGGGCTCATTTGGGCGCCTTTTAGTAGCGTTAGCTTGATCGCTGCCTTTACCGTGATGAGTTTTGCTCAAGGGATGTCATTCCCTCTGTCGATCAGCTTGCTCCTTGCCCCTCACAAGCAAAATGCGGGATCTGTTTCTGCGTTGTCTGGCTCAGTGCAGATGGTAATGGCAGCTCTGCTCGGTGGATTTTTGGTTGAACACTGCGTTCGAACTCAGGCTCAACTAGGATTGTTTTATATTCTAGTTGCGATGGGATGTTTTGCGGTGTTACTGCTCAAGGGCAAAGTGATGACGACGCCGGAGGTGTAGAAAGTCTAACTTGATTATCTCACCCCCCGTCACTACAATGCCGCGCAGCAGTTAATGAGGGTTACCCATGCAACAAAATGAATTTGAACAGTTGGTTAAGCAGATTTGCCAGCAAGAGAACTTACCGAAAGCACTAGAGCTTCTAAAAGCGTGTGACGATGAGGAAGTTGCAGAAGCGGCAACATCGCTTTCAGGGCAATTTGCTTTGGCAGAAGTGGATGGCGAAAAACGAATCTATCACGTGACGTTACAAGAAAACGAAGCGGGTGAAGAGACAGAATACGTTGAGCATGTAATGAACGAAGGTGAGCACTTGGTGAAGTTTGCCGCTTGGTTCTTTGATGTCATGTTCGAGATCAAGGCCAAAGAGACCTACCAAGCTGCAGGAAAAACCTATCAGCAACCGAAGCGTAGCTAACGCTGGCGGAATCGCTTTTTTAGAACGCTCAAAAAACGGCAATGTTACTGCCGTTTTTTTGTTTTCGTGATAAATGTTTTTTATCTTTTTATGAAATAAAATTACCAAATAAATGTGATCTTCGTCTTGTTATCTGATGATTTTGTAGTAATATTACAAGTGTAAACAGAAGAGAAAACATTGGAGAATCAAGATGGGTTATGAATTAGGCGGTGCTTACATCGGTCAAATGATGGCAAAAGACGCAATGTACAAAGCTATGTATGGCAAGACAACGAAGAAGAAAGCGTCATTTATCAGCCGCATGCTAAAGAAAATGGCAAAATAACAGCAAGCTTAAAGCGTTATTTTGTAGTAAAGTTTCAAAAAAACCTGGCATCGCCAGGTTTTTTCTTATCTGCTTATCTATGGTCAACGTAATCAGTTTGCCATCTCCACCACATTGTTCGGAACGACATCAAGCCCACGCTCTTTAAGATAGACTTCCAGCTTGTCGCAACCCCCAATGTACGAACCATCTAACCAAATTTGTGGTACGGTGACGGGCGTTTTTTCGCCAATGATGGCTTTGACTTCTGGAATCATACGATACAGCGCGGCGCTTTCTTTGACGACATCGTGATATTGGTAGTGAATGCCCGCCGAATCCAAAAGCTGCTTGGCTTTTACACAGTAAGGACAGGTCGCTTTACCAAAAACAATATTCCCTTTAAGGGTGTCGCGCTTTGTCCACTCTTTGATCACAGATTGAATGAGCACGCCACGGTTAAGGGCTTCACCTTGGCTAATCACTTTGCCTTCAACCACCAAAATAGGCGCATGCCAAGCGCCGAGCTTTAACGGCTCCCACCAGTGAGAAAGCCAGTCTTTGACTTCCAATTCAACAGGAATACCGTTAAGTTCATTGGCAAACGTATCGGTTAAGATATCTTTGGTTAACGTACACTCACCACATGGGATGTTGACTTTAAATGGTCCCCAACTTCCCGCCCAACGGTACAGGGTGATTTTAATCGCTTCACTCATTAAATATTCCTCAAAATCGCTCTATTAGTGTAGTAGAACGCACTGGCGATGTTTTCCTTTCACGCTATTTTGTTTTTTTGGTTTCCCAATGAGTAATAAAGGCGACAGAAGCAATAATGATGAAGGCACCAAGCCAAAGTCTGCCCGGTGGCACCCAACCAAATACAAGCCAACCTGCAAGTACGTTCAATGGCAGTTTAGCGTGATCAAAAGGCTGAACAAAGGAGGCATCGGCACTGGCATAAGCTTTGACGATGGCCCATTGTGCCAGTGCAGTCATGCAGCCCGCGGCAAAAAGGATCAGCCAAATGGTCGTACTGCTCGGCATTGTGAAATCAGGAATCGCCAGCATGATGTTGAATGGCGTAATCAACAGCAGCAGATAAACCACCATGGTGGAGGGTGGATCGTTGACCGAGAGCTTTTTAACCATCAGTGAATAACATGCCCAAAAGAAGGCAGCGCCGACAGGCAGTAAGGTCGCAAGATGAAAATCATCCGCCCAAGGCTCAAGAATGATCATCGCACCAATGAAACCGAACAGCGTCGCGCCCCAGCGTGCCACACCCACTTTCTCTTTCAGAAGCAGCCCTGAGCCGATCGTCGCAAAGAGTGGGGAAGTCATTAATAGCGCGATGCCTTGCCAAATCGGCACCGGATAAGCGAGTGCCCAAAGCCAAAGCTGGATACCGATAACCGACAAAAAGACTCGCAGTGCATGCCAGCCAAAATGAGAGGTGCGCAGCGATTGGCGAATGCCCAGCGTTTTTAAGTACGGCAAAATCACAATTAAAGCGATGCCATATTGAATCAGCGCAACAGTGGTTGACGGAATGGCAAATTGAATGCTGGCAACTTGCGCCAGGCTGTTGACGATAGCGAAAGCTAAACCGGCGGTCAGCATCCACGACGCGCCAAGGATTGGGTGGTGTTGAGATTGCATAGATAATCGAATTCACAAAAAAGTCCGAGAATCATACGTTTTCTGCATGGCGAAGCCAAATGTTTTGCAGCGAACGGGGTAAAAAGAAGCCCCTGAATTCAGGGGCGCAAATGCGGATTAAAGGACGTACCTCGGTGAGGAGGATAAGAACGAGAAGCACAAACGCTGCCATGCATTTGTACTTCTATCATTGCAGAAGCTGTGCCAGTTTTTAAGTTGTTGATTTTGTTAGTTTTGGATTTTTGAGTATCCCAGAGCCGCACCATAACCATTCAAAAGGCGACAATCATGGTGCAAAGGAAACATGGTGCAAGGGAAAGCTAAATTTGCAGTAACTGGCGGTTAAACTCTTCCACATCAAGGGGTTTGGAGTAGAGATAACCTTGGAACTCATCGCATTGCTCACTGACGAGCAGTAGCCGCTGCTCTTCGGTTTCCACGCCTTCTGCGACGATTTTTTTGTCCATGTTGTGGCCAAGTTGAACAATGGTTCTGACCAGCATGTGATCGTGGTGATTGTCGACACAATCATCAATGAAGGCTTTGTCGATTTTCAACACATCAATGGGCAGTTGTTTGAGATAGTTCAACGAGGAGTAGGCGATGCCAAAATCATCGATTGCAACCGTGACCCCCTCACACCGCAAATTATGACAAATCTCGATGAGCTTCTTCGGTTCCTTCATTAGTACCGTTTCGGTGATCTCCAGTTGCAGATAACTGGCGGGAAGGTGAGACTCCGCCAGAGCGGTTCTGACTTGCAGTTCGATATCGTCATGAGCAAATTGTACGGTTGAGACATTGACCGAGACAGGGATCTTGTAGCCCAAATCCAACCATTTCTTGGCTTGTTGACACGCCTCGAGAATCACCCAGCGACCAATTGGAATGATCTGCTTGGTTTTCTCGGCAATGGTGATGAATTCAAAAGGTGTTATGGTGCCTAGTTCTGGATGTTGCCAGCGAATTAACGCTTCAGCGCCGGTAATTTCTCCTGTTGTGATGGATACTTTTGGCTGATAAACCAAGGAAAACTGTTTCAGTTCAATGGCTTTGTCGAGCTCTCGTTCAATCTGGTGTTGACGGATGGTTTCGTCCAATAGGGCTTCGTCGTACCAACGGACTTGGCCGCGGCCACGTGTCTTGGCTTTTTGCGCCGCAATGTCGCTGTTTCTTAGCCATATATCGAGGTTAGTCATGGACTCATTAAACAGAGCAATACCGGTCGCGTAGGAGATTTGATAAGAGCCTCGTTCCAGTTCAAACGCTGCTGTAAGTGCTCTTTTGAGTTTATCGAGTAGCGAATCGACTTCATCATTAATGCTGTGCTTCTCGTACACCAGCACGGCGAATTCATCCCCTTCCATACGATAGACTTGGCCAAAGCCAAGGGTGTTTTTTCGCAAACGACGAGAAAAGCGTTTTAACAGGAGATCCGCTTGTTCGTGGCCAAAGCTTTCGTTGATCTCTTTAAAAGCATCAATATCTATTTTGAGGAGCGCACAGTTTCGCCCTTGCTGAGCCAGACTTTCGACTTGATTTAGATCCGCGTAAAAGGCTCGGCGGTTTGGCAGTTGCGTCAAGTAATCCGTTCGGCTGTCTTCTCGGTATTTGGTTAATTGCAGGTAAAACTTCTGCTGATAGTAGACCATGATGGACGCGAAGGCGGAAATCACCAACAATTCAATGGCATCTTCAATGAGCTCATCCAAGCCCTCTGGTGGAACCGTATAAAAATAGCTTGCCGTCAATAATAAGGCGACGACAAATGCCCAAATGGTTCCGGGGAACAATAAAAGATAGCAAAGCGGGAGGAGAATAAATGTCTCTTCAATGACGTCAATATCGAGAGGATCGACGATGCCGCCGACAAAAAGGTAACTCGTGGCGATCAAAGCGCACACATATTTGATTTTGTGGGATGGAGAAAAGAGCGCCACAATCATGGTAATGGCAAACAACACGTAAGACCAAGGCAATAGGGTGTGTTCGTTCACCAAGGTTTGCGTGATCAACAATACCGCCACAATATAGGCGGCCTTTAATATCAATACTACTTTCGAGTTTGCCACGATTTTACTTCTGCCATCTACCATAAATATCCTCGGTTTGGATTATATAGTATGGCGTTTTGTTGTGCTATATCAAAACGCTTTTATCTCTATCTGGTCGGCGCTCAGACAAGATGATTGATAGATTTCCATTAAGTATATAAAACAAAATGAAAATCACCTCTAAACTAGCACTGTTATTACCGCGATAAATATAATTAACTTCACAATTACAAATTAATTCGAGTCGATTCACACAAGATATACCCAAACAACTTGAAGTTGCAGGTAGGCGGCAAATGAGTGAATCCCCATGAGCATAGATACGCTATGTGATTGGGGTGAACGAATGCAGCCAACACCGCTGCAGCTTCAAGTAGGAAGGGTATAAGTCTAGGGAAGAAAAAAAGCCGGTAGGGATACCGGCTTGAAAAGGCTCGATGAAAACAAGCATTTAGAAATCGTAGCGTACGCCAAGTCGAAGTGTGTCTTCACCAGAAGTGACTTTGCCGTTTACGTCTTTTACATCATCAAGCTTGTTGAGGTAGTAAGACAAGTAAGTGCGGAAGTTGCTGTTTAGCTTGTAGTAACCCACCAACTCGAGACCTTTAGTTGCGTCCGATTTAGTGCCGTTATCGTCTTCTTCGGCGAAAGTGTACATCGCGGCAACGCTAAATGGTTTGCTGATTTTGTACTGAACCGCAAATTCGTAGGCGGTGAATTCTTGTTTCGCTTTGTCATCGAGATCACCCGTCGAGAAAGTCGCACCTAGATAAAGATCGTTTAAGGTATAGCCTGCGCCGACAAGGATCTGGTTTTGGCTACCGTTGCCAGCACCGTTATCACCTGTGGAGTAAGCCAAACCCAGATCCAGACCGATAGGGAGAGAGTAAAGGCCACTGATGCCCATCAGGTCGCTATTGTCAGCGTCGCTTGCTGAATAAGTGGCTTCAATTTGTAGAGCATCGAAGCTGCCGCGATAGGCAAACGTGCTGTCTGTTTTGTCTGATGACGCATCAATGAACTGCTGCACGCCAGAAAACTCGGTAATATCCGTCAGGTCTGAAACGATGACAGAAGCCATATCTTGCTTACCAACAGAAAACGCACCTGCGTTTGTCTTCACACCTGCGTACATGTAACGGTTTTTGAAGCTGCTTTCGCCAGTTTTCTGCTCAGCTTCGTAAAAACCAAAGGCTTGTAGATCGTTACCAAGGTCAGTGGTGCCTTTTACGTTAAGACGCGCACGAGTGCTGTCTTCCATGGTGCCGTCGATCTCAACACCTTTGTCGGTACCAATGAAATCACCACGGAACTCAACGCGCCCACCAATTTTTAGCTCAGTACCGTCTGTTTTATAAACGGTTGCTGCGAAAGATGACCCGGTGACCACTGCGGATAGGATTGCGGTTGCTAAAGCTGCCTTTTTCATTTCTCAATTACCTTTTTATATTCAATGGGCTTACATGCCCGATTCCTGATGCAGCTAAGGTACTGATTAAAAATGAACAAACGATTTCTATTTCATGACGCTTTCGTTGTGCTTGTATTGCAGTTCAATGAATGATGAGGACGAAAGAATAGCTAGCTCAACCATAATCTGAGCCATAGGCCAATCGGAGAACTGACGCCTGAGGTAATAAACTCAATTTTTCCATTACGCACAATCACAACGGTCGGGGTGACTTGTACCCCCCAATCACGGCTAATTTTGCCAGTTGGATCATTGATGGTGTCGTAATCATACTGTTGTGATTGCAAATACTGATTAACGCTTCCTTCGTCTCGCGACTGCATCGCCACACTGATAACGGGGTAGGAATCTGCGATCTGGTTGATCGTCGGGCTAACGAGTTTGCAAGGACCACACCAGGTTGCCCAAAAATAGACAACCACAGGGGAGCCTTGACTTGCGCTCAGCAAGTCAACTTGTGTCCCAAGTGTTGTCATGGCGGAAAGGGGGAGCGCGTTGTCTTTTGGCAGATTTCTCGAATAGTAGAAATCAAGAGCGGTGGAGACAATCAATACCACCGCCAGCACGGGTAGCCACTCTTTTAGGATTTTGACGATTTTCATAATGGGTTTCTCATTGAGCTGTTACATGGGCCTCATGGATTGCGTGCGCTTTACGATATGGATTCAATCTCTCTGAAACTTGCATCTCGAGGTTACTTGGGTATAAGACCGGCGTTTTCCAATTTCTCTTCATTAAAGAAGGGAGAAAGTATTTCTGTTTGTAACATCATTATTAACATTTCGGTTGTTTTTCTGATTTTGCCAATCGTTTACTCGGTTTGCTTTTGATGGGATGTAACTATTTGTAACATCAAAATAACTCATTTTGTTTTTGTGTTTTTAAATTTAAACAATTGAAAATTAATGATTTATTATCTTTATGGTCAATTTATATTATTTCACTGGGTGGTTTGTTGTGCCATCGCATAAAGTTCTCGCCAGATGTTAACCAGAAGTAGCTGAATTCTAAGGTTCTCTACCTGGTTGGAATATACATGTTATGTGTAATAACTAATGGAACTTAAAAATGAACAAAAACATTTTGGCTCTTGCTGTTGCTAGCGCAACATTCGGCACTCAAGCAGTTGCAGTGGAAGTTTACAACAGCGATGGTACGACTTTTTCTATTGGCGGCCACGTTTCAGTTGCGTTGGAAGACTCCAAGCAAGGTGACCTAGGTGTGACAGCGGTTTCTCCGCGTATTAACTTCAATGCGACTCAAGATCTCGGCAATGGCTTTACGGCTGATGCAAAAGGTGAGTGGTCTATCAACTACCTAGATGGTGGTGAAAACGCACTTTCTACTCGCTTAGGTTACATTGGCCTGACGCATGAAAGCCTTGGCCGTGGTGTTGTTGGTACTCAATGGGCACCTTACTACAGCGTTGCAGGCGTGGCGGATATGCCAATCGCGTTTGCGAACGATTTCATCTACCAAGACCACGGTAACCTAGGTACCGGTCGTGCAGAAGAAATGGTCAGCTACGCCAACGCTTTTGAGTTGGGCGAAGCGGGTAAAATTGCACTTGGTCTAGGCTGGCAAGGCCGTAAAACAGACAACAATAATTCTTACGGCAACCGTGCACAAATCGCATTGAACTACAGCATCGCCAATGTGACTGCAAACTACGCGTACAACACGGGTGACGTTAACTACGTGGGTGGTGTAGGCACGAAAACGTCTGAATCTCATGTTATCAGTGCAACTTACGGTTCATACGGCAAAGGCTTATACCTAGCGGGCGTTTACGCAATGAATGAGTACATGAACTCTGGCGACGGTAATCTACTGAAAGACACGTCAGCTTACGAAGCGCTAGCGGCTTACACGCTAAACAACGGCATCAACCTAAGCGTTAACTACGAATCTGTGATTGATGAAGAGCTAAGCAAGCGTGTATACAGCACGTCAGCGGTTCAAGCTGAGTACAACTTCACGCCGAAGTTCGTTGGTTTTGCTGGCTACCAGTTTGACCTACAAGGTTCTGGTGACTACAAAGAAAAAGCAGACGACAAATGGATGCTAGGTGCTCGTTACTACCTATAAGCGCTAACATTTTTTAGCCGTCCAATTGTCCACTCATGTGGAAAGCCAGCAGTGTCACTGCTGGCTTTTTTGTATGTTGAAGCGTGATTCGCTATGCGCGCCTTACTTAAATCGCGACGCCATTGACTGACAACTGAACGTCAATATTACCACGAACGGCATTAGAATAAGGACACACTTGGTGAGCCGTGGCGACTAATTTCACCGCCTGATCCGCAGGCAGGTCGATTTCTGCTGCCAGTGAGACCGTTAGGGCAAAACCGCCTTGTTCATTCGGGCCAATGCCGACCGTCGCAGTGACAGGCGCTTGTTTAATCGCTATTTTTCCTTCGCGGGCGACATGCAAAATCGCATTAGAAAAACAGGCGGCATAACCTGCGGCGAAGAGCTGCTCTGGGTTGGTGGCAGCACCTGTTCCGCCCATTTCTTTCGGGTAGCTTAGGTTGAGTTCCAGCAGTTTGTCGTCAGTACTGACAAGGCCGTTTCGTCCAGCAGAAGCGGTTGCGGAAGTTTGGTAAAGTGTTTTCATGGTCGATGTTCCTTTGTTATTTAAGTTGTGTGCAATCTAATTGTTTGCAATCTTATATCGATCCTTTTGTTGTTTGCAAGTATATTGTGCACAATTTATTTTGTGAGGTGAGTGATGTCTGAACAAACTATCCGTTGTCAAGGGGATTCTGAAGCGCAACTTTTACTGGAAAATCAAATATGTTTCCCGTTATACAGTGCGGCTAATGCAGTGATCCGTGCTTATCGACCATTACTTGAAGCGTTGGATCTGACCTACTCACAATATCTGGTGTTGTTGGTCTTGTGGCAGCAAAACGGCATCAATGTGAAAGATTTAGGCGCCAAGCTTCATCTTGATTCTGGCACCTTAACCCCGCTATTGAAGCGCTTAGAAGCAAAAGGCATTGTTGAACGTCGCCGCGGTCAAACTGACGAGCGTGTGAGAGAGCTGTTTCTCACGGAAGCAGGCAGAGCTCTGAAACAGCAAGCTCAAAAGGTGCCGCAAAACATGCTTTGTCGTATCGATCTCAGCATTGACGAGTTGGTGACATTGAAAAGTTTGTGCGAAAAAGTGCTCGAAAAGCTCAATTGATGGATCAAGCTTCTCATTTTGGATGATTCTGTGATTGGATTCTGAGCACTTTATCAGTGGCTAGTTTAGAATCGCGTTTTTGTGTTTGTTCAGGGAAGAGAAATGAGCCATATCCACTTCAGAAACAAAACCTTGCAACCGGGCAAAGTGCTCTGCGTTGGGCGTAATTATGTTGAGCATATTGAAGAGCTGCAAAACACAATTCCCGATCAAATGGTGCTGTTTCACAAGCCGGCGTCGGCAGTCACCAGCACATTGCATTCTTTCCATCAAGAGCCGCTTCATTATGAAGCCGAGATCTGCTTTGTGATTGAAAACGGCCAGTATGCGGGGGTTGGCATCGGCTTAGATCTCACCAAACGACAGACACAAAGTTATCTCAAAGCAAAAGGCCTCCCATGGGAGCGAGCGAAAGCCTTTAACGGTGCTGCGGTACTCAGCCGCTTTATCGAATTGAAAGGCATCGCTAGCGACGATCTCAACCTCGAACTGTTTATTAATTGTGTCCGCGTACAAAAAGGGCATGTCAATCAAATGCTGTACTCACCGCAAACGGTACTGGAAGAGCTCAAAGGTTACGTGACATTGGATGATGGTGATGTCGTGATGACAGGCACACCTCAGGGGGTGGGCGAAGTGCATAAAGGCGACGTGTTTTTAGGTCGCCTTAAATGTGGTGACACCACCTTATTGGAAGTTGAGTGGGTGGCCTGTTAACGACCATTGAGCAACGTTCAACTAGAATACCCACAATTTTAAAAGCAAAAACAGGAACATACTGACAATGGTAGTGAGCAGTACGTTTTTGCTGCGCCAAGCGATCAACGCCGCGACAAACGCCGCCAGCAGATAGGGGTTTTGCAGTGAAAGCTGCAACTCGCCCTCTGGGATAAACACGATAGGTGCCCAAATGGCGGTCAGTACCGCCGGACTGGCGTAGCTTAAGAATCGCTGTGTTTTATAGCCCAGCTTCAATGGCAAACTCGGCTCCAAAAACAGATAACGACTTGCGAAAACCAACACGGTCAGCGCTAAGATGGTTAGCATGATCATAATTTGCGAGCTCCTAATTGTTCTGCCAAATAGCCAGCACTCATGGCTCCGATGCTGGCAATCATTAATGCCCCTTCAATCTTCAAGAAGTGAAGCACCACCGAAAGAATGAGTGCCGTCACCACACTGACCAAGATAGCAATGCTCTTGATGCTGGGGACCACAATGGCGATAAAGGTTGCGGCAACCGCGAATTCCAGCCCGAGATCGTTAAGTTGTGGGAGAAACTGGCCCGCCAATATGCCGCCAAACGTGGCTGCGTTCCAAAAGAGATAAAAGCTCAAACCGCCCCCAAGGGCATACCATCGGTCAAACTGCTTGTCAGGTTGATGACCGACCAAAGCAAACAACTCATCGGTTAAGAGAAAGCCCAACGACAAACGCCAGCGCAAGGGAAGGGGAGCGATTTTACTGCGCATGGAAACGCTATAGAGAAAATGGCGCGAAGTGATAAAGAAGGTGGTAAGCAACATGGTGGCAACGCCAGCCCCTGCTTTGATCATCCCCATCGCGACGAGCTGGGCAGAGCCTGCAAACAAAATAGCCGAAAGGGCTTGCCCTTCCAAAGCCGTGAGACCGGAATCGATGGCGAAAGATCCCGCCAGCAGTCCCCAGGGAAGAACGGCAATACTCAGTGGCATCATCGCCATGGTGCCTTGTAGAAAACGCCGAGTTTTCGAGTGGTCGGCGTGAGAAAGTGTGGTATCCATTTTATGACTCATCGTGATGTTTTCTGCAGTCTAAAGTGATGGTGATGTGCTGGCTTGTACAGAATTGCCTCACGCCAAATTTTTCACGTATTGCCCAGGCGTCACCCCCATCGCCTTTTTAAAATGGCGGTGGAAATGGCTTTGATCATGAAAACCGCACTCTTGGGCTACATCCAAAATACGTCGGCCTTGGCGCAGTAGCTTTTTGGCGAGCCTTAGCCTTTGCTGTATCTGATAGGCATGTGGCGGAAATCCATAGCGTTTTTGAAACTCGCGAACAAGATGAAAAGGGCTGATACCGCCTAGCCTTGCCAGCTCCTCTAAGGAGACGTCAGCTTGCGGAAAGTCATCAAGAAACTCTTTAACCAAGGTTAATTGACGTTGCGCTGCCGGATTGTTTTGAGGCGAAATCCGATGGGTACTGTGTTTCGCCGCGAGTTTAATCAAGGTGCCATACACCAAGGTTTCGCGCAGTAAGCGATTGTCTGAATTGGCTAAGGTGTCAAAAACCAGCCGAAGCTGCATGGCTAATTCAGGGTCGTAGACCACAGGCTGCGGAAAATAGGGGATGGCGATATTTGGTGCATTCAATTCTTCACTGAGTCTTTGAAACTGCTCTGGCACTGGGTACATGGCTTTGTACTCCCATCCGCCTTCAGTGGCGGAATGCCCGTTGTGCACTTCGTCCGCGTTAACAAGAATGATGCTGTCTTGCGGCGCAATATGGTTACCCCCGGTGCGGAAAAAACGTTGCGCGCCTTTTTCAATCACGCCGATGGTATAGCCTTCATGACTATGGCGAGAAAAATTTTGCTTCTCATATTTGGCATCAAGTAACTCCAATCCCCCCAGTTCTGAGGCAATTTGGAAATGCGCGACTTCCTTACTGTTCTTTTTCATTGTTTGCCTTGTCCGTTGAGATGATTTGAGTGTACGCCAAACATTCCCCCCATTTTTGTACAAAATTGCTCTCAATCCTATCGCTCGGCACAATTTAGCGGAACACGCTGGTTGTTTTCGTAGGATTGGTTATTAAATCGGCAAATGATGTTTGTGATGGAGGTATATCTGGTTGTTGTGGGGCTGTTTCGGTAAAATCCGCGCCCTTGTTCCAAAAGACCAGAATAAAAATGATCGATATTACTATTTTGCCTGTTTATTTAACGGCAGTGATTGCATTGTTATTGTTGCCAGGCCCAGACATGCTGCTGATTGCCAGTTCAAGCATGAGTTACGGTAAGAAAGTAGGGCTATTTGCCAGTTTGGGCAATGCCACGTCGGGGATCATCTTAACCTTGCTCGCCGCGATGGGCGTTTCAGCGTTGATAGCCATGAGCCCTTTGGCTTTGAAAGCCCTCCATTTACTGGGCGGCGCGTACTTGCTCAAAATGGGTTGGGACTGTTTGCGAACTTCTCCAGCGCAAGCGCCGCAATCTCAGCATGACAATGCCATGGCATTGACTTACTACCAACGCGCATTAATGAGCAATTTGCTCAATCCCAAGGCGTTGGTTTTCTTTGTGATGTTTTTGCCTCAGTTTGTGTCGAATAACATCTCTGCTTCTTCTGGTGAACAGATGTTGGCGTTAGGTCTGCTTCTCAATGTTTTGGGTTTATTGTTCAATTTTGTGTTGGTTGCTTTGGCTGGCACGGTTGGTAAGAAGCTTTTAGACAATGCCACGTTCCGACTTTATCAGCACAAAGTAATGGGGGCGGTATTTGTTTTCTTATCTCTTTGGATGTTATTGAATTTTAACTCGTGATAGATTGTTTGACCTAAAAGCCAGCGCCGCTGGCTTTTTTCTTAACTAGGGCTCGCAATAACTAGAGCTCGTAAAAACCAAAGTTTGCAAAAACTAAAACATGCAAAAAGCAAAGCAGTAATGCTTAAGCTTAGATTTGCGGGTAACGATCACACGGGAGGAATGCAATGGATTTGAAAACAGAATTTACCTTTGACCTACAAAATGAAGAATTTGAAACCATTCGTCAGGGGATTCGTGCTTACAATGCTCAACATCTTCCTGATGGCGAAGTAAAAAAGATTGGCTGTTTTGTTCGTAATGAAGAGGGCAATTTGGTGGGCGGCCTAACGGGCGATTTGTTTACCAACAGCGTCTTTGTGGAATTTCTTTGGTTAGATGAACACTACCGTCAACATGGCTTAGGCAGTCAATTGATGCAGCGTTTGGAACACGAGGTAAAACCACAAGGGGTGACGGATATTTGTCTTGATACCTACAGTTTCCAAGCGTTGGATTTTTATCTCAAATTGGGTTTTGAGCAGGTTGGACAATATAGCGATTACCCAGCAAAAGGCATCAATAAGTACTTCTTGCAAAAAGTCATTTAATCATTAGACCGGTTTAGTCAAAGAGCACACTCATACGTCGAGTGTGCTCTTTGTTTTTATTACGATGACAAGCTTTGTTGATGGGCAGCAATAAGCGCGTTCATTTTGCTCTCGGCCTTAAACTGTGCGGTTTGGTAATCCAACTCAGCAGGGAAATCGCTAATCACCTCGTAGTAGCACTTCAGTTTCGGCTCAGTGCCTGAAGGGCGAACGATAACGCGTGAGCGATCTTCAAGGTGATAGATCAGAACATCGCTGGCAGGCAAGTTAATCGCTTCTGTCACGCCATTGGTCACGTAGCGCAACGACGCTTTGAGATCTTCAATCGCCGTTACCTTCTGCCCTGCAATGGTTTTCGGCGGTTTGGCTCTCAGTTGGTCACCGATGGGTGGTGAATCAGGCGATAAGGCAATACTGCGCTGCGCGTTAAAGTAGAAGCCATGTTGGCGATAAAGTTGCTCTAATTTGTCCCACAAAGTCAGGCCATTTGCTTTAAGATGTGCCGTGAGCTGGGCAAACGCGACCAGCGCTGACAAACCGTCTTTATCCCAAACTTGATTGCCCACGGTGTAGCCCAGCGCTTCCTCATACGCAAACAAGAACTGCTTGTCATCGCTTTGCTGAGTCATGGCAACATTGGTGAGCCACTTAAAGCCCGTGAGCGTTTGGTAGTAGTGGGCACCGTGCTGTTTGGCGATGTCAGCCAACAAGCGGGAAGAGACAATGGTGTTGCCAACCAACTGCTTACTGGCATCCACGCTGCTGAGGAGATAATTGGCGAATAACGCACCCACTTGATCCCCTGTGAGCATTTGGTAGTTACCATCCGGTTTGCGAACAGCAACGGCGAAGCGGTCGGCATCAGGGTCATTGGCACAGGCAATCTCTGCATCGACGGTTTTGGCGAGATTCATCACCATATCCATCGCCCCAGCTTCTTCTGGGTTCGGGAAGTTGACCGTCGGGAACGTGCCATCAGGCTCCCGTTGTTCAAGTACGCTCAGCACGTGAGTGAAACCGGCATCGGCCAGCAGTGTCTCAGCCATCTCAGCGCCGACACCATGCATAGCGGTGTACGCGATGGAAATATCAACCGCATGGCCAGATTTTAACAATGGGTGAGTGTTCATCGCTTGGCGATACGTTTGGTAGTAATCCTCTTTGAGCCAAACCAAAAGGCCGTGTTTTTCCGCATCACTCAATGACATGAGAGGGATAGGTTTGTGCGTCGCTTGCTCAATCTCGGCGGCAATACCCGCATCATGAGGTGGAATGATTTGCGCGCCATTTTCCCAATACACTTTAAAGCCGTTGTATTCCGGTGGGTTGTGGCTTGCGGTAACCACTACCGCTGCTGCGGCATTAAACTGTTTGACACCAAACGCAACCACTGGGGTTGGGGCCACTTTATGGGTGAGGTAAACCTTAATGCCCAAGGCGGTGAGTACAGCGGCCGTGTCGTGAGCAAATTGCTTCGAATCGGTTCGGCCATCATAGCCAATCACCACGCCACGAGCAGCGGCATCACGAATCGTCTCGATGAGATAATGTCCGAGTCCTGTCGCGGTTTCTTGAATTACAAGTCGGTTCATGCGATTTGGTCCCGAACCGACTTTTCCACGTAATCCGGCGGTACCAAATTCAAGCCTGCCGCGAAAACGGTCTTGCAATTCTTCCGTCATCTTCTCATCAATGAGGTACTGAAGTTCTTCACGGGTGCGTGGATCCGGATCTCTGGCCAACCAGTCAGTGACTTGTTTTAGCATACGATTTTTCCTTACTCTCTCAGTTTTCTCTAAATTAAATGATAATAAATATCATTTCCGTGATGCCAAACGATTACTGAAATCATAAAAATTTCATTTGTTCTAAAGATAGACAATTTCTCTACCTTAAGTGTTCTTATTGACAAGATTGTTTGTTGTTTTGTGGATATTTTCTTGAAGAAAGCCATAACTGAGTCTAGCTTTTTAACATAAATATAACAAAGAGTGTTGAAATCAGGGTTTTTCCCTTTTTTTACTGGTTTGTTCGGTAGTTGCAGTCCGAAATGATCAATCTCAACGTTGGCGCGGTGAGTCAGAGGAGATAGCTTTTGAAGAAACGATTTCTCACACTGATGGGGCTGTTTGACCTGATGCTAGTCGGCTTCGGTGCGCCAGCCATTGCATCGCAAACAGACTTCAATATGACCCAAGGGGTCACACAGATCAGTCAGCAGGTGTATGAGTTGCACATGCTGATTTTTTATATCTGCTGTGCCATAGCACTGATTGTGTTTGGGGCTATGTTCTATGCCATTTTTAAACACCGAAAATCGAAAGGGGCCGTCGCTGCGCATTTTCATGAAAGCACCAAAGTGGAAGTGATATGGACGGTGATTCCGATTTTGATCCTCGTCGCGATGGCGATTCCAGCCACCAAAACGTTGGTGGCGATGGAGGACACATCTCAATCTGATCTGACGGTTAAAATTACCGGTTCTCAGTGGAAATGGCACTACAGCTATTTCGGGGAAGATGTTGAGTTCTTCAGTTTACTGGCGACCTCGCAAAAGCAGATCGAGGGTCTTGAAGTCAAAGGGGCCAATTATTTGTTGGAGGTGGATAATCCTCTGGTTGTCCCCATCAATCGTAAGATCCGTTTTCTTCTCACTTCTGATGATGTCATTCATTCGTGGTGGGTGCCCGATTTTGCGGTGAAGAAAGATACCATTCCCGGTTTCATCAATGAAGCATGGACACGCATCGACCAGCCCGGGGTATACCGTGGCCAGTGTGCTGAGTTGTGTGGTCGAGCACATGGTTTTATGCCCGTGGTGGTGCATGCCATGGAAGAGAGCGATTTTGAACAATGGCTTGCTAATAAGAAAACCGAGTTAGCCGAAGCGAAGCAAGCAGCAGCATCGGCACTGACGCAAACACTGTCGTTGGATGAGTTGATGGCTCAAGGTGAAGCGATTTACAGCGCGCGATGCGCGGTTTGCCATCAAGCCAATGGCATGGGGATCCCCGGAGCCTTTCCCGCCATTAAAGGCAGTGCGATTGCCACTGGGGATCGCGACAAGCACATCGACATTGTTCTTAATGGTAAAGCAGGAACCGCAATGCAGGCTTTTGCCAATCAGCTTTCTGAGCAAGAGATTGCTTCGGTGGTCACGTATCAACGCAATGCCTTTGGTAATGACACAGGTGATGCGGTGCAAGCGGCTGACGTCAACGCCCATAAAGCGCAGAGTCGCGGGGAGGGACAATGAGTCAATTTGAAAAACCGGTCAAATCTGCGTCGGCAGAAAGTGAACTGTCTAGTGCTGTGGCGGTGGAAAGCGACGCTCATGAACATCATCAACCTTCTGGCATAGGCCGTTGGATCTACTCCACCAATCACAAAGACATTGGCACGCTCTACCTTTGGTTTAGCTTCATCATGTTTTTAACCGGTGGTGCGATGGCGATGGTGATTCGCGCGGAACTCTTTCAACCTGGTTTGCAATTGGTGGATCCGCAATTCTTTAATCAAATGACCACAGTTCACGGTTTGGTGATGGTGTTTGGTGCGGTCATGCCAGCCTTCACTGGCCTCGCCAACTGGATGATCCCGATGATGATTGGTGCGCCGGATATGGCGTTGCCAAGAATGAATAACTTGAGCTTTTGGATTTTGCCTTTTGCCTTTTTAATCCTCATCGGTTCGCTGTTTTTACCCGGCGGCGGCCCTGATTTTGGTTGGACTTTCTATGCGCCGCTTTCGACCAAGTATGGCCCCGATAGCACGGCACTGTTTGTGTTCTCTGTGCACATTATGGGGATCAGCTCCATCATGGGCGCGATCAATGTGATAGTGACCATCGTCAATATGCGTGCACCGGGTATGACCTGGTTTAAGCTACCGATGTTCGTTTGGACATGGTTGATTACGGCGTTCTTGTTGATTGCTGTAATGCCAGTGTTGGCAGGGGCTGTCACCATGGTGCTAACAGATAAGTATTTCGGCACCAGTTTCTTTGACGCGGCAGGTGGTGGTGACCCTGTGATGTTCCAACACATCTTTTGGTTCTTCGGCCACCCTGAAGTTTACATCATGATTTTGCCGTCTTTCGGTATTGTCTCCGCCATCATCCCAGCGTTTAGTGGCAAAAAGCTTTTTGGCTATCATTCTATGGTTTACGCCACCTGCAGTATTGCACTGCTCTCGTTTGTTGTGTGGGCACACCATATGTTCACCACTGGCATGCCGGTATTTGCCGAGCTGTTCTTTATGTATTGCACCATGATGATTGCGGTTCCGACTGGGGTTAAAGTGTTTAACTGGGTTGCGACTATGTGGCGCGGCTCGTTGACGTTTGAAACACCGATGTTGTTTGCGATCGCCTTTATTGTGTTGTTCACCATTGGTGGTTTCTCCGGCCTGATGTTGGCGATTGTTCCTGCGGATTTTCAATATCACGATACCTATTTTGTAGTGGCCCATTTCCACTATGTGCTGGTTTCTGGTGCGGTGTTCTCCATCATGGCGGCGGCCTATTATTGGCTGCCCAAGTGGACAGGGCATATGTACGACCAGCGGCTTAGTTTGTGGCATTTTTGGTGCTCGGTGATTTCGGTCAATATCCTTTTCTTCCCTATGCATTTCCTTGGCTTGGCGGGGATGCCACGACGTATCCCGGATTACGCGATTCAGTTTGCTGATGTGAATCAGATTGTCTCGATTGGCGGATTTGCCTTTGGCTTGTCGCAGCTTATCTTCCTTTGGCTGGTGATTAAATGTGTCAAAGGGGGCGACAAAGCCGCAGCCAAACCGTGGGAAAGAGCGGAAGGGTTAGAGTGGACAGTTCCTAGCCCAGCCCCACATCACACCTTCTCGACACCACCAAAAGTGGATTGAGGTGACATGATGACTGGGGGAAGATCGAACCGCATTCTCACTCTTAAGCTGACGATGGCGGCTTTGGCGATGTTTGGTTTCGGTTTTGCGTTGGTGCCTCTGTATGACGTGATGTGCGATGTGCTTGGCATCAATGGTAAAACCGATAATGTTGCCGTGGCGGCTCCGGTAGGGTTGCAGATTGATACCAGCCGAACCATTCGCGTCGAGTTCATGGCGCATGTTGCACCAGATATGCCGTGGAGCTTCAAACCACAATCGGTCACTCTTAATGTGCATCCGGGGGAAGTGATTCAAACGGCGTATTTGGCGCAAAACCTCAGCCAAGAGATCTTAGTTGGTCAGGCCGTGCCGTCGGTGTCTCCGGGGCAGGGTGCGGCATTTTTCAACAAGATTGAGTGTTTTTGTTTTAATCGCCAACCCATTGAAGGAAATCAGTTGGCACAGATGCCGTTGATTTTCTACGTCGAACCTGACTTACCCGCCGAAATTCACACATTAACGCTCTCTTACACCTTGTATCGCTTACCCGTTGAACAAGCCGACAGAGAGAAACTCGCGCAATTATCTGGACTCAAGGAGGCAACCAATCCACTGCCTCAGGGAGCTGAGCTATGAGTAACAAACATCCGTCATATTATGTTCCTGCCCAAAGCAATTGGCCGATTCTTGGGGCTTTTGCGCTCTTTATGATTGCCGTTGGAGCAGGCATGACCGTTCAAGGAACGCAAATTGAAGGGCCCGTGGGGCCAATTGGCAATGTGATTTTAATCGTCGGTTTTGTCACCTTGCTGTATATGCTGGCAGGGTGGTTTAGCAACGTGATTACCGAATCACTCACCGGAAAATACAGCGATCAGATTGCCCGCTCATTTCGACAAGGAATGAGTTGGTTTATTTTTTCTGAGGTGATGTTTTTCGGGGCGTTTTTTGGTGCGCTTTTCTACGCAAGAATGGTGGCAGTGCCATGGCTTGGCGGGGCAGACAACAATGCTATGACGCATGAGATTTTGTGGCCAAGCTTTGAAGCCCTTTGGCCTCTGACCACCACACCATCTGGTCAAGAAACACAAGCAATGCCATGGCAAGGGATCCCTTTGGTTAATACCATCATTTTGTTGACCTCATCGATTACCCTGCATTTGGCGCATACCAGTTTAGAGAAAAATCAGCGTATGGCGTTGATTGTTTGGTTGGAGATCACCATCGTCCTCGCGGGCTTCTTCCTTTTCTATCAAGCAGAGGAATATGCCCATGCTTATCAGGAAATGGAGCTGACACTGCAATCGGGCATTTATGGCAATACCTTCTTTCTCTTGACGGGTTTTCACGGTATGCATGTGTTCTTAGGTACGACGTTTTTGATCGTGTTACTCGGACGCATCGCCAAAGATCATTTCACGCCGAAAGATCATTTTGCCTTTCAAGCGGGTAGTTGGTATTGGCATTTTGTTGATGTGGTTTGGCTCTGTTTGTTTGTCTTTGTCTACGTTCTGTAATGCTATCAATTTAGTATGGTCTTGGGTTGGGTTCTACCCAACCCGTTGTTAACGCGATCAGCAGAAACAGCACCACCAATGCAGAGAGCATCACTCTGCGCCCCAAATAGTGGCTCATGGATTTCCCATTGGGAGAAGAGTCGGCACGCACCATATGGAATAGGGCTAAACCCAAGTTGGCAATAATGAACAATAGCAGAAGAACCAGTATCAATTTGAATAGAAATATCGGCATAGTGACTCCGAAAGCTGCGTTGATCCGATCGCCCGGCGCCATTGTCGCCGCGTTGTTAACTTTGGTCGTATTTACCCTGTTGGTCAAACTGGGTTTATGGCAGCTCTCGCGTGCAGAGGAAAAATCACAACTTGAAATAGAGTTACAACAGCGTGCTTTGCAAGCGCCGCAGCCCTTACTTGATGTGCTCAATGTAGAACACGCAGCCGCGTTTTCGGTGACGGGAGTGAGAGTGGAAACCAATGTCGCGCCAAGTGCGTTGCCCATCGTGCTGCTCGACAACCAAACGTGGAACGGGAAAGTGGGTTATCTCGCTTATCAGGTGATGGCATTGATGGATGAACCGGGAAGTTATCTGCTGGTGGAGCTCGGTTTTGTCGACGGCGGTTTACAACGCCAATCTCTCCCCAAAGTGCAAGGCTTTCGCGAACCTCTGTTTTTAACCGGGAGGTTGTATCAAAAATCCGTTAACCCATTGAGTGACCAACTCCATTTAGAACCGAGTGATCCAATACGAGTGCAAAACATGGTGATAGCGGATCTCAGCAAGCAACTCAACGTCAGTCTCATACCGACATTGTTTCAGCCTGATAACCTCACCCATTGGCCCTATCCTCAACCTTGGCAGCCACTGAGCATGGGGAGTCAAAAGCATTTTGCCTATGCGATGCAGTGGTTTGCGATGGCGTTGGTGTTATTGCTGATCTCTTCGATGATTTTTGTTCGCTACCTACGCATTCGCCGCAAGGAGGTGTCGCATGATTTCCACACAAAATAGAGGCCGTTTCATGCTGCTGCTGTTGGTTCTTACCTTTGCTTTGCCCGCCATTGTCGCGAAAGTGGTATTGGAACAACATTGGTATCAATCCGGGGTCTCAAACAAAGGGGAGTTGATAGAACCCTATACCACCTTACAAAGTCTCGGGCAGGTGAATCCATTTCATGGAAAAGGGTGGCAACTGGCGTACTTGCTGCCCACGTCTTGTGAAGCACTTTGCCAGCAGCAACTGCATCTCTTAGGCCAAAATCATCTCGCTTTGGGCAAATATCAAGAGAGAGTCGAAGCAGTAGTTTGGGCATTTTCTCCAACAACAACTAATCTTAAATATGAGCAGGTTGTGATAACAAAACAGATTGAAAGCGTTTTGAAACCGGGGGATATGGTGATCGTCGATCCACTAGGTCAGTTGGTGATGCGCTACCGACTGAACACCACCAAGTCACTCATAGAGCAAAATAAAGAAATACTCTCAGATCTGAGGAAGCTGCTTAAACTTTCGCGAGTTGGTTAAAGGGGAGGGAACCATGAATCTTCATCGGATTATGGTACAAATTGCGTTGGTGTTAACCTCGGTGGTGATACTACTTGGTGCTTACACGCGGCTTTCTGATGCAGGGTTGGGATGCCCTGACTGGCCCGGTTGTTACGGCCATCTCACGGTGCCGAATACCGCGGCGGAATTGAGCGTCGTAGAGGATAACTTTCCAGGCATGCTGGTTGAGCCAAACAAAGCGTGGCTGGAAATGATTCATCGCTACTTTGCAGGTAGCTTAGGCATTCTCATTTTCGCCATTACGTTGCTCTGTCTGTTTAAAGCCAAAGCACCGAAGGTGGTGCCGATTGTGCTTTCATTGTTGGTTGTTGCTCAGGCGTTGCTAGGCATGTGGACTGTGACCATGAAACTCATGCCAGTGGTGGTGATGGCGCATTTGCTCGGCGGCTTCTTACTGTTTGTGTTGCTTGCGATACTCTATTGCCAACTCAAACCAACCGAATTTATGGTGGACTGGCAGTTTGTCGATCCAAGACTCCGGTTTTTCTCATTTTTTGTAATCGCTGTGGTGGTTTTGCAAATCCTTTTAGGTGGATGGACGTCATCTAATTACGCGGCACTAATGTGCAGTGAACTGCCGATTTGTGAAGGGGATTGGGTAAGCTACCTAGATTGGAAGAACGCGTTCGATTTTTGGAATTTAGGCCACCACACCTACGAGTTTGGCGTTTTGGAATATCCAGCCAGAATGACCATTCACGTCACGCATCGTATCGGCGCCATGGTCACGTTTTTCTGTGTTATGACCTACTGCTTTTGGCTCTATCAACAAAGCGAACCTATCGTTCAGCAACTGGCCATTGCGATTGGGTTGGTTTTGCTGGCACAGGTGGGGTTGGGCATCAGTAATGTTCTCTATCAGTTACCACTCTCTGTTTCGGTAGCTCACAACCTAGGTGCCGCACTACTGATTATGTTGGTGAGTGTAAGCAGCTACGTGCTTTGGCAAGAACAGCCAGGTATAGAGCTCAATATCGAGGGGTTTAAATATGAGTAAAACGTTATCCGTCGACAAGTCGCAGTTACGTTCTCCATGGAGTACTTACTGGACCCTCACCAAGCCCAAAGTGGTCGCGTTGATGTTATTGACGTCGGTGGTTGGTATGAGCTTGGCACCTCATGAGCACTTTACTTGGCATCAGGCATTGATCGCTTTGGTCGGCATTGCGCTCATGGCGGGATCGGCGGCGGCGTTTAATCATCTGATTGATAGAAGAATCGATGCCAAAATGGCAAGAACGTATCGTCGGCCGCTTCCTAAAGGGGATGTCAGCCCTTTCAATGTGCTGTTGTTTGCGCTTCTCATCGGTTCGTTAGGGTTTCTATCACTAATGCTCTGGGTAAATAGCCTCACTGCCTATCTCACCTTTGCCAGTTTGTTGGGCTATGCGGTGGTTTATACACTCTATTTAAAACGAGCGACCCCTCAAAATATCGTGATTGCAGGTATTGCTGGCGCGATGCCGCCCTTACTAGGCTGGACATCGATAACGGGTGAGTTACATCCTCACGCATGGTTATTGGTGATGATCATTTTCATTTGGACCCCTCCGCATTTTTGGGCATTGGCGATTCACAGAAAAGAGGATTATGCCAAGGTGAACATTCCCATGCTGCCAGTCACGCATGGTGTTGAATACACCAAAACGTCGATTCTTCTTTATGCCATTCTGCTGGCGTTGGTTTGTATGCTGCCCGTGTTGGTTGGAATGGCCAGCTATCTCTATTTATTCAGTGCCCTGGTGCTGAATGTCTGTTTTGTTCGCTATGCAATAAAACTCAAGTTTCGAGCCGAAGAACGTACCGCGATCGAGATGTTTCGTTTCTCTATCTACTTTTTGTTGCTGCTGTTTTGCGCTTTATTACTTGATCAGCAACTGGCCTTGTAAGTCGCTACTCATCTTCTTTGTCTAGTGATGGAGAAGCACGCCGAGAATCGATGTGATGGTTGCTAAGATGGCAAAAAGGGAGCAATTTGCTCCCTTTTGTCATGATGCCACAGGCTTACTGTGCTGGTTGCTGTAGCTCTTGGTACTCAAAGCTAGGAATCGTCACTTCTACACGACGGTTTTGAGCACGACCTTCAGCCGTTTTGTTTGAAGCGATAGGTTGAGATTCACCTGCGCCACGCACCTTAAGCTGCTCTGCTTTCACGCCTTGCTCGACCAAGTAATCCGCGACCGCTTGAGCGCGCTGTTCAGAGATACGTTGGTTCACTTTTTCAGAGCCGGTTGAATCGGTATGACCAACAATTTCAGCTTCTGCATCTGGGTATTTAATTAATACTTCAGCCAATGGAGTCAACGCTTGTTTACCACCAGCAGACAATTTGCTGCTGCCTGTCGCGAATAGCTCTTGGTTGTATTGCTGATTAGAGAATTTGGTCACCCACTCTGGTTTAGGTTCAGGTTTTGGCTCTTCAGCTAAAAGAATCGGTTCAGCAACTGGCTCTTCTTGCTTCACTTCTTCAGCAGGTCTTGGCTCTACTGCCGTTTCATTAGCTGCCGCCGCCGCAGTGGCTGCTGAGCTAGCACCGCCAAACAGATAGGTAATACCGATACCAAAGAAATTCGCGTCCATATCTTTCACGATGTCATCGGACATATCTTGATAACGCTGGTACTCTGCACGCGCCTTAAAGCTTTCGGTTAATGCGTATTCAAGACCCAAAGAGCCTGTAGGAACAAGGTCTTTATCATCGCCATAGATCATGTATGCCGCACCAATTTTGGCAAAAGCATCGAGTTTTTCATTCAGTGGTAGGCTGAATTTAGGCGCCAGTGTGTAAGCGGCCAGTTTTGCTTCAGAGAAATAACCGTTAGAGAAGTTTGTTTCATGTTCACCAAGAAGGTCGATTCCTAGCTCAGCAGAGATATGTTTGCTGAAGTTGTAGCCGTAATAAAGGCCAAAACCTGCGGAATCGTCGTCACACGGAGAGCTTACGTAACAAGCGTCGTCTAGGTTTACATAGCCAATTTTGCCTCCGAAATAGAGATCTGACCATGCTGCGTTCGCTGTTGCTGAGAAAAAACCACTGCTAGCGAGCACCGCGGATAGGGTGACGGCTAATTTTTTCATATATTTTCCTTACTGATCTCAGGCTGAATAATTTCCTTTTGCTCACAAGATGAGCACATTGAATGCGATTAGCGACGATAAGTTGTACGTAATATGCATTCAAGTTGTTTCATTCTAGTAACAAAGTGTTTCGTAACATATACCTAGCCATAAAAATGCATCTAAAGTCTCATTTATGAGGTGAATGGTTGTGAGCAGTTTCCTAGTTTTGAGATCATGAGCTTAGAATTCTCGCTTTATGTAATTATTTTTTTACATTAAGTGTAAAGCGTAAAATTCTTTAAAAATTTGCCTTCTTTTAAAAAAAGTGCTTGCGGTATTGTTTTTCTACCGATAAGTTACTTGCCTATACCAAGAAGAAAGGGCGGTCGGTAGCCGTATCCCTAAAATTTTCGCCCAGAGATAGTGATAGGAAGAAGCAATGTTCCAAACAGATGATGTAAGAATTAATAACGTTAAAGAGTTACTTCCACCAGTAGCTGTTTTAGAGAAGTACCCAGCGACTGAAACCGCTTCTTCGACAACTTTCCAATCGAGAAACGACATTCACAACATTCTCATCGGCAAGGACGATCGCCTGCTGGTTATTGTCGGCCCTTGCTCTATCCACGATCCTGTGGCCGCGGTTGAATACGGCAAGCGTTTGAAAACGTTGCGTGACGAGCTCAAAGGTGAGCTCGAAATTGTTATGCGCGTTTACTTTGAAAAGCCACGTACCACTGTGGGTTGGAAAGGTTTGATTAATGACCCGTACCTTAACGACACCTACAAGTTGAATGATGGTTTACGCATGGGCCGAAAACTGTTGTTGGATCTTACCGATATGGGTCTTCCAACGGCGAGTGAGTTCCTTGACATGATCACACCACAGTATGTGGCTGATTTGATCAGTTGGGGTGCTATTGGTGCACGTACCACGGAATCTCAGGTTCACCGTGAACTGGCGTCGGGTCTTTCTTGTCCGGTTGGTTTTAAAAATGGCACGGATGGCAACATTAAGATTGCAAGTGATGCGATTCGCTCAGCAAGTGCTTCTCACCATTTCCTATCGGTAACGAAATACGGCCATTCTGCTATCGTTGAAACCGCGGGTAATCCAGACTGCCACATTATTTTGCGTGGTGGTAAAGAGCCAAACTACAGTGCAGCGCATGTTTCAGCGGTAAAAGAAGAGCTAGCTACATCGGGTTTACCACAAAAAGTGATGATCGACTTCAGCCACGCCAACAGCTCCAAGCAGTATAAGCGTCAAATGTTGGTCGCCGACGATGTCTCTGAGCAGCTAGCGGCCGGTGAAGAGGCAATCTTTGGGGTGATGATCGAATCACATCTTGTGGAAGGTCGACAAGATCTTGTTGATGGTAAAGCGGCGACTTATGGTCAGTCGATTACCGACGCTTGTATCGGTTGGGAAGATACTGAAACTGTGCTTCGCCAATTGGCAAATGCAGTGGCAGCTCGTCGAGCAAAATAGCCCTATTTAGCCACCCATTTTATTGAGTAAGCCAGCGATTCGCTGGCTTTTCTTTTTCAATGTGATGCGTAATGAGAAGGGCGATAAGAGTCCTGCTTTTGCGAGCCATCGAGAGGGGGCTAACTTCTGTATATTAAATTCACTCATGCCTTTTGTTCTCATTTTAGCTCACACCATATTGATATTAAGAAACTGGATGTGTGTGAAATGTGTTGGTTAGTTTAAAATTTGATATCAACATTTTGTAATAATGAGAAATATTGTGTATATATCTGCCCACAATTACTCTTCATAACAAAAGTTTATAATGTCAGCACTTATTTCTAATTCAGCTCATGAAACCCTCTTAAAAGAGCACGAACAGCTCGTTTCTACGACCGATTTAAAAGGTGTGATCACCTACTGTAACGAGGCATTTTGCCGAATCGCCGAATTCAGTGAACAAGAACTGCTGGGTGAAAACCACAATATTGTGCGTCACAGTGATATGCCCAAAGCGGCGTTTGGCGATATGTGGCAAAACCTAAAGCAAGGGAAAGCTTGGCGAGGTATCGTGAAAAATCGAACTAAGTCAGGTGGTTTTTACTGGGTTGATGCCTATGTGACGCCCATTTATGAAAATGGGGTGATGTCTGGCTATCAATCAGTGCGCGTCAAGCCAAAACGCGAATGGGTTGAGATCGCTTCCAAAGCCTATCACTCTTTACTGGATGCGGAGCGAAATGGCCGGCAGTGGTCACTCAAACTGAATGATTCACTTCGATACGCGATCTTGCTGGGTTCTATCTCGGCACCGGTGCTTGCGCAAATGCTGAGTTTAGATGGTACGTATTCTACTTTGGCCAACTGGATGCCTTTGACTACATTGGCACTGTTGTTTAGGCAAGAGTTAATTGACACACCTCAGCAGTTGAAGGCGCTACAAAGTAAATTTGATAGTGTGAGTCGTCTAATTTATTCCGGCAAAAATCAATTCTCTATCGCTGATTTTCATTTAAAAATGGCGTCTGCTCGCATTCGCACAGTTCTGGGGCGCATGACGGATTCTGCTAGGCCTTTACAGCAACTGGCAGATGATTTGAGTGCGACGACAGAAGAAGTGTCGCAAGCGTTGGGTCAGCAAGCGTCGGATATTCGCCAAGTTCAACAAGCGACGGACTCGATGGAGGTGGCGGCTCAATCGGTAGTGAGTAGCACGCAAGACGCAGATCGACTTATAGAAGCAACGACTCAGCGCTGTGTTACGGCCAAGCAAAGTATCGATCAAACCCATCGGAACTTAGAACAGCTGATGTTACAGGCTGAAAAAGCGACAGCAACAACGTATCAGTTATCCGAACAGGCACAGAAAGTCAGTCAGTTTATGGAGGAGATTGGTGGTATTGCGGAACAAACGAATTTACTGGCTTTGAACGCTGCGATTGAAGCGGCTAGGGCCGGTGAGCAAGGTCGAGGTTTCGCAGTGGTCGCTGATGAAGTTCGTGCATTGTCGGGCAGAACGTCAAATGCCACACTGCAAATTAGAAGCAGTATCGACACCATGCTGGCAACCATCCAATCTTGGCAAAACGACATTCTAGAGAATAAACAGCAAACGGAATCGTGTTCAGAAGTCGCTGCAATCAGCGCTGAACGATTATCGGAGGTGGAGCAAATGATGCGCTCTATGAGCCAATTGATGGCGACGGTAGCAGCGTCGGCGGACAATCAAATGCAGCTCTCCAGCCAGGTGAATCAACACATTCATTCGATTGTGACCACTTCGGAACAAAATCTTGCAGCGACCTATTCAGTGGAAGAAAACAGCCAGAAGCTGAAGTCTCGAGTGGACGATTTCTATCAGCTTGCCTATCGATTTGAAGAGAAATAGGTGCAGCGGTGATAAAAACAACACTCGCCGCTGTTTGATTCGGCGGGTTCTAACCTTTTTTCTGCACACTCTCCACCATGTATGGGTTCGATTGCATCCACTCTTCTCGCCATGCAATAAATTCTTCCAAGGCTATTGGTTTGCTTACACAATAGCCTTGTATTTCATCACAGCCTAGCTCTCTAAGTGATGTAAATAGGGCGTAGGATTCCACGCCTTCTGCCACCACCTGTAACCCTAGACTGTGCGCAAGGTGGATGGTGGAACTCACGATCACCTTATCATTTGGGTTTTCCAACATGTTTAAAACAAACGATTTGTCGACTTTCAATTCATTGACGGGTAGCCGCTGTAGATAGCCAAGGGAAGAATAGCCGGTACCAAAGTCATCGATAGAGAGATGAAAGCCCATTTGAGACAGCTGCAGCAAGGTCAGTTCTGATGTTTCTGGATCCTCCATGATGGCGCTTTCTGTGATTTCTAAACAGAGGCCACTGGCAGGGACATGGTATTCGCTGAGCCAGTGTTGTAAATCATCGAGAAGCTGTGGGTTAATCAAATCCCATGTCGAGAGATTAACCGAGAGAGTTAATTGACCGGAATGAGGCTGCAACTCGTGCCAATGCTGGATCACTTGTTGTACCATCCAGCGTGTCAGTTCTCTTACATAACCCGTTTGTTCAGCAAAAGGGACAAAGAAGAAGGGAGCAAGCAGCCCTTTTTCAGGATGCTGCCAGCGAATCAGCGCCTCTGCAGACGACACCACTTTGGTCGTGGCCATGACTTTGGGTTGAAGAAAGACGCGTAACTCGTTTTGTAATAGCGCTCGCCTCAACTCTGACAACAGAGACAGATTCTCGGGAATGGCGGTGACTAAGGCGCTGTCGTAGAAAACAACCTGTTCTTTTTTGCGCTTGGCGCTGTACATGGCGATCTGTGATGCGTTAAGTAAGCTATCAACGTCCCCGCCATCGCTTGGCCAAGTGGCGACCCCGATAGAGACACTGATATCAATTGGGGTATCGTTGACATAGAAAGGGATATCAAGACGTTGTTTGATCCTTGTAACACTGTCAGCCAGCTCATCACTGCCGGTTTTTATTTCACCCACAAACTCGTCACCACTGATTCGAGCGGCAAAAAGAGGAATGCTTTCCGAGGTTAACGTGAGTCTTTGCGCCATCTCTTGTAACACCGCATCGCCCACATGGTAACCCAATACATCGTTGATGTGCTTAAAGCGGTCTAGGTTGATGGTGATGACCGAAATTGACTTGAGCGATGGATGGGCCAGCTCTTGTTTTAAGTGTTGTCTGAAGTGTTCCCGGTTCGGAAGATGCGTCAAAGTATCGAAGTAAGCGAGTTGAGTGATGGTCTGTTTTTGCTCCTGAAGACGTCCGCGCATTTGATCAAATCCCCGAGTCAGTTGACCAATTTCATCAGGACGCTGTGTACCTTCAATCGTTGCTGTGTAGTTACCTTCGGCCAGCGCTTCGGTTGCTTTGGTGAGTGTGATTAAAGGGCGGATAACGCGATGAGATAAGGCAAGAACGGCAAGAGTAAAGAGCACAATCGCCAATCCAGATACCCATAAATATTGAGACGCCAGCTTGTCAAAGCGAAGGCTTGCCGCATCCAAAGATTCAAGGAAAACAACGTAAATCCAATGCTGATTCGGAAGCTTTTCCGTCAGAGTTTCGGTAACGAAGACTCTGTCGGCGATGGCTCGATCCTGCATAGTTGAACTCGCGGTGGGGCGAGGTTCGGCTAAGGAAGAGAAGTAGGCTTTGATTTGCGCTTCGTTTGATACCACGTAAATGTTTGATGAATCACTGAGGGATGAAAGTAGCGCAATGTCGACGCCAGCCAATTGGCTTGCAAGGCTGATACGCTGGTGGGTGATCTCAAAACCAAACAGCACATAGCCAATAATGCGCGGTGCTCTGATTGGCGCGAGGACAAACTGGGTCGGCTTACCTTTGTAGATCATGAGATGGTATGGCCTAGCGGTAGAAAACTGTTTAATCGCGGTGACGAGCTCTTTGCGTGAGGCTTCGGAAATGTCGTCTTCAGACAGCGCCTGCAACGCCCATTGATGATCGATAAGCACAGCAATAGAGGCATCCACTCTGGCGGCGTTATTTTGCAGTGCTGAGGTAATGGTCTGTTGATCTTGGGTGGCTACCGCAGTGCGAAAGCCAAAATCAGACGCCAGTAGGTCGGCGTTTTCTTGTAAACGGAAACTGGCTTGAATCAATAACTGATCCCATACTCGCTTCGAAACTTCGAGAGTTTCTCGTATCTCTTCGCGAATGTGGGCATCTACCGTCACTTGCACCAATGCGTAACTAACAAATTGAATTGAAATGAGAAAGGCAAGAACGAACGTGATAAACCGACGGGAAAGGCTGGTGCGTAGGTAGTGACCAAATAGCGAATTCACAGATTCCCTCCTAACGCGGGCATCACTATTTCGACAGCAGCATTGTTTGCCGTTAAGCGTGTGCCTTGAGTGACGAGGGGAGAGCCAAAGGGTAACGCAGAATGCCACACTTCAATCTGATACGTATCCGCTGGTTGCTGAGTGAAATGCACTTCGCCATTGTTGTTCGTTTTGGCAAAGAGTGGTGTGTCGGAGACTAAAATCCATGCCAGCATGCTATCGTGAATATTGCAGCCAATCTCGACAACTCCCGCCTTATCAAACACGACGGTTTTTTCTGGCCGACCTGAATAGAGTTTGAGTTCAAATGTTTTTGCGTTTGAGAACGAGTAAACGTGGTGTCGAACTCTATCACGATTAGGGAATTCAACAGCACTGCCTTTGGTGATCACCAATACATTCGGGGTAAAAGTTCGGTGGTTCTGGCTTAATTCGGCTACTGGCATCGGCTGGAGAGACTGAAGAAGCGTGTCTGACTTGAGAAACACGACCGCGTTTTCAAGAGGGTCCCCTTGCTGAGTGAATACCCGTACTGTCAAATCCGCGGCGAAGCCGGGCAAGGAAACTAGAGACAACCACAATAAGTGAATAGTTCGTTTGCTCACGATGGTACTTCCTAAATAGCTCATTTGTGTTTTTGGATCTGTGCATCGCTTTTCGTGACGGCTTGATAGCGGTGATGTTTTAACTATAGATGAAAGATGGCAAACAGAATGTTTGATGCAAGTAGAAAGAAACTTGTGCGCTTTTTTAGCCAGCGGAAAGGAGGGCGAAATAGACTGGCGAGTTAGCCTAGTTCGGTATAGTAAGGATAATAAAAAGCCCCGCTAAATAAAGCAGGGCTTTGAGTTTGATTTGGTCAGAAATCGTGATTACGCGAGAAGTTCTTTCGCTGTGTTCACCACGTTTTCTACCGTGAAACCGAACATTTCGAACAGTTGGTCAGCAGGTGCAGATTCACCGAAGGTAGTCATACCGATGATGCGACCATCGAAGCCAACATACTTGTACCAGAAATCAGCAATACCAGCTTCGATTGCAACACGTGCAGTCACGTCTGAAGGCAGTACAGATTCACGGTAAGCCGCATCTTGCTTGTCGAAAGTATCAGTAGCAGGCATCGAAACCACGCGTACTTTCTTACCTTCTGCAGTTAGTTGTTCTGCTGCTTTCACTGCTAGCTCAACTTCTGAACCAGTCGCGATTAGGATTAGCTCAGGCTTACCATCGCTGTCTTTTAGGATGTAACCACCTTTTGCGATGTCTGCAACTTGCTCAGCAGTACGCTCTTGTTGTGCTAGGTTTTGACGAGAGAAGATAAGTGCTGATGGACCATCTTTACGTTCAATTGCTAGTTTCCAAGCTACCGCAGACTCAACTTGGTCACATGGACGCCATGTGCTCATGTTTGGAGTCAGACGTAGAGACGCGATTTGCTCAACTGGTTGGTGAGTTGGACCATCTTCGCCAAGACCGATAGAGTCGTGCGTGTAAACTTGGATGTTCTGAACTTTCATCAGAGCCGCCATACGCATTGCGTTACGTGCGTATTCCATGAACATCAGGAACGTCGCGCCGTAAGGAACGAAACCACCGTGTAGTGCGATACCGTTCATGATTGCAGTCATACCGAACTCACGTACACCGTAGTGGATGTAGTTACCAGAGAAGTCGCTTGCTTCTAGCGACTTAGAACCCGACCACATGGTGAGGTTAGAAGGCGCTAGGTCAGCTGAGCCGCCCATGAATTCTGGCAGCATTTTACCAAACGCTTCTAGCGCGTTTTGCGATGCTTTACGTGATGCGATGTTTGCTGGGTTTGCTTGAAGATCCGCAATGATTTGGTTTGCTTTATCTTCCCACTGCGCTGGAAGTTCGCCATTTACGCGGCGTTTGAACTCTGCTGCAAGCTCTGGATATGCTGCTTCATAAGCTGCAAATTTCTCGTTCCACGCTGCTTCCTTAGCTGCGCCTGCTTCCTTCGCTGACCATTCTGCGTACACTTCTTGCGGAATTTCAAAAGGACCGTGCTCCCAACCTAGTTCTTTACGTGTCGCTGCAATTTCTTCAGCGCCTAGTGGTGCACCGTGACAGTCGTGTGAACCCGATTTGTTTGGTGAACCAAAACCGATGATAGTCTTAGTACAGATTAGAGTTGGGCGAGGATCTGCTTTAGCGGCTTCAATTGCTGCGTTGATCGCTTCCGCATTGTGACCATCCACTGCTGGGATGACGTGCCAGCCGTAAGCTTCGAAACGCTTAGGTGTATCGTCAGAGAACCAACCTTCAACGTGACCATCGATAGAGATGCCGTTGTCATCCCAGAATGCGATCAGTTTGCCTAGACCTAGTGTACCAGCAAGAGAGCAAGCCTCATGCGAGATACCTTCCATCAGACAGCCGTCGCCCATGAACACGTAAGTAAAGTGGTCAACGATGTCGTGGCCTTCTTTGTTGAATTGCGCTGCGAGCGCTTTCTCAGCCATTGCCATACCAACCGCGTTGGTGATGCCTTGGCCTAGCGGGCCAGTTGTTGTTTCGATGCCCGGTGCGTAGCCGTACTCTGGGTGACCTGGAGTCTTAGAGTGCAATTGACGGAAGTTCTTTAGGTCGTCGATAGATAGCTCGTAACCGCTCAAGTGCAGTAGCGAGTAAATCAGCATAGAGCCGTGGCCGTTAGACAGTACGAAACGGTCGCGGTCAGCCCATTCAGGGTTTGATGGGTTGTGGTTTAGGTGGCCGCGCCAAAGAACTTCAGCGATGTCCGCCATACCCATAGGTGCGCCTGGGTGGCCTGAGTTTGCTTTTTGTACGCCGTCCATGCTGAGTGCGCGGATTGCATTGGCTAAATGTTTACGATCCATAATAAATACCGAATATTATTTGAGTCTAAAGAGGAAATAAGTAGGGGAACGTTTGCGTTCCCCTAGTTTGATTCTGTGTGATTACAGTTTCGCTGCAATCATCGCTTCTAATTTGCCTTGGTCAACGGCGAAGTTACGGATACCTTCAGCCAGCTTCTCAACCGCCATTGGGTCTTGGTTGTGCTCCCATAGGAATTCCGCGTGAGTCATTGGTGCTGGACGCTCTGCTGCGCCTTTAGAGTCAACCAGTTTCTCAACCACTTCACCTTCAGCGGCTTCAAGTTCTGCAAGTAGAGCAGGCGCGATAGTCAGACGGTCACAACCAGCCAATTCTAGGATCTCACCGATGTTACGGAAGCTTGCGCCCATAACGACGGTTTTATAGCCGTACTCTTTGTAGTAGTTGTAGATCTTAGTGACAGACAATACGCCTGGATCTTCTTGAGCTTCAAAATCACGGCCTTCTTTCGCTTTGTACCAGTCCATGATACGACCAACGAATGGAGAGATCAGGAATACGCCCGCTTCTGCACAAGCACGCGCTTGAGCGAATGAGAATAGAAGAGTCAGGTTACAGTTGATGCCTTCTTTCTCTAGGATTTCCGCTGCGCGGATACCTTCCCAAGTAGACGCCAGTTTGATCAGAATGCGATCGTTAGTGATGCCAGCATCGTTGTACATTTTCACTAGTTGGCGAGCTTTCGCTACGCTGCCTTCCATATCGTAAGATAGACGAGCGTCCACTTCTGTAGAGATACGACCTGGGATTGTTTTTAGGATTTCTTTACCGATGTTTACTGCAAGCATGTCGCAAGTGTCTTGGATCTGCTGTGCTTTGTCATCGCTTTGAGTTTTTGCATACTCGATAGAAGCATCGATCAGAGGTGCATACTCAGCGATTTGAGCAGCTTTAAGAATCAGAGAAGGGTTTGTGGTTGCATCTTCTGGTTGGTATTTCTTGATTGCATCAATTTCACCAGTGTCTGCTACGACAGTTGTTAGCTTGCGAAGTTGCTCTAACTTGTTGCTCATAATCGATCATCCTATATAACGGGCTATCGCTCGGTGTACACACCCAAGCCAATACATTTGTAAACTGACTAGCGAATAGTTTAGTGCGATTTTTACAATGCACGCTCTATTCATCAGAAAAAATTTAGCGACCGAACATTTGTTTTGAACATTTGCTCGATGGCTGAGTAAATGATGTGTTCATATTTATCCTAACGTGTAGGAAAGTCAATGGTTGAATGAGCTTTAAGGTGATGCTCATCAACGTTTTTTTTCGCGCAAAATCGAACAAACAACAATTAAACGTTTGCCCTTACTCGGTAAGGTTTAGTGAGTGAAAGTCATTAACAAAATCTTTACTGAGAAAATGTCATTTCAATGAGCAAAAGTTGCGGTTAGAATCGTGTGTAACATATGCTAAGTCAATGAGCATATGCTCAATGGCAGATTAAAATAGCACTCTGAAATGAGGGTGAGAGTAAATATGAGCAGTTCAAACCAAGATATATCGATTGAAAGCACGGATCTTCTGACTGAGATCTCGGTCGCTTACTATCAGGATGGCGCTACTCAGGAAGAGATTTCAAAGAAGTTTTCGGTTTCTCGCGCCAAAGTGGGCCGAATGCTTAAGCAAGCAAGGGACGAAGGGATCGTCGAAATCACCGTGAAGTATCACCCGGTGTTCAGCGCCAAAATTGAGCAGCGTCTAATTGAACGCTTTGGTGTGAAGCGAGCATTAGTCGCGCTTGACCAACCCCACGAAGAAGCACAGCGCCAGCAAGTGGCCGGTTTGGTCTCGAACTACCTGACGAGCACATTAAAAAATGGCATGGTGGTTTCGGTTGGGCAAGGACGAAATGTCTCTGCAGTTGCGCACCACGTTGGTGTCATTACTCCGCGCGACTGCAAATTTGTCTGTGGGATTGGTGGGATTCACCCTCGCGGCGGTATGTTTAACGCTGACCATATTTGCCGCCAGTTAGCGAAAAAATATGGTGGCACATCAGAAACACTTTATGCGCCTGCGTACGCAGAAAACCGTGAGCAGAAAATGGCGTTCATGCAAAACGCGACCGTGAAACAGACTCTCGATCTCGCGCGTAAAGCCGACATCGCTCTGATTGGGATCGGCGACATGAGCGAGAACAGCTATATGGTCGATCTTGGGTGGTTTACACCCGATGAAGTGGTGCAGTCGCGCTTACAGCAAGGTGTTGTGGGGGATTTCGCAGGTTATGACTTTTTTGATATTTATGGCAACGTCGCGAATACCGTGATGAGCGATCGTGTGATTGGTTTAGGTATTGAAGAATTTAGGCCGATCTCCCAAGTCATCGCCATTGCGGCTGAGAACAGCAAACCCTTGGCACTGCTTGGTGCGCTAAGGACGGGAGCTATTGACGTTATTGCCACGAGCGTGAGTAACGCGCTTACCGTACTGAACCTTGACGAGCAGATGCAAGGTAAAGCGCAATAGCAGATCAGGTGGCATATTTTTATGCAATTTGTGCAATAAGGCTGTGAGATTTTATAAATGACTCGCAGCCTGATTTGATTTCTAAGCTGAAAATAATCCCGAGGAGTAGCTTTAAACCAGTTACTTGGAGGGACTTATGAAAAAAACATTGATTACCGCTGCTTTGTTCAGCGCGTTTGCTGGTAGCGCTATTGCGCAAGAAAAAGTGGTTGCGGGTTACTTTGCTGATTGGCAATACGCGAATGCTTCAAATCCTTACACGGTGAAAGATATTCCTGCAGAAAAGCTGACTCATGTTATCTACGCCTTTTTAAGCATGTGTGGTCCTCACACTGGAGCATCAGAGACGGTACAAAAGTTGGTAGCCAAGCAGTGCGAAGGCAAAGAGCCATTCAGTGCGATTGTCGTTGATACCGAAGCCGCCCTAGAAAAAGACTTCGGCAAGGTATCGGTGAAGGTGCCATTCAAAGGCCATTTTGCCCAGCTTGCGGAACTGAAGAAACAGCACCCAGATCTTAAAATCCTTCCTTCTTTTGGTGGCTGGACCATGTCTGAGCCTTTTCATGCGATGGCCAAGGATCCCAAAGCAATGGCGCAGTTCTCAAAAACCGCCGTTGAACTTATCAAACAATATGACTTCTTTGACGGAATTGACTTGGACTGGGAATACCCGGGCGGTGGTGGTTTAACCACGTCCCCTTGGAATCCTGCGACGAAACTGTCTGATGAACAGAAAGCGGCAGAGCGTGATGCTTTTACTTACTTAGTCAAAACGTTGCGTGCCGATCTTGATGCGTTAGAAAAGAAAACCAATCGAGAGTATGAACTGTCAACAGCGGTTGGTGTGGGTGCGAAAGCGGCACAAATCGATTGGAAAGCCGCACAGCCCTATCTCACCAACATGTTTGCGATGACCTATGACTTCCTCGGTGGGTGGGGGCAGCAGACCGGACACACCACCAACTTGCATGCCACAGAACGCAGTTGGTGGGGCATGGGCGCAGATGTTTTCATCAATCAGATGATTGAACTTGGCATTCCAAGTGAAAAGCTCGTGATTGGCGCGGCGTTCTATGGCCGTGGATGGCAGGGAACAAAAGACTATGACGGTCAAGCGCCGAAAGGGGATCTGCTCTCTGAACAAGGGGCGCAATTTGGCACTGGCGAGAATGGCTACTTCATGTTCTGGGATCTGGTGAAGAACTATGGGGAGAAACAAGGCTATCAGTACAACTACGACGAACAGTCTCAAGCACCTTATTTGTGGAACCCAGAGAAAAAAGTCTTTATCTCATTTGAAGATCAGCGCTCGATTAAAGCGAAAGCACAGTGGGCGAAGCAATCAAATCTAGGAGGCATCTTTACGTGGGAACTCTCTGGTGATCCAAGCGGTAAATTGGTTGATACCATGCATGCTGAAATGACAAGCAAGTAAAGTTCAATCATTGGCTTTGATATAAAAACCCGCTGCTTTAGCGGGTTTTTGTTTCGCCGTAATTGGGTAATGAGCGTCTATTTTTCCGTCTGTTCGTCCAGATAGCTTTGCAGTTGCTCGACATTGAGCGGTTTCGCGTAGTAGTAGCCTTGCAACAAGTCGCAACCACATTCCGCCAGTTTGTTCGCTTGCAACTCCGTTTCTACCCCTTCGGCCAACACTGCCATGCCAAAGTTTTTCCCGATAGCGATGATGTTTTTGACCATGTTGAAAGACTTTGCGTCATTCTCGATGTTGTCGACAAAGCTCTTGTCGATCTTCAACTCATCGATGGGCAGATCTTTTAGCATGCTCAACGAGGAATAGCCGGTACCAAAATCATCCAGAGAGATTTTGAGCCCTTGTTGGTTCATTTCATTACAAATGGGTTTGAACTGCTCAAGATCTTCAATAAACAAGTTTTCCGTAATTTCGAGAGTAATGCGCTTTCTATCGAGTCTTGCCGTGTCGATGGTGGTGAGAAGGTGCTCAGCAAAATCCTGCTGAATAAACTGTTTTACAGAGATGTTGATTGAGAGATTCAAGTCTTGACGTTGTGGCAATACATAAGTCGCAATATCACTGACACTGCGTTCAATGATGAATTTACCCAGTTTAACCATGAGTCCTGAGCTTTCGGCAACAGGAATAAACAGATCGGGCGGGACAAAGCCGAGCTCTTCGTCCTGCCAGCGAACCAAGGCTTCGACACCATGCAGCTTGCCAGCCATATCGACCTGAGGTTGGTAAACCATAAACAACTTTTGTTGTTCAATCGCAAATCTTAAACGTTGTTCAACTTTCGTTTTGTATAAATGCTGCTCTTGCATTTCAGTGGTGAAAATATTGAACGAGTTACGCTCTTGTTTGGCACGATACATTGAGATATCGGCGGCGCGAAGTAACGCGTCGAGGTCATTGCCGTGAGTGGGATAAACGGCGATGCCTACGCTACAGCTTAATAGGAACTGAACGTCGTTAATCACATACGGCTCGGCCATTTTAGCGATCATGGTAGTGGCCAATGACTTAAGTAACGCAGGATCGCTCTCTTTTACCAATAAAATGAATTCATCGCTGGCTTCACGCACCAACAAGCGTTGGTCGTTGTTGAATGAACCTAATCGTTGCGTGATTTGTTTTAGAACTTGGTCACCAAAATCGTGACCATGAGTGTCGTTGACACTTTTAAAGTTATCCATATCGATGAACAGCAGTGAAAAAGGCGACGTTTTATTTTTGAGCCAACTGTTTACGTTATTGCGCAAATAGAGTCTGTTTGGCAGGCCAGTTAAGGTGTCGTGTGTCGCTTGCTTGTTTAAGCGTTCAATGGTTTGTTGTTCGTTGTTGGCGATCGAGCGCACTAAGCCGTAAAACGCGAGCTGCAAGATAGTGAAGATCAGCAGGTAGAAGCCGAGTTGGCTGTAAAACTGTTGACGAATAAAATGCATTTCAGTCGCAGAAACGGCCCAAACTTTATAATCCGACAGGTATTTCACTGTCATTAGATAGGAGACTTGGGGGCCATTTGTCGTCACTGTGACGGCTTTTTGAGAAGCTTTGAGTTCCGGTTCGGAAAGCGATAACTGAGAAGCCGCCGCGGCGATGACCTCTTTGTAACGATGATCGTCAATGGGTGCATCGTAACGATTGACGAGGGAGGCGTCGGCAGAAACAAAAGTGCGGTACAAGTCTTCTCGTATCAGGCTCACAATATTGTAGGGGTTCGCATGAATATTGTTGCGAAAAACCAGTGTCGACTCGACTTTTAGTCCCGCGGTCATGACGGCTTCCACTTCACCGTGCTGATTGCGAATGGACTTGCGAATGGGAATCACCAAGGAATCGATGGCATCAAAATAGTAGGTATGCCCCAATACCATACGATTGGAATTGAGCGCTTCGGTGAAGCCGACTTTGGTGGCGGGGTTGGCGATTAAGTTTTCTGCTCGCGCTAAATCGACATTGCTGCTGACCGCGATAAAGTCACCGTTAGGATTGGCAAGGCCAAAACCAGCAATAATAGGATGAATACGCATCAAGTTATCGAGTAGCGGCCGGATCTGCATGGCTGCCGTCCGAGTGAAATCGCTTTGCTCGACTAATTGATGCCCAACCACTTCGAGGAGGGATTCTTGGCTTTTGAACAGTGAGTCGACGGAAGCCGCAAAAAGCTCAAGTTGCAGCAGTTGCTTATCTTGGTATTTCTGTAGGTTGGAATGATAGAAATTATGGCCAAAAAGGATAAAAAGCCCCATGGTAACCACCACGAGGACCCAATATAGCAGCCAAATATTTTTCTTCATTCTAGCCATTCTTTGCCTTCTGTTTGACGCTGTCTTCGTTAAGGTTCAATAGGTAATTGAGGGTTGGCTCCCCATTCCGTCCATGAACCGTCGTAGACAGACAAATTTTTGTAACCGATTAGGTATGCGCCTAATAACAAAATGCATGCAGTGACCCCTGAGCCACAACTGAAAATGATCGGTTTACTCTGGTCTAATGGTAGCGACTCGAAAGCCTCTTGCAAACCAGACAAAGGTTTAATATGGCCTTTGTCCATCAGTTGTGAAAACGGCAAACACAGGGAACCCGGAATGTGGCCACTGCGTATACCTTCTCTGGGCTCTGGGACCTGAGCTAAAAACCGTTCCATAGATCGTGCATCGACAATTGAGGCGGAGCGCAAATTACTGTGCTTCAGAACAATATCGGCATTTAAGAAATAATCTGGATCGATTTGTCCATTGAATGTACCAATCTGTGATACTGCTTCAAAGTTGTCTTGGGTTTCAAAGCCTGCGTCAATCCACGCTTTCAGGCCACCATTGAGCACTTGAACGTTATGATGTCCCATCGCTTTTAGCATCCACCAAGCTCTTGGCGAGGCGTAAGTTCCCGCGTTATCGTAGACCACGATATGGCTATCATTGTTTAGACCGATCTGTTGTGCTTTAGCATTGAAGGTTGCTTGATCGGGCATCATATGAGGCAAAGTACTGGAAAGATCGCAGAACTCGTGGTCGTAATCGAATCGACGAGCACCAAGGATGACCTTTCCGAAAATCTTAGGTTCAGCATTGGGAATCGTGAACTCCATGCTGGCATCTAAAATGACCAAATTTTTTTGATGTTTAATCTCATTCAGTTCACTGGCAGAAATAAGCGGGGACATAGAGTGATTTCCTTATGGTTTCTGGCATTCGATAAAGTGATAGCTAGGTTGCTCGGTGAGCGCATTTGTTCCTTTGGCTAAAAGCACTTGCGCAGGTGGCTGACAATCATTGTCGGGTTTGACCGTTAATCTCAGCACGCTGGAGTCGGGGAGCTTGACCGTTAAATAACGTCGATGCCCATCTAAAGATTGAGTTAACGTATTGCTAAGCAGTATTGTGTGAAGCCTCTCATTGTCCGGCTTATCTCTGAGCAGGTGTTGCAGCGAGAGAAGCAAAACGATGCCTGACAACAGTAATCCAAATCCTTTTATGAGTGGTCTCATCGAATGCTCGTCAAAACAATTGGTTATTAGCGTTTAGG
Organism: Vibrio sp. CCUG 15886; assembly: GCF_028570825.1. Classification (NCBI taxonomy): domain Bacteria; kingdom Pseudomonadati; phylum Pseudomonadota; class Gammaproteobacteria; order Vibrionales; family Vibrionaceae; genus Vibrio; species Vibrio sp. CCUG 15886. Next base: position 723,959 of record NZ_JAQQBT010000001.1, on the reverse strand, counting down.
GCCAAGATAAAACAATTTCCTTCCGTTGTAACCATTTCCTTCCATCGCAACCACGGCATAAGTGGAGCGTTAAAAAAAAGCCCTCGACAATAGAAGAGGGCCTTTCAATCACGTCTGGCTGGTGCGTTGTGAATCATCGTTACACACTGGGCAAGCGGGCAGTTTCATGAGATTCATTTCTCGCCAAGACATCATCATGGCGTCAAGGATCAAAATTTTACCGCTTTTTGGGGTACCAAAGTGAGCCAACACTTTAATCGCTTCCATGGCTTGTACGGCGCCTATGATGCCAACGACAGGTGCCATGACCCCAGCTTCGACACAACTCAGCGCATTTGAGCCAAACAGTGCGCTAAGACATTGATAGCAAGGCTCGTTAGCGTTTTGATAGGTAAAAACACTCACCTGACCTTCCATGCGAATCGCAGCGCCGGATACCAATGGCGTTTTGGTCGCAAAGCAGAGGCGATTCAATTGATTGCGCGTCTCCACGTTGTCACTGGCATCTAACACTAAGCTGTGGTTTTTGATCAAAGTTTCAAGCTCAGAGTCGCTAAGACGCTGCGCCACCGTTACCACTTCAATGTGAGGATTCAGCTCTCGTAGCGACTGAGCGGCGGACTCGACTTTTTTACGCCCAATATCAGCATCGTGATGCAAGACTTGGCGCTGCAAATTGGATAACTCAACAATATCGTCGTCAATCAATGTCAGCTTGCCGACACCCGCTGTCGCTAGATATTGACTCGCAGCGCAGCCAAGACCACCAGCACCCAAAATTAAGATGGAACTCTGTTTGAGAGCTTCTTGGCCTTCAAAATCAAACTGACGTAGGATGATTTGGCGGTTATAGCGCAGCATTTCCTGATCGGAAAGAATCTCCACCTTCAGCTCCTAAAACAGGGTTGAGTTAAACAATTCGATATTGACGGTTTCGCCCACTTCAACACGTCCACGCTCTCGCTCTAAAACCACAAAACAATTTGCCAAGCTCATTGAACGAAACGCACCGGAGCTTTGATTTCCTGTTGTTTCGACAAAGAACTGACCATTTTCAATGGTGTAAATACCGCGTTGGTAGTCGGTGCGGCCGGGTGCCTTTTTAAACGCCGTACGCGTTGTGGCAGGGATAGACTCCGGAGCTTTCCATTGCGAATGGCCTGCCAATTTGGCCAGCATCGGCTGAACCAAAACATACATAGTTAAAACGGCTGAAACGGGGTTACCTGGCAGACCGCAGAACCACGCGGTGCTGAGTTTACCAAAAGCAAAGGGTTTACCCGGTTTGATCGCCAGTTTCCAAAAACCGATTTCGCCTAGCTGTTCCAAAATGTCTTTGGTGTAGTCGGCTTCGCCCACGCTTACGCCACCAGAAGTGACCACCACATCCGCTAGTGATTGGGCTTTTTCGAAGGTGGCTTTCAATGTTTCAGGGCAATCAGGAATGATGCCGAGGTCGATGGCTTCGCAGCCAAAGTTCTCAATCAGCGGCTTAATACCGTAGCGGTTGCTATCGTAGATCTGACCTTCCAGTAGTGGTTCACCGAGTGATTTGAGCTCGTCACCAGTAGAAAAGAAAGCAACACGTGGTTTTCTGACCACTGTGACGTGGCTGATGCCTAAAGAAGCAATCATTGGAATATCACGAGGCGTGAGGCGAGCCCCTTGGGCCAAGACTAAGTCACCCGCTTGGATATCGTCGCCTGTTGGTCGAATGTTTTCGTTCGGCTTAATCTGGCACTGTTGGATGACAATACCTTCGTCGCTTACTGCGGTGTTTTCCTGCATGATGACGGCGTCACAGCCTGCCGGGATTTTTGCGCCTGTCATGATGCGAATGCAGCTATTTTGCGGCCATTCCCCGTCAAAAGGCTGGCCTGCAAATGACTTGCCCGCAAGCGGTAGTGGTTGGTTGTGCTCTAAATCGGCAATGCGAATCGCGTATCCATCCATTGCAGAGTTATCAAAAGGAGGCACGTTAATAGGGGAAAGAATATCTTCAGCTAAGACATAACCAAGCGCTTCAGCAAGCGGTAGTTTTAACGTTGTTTGAATCGGTTTAATGCGGGAAAGCATTTTTTCCATCGCATCTTCAATTGGCATTAAGCCAGGTGCATCACAACAGCCCATATTGAATTTCCGTTGAATTATGGTTTTAGCGCACTTTAGCACAAATCGATGAGTGGCACGAATGACCCTCAGTAAAATATGGGTGTAATTATTCAAAAATCCGAGTATCCTTGTCAGCCATCCTAAAGGGGTATTCTTCCCTTTATGAGAGTCTTGAGATGTAAGAGGAAGTGGAATGTCAGGTCTTAGCGAATCCGCCCAACTGGTTAAACAAGCGTTAGAAAAGCGCGGTTTGGAAACGCCGATGGTGCCGAACCAATTCAGTCGTGAAGAAAAGAAAGAGAAAATCGAACACCACATGCGTGAGATCCTTTCTTTGCTTGAACTGGATCTGACCGACGATAGTTTGGAAGAGACGCCAAGACGCATTGCTAAAATGTACGTCGACGAAGTTTTTTCCGGCCTTGATTATCAGAACTTCCCTAAGATCACGGTGATTGAAAATAAGATGAACGTCAGCGAGATGGTTCGAGTGAAAGAGATCACCTTAACCAGCACCTGCGAGCATCATTTGGTGACCATCGATGGCAAAGCGGCAGTGGCCTATATTCCTCGCGGAAAAATCATTGGTTTATCTAAGATCAACCGCATTGTTCGTTTCTTTGCGCAACGCCCTCAGGTGCAAGAGCGCATGACACAACAGATTCTAGTGGCGTTGCAAACCTTACTCGAATCGGATGACGTTGCGGTAACCATCGACGCAACACACTATTGCGTGAAGTCTCGCGGCGTGATGGACGCGACCAGTGAAACCACCACAACCGCATTGGGTGGCATTTTTAAGAGTAACCCAGCGACACGAGCCGAGTTTCTGCACGGTCTGCGTTAATGCAAGTGAACACTCAGTTTGATAAAGGATGGCGAAATGCCATCCTTTTTTGTATTGAGTTAATCGTTAAGCAAGCAGCAATATAAATATTTATGGAATTGCGTGTTGACAGTCACATTCGTTGCTTTTAGTATGTGCGCCCAATGAACGACGACAACTTGTAATTGTTTGTTTTAAAAGAAATACTACGCTAAGTTCAGCTGATCTCGGTCAGTTGTCTTTCTATTTTTCTAATAATAGAAAGACAACAAAATTGAGAACCAGCATGACGACACAAAGCACTATCATCACTTCCTCTATTTCTACTCAAGTACCCGAAAACCATTGGCAAAAGAAAGCCATGCTAAGTGTCGCGTTTTTGATGGCGACGACGTCTGTTGGCCCCGGCTTTTTAACTCAAACCGCTGTCTTCACCAACATCTACAAAGTTGATATGGCGTTTCCCGTTTTGGCTTCGATCTTTATCACCTTTGGTATCGTCATGAACTTATGGCGTATTGTTGGTGTTTCTGGCCTGCGCATCCAAGATATTGCGAACAAAGTGGCGCCGGGGATGGGGTATGGCGTAGGTGTTCTCCTTGCGCTTGGCGCTGTGGCTTTTAACTTTGGTAACGTCAGTGGTGCTGCATTGGGCATCAATGTGTTAACAGGCGTAGACACGACGTGGGGAGCCCTGTTTACGGGATTGATCGGTTGCTTGCTATTTGTGGTGCATAACGCTTCCAAACGAATGGACCAAATGGCGAGATACCTTGGCTTATTTATGATTGTGCTGATTGCGTATGTTGCCATGACAAGCCTACCACCAATGGGGGAAACCCTAAGTGCCGCGGTGATGCCTACGGATATCGGCAGTTTGCTACTGCCTACACTGACTATTGTTGGTGGTGCTGTTGGCGGTTACTACACAGGTGCTCAACGTTTGGTCGATATTGGCTTGAAGGGCAAAGAAAATGTACCGTCTATTACATCAACGGCGTGGGCGGGCATTTCTATCGCAGTGGTTATCCGAATTCTGCTATTTTTGGCGGTATTTGGTGTTATCGCAACAGGTGCGACATTGGACACGGCGAACCCCGCTGCTGATGCTTTTCGACAAGGCGCTGGTCAACTCGGCTACTTCATCTTTGGTTTGGTTCTGTTCGTCGCTTCAATCACATCGGTGGTTGGCAACTCGTACATGGCGATCTCACTGATTAAGACGCTGTTCCCGTTTGTCGCAAGAAACGAAAAATCATGGTGTGTGGGTTTCATTGTTCTAACCTCACTTGGCACCGTATGCATGGATATGCCTATTCTTCTGCTGATGCTGGCAGGTTTAGTGAATAGCATTATTCTCCCTGTTGTACTGGGGACCGTTTTGTTGGCAACAAGACGCAAAGATATTGTGGGGGACTACCAACATCCGATGTACTTGACGTTGACGGGCACAGCGATTGTTATCGTAATGGGGGCATCCAGTTTAACGAACATCGGCAACTTCATCGCGAAGTTTGTTAGCTAGAGGGTACATAGGTAAATAGCGAATGGCCTCAAATGAGGCCATCATTATATTGGATTTTTGTTGAACACCTCAGGCCAATACATCTTAACGTAGCCAGCAGATACCCACACAACAAGCACGGTGGCAATGCTCAGTTCAAGAAAGCCAAAATCATGCAGCCATGCCCATTGAGGGTGGGACTCGGCAAAAAATGCGGTTAAGCGATGCATCGCAATGGCACTGATCACCGATGGGAAGGTAACGGCCGCGATGGAGGGTTGGAACTTCAATCTCAGTAATCGAATGTAGCACAGGTAAATCAGCAGAGTCATGGTAATGGCAATGCCCGCTAAAGCGCCTGTGAGGATAGGGTCTGGCTCTTTGAAGTTCACCAAGTATGCGGCTAGCGAAAGGTTAACCGGAGCGGCCATGATGGCTAATGTTGGCCTTGCTCGTTTAGGCAGAGAGCCAAAAAACACCAATCGGTAGAGAACCAGAGGCAGTAGGAAGAAATAGATCCCAATGCAGACCATAGCCAGTGTTTCTGAAAAGACATTGTGTCCAAATTGAGAACCAGCCAATGAGCTGCTGATCAATCCAACTGGGTAGAGGAACCAGCTTGGCACAATATTGGACATCTTGAAATTCATGATTTGGAAACTGAAAAACAGCACCATCATGGTAAAGTGCAGCAAAACCGCCATAAACCAAAGAGGGTAGGCGATCAACGGAGATACGACCGCCAAATAATCGCACAACACCAACAGCGCCATACTCATCGGAGCCATCAAACTTCCACTCAAAGGATGACGAATATCGTTGAGAAAGGTTTTAGCGTTGGTGGCGTATTTGGCTAATACAGGTAAGAGTAATATCGCACCAAAAGCCGCAAGGAAAGGACGAATAGGTACGCCAACTTCTGGTAAATAGAGCGCCCAAGCTTGACCCAAACCAATCATGCCCAACGCTAATGCAGCTTGAGAAGGGGGAACACTTTGGACTTGAACTAGCCTTCTCCAATTCAGCGAAAATTCCATTTGCGAATTTAACCTCAATTCGACGCACTACCTTTCTTGAGTGAGGATCCGTTCCCACTTAACCATGACTTAATAGAAGAATCAGCACCATTTAACCGAGCATTCAAGAAATCAGATGCGCATGAGAAAAATGGGCTCAGGGATGGTATCAACTTTGTGTGGTTGTTGCTTGGAAAAAATCGAATTCAGCGCAAAAAATCGGGATAAAGTCATTTATCCCGATGCATTATTAGTGAGGAATCTTTACGAGTTTTGCTGCTCTGGTAGATCTTGCTGACGTAGCTTATCGTTCTTGATGGTTCTGTGTAGAAGCTGGCTATAGATAGGTTTACCGCCACAAATTTGCGCACAAATTACCGCGCCGAGACTGGTAATGATCAGTGGCAAAATGAGGTAATAGTTGTTGGTCATTTCAATCACGAGCAGAATTCCCGTAATCGGAGCGCGAACCGTGGCGGCGAATAAAGCGCCCATACCCGCAATGGCGAACATGCCCGGCTCGATGGGAAGATCGGGAAGTAGAATTTTCGCTGTGGCACCAAAGGCATAGCCAAACAGCGTGCCCAATGCCAACATAGGCGCAAAAATCCCGCCGGGTGCACCTGAGCCAAAACAGATTAAAGTGGTCAAAACTCGTCCGACAAAGAGCATCACCAGCAGAGAAACACTGTAGTTGCCGTTAGTGACGTCTGGAATAAGATGAATGCCGCCGCCCGTCAGTTCGGGAACATACAGCAATAGCAAACCAAAGATGCCACCAAGACAGGTTCCGGTGATCAAATAACGTTTGCGATCATTCTTGTGCAAGGCAACGAAGGCGTCTTGTGCAACAGTCACCAGTTTATTGAACAGCACACCAAAAACGCCAAAAAGTCCGCCCAATAACAAAAAGAGCCACAAAGCTTTTAGCTCGGGAGGTTGATATTGCGGCATGGTAATGACCGCATCTTGGCCGTTGATGGCGCGAAACACGATATTGGCCATAACAGCAGAAATAATCACAGCTCGAATAGAGATCAGCGAGTAACGAAATTGTGGGCGCATCTCTTCGACCACGAACATGATCCCCGCAAGAGGAGCATTAAACGCGGCGGCCAAACCACCTGCCGCCCCTGACGCAAGTAAAGAGTGGCGAGTGTCGTCATCTTTCACTCGGAAAATATCCGTGACCATGCGACCAACGGCGCCGCCCATCTGAACAGTAGGCCCTTCTCGGCCCAGCACCATTCCTGAACCCAGAGCCCCCATGCCGCCAAAAAACTTCACGGGAATGACTCGCCACCATCTGACCGGGCGGATATTGTCCATCGCCCCCTCGATTTCTGGGATACCTGAGCCAGCGGCCTCTGGCGCAAAGCGATGAACCAGAAAATACCCCACAAATGCAAGCGCTGCACTGATCAAAATTGCGGCGAGCCAAAGGGGCAACAAATGACCAATTTCACTCTTTAACCACTCCGTCCGAGTCTCAGAAACAAAATGCACGGCGATTTCGAAATAGGTTCCAACCAGTCCTGCCAATACGCCAACCAGTGCCGCAAGGAAGAGCACAGAAATCGGGGTTGATCCGTGTGAGAGAAACTGATTAATCGCGTCCTTGGGTACTTTTACTAATACGGACTGAATGATTCTCTCACGTTTGGTCATTTACCTTCTCCGACACGAATAGTTGAAGCACGAATTATAAGCCTGACCACTGTTACGCCTTAATCAGTAAAGATGCAAATTAGCTTTGCAGAAATCGTATTTAACGATGCACTAAATGTGATGGAGGTATCATTAATAAACAGGTGTATCACTTGCAAATTCGCCAATCTGAACCACACTTAAATCGTAAAGCAACATGCTGCTCGATAAGGAGGGATGTGAGGTTTTACACACAATTTGGATGGAATCAAAACTCTACTGTAGTTCCTCGTTTTTTGTCAGGGATGCATCTATAGTAATCCCAAATCGCAGACTCACGATTGAGTAACGAGGTAAAGGCGCACTGCTAGGTGCGCCTTATTAATTTTAGAGTTGAATATAGTTGTAGGCGATGACAATCTCAGCTCCTGCTGCTGGAATAGCCGTTCCGCGGAAGCTAATACTGTTTGTTTGAGGATAATAAGTCCAACCGTTTACTTTGTCTCGGGTTACTTCTACACCATCGACTTTAACTGAAAGAGACGTGGAAATGACTTTACTTGCGTCGTTTATCCCGAGTTTATACCCCACAGTTGACGCTCCAGCATTGTTCGCAATATCGGTCATAAACTGTTTGTACTCGGTTTTCTCATTGATATTGAGAACCAAACCAAGGCTTGTTTGAGATAAGTCATCATATTGACTAACACGAGCATCACTTGGATCAACTATGGAATACACACGATAGCCATTATCTACAAACAGATTGTTATTGACGTCAAAATCTCTTGTCGGATATTGACTTTCTTCATCACTCATAATGATAACTGACAGAGAGGCTCCTGCTCGAGGGTAACCCGCAACGGCAACAGTTCCTGTAGTTGGAGCTAAAGCCATTTCTGCAAAATAGATACCTCTTTCGTATCCGCTACCGTTTGTTCCGGGTTTAAAGTCTAAGGCAATTTGCTCAGGCTCGTGAGTAAATCCATTCCCTCTTAGAGAGTCATTATCAGTTGTAATTGTTCCCACTTTATAATCGAGACCTGAAGCAGAAATTTCATCTAGAAACGTTTGTGTTAGAGTACTGATCTCATCTTGTTCATCTCCCATACTTCCAGAATTATCGATCACAAAGAGAAAATCTGCTTTTGATACTGTCTGCTCAATAGCAGTGATAGTATCGTTTTGTACTTTGATCGTTGCATTTACTGGCGCACGAACACTTTCAGAGGTGGTTGTATCGATCAGTGTTTCGTATTTACTAAAGAGTTCTTTAGCAATAAGAGTACTCGTCATTACCACATTATCTTTTTGTTCATCGAACGAAAGCACAATGTCGAACTGGAATGCGTTGGTATTTTTTTCGTTGTTATCGGCGACGAGCTGGTCAACAACTCCACCCACTTTGTTGGTTCCGATAGTTTGTAGAATCAGCTGGAGTAAGGCCGTAGTTTGTCTAGTTTCACTTAAGGAAATGTTATAGCGAGCAGATATGTCGCCATTTACCAAAGTTTTTTTCGATATTTCAGTGACGTCGTTGCGATAGCCTAATGTTGAATTCAATGACCTCATTAGTGTGTTAAGGATATCAACTGTTGTTGAGCCCTGTGATAGAGAAGGTCTTTCACTGGTAAAGCCAATCAGTTCTGTACCTACTGGTGTTGGTATGCCTGATTTTTGAATTTGCTGTGGAACTTCTCCATACATAACCACTCCTTTAAAATCACCTGTGATGTTTTGGGTCGAGTAGCCTTCAGGGAGTAGTACCTGAGTATTGTCCATCACCACGGATTGAGTTTTACTCGGCGCTTCAGCAATGGTGACGTTGATTTTTTGTGCATGCAAAGTGATCGAGCCATCTTGATGGACTCTTTTTACTTCTAATTTAGCACTCATTACACCAGATGTATTACCTGCGGTAAGTGCAATGACTTGGGGCTGATTGACTGACACTGGGCTAATGATATTATCGTCACTGTCGTACCAAGTCAGAGTATCATTATCACTTAAGTTACTGATGGTGGCTGTAATCGTTGTCGTTTCACTAGGAAGTATTACGGCAGGAGACGCAACAATTGCATTAATTAAAATGTCAGGTGCGATATATTCGCCGTCACTACATAAAATGTGCTCTTCAGAAATTTCTTGCTCACTTAGTTTGTTATTATTGTCAGCATCAATACCAGCAATAACTAATTGTCCACCTAAATTGCATCGAACGTCATTTTTAGCAATAGATAGAACAGAGACAAGAGCATCATTGTTTACAACTAGGTCTCCATCTATGACCTTCACTCCACTGTTGCAGTATGTGTGGCTTTGTAATACTTCTCCATTTTCAAGTATTTTTGAATCATCTTTATCTAGACCAAGATCTATTTTAATTCCACCTGAAGTACATATGGAATCGTTTGTGGGTACAGGGGTTGCTTTGACCAGTGATGAATATGTTTGTGTTGGTGGTGTTGCTGAATCTGTCGCGCTTGAGTTTGAATCTGAGCCGCCACAACCGTATAAGCCAAACAATGCTATTGATAAAACTGACAATTTTAGTTTCATGGTTTCCTACCTTAGTTATAAGATAGGCTGGATTTTATGGAGCAATATCACATTATCAATGTTTGTTATCGCATAATTAATAATTTTAATGAATGTGTTGTTGTTTATTTATTGCCCGTCTCATGTCAGGGTGGTTTTAGGTGATAGATATATAAATATAAGGAGCGAACCTGTGTTTCATAATATGTCTAGATATTGCTTTTCTCCAATTTTGCTCGCTAGTGTTTTAATTTCTTCACGGATTTTGTCTCAAGAGACTGAATATTCAGTGCTTATCTCACATAGTCTTATGGGGGAAATAGCATTGATCAGTGAAACTACCGTTGTTGAATCGCCATTTTTTGACTGTTCACAAAGCGAAGTAGAAAAAAGGTATTGCGTTGACGAACTGACCTACTATCAGCGACCTTTCTTTGGAGAGTTGCAATTAATGGATTCGAAAAATATCTATATGTTGCAAACAGCGTTTGACTTGATCGCTTGGTCGCAACTGCAGTTGAACCTAAGAAAAGATTTGATGCAGATTGCCGAGGTTTCCGTGTCGGGTGACTCATTCGATGTGCAAGCGCAATTATCGAAAGCCAAGACTCAAGAAGAAAGAAACCTTGTTGATAAAAATTTGGTCATTTTTCTCAATAAATACCGAACGCATTCACAAACACAACGTTGGCTCCCAGCTTCGCAGTATCACCTTCAACAACCCAGCGTGTTAGCCGAAATCAGCCATGATAGCGAATGGATAACCTTGGTGATTACTCGTTTTTTGACGCCAACGAAGAACGAGAAATGAACGCGGCCATACCTTCTTGATCTAAAAATCCATCTGCTTTCTTGTGTGCACGTAGGTACTGATAGCCAATTAAGCTGGCTAATCTTTGGGCAAAACTCATCAATTCGTACTCCAGTTCGAATTCCTTGGGTTTACGCGTTGAGTCGACGGCAAAACAAGTCTAGGATTTAACAAGATAAATAAGGAGTACGCAATGGTAGCGAAAGTTGTAACTGCGCCACAAGGGCCAGAGTTTTCGGAGCTGGTTCAAGGTTATTGGCGTTTGGCTGAATGGAACATGACCCCTCAACAGCGTTTAACATTTCTCAAGCAACATATCGAAATGGGCATCACGACGGTTGACCATGCAGACATTTATGGACAATACGAGTGTGAACGCTTATTCGGTGAAGCGCTGGCGTTAGACAAAAGCTTACGTAGCGATATTCAAATCGTGACGAAATGCGACATCAATTTATGTGGGGCAAAGCACCCAGATCGTAAGGTTAACCATTACGATACCAGCGCTGCGCATATTTATCAGTCAGTGAACAATTCGTTGGAACGTTTGGGGGTTGATGAGCTAGATGTGCTACTTATCCATCGTCCTGACGCGTTAATGGATGCCGATGAGGTAGCAGAAGCCTTCAGTGAGCTGCACAAAGTGGGCAAGGTGAAGCACTTCGGTGTGTCGAATTTCTCTCCCCGTCAATTTGAGTTGCTTCAATCTCGATTGAGTAAGCCACTGGTGACTAACCAAGTAGAAATCAATCCTCTTCAGTTTGATGTAGTACATGATGGCACTCTGGACCAACTACAGATGTTACGTGTTCGTCCAATGGCTTGGTCGTGTTTAGGTGGTGGCGCACTGTTTTCCGGCCAAGGGGAGCAGGAGAGTCGCGTGCGTCAAGAGCTAGAGGCGATTCGCGAAGAAGTCGGCGCACAGAGCATTGATGAAGTAGTGTATGCGTGGGTGAGAAAGCTGCCGTCGCTACCGATTCCTATCATTGGTTCAGGCAAAATTGAACGTGTTCAAAGTGCCGTGAATGCATTGAAAATTGAGCTAAGCCGTGAACAGTGGTACCGAGTTTGGGTGGCTTCTAAAGGCCACGGTGTGCCATAGAGAAAAGAATCAGTGGCGGGTGAACCGTCACTGATTCACACGCGTATAACGCATCGCTTGGGCGAGAAAAGGATGTTCGATGACACTAGGATGTGGAAGTTTAGGTCGAAATAAAACCACTTGGCGGACGTTGAGTTATCTTGCTTTGGCCTTAATTTTATTAGGCTGTTCCAATAAATTTCTATACACCAACCTCGATTGGGTGGTGCTCGAATATGTCGATGACTATGTGACATTGGAAAACGAGCAAGAAGCAATGTTGGACGAACGCTTGCAGCAATTGTTGCGCTGGCATCAAGAAGAAGAATTGCCGCTCTACGCCAAACAACTACAACAGTTGGAAACGATCACCTCGGCACAAGTGTCCGCTGAATTTGTTATCAAACAGCGAGCCGCCATTAAACAGCACACAGTAAGGCTCGCCACGCGGGCTGCTCCAGATATCTACGCTTTAACACTTTCCCTCAGTGCCAAACAAGAGCAAGAGTTGTTGAATAATCTGGCAAAAAAATATCAAGAATTGGATAAAAAATACGGCGGCTGGTCGGAGCAAGAACGTCGGCGTCGTTATGTTGAACGCATTGAAGAGAGCCTAGAGAAGTGGATTGGCCGTTTAAACACAGAGCAAAAAGCGCTGGTGGTTCGTTGGGCCAATGAACTGCAAATCACCACGCCACATTGGCGAGAGCACAGAAATAAAATGTTGGAAGTTGTTCGCCAACTGTTAAATAACAAGCATGATCCCCACTATCTACATGAAAATTTGATGCGCCTTCTGTTGCAACCAGAGAGTTACTATAGTCCTGAGTTAAGCGAGAAAGTGAATTTCAATATTGCGTTAGCCAACCAGTACATTCCCCAAATCAGCCAAACCATGAGCGATAAACAGTGGCGACATTTTCGTTCAGAAGTAAAAAACTGGCGTGACTTAGCGAGTGAGTTGAACAATCAAATAGTCGGGCGCTAACAGACATACACTATGGAATGGTTTGCGTAATATTCCTCGTCAATGACAGAAAAACTGATTCAAAGCAATTTCTCATCTTTTCAAGTGCGTAAGATAGTTGCGTCGGGTTGTTCATACCACACTAACTTGTGCCTTCATTCTATGCCCGACAACTCGTAGAGCAGGTGTCTTCACCATAATGACTATATTCACCACTCTCGTTGGCTAAGAAGAAGAGAATTGCCATGAAACATTTAGTACAAAGATTTATTCGCTATGTGACGTTTGATACTCAATCAAACCCTAAAAAGAAATGCTGCCCAAGCACGTCTGGACAAATGAAGTTTGCAGAGCATCTCAAACAAGAGCTGCTTGACCTTGGTCTCAGTCAAGTTGAGTTGGATGAGCATGGTTACTTGATGGCTAAGCTGCCAAGTAATGTGGCGTACCCAGTTCCAGCGATTGGCTTTATCGCACACATGGATACCGCGCCAGACGCCTCAGGCAAAAATGTGAAACCGCAGATCATTGAAGATTATCATGGCGGTGACATCGCGCTCGGCATTGGAGACGAAGTGCTTTCTCCGGTGCAGTATCCTGAGCTGCATGCGCTACATGGCCACAATTTAATTACCACAGATGGCACTACTTTGCTGGGTGCCGATAACAAAGCTGGTATTGCAGAAATCTTATCGGCCATTGAGATGCTGATTGAAAATCCAAGCATTCCGCATGGCGACATTTGTATTGGCTTTACGCCTGATGAAGAGATTGGCCGCGGGGCGGATTTGTTCAATGTTGAACGCTTTGGCGCAGAATGGGCCTACACCATTGATGGTGGGCCGCAAGGCGAGTTGGAATATGAAAACTTCAATGCATCCAGTGCAGACGTTATTTTTCATGGTATGAGTGTTCACCCCGGGACAGCAAAAGACAAAATGGTGAACGCAATGACATTGGCATCGCAATTCCATTGCCGAATGCCAGCAGATGAAACACCAGAAACCACCGAAGGCTACCAAGGTTTTTATCATCTCAAATCAGCCGAAATGGGTGTGGCGCGATCAGAGCTAGGTTACATTCTTCGAGACTTTGAGCGCGACGGCATTGCTCGCCGTAAGGCGTTTATGCAGTCCCTAGCGGACGATATGAACACTCAGCTTAAGCATGGCTCGGTTGAGATCCGCTTCACCGACAGCTACTACAACATGAAAGAGAAAGTTGAGCCTTTCCCACATGTGATTGAATTGGCGAAGCAAGCAATGGAAGTGTGTGACGTTGAACCTATCATTAAGCCTATCCGTGGTGGAACGGATGGAGCTCGTTTATCCTTCATGGGATTGCCTTGTCCAAATATTTTCACGGGCGGGTACAACTTCCACGGTATTCATGAGTTTGCGTCAATTGAGCAGATGGAAAAATCGGTTCAGGTGATCGTAAAAATAGCCGAACTAACAGCGAAAAAATACGCTTAACGCTTCTGTAAGCATCAAAAAATAGCCCAGCATTGCTGGGCTATTTTCTTAATGATTATTCTCAATAACGTGCCGTTTAATGGCTGAGTGATCAACGCACGCCTTCTTCGCCTAGTTCATCGACAGGAAGCCAATTTACTTCGACACCTGCTTGATTGAACATATCTTGGCTTACGGCAATTTTGTCACCCCAGCGGGAAAGAAAATCTTCCGATTGCTCAGGGCAGTGCACGCGCGAAATGCCCGTTTGAATAATCTTTGCAGCACAATTTGGGCAAGGAAAGTGAGTGACCCAAATTTCACATCCGTCCAAATCACGCTTAGAAAACAGAATGGCGTTTTCTTCGGCGTGCAGTGTTTTGAGGTATTTCAACTCACGCTCGTCGGTGTCGACGCTATCGGAAACACCGTGTGGATATCCGTTAAAGCCAACAGAAACGATACGGTTCTGTTTGGTGATCACCGCACCCACTTGAGTGGATGGATCTTTACTCCAAGAGGCGACTAATTCTGCCATTTGATAGAAGCGTTTTGCCCATTTAGAAATCATTCATTACCCTCTCTTCATTAGGCTGTTGGCTGAATAATAACGTATTTTATTTAAAAACATAGTCATCCCTAATGATATCTGCTGAAAAGCGTTCTCTGCACTCATCAATCCGATGGAGAAAATGGTTCTTTAGCCGGTGAATCTTGCTCATGTCCCTCGTGCTTCAAGGGATTCGGTGTTACATCAGTTCAACAACTCGGTGCAGTTGATAACCTTCTTTTCTGCTCGTTTCAGACCTTTACAGTTTGAAACAGTTTTGATTTTTTATCTGATAGTTCTCGGACAATTCTTGTAGCAAGCTTGCGTATTTTAAACAAAACTCCGTTTTATAAGTATGGTAAATGTATGAAATTAAAACCAATTGTCGGACTTATTGTGGCTTCGGCTCTATTGGCTGGATGCGAGGACAAAACGCTTCAACAGCGTAATACGATGGCGCCTCTGGTCGTGACGCAAGAGGTACTGATGTTAGATTACCAACCCAGCAACGCCTATATCGGGCGTGTGGAAGCGGTTGAAGATACCAACATTACCGCACAAGTCTCTGGCTATCTGAAAGCTCGCCATTTTGAGGAAGGCCAGTTGGTTGAAAAGGGGGCGCTACTTTACACTATTGAACCATCGTCGTTTGAAGCTCAGGTTGCCAGTGCGAAGGCATCACTGGCTCAAGCGAAAGCATCATTGAAGAAAGCGGAGTTAGATCATCAACGTGGCAAGAACTTGCTGCCACGTGGCAGTATTTCGCAGTCGGAATTTGATGCTTTGACTGCTGGTCTTCTGGGCGCACAAGCGCAGCTTGAAGCGGCAAATGCACAGTTGAAATTGGCAGACGTTAACCTTTCTTATACTCAAATTCGAGCGCCATTTTCAGGCCGCATTAGCGATTCCAAAGTCAGCACGGGAGATTTGGTTTCTCCTTCTGCAGGCATCTTAACCACCTTAGTCAGCCTCGATCCTATTCATACCGCATTCAGCATTAGCGAGCGTGAGCGTTTAGCTTTAGGCATTGAAAGAATTAAGGGAGATGGCTCTACACCATCGGCTGGTGTAGAAGTCCAGCTGCAACTGGAAAATGGTAAAGAATATCCGCATTTAGGGCGCTTGGATTACTTAGGTAATCGCATTGATACCAAAACGGGCACCATTGCATTGAGAGCGGTGGTGGCAAATCCCGATCATCAATTGCTGCCGGGTCAACACATCAAGGTCAATTTGCGAGAGAAACAAGCTAAGTCGGTGGTGGTGGTGCCGCGCCGTGCAGTGCAGACGGATCTTGAAGGGCATTTCGTGATGGTTATGACCCTGGGGGAGGTGGCAGAGCGTCGAAATGTCTCTTTAGGCGCACAAGTTGAGCAAGGTGTGGTGATTCGTGAAGGCTTGACGCAGGATGATGTCGTTATCACCCAAGGATTGCAGCGTGTGAGAAACGGCATGCAAGTGCGTGTGCAAACGCCAACCGAATCGAAGCAGTAAGGAGGCGTTATGTTAAGTCGTTTCTTTATTCAGAGACCCAAGTTTGCACTGGTGATCTCAATTATTCTCACGCTGGCTGGTGCCATTGCTCTGGCAGTGTTACCCGTTGCGGAATACCCCAAAATTAGCCCACCGTCGGTGAGCGTGACCGCGTATTACACCGGCGCGAGCGCCGAGGTAGTGGAACAGGCGATTGCGGATCCGATCGAGACCTCGGTTAACGGTGTGGAGAACATGATCTACATGTCGTCCAAGAGTGCCAACGATGGTTCTTACAGCCTAAACGTGACCTTTGATGTCGGCACCGATCCAGACATGGCACAGGTGAACGTGCAAAACCGTGTTGCTCAAATTGAGTCAAAGTTGCCGCAAGAAGTACGCATGGTCGGTGTGACAGTGAAAAAACGTTCTCCGGATTTGTTGATGGTACTGAACTTCTATTCGCCCGACGGCAAATATGACGATCAATTCTTAATCAACTACATCAACCTCAACGTTAAAGACCAACTTGCGCGCGTTAAAGGCATCAGTGAAGTAAACGTGATTGGTGGCGGTGAGTACGCGATGCGCGTTTGGCTTGACCCTGAAAAAATGGCCAATCTCAAGCTCACCACCTCGGATGTCTACTCGGCATTAAGCCAGCAAAACGTCCAAGTTGCCGCTGGGCGTATTGGTGCTGCGCCCTACAATAACCCTCAGGAAGTTCAGTTCAACCTAGTCACAAAAGGGCGTTTGGAGAGCGTTAGCGAGTTTGAAAATGTAGTATTGCGAGCCAATTCAGATGGTTCAAGCGTTTATTTAAAAGATGTCGCCAGAGTGGAATTGGGGAAAAAGTTCTACGATGGTAACGGTAAGTTCCGTGGGCGCGATGCGTCGATCGTAGCACTGTCGCTGCAATCTGATGCCAATGCGCTAGAAAGCGGCCAAGCGGTGATGGAGCTGCTTGAACGTTTAAGTGGCAATTTCCCTGAAGGGATGGCGTATGAAACCAGCTACGACACAACGGTGTTTGTGGCGGAATCCATCAAAGGGGTGGTGAAGACCCTGATTGAAGCGATTCTATTGGTGATTGCCGTGACCTACTTGTTCTTGGGGAGCGCACGTGCAACGTTGATACCGGTTGTGGCGATCCCTGTCTCTCTGATCGGAACTTTTGCGGTTATGCTCGCCACAGGCTTCACCATCAACACCGTCACGCTGTTTGGTTTGATCTTGGCCATTGGTATCGTGGTTGATGATGCGATTTTGGTGATCGAAAACGTCGATACGACGATGGCGAAGGATCCAAGTATCTCACCACGCAAAGCCACTTTAATGGCGATGAAAGAGGTGACCGGGCCAATCATTACCTCTACGTTAGTACTGTTGGCGGTTTTCTTGCCAGTGGCGATGCTGCCGGGTATTACCGGCATTATGTACCGCCAGTTCGCGTTGACTATCTGTATCTCGGTGGTGATCTCGTCGATCAACGCCTTGACCTTAGCGCCCGCACTTTGCTCTTTGGTGCTTAAGCAGGGGGGAGAAAACACCGCAAATTGGTTTAAAACCTTCAACCGTGGTCTCGAGCGCGTCACTGAACGTTATGGCCAGGTGGCGGGATTCTTAGTGAAAAAATCACTGTTACTGGTGGCTTTTTTCATGGTTGCTGTCGCTGCGGTGGCGTTCTTTGCCAAAACCACGTCTACCGCTTTTGTACCGCAAGAAGATAAAGGCATCTTGCTGGTCAATGTGCAACTGCCAGACTCTGCTTCTTTGTCTCGCACCGAAGAAGTGACCAATCATCTTCTTAATATGGTGGAGCAAGAGCCGGGAGTGGATGGTGTGACGGTGGCCAATGGCTTTTCGTTTATGACGGGAGCTGCCGCTTCGAATGGCGCTTCACTGTTTATCAAGTTGCACGATTGGGAAATGCGCAACGGGTTAAATGGTAACCACTCGGCGAATGCGATTGCTCAGCGTATTAATGGCCGAGCAGCAATGGAACTGCCACAGGCAGTTGTGTTTGCTATGGGGCCGCCAGCAGTGCCGGGAATGGGCGCCGCTTCAGGATTTGAGTTTGTACTAGAAGATACGCTGGGCCGAAGTCGAACCGATTTAGCGATGGTGATGGGAGAAATGATCCAAGCGGCGAATCAAGCGCCTGAAATTGCCTATACCTTTAGCACGTTTCGAGCGAATGTACCGCATTACTATGTCGATATTGATCGTGAAAAAGCGCAGCAACTAGGCATTCCGCTGTCGTCGATCTTTCAAACGTTACAGGGCAATCTTGGTTCGATGTACGTGAATGATTTCACTATGTTTGGCAAAAACTTCCGGGTGACGATGCAAGCCGATAGTGAACATCGCAGCAGTATGGACGATCTGTCGCGTTTCCACGTTCGTACCTCCTCTGGTGAAATGGTGCCACTCAGTACACTGTTGAGTTATGAACAGGTGTTTGAGCCAGATGTGGCATGGCGTTACAACATGTACCGCAGTGCCATTATTCAAGGCCAACCTGCGCCGGGCTATTCCAGTGGTGATGCCATTGCGGCAATGGAACGCATTGCGGCAGAGCTGCTTCCTCAAGGGTATACCTACGAGTGGACTGGTATGGCGTATCAAGAAGTATTGGCAGGCAACCAAGCGATTTACGCTTTTGCACTGGCGTTAATTTTCATCTACCTGTTCATGGTGGCTCAGTATGAAAGTTGGACCATCCCGTTGGCGATTATTTTGGTGGTACCCGTGGCGACGTTAGGATCATTCCTTGCGCTGAACTTAACCGGGACACCACTGAATCTCTATGCTCAGATAGGTTTGGTTCTGCTCATCGCTCTGGCTGCCAAGAACGCCATCTTGATTGTGGAATTTGCCAAGCAGCAAAGGGAAGAGAAAGAGGTAGCCATCGATGAGGCTGCCGTTCAAGGTGGTAAATTGCGCTTCAGGGCTGTAAACATGACATCTTGGTCGTTTATTCTCGGGATTTTCCCGCTGATTTTCGCGGCAGGCGCTGGTCATGTGAGTCAAAACTCGCTGGGCATCTCCCTTGTTGGCGGCTTGCTGTGTGTGTTATTGGCCGGTACCTTCCTGATCCCTGGTTTCTATGCGTTAGTGCAAAGAAAGCGGGAGCAAGCACACGGAGGCAGCACCAAGCTCATTCCATTGGATGATGAATAGTGCGAAGAATCTTCTCTTCTGACAGATAGTAAAATGCCCCAACTGAGTTGGGGCATTTTTTATAAGCATGAATGCTATTAACGTTGACGAGTTTTAAACTGAGCGACCGCATTGTCCATCGAATGCGCTTGTTCGGAGACAAGGTCAACTTCTCTCAAACACTCTTGTGCTGAGTGCATGTTGTTTTCCGAAATGGTGTTCAGCTCGGTAATGGAGCCGCTTACTTGGCCCATAACCACACCTTGCTCTTCAATGGCTGAAGCGATGCGTTCAGAGTTGGCCTGAATATTGGTCATATCATTGATGATCTGGCGCAGGCTTGAATCAAGCTGTTCAGAAGCATGTAGGGTTTCTTGGCCTTGTTCATTACATTGGTCGATATCCGACACCACTTTAGCCATTTGAGATTGGATCGCTGAGACCACCTTCGTGATCTCTTCTGTTGACTGATGGGTGCGGCTGGCTAGAGCACGAACTTCATCCGCAACCACGGCAAAGCCTCGGCCTTGTTCTCCCGCACGCGCTGCTTCGATTGCCGCATTCAGCGCCAATAGGTTAGTTTGCTCTGCGATGCCTTGAATGATCTCGACCGCGCCGCCAATTTTTTCGACATGGCCATTCAATGAACCAATCGACTGTTGACTGTTGGCTAAGATGCCCGTCAATTGATCGATGTTTTTCACGGTCGACTCCACGACGTTACGGCCAGATTCCGCATTCTTCGCCGCTTGTTGTACACCTTCCACCGCAATATTGGTGCTTTCAGAAATCTCACCAATGGTTGCCACCATTTCTTGAACAGAAGTGGCCATCGTGCTGGTGTGATCCGCTTGAACGTGGAACTGCTCGATCACGCCTTCAAGCTCAGTGTGCATATTATTAGTGCTGCTGGTGAGCTGAGACGATTTTTCTTGGGAGCTGAAAATCAGCTGTTCGATTTTTTCCAACAAAGTATTCAGTTGTTGGCCAATCATCGTCAACTCATCGTTTCCTTTCAGCTCGCTTCGTAAACCAATGTTGTTGGTTTCAGAAATGGCTTTAATCGTGGTGGCAAGGGCATGGACTTGATTGTTAATCGAGCGAGAAATTTGCAAGATAACAATCACCAGCAGCGCCAGCAAACCGAGCGTGATGATCTGTTTTACCACACCCATTTCTTCTTCTTGAGTGGCATTGGCTTCATTTAGTGCTTTAGAAAACGATTTAAACTGCTCTTCAACTTGGTGGGAGAGATTGCGAACATCGCCCAGCAAACCTTTGTTGTAAGCGACACCAATAACCACACGCTGATTCACCACCTCTTTAGCGGCGCGAGTCAATGTTTGTGTGTTGCTAAGACCGGCAAGGAGGTTCTCTTGCAGATCCCCTTTGAGCGTCGCACTATTAAACTCGATGAGTTTCAATAATTGGTCGGCATCGGCATTCTGTTTCACGGCGTCCAGAGCAGTAACGTAGCTGGCGAGCAAACCTTGCTCGTTAGAAAGCCCTAAGGTTTGAGAAGCGGCAACAAGGGTCTGGAAGCCTTTCTGGTACTTGAGTAAGTCTTGTCTAAACTGGGCGCTGGATGGAAGGTCATTGGCGTCCAAAATGGCTTCCAACTGCTTTTCAGTGTTCACAAATATGTCGACGTTTTTATCAAACGAGCTGAGATATTTTGCGTCGCTTCGCAATAAGAAATCTTTTTCGTTTCGACGTAGGTTGAGGAGACGAATTTCCAAGTCACCGACCAATTTAATGGCCTGCTGTAATTGGTTGGATTTATCCACAAAGTGGTTTGAGGTGAATAGAAGGGTAATGATACCGAGAATGGCTATTGCACCTAACGCATAGAGCTTCTGCTTGATAGTCATACTTAACACCTTTGATATGTAAGCAGTATATGATTTGGCGAGATTATACAGCGCTCACTTAAATTGACTAAATTATTAATAACTTTATTTGCACCTAGCTCTAGTTTTTTATCTTTATAACCCACTGTTAAATGGTTAGTTTTAATTTTGAGACAGTCCCAATACAGCGCCATTACCAAATACTAACCTTAATAGTGCATTTTTCCTTTTTGTTCACTTTTGTCTCTTTCAAAGGCCAATTTTTCATTAACTTTCTACGTACGGATTCCTAAAGACTCTTATAAGTGTAGAATCGTTTAATCAAAAATCACGAAATAAGACAGAATTAACCTCATGAGTGAAATCCCTTTTAACGGCTACACCGGCTTTATTTTTGATATGGATGGCACCTTAATTGACACTATGCCGGCACATCTTATCGCTTGGAAAAAAACAGCAGAGCATTTTCAGTTTCCGTTTGAACAGCAGTGGATCCACAGCTTGGGAGGCATGCCGAGTTTTAAAATAGCCGCAGAGATTAATAAAAAGTACGGTTTATCGCTGGTAGCAATGGATGTTTCTCAATTCAAAATGGCAGCTTTTGCGGTATTGGATGAGCACGGAGACGCGATCGAATCTACACACCGAGTCTTAGAAAAGTATTTGGGTCAAAAGAAAATGGCAGTGGGAACGGGCAGCCAAAGAGAGAGTGCGATTCGTCTGCTGGCCAAAGCCAACTTACTTGATAAATTGGATGCGCTCGTCAGTGCCACAGAGGTGCAGAATCACAAACCGCATCCAGATACCTTTTTGTTGGCGGCGCAGCAATTGGGGCTGCCTGCACATGAGTGTGTCGTTTTCGAAGACACCGAGCTTGGAAAGCAAGCCGCTCATGCCGCGAAAATGGACTGCGTGATGGTGGAAAATGGTGAGCTGGTGTTCTATCCGGTGAACTAAAAGTGCTTTGCAGCGAAAAACCACAATGCCACCTGTTGGTGGCATTGTGGTTTATGGTTTTGTATGCGTTTGGTGTTATTGGATTTCCAATAACTCAACATCAAAGATCAACACACTGGCTGGTGGAATTGGACCAGAGCCGCCTTTGCCATAACCTAAAGTGCTAGGGATAAAGAGGCGGACTTTCTCACCTTCAACCATATATTGAAGGCCTTCTTGCCAGCCTTTGATGACTTGGTTGAGATTAAAACTGATTGGCGAACCGCGCTCAACAGAGCTGTCGAATACGGTTCCATCCGTAAGCATGCCATGATAATGGACTTTAACTTTACTGCTCGCGGTAGGGTGCTTGTCGCCGTGACCTTTTTCTAATATTTGGTACTGCAGGCCACTTTCGGTGGTGATCACACCTTCTTTTTTACTGTTTTCTAGCAAGAATGCTTGGCCTTTTTCAAAGTTCACTTCTGCTGCTTTATGATTGTTCCAAGTGCGATAAATCATAAAAACCGCAAGCACTAGAATGATCAGGGGTAGGATTAATTTAGACACGTAATACCTCTATTCCGTTAAGGTTTGCTAAGCAAAAATTTGATGGTGTTACCGATTTCTTCCGCATTTTGGTGTGCAGAAGTGATGACTTGGTATTTACCGTTGACGATGAAAGTCGGTACTGAGTTGATTTGTGCGACCTGCG
This sequence comes from Vibrio sp. CCUG 15886, assembly GCF_028570825.1. Classification (NCBI taxonomy): domain Bacteria; kingdom Pseudomonadati; phylum Pseudomonadota; class Gammaproteobacteria; order Vibrionales; family Vibrionaceae; genus Vibrio; species Vibrio sp. CCUG 15886. The sequence goes on along the minus strand of NZ_JAQQBT010000001.1, from coordinate 701,317 downwards.
AAATCTCATCTGCGTTTTGGAACAACTCAAACATTTTTTCTTGCTGTGCTTTTTCAAGCTGGTATGGGCTTACCAAACCACGTTTCTCAAAAGCGGCTTCGAGCGCTTGCTGTTTTTCCACCCCAGACACTTCCGGCCCCATTTGGACTGCGGCAAAAAGCTCATTCATAAAGTCATGATTTGGGATGTCATTTAGCTGCATCACAGCGGTGTAGAAGATGAAGGCACTGATTTGGGCGCTGTCATTGAAAGTCACATGCAGTTTGCCAAACGTTTTGCCCGTTTGTTCTTGCAACTGGGGAATCACACTTTCCATTGTGCGGCAGTGGCCACAAGTCAGTGAGAAGACTTCGGTCACCTCAGGTAGCTGGTAACTTGTTAGAGATTTCGCCAAGGTTTTGTACTGAACGCCTTCAGTGGGTTGGTTATTGTCACTACAAGCGGCTAACGCCAGCGCAGCAAGCAAAAGCAGTGAGATGTGCTTAATTCGGTTTAGCATAATCAACTCAAAATAGTAGAAAATAGACCTAAGTTTAACGGCTTAGCGGCAAGGCGAAAACCGATAATTTTTGATAACTTGCACTTTGAAACAATATCTCAAAGCTCTGGCGATGCTTTGGCAAGCAATCGCGATGAAAACCGAAGAAAAACCTAAAGATTTTGCTAACTGGTCGATACTATACAAGAGGACTAGTTAGAGCTTTTTGGGTTGTGCTGATGAAAAAACAAAGTTTGTTTGCATGTGTATTGTTGTCTGGGTGTGCGAATTTGATCGTACCGCCAAACATGCTCGATGTCGCACCGAAAACCAATGAGGAGTTGGTTTATCCTGAATGGGGTGGTGAAGAGGTTTCTTCTCCACCGCCTCAAATGATGCAAGCACAGAAGCCTCAGGTACAGTCAGACTCTTTACAATCGTTTCTGCAACGTAATGCGATTCAATACCAAATCTTACCTGGTGATCACATCATGATTCATCTTACGGAGACGATTCATTTCAAAACTGGTTCTGCGGAAGTTTCCCCTGTATCTGCTCGATGGATAGGGCTGTTAGGCAACTATCTGAATCAGAGAAGCGATGTGGATATTGTGATTGATGGCCATGCCGATAGCACGGGGACGACAGGTTTCAACAATTCTCTTTCTGAGCGTAGAGCAGAAGAGGTGAAAAAGCAGTTGTTGATGTCGAGAGTACCGGAATCCAGAGTCTATACTCGGGGTTATGGTGAATACCTTCCAGCCTGCAGTAACACCTCAATCAACGGACGCAAGTGCAACAGACGTGTCGAACTAATGCTGATTGTAACCAAATAACACAGCAGCAATACGAGCAAAAATAAGACGAAAAAAAATGGCAAAAGGCACTTAACGTGCCTTTTTTAATATGCGCCTTGGGCAAAATAAACGCTTAAGGGAAAGTTTTCTCTAAGTACGCCACGATATCACTCGATTCATACATCCAACGTGTTTGACCGTTTTCTTCAATTCTTAAACAAGGCACTTTGATTTTTCCACCGCCTTGCTCCAGTTCACGACGATGCTGTGCATCGTTTTTGGCATCACGCAGCTCGATAGTAACGGATTGTCGTTTCATCGCTCTGCGTACTTTGACGCAAAAAGGGCAGGCGGCAAATTGATAAAGTGCGTAGTGCGTTGCCTGCTCATCGACTTTGCTTTGTGCTTCAGGTGAGCGTTTGAGGCCTTTTGGCGAGAAGAGCGTGTCCACTAAAAGAATGAGTTTACCGAGAAACCAACGAATTAACTGCATGATAGACTTCCGTAATGTTTAAGTGGCGAAAGTCTATCAGGCTTTAAGATGTTATAAAACCGGGTGTTTTATGAGGATAAATGGTTAAGAAATCTCTGCCATAGTCTCGGTTTACCCTGTTGGCGTTGATAGAGTGCTTTGCCTTGGTAGAAACTCTGCATCAACTCACTACGAATCACATCGGCGTCTACAGCGAGAAAAGGAGCCGCGTGTTGCGCCGTTTCTGCTGCGTGATCATTGGCAAGGCTGAAATCCATCTTGAGACGGCCTTGAACGAAAATCCACAAGGTGGAAATCATCAGCAGGTCTTGCAACACCACATCGTTAAACTTGTCGCTGGATTGTGCGCCTAGTGAAGTTTGCAAAACGTCTTTCATGACCAAACGACTTTCCTTGTCAGAAACAAATTGAGCCAGTATCTCAATATGGCTTTTAGTGAGAAGCCCGAGTAAATGGAGCGTGGTTGGCGTTTCGGGTTTGTTTTCACATACTCGTTGAAACAAGGCATTCTGCGCGTCGCAAAATCGTGCCAATGCATCTGGGTTGTTGTTGACGTACTCCAACGTGAATACGCCAGCCTCTGCCAGCGCGTCCTTTAACTCACTCATTGCTTTGCAGTACCTGCCAATCGACTTGTTGATGGAACGAATCGCCATCTATAAACACAGAGTTTCCGCTGATCATGACAGACAGCGAGCTGCCACGTTGTAATTGATTGGCGAGTTGTTCAATGGCATCGGCATCAAATTGGCAAACAGAAACGGGTAACTGCTGAAATTTGCCTTTGTGCTTTTCCCACCAAACGGAAGACTTCTGATTAAAGCTATAAACAAACACGGATTTAGCTTGGCGAGTGGCTTTTTTAATTCTATCGGCCTCAGGCTCACCGACGTCAATCCACACTGCGATCGAATCGTCGAGCTCTTTTTTCCACACGTCTGGTTCCTCAATCGTGGATAGACCTTTGGTGAAAACAAGCTCTGGTTGGGCATGCAGGCAAAACGCGAGCAATCGGGCCGCGAGGCGTTCGACTTTTTCTGATGGATGCAGCGCGGTGGTGATAGACAAGGTATCGAAGTGATCGCGATTGATATCAGTGAGATTGATGCGGAATTTGTAGATGGTGGGTTTAAGAGCCATGGTTTCAGTTACTTATCTCTAGCCATAAAAATAGCCAGCACTATGGCTGGCTACCGTAAAAATGTCCAGTCTAATTAAAGCAGTGTGATCTCTTCTGCTTGAGGACCTTTTTGGCCTTGAGAGATGACGAAAGAAACTTTCTGACCTTCAGCAAGAGTGCGGAAGCCATCACCTTTGATAGCAGAGAAGTGTGCAAAAACGTCCGGGCCGTTTTCTTGCTTGATGAAGCCAAAGCCTTTAGTTTCGTTAAACCATTTTACGGTGCCGGTTACTGTGTTAGACATGTGTAAATCCTATCTCTTTAAAAAACTATTGAGTCGGGTTAGCGACTAGTATTGCTTGTAGAAAAAACTCTATTGTGTCGCACACCGAGGGTTTATATGTAATCCAGCGAAATGTGTAAAACAAAGACTTTCTTTCCCACCAGACAAGAGTCTAGGAGATCGGTTGCAGGAGTCAACGACTCACGCTAGGGAAAGTTAGAATCTTTGTAGCGAATCACTGTTTTGTTTCCAATTAATTAGTCTTTTTACAAAATAACGCAGCGTAAAACAGAGGCTTATTATATTTGTTGGGTTGGTTTGCGATATTTTGCAAAATCTTTGCCTGTCTCATCGGGCCAGTAAATGAAAATATGGCCCCTGTTTAAGTGTGTTTTTTAAGAGCGGGGAATTGACAGTGATGATATTTTGCCTTTCAATAGCGCGACTTTATAAAAGTCTCACCATTTATTTGAGGTAACGATGAAAAAGAAACAAGAATATCTCGCAGAAGTCAGTGTAGACACTGAAATCGGGCGAGGAACCATTAACGATAATGCATTAAAAGCATTAGTGACCAGCCAGCTATTTCGAACCCGTGTGGTCAAAGCGAAAAAAGGCAAAGGCAGCTTCCAACGAAAAGCGAAGCACAGAGGCAAAGAGCCCTATTCAAAGTTGATAAGAGAATCAGTTTTGAATAGGGCTCTTTCTTTATCGGCGCTTAGTGTTCAATTTTTGGTGAGTAAATCGCGTACGCGGTGATTTGTCCGGCCACAATCGCAGAAAACATGAACAGCGCTGAGAGACCAATACTTGGGATTGGTAGAATTGACTGCTCAAACACCGATTGGCTGGCGCTGATCAATACCCGGCTGCCAGGGACCAAAATAATAATGCCTTGTACGATATAGATAGAGCCAGTCAGCTCCATTTTCTTTGCCAACCAAGTGCCGTAAAGGGTAATTAGCACCGTGGTCACCCAAGTGCCTACCACCCAGCCACTTTCAAAACCAAGGTAGAACGGTCCCCACATGCCCAGCATGGCAACAGGTAAGCCAAGTAAGATGTCTATTGGGCGCGCATTAAACAAAATGCCGAGTGAAATTGACAGCAAAAATAGACCGAAGATATGCATCCAAAATGGCACTTCATTGGTGTAGGAAATCGACTCCGCTTGTCCCCATATCGCTTCACCGATATTCAGCCCCATGACAATACCCACAAACAGCTTAATTAAGGTGAGCGCACTTTGGCCAAGTAAACTGGTGCCGGAAATTAAATCGTTAAAAGCCAAACATTCCAAAGAGTTAGCAATGGATAGGCCAGGAACAAACAAGATAACCGAGGCGACACACAGTGCCCAGACGGGGATCGGCAATCCACTATTGGCTAAGTACGCGACACAAATACCAGTAAGTAGGGCAGAGAAAAATTCGACTGCAATAGAACGACGAGAATGGAACACTTGCTGGCAAAGCCATACCAGCAGCCCTAGCAAAAACGCAATTCCCACCGCTTCTAATGTGCTGCCCACCAACATTAAATAGGCCGGTGGTATGCCCATGTTTGCCATCGCAATCACCCATTTGGAATAGCCAACGGGTTCAGGGACAGGTTCATGGCTGGGTTGGTTAATGCGAATAATGGTATTTGCCAGCAAACTTAAGTTGATGGATGCTGGTTTTAGGCGTTTCATGACGACGGTGTTGTTTTCATCAGAAAACTGATAGTTAATCGCGGTTGGCGTCGCCTGAATCATGACATCCACATCATGTTTTTTCGCATAATATTGAGCGTACTTTTCTACTTTGTAAGGCGCACAGCCACTACGATGTAGAGTATCTCCAATTTCAACGATTTTATTAATTCGGTACTGCGTTGGCATGTTAAATTGTGAAACGATCAAAAGTGGCGATAAAGTAGCAGAGACGTTAACACTTAGCGAGATCTTTAGCTCGTTTTTGTCATAAAATAATTTATAAAAATCTCTATTGCTTAGAGTTATTGTTCTATCAATAATTAAAAATTCTAACGTTAACGATATCACTACAAACTCTAGAACAACGTTTATAATTGACATGTCGCTTAATTATTTTAATGGCTTAGTTGTACTGACCATATGAATTTGGCGTGTTCATCAATGAAAAATAGCGGACGAGAATTTCTCCTCCTGACAAGGCGCACTCACTTAAAACAATGATGAAAAAATCCGCAATATTACTGCTTGCGTTCAGCTTAATTGGCCTGTTTTCCATTTTTGTTAGCGCTAAAGAGCAAGAAAGAAAAACGCTTCGAGTCGCCAATTCCAAGGCTTGGAAGCCGTTCTCTTATCTAGCAGAAGATGGGAGCCCTAGAGGCATCTTGATTGATCTCTGGAAGTTGTACGGCGAGCAAAACGGTGTCGACATTGAGTTTTTGCTTGTGGATTGGAATGACTCGTTAACCGCGGTGGAAGAAGGCAAGGCAGACGTGCATGCTGGGATGTTGTGGTCTGAGCCAAGAGAGCTAAGGTTTGATTTCGCTGAACCTATTATGACGATCAATACTCAGCTCTATCTAAGTCAAAGGATCATCACTACTGATCTCAATTTTTTTCTATCTGGAGACGGTAATCGAGGTGTGGGTGTGGTGGAAGGGGGTTATGAAGAGTACTTTGTTCAAACTCATTTCCCTAAGTTACCGCTGGTTAGGTTCAAGAATAACCGCTTGATGATGGAGGCGGCGTTTCGAGAAGAAATCGATGCTTTTGTTGCCGATCTCCAAGTCGCAAATTTTTATATCTACACCACTGCTCAAACCGTCACTTTTATTCCTGCGCTTTATCTCTATTCCGGTGAGATTCGCCCAGCGGTAGCAGAGGGGAGTGCACTGCTTTCGACCATTAACGCCGGTTTTAAGGTGGTGGGGGAAGAATTGATAGAGCGAACGATCACCAGTTGGATCACGGTACAAACCGTCTACCCGAAATTTTTGTTCCCTTCGATACTTGCTCTTTTTGGGCTGACTTCCCTTGCTTACATCATCGTGCTGAAGCGAGCCGTCAAAGCAAGAACCCGCGAATTGCAGTTGGCAAATGAAAACTTGCTGCAACTCTCACAACAAGACTACTTAACCCAAATCAGTAATCGCCGTCACTTCATGGAGCAATTGAAAAACCTTTCACCTGAAGCCGTTTCGGTTTCAGTACTGATTTTTGATATTGATGACTTTAAACGAATCAACGACAGCTATGGTCATGCGACGGGCGATCTGGTGATTCAAAATGTGGCGACGCAGGTGGATGAAACGTTGCCGAGTGACGCGCTTTACGCTCGTATTGGTGGCGAAGAGTTTGCCATTGTCGCGTTTGGTTTGGCGTTTACTGATGCACAAGCACTGGCTAAAAAGGTGTGCCATGTGGTCGAGAAGCTCACATTTAATAACGTTCCCGAAGGCGTGACTATCAGCTTGGGCTGTGCGTATTACCCGTTTTCCAATGGCCATATCGACCTAGGGATGGCTGATAAGTTGATGTATCAAGCTAAGCGGCTTGGCAAAAATCAGGCGTGCGTTGCTCGATTATTTGACTGAGTGCACGCAATTTGAGCATCTAGGAAAGAAGTTGGTGCTGAATTAACCGATTGAACTTATTAGGGCTTTTCTTTTATCTAAGTTGTGGCATAGTAGACCCCGTCCTCACGATGCGCGGGCATCGTATAATGGCTATTACCTCAGCCTTCCAAGCTGATGATGCGGGTTCGATTCCCGCTGCCCGCTCCAATTCTCTGATTCAAAATCAATAACTTAATCTGAATTTCTTAGCTAAGCTAACAGCGTTACTGTTCGATTTTACGATCCATCTTGCTACAGAATTTTGCTCATCCGTTTCATCTCATCACGTTGTTCCTACTCTTCTGTTTTTCAGTCTATCGGTTTGCTATTTCTGGGTGCGATTTGTTTGCTTGGAAGTTATGTGTCAGAAAAAGTGACAGAAACGCAGCTCTGCCACTTTCAAATGCATTTACTATTTAACCATTAAACGCACGGGCGATACGCCCAGAGCTTGAGATGGCGTAAGTCTTGACGTACGCCGGAATAAAGGCCGATTGCCCTTTGCTCAATGTTAGGGTTTCACCGTTCGAGGCCACTAAGGTCAAATCGGCATCAATGGCCATGAGTATCTCGGCGCTCGACATTGTCATGGGTTGATTCTCTGGCTTTGACAGTATCGAAAACTGGAAGTCCTTTACTGGCACGGGAAAGTGATGCTCACAACCGACAATGTGCGCGTGGGTGAGCAAGCTCTCTAAGGGTTTGGAGACAAAATCGGTGCATTTCACCAACTCTTCCACATCCATATGTTTGGACGTTAGACCAGCGCGTAAAACGTTGTCGGAGTTTGCCATGATCTCAAGCCCGGTGCCTTTAATGTAGGCATGAGGTGTCCTTGCGTTTAAGAACATTGCCTCTCCGGGTTTGAGTGTTATCACGTTCAGGAGCAACGGTGCGAACAAGCCCACATCATTGGGATATTGCTCGGCCAGTTCAATGATCAGCCGGCAAGTGGGTTGTTGTTGATTGAGTGAGGCATACGTAACCAGCTGATCGAGCGCGTTTTGTTTACGAAGCTCGCTCATCGAGAGCAGCTCGATAAAAAAGCGTCGTAAGCCAGCTTCATTGGTGTTTTGCTCAAACTGCTCGAGATACGTGTTGATCTCCGGGATGTGACATTGGCGAAATCCCACAAGGATCTCCTCGAAAGGTCGGAAGCCGTTCATCGCTTGATAGTCGGTGAGGGCGTAGACCAACTCGGGCTTGTGGTTGGCGTCTTTGTAGTTGCGCCAAGCGGCATCCAGTGGAATGCCCAATTGCTCTTCTCTTGCAAAACCAGTTTGCGCATCGCGTTTACTCGGATGAACTTGAATGGAGAGGGCGCGCTCTGCTGAAAGGATCTTAAACAGAAACGGCAAATCCCCATATTGCTTCGCGGTTGGCTCAGACAGAAAGGCGACTTGGTCGTGCTGGATCAACTCGGCGAGCGAAAGTGAAACATTGCTTCCTTTAATGCTCGAGCAGCCATTGGGGTGCGTGCCCATCCAAACTTCGGCTTGCGGGCGATGATCGTCGTTGGCAAAGCCAAACAAATCGTGAATAGCAGAGCGGCTTCCCCAGTCGTAGTTTTGGATCTTATTGTCCATTTTGAAGAAGCATTTTGATGAAATTATGTTCAAATTCATGAATTTTACCCGTAGAAAACCCTCCGAACTGAATCGGAAGCAAAAAATTGTGGTGGAAGCGGTGGTGAGCGTTTAGCTCACCTTAAGTAAGAAAGAGGTTGTCTCTATAAGCGCAGTTTGGGGGCCAGTGGTTTACGAGACGGTTGAGCTTGAAGAAAGGGCAGCAACAGTAAGCCGATCACCGCCGCACAGATAGAGATGGTGACGAAGAAACCGGTCCAGCTGTATTCTTCCAAAATCAGTGCAAGCGGGTAGCCAGACAACGCCGCGCCCATGTAGGCAAACAGACCAACAAACCCCGTGGCTGCGCCAGCTGAATCTTTGTGAGAACACTCAGCGGCTGCCATGCCGATAAGCATTTGTGGGCCAAACACGAAGAAGCCAATAGAGAATAACCCCGCCGCTTGAAAGGCAAAGTTGGTTAACGGCATTAACCACAGAGCAGCAACAGACAAGAAAATACCGGCGGCAAATAGCAGATTCATCGGACCGCGGTTACCACCGAACAGTTTATCCGAGCCCCAACCTGCTACGAGAGAACCAACAAAGCCACCGATCTCGAACATCGACAATGCAGCGTTGGCGTTGATCAGAGAGTAATGGTGTTGCTCGGTAAGGTAGAGATTGCCCCAGTCATTGATTGCGGTGCGCACGATGTAAACCAGTACATAGCTAAAAGCGAGCAACCAAATGTATTTGTTGTTGAAAACATAGTGCGTGAGAATTTCGTGATAGCTGAGTCCTTGGCCATGTTTCTCTTGAGCCAGTTCGAGCGCATCATGACGCCACTGACCGACGGTGGGCAGCCCCTGAGTGGTGGGTTTATCTCTTAATCGCCAGCAAACAATAAGGCCAAGCAACACGCCGATAATGCCGGGAACAATAAAGCCTTCACGCCAACTGAAATGAAAAGTGAGGTAGCCGACCAATAATGGGATCAGTGCGCCACCCACGTTGTGGGCGGTGTTCCAAATTGCCCACAAAAAGCCGCGTTCTGAGCGCGAATACCAGGTTGTGAGGAGTTTGGAACAAGAAGGCCATCCCCAACCTTGGAACCAAGCGTTGAGCACCCACAAGATAGAAAGCGCAATCAGCGAGCTGGAAAAACCAAATACGATATTGATAATCCCTGAGGCGATCAGGCCCACACCCATAAAATAACGTGGATTAGAGCGGTCAGAAATCGTCCCGGAGATAAACTTCGATAGGCCATAGGTGATGTAGAAAAGCGTGCCGATTAAACCGAGATCGCCTTTGTCTAAGCCCAAATCAACAATCATGGCAGGCGCGGCGTAGTTGAAGGTTTTGCGAGTGAAATAAAAGCCCGCGTACCCAATGTACATGCCGATCATGATATGCAGTCGCCAGTAACGATAACGTTCATCAACTTGGCTTTTGTCCAAGGGAGCTTGTGTGTAGCTCGGAGATTGAAACAGTCCAAACATACGCGTTACACCTTCGGCAATGTGATGGCAATTTGCGCGCCAGTCACTTGATCGTTGAGAGAATAGATATACATTTTTCCGCCCAAAGCTTGCACACGCTCCTGCATACCGCGAATGCCCATGCCTTTCATGCACTCTTCGGTTTTAAAGCCGATACCGTTGTCTGCAATATTGAGAGAAAACTCGTCCCTAATGGACAGTTCGATAACGATGGACGTGGCTTCCGCGTATTTGGCGGCATTGTTCAGTGCCTCTTGGCACAAACGGAAGAGGGTGACTTTCAAAGTGTCACTGAGCGAGTGGTAATCACCTTGCCAATCGAGTTGAACGCGCGTGCCGTGGTTATCAAATTCCAATTCGCGAGTGAGCTGCTCGACGGACTCCTTCAAATCCAAATCATCCAGCATCTTTGGTCTCAACTTGCTTAAGAGACGCTTAGTGGTGTCGTAGACATTGAGAGAGAGCTGCTCAATGGTGTCGGCACAACGAATGTTCATTTCGAGGTTGTCGATACGTTTGATGATGCTCGCCTGCGTTCGAATCGCGGTAATGTTTTGGCCAATTTCATCATGAAGTTCTCGCGCCACATCTCGGCGTACCGATTCTTCCGCTTGAATCAACTGACGGGAGAGCGTTTGGTTGCGCGATAGCTCTCCGCGCAGTTGTTGGTTGAGATCCTTCTGTTTTTGCACCGCCAAGCCGAGCATGATGCCGGTTAGGGTTTGTGCTGACAGTGATAGCAACAAATCGGTGATTTCTAAGTTGGAAACTCCACTGCGTGCAGCAATCAGCGCCACACTGTTCAGCATGGTGGCCAATAGCGCGCCTTGCCAGCCATAGCGTAGCGCCAACACGATGATCGGAATCGCCATGCAAAACGGCGCGAATCGTTTTAATTCATCCGGCAAACTGGTTTGAATCAAAATACTGGTGATGAGTAACACCGTATACAAAACGATGTGGCGCACCTTAAATTCCACGGTATTGGCAAGCAGGTTTGAGGTGAGCGGAGACCATGGACTTTGAAACAAATAGTTCCAGAGCAAATAACACATAGGCAAGAGCATCAAACCGCCAGTAACGCTGGCAAGCCAGACCATGTAAACCGATTGAACATGAAACCCCACCGCCAGCACGTTGATGGACGCAGTGATGACAATAATGACCGCCATGATCGCCAAATGCTGGTTGTGATCGCCTCGGTAGTATTTCTTCGCTAGGCAGACAACCGGGATGCTTAAGACGCTCGCGACCAACACCATTAACCACTGTGGCTGATCAAGCAATAAGGCCAGCGCAACGGTTAATCCCCATTCCGCTAAGTAGATGGTTGGCCAAAATCGGGTGTGAGTGTGTAGCGTGATGCCAAGTCGCAGCGCAAACGGGAACAGCAAAATAGCCAACTCTGCGTCGTTGACAAAGTAGTAGGCGATCACCCACAGACAAAACCAAGCACAAGCGGTCATGAAAAAGCCGCACAGTGATGTGATGGTGTAACTGCGCATTAAAATGACTCTTGAGAGAACAGTTTTGCCAGCTCGACGTTGTTTTTTACGCCCAGTTTGTCGATGGCGTTAGCACGGTGAACATGAACCGTTTTGTGGCTTAACCCCAGCTCGGCAGCGATGGACTTTACATCCAACCCTCGCGCTAGCAACTGACACACTTCGTTTTCTCTGCGTGTGAGTTGGGTGAGGCTGGTGGCTTTATCGTTCGGTGTGGCGAGCTTCATTGCGATGTCTGGAGTAAGGTAACAACCACCTGCCGCGCTGGTTCTCACCGCTTGGACCAATTCATCAGGGCTGCAACGTTTGCTTAAATAACCTTTGGCACCCAGTTTGAGCGATTTTTCCACCATGGCAGGGGAGTCGTGCACGCTCAACATGATGCAGGCAATGCCGGATGGAATTTCACTGAGTAACGTTAGGCCGCTTTCATCCGCCATTGAAATATCGAGAATCACAACATCTGGCTTGCACGCAGGTAAGCCGATTCGTGCGTCCGCGACGGAGCCAAATTCTCCGACAACGCAAATGTCCGCCTCAAGATTTAATAGTTGGGCAAAACCAGAACGAACAATGACATGGTCATCCACAAGCGCTACGTTAATCATCATAACAACCACATTTCAGCAATACACAAACGACAGCGAGCTCATACGAGCTCAAGTAAAAACGGACTATGATACTAAATCGACATCTTGGTTTTAATGATCTAGCGCGCTTTGCAGGACAAAGCGCGCTGATGAATTAAGACTGGCTGGCCGCGAGTTCAAGTTTCTTCTTGTTATGTCGAATCTTTTTCTCTTCTGCGATAGCAACGAAGGCAAGAAGGACAATACAAATCATTGCTGAGGTATCCAGTGCCGCGAAGGTGCCTTTCCAACCGGTCAAACCAAAGATTGGTGTACCGTCTGCAATCATACCAAGACCAAGTTTGGCAAAGCTGTCACCGATTAGGTAAGCGAAGGTGCCTTTTACACCATCTGCCACACTGATGGCTTTCTTAGGAACAAAGCCAACCGCAGCAACACCGATAAGCAGTTGAGGACCAAACACGAGGAAACCAAGAACAAATAGCGATGCTAGGTACATGAACTCGCTTGTCGCGTGTTGGTAGAACTCAAGGGATACGATGATCAAAGCAAGAGACACACACGCCACTAAAGCACGACGACCGTTCGCCAAGTCAGAAAGGTAACCCCACATTAGCGTACCGACGAGTGCGCCCACTTCGAATAGGGTAAAACCGGAGATTGCCGCTTCTTTTGATAGACCAAGTTCTTGGTACGCGTAAACCGTTGACCATTGGTCGATACCGATACGCACGATGTAAAGGAAGATATTGGCAAAGCAAAGTAGCCAGATCACTTTGTTTTTCAATACATACTCAACAAAGATCTCTTTTTTGGTCATTTGATTTTCTTCAGCTGCAGTATCTTCTTCGCTGACGGCTTCATCAAAAAGTTCTTCAACTTTACCTAGGCCATAAGCCTCTGGTGAGTCACTACCAAAGCGCATGCCGATGAAACCCACGATGATGGCGATGATAGAAGGGAAGACAAACATACCAATGACGTGGCCATCGAATAGGTAGTTAGCACCGAACAGGGCAACACCAGCCGCACCAGCACCACCCACGTTGTGCGACATGTTCCAAAGACCTAGATAAGAACCACGTTTGTTGCGTGGTGTCCACTTCGTGATGGTTGAGTAACTAGAAGGGCCACCCGTACTTTGGAAGAAACCACTGAGCGCGTAGAACGCCACCATCAAGAACAAGCTGGCGCTGCCACCGCCCATGCTGAAGCTGAAACCAAGCATGGCAAGACCAGAAAGGATCAGCATGAAAGGGAGAAACTGCTTGGTGTTTTTGCCGTCAGCGTAGTAGGAAACGACGGTTTTACCGATACCGTAAGTAATCGAAAAACCAAGACCAATCAGACCCAAATCGGTCATGCTTAAACCGTAAGTGGAGATCATGTCGTTTTGCGCGACGTTGAAGTTTTTACGGATCAAATACATGGTCAAGTAACCAATAAATACCACAAGGTAAGATTGGATAAACGGCTTAAACCACATTTTGCGTCTTACTTCGACCGGAAGGTCGAGGGTCGGCTTCCGCACTTGTTCAAGGAATTTTAACATTGTGAACTCTCTTGTCATTGTGTCGTACACAGGTGAACTTTTGTCATTAACTGGCGACGATTCTAGAGAGCGAAAGAGCAAACCACATGAGAGGAGGGCTTAGATCGCCTAGGAAAAATTCCTAGAAACAGCAAAGTTGGAGAGAAAGCGTGAAAAGAATCACATTGAATATAAGAGAGGGATCTGAGAATCAAAGTAAATCAGAGCCAAAGGTGGCTCTGATATTTAACAACTAAAGTACGCAATACTTAGCGTAAGAGGTGGCTTCTTTAGCCGTCCAATCGCCTTTGGATTTTTCATCCATATCTTCACACCAACTCTTGCTACCAATCTCGTTGTTGAGTAGGCAGTGCTTGGCAAAGTCTAGCGTATTTTGTCCATTCCATTCGCTTTTCGGCTTATCGCGCATGTCGTTGCACCAGCTTTCACTGCCTACTTCACTGCAAGCTGACAGGGCGAGTACGCTTAGCAGGGCCAATAATGTTGTTCTCATTGCTTCCTCATTTTTGAGTCAATTTCTTTGGTCGCTACTATACAGAATGGATTGGGGTTTGTGTTAAATCATCGCGAAAATAGGTGGTTTTATTCGCATTAGAGGAATAAAAAAAGCCAGCCGTATCAGCGGCTGGCAAAGGCAGTGTTTAAAAGGGATTAATTGTATTGTTGTTCCAGCGCTTGCGCTTTAACAAAGCTTGGGTGACTGGCGAGTGTATCCGCGTAACGGGCAAGGTTCGGATACTGCTCAAGCAAACCAAATTGCTGCACAATCTCGACAATGAACGAGTTCATGATGTCGGCACCGGAGAGCGTCTCACCAACAAGGTAGTTTTTGCCCTGCAAGCTTTGGTCGAGATAACCCACCACTTTGTTGATCTCCGCATCTGCGTACTGAGCAAGAAACTGCGTTTGCGCGCCATCTTTGGTTAAAAAGACTTTAAGCAGCAAAGGCAAAATGCCGGAGCTTTCCGCAAAATGCAGCCATTGCAGATATTCCACGTACTCAGCGCTCTCTGGTGCTGGAGCCAATCGCAGTGGGGCGTGTTTGGCAATGAGGTATTCGGTGATCGCGCCTGACTCAGCAATCACTTTGCCATCGGCTTCGATGACCGGTGATTTGCCTAGTGGGTGGATCGCTTTCAGCTCTGGTGGTGCTAAAAACGTCACGCTGTCTCGCTGGTAGGCGACAACTTGATAGTCAACGCCCAGCTCTTCCAGCAACCAAATGATACGCTTTGAACGGGATTTGTTGAGATGATGTAGAGTGATCATACCTAGCTCCTAGCGTGGTTGATTGGTTTGGACGACCATTTTGCCGAAGTTTTTCCCTTCAAGCAGGCCAATAAAGGCGTCAGGCGCGTTTTCCAGCCCTTGGACAAGATGTTCACGATAGTGAATTTTTCCTTGTGCTAGCCATTGGGTCATGTCCGCGGCAAACTCACCATAGCGATGGCCGTAATCATCAAAAATGATGAAACCTTGCATCTTGATGCGTTTGATCAACAGTTGCGCCATCAGCATAGACATGCGATCTGGACCTTCTGGCAGTGATGTGGCGTTGTACTGGGAAATTAAACCACACAGTGGAATGCGTGCACCAGTGTTAAGCAACGGCATCACTGCATCAAAGACCTTTCCGCCGACGTTTTCAAAATAGATGTCGATTCCGTTGTGGCAAACTTTTGCTAATTGCTCGGCAAAGTCAGCCGCTTTGTGGTCGATACATTCATCAAAGCCCAGTGTATCTTTGGCAAATTGGCATTTTTCTTCGCCACCGGCAATCCCAATGACGCGGCAGCCCTTGAGTTTACCAATTTGTCCCACCATAGAGCCGACCGCGCCTGTTGCTGCGGCAACCACCAATGTGTCCCCTTCTTTGGGTTGACCAATATCCAATAGGCCCATGTAGGCAGTAAATCCAGGCATGCCCATCACACCAAGTGCATAAGAAGGGTGACTAGGCTGTTTGCCTAATTTGATCAAGCCTTCACCGTTGGAAAGCGCGTAATCTTGCCAACCTGTGTAAGCCAACACCCATTCACCCACTTCAAACTCGGCGTGGTTGGATGCTTCAACTTGGCAAACCGTGCCACCGACCATGACTTCATCGATACCAACGGGTTCGGCATACGATTTGGCATCACTCATGCGGCCACGCATGTAGGGATCGAGTGACAGATAAACAGAGCGTAGCAGCATTTCACCTTGGGCTGGCGTTGGGATGTCACTCTGTGTAAGCGCAAAGTTGTCTGCGGTTGGTGCGCCTACTGGGCGGGACGCGAGCACGATTTGACGGTTTGTAGGTTGAGTCATCTATTCTTCCTTTATTAGACCGGTCGTCTAGTGTTTGTTTCAAAAAATCCCGCCAGCAAGGCGGGGTGTCGATAACGTGTTTGAACGTTACCTTTTGAGTATCTGTTTGGTGCTGGCTAAGCACTGTTCTAAATGCGTTTGATCCTGCATTAACTTATTCAACAAGCTGGCACCTAGCCATTGTTGATAAAGCTGTTGTGCGGTAGCCGTGGCATTGTTTACCGAGATCGAACCATCATCAATGCCAGTTTGTACTGCGCTTGCCAACGCCAGAATAACGCGTTGTGCACCTTGCGAAAGTGTATGACGCATCGCTTCAGATAGGTCAGATACCTCAGCACTGAGCTTCACCACAAGACAGCGATTGGCATTACACACACCATTTTCAATGGAAAGCCAACGAGAAAAATACGAGATAAGGTTGTCAAAACCAGAGTCATTTTGCTGGTTAAAATGCGCCTCTAAGCGAGCAAGGTATTGATGAAAATATTCCTCAATCAATGCTTGGCCAAATTGCTCTTTCGACTTGAAGTAATGATAAAACGAGCCTTTCGGCACGCCTGCTTCTTTCAACAATTGCGACAATCCCACGGCAGTAAAGCCCTGGTTGACGACGAGTTGATAGCCAACGTCAAGAATGTGTTGGCGAGTGTCATTGGTTTTCGTATTCATGAGCGCCACTATAAAGGATATTAGACCAGTCGTCTAGTGTTTAACTGGTGTTTGATCTTATGACGATCAATTTGTTTTCTTTTCTCGTGGTTTGGTAATAGAATAGCGCCGCTTAAGGGAGTAGCCTTCCTCATGGTTTGAGGAGTGAATATCAACAGTCTCCGAGCTTAATGCTTGTGGTATTCACGTTCATCTGTTCTGGCAAGACTTAAGCAAAGTTTGAATTTGGGTAGCAATTCGAACTTTGCTTTGGTTTAAGCCTACCCGTAATGCGAGTAAACACACGAAAGTGTTGGCTTGTCATTGGGTCGTTCAGATGCAGAAACTCGCTTGATGCCTTTTCTCTTTCCCCTCGATGACACGCTTAAGTCCTCTTTCTCGAACCGTTTACTCGCCTGTGTGATTTATCTTTTCAGGATACAAACATGTTATTGGCAAGTGTTGCAATTGTATTGGGTTTTGCGCTTCTGGTTTGGAGTGCAGATAAGTTTGTCGAAGGGGCCGCTGCGAGCGCTAAGTATGCTGGCATGCCCGCACTATTGATCGGTATGCTGGTGGTTGGTTTTGGTACTTCAGCGCCAGAAATGGTGGTTTCGGCGATGGCGGCATTGGATGGTAATCCGGCATTAGCGTTGGGTAACGCGTTGGGTTCTAACATCGTCAATATCAGCTTGATTCTTGGTACCACTGCGCTGATCGCACCGATTGTGGTTCATTCCAACATCATTCGCAAAGAGATTCCGTTGTTATTGCTCATTACCCTATTGCTAGGGGGCATGTTGTGGAATCAAACCATTAGCTTGATGGAAGCTTTAGTGCTGTTAGCGGGCTTCTTTGCCGTGATCGGTTGGTCTATCTGGAGTGCAATGAGAGCGAAAAAAGACGCTCTAGCGACGGAATTTGAACAAGAACTGGATGTACCACAGCTTTCTAAAGGGATGGCGATTTTCTGGTTGATCGCCGGTTTAGTTCTGCTGATCGTCAGTTCAAGAATGCTGGTGTGGGGCGCTGTGAACATTGCTCAGCAATTGGGTATCAGCGATTTGTTGATCGGCTTAACCATTGTGGCATTGGGAACGTCGTTGCCTGAACTCGCTGCATCGATTGTGGCTGCAAGAAAGGGTGAACACGATATCGCCGTGGGTAACGTTGTTGGCTCAAACATGTTTAACTCATTGGCGGTAGTGGGCATCGCAGCCAGTATTGAGCCGATCGAAAATATTGGTTTAGAAGTCTTTTGGCGAGATTGGTCAACCATGCTGTTTGTTACGCTGCTATTACTAGTGACCGCAGTGCGCTTTGGTAAAAAACAGACCATCACCCGAACGGAAGGTGCTGTGCTATTAGGTTGCTATGTGGTTTATAACGGTTACTTGGTTTACGGTGCGTTGTAGGATTTCAACGGTAGATTAACCGCTAGAGCAAGTTGAACAATCCAGTTACCAATCAGAGTTGTGCATGGCAGGGCATGGTTGGTAACTGGAACACTTAAAGTGCATACCGTTTCTCGAATTCTTTCTGTTCCAAAATGTCTTCAATTCGCTTTCGAGTTTGGTGCTGTGTGAGTGGCTTTTGCTCATCAGCGTCCAATGTCTCTTTCTTGCTGGTTTTTTCTTTTTTCTTATCCATTTTCGCTCTCTTTCTGTGTTTTTCTTTGATGCTATCTATTGATGAAATACACCTAAAAGACCGAGAATGCACCTATTTTATTTCCACTGAGTGAAAAAATACTGCCTTGGTTCGATTTTTCACAAAAATCAAAGTTTAAATCGAAAACGCCGAGCTGAGTTTTGAGTGCAACATGTCGCGTTAATATATCACTGTTAAGTTGATGTATTTCTGCAGACCAATTTAAATTATCTTTGTAAATATTAAAGTTTATTTTGAACATGCTTTAAATTTTCTTCCTTTAAGTGTTTTTCACGTAATAGTTGATACCAATGACGTTGGCGAGTGGTTCTACGAGACATAAGTTCTCCGATGAATTTGATTAAATGAATATACAAAACCAATATGACACAGATGTGTCTACTCCTGTTCTGTTGGCAACAAAAAAGTCTTTAAAACTGTCGACAAACAGATCAGAGGTGTCTAATGAAGGTGATTGATTTTAAATGGATTAAACGATGGGGCAGAGCAGGAGATGGCGTGGCCGTGGTGACCACGCCATTAAAATTATAGCGCAGTTACGTTTGCAGCTTGTGGGCCTTTTTTGCCTTGCTCAACTTCAAATGTTACGCGTTGGCCTTCTGCCAAAGTTTTAAAACCTGTTGAAACGATAGAGTTGAAGTGAACAAACACATCGTTACCACCGTTGTCTTGAGAAATAAAACCGAAACCTTTCGTTTCGTTAAACCATTTTACTGAACCAGTTACTTTATTAGACATAGATACCTCTAAGTATTAAATTTTTCGATTAATTAATTGCTGATAACAAAAGCTATTATGGGTATTAAGGAAAAGCTGTCGCAGAGGCTAAACGAAGGGTATCGAAAGATAACTGAGATTAAACTTGAACTAAATCTATCATGAATAGCTCATTTGGTAAGAGCTGATGATTACTATACACACTTTTTATTTATTAGATAGCTTTATTTTGTTTTTAAGCAAATTATTTTTTAGCATGGTTAAAAATAAAAGAGAGGTGCTTTTAAACCTCTCTCTTTTGTGACATGCCTTTGCTGGTTGGTTTTAGCCTTGCTTACGAATCAAGTAATCAAACGCTCCCAAGCTCGCTTTTGCCCCTTCGCCCATTGCGATGATGATTTGCTTGTAAGGCACGGTTGTCGCGTCACCAGCGGCAAATACACCTTCTAGGCTGGTTTCACCACGGCTACCGATCTCGATTTCGCCGCGAGCAGAAAGCTCAACGTCAGAATCTTTTAGCCACTCGGTATTCGGCACAAGACCAATTTGAACAAAGATACCAGCAAGATCTAACTGCTTGATCTCATCAGTGTTGCGATCTTTGTATTTCAAGCCAGTCACACGTTTACCATCACCAACCACTTCAGTGGTTTGAGCCATGGTGATGATATCGACGTTAGGCAGAGAGTTCGCTTTATTGATCAGCACTTGGTCAGCGCGCAATGTGTCAGCAAACTCCAAAACCGTCACATGTTCTACAATACCTGCAAGGTCAATGGCCGCTTCGATACCGGAGTTACCACCACCAATAACAGCGGTTTTCTTGCCTTTGAACAAAGGGCCATCACAGTGTGGGCAGTACGCCACGCCTTTATTGCGATAATCTTGTTCACCAGGGACGTTCATTTCACGCCAACGAGCACCTGGGCTGAGGATAACGCTGTTACTTTTAAGCGTTGCACCACTTTGTAGATTGACGTGAATTTTGCCATCTTCCGTGTATTGCGCGCCCATCAGCTTTTCAGCTTGCTGCTCTGTGATGATATCAACACCGTACTCTTTCAAGTGCTCACCAAGGTTAGCCGCCAGTTTTGGACCTTCCGTGTGTTTGACTGAAATAAAGTTTTCAATCGCCATAGTGTCCATCACCTGACCACCCAAACGCTGAGCAACAATACCGGTGCGAATGCCTTTACGCGCTGCGTAAATCGCAGCGGCTGCACCTGCAGGGCCACCACCGACAACGAGAACGTCATACGGATCTTTGTCATTAAGGCTTGCCGCCGCTTTTTCTGCTGCGCCATCGTCCAATTTGTTAAGAATTTCTGTCAATGACATGCGGCCTTGACCAAACAGCTCACCGTTTACAAAGACGCTCGGTACCGCGAGGATGTCACGCTGCTTCACTTCATCTTGGAACAGGGCTCCATCAATCATGGTTGCGCGAATTTTCGGGTTAATCGCCGCCATCATGTTGAACGCTTGCACCACATCCGGACAGTTTTGACATGAAAGGGAAATAAAGACTTCCACATCGAGTTCTTTGTCTAGTTGTGCAATCTGTTCGATGGTTTCTGCATCCAGTTTGATCGGGTGACCACCTGAATGAAGCAGGGCAAGAACCAAGGATGTAAATTCATGACCCATTGGCAAACCTGCAAAGCGAAGCGCAGTGCTTTTCTCTGGGTTAGTCACCGTCATAACGGGCTTGCGTGTGCTCGCAGCATCATCACGGACAACGGTGATCAGCGGGCTTAGTTCCGCGATTTCATTGGCGAGCGCAAGAATATCTTGTGAGCCTTTACTGTCATCTAGGCTGACCACTAAACGGACGTCTTGTTTTAGATTTGTTAGATACTGGGTTAACTGTTGCTTGATCGCTTGGTCTAGCATACTCGAATACCTTTATAGTTTTTTTAAATTGGAGAGCGGTCACTCTGGATATCAGGGGAGAGTGAGCCGAGCATTTAGGTCGTCAAGTAAAACGCCCGGCCCACTCTTTAACTTAAGGGGTAATCAACGCAAATGGTTAGATTTTGCCAACTAGGTCTAGTGAAGGAGCTAGAGTTTGTTCGCCTTCTTTCCATTTAGCAGGACATACTTCGCCTGGGTGTGCAGCAACGTACTGAGCTGCTTTGATTTTGCGTAGTAGGTCCTCTGCGTCACGGCCGATACCTTCTGCTGTAATTTCAACCGCTTGGATAACACCTTGTGGGTCGATAACGAAAGTAGCACGGTCTGCAAGACCTTGACCTGGGCGCATTACACCAAAGTTGTTGGTGATGTTGCCAGTTTGGTCGCCCACCATGAAGTATTTGATTTTGCCGATAGTGTCAGAGCTGTCGTGCCACGCTTTGTGAGTGAAATGCGTGTCAGTTGACACTGAGTACACTTCCACACCGCGAGATTGAAGCTCTTCGTAGTGGTCTGCTAGGTCACCAAGTTCAGTCGGACATACGAAAGTGAAGTCCGCTGGGTAGAAGAAAAATACCGACCATTTGCCCAATACGTCTTGTTCAGTGATGTCAACGAATTTGCCATCTTTGTATGCTGTTGCGCTAAATGGTTTGATAGTAGTGTTAATCATATTCTTGATTTCCTTTAAGTTTGTTAGGTTTGGCATCGCTTGCCTTCGGGAGGTATATTCCCATTCTGACCCACGAAAGGAAAATTGCTTGTGGCTATTCTATTGATAGGCTTTTTCTATTTTACCTGAGGGATTAAAGGCGTTATTTGAAAAGTATTGCCTATTAATGGCAGTGTTTTGATAGGTGCTATCGGTATGGTAGCGTTGTGGAACCATTCTCTAAAGCGCTTCTGCTCTGCTGGCTTAGGGCTTTCTGGGCTAAGGCTTTCTGGCCAATGAAACTTTTGAGTTCGGTTGCTTGTTGAGCTGACGGCTGATTTGCCAACCAGTTTGGATGAGTACATCAAGATCGACACCAGTTTCTATGCCCAATCCTTGACACAAATAGACCACATCTTCACTGGCGACATTGCCCGACGCCCCGAGAGCATAAGGGCATCCACCTAGGCCAGCCACACTGCTGTCTATCGTATTGATGCCCATCAGTAGCGATTGATAGATATTGGCAATCGCTTGGCCATAGGTATCGTGAAAATGCACGGCAAGGTGTTCACATGGCACTTGTTTCATCACTGTATCGAGCATGGTGGCGACTTTACGTGGCGTGCCTGTACCAATGGTATCGCCAAGTGAAATCTCAAAGCAGCCTAACTGATATAGCGCAGAAGCTATGGAAGCCACTTGGCTGGGCGGGGTTGCACCATCGTAAGGGCAGTCAATGACGGTAGAAAGGTAACCTCGTACGGGGATGTTGAGCTGCTTGGCTTGTGCCATTACAGGTTGAAAGCGCTCTAGGCTTTCGGCAATGGAGCAATGAATATTGTGTTGGCTAAACCCTTCACTGCAAGAGGCGAAGACGGCGACGTGATCCACTTGGGCAGAAACAGCGGCTTGAAAACCCTGCAAGTTAGGTGTGAGGGCACTGTATTGAACTCCCAGACTGCGGTGAATTTGTTCAAACACAGCAAGAGAATCTGCCATTTGTGGCACTCGTTTAGCAGAAACAAAGGCGCCCACTTCGATGCGCGTTAATCCGGTTTGAGAGAGGGCGTTGATCAGCGACACCTTGTTATCGGTGGAAACGGCGTGTTCGTTTTGTAAGCCGTCACGAGGGCCAACTTCAACAATCGTGACGTGTTTAGGCAGGGTTAAGTTCTCTGCAGAGAAGCGTCTCATTCAAGCTCCCTTTTGGCCGGACACCAACTGGGTAACCTTTTGCTGAAAAATGCATTGAGCCCTTCTTGGCCTTCTTCACTGCAACGAATATTGGCGATCATGGCACTGGTTTTGTCGATCAACGGCGATTCGATGGGCATGGATGCGCAATCTTGGCAGAGCCGTTTTACTTGTTGCATCGCTTTTGGACTGTTGTGCAATAGGCGCTGGGCCATCGATTGTGTGGTCTGCGGCAACTGTTTCTCGTCGTTAACCACAATGTGCACCAATCCCATTTCCAGTGCGGTATTGGCATCAAAGGTTTCGGCACTGAGCATGTAACGTCGAGCATGTCGTTGCCCCAAACTTCGGCAGACATACGGCCCAATGGTGGCAGGAATCAACCCTAATTTAACTTCACTCAAACAGAAGCGGCTTTCCGCGGTGGCAATGGCGATATCGCAACAACAAATCAACCCAAGTGCACCACCAAAAGCCGCACCTTGAACACTGGCGATGGTGGGGGCAGGGAAGTGGTCGAGGGTTTGCATCAACTTGGCCAAGCGTTTTGCATCTTCAAGGTTAGCGACTTCGTCTTGCTCTGCCATGGCACGCATCCAGTTGAGATCGGCCCCAGCCGAAAAGTGTGGCCCGTTGGCGTTGAGAATCAAAACCCGCAATTGTGCGTGTGAAGTGAAGGTTTCTAGCGCTTCAATCAATGCGCGGATCAGGTCGGCATCAAAGGCATTGTGCTTTTCAAGCCGATTAAGGGTTAACGTGGCAACCCCTTGCTCATCGATATTGGTTAATAACGCCTGTTTAACCATGGGCTAACTCCCCAACGTGTGACTGTTTACATACGGAAAATACCAAACTCACTGTCACCAATCGGCGCATTCAAGCTTGCGCGTAATGCACGACCAACGATGGCGCGAGTCTCTATGGGATCGATGATGCCGTCATCCCACAATCGCGCACTGGCGTAATAGGGATTACCTTGGCTTTCATAGAGTTCAAGAATCGACTGACGATAATCGTGTTCATCTTGCTCTGGCCAGTGTTCCCCTTGGCGTGCTTTTACGTCACGACGCACCTGCGTGAGCACCCCTGCCGCTTGCTCGCCGCCCATGACCGAAATACGGGCGTTGGGCCACATCCACAACATAGTGGGATCATAAGCCCTGCCACACATGCCGTAATTGCCCGCACCATAGGAGCCGCCGATGATCACGGTAAACTTAGGCACGTCGGCACACGCCACCGCCATCACGAGTTTGGCGCCGTGCTTCGCAATGCCTTCTGCTTCGACTTTTTTCCCCACCATAAAGCCAGTGATGTTCTGTAAAAAGAGTAGTGGAGTTTTGCGTTTTGCGCACAACTCGATGAAATGTGTGCCTTTTTGCGCCGATTCAGAGAAAAGAATGCCGTTGTTGGCCACAATCCCGATCGGGAAACCCAGCAAATGCGCAAAGCCACACACTAAAGATGGGCCGTACATCGCTTTAAATTCGTCAAAGTCGGAGTCGTCGACCATTCTGGCAATCACTTCACGAACATCAAAAGAGAGCCGCAAATTAGCATTGACGATGCCGTAGATCTCATCGGCTGGGTAGCGTGGTTCAAGAACGGCTTTGGGCGCGCATGGTAGAGCGGGGACGTTGCAACTCTCGATGGCTTGGCGAGCCAGTTGCAGAGCGTGTTGTTCATCCAAGGCGTAATAATCCGCCACGCCTGATTTTTTGCAATGCACGTCCGCGCCACCCAACTCTTCTTCGCTGACAATTTCACCCGTTGCGGCTTTGACCAGCGGTGGGCCACCTAAAAATATCGTGCCTTGCTGGCGAACTATGATGGATACATCGGCCATCGCGGGGATGTATGCGCCGCCAGCGGTGCATGGGCCAAGGACAACGGCAATTTGAGGAATGCCAGCGGCCGACATGCGAGCTTGATTGTAGAAAATTCGCCCAAAGTGATCTTTATCGGGAAAGACTTCCGCTTGATGAGGCAGATTCGCACCGCCGGAGTCCACCAGATAGACGCAAGGCAGCTGACATTTCATCGCGATCTCTTGCGCTCGGAGGTGTTTTTTCACCGTGAGTGGGAAATAGGTGCCGCCTTTGACCGATGGATCGTTGGCGATCACCATGCATTCGATGCCCTGAATCTGACCAATGCCCGCCACGACGCCCGCACAGGCGATGGGTTCGTCATAGACATTCCACGCGGCAAATTGGCCGATTTCAAGTAGTGAGGTGTTCTCGTCAAGCAGCTTGGCGATCCGCTCACGAACGGGTAACTTGCCTTTCTCTCGCTGGCGCTGCTGCGCTTTTACCCCTCCGCCTTGATGCACTAAGTTTAAGTTAGCACTCAGCTTGCGCACCAATTCCGCCAAGGTTTGGTAGTTTGATTGATAGAGGGCATCTTCTTTGCGTGCTTTTGTCGGTAAAACAGCCATGTTCCTTCCTTAGCGGGCATCGCTTCGCCTCGCTGACATTAGCGAGATTCGTTAAACAGCTCTCTGCCGATGAGCATGCGGCGGATTTCCGAAGTTCCAGCACCAATTTCGTACAGCTTGGCGTCACGAAGCAGGCGGCCAGTGGGGAACTCGTTGACGTAACCATTGCCGCCGAGCAGTTGAATGGCATCAAGTGCCATCCGAGTGGCCAGTTCGGCGCTGTAAAGGATCACGCCAGCAGCGTCTTTGCGTGTCACTTCTCCGCGATCGCACGCTGCCGCGACGGTATAGACGTAACTGCGTGCCGCGTTCATTTGGGTATACATGTCCGCCAATTTGCCTTGCACTAATTGGAACTCGCCAATCGGCTGGCCAAACTGCTTACGATCGTGAATATACGGAATCACCGCATCCAAACAGCTGCGCATAATGCCGAGAGGTCCTCCGGCCAACACCACGCGTTCGTAGTCCAAACCACTCATTAACACCCGCACGCCGTGGTTGACTTCACCCAACACGTTCTCCTTAGGCACAAGGCAATCTTCAAACACCAATTCGCTGGTGTTTGAGCCGCGCATGCCCAATTTGTCGAGCTTCTGAGCCGAGTGAAAACCGGGGAATGCACGTTCAACAATAAACGCGGTAATGCCATGCGCCTCGGCTTTGGGATTGGTTTTGGCGTACACCACCAATGTGTGCGCATCGGGGCCGTTGGTGATCCACATTTTGCTGCCGTTGAGCACAAAATGATCGCCTTTCTCTTTTGCTTTCAACTGCATGCTCACCACGTCAGAGCCGGAGTTGGCCTCGCTCATGGCGAGTGCGCCAATGTGCTCGCCAGAAATCAATGCAGGCAAGTAATGGGCTTTTTGCTGCGCGTTGCCGTTACGGTAGATTTGGTTAATGCACAGGTTGGAGTGGGCACCATAGCTCAGTGCCACGGAGGCGGAGGCGCGACTGATCTCTTCCATTGCAACGACGTGCGCGAGATACCCCATATCTGCGCCGCCATATTCTTCACTGATGGTGACGCCGTGCAATCCCATTTCACCCAGCTTAGTCCACAAATGATCGGGGAAATGGTTGGCACGATCGATGTCTGCCGCCAGTGGCGCGATATGTTCGTTAGCAAAAGCATTGACCTGTTCTCTGAGCAGATCGATGGTGTCGCCAAGTCCGAAATTGAGTGGTTGAAACCTATCTTTCATAGCGCCTCCTGAGCAGCCATGCGGGTGTTTCACTACCTATCCCGAGGGTGGATTTATCGCACTGGTTAAGCCCGTTTTGAGCGGCTGGCAAGTTCATGCAGTGCGTGTTGGCAGCGCTGTTTGGCTGCATCGAGCTCGCTCATGACCACGCTAATATCGTCGAGCTGGCGCTGCAAAATCGCTTGCTTCTCATCAATGATATTGAGCATTTTGACCAATTGAGTTTCGCTTTGGCGCAGATCATACAGCTCGAACAGTTCACGTATTTCCGCTAATGAAAAGCCGAGCCTTTTCCCTCGCAAAATCAATTTCAGCCGCGTTTTATCACGGCGCTGATAGATTCGGGTGTTGCCTTTGCGCTCTGGTTGTAACAAGCCAACGTCTTCATAGAAACGGATACTGCGCGTCGTGATGTCGAACTCTTTTGCCAGTTCGCTGATTTTAAACGTTTCCATTTCAGACCCCCTTAGAGGTATTTATGCGATGTTGATGAGCCACAGCATGGCACGCGAGGTGTTCATGAAAATTGCCATTGTTAAAAAAATGCTTCTTTACGTTTACGTAAATGTTAGTGCTATGCTTACGTAAACGTCAAGAAAGCCGCCAGAGCGAATTTGAGTAAAACGCGTTTCTCGCGGCAGGGAGCGAATATGGCGAAATCAATTTGGATAGTGGCAGCAAAACGTACCCCGATAGGGCGATTCCAAGGGGCGCTTGCAGCGCTGAGTGCACCGCAATTAGGCGCTGCCGCGATTCATGCGGCGATGGATGCCGTTTCGTTGTCCGCGCAACAAGTGGATGAAGTGTATATGGGCTGTGTGTTGCCCGCAGGGTGTGGTCAAGCCCCCGCACGGCAAGCGGCACTGAAAGCCGAATTGGGTTATTCCACGCCTTGTACCACAGTCAATAAAGTGTGTGGCTCTGGGATGAAAGCGGTGATGTTGGCCTATGATCAGCTCAAAGCGGGTGATAAGTGCTGCATGATTGCAGGGGGAATGGAGAGCATGACCAATGCCCCATATCTATTGAAAGAGTCGCGCAGCGGCATGCGAATGGGCCACAAAACCACCTTCGATCATATGTTTCTTGATGGATTGCAAGATGCCTATGAGGGCCATTTGATGGGCGTTTATGCGCAGCAAATCGCTGACAAACTCAATTACACCCGAGAGCAAATGGACACTTGGGCCATTCAATCGGCGCAGCGTGCGACTCAGGCACAGCACGAAGCGCAGTTCAAAGAGGAAATCACCCCGATTTTTCTCGAAGGACGCAGCAGCATGACGCTGGATCATGATGAGCATCCAACCACCATTCAGCTCGACAAAATTCCCAAACTGAAACCCGCGTTTGCCGATGACGGTACGGTGACCGCCGCCAATTCCAGCTCGATTGCGGATGGCGCAGCAGCACTGATATTGGCCGATGGTGATTGGGCCGAAAAACAAGGCTTAACACCGCTGGCGATCATTCGCGGCCACGCAAGCCATGCTCGCTTGCCCGCCGAGTTTACCGTCGCACCCGTTTACGCGATTGAGCAACTGCTCAGCCAGCTCGATTGGGGAGTCGACGAGGTGGATTTGTGGGAGATCAACGAAGCGTTTGCCGTCGTGACACAAATTGCTATCCAGCAGCTCGGCTTAGCCGCGGATAAAGTGAACATCAAAGGGGGGGCCTGTGCGTTAGGCCACCCTATTGGCGCCAGTGGTGCCCGAATTTTAGTCACTTTGATTCACAGCTTGCGTCAACTACAAGCGTTGGGCACCAATGGCGACGCTAAGTGCCGTCGCAGTGTCAAAGGTGTGGCTGCGCTGTGCATTGGTGGTGGTGAAGCGACCGCTATTGGTATCGAAATTCCCGTGTTTTGAGCGGCCAATACAGCTGTGACATTAACACGATGCAACGAATGAAAACGACGCAATGAACGCAGACGCAAACAGAATCAGGGCGAATGAAACCATAAGGAAAGCCAACATGACCCAATCAGTACCTCTTTTTATCCAAGGTTCGTTTGTCGAATCTCAGAGCAACGAATGGATTGATGTGACCAATCCAGCCACCGGCGAGGTGATTGCTCGTCTGCCTTGCGCCACGCCAGCAGAAATGACCAGTGCGATTACCTCTGCAAGTGAAGCGTTTCAATTATGGAAAGAGGTTGCGGTCTCTGAACGAGCCAGATTGATGTTGCGTTATCAGCATTTGCTCAAAGAAAACCACGATGCGCTGGCGCAATTGCTCTCTCAAGAAACGGGCAAAACCCTTGCCGATGCCAAAGGCGATGTGTGGCGAGGGATAGAAGTGGTGGAACAAGCGGCCAATATCTCCAGCAATATGATGGGAGAAACGGTGGAAAATGTGGCCACTGATATCGACAGCTACTCCCTAATCCAGCCACTGGGTGTGTGTTGTGGTATTACGCCGTTTAATTTTCCTGCCATGATCCCGTTGTGGATGTTCCCGATTGCCATTGCCAGTGGCAATACGTTTGTACTGAAACCTTCTGAACAGGTGCCGTTGACGTCGGTGCGTTTAGCGCAACTGTTTGCCGACGCTGGTGCGCCGGATGGGGTGTTGCAGATCGTGCATGGTGGTAAAACGCAGGTCGATTTTCTTCTCACGCATCCTGATGTTCGCGCCGTTTCGTTTGTTGGCTCGGTGCCGACCGCGCAATACATCTACCAAACCGCCACGCAAAACTTCAAGCGTGTGCAGGCGTTTGCTGGAGCGAAAAACCATATGGTAGTGATGCCCGATGCCAATAAAGCGCAGGTACTCAGTAACCTAGTTGGTGCCTCGGTAGGAGCCGCTGGGCAACGTTGTATGGCGATCTCCGTGGCGGTATTGGTTGGTGATGCCAAACATTGGGTGGCGGATCTCAAAGCTGAGCTGGCCAAAGTCAAACCCGGTGCGTGGGACGATGCCACGGCAGCCTATGGCCCGCTTATCAGCGCCGCCGCCAAGCAGCGCGTGTTGGGCTTAATTGCTGAAGGCAAAGCGCAAGGCGCGGTGTGTGAGCTCGATGGCAGTCAATGCCAAGTGGCAGGATACCCTAACGGCAACTGGGTTGGCCCAACGCTATTTAGTGGTGTCACCACCGAGATGAGCATCTATCAGCAAGAGATCTTTGGCCCGGTGCTGGTGTGTCTGGAAGTAGACAGCTTGGAAGAGGCGATTGCGCTGATTAACCGCAATCCGTATGGCAATGGCACCTCGATTTTCACCGCCAATGGCGCCGCGGCGAGAAAATTCCAACATCAGATCCAAGTGGGGCAAGTGGGCATCAATGTGCCAATCCCAGTACCACTTCCTTTCTTCTCATTTACCGGCTGGCGCGGCAGTTTTTATGGGGATTTGCATGCTTACGGCAAACAGGCGGTGCGTTTTTATACCGAGACCAAAACCGTCACGGCACGTTGGTTTGAAGAGGACTTGCCTAGCGGGCCAAACATGACCATTCAACTGCGTTAGCGGCCAATGCACGCCTTGAGGAATGAGGAAAAGAAAGATGGATTTTGAACTCAATGAAGATCAACGCGCCTTTGCTGACACGGCAGCGCAGTTCGCCCACGAGAAATTAATGCCCAACGCGGCAGTGTGGGATGAGACGCAGTTTTTTCCTGTTGAGGTGCTCAAAGAGGCCGGGGAGCTCGGCTTTCTCAGTCTGTATGCGCCGGAAGAGCAGGGCGGTCTGGGCATGAGCCGGTTGGATGCGGCGATCATTTTTGAACAACTGTCGATGGGTTGCACCTCCACCACCGCCTTTATGACCATTCATAACATGGTCAATTGGATGGTGGGAAGTTTTGCCACGCAGGAAGTGAAATCGCTTTATTGCCAAGGGCTTAACTCAGGTGACTTGCTTGGCTCCTATTGTTTGACCGAACCCAACTCAGGCTCTGACGCCGCATCATT
The DNA here is from genome assembly GCF_028570825.1 of Vibrio sp. CCUG 15886. NCBI lineage: Bacteria > Pseudomonadati > Pseudomonadota > Gammaproteobacteria > Vibrionales > Vibrionaceae > Vibrio > Vibrio sp. CCUG 15886. The sequence continues at coordinate 671,172 of NZ_JAQQBT010000001.1, read as the reverse complement.
GAAAACCACCGCTACGCGCCAAGGGGATGAATATCGGATTAATGGCGCGAAGGCGTTTATTTCAGGGGCGGGGGAAACGCAAGTGTTGGTTGTGATGGCGCGTACAGGGGGCGAAGGGGCAAAAGGGGTCTCGGCGTTTGTGGTCCCAGCGGATGCGCAAGGGGTCAGCTATGGACGAAAAGAACCGAAAATGGGCTGGAATAGTCAGCCAACCCGTTCTATTACTTTTGATAACGTGCGAATTCCGCTTAATCACCGTTTAGGCGAAGAAGGGGAAGGTTTTCGCTTCGCCATGAAAGGGCTTGATGGCGGTCGTATTAATATTGCGACCTGCTCGGTGGGCACCGCGCAGCAGGCGCTGAATTTGGCCACGCAATACGTTCAAGAGCGAAAACAATTTGGCCACACGCTCGCTGATTTCCAGACGGTGCAATTTCGTTTGGCGGATATGGCGACAGAGTTGGTTGCCGCAAGACAACTGGTGCGTTTTGCGGCCAGCAAACTGGATAAGGGCGACCCAGATGCGACAGCGTATTGTGCGATGGCCAAACGCTTTGCCACGGACGTTGGCTTTAAAGTGTGTGATGAAGCGCTGCAACTGTATGGCGGCTATGGCTACATCAAGGAGTATCCGCTGGAGCGTTTTTTCCGCGATGTACGCGTGCATCAAATTTTGGAAGGCACCAATGAAATTATGCGTTTGATTGTGGCTCGTCGTTTGCTGTCACAGCAATCCAGTTTGCTCTAGCGACTAACAATCCAAGGAGAAAAGGAATGTCTGACATATTTCCACCGAGTGAAAACGGTATTTCACTCTCCCTCAATGGTCATGTGGCAACGATCACCATGGTCAATCTTCCTGCCAATACATGGACGGCAAACTCTCTGATAGAGCTAAAAAAGACGGTGTTAGCACTGAATGACAACAAGGCGATTTACGCCTTAGTGCTGACCGGGGACGGCGAAAAGTTTTTCTCCGCTGGGGCCGATCTTAAATTATTCGCTTCGGGAGACAAGGGCGTCGCGGTGGACATGGCGCGTATTTTCGGTGAAGCGTTCGAGACACTTTCTGCTTTTCGCGGCGTTTCTATTGCGGCCATCAATGGTTATGCCATGGGCGGTGGGCTAGAAGTCGCACTGGCTTGTGATATTCGCATTGCCGAAGAGCAGGCGGTACTCGCCTTACCCGAGGCGAAAGTGGGGCTGCTGCCTTGTGCGGGGGGCACGCAAAACTTAACGGCCTTGGTCGGCGAAGGGTGGGCCAAACGCATCATCTTATGTGGTGAGCAAGTGAGCGCGGAAAAAGCGCTGAGCATCGGATTGATCGAAGAAGTGGTGGCCAAAGGGGAAGCGCTGAGTGCAGCACAAGCGTTGGCGCAGCAAGTGGCCAACCAGTCCCCCAGTTCAGTTTCTGCCTGTAAAAAGCTGATTCAGAATACGCGCCAAGCGCCGCTGTCGATGGGGCTGATACGTGAGCGCGAGTTGTTTATTCAGTTGTTCGACACGCAAGATCAGCAAGAAGGTGTGCAAGCATTCCTCGAGAAACGCGCACCACAATGGAAAAATCAGTAGTCACGCTGAATAGGAGGCACTATGACAGGCCGAGTCAGCTTTGAAGAATACCCTTGTAGCGAAGGCGATTATCGCATTGCCGTTGCCACACTCGAAAACCCATCTGCTCTCAATGCACTGAGCGAAGAGATGCTGGCGGCATTAAAAAACTCCCTGGAGAAATGGCACGAAGATGAGCAAATCATTTGTGTGATCCTCAAAGGCGCGGGTGAAAAAGCATTCTGTGCGGGTGGCGATGTAAGAGCCATGCATCACGTAATGAGTAGCGAGAGCAAAGCGACGGCTCGCGCCTTTCTGACCGGCTACTTCACCTTGGAATACCAGTGTGACTACCTCATTCATACTTACACCAAGCCGATTATTGGCTGGGGGGCAGGCATCGTGATGGGCGGTGGCATGGGGCTTTATATGGGCACCAGCCACAAAGTCGTCACTCCGCACTCGCGTTTGGCTATGCCGGAAATCAGCATCGGCCTATACCCAGATGTGGGGGGCACTTGGTTCCTCAATCGTCTCGATCCGGGTATTGGTCTATTTCTCGCGTTGACGGGCGTCATGGTTAACGCCAGCGATGCGCTGAAGATTCACTTTGCCGATCATTTACTGCTGCCAGAAGAGTTGGATGTGCTACTGGATCAAATGCAACACGCGCATTGGTCGAGCGCAGAGGATCACTACGAAGTGGTGACCGAGCTTTTGGAGAACTTAGCGGAGCACGCGTTGTCGCATCAACCTTCTCACCAGCTTATGCCCTATTTTGAGCAAATCCAGCAGGCGTGCGAAGGGGAAAATGTCACGCAAGTGGTGCAGTCCATTTTGGCTTTGGAAGGCAGTGACTGGTTGAAAGGGGCGCAGCACAACTTGGCACAAGGTAGCCCAATCACTGCGCACATTTGCTATCGCCAAGCGCGAGACTATCACGAACTGTCACTGGCGGATTGCTTCCGCCTTGAACTCGGTATCTCGGTGCAGTGTGGCTTATTGGGAGAGTTCCAAGAAGGCGTTCGAGCGCGTCTGGTTGACAAAGATGGCCAACCGAATTGGCTTTACCCAACCGTGGCCGATGTAGACAGCAGCGTCATTGATGCGCTGTTTACCTCATTGTGGTCGGAGGACGATCACCCACTGGCACGACTGGGGAAATATTAGTCGCTCACAGTGCGCAAAGCTGGTCCCTCAAAATCTTGCCAATCAGGCATTATAAACCGGCGTGGAATGCAGCACGCGCAGAGTCACAGCCAAGCGTAAAGAACATGGAGAACGTTATGCAAAACATCGGCTTTATCGGACTGGGTAATATGGGCGCGCCAATGGCGGAAAATCTGCTTAAAGCAGGCCATCAGGTCAAGGTGTTTGATCTCAACCAAGCCGCGTGCGAGAAGTTGGCGCAGCAAGGGGCGAGCGTGTGCGCAAACCTTGAAGAGCTGGCTCAAGACGTAAGTTGCGTCATCACCATGTTGCCCGCAGGTGAGCATGTTCGCAGTGTCTATCTTGGCACCCACCAAGGCGACAAAGGGTTGTTGGAACTGGTGGTCGAAAACAGCTTACTCATCGACTCATCGACCATTGATCCGCAATCGGCACGATTGGTTGGGGAAGAGGCGGCTAAACGAGGTTTGGATTTTGTGGATGCACCGGTTTCCGGTGGCGTCGCGGGGGCTCATGCGGCCACGTTGACCTTTATCGTTGGCGGTTCTGACAACGCATTTGCTCGCGCCGAAACCATTCTCAAAAATATGGGTAAAAATATCTTCCACGCAGGCCAAGCGGGTGATGGGCAGATGGGCAAAATCTGCAACAACCTGATGCTGGGCATCCTCATGTCTGGGACGTGTGAGGCGTTAAACCTCGGCATTGATAACGGTCTCGACCCGACGGTACTTTCCAACATCATGCTGCAAAGCTCTGGGCGAAACTGGGCTTTGGAGCTTTACAATCCGTGTCCGGGCGTGATGGAAAACGCCCCCGCCAGCCGCGGTTATCAGCCCGGTTTTATGAGTAAATTGATGCTCAAAGATCTCGGTTTGGGGTTAGATGCGGCAGCTAAGAGCCAATCTTCGGTGCCGATGGGGGCGTTGGCACGCAATCTCTACGCGTTTCACAACGCTGCAGGAAATGAGGAGTTGGATTTCTCGAGCCTATTTGAATTTTATGCCAAGAATAACAAAGAGTAAGCGGGTGAAAAGCACCGCGATTTGTTTTAGCGATTGAGGGAATCAAAATGCATCTAAAAGAGAGTGTGATTGCGATTACAGGGGCTGGGCAAGGGTTAGGACAAATGATGGCGGTGACCCTTGCACACGCAGGCGCTGAGCTGGCGTTGCTGGATTTAAACGAAGAAGGGCTACGTCATACTCAGGATCAATGCCACATGCTCGGCACCAAAGCGCTGATTTATCCAATGAACGTGACGGATGAAGGGGAAGTGGAGCGCACCTTCGAGCAGATCGTCGAAGATTTTGGACAACTTGATGGGCTGGTCAACAACGCCGGGATTTTGCGCGATGGCATGCTGGTCAAAGTGCAAGACGGCAACATCAGCAAAATGTCACTGGAGCAGTTTAACTCGGTGATCAAAGTCAACCTCACTGGCACGTTTTTGTGCGGGCGTGAAGCGGCAGTCAAAATGATTGAAACTGGACGCAAAGGGGTCATCATCAACATTTCCAGCGTGTCCCGCGCGGGCAATATTGGTCAAACCAACTATTCGGCATCAAAAGCGGCGGTGGCGACATTGGCTACCACTTGGGCCAAAGAGCTTGCACGTTACGGCATACGCGCTGCGGCGATCGCGCCCGGTGTGATTCACACTGCCATGGCGGATCAGATGAAACCTGAGGCCATCGCCAGACTAGAGAAAATGATCCCCGTGGGGCGAATGGGTGAAGCCAGCGAAATTGCACACACAGTGAAGTTCATTTTCGAAAACGAATACATTACAGGACGAGTGCTGGAAGTGGATGGCGGAATTCGCATGTAGCCAAGTCGAGCGTCACGGCTAAATATCGATATGATTCACTTCGTTAACTTCGGCGATTTTCTCTCCGTCCCAGATCATTTCCAATAAATAGCTCTGGACGATGTCGTCGATAGGCTTTGGAGTGAACAGTGCCCAGCAGGTGCCATCGGCTCGAACGGAAGGGTATTCCACTGCGGCTACTCGCTTCTTTTTCAGTTCTCTGGCTAACTGTTGAGAAGCCACATAACTGTGGGGATCCAAGAATTCGGTTTCGCTGGCACGTTACTTTATGAATCGGAGCGGCTGAGTGAGTGACGACGGGCCCTTCGACATTCGCCCAATATCGCTGTTGATGGTGTTTTACTTCTAGTGCAGCCGTTTGTTCACGGGAAGCAAGGTAAAATGCGCCAAACAATCCATCATTGAAACGCCCGCCTTTGGGGTTGATGTGGGTAACTATAGAACAATGTCTAAGCACTAGGTGGCGAAAACGGACGCTGTCATGACTAAACACAACAAAATAGTGGAGGGGATGAAGGCTGATTGGCTGATTTAAGGCTCAGACTTTTGAATTCTATCCAGAAAAGCGGCTTCTGATTTCATAATGTCGACATACTCGCCACTATCGATCAGTTGTTGTAGGCCCGCATTAAATTCCTGGAGCAGTTGCTTACTGCGTTGCTCATCAAATTTGCTGAAAATGACGTACATTTCCTCTTTTAGGAGGTGTTTGGGATCGAGTCTTATGTATTCTCGCAACTCTTCTGGGACATAATTTTCAAGGATGTACCAACCTCGCTCTACACCTGTCGCGTAGGCATCCAGTCTACCCTTGGCAATTTTCACAAAATTGTCTTCTTCGGCGTTGTTCACTTCGATGTCGACACCGTGTTTCTGTAGAAAAAAAGTAGCTTGATATCCCTGTGTAGCACCTAAGCGATAAGCATCAAGGTCGGTGAGAAGCTGCCAACTAAACTCACTATCTTTGTGGTAAAAAAACTGTATGCGTTGACTGAAAATAGGATTGGAGTAATAGAAATGCTTTATTCTTTCTTCGTTTTTCATCCATGGAAACGAAGCGTCAAATCGGCCTTCGATAGCATATTGATATGATCGAACCCAAGGAAAATACTCCAATTCAATGGTGTATCCGCGGAGCTCGAATGCTCTTCGAACCAATGTCTCAGATATCTTTAATTCTTGTTGGGGAATAGAGCTGGTGTAAGGCTCCCAATCACCAATAGCAAACTTCACCACTTTGTTATTTTGGTCAGCCAGCAAGTGGCAGGGTAAGGCCATTAAAAATGGTAAGAGTATATAACGCATAATCAATCATGAGTGGATTCTAATGTTCTAAGTTTAGTCGCCTTCTTTGAAGATGCCATTACGGGCTTCTCTCCTATGTTTGATGGCAAAACCCGAAATAGTAATGGGCTTTGTTTCTTAATAGTAAATTGTGCTGCATTAAACAGGATTATCCTCTTTTCGGCCCAACTTAGCACACCATGAACAAAGGGATGAGATGTCGAAAGGTGAGGAGCCTAAGATTGAGAGTAGTGATTTATTCATTTAAGAAACAAAGCTATAGCAATGAGCTAAATATGAAATGGACGAGTCGGCTTCATTTTGGGGGGAAGTGACTATACTTTGAGATATTCCAACAACACATAGAGGGAGCAAACGATGCGCTTATTAAGGGAATTTTTATCGGCTCTTTGGTTGAGCGTTCTATTGGTGGGAATGGCACACGCCGACACAGTCAGACTCGCAAACGGAGAATGGGCTCCTTACATGTCAAAATCGCTCAAAGAGGGCGGTTTTATGACCCAGTTTATTAAAGAGGTGTTCGAAAGCGAAGGTTACCAAGTTGAGTTTGAGTATCTCCCTTGGAAGAGAGGGTATGAGGAAACCAAAGCAGGTAACTTTGATGCAACGTTCATTTGGGGAAGGAGTGATGAAAGAGCGCAAGATTTCTACTTTTCAGATACCGTTATTACGCTGAGCACTGCGCTGTTTCAACAAAAAAGTAAACCCATTATGTGGAACAGCCGCGAAGAACTGGGCAAATACCGCATCGGTGGGGTGACGGGATATGCGTATGGGATAGAAGATTTAGAAGAGCAAGGCAAAATCACCGTACAGAGAATCTCTGACGCAGACAATAACTATAAAAAGCTCAGCGCTGGCCGATTGGATATCGTCCTTGAGGATATGGATGTGGGCATGGAATTTCTCAATAACTTAAAGCTTACAGATAAACTGGAGCCCAACAGCAAGGCGCTGGCAGCCCGAGAGTATGTAGTGTTATTTTCGAAAAACTCGCCGAAGGCAAAAGAGTTAAAAGAGGCGTTCAACCGAGGTCTAAATAAGTTGATAAGTGAAGGGCGCCTGGACGCGTATCGCGAAGCATCAACACGTGGTGAGTATAAATAGTACCGTTGAGAGTGAAAACGCGCTTCTAGCGTTTCCACTCTCGGATTTGTTATCAGTGCCTAATGTACGGTATCAAAGGACTATCCGCCCACTTGCTGCTTCCAAAGCTTAGCGTATAAGCCTTGTTGGGCAACTAACTCATCGTGTGTGCCGCTTTCGGCAACTTGGCCTTTATCGAGCACAAAAATGTTATCGGCATGACGAATGGTGTTGAGTCGATGCGCAATACTGATCACCGTGCGGCCACGGCAAATTTCATCCATATTGCTCATGATTGCCGCTTCAGAATTGTAGTCAAGTGCGGAAGTTGCTTCATCGAGCAACAAGATTCTCGGGTCCACCAGTAGGGCTCTTGCCAAAGCAATACGCTGTCTTTGACCACCAGACAGTGCTGCGCCCTTTTCACCCACTGGTTGGTTAAAACCGTGAGGAAGTCCTTCAATAAATTCTAATGCGCCTGCTAATTGCGCAGCGTGGCGAATCTCTTCGTTGCTGGCTTGCGGTTTACATAAACGAATGTTGTCCGCCACACTGCCGGAAAAGAGGATACTCTCTTGCAATACCACGCTCATGTTGCGACGCAGAGAAACGGGATCGGCAATCGCGAGATCCATTCCATCGACCAACACTTGCCCATGCTGAGGAACGTATAAGCGCTGTAGCAAACGAGTGAGCGTGCTTTTCCCTGAGCCTGAAGGTCCAGTAACGCCGATAAACTGCCCAGGCTGAATCTTGAGGGACAAATTGGCCAACACTTCTGGTGCATCCTCGTGATAGCGAAAACGAATGTTACTAAACTCAATGCCACCTTCGAGCTCGGGTACCGAGGCTAAGCCTTGTTTACTGTTCTCTCTTGGTTCATCGAGAATATCGCCCACGCGTCTTAAAGCGATGAGTGTGTGCTGAAAATCTTGCCAAATTTGTGCCAGACGTAAGACAGGTTGCGTCACATGGCCAGCAAGCATGTTGAATGCGACTAATTGGCCGGGCGTGATTTCCCCTTTAAGCACCGCGCTCACGCCCCACCAAAGCAGTAGCGCGGCGGTGAGTTTCTGCACCAACGCGATAGCTTGCCCTGCAACCAGCCCCGATTTTTGCGCGTCAAAGCTTCGGTTTAATTGTTGGCTAAGAATACGTTGCCACTGTTCGAGAAAACGATGCTCTGTAGCAGTGGTTTTGATGGTTTCAATGCCAGTCACGGCCTCGGTCAAAAACGTGGTTGCATTGGCGTCGGACTCGTACTCCGATTCCACTTTTTTGCGGATCAGCGGCCCTGCAATGAGCCACAGTACAAAGTAAATCACCAAGGAGCCAATCACCAACCAGGTGAGCGTGCTGGCGTAATGAAACATCACGGCAAGGAAGACGGTGACAAAAATCAGATCAAGCAGCAGCATCAGTGTCGACCCCGTCAAAAATTGACGGATTTGTGCCATCTCACGCACTCGAGCAATGATTTGGCCGGTTTGACGCTGCTTAAAATAGGTTAATGGCAAACCGACTAAGTGGCGATAAAGCCGACCTGAAAGCTCGGCATTCACTTGGCTGGCAAGGTGGCCAAACACTGTGTTTCGTAAATAGCTGTATGCTGGCTCGGCAATGGCCAATGCCAACATCGCCAGCGCCAGTACGTGCAAGCTGGATAAACTGCGCCCAACCAGTACCTTATCGATGACATTTTCAAACAACATTGGGCTAACGAGTGCAAACACCTGTAACGCGATGGCGTAAAGGAACACATCACGCAGTTGGCTCTTTTGCCGCAGAATCGAAGGCGCAAACCAGCTCAGACCAAATTTGACCTCTTTGCTGCTGAGTTGCTCATCGGCGAGCAACATCACTTTGTGCTTTCGCTGAGATGGGTTTGACGATACAGGCTGTGTTTGCAGCTGTTGCGTCGAGGGATCATAACATGTCCAATGCCCATCACTGACTTGGGTTATCACTTGCCAGCCATGGTTACTCTCGATAAGGGCAGGGAGCGGCAAAGTGTCGAGCGCTTGAGTATGCAGCGTGGTGACTTGGCTTTTAAGGCCCAGATAGTCCGCCGCTTCTCTCATCTCCATGTCACTCAGGTGAGCATGACTTACGCCTAATGCGTGCTTAAGCTGTGAACTGGACGATTTCTTATGGAACTGTTGGCCAGCGTAAACCACGGCCTCGATTCCCCAGTTATTACGTGTGGTTTCTTCTGGTCGCACTTGCCCTATGGTGTCGATATGCTCATTGGCTGATAACGTGGCAGTCATCTCTATCTCTCCCTCAACGCTTCAGCTTGGTACTCGCGAATTGGACTGAGTAGGTAGTCGATAACGCGTCGCTTATCGGTCTTAATTTCAGCAACGACCGACATGCCAGGAGTCAGCTCAACCATTTGACCATCGATGACGATATTGTTTTTGTTCAGTTGTACTTGAGCAGGAAAGACCAGCCCAAGCTGTTCGTCGGTTGTGGAATCACGTGAGATACTCAGCAGCTCAGCGTCGATTGTTCCGTATCGTGTGTAGGGAAACGCATCCACTTTGACCGTGACCGACTGGCCCGGATAGACAAAGCCAACGTCTTTATTGAGGATCTGAACTTCCGCCAGCTGCACGCTGTTTTCCGGTACGATGATCATTAAATTTTGCGCAGGTTGCAGCACTGCGCCTAGGGTATAGACGCTGAGTTGTTGCACGGTGCCATCGACAGGAGAGCGAATGATTTCCAACTGTTCGCGCTCACGCACTTTAGACAGCTCTTGATTCAACGCGGCCAACTGCAATTTTGCTTGGCGGCGCTTTTCCAGCCACTCTCGATGCTTTTGCGCTTTGAAGCCCGTTTGACGCTCTTCGAGGCTTTGATATTGCGATTTCAGCACTTGTAGCTCTGCTCGTTGCTGAGCGACTTGGCGCTGTACTTCTAGTAACTCTTTCTCTTGTTCTAGATACTCGACGTGGCCAATGACTTTAACCTGATTGAGCGTTTTACGCGCAGCCAGACGTTGGCTGATGTTCTCGGTGAGCTGAATTAGAGCGTTGATGTCGCTTTGACGAGCGGCTTGAGAGGTGCGATTGACCTTCATTTCTGCACTGATGCTCGCTAACGTGGCGTCAAATTCTCGTTTCTCACTGAGATAGTTTTCATTGATCAGCGCCTGTTGCTCTGTTGGCAAGGCGGTGAACATTGGGTCTTGAACCAGAGGTTGGTCGTTGAGTAAAGTGCGGTAACGAATGAGTTCATTGGTTTGAAACTCGGATTGAGTGATCAAACGTGTGATGTCTTGATTCACCCCGAGCGTATCCAAGGTCAACAAAGGTGCACCTTTTTCCACCCGCTGGCCATCCCTCACATGGATGCTCATTACGCGGCTTTGCTCATAAGATTGGATAACTTGTGAGCGACCTGAGACCACAAGGCGGCCCGTGGCAGTGGCTTGTACATCCAGTTTCCCCCAATACGCCCAAAGCAACGCAGCCAGTACGCCAATACTCAGTGTTATCGCGGTTAGCCGTGCAAAGGGCGATGGCGGTTTTTGAGCCAAAGCAAGATGCGCAGGCAGAAATTCATAGTGGTGTTCGGCACTTTGGCGAGGTTGCCTTTTGCCCAAGAAACGCTTAATGATGCTGATCATGCGGTGGTTTCCTCTTGTTTGAGCTCTTGCTGAAGCTGCCATAACTGTTTGTATTGTTTGCCGTGGGTGAGTAACTGCTGATGCGAGCCTTGCTCAACAATCGCGCCTTGATGAAGCACAATGATGCGATCGCAATCGCGCACGGTAGACAAGCGATGAGCGATAGTGATCACGGTGCGGCCTCGGGCGATGTTGGCCATGTTGGATTGAATTAACGCCTGAGATTCATCGTCTAGGGCGCTGGTGGCTTCATCCAAAATCAATACTTTTGGATCCGACAGCAGTGTCCGTGCAATCGCGAGTCGCTGCCTTTGGCCGCCAGAGAGAGATTGTCCGCCTTCCGCTAAAATGGTGTCGTAACCCATGGGTAACTTGAGGATGAATTCGTGCGCGCCTGAGAGTTTCGCCGCTTCAATAATTTCTTCTAAGCTGGCATCGGGCTTCGACTGGGCGATGTTCTCACTCACACTTTTGTTAAATAAGAAGTTTTCTTGTAGTACCACCCCCACTTGTTGTCTCAACTGCTGAATGTGGATGTGATTGAGTGGAATGCCATCAATCGTGATGCTGCCTTGTTCTGGACTATAAAGTCGCAACAGTAAGCGAGCTAAGGTGCTTTTTCCTGAACCTGACGTGCCGACAACGCCCAATGTTTCACCCGCTCGTATGTCCAATGACAAGTCGTTGATGGTGGGGGGAATGTCCGGTTGGTAACGAAAGAGGATATTTTTAAACGAGACGGCTCCATGAAGTGTGACAATGTCACTTCCTGTGTGTTGTTCTACTGGCAGGTTGAGCATATCCCCGAGTTTTTCGACGGCGACGCGGGTTTGAATAAATTGCCCCCACAATTCGACCATACGCGCTAGCGGTTGGGCGATGTGATTGGTCATCATATTGAAAGCGATCAATTGACCGATGGTCATTTCAAGAGAGAGTACTTCCGTTGCCCCAAGCCACAAGATCGCCACACTGGTGATTTTTTGCAGCAATTGAACTAGGTGGTTTGAGCGATTATTGAGCTGTTGAACATCGTAACCGGTTGAGACCATTTTTTCGGTTTGTTCATCCCAGCGACGAATAAAGCGCGGCTCAACCGCCAAACTTTTCAGTGTTTCACTGCCTGCTACTGTTTCGGTAAGAAAGGATGTGTTTGCCGCAGCATGTGAAAACTGCTTTTCAATCGCTGCCTGCATTCTTGGTGTTAACCACCAAGCAAGAAGGGCGTAACACGGTATTGTGGCGATGAAAAGCCAAGTGAGCGGGCCGGAAAGTAAACTCATTACATACAGGAAGACGAACATAAACAGCAGTTCGACCGTTAGAGTAAACATGGAGCCAGTCAAAAACTCGCGCACGGTGTCGAGTTCTCGTACACGTGTGACAATCGCCCCGACTTGGCGGGACTTAAAAAACATTAACGGTAGACCAAACAGATGCTTAACCAGTTTTAGTCCGAGTTGTATGTCAATGCGATTGGCCGTGTGGGCATACTGATATTCACGTAGACCACGAAGGACCACTTCGATCACCCCGGTAACCACGAGGCCAAACACCAGCACATCCAGTGTTGACCAAGCTTGGTGAACCAGCACTTTATCCATTACCACTTGGAAAAAAAGGGGCGAAATAAGTGCGAGGATCTGCAGAACAAAAGAGAACAACAGAATCTCACCCAAGACTCGTTTATGCTGAAGAAATTCGGGAATGAACCAAGTGATGTCAAAGCGAGCTTGTGCTTGTTTTATTTCTAGGGACTTTTTGTTCCAAGTCGAGTTAAGTTCGTGATAAGAGACCACTTCCGGACTTTCTTTATTAGGTCTTTGTATTAAACATTTATCTTTATTAGCCTTTGCTAGAATAAATGGTGCACCTTGTGAATCAAATAAAATGGCGGGTGTTTTTATTTTCTCTATGTTTTTAAATTGTGAATGTTTTGTGGTTATTCTTACTTTGTTTGCTTTTTGTATTTTTTCGAGTTCTTCTTTGTAATTATTAGTTTTTGTTAAATTAGCATTTTCTTTAAATTGTTCTCTATTACCGCTGATGATACTTAAATAAAAGTGAATACATATCAGCGTCAACCCTTCATTGTTGGACATAATTAAATTACTTAGCCGATGTTTATTGCAGCGTTTTTGAAGGGGCGGAATCCTATCACCGCTTGTTAACACGATCAATCATCAATTGCGGACTGTTTTGCTCGTTTATTGGTCTTTATTGTGTGTTTATTGCACAAATTTGATTCAAATGAATGATGCATATCACGTTAATAGGTAATCAAGGTGATTGTTACATGAATATGGAATTGAGTGAATAATGGTCGATAAAAATAGAATAATTGCTCTAATATAATCGATTTAAGTCTATTGATGACCACTGTTTTACGATGTAATATTTCGACACAAAATAAACATTACAATAATTATTTATGGCTGAATTCTTATATTTTGCCTTTTAATTGAGCTTGCAGGCGGAGAGTGATTCCTTTTAAAAGGAACAATTTTCGTCTTATCTATATAAAATAAGTAGGGGAAATTTATGACTGAGAAGTTTGTTCAAACAGTATCTAGTGTTAACTACAATAAAGGTGTTTTTTCTCTTTATTTCGTAGGTCAGGATCAAAAAAATATGGCGAATGGCGTAATGGCTGAAAGCGATAATGATCTTGAACTTAAGCAAGTTGTCCATATGCCTGCCTCTGGTTTTATGTATATGGTATCGATGATTAAGAACATGCTAGAAGATCCAAGAATGGAAGCTGAATTTGACAAGCTTGTTGCAGCCGGTTTTCTACCAGCAGGTGATGCTGCGGTAAATCAGGCGGAAGAATCATCAGCGGAAACTCTCGTGGAAGAGAAAGCCGCTCCGAAAAAACGCACTTCCCAAGCAAAAAAATAACAGCATATTGGTTGATATAGGGCAGATGTCTATTACACATCAACCAGCAAATCTCACATTAGCGCAAATGCAACAGATGATAGGTGGTGTCATGCTGCTCAGCCAGCATTCGCCCCTTCATCGTCGCTACGTGGTTGCAGAATGGCAGCAGCGTATTCTGCCTGCTTTTGAGCTAAACCAGTTTTGCTACTACGAAGATGAGCACGGACGCCCAATTGCATTTTGTAATTGGGCGTTTGTCTCTGAGCAGATCCGAGATGAGCTGTTATCTGGAGTGCGTGAAATATCTTCATCCGACTGGCGTTCAGGCCAGCATATCTACATTCCAGAGATGATTGCTCCATTCGGGCATGGCAGAGAGGTCGTTAACGATCTTCGTCGCCGTGTATTTTTACCGTGGAAAGGGCAGAAGGTCTGCACTGTTCGCGGCAAAGTGGATGCTCAAAATGACCGCTGTATCAGAAAGATACAGTGGTTTTCTATTTAACTCCTAAAGAAGAGTTTGGCTTATGGGAAAACCATTTTGGAGAAGTGTTGAATACTTCTTCACAGGGAACTATTCCGCCGACGATGGAAACAACAGTATTGTTGCTATCGGTTTTGGTGGAGAAATCCATGCCTACGGTGGTGATGATCATGTCACTGTCGGATCGATTGGTGCAACGGTTTATACCGGCAGCGGCAATGATACGGTCGTAGGCGGTTCGGCATATCTAAGAGTGGAAGACACCACTGGGCACCTTTCTGTAAAAGGCGCAGCTGGGTATGCAGACATTAATAAAAGTGGCGATGGCAATGTGTCATTCGCTGGTGCCGCTGGTGGTGTGTCGATTGACCACTTAGGTAATCATGGTGATGTCAGTTACGGCGGTGCCGCGGCTTATAATGGCATTACCCGCAAAGGTTTGAGCGGCAACGTCACCTTTAAAGGCGCTGGCGGTTACAATGCCCTTTGGCATGAAACCAACCAAGGTAATCTCTCTTTTGCTGGCGCAGGAGCGGGCAATAAACTAGATCGTACTTGGTTCAACCGTTATCAAGGCTCGCGCGGTGATGTGACGTTTGATGGCGCTGGCGCGGCAAACAGCATCAGTTCACGTGTTGAAACCGGCAACATTACTTTCCGTGGGGCTGGTGCTGACAACCATTTGGTCCGTAAAGGCAAAGTGGGCGATATTACCTTGCAAGGTGCGGGCGCATCAAACCGCATTGAGCGTACACGCCAAGCGGAAGATGTTTACGCGCAAACACGCGGTAACATTCGCTTTGAAGGTGTCGGTGGTTACAACAGCCTTTACTCCGATGTGGCACACGGTGACATCCATTTCTCCGGTGGCGGTGCTTATAACACCATTACACGAAAAGGCAGTGGTAGTAGCTTTGATGCTCAAGGTATGGAATACGCGAAAGCGGAAGAGATCGTTCTCACCGTGGCGCAGATGCACGGCTTGTCGATTGATAACGGCAACAAGTTCCATACGGTTACCGCTGTAAAATCAGAGCGAGAGCCAAATACTTATCTGTTTGCTATCGCAGATGGTACTTACACCAAAATCAACAAAGTTCGTCTCTATAACGATCCAGAAACGGGCAAACTCAAATACTACTCTGAAGCTTGGTTCAAGCGCGGTAATCATTTAGCGGAGCTTGCTCGTTCTGATGTCTCTTCTGCTGGTGGTTTTGAAGTCAATCCAATCAATGGTGGTTACACCCTTTCTAATATTGCCGTTGAGCATCAGCAATCGTTAACCGTTCATGCTGTCGAGAAGGACCTGACCGAATATGAGTGGGTGACCTACGCCAATGGCGCACTGATTGATGCGAAAGATGTGGCATTATCAGAGGCGAAAATGGGCGGTCACGCCATCTCGACCGATGGGACGACAGTCGATGTTCAAGCGGTGAAATCAAACCGAAAACCAAATACTTATGTTTACGCAAAAGTGCTTGGGCCTTACACAAAAATTGTGGTGGTTGAACTTGCTAATGATCCCAAAACAGGGGCGCTTAAGTATCAAGCTCGCTCTTGGTACAAAGAGGGTAATCACACCGCAAACCTAGCCAATGAAGATATTTCGTCTGCAAACGGATATCACTCGATGGGCAAAGGCGGCTACTCACTCAGCGATCTGCATTACAGTGTGAACGCGGTAAGAAGCACCAGCGAAACCGTGGCCGACATCGACGAGTACACCGATCAAACCTTGTTTAAGCCAGCGACCGATAGCGGTGAAAGCTCTGGTGATGTGCGCTTCAATGGTGCGGGTGGCGGTAACGTCATCAAGTCCAATGTGACTCGCGGCAATGTCTACTTTAATGGTGGCGGTATCGCTAACGTCATCCTCCACAGTTCGCAATTTGGTCATACCGAGTTCAACGGTGGTGGCGCGGCAAACGTGATTGTCAAAAGTGGCGAAGAAGGGGATCTCACCTTCCGCGGCGCGGGTTTGGCGAACGTGTTGGTACACCAAAGCAAGCAAGGCAAGATGGATGTTTACGCGGGCGGTGCGGTAAACGTACTGGTTCGTATTGGCGATGGTCAATACCTTGCGCATTTGCTGGCTTACGGCAACATTTCCGTGCACAAAGGCAATGGCAACAGCCGTGTCGTCATGCTCGGTGGTTACAACACCCATACCCAAATTGGTTCCGGTAACGGCTTGTGGTTGGCGGCGGGCGGCTTCAACGTGATGACGCAAGTGGGTAAAGGTGATGTGGCATCGGTACTGGCTGGCGGCGCGAATGTGCTCACCAAAGTGGGTGACGGCGATCTAACCGCAGGTATGTTGGGCGGCGCAAACGTGATTACCCACATCAGCGGCGACAATGAAACCTCGAATACCACAGCCGTAGCCTTGGGCGGTGCCAACATTCTCACCAAAAAAGGCAAAGGGAATACCCTTGCGGTGATGGGCGGTGGCGCAAACGTGCTGACGCATGTGGGTGATGGTACAACAACTGGCGTAATGGTCGGCGGTGCGAACATTCTCACCAAAGTAGGTAACGGCGACACGACCGGCATAATGCTTGGTGTTGGCAACGTGCTAACGCATGTTGGTGATGGCCAAACTCTTGGTGTGATGGGCGCGGCGGGTAACATCTTCACCAAAGTGGGTGATGGAACCTCTATTGCGGTCATGATTGGTGCCGGCAACATCTTTACCCATGTGGGCGAAGGGAATGCTTGGGCGCTGATGGGCGGTTTGGGTAATGTCTTTACCAAAGTCGGCAACGGTGATGCTCTCGCGTTAATGGTGGCAGAAGCCAACGTCTTCACTCACATTGGTGATGGTATGTCGGTCGCACTGATGTTAGCCAAAGGCAACGTTGCGACAAAAGTGGGTAATGGAACCACACTCGCTGCAATGGTTGGTAACGCCAATATCTTCACTCACGTAGGCAGTGGCAGTACGTTTGCTGCAATGATCGGCCAAGCCAACATCATGACCAAAGTGGGCAATGATCTCACCGCGGCACTGATGGTCGGTAAAGCCAACATCTACACCCATGTCGGTGATGGAACCAGCCTAGGAATATTCGCGGGCGAAGTGAACGTGATGACCAAGGTCGGTAACGGCACAACCTTGGCGGCGATGTTCGGTAAAGCCAACATCATGACGCATGTCGGCGATGGTCTAACGGGCGTGTTAGCACTGGGCGAAGCCAATATTGTCACCAAAGTGGGTGATGATTTCATGGGTGTTGTGGCGGCAGCAAAAGCCAACGTCGTGACTCATGTTGGTGATGCAACAACCGCGGCTGTGTTGGCTGGTAAAGGCAATGTCCTAACCAAAGTGGGCGAAGGCACCACGGTAGGGTTGTTGATTTCCGATATCGGCAACGTAATGACCCACGTCGGAGATGGCACGACCATTGGTATTGCCAAAGGCAAGGCAAACATCATTACCAAAGTCGGTGATGGTTTGGGCGTCAATGTCGCTTGGGGGCAAGCAAACGTGTTTACCCAAGTGGGCGACGGTGATCGCTATAACTTTGCCAAAGGTGAAGCCAACATCATCACCAAAGTAGGTGATGGCCAAGAAGTCTCCGTGGTGCAAGGTAAAGCCAACATCATTACTCATGTGGGCAATGGCGACGACTACACCGGAGCTTGGGGTAAAGCGAACGTTATTACTAAAGTGGGTAATGGCCGTAACGTGGTACTGGCAAAAGGTGAAGCCAACATCGTGACCCAAGTGGGTGATGGCGACAGCTTTAACGCACTTTGGAGCAAAGGCAACATCGTCACCAAAGTGGGTGATGGTATGCAGGTGACGGCAGCAAAAGGCAAAGCCAATATCACTACCACCGTTGGTGATGGCTTGAGTGTGACAGCCGCCTATGGTGATGCCAACATCAATACCAAAGTCGGTGATGGTGTCTCCGTCAACGTCGCTTGGGGCAAATATAACATCAACACGAAAGTGGGTGATGGCCTGAATGTTGCCGTGATGAAAGGCAAAGCTAACGCCAATATTCACGTGGGCGATGGCCTCAACATCAATGCCTCTTACGCACAAAACAACGTTGCAATCAAAGTTGGTAACGGCGATTTTTACAGTTTGGCTGTTGCGTCAAGCAACACCAGCAGCAACAAGCTCTCGGCACTGTTTGATAACATTAAACAAACCCTACTTGGTGTGGGTGGTAGCCAAGCAATCAACTACTTGGTTCAAGGTGATGAAGCATCGTCATCCGGTACGCAAAAAGGCCGTGGTGCGATTGCAACACCGGAAATCACCAAGCTGGATGGTTTCCAAATGGAAGCCATTGAAGAAGTGGGCTCGGACTTGGGCGATAGCCTAACCGGCAGTGTCACTAAGGTAGATACCCCAGATCTCAACAAGATGCAAAATGCACTCGACGTTGACGGATCTTCTGATCAAACTCAAGCTCAGAATCTCATTGTGAATGGTGATTTTGAGCAAGGTGATCGTGGTTGGAAATCGACACACGGTGTTGAAGCTTCCTATTCGGGCAATGTCTATGGCGTGAACGGTGAAGGCCACGGCGCACGTGTGACGGAACTGGACACCTACACCAACACCAGTCTCTATCAAGATCTGACCGATCTTACGGAAGGTGAAGTCATTGCTGTGAGCTTTGATTTTGCGAAACGTGCAGGTCTATCGAATAACGAAGGCATTGAAGTTCTTTGGAATGGCGAAGTCGTTTTCTCATCGTCTGGTGATGCCTCTGCTTGGCAGCAAAAAACCTTAAAACTGACCGCGCATGCCGGCAGTAACCGAATCGAATTCAAAGGCACAGGCCACAATGATGGACTGGGCTATATCCTAGATAATGTCGTGGCGAAATCGGAATCGTCGCAACAAGCCAACGCAGTGAGTGAGCACGCGACACAAAATCAAGCGTCGCAGAATGCCCTATCAGATAAAGAGCGCGCAGAAGCGGATCGCCAACGTCTTGAACAAGAAAAGCAGAAACAGCTTGATGCTGTCGCAGGGTCACAAAGTCAGTTGGAGTCGACCGACCAACAAGCGCTAGAAAATAACGGTCAAGCTCAACGTGATGCGGTGAAAGAAGAGTCGGAAGCCGTGACCGCCGAGTTGACAAAACTGGCGCAAGGTCTCGATGTGCTTGATGGCCAAGCAACGCATACTGGCGAGTCAGGCGACCAATGGCGCAATGATTTTGCCGGTGGTCTGCTCGATGGCGTTCAAAGCCAGCTCGACGATGCCAAGCAACTCGCGAATGACAAGATTGCTGCAGCGAAGCAGACGCAGTCTGACAATAACAGCAAAGTCAAAGAATCCGTTGCGAAATCTGAAGCGGGTGTGGCACAAGGTGAGCAAAATCGCGCAGGTGCAGAGCAAGACATTGCCGAAGCTAAAGCCGATGCAGAAACACGCAAAGCCGATGCTGTGGCGAAAAGTAACGATGCGAAACAGGCCGAATCTGACGCACACAGCGCCGCAAACGACGCGCAATCGCGTGGTGATCGCGATGCGATGAATGCCGAAAACAAAGCCAACCAAGCGCAGAATGATGCCAAAGGGACCAAGCAAAACGAAGGCGATCGCCCTGACCGTGAAGGCGTGGCTGGCAGCGGTCTTTCAGGTAACGCTCATAGCGTGGAAGGTGCTGGCGAAACGGGCAGTCATATCACCACTGACAGCCAAACAAACGCCGATGGTCGATTCAGTGAAGGTCTGAGCGAACAAGAGCAAGAAGCGCTGGAAGGTGCGACAAACGCAGTGAACCGTCTGCAAATTAACGCAGGTATTCGCGGAAAGAACAGCGGTAGCACAATCACCTCAATGTTCACCGAAACAAACTCCGACAGCATTGTGGTACCAACCACTGCGTCTCAGGATGTGGTTCGAAAAGAGATTCGCATTTCTGGGGTGAATTTAGAGGGGCTTGGTGAAGCTTCGCATGACTCTGCTGAATCGCTTGTGGCTGCTCGCGCGGAAAAAGTGGCGAATCTATATCGCTGGCTAGACACTGATAATGACGTGGCGACGGACAAGTATGTACCTGTCCCTGGCTTTGAACGCGTCGATGTTGATGTCTCTGATGAAGTCAAGCAGCGCATGATTCAATCTATGAGCGGTTACATCGAACACACCGACAATCAAGTACCGAAAGATCAAGCGGAAGCATTAGCCACTTTGTTTGTTGAATCGACGCTCGATTATGACTGGGACAAACGCGTTGAGTTTCTCACTAAGCTTGAGAGCTATGGTTATAGTTTTGAAGCACCACACGCAGAGAAAAGCATTGTTTCCTTCTGGTCTGGTAAAAACTTCAAGCAATACCGAGACATTCTCGACAATGCCCAGACTGATGGCAAAAAGGTCGTGTACGACATCGATGTTAAAGGCAACGCATTTGCAATCGACCTGAATAAGCATTTAATGCGTTGGGGCGGCCTGTTCCTTGACCCAGATAACGCCGAGCAAAATCAGTTGAAATCATCAATCGATGCAGCAACGTTCAGCAATACAGGTTTTTGGAGTTCGGTCTATGCGACGGGGGCACAAAATGATGTGTATGTCATCGCAGAAGGTGGTGTGCGTCTTGGCAACTATTTCTGGAATGTTGAGCTACCTGCATTACGCCAATTGCAGCGTGAAGGGTTAGTCGGTGAAATTCGACTGCTTGATAAGCCAGTATCCGAGTACAAAGATCTACCAGCAGACCAGATTGGACGCCGACTTACCGATGCAGGTGTTGCCGTTAAAGTACGCTTTGATGCGTTGAGTCACGAGAGACAAGCTGAGCTTTTGGCCGACAATCCAGATGGTTACAAAGCCGATACGCTGGTTGAGTTGGATGTGAAGCTAAGTGCGATCGATAGCATGTTGCGTGAATCTCTACCATTCTATTCACTTCGTACTGAGCGCAACCTCTTAGTGCAAGAAGGCGAAGAAGGATTTGAAGTTCGCTCATGGCCGGGAATCGATGGAAAGAGCAAGACTATTCTGCTTGATAACCCAGAAGATGCAGCTCAACAAAAATCCATTGAGCGCTTTATCTTGGCAAACTTCGACAACTTCGAGCAGATGCCAGATGAACTTTTCTTAGTGGATAACAAGGTGCTCTCGCATCACGATGGCCGCACGCGAATTATAGCGCAAAAAGAAGACGGTGCTTGGACGTACAACACCAATGTTGAACTGGTGTCTGTCACTGAGCTACTCGATGCTGCTCATGTGAACGGTAAAGTTCGCGGTGATAGTTACCAACAAGTGATCGACGCCCTGACGGAGTATCATGCGAGTACGGTTGAACACGCAGATTACGAACTAGAATCTGTGGAAAAACTGCTCAACCTGCGTAAACAGATTGAAGGTTATGTACTCGGGCATCCGGATTCTGGCCGTGTGGAAGCAATGAACTCACTGTTAAATCAGGTGAATTCTCGTCTGGAAGAAGTCTCTGTTCTTGCGGTCTCTGAGCAAAGCATCAAAGCGCACGATAGCTTTAGCCGCCTATATGACCAGCTTGATAATGCCAACTTAAAAGAAAGTAAACATCTGTATCTGGATGGAAACGGCGATTTCGTCACTAAGGGCAAAGGCAACCTAGCCACTATCGATCAGCTAGGTGGTAGCGATGCTGTACTTGAAAAAGTAAAAGCAGCCGTAACTCATGAGTATGGTCAAGTCGTTGCCGATACGATCTTCGCAAGGCTTTCTGCAAACGATCTGGCAAAAGATGGTAAAGGCATTGATATTGCTGGTTTAAACAAAGTACACCAAGCGATTGAACAGCACATGTCGCCAGTGAGCGCGACCATGTACATCTGGAAGCCGAGTGATCACAGCACACTAGGTCATGCCGCATTGCAAATTGGCCAAGGTCGCACGCAGCTTGAAGGTCAAGCCGCTGCTGACTTCAATAAGCAGAATTACGTGAGTTGGTGGCCACTCGGTAGCAAGTCATCCAATATCCGCAATATCTTCAACGTTGCTACAGAAGATCAGCCGGATCTTAAACTACGTTGGAGCGATTTCAGCCAACCTGCTCATCAAAATGACACACTTGAGCACGATATGGCATCGGAAGAAAACGACGGCTTTGGTTTGAAAGATGGTGAAACTAAGCTGAAGCGCTTTATCGAAAAACTCAACGCCGCGAAAGGTATTGATGCTTCATACAAAGATGCTTCTGAAGGCTATGCGAGTGTACTACTGGGCAATCCAGATATGCTTGCATCGACAGGCATTCCAGCGCATGTTTTCCAGCCATTCGTCGACCAATGGAATGACACCAGCTACGACATGATGGACGTAGCAAATCGTTTTGCTGAAGAGCTACAGAAACAAGCTCAGGCAAGCGGTGACACAGCCCTTGTGGAAAAACGTATCGACAACGTGGTTCGTCTGTTTGCTGAAAGAGCGCTAGAAGAAATCGAAGCCTTTAAGGCCAGCCAAGCAGATGAAGGCCGAGTGTTCCGCATTAACCTAGAAGGGTTGGATGTGGCGGCGATGCAAGCTGAATGGAACCGTCTAAGCAACGATCCGGATGCTCGATATCAGTTATTGACCAAAAACTGCTCAAGTACCGTCGCAAAAGTGTTGAAAGCGGGTGGTGCTGACAAACTTATCGGCCACACATGGCGACCTAAGTTTGGTGTTTGGACGCCGACAGAGCTTTTCAACTTTGGTCAGGCGCTGCAGGAAGCTCAGCTTGAAATTGCCGCGAAGAAGCAAAGTCATCAAGTCACTGATGTCCTTGATGCCTTGTCAGGTAATGAGAAGCACAAAGAAAACGTGGCGATTGAAAATGATGGCACGCCACCGCGCGATAAAGAATCTCTTAGCCCACTGACTCGATTCCTCAACAATGAGTTATATGGTGAGAAAGACGCACGTCGTAAGATTGGCGAAATCACGCAAACCTTACTTGACCATGCGGTAGAAAATGGAGAATCGCAGAAAGTTACCCTCAAAGGGGAAGTGGGCCGTCTAACGGGGTATTACCATCAGGGAGCGGCTTCAAGCGAAGGTGAAACAAGCGCGACAAGCGGCAAAGTCGTGTTGTTCCTGCATGGTTCTGGTTCTTCTGCTGAAGAGCAAGCGAGCGAGATTCGCAACCACTACCAAAAACAAGGTATCGACATGCTCGCAGTCAACCTGCGTGGCTATGGTGAAAGCGACGGCGGACCAAGCGAAAAAGGCTTGTACCAAGACGCTCGCACCATGTTCAACTACCTAGTGAACGACAAGGGTATTGACCCAAGCAATATCATCATTCACGGCTACTCAATGGGTGGTCCAATTGCCGCAGATTTAGCACGTTATGCCGCGCAAAACGGCCAAGCGGTGTCTGGCTTATTGCTTGACCGTCCTATGCCAAGCATGACCAAAGCCATCACCGCTCATGAAGTGGCGAATCCAGCGGGCATTGTAGGGGCTATCGCGAAAGCGGTTAACGGTCAGTTCTCAGTGGAGAAGAACCTAAAAGGCTTGCCAAAAGAGACGCCGATTCTGCTGCTAACGGACAACGAAGGTTTAGGCGAAGAAGGCGAGAAGCTACGAGCTAAACTCGCGATTGCTGGCTACAACGTCACGGGTGAACAAACCTTCTATGGCCACGAAGCGAGCAACCGCTTGATGGGGCAGTACGCGGATCAAATTGTCTCCGGTCTGTTCAATGCAGAGCAAGCAGCGGTAGAAGCGGGCGAAGTGCTGAAAGGACTAGAGAAAGACTTTAAACGCTATGGCGATGCGCTGAAACCAGATACGAGCGTACCGGGTAAATCGAAAGACATTCGCACCACTAAAGATTTCCTAAATGGTTACAAAAACGACCATGCAAAAGAAATCGTTGACGGCTTCCGCTCAGATATGAGCATCAAGCAACTGGTGGATCTGTTTGTTAAAGGCAACTGGAGTGCAGAGCAAAAAGGTGCGCTTGCTTGGGAAATTGAAAGTCGTGCACTGAAAGTGACGTTCCAGAACAAGTCTGAGAAGTACAACCGATTGTTCCGTGAGATTGCTTCTGCTGGCGTGGTGGATGCGAAAGCGACTGAACAGCTTGCGCCACAGTTAATGCTGTTGAACCTATCGAATGACGGTTTTGGTGGACGTTGTGATCCACTTTCTAAACTCGTTTTGGTTGCTAAACAGCTTGAAAACGATGGTCAAGTTGGCGTGGCAAGACAACTGCTAGAGAAGATGTACTCTGCGGCAGCGGTGCTGAGCAATCCAACCCTTTACTCAGACAGTGAAAAAGCCAATGCAAGCAAGTTGCTCAGCAGCTTGGCGGCCATTCATGCGAAGAACCCAATGCATGATACGTCGATGAAAGTGTGGCAGGAAAAGCTGGAAGGGAAGCAAGCACTGACCGTAAACGGTGTGGTTGAGAAAATCACTGATGCATCGGCTAACGGCAAACCTGTGTTGTTGGAACTTGATGCTCCGGGGCATGCGATGGCAGCTTGGGCAAAAGGCTCAGGCGACGATCGTGTTTACGGCTTCTACGATCCAAATGCTGGCATTGTTGAGTTCTCATCAGCAGAGAAGTTTGGCGACTACCTAACGCGTTTCTTCGGCAAGTCCGATCTGAACATGGCTCAAAGCTATAAGCTGGGCAAAAACGACGCAGGTGAAGCAATCTTCAACCGCGTGGTGGTAATGGATGGCAACACGTTAGCAAGCTACAAGCCAACCTTTGGTGATAAGACCACCATGCAGGGGATCCTCGATCTACCTGTGTTTGACGCTACACCGATTAAAAAGCCTACGGGTGGAGTCGCGAGCGATCTCGAAGCATTGGGTAATAAAACCAAGGTCGTGGTTGATTTAGCGCAAATCTTTACGGTGCAAGAGCTGAAAGAAAGAGCAAAAGTTTTTGCTAAACCGATTGGCGCATCCTACCAAGGTATTCTCGATCAACTCGACCTTGTGCATCAGGCTAAAGGCCGCGCTCAAATCGCAGCGAGCTTTGAGCTTAATAAGAAGATTAATGACTACATCGCTGAACATCCAACTTCGGGGCGTAATCAAGCGCTAACGCAGTTGAAAGAGCAGGTCACCAGTGCGTTGTTTATCGGTAAGATGCAAGTTGCCCAAGCGGGTATTGATGCAATCGCACAAACAAGACCGGAGCTTGCCGCTCGTATCTTTATGGTCGCGATTGAAGAAGCCAACGGTAAACACGTAGGTTTGACGGATATGATGGTTCGTTGGGCCAATGAAGACCCATACTTGGCACCGAAGCATGGTTACAAAGGCGAAACGCCAAGTGACCTTGGTTTTGATGCGAAGTACCACGTAGATCTAGGTGAGCATTACGCTGATTTCAAACAGTGGTTAGAAACGTCCCAGTCGAACGGGTTGTTGAGTAAAGCGACGTTGGATGAATCCACTAAAACGGTTCATCTTGGCTATAGCTATCAAGAACTTCAGGATTTGACGGGTGCTGAATCGGTGCAAATGGCGTTCTACTTCCTGAAAGAAGCGGCGAAGAAAGCGGATCCGATTTCTGGTGATTCAGCTGAAATGATACTGCTGAAGAAATTTGCAGATCAAAGCTACTTATCTCAACTTGATTCCGACCGAATGGATCAAATTGAAGGTATCTACCGCAGTAGCCATGAGACGGATATTGACGCTTGGGATCGTCGTTACTCTGGTACAGGCTATGATGAGCTGACGAATAAGCTTGCTAGTGCAACGGGCGTTGACGAGCAGCTTGCGGTTCTTCTGGATGATCGTAAAGGCCTCTTGATTGGTGAAGTGCATGGCAGCGACGTCAACGGCCTACGCTTTGTTAATGAACAGATGGATGCACTGAAAAAACAGGGAGTCACAGTCATTGGCCTTGAGCATTTACGCTCAGACCTTGCGCAACCGCTGATTGATCGCTACCTAGCTACGGGTGTGATGTCGAGTGAACTAAGCGCAATGCTGAAAACAAAGCATCTCGATGTCACTCTTTTTGAAAACGCACGTGCTAACGGTATGCGCATCGTCGCGCTGGATGCAAACAGCTCTGCGCGTCCAAATGTTCAGGGAACAGAACATGGTCTGATGTACCGTGCTGGTGCCGCGAACAACATTGCGGTGGAAGTATTACAAAATCTGCCTGATGGTGAAAAGTTCGTTGCTATCTACGGTAAAGCGCATTTGCAGTCTCACAAAGGGATTGAAGGGTTCGTTCCTGGTATCACGCACCGCCTCGATCTTCCTGCGCTTAAAGTCAGTGACTCGAACCAGTTCACAGTTGAACAAGACGATGTGAGTCTACGTGTTGTCTACGAAGATGTTGCTAACAAACCGAAGATCACGTTCAAGGACAGTTTGAGTGGCGCAAATACCGCTCTTCACAACCAAAATGTGAATGACTGGGAACGTGTTGTTGTGACTCCGACAGCGGACGGCGGTGAAAGCCGTTTTGATGGTCAAATCATCGTGCAAATGGAGAACGATGATGTCGTGGCAAAAGCCGCTGCGAACCTTGCGGGTAAGCACCCAGAAAGCAGTGTGGTGGTGCAGATCGATTCAGACGGCAACTATCGCGTGGTGTATGGCGATCCGTCAAAGCTGGATGGAAAGCTACGTTGGCAGTTAGTAGGTCATGGTCGAGATGACTCAGAAAGTAACAACACGCGTTTAAGTGGCTACAGTGCTGATGAGCTGGCAGTGAAATTGGCCAAGTTCCAACAGTCGTTTAATCAAGCGGAAAACATCAACAATAAGCCTGATCATATCAGTATTGTTGGTTGTTCTTTGGTGAGTGACGATAAGCAAAAAGGCTTTGGTCATCAGTTTATTAACGCGATGGATGCGAATGGTCTTCGTGTCGATGTCTCTGTACGCAGTTCTGAACTGGCCGTAGACGAGGCAGGGCGTAAACATACCAAGGACGCGAATGGCGATTGGGTCCAAAAAGCAGAAAACAACAAAGTTTCGCTAAGCTGGGACGAGCAAGGTGAAGTTGTTGCCAAGGATGAACGTATTCGCAACGGTATTGCGGAAGGCGACATCGATCTCTCTCGTATTGGTGTCAGCGACGTTGACGAGCCAGCTCGTGGTGCAATCGGTGACAACAATGATGTGTTTGATGCGCCAGAAAAACGCAAAGCGGAGACAGAAACCTCATCTTCTTCTGCAAACAATAAACTCAGCTACTCAGGTAACATTCAAGTCAATGTGGGTGATGGTGAGTTTACGGCAGTGAACTGGGGCACATCAAATGTGGGCATTAAAGTCGGCACGGGTGGCTTTAAGTCGCTGGCCTTTGGTGACAATAACGTCATGGTTCACATCGGCAATGGTGAGAGCAAGCACAGCTTCGATATTGGTGGTTATCAGGCACTGGAAGGTGCGCAAATGTTCATCGGTAATCGTAATGTGAGCTTCAACTTAGGTCGAAGTAATGATCTGATTGTGATGATGGACAAGTCGATTCCGACTCCGCCATTGGTTAATCCGTTCGATGGTGCCGCTCGTATTTCGGGCGTACTGCAAAGCATTGCCACCTCGGGTGAGGGCCAAGATTGGCTAGCGGCTCAAGAGCAGCAATGGACATTATCTGGCGCCAAGAAGTTCGTCAAAGATATGTCTGGTTTGGATCAGAGCAGCAGTGTTGATTACACCAGTTTGGTTGAACTAGACTCGCAGAACGAGCGAAGCAGCCGTGGCTTGAAGCACGATGCAGAAGCGACTCTGAACAAGCAGTACAACCAATGGCTAAGTGGTAACGGTAATAACGACACCAGCAAGCTCAGCCGCGCAGATAAGCTTCGTCAAGCCAATGAAAAGCTTGCGTTTAACTTTGCCGTGGGTGGTCAAGGTGCGGATATCCAAGTCACGACAGGTAACTGGAACTTCATGTTTGGTGACAACATCCAGTCTATTTTGGATACCAACCTAGGTTCACTGTTTGGCCTCATGACACAGCAGTTCTCTGCTACGGGTCAGGCCAAGACAACCTTCACCTACACGCCAGAAGATTTGCCTCGTCAGCTTAAGAACAAGCTACTTGGGCAGTTAGCGGGTGTAGGAGCCGAGACCACGCTAGCGGATATTTTTGGTGTGGATTACACCGCGTCAGGTCAAATTGTTTCGCGTAATGGTGAAGCTGTCGATGGTGTAGCGATTCTCAAAGAGATGTTGGATGTCATTGGTGAGTTCAGTGGTGATCAACTGCAAGCCTTTGTCGACCCAGCTAAGTTACTGGATAGCTTGAAGTCGGGTATCAACATGGGGGCGGATGGCATTAAGTCTTTTGCTGAAACTCATGGACTGAAAGAGAAGGCGCCAGAAGAGGAAGAGGACAACTCTTCGGTTTCTGTTAATGGTGCGAACGTAAACAGTGCACAAGGCGCGACGGTGGCTGATGGCAGCACTGAAACAGCAGAAACACCAGATCGTGCCTTTGGCTTTAACTCGCTTAACCTGCCGAACTTGTTCGCCACTATCTTTAGTCAAGACAAGCAGAAAGAGATGAAATCGCTGGTGGAAAATCTCAAAGAGAATCTCACCGCTGATCTGCTGAATATGAAAGAGAAAACGTTTGATTTCCTTCGTAACAGTGGTCATCTCCAAGGTGATGGTGATATCAACATCTCCCTAGGAAACTACAACTTCAACTGGGGTGGTGATGGTAAAGATCTCGGAGCGTATCTAGGAGACAACAACAACTTCTGGGGCGGACGAGGCGATGATGTGTTCTACGCAACAGGCACGTCAAACATCTTCACGGGCGGCGAAGGCAACGACATGGGCGTTCTGATGGGACGTGAAAACATGATGTTTGGCGGTGATGGCAACGACACAGCAGTGGTTGCAGGACGCATTAACCATGTCTTCCTTGGTGCCGGTGATGACCAGTCGTTTGTCTTTGGTGAGGGCGGTGAAATTGACACCGGTTCAGGCCGTGACTACGTGGTGACGTCTGGCAACTTCAACCGTGTGGATACGGGTGACGATCAAGACTACTCCGTTACGATTGGCAACAACAACCAAGTAGAGCTAGGCGCTGGCAATGACTTTGCTAATGTCTTCGGTAACTACAACCGCATCAATGCAAGCGCTGGCAACGATGTTGTGAAGCTAATGGGCTATCACGCCGTGTTGAATGGCGGTGAGGGCGAAGACCATCTCATCGCAGCGGCCATCTCTAAGTTCAGTCAATTCAACGGTGGCGAAGGGCGCGATCTGATGGTGTTGGGTGGTTATCAAAACACGTTCAAAGGTGGCACGGATGTGGACAGCTTTGTGGTGAGCGGTGATGTTATCGACAACCTTGTTGAAGACATTCGCAGCGAAGATAACATTGTCTTCAATGGCATCGATTGGCAGAAACTGTGGTTCGAACGCAGCGGATATGACTTGAAGTTGTCTATTCTTCGTGACCCGGCAAGCGACAGTGACCAAGCGAAGTTTGAGCATATTGGTTCGGTGACGTTTAGTGATTA
The DNA here is from genome assembly GCF_028570825.1 of Vibrio sp. CCUG 15886. Taxonomy (NCBI): domain Bacteria; kingdom Pseudomonadati; phylum Pseudomonadota; class Gammaproteobacteria; order Vibrionales; family Vibrionaceae; genus Vibrio; species Vibrio sp. CCUG 15886. The sequence goes on along the minus strand of NZ_JAQQBT010000001.1, from coordinate 641,799 downwards.
CTTTAACGGTAATCGAGCGCAGGTGATCATCGCAATGGGTGAGAAAGACGCGACGGGTGAACGTGAGTACACCACCTTGTCTGAGAGTGCAATTGATGCGCTGGTACAAGCCATGAGTGGCTTTGACCCTCAGGCGGGTGACAATGGATTCATCGATAACCTAGACAGCAAATCTCGCGTGGCGATTACCACTGCGTGGGCAGACGTTGTCCATAAAAAGGGTATAACGGTGTAATATTCACCAACCATTAACATCAAAGCCGCCTGAATAAAGGCGGCTTTTTTATGGCATCAACGTTATCTCATTTGTGGTGTTCAACGAGGCACGAGTATAGAGTCTTAGTTGTTATACCATTCTCTCTAATCAATCCGCTTTTACCTGTTTCACTTCACATAGAAACGTGGGTTGCTGGTGCCCCAAATGGTGTAAAGCTCTGGGAAAATTACCTCGGCGTTTTCTTCCATTTCACCGACAGAGATGTGCTGGTTTTTTTGAGCACCAAAGAGCGTCACCTCGTCGCCGGGTAACACGCCTTTGATATTGGACACATCCACCATCGTAGTATTCATTGAAGCAACGCCCACCACATTGGCGCGCTGGCCGTTGATCAGCACTTGCGCTTTGTTGCCCATTTTTCGTGGGTAGCCATCGGAATAGCCGACTGTGAGGTTTGCCATCACCGCATCATTTGCTGTGGTAAACGTGCTGTCGTAACCCACGGTGCTGCCTGCCGGAAGCGAATGAAGTGAAGCAATGCGAGTTTTAAACGCCACAATAGAAGGGTACTCAGGGTTGGTCGGGAGATCACCATAGAGCACGCCACCTGGACGAACCATATCCAACTGCGCTTCAGGGACATTCAACGCGGTGTAGGAATTGGCCACATGTAGGGTGATCTCTTCACGTTTTAGCCCTGCACTTTCCATTAACCACTGTGCATGTTGGTTAAAGCTTTTTAGCTTTGTTCGTACATCCTCTGCATTGTAATTCGGGAAATGGGTCATGATACCGACCACGGCCACCGAAGGGTGCGTTGCAATGGCGACTGCTTCTTTTTGTCCACGTTCGGTACTCATATCAATACCATTACGGCCCATGCCTCCGTCGTTAAGAGCAAGGTGAACTTTAATGATTTGATTGCGCTTTTCTGCCAACGCTGATAAGTCACGCGCTTGTTGCTCGCTGCCGATCAACTCCTCGATTTGAAGATCCAGTCCTTGTTCAATTTCGCTGTAACTCGCAGAACGAACGCGAATCAGTTGTCCGGTGAAACCACTTTCTCGGACGAGTTTAGCCTCCGCATTACTGGCGATAGCCACGCAGGGAATTTGTTGTTCAAGAATGGTTGGCATCAAACCACGAATTCCGTTGCCATAAGCGTCGGCTTTCATCACCGCACAAATTTTGGTTTGTGGGGCAATGTGCGATTTAAATTGTTCAATGTTGCTTTTGAATTGGCCGAGGCTGATTTCGAGCCAAGCATTGGCCCCAGCGATTTGGCTGGTTTGGTGAACCGTGTTGTCGAGTAAGAGAGGTGCGCTGTAAGAGAAAGCCGGAGTGAGACTGGCGCTAGCGATGGCAATGGATAGAAGGGTCTTTTTAAAGTTCATGTTATTTCCCTAAGAAAAACCCCAGCACTCAGGCCGGGGTGGTTGTATTAATTCAATTTGAAACGACTCATGACGTCTTGCAGCGAGACGGAAAGTTGAGTCAATTCACGGCACGCTTGCGCGGTTTGCTGCGACCCTTGCGCAACTTCTTGCGAAGCCATGTGAATGTTCTCTATATTGCGGCTGAGTTCTTCCGCAACGGAATCTTGTTGTCCACATGCGGTGGCAATTTGCGCGCCCATGTCTGCGATGTTCGCGATGGACTTTTCAATCGAGCCCATTAATTCTTGTGCGTTATTACCTTGCTCAACACAAGCACCGATGCTGGTTCTTGAATCTTCGGTCGCGTGTTTGGCTTGTTTTGCCAAATCCTGAAGTTTCTCGATGATAGACGTGATTTCACCGGTTGAATCTTGAGTGCGGCCTGCCAAGGTTCTCACTTCATCGGCAACAACCGCAAAGCCACGGCCAGATTCGCCAGCGCGCGCCGCTTCAATGGCTGCATTCAGTGCCAAGAGGTTGGTTTGGTCAGCAATACCACGAATCACATCCACCACAACGTTGATCTGGTTCGATTGCGCTTCAAGCTCGGCCACCGTGTCGCCCGCTTTGGCAATGATGTCGGCCACCTCTTCGATCGATACCACCATTTGATGCGTCTCTTTCGCACCATCTTGAGTACGGCGATTCGCGTCGTACGCTTGCGATGCAGAGTCTTCGGTATTGCGAGCAACGTCTGCCACTGCGGCTTTCATTTCAGTCATGGCGGTTGCAACTAACGTCACCTGCATTTGTTGATCTTTCATGCCAGAAGCGGACATTTCAGAGATCTGTGTCATCTCTTCTACTGCACTGCTCAATTGGGTTACAGCGGCAATCACGTTGTCGATCACTTGGCGCAAATCGTCTTGCATCTTAATGGTGGCATCTGCCAGCTCGCCCAACTCATCGTTACCGATCGCGTTACGGTCAAGATCTTGTGACAGATCACCACGTGCAATGGCGTTCGCCTGACGAACAACGATATTCAGTGGCCCACAAATGATACGAGTTAATAGTAGCGTCATAATCACCATCACAGCAAAGATAGCGATATTGCTGATAACAGCAGTGGTGTTTAGGCCGTTAACAGACGACAGAATTTGATTCTTGTTGCTGTCCATTGCGCCTTTGAGAATCATCACCAACTTGTTCACTTCCGTCTCAATCGATTCAAAGGTCGACAGTGAGTTGGTGAGGATTGGATAAGCGGCGTCTTTGTCGCCTGCAAGCAATGCGTCGTTAAACTTATCCATGGTGCTGAGGTAACCACTCCAAAGTGACATCAAACGGTTGTAGGTTTGCTCTTCTTCACCTGGCCAGACGCTTTTTCCATACGCGGCGAGTTCCGTTTCGATCTCTCGACGGATACCTTCGTTACGTGTGATGGTCTGTTTGATTTGGTTTTCGTCGTTCATCGCGAACACCGCAAATTGAGTACGTCGCCAATATGAGATTTTATCTCGTACAGCATCCACTTTTTCCATCGCGGGTAGTGTATCTTCGGTGTAGTTTAATAGCTCGGACTTTACCGTATTGAGCTCTGTAGACAAAAATATCCCGAATGCGATATTGATGACGGCTATGATTGAAAATGCTGCTGCGATTTTCTTGCCGATTGATAGATTCTTAATAAACATGAATGAGTTACCTTCTATGCTTGGTATCAATTATTGCCATTGCAACCTACATCCATATATTAAAAAGTGTGATTTCCTACCAAAATTTTGCGTAATTTATCATTTTTATCATTAGTTGGCGATATTTATTTTGAGCTTTAAATGAAACTTGGTGTTTATCACTTAATATTTGAATGATTGCTAGAGAAATCGGTTTGATTTCTCATACTGCTTTAACCTCAATTCGACTTATTGACATAAGCATAGAAAGCAAAGTGCGCTTCATCCAATCGAAGCGTGTTTAATTTTTGATTCGAGACGGCCTACGCTTCGAGCTTGGTACTTTCTAAACAAGGTGTTTTCCAATCGAAGTATTTTTTGAAGCCGAGTGTTGTGTGGCAAATCGATTTACATATTTTGGTAGTTCGGTCCACCACCGCCTTCTGGCGGTGTCCACGTAATGTTCCCTGACGGATCTTTGATGTCGCAGGTTTTACAGTGTAAACAGTTGGCGGCATTAATTTGCAAATAGGGACCACTTTCGCCTTCGATAACCTCATACACACCAGCGGGGCAATAGCGTTGTGCAGGCTCGTCGTACAAATTCAGATGGCGTTTGAGTGCTGTGTCGAGATCGTTCACCATCAGGTGGCAGGGCTGATTTTCCTCATGCTGAGTGGCGGAAAGATAGAGTGATGAAGGCTTGTCGAAGCTCAATACACCGTCCGCTTTTGGGTACGCAATGGGAGTGACAACGGCGCATTCATCCAAGCAAAGGTGATCGGCTCTATCATCCACAATACGCCAACTGGGGGCTTGCCCGGTGAGAGGATACCAAAGATTTTGTTCAAAGGTATTCAGAGCCCCACCAACGAGCGGCCCATAGCGATGTAGGGCGGCAGAGAAGTTTTTCGTCTGCGCGAGCTCATCATAGAGCCAAGAGTGTTCAAATTCACTTTGATAGTCCGCTTCAGTATTTTGCTCGGGCGATTGCCACGCTTTGAAAATGGCCTCAGCGGCGAGCATGCCCGATTTCATCGCCGTATGACAGCCCTTGATCTTGCCACTATTTAGGGTGCCAGCATCGCAACCAATCAGTAATCCTCCAGCAAACTGCTGCTTGGGCAGTGAATGCAGCCCGCCCTTGGTGATGGCTCTGGCACCGTAAGCGACGCGCTCCGCGCCTTGCAATAGCGAGGCGATAGCGGGGTGATGCTTCATGCGTTGAAATTCTTCAAATGGACTGAGGTAGGGGTTGCTGTAGTTCAGGTCGGTGATCAAACCAACGCAAACTTGATGATTATCCATATGGTATAGAAAGCCCCCCCCTTGGCTGTCAGTGTCACTTAAAGGCCAGCCAGCAAAGTGGGTGACGTGGCCTGCTTGATAGGCTGGACTCTCTTGAGGCAGTTGCCAAATTTCCTTGATCCCCAGAGCGTAGTGTTGGGGCGACTTTCCTTGGTCGAGAGCAAAGTGCTCAATCAGTTGTTTACCCAAATGACCACGCGCGCCTTCGGCAAACACGGTAAAGCGCGCTTTTAGCTCGATGCCTGCTTCAAATCCTGCTTTGGGCTGAAATTGCTTGTCCAGGCCCATGTCGGTGGTAATGACACCAGTGACAATGTCACTTTCATTAATTACCACCTCTTTAGCGGGAAAGCCAGCAAACACCTCTACACCGAGGGCTTCTGCTTGTTTGGCCAACCAGCGGCAGAGATTACCCAAACTGACCACATAGTTGTCACTGCTATTATGAAGTGATTTAGGCACCAGAAAGGCAGGCACTTCAATGTGGTTATGCTCGGTAGTGAGGTAAAGCAGGCGATCTTGCGTGATGGGCGTGTCGACTGGCGCCCCTTGATCCTGCCAATCGGGAAAAAGTTCTGCCAATGCGCGAGTTTCAAACAAGGCGCCAGAGAGGATATGCGCACCCACTTCCGAGCCTTTTTCTAACACACAAATGGAGAGGCTTTGATTGGAGGCTTGGGCGAGTTGCGCCAAACGACAAGCGGCTGACAGACCAGCTGGCCCCGCACCAACGATAACCACGTCGAATTCCATGCATTCTCTTTCCATAATGTAAACCTGCCGCTACAGAGTCGTTCATTGGCTTAAATATAGTCCAGTTGACGTAAACGTAAACTTTACTAAGCTGAAATTACCATGTTGCACAAATGTTAATGCAATAAATCTTCGGACAGTTATTTGACGACATTGAAGTAAAGAGATTGAATAAATGGCTTTTATTTCAAATGGTTGGTGATGTCCATTAAGGAGGCTACGTGAAAGTATTGGTGGGTATCAAACGCGTGATCGACCCTTATCTCAAAGCGCGTGTGAAAGCGGACGGTTCTGGCGTTGAAATGACCAACGTGAAAATGACGCTCAATCCGTTTTGTGAAATCGCGGTAGAAGAGGCCGTGCGCCTCAAAGAAGCGGGCCATGCCGAGGAAGTGATCGTTGTCTCCATCGGTGACGAAAGCTGCCAAGAGCAATTGAGGGCTGCGTTGGCGCTGGGGGCGGATAGAGCGATTCATGTCGATCTCTCTTCTGTGGTGGAGAATGCGCAAAATGTGTTGGCTGTAGAACCGCTCACGGTGGCGAAAATTCTGCATCGTCTGATGGAGCAAGAATCGGTTGGATTAGTGCTGCTGGGAAAACAGTCCGTTGACAGTGATAACAACCAAGTGCCGCAAATGCTGGCGGCATTGAGTCAAAGACCTTGCGCGACGTTTGCTTCCAAAGTCGTTGTCTCTGGTGAGCAGGTCAACGTGACGCGAGAAGTCGACGGCGGGTTGGAGGAGTTGCGATTAGTACTTCCTGCCATCATCAGTACGGATCTGCGCCTTAATGAGCCGCGATATGCCTCTTTACCCAACATCATGAAAGCCAAGAAGAAACCGCTGGATGTGATCACACTACAACAGCTTTCCATTGAGGTTAAATCTCATCAACAATTGCTGATGGTGAACACACCAACAGAGCGCAAAGCCGGAGAGCGGGTGGCGAATGTGGATCAGCTCATCGAAAAATTAAAAAACGACGCCAAGGTGCTGTAGTGCCAGCCGTGATAATGGAGAGAGTAAAGTGATGGAAAAGAATGACATAAAAGTGCTGTTCCTGACCGAGCATAATGACCGGAATATTTGTCCTGAAAGCTTACGAGCCATGAGCGCAGCGTTGCAATTGCAACCTAAGGGCATTACGGCGCTGATTATTGGCCATCAATGTGATGCCGTGGTCGAACATGCACAGCGTATCGACGGAATCGCAGAGATCATGGTGCTGGATTCGCCGGCCTATCAACATCGTTTGGCAGAGAACATTGTGCCCGTGATGGCGCAGTTGAGTGAGCCTTATACGCACGTGCTCGCAGCGGCAACCACCTTTGGTAAAAATATACTACCCGGTGTTGCGGCACTGCGCGATGTTGCTCAGTTGTCGGATGTGGTGGCGATTGAATCGGACGATACCTTTGTTCGGCCAATTTATGCCGGCAATGCACTGGCCACGGTGAAATCACTCGATGCAGTCAAAATGGTTTCTATTAGAAGCTCTGCGTTTGAAGCCCTATCTGACAATGGCTTAGGTGAAAATAGCAGCAATCAGGTGCCAGTTGTGCGACTCGACAAGGTACTGTGCGCCGAAAACAGCCAATTTGTTGGTTTAGAGAAGGTAGAAAGTGAGCGACCAGATTTGCCCAATGCGAGAGTCGTGGTGTCTGGCGGGCGTGGCTTAGGGAGCAAAGCACAGTTTGCCATGGTGGAGCAATTGGCCGATAAGTTAGGCGCGGCGGTGGGCGCTTCGCGCGCAGCGGTCGATGCGGGTTACGTGTCGAATGATCTGCAAGTGGGGCAAACTGGTAAAATCGTTGCACCAGAACTGTATATTGCGATTGGCATTTCAGGCGCGATACAGCATCTTGCTGGTATGAAAGAGTCGAAAGTCATTGTCGCGATAAACAAAGACCCAGACGCGCCAATATTCCAAGTGGCGGACTACGGTTTGGTGGGCGATCTGTTTGACATCCTGCCGGAACTGTTAGAGAAGGTGCAGAAAGACGCCGAAGTTTTTGAGAAGCCCAGTTTGTCGAAACGTAGGGTATTTGACAGGCTTTGTCGCCGATTCTTGCGTGCTTAACTTTGCATTTTCATCATCGATTCTCACCAAGCAAACAAGCAAAAGGGCTTCATCGTGGAAGCCCTTAATTATTAGCTATTACTTATTCGCCTTATTTCATTAGTCTTTATGCACTGCCTGAGCAACAAGTTATACACTGGGTTTTCTTAAATGCTCTGCCAATGCTTTAGTAAAGCGCGCGGCTTCGCCACCCGTACAAGCACGATGGTCAAAGGTGATCGACAAAGGCATTGCTTTGACGGCCACGGCTTTTCCTTCCCGAAGCACCACTTTCTCAATGATTCGACCCGCCCCCACAATCGCCACTTGCGGCGGTGACACCACAGGCGTGGCATAAATTCCGGCGATGGCACCAAAATTTGATAGGGTGATCGTAGCGTGTTGCAACTGCTCACGGCCAATTTTGCGCTCGCGAATTCCTGAAACGGTTTGATTTATCCAGCTACGAATGTCGTCAGGTGAAAACTCATCGGCATGTCGCATCACAGGAACATACAAACCGTGGGCACTGTCCACGGCCACACCAATATTCACGGTATGGTGAACGCAACGTGTGACGGTATCGGCATCAAACCATGCGTTTAATGCCGGTTCTTGCTGGCAGGCGTAAACGACTGCTTGAACCAAACGAACGGTAATGTCTTCTTGACTGCTCCAATGCTCTAACAGCGCTTCTTCAGTAATGGTGACCGCAGCCACTTGCAGATGAGATTCGGTCATCGTGGTCATCATGGTGCGTCGTGCTCCTTTGAGCACTTCCGTACCGGGGCGTTGTTTGCCCGCTTCGTCGTAGACATCGTGATCCATAATCAAACCGGATGGGCCAGTACCAGACACCATCTCCAAGTTCACCCCGAGTTTTTGCGCCAGCAAACGAGCCGATGGCAAGGCGGTCACCCGTTTCTCTGTGGTGTGGTTTTGGTTGCCCCCGATCCAAAAATCGTCCACTTTCACTTGATGCATCTGATTGGACACATGACCCACCACCGTGGCAGCATCTTCGCGTTGTTGTACTTTTTGGTCGCTGTTTTCGGTCACATCACCGTCTTCGATTTCCAGTAACAGCGCACCTATGTTAACCACATCGCCTTCATTGCCATGCCGAGTAATAATGGTTCCTGCCCATGGGGCTGGTACATCAACCGTTGCCTTGGCGGTTTCCACGGTGAGGATCACTTGGTCGACTTCCACTTTGTCACCGACGCTGACGTGCCACTTAATAATTTCCGACTCAGCGAGCCCTTCGCCAAGATCCGGTAGGATAAAGGTTTTCATTTCCAGCCCTCCATAAGCTCACGAGCGGCGAGCACAATATCTTGCTCTTGAATCATGAAGTAATCCTCATTGCGGTAATAAGGCATGACGGTATCCATACCCGTCACGCGTTTAGGTGGTGCTTTCAGCAAGCACATTGCCTGCTCAGCGACGCGGGCAATGATCTCGCCACCCACACCGCCACTGCGACTGGCCTCGTGCACCACCAATAAACGTCCGGTTTTTTCTAAAGATTGGAAAATGGTCGCCATATCAAGCGGCTTGATACTGGCTAAATCAATCACTTCTGCCTCAATGCCTTGTGAAGAGAGCGTTTGAGCAGCTTGCAGAGATTCCACCACGCACGCGCCCCAAGTCACTAGGGTTACATCGCGGCCTTTACGTAAGGTGAAACAGCTATCAAGTGGTAGCGCTTCGCCGTTATCCACCACCTCCGATTTAACGGTGCGGTAAATGCGTTTGGGTTCAAAGAACATCACAGGATCATCACTGCGGATGGCGGCGAGCAGAAGGCCGTAAGCGCGCTGAGGTGAAGAAGGAATCACCACCTTAAAGCCGGGAATATGAGCAAAGAGCGCTTCGATACTTTCAGAGTGGTGCTCTGGGGCGTGAATACCGCCGCCAAAAGGGGCGCGAAACACCGCAGGACAGGTGAGGCGTCCTCGAGTGCGGTTTCGCATTCTTGCCGCGTGACAAATCAGATGCTCCATCGCTGGAAACACAAAGCCTTGAAACTGAAATTCAGCCACCGGCCTCAATCCTTGTGTTGCCATACCCACCGCCACGCCACCAATTAACGCTTCGGCCAGTGGTGAGTCCATTACGCGCTTTAGGCCAAATTTCTGTTTGAGACCGACGGTTGCGCGAAACACGCCGCCGTTGTCTCCCACATCTTCACCAAGCACCACGACGTTTGCATCGCGCTCCATCTCGTGATGAAGGGCGAGGTTGACTGCTTCAACTAGGGTTAGTTCAGCCATGCTTGCCTCCCTGCATGCGCATTGCTTTATTAATTAACATGTCTCGTTGAGCATGAAGCTCGACCGGCAGCGAGGCATAGAGATAATCAAAGGCACTTTCGGGGGCTTGTGGCGGAAGTGAAAGATAGTGTGCGACGGCTTGCTCCACTTGTTGTTTGCAATGGGCTAACCATTGTTGCTCGAGCTCTTCATTCCAAAGCCCTTGAGCGGTTAAATAGGCTTGAAGGCGCTTAATTGGTTCATACTGCCATGCTTGTTTTAACTCATCGGCGCTGCGATATCGGCTTGCATCGTCGGCAGTGGTGTGATCACTCAGGCGATAGCTGATCGCTTCAATCAATGTCGCGCCTTTGCCTTTTCGTGCCCTGTCTAGAGCGTTGTTAACGGCATCATAAACAGCGACCACATCATTGCCATCCACGGTGATGCCGGGAATGCCAGCTCCTTTGGCTTTCTCTGACAACAAATCCGCCGCACATTGCAACTGACGAGGAACGGAGATCGCCCACTGGTTGTTGTTAACGACAAACACCAAAGGCAAATGCCACACGCCAGCGCAGTTGATGGATTCCAAAAAATCGCCTTTGGAGGTTGCACCATCGCCACAGGTCACTAAAGAGGCGTCATGATTACCTTGAATTTTGAGTGCGGAGGCCACGCCAACCGCGTGCGTGCATTGGGTGGCAATGGGGACACAGAAGGGTAGATCGGAACAGTGTAAGTGACTTTCCTCGGGACAAAAATCACTGCCGCGTTCATCTCCGCCCCAATATTGCAGGTTTTTCTCCATACCAATACCACGAACCCACATGGCGGGCATGTCTCGATAGTAAGGAATGAACACGTCAGAAGGTTTGAGCGCGTGACCAATGCCAACCCCAAACGCTTCAGAGCCAAGGTGGGATGGGTAGGTGCCAAGTTTCCCCGTTCTTTGTAGCGCCACCGCTTTGTTGTCGTACGCTCTGGTGATGAGCATGTCACGGTAAAATTGGACAAGACGCTCCCCACTAGCCCAAGAAGGGAGTGGGCTTTGCACATTCCCTTCATAGTCGAGGAATCGGTGCATTGGCAGTGCCTGAATATTCATCTCAAGCTCCTTTTGATAAGCCTATCGCCACAGGAGATAAGCTGACACAAGACTGAAAGAGAATGTCCAATTCACATCACATGAGATGCGCTAGATATGCGCCATTTCTTAAAATTGTCTCCTGTGAAAGCGAAAGTGGCTATTTGATGCTTCTGCATTTATCCACTTCCACAGTGATCCATCTTGGGACATCCGATTTACTGTAAGTGTAATCAAAATGTTAAATTTCGCTAAGATTAGTTTGTTTTCAAGCAGTAAACTCTGCCTTACACCGCTGAGAATTAGGACAATGTTTCAGCTTTGGCATTTGGGCTTGTTAAAATTTGAAGGAAATAACTAGGGTTGACAGAAAACATCTCAGAATATTCGTGAAAAAAAGATGAGTGTTTGCTGTGGTGGAATGAAAAACGCCTTCCGTTGGGAAGGCGCATTATCGATATCGGTTTGCCTAACGCTTACTGAGCGAAGCTCAATAGATGCTGTTTAACTGCATCAGATGTGAAGGCATTGTTGACACTGATAGTGTAGATATCGAAGTATTCCGCTTCTGTCAGTTCAAATGCTTCAACGACTTTACGCACTTCGTCGGTCATCGTGGTGTTCGACACGGTACGGTTGTCAGTGTTGATCGTGACGGCAATACCGTCTTTGTAGAACGCTTTAATTGGATGTTCACTCAAGCTGTTGACGGCTTTGGTCTGAACGTTACTGCTAGGGCAGGTTTCCAGAGCCACTTCTTCCCCTTTAACGAGCTGGTAAGCTTCTGGGTGGTTGTGGATGAAGATGCCGTGGCCAACACGCTCCGCGCCAAGCAAAGAAATCGCGTCATGGACGTTTTGTCCTGCACCTTGCTCACCTGCGTGAATAGTGATGCGGTAACCCAACTCTTTTGCGTATTGTGCGTAAGGAACAAACTCGTGACAGAATCCAGGAACTTCAGAGCCAGCAAGGTCAAAAGCCACAATGCCATCGTTAAGGTGTTTTGCGCCTGCTTCTAAAACCGCTTTAATTTGGTCTTTTGGCATGGTGCGTAGAATAGACAAAATGTAGTTACCGTGGATGTCGTATTGTGCTTCCGCACGTTTCATTCCACGAACCACGCTGTCCATGATGTCGTCAAGGCTCAAGCCTTTTACTTGGTGTAAAAGCGGGCCAAAGCGAACTTCTAAATATTTGACGTTCTCGTTTGCAGCGTCTTCGAATAGCTCAAATGAAATTCTCTCTAGCGCTTCTGCCGTTTGCATGACCATACCTGACAACTCAAAGCGTTTCAGATACTCATCCAAATTTGGGCAAGTTTCTGGTGCAACCATCATCTCTTTGATCACGTTAATGTCACGTGATGGCAGAGTGAGGTTTTGTTCGTCAGCAAGGTCAATAATTGTCTGCGGGCGTACGCTACCATCTAGGTGGCAGTGCAAATCGATCTTCGGCAGGTCAAAGTAATTCATGAGTCTTCTCTTTATAAAATTTCGGATAAAGCGACAGACTTCATAATCAAGAGTTTAAGGCTCTTGGTAGAAACTCCCAAACCATATCATTAGGATTATATGAAGCGTTGATCGCCGAAAGTCTAGCACCTGTTTTTCGCCTCAGCAATGTGACAAAAGGGGCTTTTTCATCGGGATCTTCGATTTTTTTGATAGACTCTATCGATATCTGTTGATTGGAAACGCTCAACAAACCGCTAGAATGAAACAAATTATTTCAAAAGGTTACTCTGTATGTTTCACGCCCATGTTTATTACCCCCTGATTCGTCGTCAAGATGCGTTGAAGATCCATCAGCAGATCCGCAATGAACGCCAAGATGTCACAGCGATATTTCCGCTGGTCGATCGTCTCGTTGGCCCGCATAAGATGCCGATGTTTGAACTGCACTTTCGTGATAATCAACACGGTTTGATTGAATGGTTGGATGCACATCGCGGCGATCTGTCCGTATTGATTCATCCGGTCAGTGACGAGCATTTGCTCGACCACACTGAACGCGCTCACTGGCTAGGCAAAGAACTTGGCATTTTTGAAGAAACGCTAAGCGATTGAAACTCATCATGCTGTTTTTGTGCTTTTGCTCCTCTTTCTCTGTTGGATTTGTGCTAAACCTAGAGTGTGAGTAACAAAAATGGAGAGGGTGACAAATGGACTTGTTTGCAGACCATCGTGCAGAAAATCAACCTCAGGAGCCTACACAGAGCCTTCGCCTATGTAAGCCATGGAAAGTTTTGCTGGTGGATGATGATGAACAAATGCATCAAGTCACTCGATTAGCGCTGAGTGGTTTTCAGTTCCAAGAGAGGAAGTTGGAACTCATCTCCGCGCTATCAGGGCAAGAGGCTCGGCAGATTTTGCAGCAGCAGACGGATATTGCCGTTGCGTTTGTCGATGTGGTGATGGAAACCGAGCATGCGGGCCTTGAGTTGGTTAAGTTCATTCGCGAGCAAATGAAGAACCGCTTGATTCGTCTCGTGCTCAGGACGGGGCAAGCAGGGCAGGCTCCAGAAGATATCGTCATCAAGGAATATGAGATTGATGACTATAAAGAGAAAACTGAGCTCACCACGCAAAAGTTGAAAACCGTTCTCTATTCCATGTTGCGCGCTTATCGCGACCTTTGTTTGATAGAAGAACAGAAAGAAGGTTTGAGTAAGGTGATTCAAGCCTCTGCCTATGTACAAAATACCACCTCTCTGCAGCACTACGCGTCAGCCGTGTTAGAGCAGCTCACTTCATTGCTCAAGTTAGAAAAATCCGCTTTTTATTGCATTGTTAAGCCCGACCCTAACGGCGAGGTTTGCCGAGCCATGACGCTGGCAGCGACGGGTTCTTATGTTGATCTCTATTCAGAATGTGCGTTTGAAAAACTGCCAGAGCTGGTGGCAGAGCGATGTCAGCAAGTGTTGGAGAGCCATCAAACCACGCACTTTGGTGATGCGTTTGTGTTGTATAGCCATGATGAGCAGGGCGTGGACAACTTACTCTATGTGAATCTCAATAAGCAGTTGTCTGAGTTAGATCGACAACTGCTTGAAATCTATATGCAAAATATTGGGCTTACCTTTGAAAATCTTAATTTGTTGCTTGATGTCCGAGAGACCTCCAAGGAGTTGGTCTACAACCTAGCCAATGCGGTGGAAGCACGCAGCAAAGAAACTGGCGCACACGTACAACGCGTTTCGTTGATTTCAGAGAAACTGGCGCAGTTGTACGGACTCAGTGATTTTGAAGTCAATTTGATCAAGCACGCTTCACCGTTGCATGATGTGGGTAAAGTCGCGATTCCTGACAACATTCTTCATAAGCCCGGTAAGCTGGATGCACAAGAGTGGGAAATCATGAAAAAGCACGTCGAATATGGCGTCAACATCTTGAGTAAATCCAAACGACGCCTCTTCGCCATTGCGAAAGAAATCGCTGGGACGCATCACGAAAAGTGGGACGGTTCAGGGTATCCGATGGGGCTGAAAGGAGAGGCGATCCCGATCAGTGGCCGAATTACGGGCTTGGCGGATGTGTTTGATGCGTTAGGGGCAAAACGCAGCTACAAAGAACCGTGGTCTGATGAACAAATTCGCCAAGAAATCGAAGCGCAAAAAGGCAAACATTTCGATCCCCGATTAGTGGATTTGTTGTTGGAAAATTGGCAAGCGTTTATCGATATTCGTATTCAGCATCCTGACTAGCGAGCCCTTTGGTTATCCTTTCTTCTCTCTCTACTCTTTTTTTTCTGCGACCCCCGAGCTATTTAGCTCGGGGTTCTTGCCGTGGAATCAGGCACTTTTTTGAGCAAGCTCTATCTGCATTGGCAGTTCTTTGGGCAGTGTAATCACAAAATGCACGCCTTGGTTTGGCTCTGAATGAAAAGAGAGCTCACCTTTGAGCTTTTGTTTGACTAAATTAAACACCAGATTTAAGCCTAATCCAGAACCGCCTTTTCCTCGCTTGCTGGTATAAAACGGCTCGAAAATCTTTTGATGTAGAGATTGGTCAACGCCGGAGCCGTTGTCTTGATATTCCAATATGACGTTTTGTTCTTGTTCAGAAATGCGGACAAGAATCTCGGGGTTTGGCTGAGTACCGAAGGCGTGATTGACACTGTTGAGGACAAGATTAGAGACGATTTGAGTGAGAACACCGGGCAAACTGTTCATGACCACATCCTCTGGCGAATCCACGACTGGAGCCACAGGCACCTTGCGTGTTTCGGGATGCAGGCTGGCAATTAACGCATCAAGCACTTGTTTTACATTGAACTCGCTGCGGCTTTCGGAGATTTGATCGACCGCCGTTTGTTTGAAATCTCGGATCAGTTTCGCCGCACGGTTAAGGTTGTTTTCCAGCATTTGGCTGCTGTCAGAAATTCTCTGCATCACGTCGGCAAATTGTGCGCTGGTTAAGGTTTGATTGGAAAAGGCTTGATTGAGCTCAATAGAGGCATCTCGAATAATCGAAGAGGCTGTCACGGCGATACCAAGTGGGGTATTGACTTCGTGTGCAACACCAGCAACAAGCCCGCCCAATGCTGCCAGTTTTTCTGATTCCACTAGCTGTTCTTGTGTGGCTTTGAGCTGTTCCATGCTTTGCTTTAAGTCGAGGGTTCTTACCGCCACTTCATGTTCAAGGTTTTGGTTGAGTTGTTGCAGTTCGATCTGCGTGAGTTTGAGGTCTGTAATATTAATCGTGGTACCACGAAAACCGAGAAATTTGTTCTCTTCATATTTCGCGATGGCTTGAAAAAGAAAATGGTAAGTAATGCAGTTTAAGGTGATGCTCTCTTCACACATGGCAAAGTCGTTACGCTTAAGCATGTAACTGGTGAGATTTTTGGCATCAGATAAGGCTTCAATTTCAATCAGTAACGGCTTTTCTAAAGGTTCGATACCCAACTGTTCCATCATGGCTTCTGAACAATATATCAGCCTGCCCAGTTCGTCGGTTTCCCATAACCAATCTGAGGAGACGTGGGTGAAATCCGCCAGCCGCTCTTGTTCCTGTTTGATATTGCGATACAAGGTGGTGACATTGCCAGTGATGCGGTTGGTTTCTTCACCTAACCAATCGAGCTCGTCATCGTTTTCCATGATCCATTGGTAATGCGCAAGTTGAAGCGGATCAGACGGATGGCGTGGATTGTAACGCCGCAGATACTGAGCGATTTCGAAGATCCGACGGTTCACGCTGGCGTGAAAGATCATCAATATAATGTAGCAAACAAAGGCTGTTTTTAACGCGTTGAGTGTGAGGGTCACGAGGAACTGTTTCAGCAAATAGTGATAAATCTCTTGCGCGTCGGATTCAACATAGATGGTACCTATGGTTTCCATATTGCCGTCCATGGCGTTGTAGTAGGTCAGTGGGTAGGTATCGGCAATGGCGCCTTGTTCTACACGTTCTCCTGCGCTGAAAGTGTAGTCTCCCGATTTGATTTCAAGGTAGTCAATTTTCGGTAGGTTCACTAAACCATCGAGCCGTTCTTGCAAGAGCACCAAATCGAATGACCACAAAGACGCCGACAGCAGCCCTGCATGGACGTTTTGAATTTCGTAGTGACGTTGCTCAACATCATTAAACTCTTTGTCGTAGTCCCAGTAGAGCTGGAGCAGGGTGGTAAACAAAGTAAAAAGACCACTCAACAATATCATGATGAGAATGATTCGCCGGCCAATTCGGCTAAACAGCGGATTATTGATACTTTCTTCATAATTGTGTTTACGGCTCATAGCATCCCAGCTTTTCTTGGTCCTAATAGCTTCATTATAGACACCCATGCTGAACTCGATTGAAATAAGCGTAATTCACGAAGTTTGACTACACTCAGTTCATGACGTCATCGAGAGGCCGCCACATGAGAGCCGTTTTAGCGTTAATAATACTGAGTTGGATCTTTGTTCCTGCTTTCGCTTACAGTGCAAAAGTGCTGATCATTGAGAGCTACCATGCGCAGTATGAGTGGGATGAAAGCTATTTGTATGGGATTCGGCAAGAGGTCGGTGAGCGCGCTCAGATAGCCACTTTTGAAATGAACACTAAGCGGGTCCCCAAAGAGCAATACGCCGCAATGGCGGAAAAAGCGTTTGCGAAGTACCAGGCAATGAAGCCAGATATTGTTGTGCTGGGTGACGATAATGCGCTGAGCTATCTCTATCCGTATCTGTATGATGAACCCATTTCCATGGTGTTTCTTGGTATTAATTCCAACCCTCGTAAGCTGTTTGCGGACTATCCCGGACAAGCCAAAGTGACCGGCATTTTAGAGTTGCCTCTGTTTGTGAAAAACGTTGGGGAAATCAAGCGGATCCTCGGTCGCTCACCATTGAAAATTTGGGTGCTGTTTGACTCTGGCGTGACCTCTGCCATTGCAGGGGAATATATTGAAAGCCAATATCAGATGATTAAAAAGAGTCTGGGGGTCGAAGTGGCGATTCATCTTGTCGATACTCAGGCTCATTGGCAAGAGACGGTAAGACGAGCGAAAGAGGAAAACGTCGACGCGATTTTAGTCGGGCTGTATCACACGCTTGTGGATGATAAGGGGAAAAGTGTTCCTTCTGATGAGATCTTATTTTGGACCAATCAACATTCGGAAGTGCCTTTGTTTGGTTTTTGGGACTTTTCGGTTGGCAAAGGAAAAACGGCAGGTGGCGTAGTGCTGTTTGGTGAAGTACAAGGTCGACATGTTGGTCGAATTATCAATCAACTGATTGATGGTCAATCGGCTGACGCGATTCCCATCCAAATTGGTAATCAGGGAAGGCCCCTTTACAGTGATTCGGAAATGCGCCGCTGGAATTTACTCCCCCCCAAAGGCTGGGAGGGAATTGAGTAGTTAAATCACGAGATGGTTATTTAGGCGATTTCGACCAGTTTGTTAACCAGTTTCTCGATCCCTGATGCGGCTTCGACAATCGAACCTGCAAGCATATAAGCTGGGGTAGAGAGTACCTTATGTTGTGAGTCGAAATGCATCTCTTCGACTGAGCACTCAACGTGCTTACCTCCCATTTGATTAAATGCCGCCGCGGTTGCGACATCGCTGCCAATGGTCCCTTCAACGCCCGAAGCGTAGACCATAGGGATAATGGTTGGTGCAATGCACAGATAACCCGCAGGCTTGCCCGCTTGGGCAAAGTCGCGACAGGCTTTGGCGACACTTTCATTGACTTGGCATTCTGCGCCAGAAATCGCGAAATTGGTTAAGTTCTTTGCAGCGCCAAATCCGCCCGGCAAAAGCAGCGCATCGTAATCGTCGACCTTTAGTTTACTGACATCATCAATATTGCCACGTGCGATGCGGGCAGACTCCACCAAAACGTTTCTGGATTCATCCATCTCTTCACCGGTTTTATGATTGATCACATGCAGTTGTTCGATGTTTGGCGCATAACAATGCCAACTTGCACCTGCTTTCTCAATCGCATAGAGGGCTAGAACCGCCTCGTGAATTTCGCTGCCATCAAACACACCACAACCACTGAGTATCACCGCTACTTTTTTCATTTCTTACCTTCCTTTTGACGGAGTTCCGTTTACTCAGCTTAACCAACTTTGCCTGTGAGTGGAAAAGAGCGATATCGATTCTGTGCGGCTATTCAATGTCGACTTTGAGACTTTCATGCTCGATTTCTTGGCGAGGCTCGTCACTGTGCTGAAGGGAGGTTTCTTGTTCTTGATGCTCCGGCTCTTCTTCTTGGTAATAACGGACAACGAAGGGGGTAAGCATGACGCTAGACGGAAGAAAACGTTTCATAGTAACTCCTAACTGACGGGATCGTTTTGTTTATATCGAGTTTGGTGGTGTTTGTTTTTGAACTAGGTCAGTTTTGCAGTAAGCTCTTCGTTTGATATGCCGTTGCTGCGCTAGGGATCACAGATAATGACAACAACCCATCGATACACCTTATTTGGTTTGCTCGCCATTTTATTTTGGAGCTGTTTACTGGCCATGACGCGTATGGTTGCGGAATATTTTGGCCCGTTGGGTGGGGCGGCTCTTCTCTACAGCTTGAGTGCGATTTTGTTGGTGATCGTACTTGGCATTCCAAAGTTGAGTTATTTTCCCAAACGCTACCTTTTGGTTGGTGGTGCCTTGTTTGTCAGCTATGAAATTCTCCTAGCACTGGCGTTGGGTTATGCCGATAGTCGATTGCAATCTATTCAAGTTTCAATCGTCAATTATCTTTGGCCAGCTTTGACGGTGTTGTTTGCGGTGTGGGGGAGCGCCAAGAAAACCAGTTTGTGGCTTTATCCAGCGGTTCTACTGGCCTTTGTTGGTGTAGCTTGGACGGTCAGTGGTGATGATGGTGTATCACTGACAATGATTCAGGCGAATGTGATGGCCAATCCTTTGGTGTTTATCATGGCTTTTGCTGGCGCAATCATCTGGGCGATTTATTGCAATGTGACGCAAAGAGCGCGCTGCAAACATAACGCAATCACGCTGTTTTTTATCGCCACGGCAATGACCTTATGGGTGAAATGGTGGCTCTCTGATTCTGTTCCCTCGTTGCATTTTGGGTGGCAAGGCGTGGGGATTCTGTTTGTTGCCTCGGCATTGATGGCGGGAGGATATGCGTTGTGGAATGTCGCGATCGTTGGCGGGAATATGGTTCTGCTTGCGACAATGTCTTACTTTACGCCAATTCTTTCTTCTTTATTCTCTTCGATGATTCTTGCCGTGAGTTTGCCCAGCACATTTTGGCAGGGCGTCGCTATGGTAACCATTGGCTCGCTGACATGTTGGTGGCTTACCAGAAATAAAAACGCCGTCTAGCAAGACGGCGTCATGTGGAAGAGCAGTGAGTTAGAAAGCGACGTTCACGTTGAGCTGTAATTTGAACGGATGCTTAGAGAGCTGCTTCTTCAGTTTATTTCGAGTACTTTCCAGTTCTGCCAGGGCCAACGTCTTGTTCTTGACATGCAAGTCAACGTTAACGCGTAATTCTTGCCCGACTTTAGCAACACCTGCAAGTTTCAGATGTTGGGAAGTTTGTTTCTCGATGAACTCGATATCACTGCCGACACTTCGACAAAGTTCTTCGTCTGGGGACATCATGAGCAGCTCACGCAAAGCTTCTTTCAACATTCCCATTGGTACTTTGATGAAGTAAAACGACATTGCCAGCATCATGACTGGGTCCGCATAGGCTGCAAATTCAGCATATGGGGTATACGTCACGGCGATGGACATGATAAATCCAATCGTAACAACGGCACTAAGCAACGCATCCATTTGCCACTGTTTTACTTCAGCAGCAATGAGGCCAGAGGAGTATTGGTGACTTTTTCTCGAGATATACCACCAGACATAAGCACAACCAATCACACACGAAGTCTCAAAGAAAATCGCCACAGAGGCATTGACTTCACGACCACCGTTGAATAAATCAAACACGGCGGAATAAAGCGAGTAAGCAACCACCATTAAAATCACTATTGCCTTGATTGCGATAACAATCGGCTCTACGACAGCTTTACCAAAAGGAAACAAACGTTGAGAAGGTGTGTTGATATAGTAAGATGCTGCCAGCGACAATAAAGTTAACAGTAGGCTGACGAGGGAATACACCCCATCAAACATAATTACCAGTGACCCTGCGAACATGCCAAGCACCAATCCCGCGACTGCAAAGCCCGATGCAGCAAGGGCTGAGAAAGTCAGAATACGGTTTTCGTTCTTAGTTGTCCTGTCACACATAAAATATTCCGGTTGCTAAACACTCTGTTATTGTTTGCGTAACGGCGAAATTTTACAAATGAAAAGTCAGTGAATCAAATGTGTCAATTTAATGTATCTTAATATTATCTTTTTAAATCAATATTTTAACTTAACAAATGAGCGTCATTAATATTGACGCTCACTGTGTTCGAGTTAGAAATCGAACAAATAGTCGTTGATTTTGTCTGCCAACCACGACATCGCAGGGTGCTCACTCATGCCGCTGTGGGTCAACATACAGTAATCCTCTTGTGTCAAACCATAAGTGTGTTTAATCACGGCCAGTTTTTGCTCACGTAAATAAAGCCTGATGAGAGGTTCAGGTAAAACGCCCCACGCATCTTCTTGCAAAATCATGTTCAACATATAGTCAAAGCAGGAGAAACCGATGTGTTTGAGTGAAAAAGGGCGCAATTCGGGATTGTCTTTCTCGTTGAGATAAACCATGAGTGCTTGCATTTGCGCGCGTAGATCTTCGTCCGAAACTCGACGCATTTTGGTCAAGGGATGATCAATGCGACACACTGACATCATGCGTATTTTGCCCAAAGGACTATAGGTGATTTTAGGGCTATCAACGCGTTCATAATCTACACCAAATGCAAAGTCGACTTGGCCTGTTTCAACCAAGTTTGCTAAATCTCCGCTCGAGGCCAGCACAATATTAAAAGCCGTTGACGGGTACTGCTTACTCAGTTGGTGCGAAAATTCTTGCCAAATTTCATCGGGTAACGAATCGTCTCTGGCGATCCACATTTCGGCATTAAATACCCCAGAGACATCTGCGCAGGTTTGCTTGATGCGTTGTGCGGTAACGAGCAAGTTTTCACAGTCTTTGAAGATAGCTTTACCGGCTTCAGAGAGGGTAAGTTGGTTGCCTGAGCGTACAAAGAGATCAATATCTAGCTCTTTTTCTAGCGATTTTATCGACATACTTAGCTTGGTTCTGTTGCAGTCGAGATGTCTGGCGGCTTCAGAGACGGAGCCCAATTCAGCAATGCTGCAAAATGCTTCGATTTGTGAAAGATTCATGCTCTACTCGAAAAAATGTACTTGGCGATAGCATAGCGAAAATTCATCCTGCATGCTAAGTCACTTTCGGCATAGAGGAATTTCAATAATAACTCTATGACGTAAGGAATATTTTGAGTTAATCTATCCACGTTGCAAGAAGTAATTATGGAGGCCGTGATGGCACACAATTGGGACGAAGCCGCGAAGGAGTGGGAGAGCAATCCAGCAACGGAACAGTTTTCACAATCTGTGTTCAATCAGTTAAAGGATTTAGTGAGTTTAAACGGCGCTAGAGTCCTTGACTTAGGATGTGGTACTGGCTTGTTAAGCCAAAAAATATCACCACTAGCAAAAGATATTGTCGCTTTGGATTCTTCTGAAGAGATGATCGAAGAGCTTGATAAAAAGCAGTTGCCCAATGTCGAACCCGTTGTCGACGGTTTAACTCGGGGATTGGTGGCGCAACATCCTGCATTCAGAGGGCAATTTGATGTGGTGGTGGCGTCTTCGGTTTGCGCATTCATTGATGATCTGGAAACTGCTTTAGAGGTTTCATATAGCCTGCTCAATATTGGCGGCACGTTTATCCATTGGGATTGGGTCGCGCAATCGGATGAAGAAGGCTTAACGATGCAAAGAGCAGAATCGCTACTAAAGCAGACTGGTTTTGCAGACGTTGCTGTGGCGCCCGCTTTCGAAATGCAGTTTGAAGGGGAGACACACTCTGTGTTTGTTGGTCAGGGGAAACGTTTAAGTTAGCCCACCAAGACCCAAGACGCAAAGTATCGACACCAAACTTAATATGCGAATGACAAAAGGCGAGCCAACAGTAAGGCTCGCTTTTTTTTTGTTACCGACTTTGCTTGTTGCAAAGAAAAGCTTAGCGATAAGCTTGTGTAACGCGTTTTATTTCCTCTAGAACTTCTGGGTTAGCGATCGCCCCGAGGTTTTTCACTTCTTGCCCATTCACCACTTGTTTTACCGCCAATTCGACCAACTTCCCTGAGCGCGTTTTGGGAATATCCGAAATAGCGAAAATTTGACTGGGAACGTGGCGTGGTGAGCAGTGGTTTCTCAGCGTTGAACGGATTTGTTCTTCAATGCTATCGTTCAAGTCGAAACCCGTCGCAGGTTTTACAAACAGCCAGATCTCTTCGCTACGGTTTTGCACTTTCCCCACCGCAATGGAATCGTCAATGCTGTTCAGTGCGTTCACTTGTTGATAGAGCTCCGCAGTGCCGATTCGAACGCCACCGGGGTTAAGTGTAGTGTCACTTCGCCCGTAGAAGACAAATCCACCATGACTTGTCATGATCACATCATCACCGTGATGCCACACATTGGGATACTTGCTCCAGTATGATTGGTGATAACGCTCGCCATCATCGTGCCAAAAGCCCAACGGGAAGTTAGGCAGAGAGTTGGTACACACCAGCTCACCTCGTTGTCCAACGACTGGTTGTCCGGAAGCGTCGTAAACGGCGATAGAGACACCTAAGCCTGCGTACTGTACTTCCCCACGGTAGACTGGCGAGATGGGGTTGCCCAGTACAAAACAGCCACAAATATCGGTGCCACCAGAGATAGATGCAAGGTGAACGTCGGATTTGATAGACGAATAGACAAAATCAAATTGCTCCGGATAGAGCACGGAACCTGTCGAACAGATCGTTTTTAACGTACTGAGATCATGGAATAGTGCTGGCTCGTAATGCGCATGTTGAATCGCTTCTAAGTATTTGGCTGAGGTGCCAAACAGTGTTACTTGGCAATCATCCACCATATCCCACAAAATCGATTGGTCTGGGTAAACGGGGCTACCATCGTAGATCACCAGCGTTGCCCCACTGGCGAGTGTGGACACATGCCAGTTCCACATCATCCATCCACAGGTAGTGTAGTAAAAAACGCGATCATCAGGCTGAATATCGCAATGCAATTGATGTTCTTTTAGGTGATTGATAATGGTTCCGCCCACCGTGTGAATGATGCACTTTGGTTTACCAGTGGTCCCGGAAGAGTAGAGAATAAACAAGGGCGAATTAAAAGGCACACGTTCGTAGATGATACCTTTGGCATCGTAGTTTTCTAATATAGCAGCCCAAGTGGAGTAGTTGGTGTTGTAGTCCGTCTCGGGAGATTCCAAATACTCAATTTCACAAATATTGAGTAAGTCTGGCAGCTGTTCAGCGATTTTGCGGTTCTTTTCTGACATATCGAACGTTTTGCCATTGAATGAGTAACCATCGCAGCAAAACAGAATTTTGGGGTTCACTTGTCCTAATCGTTCGATAACGCTGTCTGTACCAAAGTCGGGAGAGGTGGAGGTCCAAACCGCACCAAGGCTGGTTGTTGCCAGCATGGCAATGACGGTTTCTGGCAAATAGGGAAGATAGCCAGCCACCACATCACCTTTACCGACACCATTGCGAATTAACCATTGCTGCAATATTGAAACGTGATCACACAGCTCTTGCCAAGAGAAACAGGATTCTTCATTCCGTTCATTCCGGAAGATGATGGCGGGCTCTGGCGGCTTTTGGTAAGCGGAAGAAAGTAAGTTTTCAGCGTAGTTGAGTTCCGCTTGAGGGAACCAAAGGTTGTCTCTTTGCGAAAAGTAATTTCCCCATTTTGGCTTCCCTTCACCGACGATACAGTCACCTTGGTAACCAATCACATCGCAGAAGGTCCAGATTTCCATCCAAAACTTTTTATTTTCGACAATCGACCACTGATGCAACTGCGCATAGTTTTCGATCGCTTCGCCTTGCATGTTGATGTGTTCTATGAACTTTTTGAGGTTGCTGGTTGCAATTCTCTCTGGAGAAGGGGTCCAGATAGGGCTTGATGTTGGCATTGTTATTCTCATTGTTAACCATTCATTAACACAAATAAGTTTTATTCTATTTTGCTCAAAAGTCAAACAGTGAACGAGGATACATTTATTTGATATGTAAGGGTTTGAGAGAGTGTTGTAAAGAAAATGTTACACTGGATTTTGCTGGCAAAAGCGTCAGTAGGATTGGAAGTGTTCAGTGCAAAAGATAGGCTTGTTGTAAATGGATTGTTAAATTGAGGCTGTGATGAGTCATTATCATTCAAAGCCCGTCGACTCCGAAGGATTCGTTGAGTGGACGGAAGAAGAAGACGCGATTTGGCAGGATCTGATCACCAGACAACTGAGTATGATTCAGGGACGTGCATGTTCTGCCTATATCGATGGATTAGCGCTACTCGATCTCCCAACCGATCGCGTTCCCCAGTTACCGGAAATTAATCAAGTGCTTGCAGAGAGTACGGGTTGGAGTGTGGAGCCTGTCCCTGCTTTGATCAATTTCGACCGTTTTTTTAATCTGTTGGCTAACAAAAAATTTCCAGTCGCTACGTTTTTGCGAACCAGAGAAGAATTTGATTATTTGCAAGAGCCCGATTTTTTTCATGAAATCTTTGGTCACTGTGCGATGTTGACGAATCCTGATTTTGCCGCTTTTACGGAAACCTATGGCAAATTAGGCGAGCAGGCGACACCTAAGCAAAGAGCCTACCTCGCTCGTCTTTATTGGTTTACGGTCGAATTTGGCTTATTGAGAGAAGAGGGCGAGTTGAGAATTTATGGTGGCGGTGTTCTCTCATCTCCTGGTGAAACGGTGTATGCGCTTGAAGATGAACGTCCAGAACGAGCAAAGTTTGATATCCAAACGGTGCTCAGAACTCCCTATAGAATCGATATCATGCAACCCAAGTATTTTGTGCTGGATGAAATCAACGCTCTTTTCAAATTGAGCAAAATTGATTTAATGAAAGAAGTAGAGTTTGCAATGAGTGCTGGCTTGCTTCCACCCCTGTTTGAACCAAAGGAAACTGTAGATGCTTGATGAATTAAAATGCGAAGCTTGTAGTATCGACGCGATAGCGTTAACGACACAACAGCAGCAAGAATTACTGCTAGAGTTGGAAGGGTGGCACCTAATGGAAAGAGAAGGCATTCCTCAACTTGAAAAAGTGTATAAATTTAAAAACTTTATGCAGGCTTGGCAGTTCAGTAATCAGGTGGCTGAGCTCGCTGAACAAGAGTTTCACCATCCTTCCATTTTGCTTGAGTGGGGGAAAGTAACGGTGACATGGTGGAGCCACTCTATTAAAGGCTTACACAAGAACGATTTTATCTGCGCCGCGAAATGTGATCAGATCATTCGTTAACAAATTGTCGATTTGAGGGTAACGTTTGTGTCCCAACCCTCACCAGCTTGATAGAGTATCCCTTCTCAGTAATCACAAGCGTGTGACTACTTTTCTCTATCAAGCTATTTTTTTTAGGGTAATCGTGCCAAACAATTGCTCTAACTCTTCCAAATTCATAGGCTTTGCCGTGAGGTAGCCTTGGATGTAATCACAATGGAATGTTTTGAGAATTTTTAACTGTTCAAGTGTTTCAACACCTTCTGCTACTACTGAAAGATCAATCGTATGAGCCATGTTGATGATCGCAAAACAGAGTTGGGCAGAACGGTGGTGGACATCATCAACGTGCTTTACAAAACTGCGATCCATTTTGACTACGTCGATGGGGTATTGATTCAGCATCGCAAGTGATGAATAGCCCGTGCCGAAATCATCCAGTGAGATGGTAATGCCGAGTGCTTTGATCTTGTTCAGTACGTCGATTGTGGCTTTGCTATCGGATAATAAACTGGTTTCGGTGATCTCAATTCCTATCAACTCAGCTGGACAAGCAAAACGTGCTAAATGACTGTTGAGACTGTATAAAACTTGCCCGTTGATAAACTGTTTCGCAGATACGTTAATATTAAAACGTGGCAATTCTTGAGCGCAGTAACGCTCACTAAGCTGAGCAACGATATGGCAGGTACGCTCAATCACCCAGTCACCAATTTTGTTGATCAAACCTGCTTCTTCGGCAATCGGAACAAAGTCTGCGGGTGAAATCCAACCATTGTCTGGATGATACCAACGTAATAACACTTCAACGCTGATCAGCTCTTCGCCATCATTGCTAAAAATGGGCTGGTATTTGAGGTGTAACTGTTCACGTTCAATCGCAAAAGAGAGCTCTTGCTCAAAAGTGAATCGTTTAGTGGCTTGAACAAACATATCGTTGTCGAAGAAGACCACTTTACTGTCTTCTGATTTTTTTGCTCGATACATCGCTGTATCGGCTTCGCGCAAAATTTTTGCCAAGGTGTATGAGGAATCCGCAACAGTGGCAATTCCAACACTGACGCCGATTTGGCAAATTTTTTCTTCAATATTATAAGGTTCGCAGATCAACTCTGCGTATCGGCGAGCAATGCGCGCGAGTGTTTCTTGGTTATGCAGGCCAGGTAAGCAGATGACAAATTCATCTCCGCCAAATCGATAACAGGAATCTTGTTTGCGGGCATTGAGAAGCAGCCTACTGGCGACTTGCTTTAAGACCAAATCCCCAATCAAATGTCCCATGGAATCATTGATGACTTTGAAACGGTCCAAATCAATGAAGAGAACGGAAAAGGCCTCGTCAGGGTCTTTGGCCAATTTTTCCAATTTCTTGTTGATATAAGTATTGAGAGCATGCCGATTGTAAAGGCGGGTCAGATTGTCTTCCACCGCTTGCTTTGCCAATGTGCGGTTTTTTTCTTTTGCTAATCGCTTCGAAATTGCCGTCCATTGTTGGTAGCGGTGCAACCATAAACTAACCACAAGAGTGAGTAGAATGACCAGAATAAAGGCACTACCACCATAAAGTATGGGAGGTGATATAAGGTGTTGACTGAGCTCTACTCGTTCCCATTCCCTATGAGATTCTATATGCCAAATGGCTAAGACACTGAAAGAAGCAAGGAGTAATCCTAATAGCCAAATACCAAAATAGACGTGACTAAATCGAGGTTTTTTCAAAAGAGCAGAACCTAATTAATAAATATATAAACAGCGTGAATAGTAAACGTAACGCTTAAGGTTGTAAATGATAGTCGTTATTAATAAAAAAGCTGAGGTTTTAATGGGTTAGCTTGTGTTGGAATTGGTTTGAAACAATTTTCTACGTTCAACTCGATAGCATGGTTGCTGATAAGCATACTTACTGGGATAAATGGCTTGAAAAGGGATGACAAAGCGATTAGTTTTTTGACTCTTTAATCACACTGTACAGGAAGGATAATGAGTTTAAAGGATTTACTGGCTAAGTTGGCTGAAACGCCCGAAAAAGTGGAGTTTCAAGAGGTTATTGATGTCATTGATAGCCATTATGTATTTGTGCCTGCGGCATTTCAAAATGGCGACACACATAACGAAGCGGGCCAAAACAATGGATCATGCAAGATTTTTTCTTTCGCACAATTGAATGAGTTAAACGAAGAACAAACGCTTGCGTGTTTTGGTCGCTATTACCGTCATGATGTATTGTTGCATCCCGAGAACGATGACCATCAAAATATTCGCAATTTCATACGTTTTGGTTGGTCAGGTGTTCAGTTTGACACGGCAGCACTCACAGAAAAGTAGTGACATGAGCGCTGATTGTTTAGGCAATCGGTGCTTTCTCTAAACAGCGTCGACAAAGGCATAGACCTTCGCTAGGTACGCTCACTTCTCTTTCTTCTAGATCAAAACACCAACAGTGTGTTTTTCCTTGGGCAATGTCACATTGCGTTGGTTTCGTACAGCTCGGGCACTCGTGGGTCGCGGTGCGGCCATCGAGCTGAGCCATAATCTCTTCTCTTTGCAGAGGGTTAAATTGAGACCAGTTGGCTATCTCGGTGACTGTGCGCAGGCAACCTTCGCAGATGCCATTATTGTTTTTACAGGCTGCAACACAGGGGGTCTTCATGAATTTCTGTCCTTGGTGGTCATTGCCGGCTAATGGTAAGCTTGTTGCGCAATAAATTAAAGGACCAGAACATGCTTGCCAAAGAAAATCTCATCAAGTTAGCGCGAATTCAAATGCCATTTGGGAAATATGCGGGAAGGGTGCTGATTGATTTGCCTGAAGAATACTTGCTTTGGTTTGCACGCAAAGACGAGTTCCCGCAAGGAGAACTTGGTGAGTTAATGCAGCTCTGTCTTGCGCTCAAAATTGAAGGATTAGATAGTGTTGTTAAACCCCTTAAGCGCGAATTGGATTGACCTTTATTACTTAATTACAAGCTCGGTGTAACCAGTCTTTTCGTCCCAAGCTCGCTCAAAATACAACGTAGGGTAGGCGTGAACAATCAGCTCAACGGTGGTATCAACGAGGCAACCTTCGAGTAGGTGCCCACCGTACACACGACCGTGTTCATCCGCAATAGCAAGATGAACATGCTGATGCTCAGGGGTCAACGTGGCAGTAATGGCGATAATTTCAAAGCATGCTTTCTGTTGGAATTCACTTTGCGCGCCAGCCAACCTAAGTTTCACTTCGCTTAGGCAGCCAGTACAGGCCGCTATACTTCCCGCGGTGATGCCATGCTCTGTCACGATATTGGCAATCGCGCGTTTTAAGTCTGCACCATATTCCAAACGTTTTGCGATGACGTTGATGCTCATTGACGTGGATCCAACTTGATGAGCGCGAGCAGCGTCTGCAGCGCGATTTCTAAATCATCATAGCGTTTCGTTTTGCCCATAACGCGCATTCCTTGCATTTGGTTAAGGACCAACTTTGCCAGAGCGCTTGCAGGAATCGTGGTTGTAATTTGTTGACTTTTTTGACCATTGTCTATGGTGTTCGTCAATACTTCAAGCAGGTGATCAAACAGGCGGTTGCCTTTCTCTAGTACTTCATCGTCATCACCAGCGTGCTCAATCAACGCATTTTGCATAAAGCAACCGCAGCTTCTTTCCCTTTGAATTTGAGCAAAATGATTTAAGAAAGCTTCAAGCTCAGCAAGTGACGCACTTGGTTGACTTACATCACCTAAAGAAGGAAAGGAGATCGATGTTAAGTACATCTCAAGCGCTTCGTAATACAGCTGCTGTTTATCACCAAATGTGTTGTACAAACTGAATCGATTTATTTTGAGCTCATCAACCAAATCTGAAATGGCGGTGCTGGCGTAGCCTTTCCTCCAGAAGAGATCCATAGCTTCTAGTAGCTTATCGTCTCGATTGAAATTTGCCTTTCGTGCCATAACAAAACCTCAATGGATAAAAATTATTCTTGACTGAACGTTTAGAAAACACGTACATTCTAACCTAAACGATCGTTCTGAAAAAGAGAAAGGACTAAAAATGAAACTGTATGAAACAGAAATGACCCCGAGTTGTCGCCGAGTAACGCTATTTTTGGCTGAAATTGGTGCAAGTGTTGAACGTGTCCAGCTCAATGTAAGAGAGGGCGATAACCTCACCCCCGAATTTTTGCAGAAAAGCGTCAATGGTAAAGTGCCGATGCTTGAATTAGACGATGGCACAACGCTGTGTGAAAGTGTGGCAATCTGTCGTTATTTTGATGAGATTCATCCGAATGAAATGGCGCTGTTTGGGCGTGATGCTTTAGAAAAAGCGCAAGTCGAAATGTGGCACCGTGTTGTCGAGTTTCAAGGTCTCTACGCTGCATTCCAAGCTTTTCGCAATATTACGGCTATATATCAAGACAGAGAAACGTGTGTGGAAGCATGGGGCGTAGAATCTAAAAAACGTGTTGAGGCATTTTTGCCAGTATTGGAAAAGCGCCTTTCTGAAAGTCCTTATGTTGCGACAGAACACTTTACGATTGTCGATATCACCGCGTTCATTTTTGTTACGTTTGCTGTAAAAGGGCTTGAGCTTGCGGTCTTTGAACAATTCAGCCACATTGAGAAGTGGTATGAGCAAGTCTCCAACAGAGCGGCATTCCAGCCTTTGTAATTCGGTATACCTACACTAAAACGGCCAAAGCGGGTGACGCTTTGGCCGTTTTTTGTCGGCACCTTAGCCTCTAAAGTCGGTACTGTCGACTTGCTGCAGCAGTTCGTTTGCCTTTTTCATCGCGTTTCGTGCACTGACTGATTGGCGTTTTCTCAGCAGCATATCTGAAAACTTCAGGTACTTGTTGGCAGTTTGAAAACGCAGATCAGAGATGTTTGGGAAATTTGGCGGGAAATCCTTGGCGAGGTTATCGATATCGGCCACCAACTGATCGAGTGAGTTAACGGTTGTCGCGTTTTCAAGCTTTTTATGTAATGAGGTAAACTTGTGCCCATAAAGAACCTGCGCTGCATCATAGGGGTATACCGCCTGCTGCCCATTTTCTTCCGCTTGTTTCCACTTCTCCATGGCAATGACGGCTGAATTCACTTCCTTAGCATGTAGCAATCTCTGCTGAGAAGCTTCATGAGTACTAAAAAACGTCGCGCCTATCGCCAGCAGTTCTGTGAGTGCAATTGAGTTACGCTGCTCAATAGCGTCAATAAGATTTTGCTCAAATACTTCCAATGCCAGTGATGATGGAGTGAGCGGATAATTCTTTTGAATGGAATTTAAATCATTGTTGAGATCAACGATCGATTTCCCATCCTGTTGAGCATCGTATTGACCTTTTTCGAGTACAGAATTGATGTGTCTTTCAATTGACAGCAAGGTTGAACGCTTGCTCGAGCGCATGTCAAGGTTGAGCAATTCAAGCTTGTGGGAATCTGGGTAGTAGATAGCCGCGTGCTTCAGGACAGATTCGACTTGATCGTAATCGGGATACTCGTTATTGCTTTGGTTGAGAATTTCATCAATCTGTTGCTCGAATTTCGCGAGAAGCGTTTGCTTGTGATGCCGCAGTAATCCGGCTTTTAAAACCGGATGGATGGTATCGGATGCGCTAAGTTCGAAGACTGACTCAGGTTGGCTATTAATGATCTGTTGTTGCGTTTGTAGCGAATGAGCCAATTGGCGATTGGTTTCTTCCAACTGCACGATCTGCGAGTTTAAGTGATGCGCAACACCAAGAGAGGTGGATAAACCGAGAACAATCAATGCAGCTATCGCATATTTTGAGTGATTATTTTGGTTGAGTCTCTGTTTCAGTGACTCGGCACTGAGCTTGTACTGACCGCTGGTGTCGGTGAGAATCGTTTTAATATCGGGCCATAGGGTATTTGGAAAACCAGAGGGTTTCTTTAGCGGAATCGCATTTTTCTTAGCCAAATCGATAGGGGTTCGATTATAGGGATGCTTGCAAGAGAGTAGTTCGTATGCGATGCAGGCAAACGCAAACAGATCGTCCTGTCTGCACGGCTTATTACCGCTAATAATATTGAGGGATGCATAATTTGGTGTATATCCCAATACTTGATGATCATCGACTTTACGCTTGGCGGCGTACTGATCTTGTTTGAGGCGTTCAGTTTTTGACACACCAAAGTCGAGCAATTTTACCGTACCGGCTGAATCGATCATGATGTTAGCGGGCTTCAGGTCTGCGTGTACGATATCAAGCGAATGAGCATATATCAGAGCATCGAGTATTTGGTTTAGTAGGACTTTGGCATTAGGAAACGCCAAGCCATTGGGTCTGGAACGCTGAATCAACTGTTCGATGGTCTCTCCATCTAAGTATTCCATCACGATAAAATAAATTTTGTTATCGACGCCAAAATCAAAAACACGAATGATGTTGGGGTGGCTCAAGGTTTGAGTATGCTGCGCCTCTCGGATAAGCATTCGCGCAGTCTCTGGTTGGTCGATGTATTCGTGTTGCAATACTTTGAGTGCGACAAAAGGACTAGCAACTCCAGATGATTCAAGAACTTTATCTTTGGCTCGGTAGACGTCACATAGGCCACCATGCCCAATTAGGCTGTCAATCACGTAACGATTTTTAACTAAATGGCCTTTCTCTAGAGTTTGATAACCGGGAGAATTGTTTTCCCCCGTCACAGTGGTGTTTACCTCTGTTCTTGTTGAGGGGTGAGCTGTTTTTGATTCGGGTCTTTTAGTGTGAGATTTGTCGTTAATACTGTCTTCTTTATTTATTTCTTTAACACTAACTGGTTCTATTCTACTTTTTTCTACATTCTTTTCTGGACCGATTTTTTGTGAACGCGCAATAAATTTAGTCTTGTCATTTTTCTCTTCTTGCGTGTTTTTCTTCTCATTATCAACTGACATATACAACCCCTAAAACGGTAAAGAGTGACATCATATACTCAAAAAAGTTTGATTTGGCTGCGAATTAAAAGCTTTCGTACTAATTAACAGGGGACTAATTCTTTGTAACATCGGTTCTCACTAAAAATTTGAACTGTGTTCTATATTTGTTTTGTTGCATGATTTTGGCTTTGTGTTAAATCAGCAAAATGCTCATTATCGCAAGCAATAAATATATCTAAAGTAGTAGTGCATTCTAATACCGAAAACAAAATCGAGTTTGCATTTTGGGTTTTGTTGATAAATGCATTATTAATAAAGTGGCTAGAGGATGTTATGGGAATAGTGCTTTCGATTACTAGTTTCCACCGTTTTACACCAGAAATAAAAAGTGTGTATTCAATACCCACCAATGAAGAACACTTTTGTATGAAATTTGGTCGCTCTGAGAGCTGTGATTGGGTATTACCTGATCCTGAACGAATTATTTCTGGTGTTCATGGTGAAATAACTAAGTTTGGTAATGATTATCTACTTAGAGATCTCTCTACAAATGGTATTTTTGTTAATAAGTCAGTCAGCCCAGTAGGAAATGGTGTCGAGGTGGCTTTAAATGACAAAGATGTGATTAATTTTGGAGATTATGAAATCGAAGTATCATTTAAAAATAGTGAAAACCATAACGTAACCCAAAGCCACACCAATACTCTGTCACCACGTGAAGTAAATAAAGATCCTGTCAGTGGTAATGACAATTTTATGGATTTTGGTTTTGATGCAAACCTATTTTTGGCAGAAGAAGAAAAGCAGCAGCAAAATCTGTCGCCAGAGCTAGGTGATTTGGATGACTTTCTTGATGCTCCCATATTAAGCCCTCACATAGAGCCGACTTTGAAAGAAGAGAGAGCAACCGACTATCCTCGTGATGAGAAAGTGGCTAAGCGATGTGAGCGTGTTGACTCGGATTTGAATGCCTTTCTCAACGGGGCTGGCATCGATTTAAGCTTAGTTCCAGAACAGGAAAGAGAGCAATGGTTTAATCGATTAGGTCGCTCTTACTCTCTTATGTTAGAAGGTCTGATGCAGACACTGCATAATCGTGCAGAATTTAAACAGGCGAACAAATTAAACCATACCTCTTTTCAGAAAAAGGAAAATAATCCTCTTAAGTTTTCGGCGAATTTAGAAGATGCAATTCACAATCTATATAACAGACGCAGTGCGAGTTTTCTCTCACCGGAAGCTGCAATTCAATCTGCATTCAATGATATAGAAGCTCATGAAAAAGCAATGATAGAAGGTGTTCATGGTGCTGTATCTGGGGTGTTACGACTGCTTGAGCCGAATACCATATCCGGACATGTGTCTCAAAGTGAAAAAAATGGATTGACATCAATATTTTCGCAACTCGATAAAAAACGATGGAAGAAGTATGAAAATATCTATTTTCAAATAAGAAATGAAATTGACATTGATGAGAAAGGGTTTTATTTGGAAGACTTTTCCAAATCTTATGAATCGGCAATAAGAAAAGTAGGGAGAGAATAAATGAAAGCCATGGCAAAAATAATTACCACAATAATAGTGTTTTTATTAGTGGGTTGCAGTGCGGCAAATATGGTTGTTTCTCCCTATTCAAATTTGGAAATAAAGACGGGGTTCAATGTCAATCCAGATATGAATGGCAGACCTTCACCTGTCGTAGTTTATGTCCTTGAACTCACTTCTGATACCTTATTTACGAGTCAAGACTTCTTTTCTCTATATGAAAATACAGCCCAAACGCTAGGTCCGGATCTGGTGAACAAAACAGAATTGTATCTCTCCCCAGGCCAAAAAACACTTTATGAATCTACGATGAAACCAAGTGTTGAATATATCGGCATTGTAGTGGCATATCGAGACATCGAAAATGCAAATTGGCGCAAGGTGATAAAGGTCGACCGCAAGGGCTATAATACCTACGAGCTTTCACTAGATGAATTGTCTTTGGCTATAAAATAATAACAACGTTGGCAGGATATTAAATGAGTGTTTATTCACCGATTGTTTGGAGTGAAGGGATGTTTCTGCGTCCTCAACACTTTCAGCAACAAGAGCGAGCGTTGTCTCATGAATACAAAGGTCTAACGCGTTTAGTGGGGTGTTATGCCCGAGGAATTGAATCGTTTTCTCTCGACAAAGAACAGTTGAAAGAAGGGGTTGTATCGCTAACTGAGTGTGTTGGAATTTTCTCCGATATGACATTCGTTAACATACCTATTAAAGAGCAGCTTCCTGAGCCACTCAAAATTGATCCAGGGATTGAAAATACTTTGGTTCAGCTTGTGATACCTGCAGAAAAATCCCAAGGCCAAAACGTTTCCCATTCCGAGACTTCAATGGTAACGCGCTATAAGGTGGTTGATCACACCTTAACCGATAGCGTATCTGGTGATGAAGAAGTACTTCAACTCGCTGCGCTTAAGTGCGAGTTAAAGGCAACCAATGACAATTTGCCGGGCTATGTCTCTTTGCCACTGGTGAAAATTCGTCATGTTGGTAGCGAAGGTCAAGTCATTCTTGATGAAGAGTTCGTACCACCTTTCCTTAATGTCCACCATAGTTCGCTGCTTACTCGTTATTTGAATAACGTTTTAGCCATGATCAAAATTAGGGCAGACGCCATTGCAAGTCGTCTCGGACAAGGCAAGTCAGCGTCTTCCTCTGCAGTAGATTTCATTATGCTACAAATGCTGAATCGTTATGAGGCTAACTTAAGACATTTATCGAAAGGGAGTGAGCTTCATCCACATGAGTTAGCGACGGCCTTATTGAGCTTAATTGGTGAGCTGTCCACTTTCTCGAGTAAAAATAAGCGAGTCCCTAAGCTTCCCGAATACCAACACAGTAATTTGGGGCCTGTCTTTTCTGAGATGAATCAAATCCTCAGTCAATATCTGAGTGTGGTATTGGAGCAAACTGCGACCAAGATGCCCTTGGATATTCGTCAGTTTGGGATTCGCGTTACGCCATTACCAGATAAAAGTTTGCTTTCACTTTGTCAGTTTG
The DNA here is from genome assembly GCF_028570825.1 of Vibrio sp. CCUG 15886. Lineage (NCBI taxonomy): Bacteria > Pseudomonadati > Pseudomonadota > Gammaproteobacteria > Vibrionales > Vibrionaceae > Vibrio > Vibrio sp. CCUG 15886. The sequence continues at coordinate 606,229 of NZ_JAQQBT010000001.1, read as the reverse complement.
TATTGGCCGTTAAGGCCGATGTCTCTGCCGATGAAATTAGAAAAAAGTTACCAGGACAAATCAAAGTTGGACCCGCAGAGAATATTCGCGACCTTATCAATAATCAGATCAACGGTATTGCCGTTTCGCCACTGAATGTGGTGCCAAGACAGATGCCTTACGCAGCAGGCTACGTCTATTTTGAGCTGGTTAAACAAGGCGCTTATTGGGCTCGTTTAAATGAAAGCGGGGGAATGGCATTTCATGTCTCTGGTAATTACCCAGGGTTAGAAATGGAGCTTTGGAGTATTAACCAATAAGTGAAGCTATGGACGAAACGATTGTAAAACCAACCCCTGGGCGTAAAAAAGCACCGCAGTCGACACCTGTTGCATCGCTTGAAAGCGATAACACGGTTCTCTTTACGCAAAATAGTAAAGAAACGCGTGAAACGAGTATCGTCGCGTTTGGCAATAACGTACTGCTGGCAGAAGCGAATGTCATTGTTTCCTTGCTTGGCCAAATTAGAGCGACGGCCACGCACAGTGATGTCAAACAGTTACGTGAAGCATTTGTGCAAAAAATGCGTGACTATGAAAACCGGTTGAGATTACAAGGCGCAAATAGTAAGCGGATCGATATCGCACGCTACTGTTTATGTTGTGCTATCGATGAAGCCGTCCTAAATACCGAATGGGGAAGTCAATCCGTTTGGGGACACAACTCGTTATTGTCGACATTCTATTCCAATACTCAAGGCGGTGAGCAGTTCTTCATACATCTCGATGAAAGCCTTGCCGAACCCAATAAGCACTTAGATCTGCTAGAAGTCATGTATATCTGCATGAGCTTAGGTTTTTTGGGGCAATTTCGAGTTCGAGAAAATGGAATCGAGCAACATCGTTCCTTAAAAAACCGCGTAATGGATGTCCTTAAATCGCACGGTCGGGACTACAGTCCTTCACTCAACGATGATGCGTTAGCCAAAGTATTGGTTGGTGAGCAGATCGCAGAAAAAGCACCATTGTGGGTTGTTTTATCAATTACCGCAGCTGTGTTAGCCAGTGTGTACATGTACTTAAGTTATAGCCTAAACGAAAAATCCGATCAGACCTTTAGTCAGTTAATGAACTTAGTGCCGAGCAAAGAGATAGAGAACCAGAGTGCGGATTATATTTCATCTCTTGCCGTAGCAAATCAAATCCAACGTTCGTTGGCAACGGAAATAGAAATGGGTTTACTAAAAGTCGATGCATTACCCGATAGAGTGCGTATTACTTTTCAGTCCAATGATCTGTTTGAATCGGGCAGTGCGGAGCTTGTCGCGCATATATTCCCTGTGGTTTCGAAAGTGGCCAGAGCACTCGAGGCGACCAATGGAAAAATATTGGTTGTCGGACATACCGATAATAACCCCATTTTTACCAGTAAATTCCCTTCTAACTGGCATTTATCTCTCGCCAGAGCGACAGCGCTTACCGATCGCTTAGCATCAGCAGGCAAATTGAGTGGGCGTGTCATTCCAGAAGGAATGGGAGAGGCGAGACCTTTGGTATCAAATGAAACCGCAGAAGGAAGAAGCATCAACCGTAGAGTCGAAATCGATCTCCTAGTTCAAACCCAATCAAAAATGGATGCAAACAATGGCAAAGATTAAACGTTTATTGGGGCAAAAATGGCTGATTAGCTTGATCGGGCTTGGGGCAATTTCTATTTTTATTTGGTTTGTCGGACCATTGATCGCGATAGCAGGCATAGAGCCACTGAAATCAGACTTTAACCGTTTGTTGGTTATTGTGGTTTTAGTCTTCATTTGGGGCGTGACGAATGTTGTCCGTCAACAGAAGGAGCGAAAGGAACAAGATGAAAGCATCCAAAGCCTATTAGAGGTGGATGCCCTGACCGATAAAGAAGCGGCGGCAGAAATAGACGTCATGCGCGAAAGAATTGAGAAGGCGATTCAAGTCGTGACGAAAGGTGGAAAGCGTAAGAGTCATCTCTACCAGTTGCCTTGGTATGTACTTATTGGCCCTCCTGGAACAGGTAAAACGACGGCATTAAAAGAATCGGGTCTCGAGTTTCCTCTATCAGATTCAATGGGTGTTGACTCGGTTTCTGGTATTGGCGGTACGAGAAATTGTGATTGGTGGTTTACCAATAAAGCGGTGTTGATTGATACGGCTGGCCGGTACACCACGCAAGATAGCCAAGCTCATGTCGATTCAAAAGCATGGTATGGATTCTTAGGCTTATTAAAGCAATACCGTAAACAGCGTCCCATTAATGGTGCGATTGTTACCGTCAGCATCGCCAGTATGCTCACACAAACTCGCACCGAACGAGGCATGCATGCAAGAGCGATAAAAAATCGGCTACAAGAACTGAAAAATCAATTGGGTATGCAGTTCCCAATCTATGTTGTGTTGACGAAGGCTGATCTCATTGCGGGTTTTAGTGAGTTTTTTACGGAACTGACCAAGGAAGAGCGAGAGCAGTTATTAGGATTTATGTTTCCACCTTCAACAGAAGACGAGCGAGGCGTCATCTCTCTATTTAACAAAGAGTTTCATGACTTACTGGAGAGACTTGATCGCCGCATGATGCAAAGGCTTGAAACGGAGCATGACCTTGACAAACGATCTTTAATTTTTGAATTTCCAAAACAATTGCGTTGTCTTCAAGCGAATCTAGACGAGTTTCTGAACGACATTTTTGCCCAAAACAAGTTTGAAGAATCTTCAATGATTCGCGGCGTCTTTATTGTGAGTTCATTGCAAGAAGGCACGCCGGTTGATCGTATCATGTCTGAAACATCCCAAGGACTAGGGTTGGGCAAACCTCTACTGCGGTTAAGTTCCAAAGAATCAAGTAGCTATTTTGTCAAAAACTTGTTTGAAAACGTCATCTTTAAAGAACAGTTTTTAGGGACGGTCAATCGTCATCATCAAAAGCAAAGTGGCTGGATTCGAAAAGGCGTCTACTGCTCGTGCCTAGCGCTGTCTGGGGCTGCCATCACTCTGTGGATGATGAGTTATCAGTGGAACAATCAACTCATTGATGAAACGGATCGTCAAGTAGCTGTGGTGAATGACTTACTTGCTAAGTCTGGTCTGGACTTCGAAAACGACTTGATCCCCTCGATAAACATTCTCAATCACATCATGCGTTTCCCTATGGGTTACAGACAGCAAGATGACGAGAGAGATCGTGTGACATCGTTTGGTTTGTTTCAAGGTGAAAAAATTGGCCAATCAGCTAAGAGTGCTTATCACCAAGCACTGACAAATTACTATTCATCTTATGTTGAATCGGTACTTCTCAGTGAAATGAAGAACAATGAACAGCACCGAGAATATCTGTACGAAACACTCAAAACATATTTGATGCTCTTCAACGATGACAAATTTGAGCGTGAACATGTTCTTGGTTGGTTCAATTATTTCTTTGAAAGGCAGTATCCCGGTGAACTGAATGAAGATTTAAGAGAGCAACTCTACGCTCATACCGAGAACTTTTTGTCGCAGGCAGACAGAGGCTTATATATCAACAACGATTCAGTAACCGCTGCCAGAATGGTTCTAACAGAAATGTCGTTGTCGGAAAGAGCCTACCAAAGAATGAAACTGCAGTTCCTTAAAAGTCATGTGCCTTCATTTCGTTTAACGGACGTTCTAGGGGCTAGGGGAGTTGAGCAGTTTGAGCGAAAAAGTGGCAAGCCATTATCGATGGGGATTTCTGGTTTCTACACGTACAACGGTTTCCATAGCATCTTCCAATTGCAACTGGGTCGTATGGTAAAAGCCTTGATGGAAGAAAACTGGGTGTATGGGGATGAGATCGACGCCCAAAACATCGACCATGATCTCGCTTTGCAAGGTGTGAGAGAGCGCTACTATCGTGACTATGTCTATGAATGGAAGACACTGCTCAATGACATCCAACTCAAAGCGGCACCAAGTTTGAAACTAAGTTTAGAGCAGAGTATGGCATTAGCGGGCTCTGAGCGACCAATTGAATCGCTGCTTAAAGCGGTACAAAAAGAGGTGGCATTAACGAAAATTTCGCTAAGCAACAACGAAAAAGCGGCGGCTGAAGTCGCTGGTAAAGTCGCCAAAGTGAAATTTTCAAATACGGCAGACAAACTTGATTTATATCGTCCGGAAGAGGGCAATACGTTTGATATTGCGCTTCCTGGAAAAGAAGTGGAAGCCGAGTTTGACGATCTTGTTAGGATGACAGACCAGGACTTTGACGATATTCATCTTGCACTGAGCGGTTTAAAAAGTTATTTGGCCGATCTCTCTAGCTCAGGAAACAATCAGAAAGTCGCCTACAAGAGCATCTTAAATGGCACTGTGACAGGAGAAGTTGCCGCGTCAATTGAACATGCTAAACAGCTTTTACCCGCTCCGTTTAACAACTGGCTAGGTGAACTTTCCGAGGAATCGGTCAAGTTAGCGGAAAAAGGATCGCGATCTCACCTTAATACGCTATGGGTTAACAAGGTTCTTAAACCTTATGAGCGCAGCATCAAAGGTAGGTATCCCTTTGAGCCAAGAGCGAAAACAGAAGTGACGTTAAAGGACTTCAGTCGATTCTTTGGCTATGGCGGAACACTTGATGCGTTCTTTGTCGAATACTTGGAACCGTTTGTCGATACGTCGAGAAGTGTGTGGCGCTTCGAGAAGGAAATCGGTGTCAGTCAAGAAACACTCGCTGTATTTCAACGCGCAGATCGCATCCGACAGTCATTTTTTGAACTCGACAATACATTAAAAGTCGATTTTGCAATGAAACCGATATACCTAGACCAACATATAACCAGCTTTGTACTGGAAGTTGGGGGGCAGAATCTTGCATACCGACATGGGCCAGCAAGAGTAAAAAATCTCTCTTGGCCAGCTAAGCGTTCAGCAACAAGAGTGGTTTTCACACCACCCGATTCGATTCGTGAAATTGCTTATACCTATGAAGGTGAATGGGGCATTTTTAAGTTGCTTGATCAATCTCTGAAAGCAAGGCCGCAATCTCGCAAAGACAACATCGTCATGATTGATTTGAAAGGCAACAAAGTTCAACTGGAATTGATTCCTAAGAGTACGATGAACCCATTTTGGTCGAGTGATATGGAGAGTTTCCGATGTCCGCAAACGCTATAACACCAAGCTGGGGCTTTATAGGCAAAATTCCTGCGAAAGGGGATTTTATAAAGCAAGACTTGCCGAAACCTTTTGCGGATCTTTTCCACGACTGGCAGCAGGCGATTATCGCCGTTAGCAAAGAACAGCTACAGGAAACATGGCAAAGCCATTTTCTAAACGCGCCAATTTGGCATTTCGCATTGGACAGTGGTGTAACCAATGACGCCACGATCATCGGAACGATGATTCCTAGCGTAGATGCTGCTGGACGGTACTTCTTTTTTACATTAGCCAGGCCCGTTCTTGGTGATGCCGTGAGCTATTGGAGCTGTCGAGATTGGGCCAACGAATCGCAAGAGCTGGCGTTAACCGTGCTGGACGACCATTTTACATTCGACGTTTGGAGTCAGAAACTACAGTCCGGTACAGAGTTAATTAACGCTATTTCGACAGAAACGTTACCGGTTTCCCAAAAGAAACTGAGCGGAGAAAACCTCTTTATTAAGGAACATACAGAAACCAATGTGATGAGTTTGCTCTCTCATGTTGTTCGACAGCAGTTCCCTAAACCGTGCTACTGGTGGACGGATGGTAATGATGCCATCGAGCCGATGATGCTCGTCATGGATGGTTTACCTCAAATTGGCAAATTTGCCGCAATGTTGGATGGACAGTGGCAGAAATGGAATTGGTAACGGTGATCGAATGAGTTGGAGTTTCTTTACATTTTCCAAGACACACGCAGGTAAAGTCCGCCCTTACAACGAGGATGCGTTGTTGGATATGACCGCAAGGCGTGTATGGGTTGTTGCAGATGGGATGGGTGGGCATTCAGCTGGCGATGTTGCGAGCCAAATGCTTGTCGATCGCATTGAAAGATTTGTTCTCGACACACCCGATTTCGGCATCGATGAATTGCGTCAGATGATCGAAGTGGCCAATAGGGAAATTTTCCAGTACGCCCAAGTTCACCTCGATGGCAAAACCATGGGTTCCACAGTTGTGCTGTTGTTCCTACAGGACGGTTATTTCCATTGTCTGTGGGTTGGTGATAGTCGCATTTACCTACTCAGAGACAATCTCTTGGTACAAAAGACGCGAGATCACAGCCAAGTGATGGAGTTAGTTGAGCAAGGACTGCTAGCGGAAGAAGATGCAGAAAAGCATCCTTTAGCCAATGTGATAACGAGGGCGGTTGGCGTCGAAGAGACGGTGAGAATTGACCAACAGTCGGGGCAGTTGCTTCATGGCGATCAGTTTCTCCTTTGCAGTGACGGTTTGACTAAAGAGCTTAGTAATAGCGAAATACATCAGATTATGTGTGCAGACTCGGTTAATCAGTCAGGTCTTGCACTTCTTCACGCAGCGTTAGTGCGGGGGGCAAATGACAATGTTACATGCGCATTGATCAAAGTGGCCAAAGAAAAGCAATTGGTTCAAGAGGGCGTGTCTCATTCCTCTGATGCAACGGTGCCAGTTTATGCAAGAAGGAGGGTGTAATGAGTCATCACTATGAGGACTTCACTTGGTTTGAGCCTGCCTTACTGCCAATTTCTGACGAGCAGCCAGCAGGTGTGGATCCAAGAAGTGATATTACGCCTCAGTCACTCTATTACCGACTGAAAGACCAGAGAATGCAGGCGAGAAATATTGAGCGAAATGCCATTATTGAAGAAGAGCCTATTCTTAACTATGCCAACCTCTGGCAAGTGTTTCTTGATGAAGTTCCGCAGGCACTGACGTCACAAACCAAAGATCTCGAGTACGTGGCATGGCTTATCGAAGCGTTAACTCGCCTTGATGGTTTTAAAGGAATGGCGGTTGGCTATGAGCTGGCCACCTACTACTTAGAAAATTATTGGGCAGATCTGTATCCAATGCCGGATGAAGATGGCCTAGAAACAAGAATTTCGCCCATCATCGGCCTGAATGGCATTGATAATGAGGGGACGCTCATTTTTCCGTTATCGTGCATACCCATGACCGAAGGGCTGTCAGAACAACCTTATGCGTATTGGGAGTATCAACAAGCTTTGGACTTGGAGCGCTGTGATGAGGATAAGAAACGAGCCAAACGCGATCAGGGTGTCCCTGAGTTATCTGACATTACCCTAGCCGTCAAATCGTCGAGCAGTCAGTTCTACCAAAGACTGATAGAGGATCTAAATAGAGCGATAAGTTCTTTTGAACGATTTTCACAGGCTTTGGATAGTGCGTGTGAAGAAGTCACCCCAAGTTCCTACATTTCTCGAAAATTAGATGCAATACACTCGGCAATTATGCATTTGGCGAGTGACAAAATGATCAAGGTTTCAAAAGAAACGAATTCAGATGAACCATCGCACTCTGCTTCTAGTCACGAAGGCGAGAGCGATGGACGAGGGCAGGGCGAAGCTAATTTTCAGTTATTGGCCGCTAATATGCACTCTCGTGAACAGGCCATAGTGCAGTTGCAACGAGTGGCTGATTTTTTTCGTGAAACAGAACCACATTCACCCGTTTCATACACGATTGAACAAGTGATTCGATGGTGTGGAATGTCTTTGCCAGAACTCCTGGCAGAGCTTATTTCCGATGGAGACGCCAAGAAAGGCTATTTCCGTTTGGTTGGCATAGCAGACAAAAATGAGTAATTAAAGGGAGAACGATATGACTAGTATCCACTCGAAATTATCGCGAGTACGGAAGCCACGTGTTCATATTACCTATGATGTTGAAACAGAAGGCACATCACTGAAGAAAGAACTTCCGTTTGTAGTGGGTGTGATGGGAGATTTTGCTGGCCAAAATACTGAAGCCCTCAAACCACTAAAAGACCGTCGTTTTATTCAAATTGATCGAGACAACTTTGATGATGTACTCAAGAAAATGAGTCCATCAGTGGAGTTTAAAGTGAAAAACACGATGGTGGATGACGGAACGGAATTTGCGGTCAATCTGCAGTTCCAATCGATGAAGGATTTCGAACCCGCCTCGATTGTTAGACAAGTTGATCCGCTTCGTCAATTGATGGACACACGCAATAAATTGCGCGACCTAATGACGAAAGTTGACCGTTCAGAAGAGCTAGAAAACGTGCTTGAAGCGGTTTTGAACAACACCGACAACCTATCTAAATTGGCTGATGAACTCAAGTTAGGCCAAGAAGAGAAAGCGGAGTAAGGGACTGCACAATGACAACACAGCTTGAAACCCAATTAGACCCTACCGTTGAAGGCCAGAGTTTTTCCTTCCTCGAACAAGCGATTGGCGCGACCAAACAAACGGAAGCGTCGAGAGCAGAAGAGTTAATCAAAACATTAACAGAAGAAGCTTTAAAAGGTACGGTAACGTGGAACAAAAACCTAACCGTGACGTTTCGTGAAGCCATTACCGCTTTGGACAAAAAGATTTCTGAACAGCTGTCTGCGGTGATGCATCACCCTGAGTTGCAAAAGTTGGAAGGAACGTGGCGTGGGTTGAATTATCTGGTGATGAATTCGGAAACGAGCTCCACGTTAAAGATTCGTATGGTGAGTATGACCAAGAAAGAGCTGCACAAAGATTTGAGTAAAGCAGTGGAGTTCGATCAAAGCCAGGTCTTCAAGAAAGTCTACGAATCAGAATTTGGTAGTGCTGGTGGTGAGCCATATGGTGCGATCATTGGTGACTATGAATTTACGAATCATCCAGAAGATATTGAAACGCTGCGTCTTATGTCGAATGTTGCGGCCGCCGGTTTTTCTCCATTCCTTTCTGCCGCCTCACCTGCGTTGTTTGGTTTTGACGAATGGACGGAATTGTCGAAGCCTAGAGATTTAGAGAAAGTATTTGAGTCGCTCGAATACACTCAGTGGCGCGCATTCCGTGAAAGCCAAGACTCACGCTTTGTCAGCTTGACGATGCCGAAAGTCCTTGCTCGACTTCCTTATGGACAAGCGACATCGCCAGTCGAAGAGTTTGGTTTTGAAGAGTTTTCCGTAGACGAAACCACCGGAATTGCGGTGAATGCGCAGCACAACGACTACTGTTGGATGAACTCGTCGTATGTACTGGGAGCGAAGCTCACTGACGCATTTGCCAAGTATGGGTTCTGCACGGCAATTCGTGGTGCTGAGGGTGGTGGCCGTGTCGACAATCTGCCAACGCACTTCTTTATGAGTGACGATGGCGATCCGGATATGAAATGCCCGACCGAAATTGGCATCACTGACCGTCGCGAATCCGAGTTAGGTAAACTGGGCTTCCTGCCTTTATGTCACTATAAGAATACCAACTACGCCGTATTCTTTGGTGCGCAAACCTGCCAAAAACCAGCCAAATACGATTCGCCAGATGCCACTGCGAATGCTGCAATTTCTGCGCGCTTGCCTTACATGATGGCGACCTCTCGTTTTGCGCATTATCTCAAGGTCATGGCGCGAGATAAGATTGGTAGCTTCATGGAAGCAGAAGACGTTGAGTCATGGCTAAATCGATGGATCCTTGGCTACGTCAACGCGTCGGAAGGCGGTGGTCAAGAGATCCGTGCGAAATACCCGTTGGCGGATGCGCGAGTGCAGGTCAGAGAAGTTCCTGGCGCACCGGGTGCTTACAACGCGGTCGCGTGGCTTAAGCCTTGGCTGCAAATGGAAGAGCTTACAACGTCTCTCCGTTTGGTAGCGAAAATCCCTCAGTCTGGCGGATAAGAGAGGCTAGGGGCTGGCATAACAAGCCAGTCCCTCATATTGATATGAATTTCATCGAAATTGAGCAGCTTTCCCACGATTTACCGACACCAGAGTCTGCTTTGGAGAATGGTATTTGGATGGCGCATTTTCTTGATGCAAAGACGATGACGCAGATGGTGGGCTATTGGGTTGAGATTTCTGGAGCGAAAACGAAACAAGAGTTTGTTCACAGCATCATCAGTGCCATTGAATCGATTGACAGGGAAGTGAGCGCTCAACTGGATGAGATTCTGCATCACCGACAAATGCAAAAGCTTGAAGCGACCTGGCGAGGCTTAAATTACCTTGTGCAGCAGAAAGATCACAATGCCGGAGATCTCGTAAAGGTCAAAGTCCTATCTTGTACATGGGAAGAGCTGAAGAAAGACAGTGAGCGAGCGATAGAGTTCGATCAATCCGCGCTGTTTAAGTTGGTCTATCAAAACGAATACTCGATGCCAGGTGGAGAGCCGTTTGGTTTATTGATTGGCGACTATTATCTCTGCGGCGGTCAAAATGCCATGGTGGTTGAAAGAGAAATCAACATATTAAGGAAAATTGCGCAGTCAGCAGCGGCGGCGTTTAGCCCTTTCATCATGTCGGTCGAACCGAGTGTTTTTGGTTCAGATTACTTTGAAAACATCGCATCGATGACGAACGTCTATGCCCAATTTGAGCAAAACGAATACGTGAGTTGGAAACGACTACGAGCCGAAGAAGATGTTCGGTTTATTGGTTTAACGCTACCCAACCTTTTATATCGTCAGCCATATCAAAGTGACGGCTCGAGATCGGATTCTTTTGTTTATAACGAACGAGTTCGAGATTCGCACCAAGATTTGTTGTGGGGAAATGCCGCCTATTCTTTTGCCGCGGTCATTGTTAGAGCATTTCAAGAGCACGGTTGGTTTACACACATACGTGGACATAAAACAGGGGACTACTCTCAAGGCATTATCCAGCCTCCTTCTTTATGTCAGGTTGATTTACCAGGAAAGGGAGGGCGATATCGCGCACCTCTCAACTTAAAAATAACGGAAAAAAGAGAGCAAGAGTTGGCAGATTGTGGATTTATCCCTCTGTCTCCCGTCGCTGAAACGCCTTTTGTTAGCTTTACGTCGAACATCTCTTTGCACAAACCTCAGCAGTTTGCTTCCAAGGGAGCCAGTGTAAATGCACGTTTGTCTTCGATGTTGCAATACACCTTATGTGTTTCAAGAATTGCTCACTATTTAAAAGTGATGGGAAGAGATCGGATTGGCAGCTATCAAGATGCCCAATCGATAGAACGAGATTTTCAGGCGTGGCTTCATAAATATACCACTGCGTCTGATGAGGCTTCGGATGAACTGAGAGCAAAATATCCGCTTAACGAAGCCAAAATAAAAGTCACTGAAAAGCTAGGTAGCCCAGGAAAATATTATTCGGTGATCCACCTACGGCCCCATTTTCAACTGGATCAAATGGTTTCATCGATCAAGTTGATTACGGAGTTGTCTCCTGAGCATATTGTATAAGGAAATAAACATGTCAGATTGGCAAGACCACCTCAGTCGAAGCGAGCTCGAACTCGCCAAAGAAGCGCTGATTAAAGAAATTAAATTGGCGCCCAAAAACGCCACTATTCGCAGCAAGTTTATTGAACTGCTATGCATCATGGGCGAGTTTGAGCGCGCGGATGAACAGTTAATGCAGTCCATTAAGTTGTTTCCTGAGTATTTGCCCGGCGCAAGCCAAATTCGTCATCTGGTTAAAGCTGCTCAAGCAAGAAAGGACTTTTTTGCAGGCGCCGCATCAGCGCAATTCATAGAGGGTACCGAAAAACTGGGTGAAACGATTGTTCAGTTCATTTTGGCGCAAAAAGAGAACCACAATGAGGAACTGCTCTCGGTGTGTGAGCGTGCAGAGCAATCCCGTCAAGCACTCCAATTTGAAATTAATGGTGTGCGCTATGATGATGTGAGAGATCTCGATGATCGATTGGGGGGCTTCATTGAGCTCTTTTCTTCCGCAGGTAACTATTTCTTAGTTCCGATGGACCATATCCATTACTTGGAACTTAAACCCGCCACCAACATGTTGGAAACACTATGGCGACCATGCGAGTTCGATATTCAAGGACTTGGCGAAGGTGAAGCTCATTTCCCAATGACGTACGTAGATTCCGAAAGTGGCAACCAAAAACTGGGCAGAGAAACGGACTGGAAAAATGTTCTAGGTACGGATCACTGCATCGGTCAAGGGCAAAAGATGTGGTTAGTTGGTGACAATGCGCTGGCTTTGAGCCAATTAGAACGAGTCGCCTTGGCTGTGGAAACCACGATTGAATGAGTGAAACAGGTCTAGTCCCATCCCTCATGGATAAATTGACGGACAGTGATCCTCTGAGCAGCATTGATAGAGACTTTCCATTAACGCGACATGCGTTGATGGATTCACTCAGACGAGATCTTGAATCATTACTGAACAGCCGTATCAACTGGATGACGTTGTCAGATGAGCTACGTGAAATACAGACGTCTATCTTGCGATATGGTTTGCCAGATTTCTCATCAATGCCATTTAGCAGCGCGGATGGGCAACAGGTTCTGTGCCAACGAGTGAAAGAAACCATTCAACAGTATGAACCTAGGCTCAACTATGTGTCGGTCGCCATTGCAGAAGACAAAAATCCGTTAGATCGAATTTTAAAACTCAGAATCAAGGCGACCTGCATGATTGATAATAACGAGCAGGAGTTGGTTATGGATTCGGAAGTTGAGCCCGTCAGTCTAGGGATAAAACTGAGTAGAGCGAAATGAGTGAAGATTTTCTGAAATACTACAATCGAGAACTCGCGTATTTGCGTCATAAAGGCCATGAATTTGGGGAACAATACCCTAAGATTGCCGCTCGATTGCGAATGAATGATGAAGTCGTTGAAGACCCTCATGTCTCAAGGCTTCTCGAAGGGTGTGCTTTTCTCTCTGCTCGTATACGACAAAGCTTGGATAACGCGTTTCCACAGCTAACCGAAGCGTTAATTGGGCAGCTATTTCCCGATTTTCACGCCCCCATTCCGTCAATGTCGATTGTTCAGTTGAAAGGAACGACCTCTTCGTCGTCGGCGTTTACGGTGGCCAAAGGGGAACGCGTCACGATCACGGCACCGGGATACCAAGAGTGTGACTTCAAAACATGCTGTGCCACACAAGTTCATCCTTTTGATGTCACTGACGCCCAGTTTGAAAATGCCCCTTTTAGCGGCACAGAATGTCGTATGGAGCTCGCTGCCAAGTCAGTGCTCAAACTCGAAATTCAATCGAACAATGCTGAGTTGAGCCTATCCACTCTGGATGATTCATGCCTGCGATTCTATCTGAGTGGTCAACGACAAGCGGCTCTGCAGCTTTATCAACAAATTTTTCAATCCTGCATTGGCCTAAGCTTGGTACAAGGAGGTCGATGCAAAAAAGAGCTCACGCCACGTCACATACGTTCATTGGGCTTCGACGACCAAATACAGGCGGTTCCATACAGTAAGCGTAGCTTTTCTGGTACGCGTCTATTGATCGAGTACTTGCACTTCCCCGAAAAATTTCTCTTCTTTGAGCTGACAGACTTAGATCTCTCAGTCCTCGCTAGCGAACAAGGGAAAGTGGAAATCTGGCTCTATTTTGCAGAGGGCAACGACTGGTTGGAGAAACAAGTCTCTGTCGAAAATATCGCCTTAGGAGCGGTTCCGGTTGTCAATCTTTATCAAGCGAAAATGAAGCCAATGAGGGTGCAAGCCTCTGAATATGAATATCAACTGCATCCAGAGCACTGCGATCCAGAGTCGAGTGAAGTGGTCAGTATTGATGACGTTACTTTAAGAAACTGGAATAAGGTCTTCGAAAACTTGCCCCCTTACTATGCGGGGACGCATACCCACTATCAAACGCAATATGATCTGTTCTGGTTAATGCGTAGAGAAGATAGAAACTGGGCTGGTGGTTTTGATGAACCCGGGCGGGAAGTGTTCGTATCACTGGTTGATCGTAAGCACCAATTGTTTGCCCCCGATGCGAAAGAAAGTTGGTTGATGTCGATCGACACGTGGTGTTGCAATCGTAATCTCCCCGCCAAAATTCCGTTTGGTGGAGGGCTTCCTTTGGTCACATTGCCCGAGAGTCAGGACAATTTTAGTTGCGTTCGTTGCTTAACCACGCCAACCGAAACCATTCGCGCCGAAATGGATGAGACGACTCGATGGCAGTTTGCAAAACTGATTACATTGGATCATTTCTGCAATCAACAAGGAGCGGAAACGCTTAAGCAAATCTTAAACTTGCTGGCTTTTAGAGGTTCGCCAGAAACCAAAGCATTGATCGATTCAATTAAAGGTATGTCGACAAAGATGACGACTGGTCGTGTGGTACAAAATGGTCGGGTCGGCTTTTGCCACGGCAGCGAAATCACCTTAACGATTTCCGATCAGATTTTGTCTCGAGAACAGATCTTTTTGTTAGGAAACGTGCTATCGAGTTACTTCTCACAATTCGCTGAAGTCAACACGTTCACACGGCTACTGATTAAGCTCTCCTCCACTGGGGCGTTATTCCATACATGGCCATCGATGGCGGGAGAGAGAGAGCTGTTATGAAAAGTGAAGATTTTCTCGCTGAGATTGAATCGCTACCTCTCTTTACCGCGATACATTTGATCGAGACTCATCTACTGCAGGCAGATAGTCATCTGGGTTCTGATGCGTTACCAAAGAATGAAAAAATCCAGCTCACAGTCTCGCAACGTTTAGGTTATGAGGCGCGAGAGCTGATAAATGTCGTGTCAAATTGCCAGAGCAATAAATTAACCTTACAAACCAACATCATCGGTTTAACCGGTGAGCAGGGGGTACTGCCGAGTCATTACAGCGAGCTGGTTATGCAAAGGGCGCGTGAAAATGACACGGCAATGAAGGATTTCTTCGACATTTTTAACCACAGACTGCTCTCTCTCTACTACCGGTGTTGGCAGTCATACCAATTGCCCGCACAACTGCGAACGCAAGATAAGAAATCAGCGGCGTCGCCCATTCAGACCGTCCTCTCCTCTCTGACTGGCAACCAGGACGATGAAGCGATTTTCTTTGGCGGTATGTTTACGTCAAAGCGCCGAAGCCGTGCATACATCAAAAGCGTCATTGAGTTTTATACCGGATGTGATGTGCGTTTGCATGAGTTCAAAGGTCGCTGGTTTGACATTAGTGAAGCAGAGCAAACTCGCCTTTGCAGCCGTGATAGGCCGGAAGGGCAGCACGCACAACTGGGATTGGGGGCCATGCTTGGTAAGCAAAGCTGGAACATGAGTTCTGGATTTGATGTCGAGTTGATTGCAAAGGACCCTGATTCATTGGCGGCGTTACTCCACACCGAACGATTGGGTGAGACCAAGCATTTGATGTGCCGCATGTTGGGGACGAGTAAGCGTATTCGTTGGACTTTAACCGCTCGTAGAGCACAACTTCCTAGCGCTAACTTAGCAAAAGGAAGAGGTCGATTAGGCAAAGGCAGTATCTTAATGCCGAGCCTATCGAACGCAAATAAACAAATAACGATAACAATTTAAAAAGGATTTAAGAATGGCATCTCTTTCACTATCCGCGTTAGTTGACAAGTTAACCCCTGAAGCGAAAAGAGCATTAGAGCAAGCCGCTGCTTTGGCAAGCTCAAGAACCCACCACAGTATTGAAATGACACATTGGCTGCTTACGCTAGTGCAAAGTGCTGGGCCTGATGAAATCGAACTGTATCGTTCGTTTAAGGTTGATCTGAACCAACTGCAGACAGATTTCACTTTGCAATTAGAGAAGTACAAAACGGGCTGCCAAACTGTACCGGGGTTGTCATCCCATACGGTCACCATACTACAGAATGCGTGGATGACAGCGACGATTGCGTTTGAAGCAGAAAAAATTGCTGCTGTTCATTTGCTTCATGCCTTCCTCTCTGACGACACGCTGTTTGCCCTATCTTCGACAGTAAGCAAAGAGTTAAGCAAAATTCAACCTAGCGCGTTAATCGAATACGCACAGACTCATGTTGAACTGGCTAATCAAATTCCCAACCACAGAGCTTCTACACAAGCGTTGGATCAATTTACGATAGATCTGACAGAGCAAGCAGAGCTGGGGCAAATTGATCCGGTGATTGGTCGCGATGATGAAATTCGGCTGATGACGGATATTCTTCTGCGACGCCGTCAAAATAACCCTATCCTGACGGGTGAGGCGGGGGTAGGTAAAACCGCCGTTGTCGAAGGACTTGCGCTAAAAATCGCTCAAGGGGATGTGCCTCCCGCGCTTAAAGCAGTGAGAATTAAATCACTTGATTTGGCGCTACTCCAGGCCGGTGCTGGTATGAAGGGCGAGTTTGAAAATCGATTGAAGAACGTGGTCAAAGAAGTCAAAGAGTCTGCGGTACCTATCGTACTGTTTATCGATGAAGCGCATGGATTGATTGGGGGAGGGGCGCAGGCTGGTCAAGGTGATGCTGCGAACATACTTAAGCCCGCCTTAGCCAGAGGGGAGCTACGCACGATCGCCGCAACCACATGGGCTGAATACAAAAAATATGTAGAGAAAGACGCAGCTCTGACCCGTCGTTTTCAAGTGGTTAAAATAGAGGAACCTTCACCTGAATTGGCGATAGAGATGCTGCGTGGCCTCGTTCCTGTCATGGAAAAACATCATGGCGTCCACATTACTACCGAGGCACTCAAGGCTGCCGTCTTTCTTTCTTCTCGCTACATTAGCGGCCGTCAGTTGCCAGACAAGGCGGTATCGGTTTTAGATACCGCGTGCTCTCGTGTTGCTTTGAGTCAAAACTCGATACCAGGGCTGCTTGATCAGAAATACAAAAAACGCCAAATGATAGAAGCTCAACAGCTTCAGCTCACCAATGAACTTGCATTTGGTCATTCTCATCAAACAGCTCTTGACGAACTTGAGAGCAAGTTGTCGCTCCTTCAAAATGAAATTCACCAACTAGAGACAACGTGGCGAGATGAAGAAGGCGCAGTCAAGCAGGCCAAAGCGCTCCGTGATTCCATTTTGGCAGAACCATCTGCAGAGAAAGCCAATCAGCTGCAATCCATTGAACAGCAGTTATCGTCTAACCCGATGCCTTTGGTGTTTTCGCATGTTAACGAAGCCCTAATCGCTGAAATTATTGCAGGCTGGACAGGCATACCATTAGGCAAACTAAAAAGCGATGAAATAAAAGCGATTCTAGACTTACAGCAACATCTGCAAGAGCGAGTGGTCGGCCAAGATCACGCGTTGAGTAAAATGGCGGAAGTGATCAAAACCGCGAGAGCACAGCTCAATGAAGAATCAAAACCTAACGGTATCTTTTTCTTGGTAGGCCCAAGTGGTGTCGGTAAAACGGAATCTGCGTTGGCCATTGCTGAGCAAGTGTATGGTAGTGAAGAAAACATCACCGTCATTAACATGTCTGAATTTAAAGAAGAGCATAAAGTCTCGTTACTGCTGGGCTCTCCTCCGGGCTACGTTGGGTATGGCGAAGGTGGTGTGCTAACGGAAGCCGTAAGAAGAAAACCTTACAGCGTCATATTGCTTGATGAAATGGAGAAAGCCCATCCGGGTGTACAGGATATTTTCTATCAAGTGTTTGATAAGGGCATGATTAAAGACGGTGAAGGGCGAGACATCGATTTCAAAAACACCATCATTATCATGACTTCCAACTCTGGGACGGAAACAACAATGGAGTTATTCCAAGATCCAGAGCTTGCTCCGGATCCGGAGGCACTCAAAGAAGCGCTACGAGATGATTTATTACAGGATTTCAAGCCCGCTTTTTTAGGTCGAGTGAATGTCATTCCTTATATCCCTTTGCACCGTGATGTATTGGAGAAAATCACCGCGCTGAAACTCTCCAAAATTCAGAAGAGGATAAAAACAAACTATAAAGCAGAAGCGGTGATCAACGATCGCTTAATTAATAGTATTGTTGACAGCTGCAATGAAACGGGCAGTGGCGCGCGTGCTCTTCAAAATGTGATTGAAAATAAGGTGCTGCCTAAAATATCTGAATCCGTATTAAATGCCATTCTTAATGATATAAGAATAAATAAAATTGAGATAGAAGGTGAAGTTGATGACTTGTCTATCTCAATCGTCTAATACTTTTTTATGATTTTTAGTTAATTGAGAATTGCATCTAACATGTTTAACAGATGTTCGTTATTCACTACAAAATAGCGAGCATCTCAGTTATAAAAGTGTGTATTTAATTTTACCTATTTAATACATTTATTATTAATTCTAAAGTTCTTATTCTAGTAAGAAAATCTGACTCTTTTTTGAGTTTTATTAATCAAATGCTATAGGAGACTAGCATGCAGTCAAATACCTACCTGAAATATGCTGATATTAAAGGTGAAGCTACCGCAGAACAGTACAAGGATATGATTACTCTTCTTTCAGTTGATTGGAGTGTAGGTCGTGAAATTTCTTCTTATACTGGCACCGCAATGGATCGTGAAGCAAGCTCTACTCGTCTTTACGATATGACCATTACCAAACTTCAAGACAAAGCATCCCCAGATCTGTTCAAAGAAGCCACGATTGGTAAGGGTAAACCCGCTGTATTCCATATCACTAAGCAGGGTGAAAAAATCGAAGAAATCATGAAAATTCAACTAACGGATGCCATGATTTCTAACTATGCAGTGTCAATTCAAGACGACCGTCCAATTGAAACAATCACCATTTCTTACACAGAGATGATGATGACGGTGACGCCTACTGATGACAAAAACAACACATCTGCTCCGTTGGTATACGGTTACAGCGGTGTTAAAGGTCAACAAATGTAAATCATTTGGAGGGTTCGAAAGTGCCCTCCTTATTTGTTTATAAAGAAGTTTGTAATGAAAAAAGCGACTCAAGATAATAAATTTATAAATATTTCCACGCCTTATGGGAAAGATGCGATTATTCTCAATTCTTTTGAATATAGAGAAGAAATGTCAGAGCTATTTTCATTGCGAGTTTATGCTTATTTTAATGGTCAAAAAGGCGAACTGAATCAAATCGTGGGTCAGCCAGTTATTATCAAAATGGATAATAATAGCCAAGTCATGTTGGAACCGAGATACTTCCATGGGTTTGTTGCAAAGGCAACACTAGCAGGAAGCCGAGTGACCAAATTTGAAGATGGTGAAAATTACAAAAACATTGAGCTTGTTGTTGTGCCAAAATTGAATTTTGCGGACTACAAAATCAACAGCCGAATCTTTCAAAATAAAGATATAAAAGAAATCATTTCATTAATTCTTGGTGAGCATGGCGTCGACTTTTCTTTTTCTCTGACCAAAAGCTATGCCAAGTATAACTACAAAGTTCAGTACGAAGAATCGGATCTACAGTTTGTTAAAAGACTCTTATCTGAGGAAGGGCTGTCGTTCTGTTTCAGCCATACTAAATCTTCACATGTGATCGAGATATTTGATGATGCCAGCTATTACAAGCCAGGTGCTGAATTTTTAATTGATTTCAATTCAGGTACCGCAGAGTTGGGTCATATCTCTTCGTGGCATGAAGCTCAATCGATGGTGATCACGCGCAGTCACAAAAGTGGCTATGATATGAAAAAGCCAGCTTCACATCCTAACAATACGGCAAAAGGGAGCGAATCCTTATTTACCGTTCCGAGCAGCGAGCATTATGAATATCTGGGTGAAGCGGAGTCGGGTGATCAGTACAAAACGAGAAATACCCACACGATCGAATCATTACAGCAAAACGCATACGTTTGTTCTGGAGAGTCGAGTTGCCGCTCCTTTGCGGTCGGCAGAAGTTTCAAATTTGGTAAGCATGAAGACCCTAGCCGAATCGGCAAAGAGTTCGTGCTCTCATCGATTGTTATCAACGCTGCTGTTTTCAACCAAGTAGGTCATGGTGGCCCTTCAAATCAAGGTGTTAGGAGTTATTTTACCTGCATTGAGTCAGGGAAAGTGCATCGTCCGGCGGTGAACTTTGTGAGGCCAGTTATTCGTGGAATCCAAACTGCGGTTGTGACAGGTAATAAGCAAGGTGAAATCTACGTCGATAAATATGGGCGGATAAAAGTTCAATTTCACTGGGATCGTGAAGGTAAGTTTGATACGACGAGTTCGTGCTGGATACGTGTCGCACAACAAATTGCAGGGAATGGCTGGGGAAGCTCATTTCTGCCACGAGTAGGGCAAGAGGTCATCGTTGAATTTATCAATGGGGATCCGGATCAGCCAGTGGTGACAGGGTCTCTTTACAATGGGACGCAAGCGCCACCTTTTTCGTTGCCAGAGAAGAAAACCCAAAGTGGTTACCGTAGCCAGTCTGTGGAAAAAGGGGCGAGTAACTTCAACGAATTACGCTTTGAAGACAAACCGGGTGAGGAACATGTCTATCTTCATGCGGAAAAGAACTTCCAAATGGTCGTCGAAGATTCCGCTGATGTCCTAGTTGAAAATAATAAGACCCAGAAAATTACCAACAACCTAACGGAGGAGGTTGGACAAAACGCCTCTGGGAAGATTGGGAAAAACTATTCACTCGATATTGGCGAAGTCCTTTCTCTGACCGCAGGCAAAAGCATTGAAATTAAAGTGGGCGGCGCTTCGATTCAGATGTCGAGTTCGGGGGAGATCAATATTAAAGGCAACAAAATAGCCATTAATGGTGCCTCGATTGCCTTAAAAGCTGGCCAGATTTCACTGAACTAGGAAGAACACATGGGTAAACCTGCATCTGTCATTGGTTGTTTTCACGTTTGTCCGAAAAAGACAGGGAAGATTCCCCATGTTGGAGGCCCTGTCGTCACGGGCTCGCCGAATGTGAAAATAGGAGGTATACCTGCCGCGAGAGAAGGAGACAAGCTGATATGTGTTGGCCCTCCCGACAGTATTTCAAGCGGTTCATCGTCAGTAAAAATTAACGGCAAGCCAGCCGCTCGGATGGGTGATAGCACTTCTCACGGTGGCAAAATATTGGTTGGCGTACCTACCGTGTTGATTGGAGATTAGATGGCGCTCGAACTTAATCCACACGCTGTTTATGTTGGCTCTCACAATCTGGCGACTCAAGATAATTTAGGAACGATTGAGCCACCTCAATGGTGCGATGATCTGTTTTATTCTGGAAATAGCTATAAAACATTCGCACATCAATCAGCGTCTCTATTGGTTCGTTTGGAGGAGCTGATTGCGCATTATTCAGTAGACATTTCTAGGATCCCGAAACAAGCGACGATTTTCTTCTTGCTGCCTGAACTAGCGACACAAGATGAGGTACTGAAGCTGGTGAAGAAACTCAACGAGGTACTGGGTGACACGCCTAGCGGTCAGCGTTCTATATTTTGTTACCCCTATGGGAATGCCTCTTTTTTGGTTGCCTTCGAGCGTGTCATGCATTGTCTTGAGCGCCATGAGTGCTGGGTGCTGTCTGTGGATACTTCGTCTCTATTTTGTGTAGGCAGTGAATATCAACTTTTTGAAGACATAAAAACTGACTCATTACTCTTGGTGCATATTGCACGCTCTACATACGGTCTAGAGCTATCGAAAGTTCAGTTTGACCGTTATTCCAGCCATTATGAAAGTGGCATTCCCAGAGTGATGGCGTCGTTGTCTCAAATGTGTCAAAGAGAATTAACAGAACTCATGTTACCTCTAGACGGTGCTGATATGCCTATTTGGCATTCCCAGCTACACCGTTTTTCGCCTTGGGTAACAGAAAACACAGGCTATTTGTTCTCCAGCACATTGGTGGGGCAACTCGGTGCTGGAACCGGGTTATATAAGGCGCTTCATGCCTATCAAAAACAGTTGCAAGACCCACATAAACCCTTTCATGTCTTACAGATTGATGCTGAAGAGCAGGGGTTAGCTGTGGGTATTTTGTATCGTTGGAGCAGTCGTTCGGAAGATAAGTAAATGAATGGACAACGGATAGTCAAAATCTCTGCCTACGATGGATCGTTACACTATTTCTCAGACCAGCCAATCGCTGAAGGGAAGACACTGCACTTCCCGACAGAGTTGGTTGCTCAACAGTTTGTCGAAAAATTTAAGCTTGCTTCGTTAGAAGACATCGCCGAGGTAAGCGGTTGGTTGGGAGATAATATACCCCAAAGTCCCTTTCGCGATGAAAAAGTCTTTGAAGATTACGTCACGTCACTGAGTGCGGCACTGGCAGCAAGAAGGCTGCATGTCGTTCAGTTTGAAAGCGTGACGCCAGCATCATTCAAACCAACGATTTTAACACCACCACCTCAAGACCAAGCGTCAAAACCCGCGTCAGATGGGAAAACAGAGAGCCAAACCAGTGATGATAAAACTTGCGACGAAGCGCAAGCCGAAAGCAGTAAACATCATGAAAAAGCCGGCGATCCGGTTTCTATGGTGACGGGTGAAGAAATCCTAACACTTTGTGACTTAACACTTCACCATCGATTGAGTTTTTCTCGCACCTATCGTTCCTCGTTTTGTCTTTTAGACACTGGCTTAGGGCATGGTTGGCGACATTGTTTCGACTATCAAATCCACGAAGTACACTCTGAAAAAGGAAAGCTAACGGGTTGGCATTTTTGCGATGAGATAGGCGATGTCATTGCGTTTCCTGTCGTGAACCAAGGTGCGGTGAGTTACCAAACTTACGTAGGAGCAAGTTGCTTCCATCACGAAAATGGTTATTTGCTGGTCACGTTAGCGAATGGTACCCAGTACAAGTTTGAACGGAAGAATGAAACTTGGTTAATTAAACAAATCAGAACGACAGCCATTGATCTAATTGATCTGGATTATTCCTCAAAACAGCGTTTGGTAGGCATTCGCTATAACAAACAGCACTGCGCAGAGCTTCAATATGATCGAAGAGGCCATCTGGTTGAAGTCCGGCTCCCCGATTCCGGGAAGGTGCTGGCGAGCTATCAATATGACGCGCAAGACAATTTAACGGCGGCAACCAATCAGCATGGTCAAACAGAAAGCTACTTCTACTCAGAGAGTCATTTGCTCAAAAGAAGGCAGCGTCAGTCGGGATTTAGTCACTATTTTGAGTGGTCAGCAGAAGGGCCGGAAGCCAAATGTCTTCGTAATTATGGCGATGACGGCACTTACGATTATCAATTTCACTACCAAGATGAAACGTCAAGTTATCGCGATACCTTGGGGCATCAATGGTCATTTGAACACAATGCCCATGGCAAACTAAGCTCAAAACGCAGCCCAGAAGGGCGTGAGTGGCGCTGGGAATACGATGACAACGGACGACTCGTGCGCGCGATACAACCCAGCGGTGAGACGGTGTGCTACCAATACAATGCATATGGTCAGAAAACAAAAGAGCGTCATTCCAGTGGAGCCACAACAGGTTATCAATACAACGCACTAGGTCAGCAAACGGCCATTCGTTATCCAAACGGCGCATTAGAGCAACGCCAGTACAATATATTAGGTTTACTGACGGCTTTGAGCGATGCAAACGGTAAACGGACGGATTGTCGTTATGACAAGTTTGGACGTCTGATCGAACGTAAAGCATCGGATGGTGAAAGCCATCAATGGTGGTGGAATGATGCCCATCAGATGATCGCTCATCAAGCCAATCAAACATTGCTACGTTACAGTTACAACCAAGAACATCGGCTCGATGGCATTGCATTTCCCAACGGAATGGTGACCGCATTTGAGCATGATACCTATGGCCATCTGACCAAAACCTTTACCTACAGTGAAGAGGATGACTTACAGCATGAAGTGCGTTACCGGTATGACGAATGCGGCCGAGTAACACACCTTATTACCCCTGCAGGGACGAGTACGATTGAGTGGGGCTTGCTGGCACAGCCGAATGCAATCATCCGCCCCGATGGTGGAGAGCTTGCTTTTCGTTATGATGGAGAAAGGAACCTCGTTGGAATTTCTCGCAGCGATGCATGTGATTTTCTGTTTACGCTGTCGCCAGACGACTATGTCACTGAAACGCAGAATTTTGATGGTGTCACTACTCAGTATCACTATGATTTAGCCGGAAGACTCTCCCGCTTAGAAAGTTGCGAACGTCAAGTTGTCTTTTCCTATGATGCTGAAGGCAATCTTTGTCTGGTCAAGGCGGGCGCGACACATGGTGTGTCGGAAAACCGATACCAGTTTAGTCACGGGTCGCAACTGCGTTTGGCAACCAACCAAGCGTGCACTATTCAGTACCAATACTCGTCTGGTGGTCAGCTATCTCAACAAATTCAGGGTCAGCACAGGATTGGTTATCACCATAACGCATCAGGGCAACTTAGCCAGTTGCTTCTAGCAGATGGCAGTCAAGTGAACTATGCGTATACCGTGTACGGTCAATTAGCGGCTATTTCAATGGGTGAGAAGCCGCCTTGTGTGCATTTTGACTATGATTCCATGGGACGAATCTGCTCGGTTTACTATGGACAAGAGCAAGAACAGAAACGGTTTGATGGTATTGGCCGACTGTCTCAACAACAGTGGAACAACCGAAGCAGGAAATACCATTATGATACCGCTCACCAGCTCGCCATTATTATCGACAGTGTACAGGGTGCATCACATTATCAATACGACAGCCTAGGTCAGCTCACTCGCGCCAAAACCGCGCATCAGGAAGAAACCTACCGATTCGACAGTTTTGGCAATCCAAGTGAAGCGGATTGTCTGCTAATGGGTGACAGATTGGTGGAACACAACGGTTGGCGCTTCCAGTATGACGCTCATGGCAATCAGATTTGTGCAGAGGGCGAGGGGAGCGCGCAGTATCGATGCTTCAACGCACTCAATCAGCTCGTACAAGTCGACAGTGATGGGGTACTTTCTCATTTTGAATACGATGCGCTGGGGCGTCGTAGTCGCAAAGTGACAGAAAGTGGCACTACCGAGTTTATCTGGCAGGGGAGCCAGTTAATTGGTGAGTATCACAACGGAAAGTACCGTTGGTATTTTTATTTGCCCAATAGTCACACGCCAATCATGCTGGTGGAAGATGAGCAATGCTACTTCTACCAATGTGACCAAATTGGCACACCTTTGGCTCTGGTGGATGAACAAGGCTCGGTTGTTTGGCAAGCCCGTTACGACATATACGGACGTGCGCACATTGAGGTGGAGAGCGTTGGCAACCCGCTCCGTTTTCAAGGGCAATATCACGATGTGGAAACAGGGCTTCATTATAACCTTGCCCGTTACTACGACCCAAGAACCGGGCGCTTTATTCAGCCAGACCCGATTGGGCTTTTAGGCGGCATAAACCATTATCAATATGCCCCCAATCCGGTGATGTGGGTAGACCCGCATGGCTTATGTCCCAAAGAGGACGCTCCTGCAATAAAAGCCGGCGTGAACGATACCCAGCCGCAACAGCCAATGTTTTACGCGATGGGCTCAGGCAATTACGCCAGTGCGGTGAAAACAGCCAGCCCGACTTATCAGTTACATGCCATAGCGCCAGATGCTGTTCAGCAAGTCGGCATTGATTATGCGTTGGGTGCGACAGAAATGCTGGCGGCAGGTGCTTACAACACAGCCGTTGACGCGGCGGCTGGCTTAGCTGGGTTAGCGCAACTCGCATTTGGTGATTTAGAGCAATCTTCTGCGCTCATTCAATCGATTCAAGAGAAATATAGCTATGTTCCGCAGTCTCGGGGCGCACATCAAATTATTAACAACGTATCTGGATATGTTGAAGCCTATGCAGATACAATGGAAGGGCTTGGGAGTGCAACACTAGAACATACAGGTTCCCCCTTGGCGGCAACACTCGTGCAGTTAGCCCCAGAAATAGTGATGACCGCATGGGGCGGTAGAGTTGCTATGAAGTCTGTGGGGAAAGGGGTAGTTCCAAACAAGGCTTTAGTATCTCCTGCAGAAGTTAACTGGAATAGTTCCAGAGCCTTGGGTATGGAAATCAGTGACCCAAGAGATTATGCAGTTGGCCAGCAAATGTTTGAATCTTTGCAACAAGCGGGTGTGTCCCCAGATAGGGCATTGCTTATGTCTAGGGATATGTTGGAGTCTGGCGTAGACTTACCTTCTACGGTATCACTACAGCAAGGTGATCAACTATTTAAGCTAGTTCCAACTGGGGCTCCACCGAGTGGGTCAACTCCATACTTTGTGACCAGGGATGTACTGGAGCGTTTGCCTAATAACCCTCAAGCTATTGGAGAAATGCTTGGATTGCCACAAGTTCCAAGCAGTTTTGAGTTATATTCAATTACGGCAAAAAGTAATGTTGATGTTTTCCAAAGCCAGATTGCAAAATTCTCTGTTAACAGTGGAGAGTATTTGAGAAGCGGCGGAGAGATTCAAACATTAGTGACAAGACGTGATTTATTTACAGAAGCTCAGCCTTTAAATCGTTACATAACGGGTCAATGATATGTCAGAAGATAAACTTAAACGGCTAAAAACAGAGGGACAATTGCTAGAACAGATTCTTAAGCAAGAGTCTAGTTCTAGTGAAAATGCGGTTGTAGCTTTGAAGGAGCTTGAAGGTGTATTTAACCAAGTTAAGAGTATGAATCAATATTATGTATTGGGGCGTATAAGGCTTGATCGTTTGTTTATTGAGGGTGACTTAGCCAATAATATTGAGTTAGCTGATTGTTATAGTCGATTTGCGAATTTGGCTGAGGGACTTGAGGTGTAGTTCCAGACAAGCTTGATCGACCAACAATAGGTACACTGATTGATGATCAGGTAAGACTTGTAGAAACAGACAAGGGCTTTGTTGCGTAATTCGAGGGAACTAAATCAGAAGGTTACGATCTGATCGGTTAAGTAAGTTAATTCCCCTAGTCTCATGCCGAAACCTCGCTACAAAACAACGAACTGGAAACAGTACAACAAAGCCTTAATCAACCGTGGTTCACTCACTTTCTGGATTGATGAAGAAGCGATAAGAGAGTGGAAACAAAGCAAACAAAAAAGCGTGGAAGACCTCGTTTCTTTAGCGACCTGGCGATCACAACTGCGTTGATGATGAAGCGTATCTTTTCAATGCCGTTACGCACTCTGCAAGGATTCATTGACTCCGTATTTCTGCTTGCTCGTGTTCCATTGCAGTGTCCACATTACACCTGTATCAGTCGCCGAGCTAAACAGGTTGAAGTATCATTCAAACCTCAAACGTCTGGTGTGATAAGACATTTGGCCATCGATGCTACTGGTCTCAAGGTTTACGGCGAAGGGGAATGGAAAGTCAAAAAGCATGGCACAGACGGTAAACGCAGAGTTTGGCGAAAGCTCGATCTTGCCGTTGATACGAATACCCACGAAATTATCGCTGCGGAATTGAGTTTATCGAACGTGACTGATGCTGAAGTGCTGCCAAATCTACTTAAGCAAACACGCAGAAAGATCGTTGAAATATCAGGTGACGGTGCTTATGACACCAAGGCCTTTTACGAAGCTATCCGTATAAAGCGAGCAGTCGCACTCATTCCTCCACGAGACGGAGCCGCATTCTGGGAGCGAGGTCACCCCCGAAATCTTGGTGTGGCCTGCCAGAAATTGTATGGTTCAAATAAACACTGGAAACAGAGGTATGGTTACCACAAGCGTTCTCTGTCAGAAACAGCGATGTATAGGGTGAAGCAGTTGCTAGGTGGAAAATTAAGTCTGAGAGACTACAACGCTCAGGTTGGTGAGACTTACGCCATGATAAAAGCGTTAAACAAGCTTACAGGGTTAGGTATGCCTAAAACTTGTCGTATTGGCTAAAAAAAGCGCAAAATGAAGTCGCTTTACTTTTGTACTGAATTACGCAACAAAGCCGGAAACGGATGGAAAATAAATGGGCGGAAGCACTTAGTGGAAACCCACCTAAAGAAGTTAAAGTTGAGATAAACTCGATTTTTAAAGGCGAAAGCAAAAGGCCCACTGCATTTGAAATAATATATGAAATTGATGGTAAAAAAGTGAAGCGTTTTTTAAGGAATATGCCCAATGGAAAATAGCGTAGAAAATTTGTACTTAACCATAGCTCAATCAATTGTCAATTCTATAGATGATGATTGGTCAATCTCAGTAATTCGAGCAGAACTTACAGAGGGTTCTATCGAATTTCAAAGTGAATACATTCCAACCTTATCACCTGAACAGCCAAAATATTTCGATGTTCCTTTTGAAATATTTGAAGCATTTGAAGAGCTTCATGCAGTAACAAGTGGAACTGATAACAATTGGAACAGAGCTACATTTAGCCTCGAACCCTCAGGAAGTTTCAATATTGACTTCGAGTGGGATCAAGCCCTTGCTGATGACATCGAAAGCTTGAACAACGAATAATGACTTATTTGTTAATATCTAATAACTTCTACTCTCAAACAACATGAATGCCGCAAAGTCTGCTAAGTCGGTTGGCGGGCTTAGCTTTAACGTTTGTCATCCAACCTCAAAAGTCCCCAAATAGTTAGTTTTTGAGATGAGTACTCTGCGTTACTGTCAATGGCTCCGTTGTTTGGCAAGCACGTTACGACACATACGGATGTGTGCACATTACGACGAAGAGTGTTTGTAGCTACCTACATTTTCAAAGACACACCATGGTTAATTGGAAACGACTATTTTCAACAATAAGCAAAGTATCTTCCGTATTAATGATTACTCTTCTTAGCCTATTAATCGGCTGCAAGTTTGAAGGAAAAGATATGAAAGCGGATTTATTTTTTGATGCGAAGATGGTCATTTTATTACGTGCGATTCAACGGCATGATGCCGCAGCAGCTAAATCAATGTTAGCGCAAGGCGTTGAGCTGAACGTACGCGGAAAAGAAGGCATTACACCATTACTGTGGCTTATCATGCAAAAAGACCTCAGTGCCGTTGAACTGGCATTGCAACTGGGGGCGGACCCTAATTTCCCTGCCATGATTGAGATTAACCGCACTGGGCCTAAACCCGCGCAGCCTTTGGCAATCATTGCGGGTGATGGAGACAATCAACTATTTAGTTTATTACTAAAATACGGCGCTAGCCCGGACTCCCGAGACGAATCTACTGGCAGACCCGCTATCTTTGGCACCATTGGACATGATAATTGGCAGCAATTCGGCCTACTTTTAGAGTACGGTGTCGATATCAATGCGAAAGATAGAAGCAACAGTAATAGCGCCCTGTATGCTGCCGATTTAGGTAAGTATGACTTTGTTTACAAACTTATTAACGAAGGTGCATCAGCAACAGAACCATCGACAACAGGCGCTTCAGTGGCATGGCGTGTACATTTAGCACTCGAAAAGAACGCTAAAAATCCAGCTTTTAGGGGGAGTGAAGATACCCACAAAACGAAAGCCTTGCTCGAAGAGAGAGGCGTTGTGTTTCCACCACCCACTCCCCAAGAAGTACGAGAGGCGTTAAAGCAAGGGCAATAAAGATGCATTAGCGCGTCGTAGTCGCAAAGTGACAGAAAGTGGCACTACCGAGTTTATCTGGCAGGGGAGCCAGTTAATTGGTGAGTATCACAACGGAAAGTACCGTTGGTATTTTTATTTGCCCAATAGTCACACGCCAATCATGCTAGTGGAAGATGAGCAATGCTACTTCTACCAATGTGACCAAATTGGCACACCTTTGGCTCTGGTGGATGAACACGGCTCGGTTGTTTGGCAAGCACGTTACGACACATACGGACGTGCGCACATTGAGGTGGAGAGCGTTGGCAACCCACTCCGTTTTCAAGGGCAATATCACGATGTGGAAACAGGGCTTCATTATAACCTTGCCCGTTACTACGACCCAAGAACCGGGCGCTTTATTCAGCCAGACCCGATTGGGCTTTTAGGCGGCATAAACCACTATCAATACACCCCCAATCCGGTGATGTGGGTAGACCCACATGGTTTATGTGCCAAAGAGGACGCTCCTGCAATAAAAGCCGGCGTGAACGATACCCAGCCGCAACAGCCAATGTTTTACGCGATGGGCTCAGGCAATTACGCCAGTGCGGTGAAAACAGCCAGCCCGACTTATCAGTTGCATGCCATAGCGCCAGATGAATACAAAGGTGCTGCACTTGAGGCAATACACTTGGCGCTTGATGGTGCCGGTATGGCTCCTGGAATTGGCATTGTAGCGGATTTAATTAATGCGGGGCTGTATGCGCTGCGCGGCGACTTTTTGAATAGTGGCTTGTCTTTATTGTCTGGCTTGCCAATCGTTGGGCAGGGAGTGACAGCGGCAAAATATGGCAACAAAGCACTAAATGTAGCTACGGAGACAGCAGCAAAAGGAAGTGATAGCCTAACATCAGCTGCCAAGCAACTGGATGGTTCGAAAGGGAATGAGTTGCCGGGGGCTCAGCTTGCAAAACGCGTTCGCAATCCAATTCTTGATAAGCATTACCAAAGTCTTGCAGAATACGAAACTAAGTATCAGAAAAAACTTGATGATGCGCTAGCAAACGGTGCTTCTGCTAGAAAAATTGGTGCCTATAAAGCCAGACTCACAGAAGTAAAAGGTGAACGTGCTGCCAGTGCCTATATGGAAGAGCACTTTGCCAAGCCTCCACCGCCAGCACAAATGGAACTGGGATTTGGGCCAGGCCCCGGCGTTGACCAGGTTTGGGCGAAACGTGATAATGACGGTAACGTGCTGGAGTACTTTATTGTTGAAGCCAAAGGGCCGGGGGCGAAGCTGCAAGAAACCCAAACCAACGGTATGCAAATGTCTGACAAATGGATTAAGAATAACCTCAATCGCATGAAAAACTCCAAGAAATACCCTGAAAGAAATCAGCTTGGTGATGACTTGTTAGATGCTGAAAAAAACTACATTGAGGTAAACAAGTTGGTTATTGAAGCTGTTGAAGAAAACGGAAAAGTTACCGGTGGCAAATTACAGCCCTTACCAAAGGAGTAAATAATATAATGCTTAATTTGAATAAAATAGAACTTAGTGAGTTAAATGAATACATTGAAAAAAACCCTAATTACATTTCACTAGGCCTAGAAAAATTTACGGATTCCAACAGTCAGGAAAAATTAAAGAAAAGAGCAGTCTTCAATTTAACCTCTTGTTATGTTGAACTCGCCTATGCGAACTACGCCCTTGAAAGCTATTCTGACGTCAAACCCAATCTGATTAAAGCGGCCCCCTTTGCTTTTTTGCGCGGGTTCGATAGTGAGCTAAGAACGCACAATAATGACTGGACAATTCAGCAAGAGCTCAATATCTGCTTAATATTTGGCGATGCTGACATTATTAACAAAATGTCTAAACTAGCAAATAGCTATAAACCTAGCAGCATCATGCACAACGCGTGTTATTTGTATGACCTTTTACTAATCAAAATCGGCACTCATCAACCGCTTGAGCTGAGTGACATTGATGACGCTTTATCTGAGGCTAAAAACACCAAAAACAAAGATGTTCAACAATACATTTACTCCTTAATCGAGGCCATCCAAGCACTGACCACGAGCAACCAAACGTTATGGCAAGAGAGTATTGATAAAGCCATTGCTTGGCATACCGATGAATGTAAGTTTGGTGATTATAAAGATATGCTTGACGGCTTTATGTGCTTAAACGCTCTCACGATGGCAAAACTCGGTAAAGAGTTACATGGCTGGCACTGCACCACCAACTCGTTATACTTGCCTTTATTTTTAATTGATTAAACGGATTTAAACCAAACAATGAGCAGCTTAATTCACCTATACCTTGTTGATGAAGATGATTACCCAACCTCAGCATCAGGCTCTCACGAAGATATCTATCAAACGCTAGTAGAAATTACCCAAGAAGAAGGCATTCGCTGGCAAACCCTTGAACTCAATATGCGCGGCTTTGAGCCTGCCCTGCAAACATGGGACGCCGTCGCCGGTAACAGCAGGCTTTTGCTCATCGCCACCTTTAATTTTTACCCGCATAAGTTGTTACCACCTGACGCAGATACCAGCGGCACCTTTGGCTTTTTCCCTGCCGACATGGTGCGTGATTTATTCACAGTGATGGAAGAAGAATACGATTTTGATATCGACAGCGAAGAAGGCCAGCAACTGATTGCTGAAATAGAAGAAAATGAGCTTGAAAAGCTTAATTTCGATGCTTACGAAATGGTAAGAGACAAATACTTCGTCACCTTTAGAGATGCCACACAACAAGGAAAAAGTATCGTGGTATTAATAGAGCAATAGGCTTGTACTTGCGACTAGCTGCAATCTTTCTACTTTGGCTCTGACAGACACACAACACACCATTGTTTAGCAAGCGCGTTACGACACATACCGACGTGCGCACATTGAGGTGGAGAGCGTTGGCAACCCGCTCCGTTTTCAAGGGCAATATCACGATGTGGAAACAGGGCTACACTACAACCTTGCCCGTTACTACGACCCAAGAACCGGGCGCTTTATTCAGCCAGATCCGATTGGGCTTTTAGGCGGCATAAACCATTATCAATATGCCCCCAATCCGGTGATGTGGGTAGACCCGCATGGTTTATGTGCCAAAGAGGACTCCCCTGCAATAAAAGCCGGAGTGAACGATACCCAGCCGCAACAGCCAATGTTTTACGCGATGGGCTCAGGCAATTACGCCAGTGCGGTGAAAACAGCCAGCCCGACTTATCAGTTACATGCCATAGCGCCAGATGAATACAAAGGTGCTGCACTTGAGGCAATACACTTGGCGCTTGATGGTGCCGGTATGGCTCCTGGAATTGGCATTGTAGCGGATTTAATTAATGCGGGGCTGTATGCGCTGCGCGGCGACTTTTTGAATAGTGGCTTGTCTTTATTGTCTGGTTTGCCAATCGTTGGGCAGGGAGTGACAGCAGCGAAATATGGCAATAAAGCACTAAATGTAGCTACGGAGACAGTAGCAAAGGGAAGTGATAGTCTGACATCAGCAGCCAAACAACTGGATGGAACGAAAGGGAATGAGTTGCCGGGGATTAAGCCTAAACGCCTAGAAATGAACAAACATAAACCACCTTGTTTTAAGCCGGGTGATGATCTACTCAAAGCTAAACGCTTTTCAGGTAATAAACCAAAACTTGAAAAAGAATTCTATCGCCAGCTTAAAGATCAGCAGACAGGCATTAATAAAATGACTGTTGGTAAATACTTACAAAATAGGCAAGTTCTCAAAGATTTAATTGATGAACATGGTCACAAGAAAGCGCGTCGAATTTTAACAGGTGGCAGTAAAGCACAAAATGCAGCGAGAAAAGATTACACCAAGGAAATTCGAGAGTCTCTAATAAAGAGTTACCGTAAACAAGGGAAGTCAGCAAGGGAAGCTGAACGGCTTGCGATCACAGAAACAGAAAAAACATTAGAGGAATTAGCAGCACTCCACGATCCTGATATGATCGCAGGCGGTGATGATAAAATAAACCGTTTGGGTAACACAAATGTAAACTCGTCGCTTGGTTTGCAGTGGTCAAAAGCAGGCAGGATAACAGGTATTGACGAAGCGGCAGAGAAAGCTTTAACTGAGTTTGGTCCAAATGCGCAAATGAATGTAGAACTTACACGATGCAAATAAGGTAAATAAAAATGACATCCTCATTTAAATTAGACGAAGACTTTGAATACTTTTTGGAAAAGTTTTCAACTCCGTTTGAACAAGTGCCATGTAGCACAGAGATTATTAATAGATACAAAGGTAAACTTCCTTCGCGTTTGCTAGAATACTGGCGAGAATATGGGTTTTGTGGTTTTCATGATGGAATTTTTTGGATAGTAAATCCAGAAGATTTCGAGGACATAGTAGATGAATGGTTGTCACCAACAGATATTCCTGATCATGACATTTACCATGTATTTGCTCGTAATGCCTTTGGTGATTTATTTCTTTGGGGTGAAGAAACGGGTCAGAAATATAAGCTTTCGACTTCAAAAGGATGGATTATAGAGCGCGAGGGAGATCCAAGATCAGAGCATAACTCTCGCATCGAGTGGTTCTTTGGCGGACAAACAATCGACTTGCATGATATTGATGATGAGGACGATAATCCCCTCTTTGAACAATGTGTGAAAAATTTAGGTGCGTTAAAATCCGATGAAATTTTTGGCTTTGTACCCAGTTTAAT
This sequence comes from Vibrio sp. CCUG 15886, assembly GCF_028570825.1. Taxonomy (NCBI): domain Bacteria; kingdom Pseudomonadati; phylum Pseudomonadota; class Gammaproteobacteria; order Vibrionales; family Vibrionaceae; genus Vibrio; species Vibrio sp. CCUG 15886. Next base: position 572,333 of record NZ_JAQQBT010000001.1, on the reverse strand, counting down.
TGCTGGTGGTGAAACCAAGTTAGAAAATATTCACAAAGTGAATATTTTCGTTCATTTATCACTATTAGCTCAATTTGGCCAAATTGAAGTTCTGGACAAGAATGCATTACGTAAAAAAGCCTTTGGCTTATAAATTGAGAAGACTCCGATGTGGCTAGAATATTATTCAATACCGCTTTAATAATTTAGAAATGATAACAAATTCAACAACATAAACCTACTTAACTTAGTGAAAAAATGTATGCTTTTGAATCGGTTTTTTTCTTAGTGGATAATTAATATCGAGAGTGCCTCTAAAGTGAACAGTTTTGCGCATAAAAGCACAATATCTTCCGCTCTTTAACAACACGGATGTTGTTGAGCCTGTCAAATATATTGGCAGGCTTAGCTTTAAAACTTGGCTCTGAGGAGTCCAAGTTTTAGGTTGAGTGAAGATATGCATAAGGCGAACGCCATGCTCGAATAGAGAGGCGTTGTGTTTCCGCCACCCACTCCCCAAGAGGTACGAGAGGCGTTAAAGCAAGGGCAATAAAGATGCATTAGCGCGTCGTAGTGGCAAAGTGACTTGGCGAGTATCACAACGGAAAGTAGCGTTGGTATTGTTATCTGCCCAACAGTCACACGCCAATCATGCTGGTGGAAGATGAGCAATGCTACTTCTACCAATGTGACCAAATAGGTACACCTTTGGCTCTGGTGGATGAACAAGGCTCGGTTATTTGGCAAGCCCGTTACGACACATACGGACGTGCGCACATTGAGGTGGAGAGCGTTGTCAACCCGATCCGTTTTCAAGGGCAATATCACGATGTGGAAACAGGGCTTCACTACAATCTTGCCCGTTACTACGACCCAAGAACCGGGCGCTTTATTCAGCCAGACCCGATTGGGCTTTTAGGCGGTATAAACCATTATCAATATGCTCCCAATCCGGTGATGTGGGTAGATCCGCATGGCTTATGTGCCAAAGAGGGCTCTCCTGCAATAAAACCCGGCGTGAACGATACCCAGCCGCAACAGCCAATGTTTTACGCGATGGGCTCAGGCAATTACGCCAGTGCGGTGAAAACCGCTAGCCCGACTTATCAGTTACATGCCATAGCGCCAGATGAATACAAAGGTGCTGCACTTGAGGCAATACACTTGGCGCTTGATGGTGCCGGTATGGCTCCTGGAATTGGCATTGTAGCGGATTTAATTAATGCCGGGCTGTATGCGTTACGTGGCGACTTTTTGAATAGTGGCTTGTCTTTATTGTCTGGCTTGCCAATCGTTGGGCAGGGAGTGACAGCGGCAAAATATGGCAACAAAGCACTAAATGTAGCTACGGAGACAGTAGCAAAGGGAAGTGATAGCCTAACATCAGTTGCCAAACAACTGGATGGGCCGAAAGGGGTTCACCCGATAAAAGCTCGTATGAAGCCTTTCAAGGTGCCATGCTTCAAACCCAGTGATACATTACTTAAGAAAAACAAAGACAATATAAAAAGCTTTGAACAGAATTATGCAAGGCAACTGAAGCATCAAGAAAATGGGTTAAACGATTTAACCATTGGTGAGTACTTAGAAAACCGTGAGCGTTACCGAAACATAAAGCGTAAAGGAACTGGTTCAGCTCAAAGTGATTTTAGAATGGAATTCGAAGATGATTTATTAGAATCCCTTGAAGCATCATACGGTAAGACAAAATCACGCGTGGAAGCTAAAAAACTAGCCAAGCAAAGAGCTACTGACATTATGGCCAATTTAGCTGCATTACATGACCCAGATATGATAGCTGGAGGCGCAGATAAAGTCTCGCGCATGGGCAGAAAGGATGTCAATGGTTCTCTAGGGCCACAATGGGCGAAAGCACCTGCTGGTAGTGTCAAAGACGCAAAAACCCGCGTGCAATTAATCGATGAGCAAGTAGAAAAAGCATACAAAAACCTAGGGGCTGATGCTAAGTTAAACATCCAGCTTGAACGCTGCCCGTTAAATAAAAAGTAGAGAAATATGATAGAAACTAACGATGAAGATTTAGCTTTTTTCTTAAGCGAACTTGGCCAACCAACTAGAGTGATACCCGCTAGTCAAACAGACATAGAAAAATATCGCGGTAAGTTGCCTGAACAACTGCTGGAATATTGGAAAATTCTTGGCTTTAGTGGTTTTGCTGATGGCTTGTTTTGGCTGACTAACCCTGCTGAATATCAAGACATTCTTGATCGTTTTTTAGAAGATACGCCCTTTGAGCAGCAAGATGTTTATTACGTTATTGCCCGTAATGCTTGGGGTGGATTAAAATTATATGGGGAAAAAACCGGTCATTCGTTAGAGATCAGTTCATATCTTAACTGGATGCGAACAAAAAAAGGGAGTGAACATGACATTAAAGTAGGAAATGCTAACCAAACTATAAAAGACTTTATAGCGTTACAAGATCCAGATCGTCTAGACATTAAAAACAACCAAGGCAAGCGGATGTTCCCTGCCACATTTAAAAAACATGGTGCTCTCAACGCAAATGAAGTCTATGGCTTTGCACCATTCCTATTTGCAGGTGGTGAGAAAAAGATAAGCAACATTGAAAAGTGTAATATTTTTAACCATTTAAACTTGATTGCTGATATGGGTGAGATGGAAATAATCGATATGGCTAGCCTCGTTTCAAGAGCAATATAAACAAACCAGGTGGATAAATGAAAAGTCTAGAAGATATTTATGGCGATATTGCCTCACACGTTATTAAACAAATTGATGAAGAATGGAAATCTTGCATTATTAACGCAACTTTCATGCTTGATGTTGCCGAATTCGATATTTTCTACATGAATGAAAATGGGATAAACAATGATCTTGATGGAGGCTATAGTCTATTCAAGCTTTTTGAGCTGTTGCACGAAATAACGACCGTAAACCCTGATAATAACTGGAACAGAGCAATATTTACTCTCGAGTCGACTGGCGATTTCAATATTGATTTAGTATGGGATCAAGCCCTTGCTGATGAAATCGAAAGCTTGAACAACGAATAATGACTTATTTGTTAATATCTAATAACTTCTACTCTCAAACAACATGAATGTCGCAAAGTCTGCTAAGTCGGTTGGCGGGCTTAGCTTTAACGTTTGTCATCCAACCTCAAAAGTCCCCAAATAGTTAGTTTTTGAGATGAGTACTCTGCGTTACTGTCAATGGCTCCGTTGTTTGGCAAGCGCGTTACGACACATACGGACGTGCACACATTGAGGTGGAGTGCGTTGGCAACCCACTCCGTTTTCAAGGGCAATATCACGATGTGGAAACAGCGCTACACTACAACCTTGCCCGTTACTACGACCCAAGAACCGGGCGTTTTATTCAGCCAGACCCGATTGGGCTTTTAGGCGGCATAAACCATTATCAATACGCTCCCAATCCGGTGATGTGGGTAGACCCGCATGGCTTATGTGCCAAAGAGGACACTCCTGCAATAAACGCCGGCGTGAACGATACCCAACCGCAACAGCCAATGTTTTACGCGATGGGTTCAGGCAATTACGCCAGTGCGGTGAAAACAGCCAGCCCGACTTATCAGTTACATGCCATAGCGCCAGACGCTGTTCAGCAAGTCGGCATTGATTATGCGTTGGGTGCGACAGAAATGCTGGCGGCAGGTGCTTATAACACAGCCGTTGATGCGGTTGTTGACTTAGCGCAACTCGCATTTGGTGATTTAGAGCAGTCTTCTGCGCTCATTCAATCAATCCAATAGAAGGCATGCGTCGAAGTCCTCAGACCCTAATTTCGGGTGATAATCCAATTTTGAAAGAGGTTTACCGTGGTAAATATTGGGAATACAACAAACAATAGTTTGGATTCGTTAGATCAGGAGTTAGTAAAGTTAGGTGTTCCCAAAAATTACTATTCTCTAGGTCTAGAGAAAAATGAAAGAACATGCGTCATCGAGGAGGAAGGCGTTTGGCTGGTTTATTATTTTGAAAGAGGGAGTAGGGAGGGTTTACATACGTTTTCTGATTTCTCATCGATGAAAACATATGTGCTTGGAGAGTTAACCAAGTAAGGTAAGTTGTTACAAAAAAAGCAGTTCTTCCTGACAGTCTGGAAGAAGCTAAAATTGCTGAGAGCAAGTCGCGGAGAAGGGGTGTTAGCCCAAGTATAGCGATGCTGAGCTAGCAGAACTCGCACAATATGGTGATGTTGGTAGTGAGCGATTTCAGGTGCGCTTCACGGAAGAAGGCTTTCTCAATGACCGTAATACCCCCGACATTGCCTTGATCGGGAAAATGGGTATGGTTATGAAGACCGAAAGTGGTGAAAGTACAATAAAAAAATGCCAGCTGTATTCGCTGGCATATTATTGGCTCACATTGATGGTGCAGTGTGCCACTATCGAGATTTAAACTGGATTAGAACTGAGCTTGAATCCAAATCATTCGGTGGTCTGAAGAGACGTCTTTACCATTGCCAAATTTGCCAATTCTCGGGTCATTAAACAGCTTGCGCCCCTCTTCGTATGATGCCGCCCAGTACACTCCTGAATTGACCACATTCAAGTTGGCAGATGGCAGAACATAGTCAACGCCAAGACCAAATGTTGATGTGATGCGGTTTGGAATAGGGTGGGTGGATTTACTATCAACCGCATGTTCTGCAGCGCCATAGCTAGTTGGGTATAGGTTACCGTTCATGACATTCTGGTTCACTAATGGATCATTATGTAATGCCTGCATAATGTCGCTAAATCCATCGCCGGCTAAGGGATCAAGGTTTTGATCTCCCATCATGATGAATTTAGCGCCTGTTGCGAGACCGCCTGTTTTCCCAGAATCGTCGTAGAAGTATGCTTTGCCTTGGATATAGTGATGCCAGAACTGCACTTCGGCACCATTTTGTGCCTTGTTCTTGCCTGGATCAAACACAGGTGGCGTCGGGTGAGACATTAGTAGGTGAACCACTTCATCCCCTTTTTCGGTTGGAATGATGATTGGAGCATCAACGTGGTTTTTCGATGACAGACGGACTTCTTGCCACTCTTCTGTCGTGTACCAAGCATCACCACATTGCATGCCATCTGGAATTTTCTGAGAACCGTCGCAAATGGTAATCGTTGGTATCTGAGCGCCTTCCATATCTTTCCACTTAAACGTTTGGAATGTTCTTGTGTTATCTGTATCAATTTTATACTTCGACATTAAGGCAAAGGCGTATTGGCCATGATAGAAGCCAAAGCCCCATGCGTCGCCGGGAAGTTGGCCAGCAGTACCATTATTGTCTAGGTCGAAGGGGCTGACTAAGCCAGTATTCGTTGAGTACGATTCGGCATAGGGATATTCAATCGGCTCTAAATTTGCGTTACCACCAGCGCCATCAATGCTTTGGGCCACAGAAAGATAGTTGTTTTGAAAGCCCACCAGTGCTGCTTTATTTTCACCAGTGCCATCATTGTTGTATTCAGCCATTAGCAATACATCAGGTCGATTTTTTTGGATGATTGCAGCAACATTTCGGATTTGGATGACTTTTTCTGCTCTCACTTTATCTTGTTCTGCGATGCTGCCATCTAAGTAGGATGTGACTAACAGATGTTGCTGTTCTGGCGCTACTTGCATTTCATCCACGAGATCTTTAAAGGTGTTTCTATCAAACGAGAGATTAAAAGTGGCAATTTTTACCTCTTTAGGATGCACATCAATGTAATCGGTATCGTTGCTACAGCCTCCAAGTAATGCAGTGCTAATGAGGAAAGCGAGGGTCGTTTTAGAGTGTTTCATTCTTCTGTTATACCTTATTGTGATTTCGGGCAAATACTAAGGTTATCAATAAGTTCTGTAAGCGATGTGTGTCACATAAAGATTTTCAAGTTTGCAGTTGAATACATAATTTGTGTGATTGCTGCAAATAAATGCATCACTTTCAACAGCAAAAGGTTATATCCAAATAGTGGAAGAGGTTTTATCGTTGTTAGAACGTTGGGGGGGGCTTGGATGACAAACTGCATCTTGAGTCTGAACTATGAGCAACGCGATAGCGTGAATACAGGATGCATTAGGAGGATAAGGGGTTATCTCGAGTATTAAAAGAGGATGCTCATGAGCATCCTCTTTTAATGAAGGGCCTAAGATGACATGGTTAACGGTGGGACCGGAACTTCAAGAAAGCACGCAATGACTCGATATAACTCGCCTTCAGCGACGCTAACTTGACCGTCGGACTCAATGGCTAATCGGCATGCCTTAACAAATGCTCTTCTATCTGCAATCTTGAGTTGCAAGAGTAACTCTAACGCAGCACGGCTTAACTTCCAGTTATGATGGGCGGGTTCAAGAGGGTGTGATGCTAGCCCTAATAGTGCAAGTGATTGATTATAAGCGCTTTGCGCACTCATTGGATCGGTGTGGCACACCCACGCTAATTCTCTGAGCAACCACACCACACTCTCTTGGAGTTGCTTGATTGATTTACGTTGAGGCGCTTTACCAAAGGAGGTTAGGAGCTGCTTCTCCAACAAATTGACGACGCACCACTCTGCGAGTGAGTAGTGATCATCCACGAGGGCAAGGTCACGCAATACTTGGCAGAATCGCGCTCTTTGTCCTTCACTGAGCGCTTTCAGGGCAGGAATTGAAAGCTCAAGAAGCGGTAAGCGCAAATGAGCGGGAATGTCATGATCCAACCAAGGGAGCAGTTGAGGCTGAGAGGCTGGCGGTACATGGCATTTTATCATCTCTCTTTGACGGTCACTTCCATCATGAATTAAAGCGAAGGCAATAAAACGTGCGCTGTAGGGTTCACGAGCAATGTCGATCAACGGTTGGGGCAATTGACCAATGAGTTGTTGACCAATTTCGCTGAGTTGATCAGAAGATGGCACTTCTTCTACGTATTGCGAATGTTGTTGAGACGAAAATCCACTCGACATTTGGCTGTCAAAGGCTGGGGCCTGTTGCGATGATGCCCTTTTAAAACTGCCGTCCCACTGAGGTTCAATACGTCGAATTCTTTCTTCTAGAGGTGGGTGAGTTGCAAAAAATCCCGACAGTCCAGAAAGTTGGGCTTGCCCAAACATCATATGGCTAAATTCACTCGTGGAACGAGCATCGAGTGTTGAGCCATACGAATAGCCGCCAATTTTTTTTAGTGCACCAGCGATCCCTTGATCATTACGAGTGAATTGCACGGCACTGGCATCTGCAAGAAACTCACGTTGCCTTGAAATCGCCGCTTTGATCATTGAGCCAAACAGAGTGCCAAGCCAACCTAAAACCAAGCAGACCAGTGCAATCATAAAAATGATGGCAAAGCCTTTGTCTGAATCGGATGAACTACGTGATACCCGGCTTGAGCGAGGCATGTTGTCGAGAACCAGATGACCAAAGTGCGCGATACAAGTGATGCCAAACAATATGCCGATTAGACGTGTATTCAGGCGCATGTCACCGTTTAATATATGACTAAACTCATGAGCGATGACCCCTTGCAGTTCATCTCGGCTAAAGCTGTCTAGTGCACCCTGAGTGATACCAATTACGGCGTCATCAATGCTCATTCCAGCAGCGAAGGCATTGATTCCCCGTTCGTGTTCCATCAAATAAACCGGCGGCACAGGAACACCTGCGGCAATCGCCATCTCTTCAACGACGTTCAAAAGTTGACGATGTTTGCTACTCGTGGTGTCGGTTGAAATGAGTTTCCCACCCATACTCTCGGCGACACCACGCCCCCCATTGGATTTGAGATCTGAGAGGCGAATTAAGGAGCTCATAGCGATGACAAAAGCGACACCGGCAAAGCAAATGAGACTGTAGCTTACCGCAGTGTGCGGATCGAAAGGGGCTTCTGTTACCCCCAAATAGATCGCGATCGACAGAGTACTCACCAAAGCAGTGATGGTGAGCACGGCAAAGATAAACAGAAAAACCAACAGCCCAGTGCGCTGCCGAGCGACATCTTGATGCTGAAAGAAATCCATTAGAAGGTCACCTTAGGCGCTTCTTGAATCGCTTCACTGTCGGCAAACTCAAGGAGTTTTCCATCAAGGAAACCAAACATATTTGCAAATAGCACAGGGGGGAAGGTTTGTTTGTATGTGTTGTAACTGGTGACGGAGTCGTTAAAAGCTTGGCGAGCAAAGGCGACTTTATTTTCGGTGCTGGTGAGCTCTTCTTGGAGCTGGGCCATGGTTTCATTCGCTTTCAGTTCTGGATAGGCTTCCACCACGACATTGAGTTTGCTTAGTGCATTTTGTAATACCCCTTCCGCTTGGCTGAGTAAGCTGATCGCAGAGTCGCTGTCTGGCGCAGCGCTCGCCGCTTTTAAACCTGAAAGTGCTTGGTTACGAGCTTGAATCACACGTTCAAATGTCTCTTTCTCGTGTTCCATATACCCTTTAGCGGTGTTTACGAGATTCGGGATAAGGTCATAACGTCGTTTGAGCTGCACTTCGATTTGGGCGAAGCTGTTTTTAAAACGGTTTCGCAAAGTCACTAACTTGTTGTAGATGCTGATCGCGTATACAACGATCAGCAATGTGAGAACAATAAAAACGATGAATGTAGTCATGATAAATCCTATTTGTCTATGCTTTGGTTTTTTTATATAACTAATTGACATGAAAGGCAAATTTCGAATCTTATACCGTATTGCAACCGCGACTGATTGCACATTTATTTCTATGAATAAGTCGATATTTTCCCAACATGAAAAAGGCCAAGCAGTAGAGCTTGGCCTTGAAGAAAACAGAGGTAGGATGAAGAATATGAGGCGATTAGGCGCTCATTGGTACCAATATCATTGTGCCAAGGATGACGGTAATCAAGCCCGCTAGCACAGGAACAGAGGTGCGTTTTACTACTTCAAATGGGCTGATGTGTGCCATACCAGAGGTAGCCACTACCACGCCAGAAACAGGAGAAATGGTGCGACCAAGGTTAGAGGCTTGCAACATTGGAATAATCAAGAATGCTGGATTCAGTCCCATTTTTGCGGCCAGAGATGGGGCGAGCTCCACAAACGCGTAGAAAGGGGCATTACCCGATCCCGTTGCGATAGCGGCTGCAACCGTAAGACCAGTCAAAATCAGCATGAGCGCGATACCACCTGCACCTGCGGTTTCTGCAAGATGAAGAAGGTTGTCAATCGCGCCGATCGACATAAGGCCTTGGGCAAATACGCCAGCGGCAACTAATAACATCACAACGCCTTTGAAGGCATCTGCCATGCCGTCGTAACACGCATCGAGATCTTCAAGTGATTTCTTACCATCAAACTTGTTCACCACGTAGTGAACCAAAGCACCGATAAAGATCGACAGTACAACAATGGTATAGATATCGAGGCTTAATCCAGGAATGGTGCGGCCATTAAATAAGAAAACACCAATGATCGGTAGGAATGGAAGCAGCGCATAGAATGCAGGTGCATCGGCTTTGATTTCCGAAACATCGATCTTTTCCATTGGGGTGTTGTCTTTCTTATCAAGGTATTTGTTCCAGAAGAAAGCGGCGACCGACATGACAATGATTGCACAAATGGAGACAGGCAAAACGGTTTGAACTGCAAAGACATCCAAAGCGAGGCCTGATTTTTCCGCAGCAATAACAACGTCACCAGAAGTCGGGGACAAAATGATCGCGGCGGGTGACGCACACACGGCCGCTGCCGCCGGGCGAGAAATCCCCATTGCAGTCATCATTGGGAAAAGGGTTGCCATCAAAAGCACACCCAGACCAGTTGCAGAGCTCACGGCAAGAGACATTAAGCACGCAACAATATAGGCGGCTACCAACAAAACGTAAGGCGATTTAATGACGGAAAGAGGTTTAGAAAACTGTTTTACAACGACATTATTCGCGCCGATATGTGTCATGTAAGCGGCGAAACCGCAAAGCAACATGATCTGCATCCCTAAACCGCCACCCCGATTTTGCAGCATAAACTTCACGTACTCTAATGAGTCTGTGATCATGTTACCTGTTGAGGTGATTTTGGCAGGCAAGACAGTGTGGCCAAGAACGCCTGTTAGGATCAGTAGAAGAACACCCGCGGTCAGTAGCACACCTGCCGCTTTGTAACCCTTGACAATGAAGTAACCAACCGCAACGGTCACTACCAGTCCAATTAAGAGCTCTAGCATAGAAATCTCCATGAAATATTAAAAAATGAGGAAGAACTGTTTCAATATGTGTCAATGAATGTACAGAAAAGCGTTCTGTAGCACGAGGGCTAGTTGAGCTTTGAATGATCTAAAGCAAATTTTGCTTTAATAAAACTCAATAGAGAGATGTCATGTATATTGGTGGTTTAAATGGTGTTATATGTTGGTGAAAGTGATGCGTGCAATATATGATAAATATCAAACTTGTTCGATTTACATCAATACGGGCGCAAAGATCGGCACAAGAGTTAAAAATAAGGCCAAATGAGGTAACTCTGTCATTTGGCCTTAAATATCATCAACAACGGCTGAAACTGCCGAGCGTTAAGGGCAGGGTAGGACTTCCAGTTCGTATTGTGCATTTGCTGTTGTCGGTGGCGCATAGCGAACGCCACATTGTGTCATGCTGGCATTGGCATCACCACGTACAGCCACCACCACTTCTCGTGGTTTAGGATTGTTCTCGTCATAAGGGTGGCGAAGTACTTGCCAGTCCGAGCCTTCCCCTTTGAGATTCGCGACCACAATGGTTAAGCCAGTGTCATCGGCATCAGGATAACCATATAGAAATGTACAATGCTCAGAGCCACCAATCTGGCAATCCGTAAAAGGTAAGCTGGTTTTTGGGGTTGGCGGTGTGACATCTGGGTCAGTTGCACTGTTCGAGATGAAACGATAATGCTCTAAACCCGCCATGGCCATTTTGCCGTATCCCATTGCCAAACCAGCAGCGATGGCGCCTCGCATGCCTTCTAGCCGTGCCACTTTGGCATCGTCTTGAAGGTTTAAGAATCTTGGTGCCACAGTCACGGCGAGTATGCCCAATATGACGATGACGACCACCAATTCGATCAGAGTGAAACCCGCGTGTTTTTTCATCCGTACTCCACTACTCAGATAAAATGTCGCTTCAAACAAGCTCAAAGCGAACGGCGGAGCGATTATATTCCTCTGATAGAAATAAAAATAGAGTTGAAACTCTAAGTTGAGTATTTGCAAGTGTATTGTTTTGATGACAAGTGGAGATGAGCAGAAACGAAAACGGAGGGAAACCCCTCCGTGAATTCAAATGACCACACTAGGAAAGTGCGAGGTCGACAATAATGGCGTGTTTCGCGCTATTTCCCGCCTATGCTCAAGCGAGAGAAACGTACCTTTGGTGCGAAGAACGAGCCGCCGTCGTTGGATTCAAGTACCGACCCTAACGCATCAACCTCTTTCAACATTTGATAGAAATTACCTGCGACCGTAATGCCACGTACGGGTTGGATTCTTTGGCCGTCTCGACAAAGGAATCCGCTTGCGCCAAATGAGAAATCGCCACTGATAAAATCTGCGCCAGAGTGTACTCCTTGCAGCTCAACAAGCTCGAGATACTCGCCAGCAGTGACTTCTGAGAAGCTACTTGTGCCAGCGTTAATCACTTTATGGTGTGCTGAAATTTCCAAGCCTTCTTTTGGTCCACGTGATGCATGCCCAGTGTTTTCAACACCAAAGAAAGAGGCCGTTTGACTGTTGTGCAGCAGAGAGTTGAGTTCACCATCGCCGATCAATACCAAATCACGCGCGGCAAAACCTTCGCTGTCAAAGCTATGGATACGGAACCCGCCTTCTACATAGGCTTTACTGGAGAAAGAAATAAGTGGACTGGCGATCACGCTGCCAACCTTATCGCGCAGAGGGCTCAAGCCTTTCATCGCCACAGAGGCAGAAAAACAAGCTGAAAATGCGCCAAACAATTCGCTTAGGGCATCAATGTCGAAAATGACCGCATAGTTATCCGTCGCCACCGCTTCGCCATCGAGCAGATCTTTGGCGAGTTGGTAACCTGCTTCAATGCAATACTCGGGATCGAGATCGATATAACGTCGGCCAATGCTCATCGCCCCCGCCATAGATTGCTTGCCCTCTTTTTCAAACAGCGTGTAGGCGTAAGCCGAGTGATAACGTTCCGCCTGCTCGCAAAGTGTCCCTTGGCTGTTTGCAATCAAAATCTGCGAGCGGTTATCGCTGTAGCCGTTGTACGGCGAGCTTGTTGCGTGTGGGCGGCTTACGACACCTTGCTCCAAGCGCAAGCTCAAAGCGATTTTGTCATCGACTGTGGCATCACACTCTTGATTAAGCTCCGCGTAGTCGCTGATGATTTGATTGCCGACCACGCTGATTTTTTGGTGAGGGTCAATCTTGGCGTATTTGGCACTTTCTAACGCATTATTAAGCATCATGTCGAGGCTTTCTGTTGCGAGAGACTCAGAGTAACTGGTTGCTACACGGTCATCTTTGACCACCCGAATACCGATAACCTGTGAAGTACTGACTTTGTATTCATCTAGCTGGCCTTTGTTGGCTTTGAGCGAAAAGTTGTCATTGGCTTGCGCGATGATGTCCGCTTGTGCGCCACGCTTTTGGGTTTCCGCCAAAAGATGATCGATGGCGTTAAGCAGTGTTTGTTTCTGACTCATTAGTTACCACCTCCAACGAGAATCTTATCCACTTTCAACGAGGGCTGGCCGACGGTGGTCGGAACTGAGCCACTGACCGAACCACACATACCAGGTGCAAGAGCCATGTCTTTACCTACCATGCTGATCTCTTTGAGAACTTTGGGCCCGGTGCTAATGAGGGTCGCGGTTTTTAATGGTTTAGTGATTTTTCCATTTTCTATGAGGTACGCTTCACGTACGGCGAAGTTAAATTCACCTGTACCGGGTTGAACCGAACCACCGCCCAACTTTTTCGCGTAAATGCCTTTCTCAATGCTTGAGATCATCTCATCGAAAGTACTATCACCTTCTTCAATAAAGGTATTTCTCATGCGAGAGGTTGGTGCGAATTTATAGTTTTGGCGTCGGCCTGAGCCCGTTGGCGCGTAACCGGTTTTTAGGCCACCCATTTTGTCGACCATGAAGCTGGTAAGCTTGCCATCTTTAATAAGCTGAGTGCGTTGAGTCTCCATGCCTTCATCGTCAATATGAATCGAGCCCCATTCGTTGGTCATGGTGCCATCGTCGACGGCGCTCACAGCAGAATGTGCGATCATTTCGCCCATTTTGTCATGGAAAACAGACGCTTTTTTGGCAACAGAGGTGGTTTCTAGTAAGTGACCACAGGCTTCATGGAAAATAACGCCACCAAAACCGTTGCCAATCACGACGGGCATTTCACCAGAAGGGCAGACATCGGCATTCAACTTCACCAGTGCTTGTTCTGCCACTTCTTGTCCTAGTGCTTTGGCGTCCAATTGCTGGCTAAATTCCCAGCCCATTAATGCGCCAGGGCCTTCCATACCAACGCTTTGCTCGCTGCCATCTTGGGCTACAGCGTTTGTTGCAACACGGGTATAGTGTCGTGTATCACCGATATGCAAACCTTCTGAGTTAAAGATCTCAATTTGCTGCTCACGTTGTAACACTGAGCCCATGAACTGCGTAATCTTGTCACTTTGTGCTCGAGCGGCAAGATCCGCTTGATGCAAGAAGGCAATTTTTGAATCCAAATACGGGTCTTTGCTGAGTGGCTGATGTGAGACGTGTTGTACGGGATATCGAATGAGATTCAATGAGCCAGCTTGAACGATTTGATCGCGCTTGTCTTTTGCCGCGAGGAGGCTAGTCACGCGTTTCAACTCACTTTCTTCGGTGCTGTTGGTAAAACCATACAGGACTTTATGGCCGAAGAAGAGTCGGATACCAATACCAAAATCGATACCAGAGTTTATTTTGTCGACTTCCTGAGAGTTGAATTGAATGCTGTTTGTCTGATGATGTTCGACAAACAACTCTGCAAAGTCGGCCCCTAGAAATAGGGCATGATCAATAACCGCTTTCGCGGTAACGGGGTTAAGCATGAAATCTCCTTGCTAGATTATCCGGAATGTCATTTCTCCGGAGCAAATAATGTTTTGACTTCAGCGTAGTCAATCTGCCAGAGAATCTTAACATTTTATTAAAGTATTTTTGTCCTGAAGCTAAGTGTTTTACTCTAATGCGATCTGGATCTTACGCCATAAAGTGACGATTAGTAAGAAAAAAGCTCGGCAAAACAGCGTCCTAAAAAGATAAAGGCTGGCAAAATGCCAGCCTTAAAGGATTAAGTCATTATAGACTGTAGGGGAATTACTGCTGCTTTTCTAGGAAAGCAACCGCTTTATCCGGAAAATCGGTGAACAATCCATCCACTTTGACTTGGTTGTAAAAGACGTCGAGCATACCCTCGAAATCGGTCGCATAAGGGGCAATCCGACCAGGATCGGCACGGAAGGTGTAGGGATGAACCGCTAGCCCTGCTTGTTTGGCTTCATTCATGAGTGGTAACACAATGATGTTCTCTTTCGTGGATTTGTCATCGACCAGCATCGGTTTCCAAGGGCCAATTCCTTCCGCGTATTTCGCGACTTCTTGCATCGCACCGGGTTTAAACATCCAATCGTAGTCATAAGGTGATGCTTGGTTGCCCTTATACACCATGGTTTCGTTCCAGTCTGTGTAGGCCATGAGCTGAACCAATTTTAGGTCCATTTTCATCGCTGGCATCAACTCATCGTTAATGCGTTTTAGTTCAATCGGATCGAAACACTGCAAATAGACTTTACTGTTCTTATCGGTATAGCCATACGCTTTCAACGTATTAAGAACCGCTTTACTGATGTCTTTACCTTCGTGACGATGGAACCAAGGTGCTTTGATCTCAGGATAAATGCCGATGTTATAGCCTAGGGTTTTGTTTAAGCCTTGAATCAGCTCAATTTCTTCGGCCAGTGTCGGGACAGTGAAATCAGACTTCCACATAGGGAAGCGAGTTGGGTAGCCCTGCACTTTGTTGCCTTTATCATCGATGTTGAAGCCTTCGGTCACTTTCAAGGTTTTGATTTCAGCCAAAGTGAAGTCGATGGCGTAGTAGCGGCCGTCAGCACGTGCGCGATTGGGGAATTTCTCAGCAACATCGGTCACGCGATCCAGGTAGTGGTCGTGCAAAACAACCAATTGGTCGTCTTTGGTCATGACAACATCTTGCTCGATGTAGTCAGGCTTCATGGCATAAGCCAAGGTTTTCGCTTCCAGTGTGTGCTCAGGCAAATAGCCCGAAGCACCACGGTGAGCAATAACAAGAGGTTCGGCAAAAGCAGAAGTGGTTAACAGGCCAGCAAGGGAAAGAAAAAGAGGGGTAAGTTTCATGATGAGTTCCTTGTTCTGATAGCGATATTTTGGTTGGGTATATATCAGAGGCGCTTATGGTGACGGAGGAATATGAATGCTCCATGACACTCGCGCTTATTTCTTTTCTACTAGAAGCGGTTGAGGTTTTGGTTCGCTTTCGCTCGTGGGTGTCACTCACTTTCCGTCTGCCTGCCACTCCGAGTAGTCTGGACATAAAAAATGGCCCATCAGTTCGACTAAGCAAAAAGATGGGCCTGAGGAAGTTCAGTTACGCGATGGCTTCTTGTTCTTTTTCCTTCTCTTTTTGTTTGGCATCATGATGGGCTTTTTCACCCAGCAATGCGTAAGTCAAACAAACGATAGAAGTGATACAAGAACCAACCAGAATAATGAAGCCGCCATCCCAGCCGAAATGGTCTACGGTGTAACCTAATACCGCGTTGGCTGCCACGGCACCCCCTAGGTAACCAAATAGACCAGTCAAACCTGCTGCTGTACCTGCCGCTTTCTTCGGAGCAAGCTCAAGCGCATAAAGGCCGATAAGCATGACAGGACCGTAGATCAGGAAGCCGATTGCTACCAGCGCCGCCATATCAATACCTGGGTTGCCCGCTGGGTTAAACCAGTAAACAAGAACCGCCAGAGTGACAAGGAACATAAATAGGATGCCAGCTGGTGCGCGGCGGCCTTTGAACAGTTTATCTGAAATCCAACCACACAATAGCGTGCCTGGAATACCCGCCCATTCGTATAGGAAGTAAGCCCAAGATGATTTATCTACCGTGAACTCTTTCGCTTCTTTTAAGTACACTGGCGCCCAGTCCAATACACCGTAACGAATCAAATAAACGAAAGCATTAGCAATAGCTATCGACCACAAAAGTTTGTTTGAAAATACATACTTAAAGAAAATTTCTTTTGCGGTCATCTCTGTTTCATGAGACGTGTTGTAATCATCTGGGTAGTCGTTTTTGTACTCTTCAATTGGCGGTAGGCCACAGGATTGTGGAGTATCACGCACGGTGAGCCAGATGAATACTGCGACGATCATGGCGAAAAATGCCGGCACATAAAACGCAGTGCGCCAGTCATCATTAAACATCCACAAACCAAATAGGAAGATAGGACCAATCAAGCCACCACCGACGTTGTGTGCCACGTTCCACACTGAAACGATCTCACCACGCTCTTTACGTGACCACCAGTGCACCATGGTGCGCCCACACGCAGGCCAACCCATACCTTGGAACCATCCGTTGAGGAACAGCAAGATAAACATTGCCGTGATGCTGCCAGTTGCCCATGGCATAAAGCCGAAGCAGAACATGACCAAGGAAGACATCACCAAACCCGCACTTAAGAAATAGCGAGGATCAGAACGGTCAGAGACGCTGCCCATTAGAAACTTAGACAGACCATAAGCAATGGAGACGGCGGCCAAAGCCACACCAAGATCGCCACGGCTAAAGCCTTGCTCAATCAGGTAGGGCATCGCCAAACTAAAGTTCTTACGGACAAGGTAGTAGCCAGCGTAGCCGACGAAAATACCGATGAACAATTGCCAGCGTAGACGTGAGTAGGTGCTGTCGAGCGAGTCGCTGGAAACGCGATCGATATGCGCCTTAGGTTTGAATATACCAAACATGGAAAGCCTCTTATTGTATTTTGCGATGGTATCGAAAGGAGCCCGAAGTAAGGTGTAGGGTAATCAGGAACTCATTTCGTTAGTGTGCGAACGAGCAAACGGTTTCGTTCGAAAGCGTGGGAATTTTCGTATTCTATGAAAGTAATTTCTGTGAGAAATGTTACATTTCAATTAATTAATTTACAAAATAGAGTATTAACTTGAGGTTATGGATTGCTGATCTCACTTTCAACAAAGTTCGAAAATCCAAAAAAGAGACAAATCGAACGATAAATGAGCAAACGAAAGCAAAAGGTCACTGGCTAGACCGTAGAGAAGAAAACAAACTCAATCACGTAGATCGGGATAAAATGAAGGAAAGTCGATGACGAATAGATGGCGAATAAAGAAAAACGCTCCCTAATATACGGGGAGCGTTTGGTTATCGCTAAGGCAACAGAGCCTAGAGTTTGACTTGTTGTAATGTGGGTTTCCAACGCGCCTGATTTGCTTCATTTTCAGGGGTTACTTGAACATTACGACCACCAACAATATTTAGAAGGTAGCGAGTATTACTGCCATCAACATAGCGGCTAATGAGCTTATCGCCTTCCCAATACCATTTCTGTGCTAAGTTCGCACCACACTGTTCGACTGTGAGCGTTTTGTCAGCGTTTACGGTCAAACAACGATCGGATGCCACTCGGCTACGATAACGTTCTTCTTTATCTAGGCCCCAAACTTGGTTCCAACTGCCGTGACAGCTCCAGCCGTTAACCGAACCACCCGCAACCGTTTTGTCACCGTTCTCACCATAAACATCTAGGCAGAGATCGTTGTTGCTCAATGACTGCAGTGTAACGTGTGCTTCCGCTTCAAACAGTGGATGATTCCAGTCGATGCGAATACGTTGTTTCACAGTACTGCTGTTGGTTGACGAGCCCGCAGAGCCGTAAACCGAAAACAGCGCTGAAGGAAGAACGGTACCAAAGCGTGCACGATAGTTGAGTTTCACGCCCATCTCAAAATCCGTTACGCCAGTTTCAGACACGGGCGCTTCGTACAAAACGTCATAGTTCGGTTTGAAGTTGGAATAAGAGATAGGGTTGAACTTCGTCTTATCAAATACCCAGCCACTGCCCCAGTGAGCGGCGGTGAAATAGCATCCAAGCTCTTGGCGGCGCA
The DNA here is from genome assembly GCF_028570825.1 of Vibrio sp. CCUG 15886. Classification (NCBI taxonomy): domain Bacteria; kingdom Pseudomonadati; phylum Pseudomonadota; class Gammaproteobacteria; order Vibrionales; family Vibrionaceae; genus Vibrio; species Vibrio sp. CCUG 15886. The sequence goes on along the minus strand of NZ_JAQQBT010000001.1, from coordinate 554,230 downwards.
GTTCATCACATTCCCCAAATTCACGCTCGAATGAAATATCAAAATCACTCAATGATGAACGGTTGTTGATGCGATAGTCTTTTGTATCAAACACCAAGGTCTTCGAGTAGTTGTAGGTAAATGAGCCACTGACTTCGCCACCCACTTTCGGGCCGTCTTTGTTCACTTCCGCACCTACTTTGCCGTTAATACCGATGGAGTAACCGTAAGTATCGCGGTGTTGGTAGTTTTTGTTCTCATTCTGCGGTAGGTCACGGGCTTTTTTCGGTGTGTAACCAGAAACGGGTTTCACCCAAAGGTCGTAACTGCTGGCGAATGGACCAATGTAAGTGCGGCGGTTTGCCCAACTCTGGAACCAGCTGTGATCTTGCTGTAGCTCGTTAACCAAATGAATACCCGTGCCAGGCTTGTCGGCATCGACGGTGAAACGGACAATTTTGGCGTCAGGAGTAAAACCATCTGACGTTGCCGATTGTACCGAGCGCATTTGTGCCACATTGACGCGAACATCGATGGAAGCACCCGCATTACACCAGTCTCGTGTGGCGTTGAAATCACCGCTTGTGTGCAACACACACTTAATCTTTGAGCTGGTGATGTAAATAGGTTTCTCAACAATCGGCACATATTCTTGTGCGCCAACCTGTACCGCGGTAGCTAAAAGAGAAAGGGTAAACAGAGTCATTTTTTTCATCTTATTTTCCCTCAGATTGGAAGCGGTCTAGGGCATGAGTGAGAGAAAGTTTAACGCTCTCTAACTCGGCTTGGGGATCGTTGATTGGGTTGTCATTCTCGTCGGTGACATCGCTGACAATCGCATTGACTAAGGCGTCGCCTTGATAAACCCCCGTAACCACAACAGGCGCTGACAGTCCTAAACCAGTGAGTTTTTGGCTCCAATCAAGCCTTGCGTCGTCACCAGCAATTTGAGTCAAATCAATCACCACGGTGCTACCGGAGATGATATGACTTTTTGCTTGAGTGATTTCGTCACCGGTTGCTGTTCCTACATTGACATACAACACATCATTACTGTTTAGCTGGCCGTTAAACAGCGTGACATTTTGTTGGTACTGATCGGCAATGGTTTGTGAAAGCTCACTTTCGCTGCCCAAAATTTGAACATCAGCAAAAGTATTCGCCGCAAACAAACAGCAGAGTAGGGTAAGGCGTCCTACATTTCTATTTTTGTTATTAAGCATAGATTCCTCATTACGAGTAAGGGTTATTATTGTTATTTTCTCCATAACATTAATATTTGTATGGAGATTGTTTGGTTCGTCCTTGAGAATAGATATGCACCAAAATCCTGTTGGCTATTTATTAATAATCCTGAAAATATTTCATATAAATAAAATAAAAGTATTTTTTGGCTCACTGTCACAAAATCAACAGATTAATATCTGATCTATTATTGTTTTAAAAGTGATCTAATATAAGCTTACTCTAAATTTAATTTATTGATTAATGTGGGTGTTGTTATTTTATCTTATTGTTTTTATGTGATTTTTGCTTTTGGTTTTTATGTGTAAGATTTGACTAAAAAAGAGGGTGGTTAATTAGTTGTTTTTAATTTAACTATTTCTTAATTATTGGCTTGAATTTTTAAATTGATAAAAATGAAATCTATTTATTCATATTTGTCATCACTAAATTATTTAATGCAGAAATTCATTTTTAGAATTATTGCTCTAAAATAAGTTTGTTTTTATTCAATGAAAAAGCGAAATAGGTTTTGATTGTTATTTCGCTATTTTTGGTATGTTTTAACTCTCTTAAGTCCTCAGGAAAAATTTACGGGTATAGTGATTGGATGTTGAACGTTGGATGTTGAAAGTTAAGAGCTTGGTCATGATTTATTTTTAGCTTCGAATTTATAATGTGCGGGAACACTGGCATCGAGGATGCCCAATCACTTTTGTGTGAGGGCGGTGACAGGTGTTGAGCTAAATCAATAACAAAGAGCAGGATTACAATGCTTAGAAAACTTTCTTTAAAAAACAAACTCGCTGTTTCAGCGAGCGCTGCCATTATTGTCGGGGGACTTTTGGTTGAAGCGCTATCATTTAACGCTTCGCTAAATCGGTTGGAAGTCGAGGTGCAACAGCGCTTGACCAGTACCACCGCGTCATACAATCAATATGTAACGGACTGGCTACTGTCAAAAGAGCGAGCGTTAACGGCGCTATCCTCTGAAGTCGACAAACAGTCCATTGTGACTCATTTAAAACAGGTGAAAGATTCGGCCAGTTTTGACAATGTCTTTCTCGCCTACCCAGATGGTGCGCAAGACAACGCGAATGGTGTGGTTTTACCGCCGGGGAACGATGATCCTCGCCAATGGGGTTGGTATAAAAACGCCATGGCGAATCCAGCTAAAGTCTTTATGGATAACCCAACTGTCGCCGCGGCAACCGGGGCAAATGTGGTCTCATTAGGTAAAGCTCTTTCATTGCATGGTCAGCAAGTGGTGCTGGGCGCGGATGTGGAAATCACCGACATTCTTAACAGTATGGCTAAGGTAATCTTACCCGGTGAAGGTTATATGTTCATTGCCAACCAGCAAGGCAATGTGTTTACCCACTCCGATACCAAGTTGCTGAATCAACCAGTCAGTCAACTTGGCTTGAAGTTTAATGACATCACCCAAGCTGCGCGAGACGGCAAAGATATCTATGTGGATGTCTTTGGTGAAAAATCCGTGGTGTATGCAAAAGCGATAGAAGGCACGCAACTGACGACCGTGAGTGTTATCAATTACAACTCGTTGGTTGAGCCGTTGTTTGATGCTGTCATCGGCCAAATTCTGGTCACCGCGGTGGTGGTGATTGTGTGTACGCTACTGTTCAATATGTTATGTAATTTGCTGTTCCGTCCACTCAATAACGTGTCTGTTGCGCTTGAACAGATCGCCAACGGCAGTGGTGATTTAACGCAACGTATTGTGGTTGAAAGCGACGATGAAGTGGGTAAATTGGCTCATAATTTCAATACATTTGTCGCGAGTTTACAGCAACTGATTGGCCACATTCGCGAGCAGTCTCATCAGCTTACTCAACAGTCGGATAAAAGCACTTATCGAGCAAACAGTGCAGTGAACGAAATTCATCACCAACAACAAGAAATCACCATGGTTGCGACGGCGGTGACTGAACTGGCCAGTGCCACGCAAGAAATCGCATCGCATGCGGAGCAAACCGCGCGCGCAGCACAGGATTCTGCTGCCAGCACCAACGATGGCCATGCCTTGGTGCTGCATACCAAGTCTTCGATCAATAGCCTAGCGAGCGAACTGGACCAAGCGAGCAACGTGATTTCGGATCTTAATCGTCATGCTCAGGAAATTTCGACCGTACTTGCCACGATTCAAGGCATTGCGGAGCAAACCAACTTGTTGGCATTGAACGCGGCGATTGAAGCGGCTCGCGCTGGGGAGCAAGGGCGTGGCTTTGCGGTTGTGGCGGATGAAGTGCGTGTGTTGTCGCAGCGTACTCATTCTTCGACAGAAGAGATCAAATCCACCATCGATGCCTTACAACAAATTACGCATCGTGCAGTGAACTTGATGGAAAACAGCTCGAAGTTAGCCGGCAACTCAGTTGCTGATGCGGATAAAGCGACGCAGGCATTGGAAGAAATCAACACAGCGGTCACACTCATTAGCGACATGGCGACGCAAATCGCCACTGCGGCTGAAGAGCAAACCCATGTGACCAGCGAGATCACCCAAAACATCACGTCGATCAAAGATGTGGCCGATCAGTTGGTAGTCAGCTCGCAAGACAGCTCCGTGGAGTCGAACCAGCTAAAAGAGCAAGCAGAGGAACTCAGCGCGAAAGTGGCCACGTTTAAGTTGTCATAACTATTTGTTCTTAAAAGAGTATGTTTAAGAAATAAAACGGCGTCTTCGGACGCCGTTGTTTTGAAGCAAGATCACACAGTGATAAATCAATCAAACTGGTTGAGTATAAATTTAGAGTTAAAACCCAGAAATTTGTAAAGCGAAACGTATATTCTCAGTTATTCAACAATGTTTATAACTACAATGAGAGTCAACTATGCAATTTAGTTTGAAGAGGAAGATGGTTTCCTCGGTTGTTTTGGCTATTGCAATCACATCTGCCACTTTACTATTCGTCGGATACAAAACGTTTAACACTCACAGCTGGCGTGCGATTGAAAGTGAGAGTCGCAACACGCTTGAAGCGCATGCCAAAGGCATTGCCGATTGGTTTCATGATAAGCAATTGGCGGTGAAAGGTTTAAGAGAAGAGATTGAACGTAACCCAAACCTGGATATTGTGCCTCATCTACGTCAAACCCTTATCGCTGGCGGCTTTGGCTTAAGCTACTACGGTAACGAACAAGGTGAAATGTTTCGTCATGATCCTTCGCTAAACAAACCCGGCTACGACCCGCGTGCGCGTGGTTGGTACAAAGAAGCAAAAGCGGAAGATCGCGCGATTACCACTGCGCCTTATGTCAGTGTGACCATGCAAACTTTGGTCGTTACTTTGACAGATCCAGTGCGTCAAAACGGCAAGTTAATTGGTGTAGCGGCATCCAACCTTGCGTTGGATAAATTGATCAAAGACGTGCTAGCGATTCAAGTGCCAGGGAATGGTCAGGCCATTCTGGTCAACCGTAAAGGGGCGATCGTGGCACACCCAAATAAAGATGTGCTGCTGAAACCCATCCATGAGATCGCTTCTGAGCTGAATATTACCCAACTGATTCAAGCGGCAGACAGCGATACCGCCATCTACGCGACAGTGAATGGTGCTGAGAAAGTGATCATGGCGCAGCCGATCGAGTACACAGACTGGTTACTTGTGATGGAGATGGACAAAGCCACGCTTGAAGAGCCGATTACGGACATGCTGTTTAGTCAGGCGTTAATCGGTTTGTTGGTCTTGGTGATCATGGCCGCTGCAACCTCTTGGTTTGTTGCAAGACAGTTGATCGAACTGGGGCGTGTTAGCGAAGCGTTGGCGGATATTGCCGAAGGTGATGGTGACTTAACCCGTCGTTTGCAAGTGACCAGCCAAGACGAAGTGGGCCAACTGGCTGAGAAGTTCAACAAGTTCGTCGACCGCTTGCATGTGATGGTGAAAAACGTGCGCGACGTTTCTGGAGCATTGAACCTCGGAGCTGACGAAGCAGCACGTACTGCAACCCAGCGCAGCAACAGCATTCGCCAGCAGCAAGATGAAATTACGATGGTGGCCACCGCGGTAACGGAAATGGCGTCAGCGACGGCGGAAATTGCAGGCAACGCAGACAACACCGCGAAGAATGCCAACCAGTCGGTGGAACTGAGTCAGCATGGTTTCCAACAAATGACCAAGAGCCAAGATTCTATCCACTCATTGGCGAGTGAGCTCAACAGTGCAGTCGAAATTATTGGTGAGCTGGAAGCACATGGTCAGCAAATCTCGACCATTCTTGCAACGATTAGAGACATTGCAGAACAGACCAACTTGTTGGCGCTGAATGCGGCGATTGAAGCGGCGCGTGCTGGTGAACAAGGCCGCGGTTTTGCGGTGGTTGCTGATGAAGTTCGTGTTCTGTCTCAACGTACTCATGCCTCAACAGAAGAGATCCAAAGCAAGATTCAAGGGCTGCAAAAAGCCACAAACGATGCGGTGTCTGTGATGAAGCAAAGCCATCAATTAGCCGAGACCAGTGTTGCGGATGTGAATCTAACGGGCGAGAGTTTGACTGCGATTGGTGAAGCAATTCAAACCATCAGCGATATGGCAACGCAAATTGCGTCGGCGGCTGAAGAGCAATCGCTGGTGACCGCCGATATCAATGGCAACACGGAGTCGGTGCGTGAGGTGAGTGATCGACTCGCACACGACGCCATCGACGCGGTTGAACAAGCCAAACGTCTGCATGCGCTTGCGGGCGACTTGGATAGAGAGATTTCTCGCTTTAAGTTGTAACGTCGAGCTTCTAGAACCATTGATTGGAATAGTAATGATAAAATCGGCACCTCAGGTGCCGATTTTTTTGTGTCATACTCGCTCTACGTTTAGAGCATGTACATGCGCGCGCTGCGAGCTGGAATTCGGAAGGTGTGGTAACGCGAACTCACGGTTTCAGTCACGCCAGTGAGTGTATCTGTGTAAGGCTGATACCAGTTGAACTCATGCTGATAGGTGTCAACGGTATGAGAACGCTCTTCACCGCATTTATTAATGCCGACCACCCCTTGTTTACCGCGCTTAAACATCAGTAGACACTGGTCGCTGTACAGCATCGTCATCTCTTGCCCTTGCATTTGGTTATGGAAGCGCAACATGTTCTTCATCAGGTCACGGTTCCAAACGCCTTCCCAACGGCGATTGTCGCGATCTTCGTTATCAGGTAAGTTGTCGCTGTAAATCAGAGGTGTGCCGCCATCTTTACCGAGGATATAAGCGTAAGCCAACTCTTCATCTTTCGGATCCATGATTTGATAACGGAAACCGTCGTTCGTTGGGATGTCGTGCGTGATGGTAAAGGTAATTGAACGTGCGTTTTCAAGCCCTTGACCATAGGCTTGTGGATCATGAAGCATATTCATGCCACCGCTGTAGGAGAAGGCGTTGCGAATAGAGGCAAACAGTGGGAAATCGTAAGCCGAATGGTTGGTGGCGTTGAGATAAGGCGCTAAGAAATTCTCATAGCTGGAGTCGCCTTTGCCACCACTGGTGATCACTTCACCAAATACGTGCATTCCGGCGGTAATCTCTGCAGTGAAAATCTGGTCGATTTGATATTGGCTCATGTGTTTAACCGCATCAATGCGGAAGCCTTTCACACCTAAACCTTTTAGCGCATTCAAATACAAACGTTGCTGTGACACCACCCAGTTGTTCGGATCTAAGTCTGGCAGCCCTCGGTCACCAGCACCGCCACAAAGACGCCAGTACTGAACATTGCCGGCATCATTCCAATCGCTAATACAGCCTTCTGGGTGGAAGTCAAAGCCAGAGAATAGGTTTTCCGTTAAATTGCCAAAAAGCGTTTGGTCCGCATAATAACTGGTGTTAGCTGCGTATTGTTGCAGCACTTCACTGCCAGGGTAATTTAAGTCTTCACGCTTCCATGTTTCATTGGCCATATGGTTAAGCACCACATCGGCATACACATCAACGCCGACCGCCTTCAGAGCATCAATCATGGATTTTAAGTCACTTTTGTTGCCAAGTGGGGAATCGATCACGCGCAGATCTTGCGGTTGATAACGTGCCCACCATTCATTGCCACTCGATTTCAGTGCTGGCGAAATCAGCACTTTTTTATAACCCGCCGCCGCGATTTGCGAGGCGTTTTGCGTGACGTCGGAGTACTTCCAGTTAAATGCATGCAAAATGGCGTCAGCATTGGCGGTACTGGAGAGGCTGCAAGCGATGGCAGCAGAGAGAAAAACGAATTTTGACGGTTTCATAGGGTATGTCTCTTATTATCGGTATGACTTCAAAAGGGTTTGCCTGCGTGAAGTGTGGTCGCTTTAACGGTGTGACTTTAAGCAACAACGCTTAGTAGCTCGGCGTCATTAATGATAAAAAATCCATAAATAATATGAATATCATTAATAGGTGTGCGGAAGCTAAATCACACTGTGTAGGGGTGGGATTTATAAAATTGTGCACTTGCATTTATTTTGCACACTTTGCCAAATGTACAATTTGTGTTAATGCAAGTTGTTGTATTTAAACGAATTGATCAACATCACTTTTTGTATGCATCTAGAGCTAGTCATCACTTGCGTTCTCGGTTAAGGTTACGGCCATTAACCCTTTCTTGGCGAACGAGATGAGTCTTTCTTTTTCAAATATCCAACGTTCACAATTGCCCGATATCGAGGCGATGGAAAAACAGTTATTCGCTCAACACGGTTATCCTGCGTTCTTTTTACGTCAAGCTTATGATTGCTGGCGTAGTGGTTTTATTGTGGCTGAGTGTGAACATCAGATTGCGGGGTATGTGCTGATTGTACCTAAGGCAGACAAGTGCAATGAAGCTTGGATGCTGTCGTTGGCAGTATCGCCAGCTTACCAAGGGCAAGGAATTGCCAAACAATTGGTGAAGTATGCGCTGGCGCGTCAGTCGCATTACCAACAAATCTATTTGACGGTTGCGCCAGACAATCTGCCAGCGCGCGCCATCTATCAATCCTGTGGCTTTGAAATCCTCACCGAGGAAGAGAACTATTTTGATGATGGTGAAAGCCGTTTGGTGATGTGTCGCACAGCGTTTAACACAGTCTCTACAGGTGCACAATAAGGCAACATTGTGCACCGCCATTGTGCATTATCAGCATGGGCATGGTGATAACAGTAAGCTAATTGATTGAAATAATTACACTGTTTGGTTTGGCACTTGCTTTGCTATTACTTTTTACAGTCACGCGTCGCGCGCTGAACAATAAAACAAACTAAGCAACGTCACGGCAACGAAGCCTCTTCTGGAAACAGAAGGGGCTTTTTTCATTTTAAAGGAGTTATCTATGCATGGATGCAGCAAAACAACGTGTCCTTACTGTGGGGTAGGTTGTGGTGTGGAGGTGAAGCCAGATGAGCTGGTGGGAGACAAAGAACATCCTGCCAATCATGGCGCATTGTGCGTCAAAGGCGCGGCGTTGGCGGAGAGTTTAAACATGCCGAGCCGTTTGCTTTATCCCAAGCTCGCTGATGAGCAAATCAGTTGGGAGCAGGCGAGCGATTGGATTGCGCAGCGAATTCATCAGGCGATGGAAGAATACGGTCCGGATTCTGTGGCCATGTACGTATCAGGGCAATTGCTGACCGAAGATTACTACGTTGGCAATAAGTTGATGAAGGGCTATGTGGGCAGCGCAAACATCGACACCAACTCGCGCTTATGTATGTCCTCTGCGGTCGCCGCTCATGTACGAGCGTTTGGTGAAGATGTCGTCCCCGTGAGTTATGACGATCTCGAACATGCGGAGCTGATCGTGATCAGTGGTGCCAACACGGCGTGGACCCATCCCGTGTTGTTTCGCCGCATTCAGCAAATCCGTGAGAACAATCCAAACGTCAAGTTGGTGGTAATTGATCCACGTAAAACCGTCACCGCAGAGCAAGCGGACCTGCATTTGCCCATCGCCAATGACAGCGATGTCAGCTTGTTTCATGGTTTGCTTGCTTATTTGCTCGAGCAGCAAGGCAGTGACAAGGGCATCGATACCGAGTTCATTGAGTTACATACCCAAGGGTTTGCCGCGCTACAGGCTGTAGTCTCGAGCGGGGCATATCAATTGGAGCAAGTGGCGTTTCACTGTGGCATCGAAGTTCAAGCGCTGCGCACTTTCTATCAATGGTTTTCACGCAGCAACGCGACGATGACGCTGTTTTGCCAAGGGGTCAATCAAGCGCAAAACGGGGTGGATAAAGCCAATGCCATCATCAATGCACATCTCGCCACGGGGCAAATTGGTAAGCGCGGCGCAGGCCCCTTTTCGTTGACGGGCCAGCCCAATGCCATGGGGGGAAGAGAAGTGGGTGGGCTCGCTAATCAGTTGGCGGCTCACCGAGGTTTTGATCCTGATTCCATCCGTGCTGTGCAGCAGTTTTGGCAATCGCCGCGCATTGCAGAACAACCCGGTTTAAAAGCGCTGGATCTATTTAAGGCTGTCGAGCGAGGGGAAATCAAAGTGTTGTGGATCATGGCCACCAATCCGGTGGTCTCAATGCCTGATAACCGATGGATACGCCAAGCGCTCGAACGATGCCCGTGTGTGATTGTGTCAGACATCACTGCCGATTCAGACGTTGCACACTACGCTGATTTGCTGCTACCCGCCGCTGGATGGGGAGAAAAGCAAGGCATGGTCACCAATTCTGAGCGGCGAATGTCGCGTCAGCGTCGATTTATCTCCCCACCAGGAGAAGCTAAACCCGATTGGCAAGCCATCTGTGAAGTAGGCGCGCGTTTATCGCTAAAGTTGCAGGCGAAAAATGGCTTTGCGTTTGACTCTGAAGCGGCGATTTTCCGTGAGTTTGCAGGGCTCACGGCCATCAATAGTGACAGCCATTACAAGTTGGATCTCGCTCAATATCAGAATCTCAGTGACGAAGCCTACGAGCAGTGGCGCCCAACCCAATGGGGAGGAGAGTCACCCTACGCGGATGGTCGCTTTTCTCATCCCGATGGCAAAGCCAGATTCGTCGCCGTGACGGAGTTGGCAAACAGCAGTGATGAGCCTATAGGCAGAGGGCTCTGGCGCTTAAATAGCGGACGTCAGCGTGATCAATGGCATACCATGACACGCACGGGTCATATTGAGAAACTGGCTGCAAGCGAGCTTGAGCCTTCCGTCTATCTAAATCGTCTGTCGGCTGAAAAGCTTGAACTGCAAGCAGGAGAGCTGGCATACATCACCAATCCGCAGACTCTGCAATCCCTGTTGGCTAAGGTGGTCATTGATGAGTCGATGGCGTTTGGTGAGCTGTTTATGTCCATGCATTGGGCTGGACGCTATGGCGGTCAGAGCCAAGTCAACGCTGTGGTCAGTGCCACGGGCGATCCCATTTCGGGCCAGCCTGCGTTTAAATCCAGCCTTGTTGAGGTAGAAAAAGCACCGGTCGTCAGCTTTGGTGTGATGATCAGCGATTTCTCGCCTGCGATAGCAACAGACTATTGCGCATACCAACATCAAGACCAATCCGGAGTATGGCGCGTTGCAAGCTTAACGCTGCCACCACAGCAACTGGCGGAGATAAATCTGCCGCCGGGTAGTCAGGTTCGCCGCGTGACTTGGCAGCATGAACTCGGTTGGATCACACTGCAACTGCAAAGTGACACAGACGAAGCAAACCAAGCCAAGTTGCAAGCGGTCTTCATCGCCTCTTCACAGCCACTCAAAGCGGACTATCAACAGTTACTAAAGCTCATTGGTGAGCCCATCAACTGGCAAGCACTGATGCAAGCGGGCTTCGCCACACGAGTTAGCCAGCTTGTGTGCAGTTGTCTGCGCGTGACGGACAGGCAAATAGAACAAGCGATTGAGCAAGAGGGCGTGACTACGCTGACGCAATTGCAAAACCAGCTCCAGTGCGGCACCAATTGCGGGTCGTGCATTCCGCAGCTCAAACAATATTTTGCCCCTGCCATCGCGCAGCCAAGCCGTTAATCCACTCGGCAACGAAGGAAAGCATTATGGATACAAGCATCAGCACTCAATTACGCGATCGCAGCTATAGCGAACATGCGATTTGTTACCACTCATCACGAGGTTTGCAAGCCAAGAGTCACCCAACGTCAACTGGGGCAGCCGCATCGGGTTTTGTCTACTTAGTCGGCGCAGGGCCGGGCGATCCTGAACTGCTGACGGTGAAGGCGGTCAACGCGCTGCAACAGTGCGATCTGTTGGTTTATGACCGCTTGGTCAGTAAAGAAATTCTGGCACTGGTGCCAGAGCACGTGGACAAAATTTATGTGGGTAAACGCTGTGGCGAGCCGAGTCTAAAGCAAGATGAGATCAATCAGATCATCGTCAGCTTTGCGCAACTTGGGCGCAAAATCGTTCGGCTCAAAGGGGGCGACCCCTTCATCTTTGGCCGTGGCGGCGAAGAGGCGTTAGCGCTGGTCGAGCACAACATTCATTACTGTGTGGTTCCCGGCATCACGGCGGCCATCGGCTGCGCGGCGAGCTGTGCCATTCCGCTCACGCACCGAGAAGTTGCGCGCAGTGTTACGCTCGTGACTGGTACTGTGGTGACGGGGTCACTTCCTGCTTGGTCTGCAATTGTTGGAGCGGGGCAAACACTGGTGTTTTACATGGGGTTAGAATCGGCACGCGCGATCGAACAAGGTTTGCTTGGGCAGGGGGTTCGTGCAGATTTCCCTGTCGCTATCGTGACGCAAGGTTCGACACCTGAGCAGAAAACGTACGTGACAACCCTGGCCACGTTGGAAAAAACAGCAGTGGCGCTAAAAGGGGTGAGTCCGGCATTGATCATTATGGGGGAAGTCGTCAAACTGCGGGAAAGATTAAAGACCACCCTTGCGGCAGTCGCGCCCATGGCTAACGCCTCATTTGTTAATGAGTGATTGATGAATGAGTGTCGCAGCCAGAAGGACGACCGCAGCTAAGCAGCAAAAGAACAACGAGGAAGTATGAGCACAATTTTGGAATGTATCCGCACGGTTGGACGCGGTGAGCGTGGACGCAAACCCCTGACGTTTGAACAAGCCTATCAAGTCATGGATGAGTATCTCGATGGTCAAGTGGGTGATGACCAGATGGCGATGCTGCTGATGCTGATCCGCGTACAAAATGAGACTCGCCAAGAGATCGCGGGATTTGTTAAAGCTTTCCAAAGTCGAGTACCTAACCTTGGTGCAGACATTGATTGGCCTTGTTATGCGGGAAAACGCGCCTCTGCGGGTAAGCCTTGGCATCTTCTTGCGGCAAAAATTTTTGCCAATAATGGCTACAAAGTTTTGCTCCACGGATACAACGACAAACCCGCAGGGCGTGAACATGCAGAGCATTATTTAGAGGCGGTAGGTGTGCGTGAGGCGGGCTCTACGCAAGAAGCGAAAACAGTGCTTGAGCAAGATGGTATCGTTTATCTGCCGCTGCGAAATTTTGCGCCGATGGCGGAGAAAATGATTGGTTGGAAAAGCCGTTATGGTCTGAGAACACCGATCAACACCGTGGTTCGAGCGCTTAACCCAGGCGGGGCGAAAATCGGCCTGCGTGGCAGTTTCCATCCCGGGTTCCAGCAGTTGCACGCGGAAGTGGAAGATGAAATTGGCTATACCGAGCACGGCGTGATCTCATTTAAAGGCCAGTCGGGAGAGTCGGAGTTTAATCCCAAAGTGAGCCAAACCGTGTGGTTCAGTGGTCAGGAAGGGGTCACCTCTCATTATTGGACTGAGCAAATGTGCTCAGACATCGCGATTGTGCAGAACTGTCCGTTTGCAACGCCGGACGACGAGAAGAACCTGATGGCCAACACCATCGTGGCAACCTTAGCCGCGCTGCTGTTTACCGAACTGCAAGATCGAGAAGCGGCACTGGAAAAGGCGCATGATTTTTGGCGTCAATACTGCGCGGCGGTCAATATCTCGGCCTAGTATCGCAGCCTAGTTCGCGGCAACTTACCGCGCGGGGATATTTGTCGAATACAAGGGTGTTAACTATCTTTAAAGCCAAACGGTGCCTATTTCCCCCGTTTGGCTTTTCCATTTCTAGGAGTGAACACCATGGTTGGCAAAACATCGAATTCAGCAACAAAGCAACCCATCCCACAAGAAGCCTTTGATTGGTATGACGAGTATGCGCACGGCAAGATTGACCGCCGTGAGTTTTTAAATCGCCTAGCCGGGTTGGCGGTGCTTGGCTTTAGCGTTGCGACATTAACCGAGGCACTGCTGCCGGATTACGCAAAGGCGGAGCAAGTGTCGTTTAATGACCCCGATATCAAAGCCAGTTATCAAACGTTCCCCTCACCAAAAGGCCATGGCGAAGGCAAAGGCTATTTAGTGGTGCCAACGCAACTGACCACGCCGCTACCAGTGGTGCTCGTGGTGCATGAAAATCGTGGCCTCAACCCCTACATCAAAGATGTCGCACGCCGTTTAGCCAAGCAGGGGTTTGTCGCTTTTGCACCGGATGCATTAGCGCCTGTCGGCGGTTATCCGGGTAATGATGACCAAGGCCGTGAGCTGCAAAAGAACCTCGATAGAGCAAAAATAGAGCAAGATTTCATCGCCGCGGCGCAATACCTCAAAACGCATACTCTGAGCAATGGCAAGCTAGGAGCGGTTGGTTTCTGTTTTGGCGGCTATGTGGTGAACATGTTGGCGGCCGTTATGGGTGAACAGTTAAATGCTGGGGTACCGTTTTATGGCACGCCAGCAGACAAATCGTTACGAGCCGACATCAAAGCGCCCCTTCAACTCCATTTCGCCGAACTCGACCAACGAGTGAATGCCACTTGGCCTGACTATGAGCAAGATTTAAAAGCCATTAATGCTCGCTACAACGCCTTCATCTATCCGAAGGTCAATCATGGCTTTCATAACGACTCGACCGCCCGTTATGCGCCAGAAGAGGCAGAGTTGGCTTGGCAAAGAACCGTGGAGTTTTTCCGTCGCGAGCTCAAATCCTAGTAGCGCATCGCCACGAATCCATTAATCCACACAGCCCGTTAATCCACACGGCCAAGGTCAGTCTGCCTTGGCTGTTCTTTTTGCACTGTTTTCGTTCTATCGATGGGCGCGTTCTCCAAGGTGGCACATTCCTTGTTATGTCATAGTGAAATAACGAAAACGACAAGGAATGTCTATGACGAAAAAGCCTTATCAAAGGACGATGATTGTTTGCTGCGATTCATTAACACAACAAGCGCATTTAGCCGAGCGATTGGCGAAAGAATATGACCAAGTGCTGGGGTGTCAGCTTGGGCAATTGGAACATATCCTGCGGCGAGAAGCTGAAAGCTGCGTCGTCGTCGGATGGTCCGCCCCTTGTGCTGAAGTGCGGTTGATCATTGAGTATTGTCGTCAACAAAAGCGGCCGGTTCTGGTCTTGTTTCGTCAAGTTTTTTCTCAACAATTCAATCAGTTAAAAGATTGTCACGACTGTGTGTTTTTACCAGAAGAAAACACTTTGCCCTTAGCGCCTTGGATCGACTACGCCGCGCAACTAAGAGAAAGTTACTTGCTGGTGGAGGAGAAAGTGGCGCTTTTAAATGACAAATTGCAAGAGCGAAAAGTGATTGAAAAAGCCAAAGGTCTACTGATGAAGTTTCAACAAGTGGACGAAGAAACCGCCTATCAAGCGATGCGTCGTTCCGCGATGCAAACCAGTCAACCCATGCTGCAAGTTGCGAAAAACGTGATTGCGACGTTAACCACACTGTAAGGTTGTTCTACTACTTTGGGGGTAAGAGAAAAAAGTGCAATTGGTGCGACGTGCACTAAATCAAAGCAGTGATGCAGGAAGCAGCAAAGAACATAACGATAACATACTGATTTTATGTAAATATATCGTTGGCACACTAATTGAATAGCTTTATTTAGACACATTGTTGAATGGCGAATCTCAATTATCAACGGCGGTAATTGCAGAGAAAGCAACGGCGCTACGACTCCTCGGAGTCGTGGCGCTTTTTTTTTGGAGAAAATCGATGAAAAAGAGATGGACAGTTGGCGTATTAACAAGTTGGTTGGCGTTTGCTTCACCGGTTGTACTCGCAGAAGTCGGCGAGGCTGAAAAAGAGGACTTAAAGTTTGGCTTTATCAAATTGACCGACATGGCACCGTTGGCGATCGCTTATGAAAAAGGATTTTTTGAGGATGAAGGGCTGTATGTGACGCTAGAAGCGCAGGCCAACTGGAAGGTGCTGCTCGATCGCGTGATTGATGGTGAACTGGATGGCGCGCACATGCTGGCAGGCCAACCACTGGGTGCCACCATCGGCATTGGCACGCAAGCCAAAGTGATCACCGCATTCAGTATGGATCTCAACGGTAACGCGATCACCGTGTCGAACGATGTTTGGCAGCAAATGAAACCCAATTTGGCCAAAGGCAGTGACGGTAAACCCGTTCACCCCATCAAAGCCGATGCCCTTAAACCTGTCGTAACAAGTTACCGCGACCAAGGCAAAGCGTTCAATATGGGCATGGTGTTTCCCGTTTCAACGCATAACTACGAGCTGCGCTACTGGCTCGCGGCTGGGGGGATTCATCCTGGCTATTATGCGCCGCATAAAGGCGACAACAGTGGCCAAATTAATGCCGATGTGCTGCTCAGCGTTACGCCGCCACCACAAATGCCAGCCACCATGGAAGCGGGCACCATCAAAGGCTATTGCGTTGGCGAACCTTGGAACCAACAAGCGGTGTTTAAGGGCATCGGCGTGCCCGTGGTGACCGACTATGAGATCTGGAAAAACAACCCAGAGAAGGTATTTGGTGTTGCACAAGATTGGGCGGAAAAGTACCCCAATACCCATATCCGCGTGGTCAAAGCCCTGATCCGTGCGGCGCATTGGTTAGATGAAAACGATAACCGCAATCGCGCCGAAGCCGTGAAGCTGCTTTCACGCAGTGAGTACGTCGGCGCCGATGCGGAAGTGATCGCCAATTCCATGACTGGCACGTTTGAATACGAAAAAGGCGATAAGCGACAAGTGCCCGATTTTAATGTGTTCTTTCGCTACAACGCCACCTATCCCTACTACAGCGATGCGATTTGGTACCTCACACAAATGCGCCGTTGGGGACAGATCGAACACCAGAAACCGGACTCATGGTACATGGACATCGCCAAGCAGGTGTATCGACCAGAGATTTATCAACGCGCGGCAGAAGCGTTAATCGAAGAAGGGACATTGAGCGCCAGCGATTTTCCTGACTTTGCCAAAGAAAGTGGTTTTCGCCCACCGCAAACTCACTTCATTGATCAGATCCACTATGACGGCCGTAGCCCCAATGCGTATCTGCAGCAGTTCGCCATTGGCCTGAAAGGCGCTGAGTCACTTTAACGCATCAATGAATAACAAGGAGTCGTTATGTCAGGAAATGTTATTTCGCTTATTCCCAGTTCACAGGCGGTGGCGGACAAAAGTCGGCTGATTCTGCTGCCCATGATTGGCTTACTGGTGTTTTTGTTGGCGTGGCACTTAAGTGCACGTCAAGTCGAAACGTCGCTTGGCACATTGCCAGGTCCGGTGGATACCTTTCAACAGTTTTCTAATTTGCTCACAGAGCACCACAATGAGCGCGAAAAGGAGCAGCGCTTTATTGAGCGGCAGGAGCAACGCAACGCAGCCAAGCTGGCAAAAGATCCTACAGCGGAAGTGAAAATTCGCCCATATACCGGCAAACCGACCTTTTTCGACCAAATCATCACCAGTTTGGTGACGGTGGCTTGCGGGTTTATGTTGGCAAGTCTCATTGCCATTCCACTTGGCATTATTCTTGGGCTGAACCAAGGGCTCTACATGGCGTTCAACCCAATCATCCAATTGTTAAAGCCGGTTTCACCTTTGGCGTGGTTGCCGATTGTCACCATGGTGGTCAGTGCAACCTACGTCAGTGATGACCCGCTTTTTGCCAAGTCTTTCGTCAACTCGCTGTTTACCGTGGCGTTATGCAGCTTGTGGCCAACCTTGATCAACACAGCGGTTGGCGTAACCAGCGTCGATAAAGATCTCCTCAACGTGAGCAAAGTATTGAGACTTTCATGGTGGCGACACATCCGCATCATTGTGCTTCCATCGGCCATCCCAATGATGTTTACCGGATTACGCCTTTCGTTGGGCATTGCATGGATGGTGTTGATCGCCGCAGAAATGTTGGCGCAAAACCCAGGGCTAGGAAAGTTTGTTTGGGATGAGTTTCAAAACGGCAGCTCTGATTCACTTGGCCGCATCATGGTGGCAGTGATTGTGATTGGCTTGATTGGTCTTCTGCTCGATCGCGGCATGTTGCAATGCCAGCGTTGGTTGTCGTGGAACAAACAGATGTCGTTAAGATAGGAGTCGGCACTATGTCTAAATCGTTTTTAGAACTGACGCAACTTGGGATGCGCTTTCCTACCCCTCAAGGGGAGTTTATCGCGCTGAAAAACGTCGATATGCAGATCCAAAAAGGGGAGTTCATTTCACTGATTGGCCATTCTGGCTGTGGAAAATCAACCGTGCTGAACTTGGTCGCTGGGCTGCACCTGCCGACCGATGGTGGTGTGATTGTCGATGGTAGAGAAGTGAGTGGCCCGGGGCCTGAGCGCGCGGTGGTGTTCCAAAATCATTCACTGTTGCCTTGGTTAACCGTTTATCAAAACGTTGAGTTGGCCGTTAAGCAGATTGCCCAAGGTCAGAGCAAAGCGTGGGTGAAAGAGCAAGTGCACCACTATTTGGATTTGATTCAAATGGCGCACGCCGCCGATAAAAAGCCGGATGAAATCTCAGGCGGTATGAAACAGCGGGTGGGCATTGCCCGAGCGTTGGCCTTACAACCTAAAGTGCTGCTGATGGATGAGCCGTTTGGCGCGTTGGATGCGCTGACTCGTGCGCGATTGCAAGATGCACTGATGGCCATTCAAGCCGAGCTCAACAACACGGTGATCATGATTACGCACGATGTCGATGAAGCGGTTTTGCTTTCCGACAAAATTGTCATGATGACCAATGGCCCCGCGGCGACGATTGGTGAAATTCTCCCGATTGAGTTGCCAAGACCACGTGATCGCGTCGCTTTGGCGGACGACCCGCAATACCAACACTATCGCCAAGCTGTGTTGAGATTCTTATACGAGAAACAAAGCAAAGGCGAAGCGGCAACGGCGCGCACCGCACAACACTCGCAAGCAAAACCGATAAAAACAGCCTGAGGACAAACGCATGGAAAGCATAGTGATCATTGGCAATGGCATGGTAGGCCATCAACTGGTAGAGCAGCTCGTCGCCACTGGCAGCCATTTAGAAAAAAGAATTATCGTGATTGGGGAAGAGCGATTCGTCGCCTATGACCGCGTTCACCTCTCGGCGATGTTTTCAGGACAAAGCCACCAAGACTTATTACTCAGCAGTGAAGAGTGGTATCAGAAGCATGGCATTGAGCTGATATTGGGCGTTGCGGTGGTGGGCATTGACCGACAAAGCAAAAGAGTCACATTGGAAGATGAAAGCCAACTGAGTTATGACCAATTGGTGTTTGCTACCGGCTCTTACCCATTTGTGCCCCCGATGGCAGGGCGTGAGCGCAGCAAGGTGTTTGTCTACCGAACCTTGGATGATCTGTCGCAGATTAAGCAAGCGTGTCTTGGTGCGAAGAAAGGTGCCGTGATTGGAGGAGGGTTACTTGGTTTGGAGGCGGCGAATGCCCTAAGGCTGCTTGGTTTAGAAACGCATGTTGTTGAATTTGCGCCACGCTTAATGCCAGTCCAACTTGATGAGGGTGCAGGCGCGGTGCTGAAAAGCAAAATTGAGCAACTTGGCTTAACGGTGCATACCTCAACCGCCACCGAAAAAATCATTGATGGTGAAACGGCTTACCATCGCATGGTGTTCAAGGATGCCCCGCCGCTGGAAGTGGATGTGATCGTGTTCTCGGCGGGCATTCGACCGAGAGACCAACTGGCTCGCGATTGTGGCCTTGAGCTGGGCGAGCGCGGTGGCATCGTGGTCAATAACGCGTGCCAAACCAGTGATAGCGAGATTTACGCCATTGGCGAGTGTGCACTGTGGCAAGGAAAAATCTTCGGCTTGGTGGCACCTGGATATGCGATGGCGAGAGTAGTGGCGCAGCAACTGAGAGGGGGCAGCGAGGCTGAGTTTAGCGGCGCAGACATGAGCACCAAGCTCAAATTATTGGGGGTGGATGTGGCATCGATAGGTGATGCGCATAAAGCCACACCGAAGGCGACGGAAATGGTACTGCACGATGCGGCTGCGGGCATCTACAAAAAATTGGTGGTGGATCAAAGTGGCACCACCTTGTTGGGCGCGATCTTAATCGGCGACAACCAAGATTATGATGTGCTGCTGCAAAGCTACTTGAATAAAACCCCACTGCCGCAGCCTGCGGTCAGTTTGTTGTTTGACGCCAGTGCGCTAAAAGGGGATGTCAGTGACAACACGGTGATCTGTTCATGTCACAACGTTACCAAAGGCGATCTGATCAGCGCGATTCAGGCGGGTGCGCATGAGCTTGGCGAGTTAAAAGCACAGACCAAAGCCGGTACTGGGTGTGGCGGTTGCAGTGCCATGGTCAAATCGGTGCTTGATCAGCAACTGAGCGTGATGGGCTTAGAAGTGAATACCCAGCTTTGTGAGCACTTTAGCCAAACGCGGCAGGCGCTTTATCACATATGCCAAGTCGAGAAAATTCGCGATTTCGATAGTTTGTTGGCGAAGCACGGTAAGGGGCATGGTTGCGACATATGCAAGCCCACTGCAGGGTCGATTTTCTCGTCATTATGGAATGAGCACATCATGGAGCCGGAACATTCACCTTTGCAGGATTCCAACGATGCGTTTATGGCCAATCTGCAAAAAGACGGTTCTTACTCTATTGTGCCCCGTATCCCTGGTGGCGAGATTACCCCAGAGAAGCTCATCGTGTTAGGGGAGGTGGCTCGCCAGTACGACCTCTACACCAAAATCACCGGAGGTCAACGCGTTGACCTGTTTGGTGCTCAAGTGGAGCAGTTACCGGAGATTTGGCAAACCCTGATCGATGCTGGATTTGAAACCGGCCATGCTTACGGAAAATCCGTGCGCACGGTGAAATCTTGTGTCGGTTCAACCTGGTGTCGTTATGGCGTGGATGACTCAGTGGGTCTAGCCATTGAACTTGAGAATCGTTACAAAGGACTGCGAGCGCCGCATAAACTGAAGTTTGCTGTATCAGGGTGTACGCGTGAATGTGCTGAAGCGCAAAGCAAAGACATTGGCGTGATCGCGACAGAAAAAGGCTGGAACTTGTATGTGTGTGGTAACGGTGGCATGCGTCCAAGACATGCTGATCTGTTGGCGGCTGATTTGAGTAAAGCAGAGCTGATTAGGCTGATCGACCGTGTGTTGATGTTTTACGTGCGCACGGCGGATCGTTTGCAACGCACCTCCGTGTGGTTGGAGAATCTTGATGGCGGATTGGATTATCTCAAAAGCGTCGTTCTGGACGATTCGCTCCATCTGTGTGAGCAACTTGAGCAGCAAATGGCGCATGTCGTGGACACGTATCACTGTGAGTGGAAGCAAACCTTAACCAATCCTGAAAAATTGATGCGTTTCAGACCGTTCATTAACTCAACCCAGCAGAGCACGCTATTGGGCTACCAACGTACGCGTGGCCAGCGTATTCCTGTCAAACTGGAGGATTAAGCGATGCAAACTAAACAATTTATCTGCCATCTCAATGAACTGAAAAGTGACCATGGCCATCCTGTGTTATTGAATGATGAGCAAGTGGCGATGTTCTATGTGCCTAAGGAGGGGGTGTTTGCGATACAAAACTGGGACCCGATTGGCAAAGCTTTTGTATTAAGCCGCGGCATTGTCGGGGATATCCAAGGTGAGCTCTGCGTTGCCTCTCCGTTGTATAAACAGCATTTTTGCTTAAAAACAGGTAAGTGCTTTGAAGATGATGCGGTCAAGCTAATGACATGGCCAGTGCTGGTGGAAAACGACGCCGTTTACGTTCTAGGCTAGTGCTCCGAGCGACCTAAAACGACAACAAAAAAGACAATAAAAAGGCCAAGTGAAAACTTGGCCTTGGTTTTTATCTGCTGGATAACGTTCAACTACGGCGTGGGAGCCTCAATAAAACCGTAGTCAATCAGGGCTTGCTCAGATTCAGGGTGGATAAAGAGCCCATCCCAAATCTCACCTTGAGAACCAATGGTGTTGCCATTCCATTCTGTCGAGACAGTAAAGCCTTTGACGTTAAACTGAATACCATTACTGTAGGCAAAGCCCATGTAGGTGGTATTGTTTTGCGTCACTTGGTTATCGTCAACGAAGGAGTAGCTCAAGGCTATGATGCCATTTTCAGCGTCATGTTCTTCCCAAGTAAACTGGATATTTTCATCCGTGCTGACAAACGTACCAGTTTTATTGGCTAAGAACGTGAGTGTGCCATCTTCATCTTTCATTACCAATTGTTCACCAATGAAAGTGGAGGTGAATTTGGCCGCGCGATAGGCGGTATCATCCACACAACCTTTCAGTGCATCAGCGTAGGTGTCGAAGGAGAAGAAGGTGGTTGGCACTTCGTTCACCTCATCCCAGTCACTATTGGAGGTTTCGCAATAGGTAAATGGTTGGCTGAGATCCACTTCTTGATAGAGACCAAGTGAGATTTCACCCGTTTCTGGATCAAACGTTGCCATGGAGAGAATGCCATCTTCATCCACATCCATGATAGCGCGTTTGTAATCCCAGATATTCTGAGCGTCGTCGCCAAACTCAAGCGTGCCTTCTTGGTTTACCATCCAATATTTCGTGCTTGGCGTACCATTTTTGAAGCGTAATGCTTCGTTGTTGGCGGCATACGCTTGGACTCGCGTTTCCCCACTGCTATTGACGCGATAAAGTACCGCACCTTCAGGATCCATCACGGGTAACTGACAGTCGGCGATTTGCGCTTGGAAATCCGCAAGGGTTGCACCAGAGGCGACTTCGGTGATTGGACACCAACCGGGTAGATTAACCGCACCAATCAAGGCTTCTTTCGCGGTTTCGTTCAGTAGGTAGCCCTCATCATCGTCTTCACTTTGTCCTGCAAGTAGATAGTCGCCGCTATGAACAATCCCACCGTACACAGAAAGAATGAGTTGTTGTGAGTCGTTATCCCAAACGTCGCCCCATGCTTCAACCACACTATCCGGCACGCTATAGCGAATGATGGTTTCACCGTTGACAACCACTTGACTCCACGTGCCAGTGCCGTTAATGGTGACTGTTCCAGGGGCTTGAGTACTTTCGTTCCACCAATCAAGCGTCATAAAACGCGTCGTACCATCAGAGACAAACTGGACACCAACGTGCATGCCAATTGAAATGCCTTTCGCGGTATGTACATCGTCACCCGTTTGAGAAATGTCCGCTGGGGCGACTTGAATTTCCGTTAGGTTGGTGGCGTTATGACCGTCGTCACTCGTATTGCCGGATGCTCTCCAGAACCAAGGTTTGAACCATAGGAAGTATTGGTCAACGTCAGCAGTGAGTTTAACGATGCCCCCTTCCGCTCCTTCTGGGAACACAGCGTCTGCGTCTACGTAATCACCGAGTTCACCAGAGTGCTCAGCCATGTTGAGGCCACTTAGGTCTTTAACGTAACCATAAGCAGTATTTGTTAGGCTTGGAACCTCTTCCGGATACACCGAAACCGCATCACTGTTGATGGCGATAGCGTAAGTGTCGTTGAATGTTTGCCATCCATTTGGACCCAATACAATATCGTCTTCATCGTTGGCATCAGGCTCGTCGGCCACTTTACGACCATCAGGCAACATTTGATATGCTTCGGTTACCGTACCTATGTTGTTGGCCAAGGTGAATTTTTCAACATAAATTTCGACGCTTTCGGTGCCAGTAGCATCGTTGTACTCATGATCAGCCCATAGTGCGTAGAACATAGAGTTGTTTTGCATAAACTGGATAACTTGTTCTATCGGGTTGAGATCAGGCACGGTTGGGTTGCTGTCATCGACGTCCAAGATACCGTCGTTGTCATCGTCGGTGTCTGCATTATTACCGATGCCATCTTTATCTGTATCTATCGTTTCCTCAGGGTTGAGCGGGAACGCGTCGTCACCATCAAGTGCACCGTCGTTATCATCGTCAGTATCGGCGTTATTACCAATGCCATCTTTATCGGTGTCGAGAGTTTCTTCGGGGTCTAACGGGAACGCATCGTCAGCATCGAGGGTGCCATCGTTATCATCGTCGGTATCGGCATTGTTACCAATTCCATCGTCATCAGTATCTGTTGTTTCCTCTGCGTCGAACGGGAAAGCGTCTTCGACATCGAGGGTGCCGTCGTTGTCATCATCCGTATCGGCATTGTCGCCAATATCATCTCCATCACTGTCTAACCATTCTTCGCTATTGTCTGGTGCCCAGTCTTGACTGTTGGCAACGCCGTCACCATCGCTATCATCTTCGAATGTGACCGTGCCCGTTTCTGGGTCAAACGTGCCCACTTTGTCATCGAGGTTGAGCTCTTCACCTTCGCCCAGTGCTGATTTCTCTGTTTCAATGTGCTCTTTGGTTTCGGTGTTGACGGTTTGCGCTTCGGTTAGAAATGTACTCGTGGTTGTGGTTTCTTCATCTGCTTCTGATGCAAGCTCCTCTGGGGTTTCCGGTAGTACGCCAGAAGAAACCAGTGTTTTCGCGCCGAACGCGGCTTCGACATCGTTATCCTCAATGTAGTCACCAAGTACGTCATCGCTCGTGATGCCAAGTTGAGTGGCGACGGTTTGGACTGCTTCATCTTTGGTTAAGGTTTCGTCACGTTCGAGTAAAACATGAACCATTGTAGAAAGTGGGGTAATATCTTGTTCACCAGCTGGGGCAGACATGACGTAATCTGTAGCGATCGTGTTACCGGTGTCTTCGTCTACGGTTTTCCCTTTGATTGCTTTTACCACGATCGGGTAGCTTTCAGGGTTATCTATTCCTGTAACATCTAGGGTCGCCTTACCTCCGGCGCCAGTGGTCGCTTTTGGTTCACCGGTATCCCAAATGAAGTTCTTGTTTAAGTCCAACCAAACCTGTGCATTTTGTAAGTAGCCATCGATTGCTGTTACGGAGTAGGAGCTGGAAGAGCTTCCTCCAGAGGAGCTTGAGCTTCCCCCGCCACAGCCCAATAGGCCAACGCTGACACTGAGTCCTAGTGCCATAACGATTTTGTTTTTATTCATAAGCCACCCTTAGCTTTACTGTTTAGCCATATAAACCGTAGGAATGCTTTTAAAAGGCGTCAAACACAAAATGGCTTAGAAAGTATGAGAGGTAACTTTGAGTTTTTTAAGTAAAATATATTTTAAAACAGTTGGTTATAATTTTGGTTGAGTCTTTGCTTTTTTAGTAAATGATTGATAAGTCAATCATTGGTTTATTTTGATCGGGTAACCAATTTAGGCAAAAGTTTGAGATTTATCACTAAATGTATGCTACTTTCGCCGTAATTTTCAGCAGCCACGATATCGTTTTCCTGAATGAATATGATAAGTGTTTGAAGTTTTAGACAAATGAATCTACGCCATTCGATCTGATGAAAAACAAATCGAGGCTGTTGTAGTGAACCGACAAAGAGAGTCGACATTGATATGCACAAAAAGCTCGCTTTTTCTCTATTAATTTTACTTCTTCTCGCTTTGTCTATCGTGACTTGGGACGTGTTTGTTGATCAAGATACGGCTTCATATCCCCAAACCCGCTCGGTAAAAACGTTAGCCTCCCCCGAAGAGCAGCTCAAAACCTTTTCTGCTCATCATCCGTTACTCAACATCATGCCATTGGTTCAGATAGAACCCGATAAAGCGCAAGCGTTACTCGCTGAATGGGAGAAGGGGACAAAGTGGGAAACTCAGCATCACAGTGCAAGAGCGGATCTAGAGCATATTTATACCTTGCTGATTAAACGTGAAATCGCCAAAACACAACAATCTCAAGAGCGAGTTGACCAGTTAACTGGCCAGTTAGAGCAGTTTGCGTCTCAACGAAAAATGGCTTGGTTGAGTGCCCAGTTGATTATCGAAAAAGCGGGACGAGAGTTGAAGCAAGGCCAGTTTGATGAGGGGTTAAAACACGTCGAACTCGGTATGGCGATGGCAAATGAAAACGGCGCCGATTTCCTGTTACTGGAAGGTTTTAACACCTTGGGTATCTTGTACAATGCCACCAATCAACTAAAGCGCTCACAATTGGCGTTTTACCAAGGGTTAGAATTAAGTGCAAGGTTTCCTAAGAGCGCGTTTATTGGCCGTTATCTTAACAACTTGGGGCTGCTTTATGTTCATTTAGAACAGTGGGATAAGGCATTGGATTTTCTCCAACGGGCCGAAACATTCTATGAAGCGATCGGTGTAACTCAGCCCAATCGCCAACTGGTGATATTGCTTAATCAGTCGTTTGTTTACCAACAGCTTAAACAAAAGGAGCAAGCCAAAGCCGCGTACGATAGGGCCTTACGTTATTTTGGCGAGAACACCTCGACGTATTATCGGATTTTGAAACTTAAAAGTGAGGCTCGGCTGTATTTGCTTGATGAAGAGTTCGAACGTGCGATTGATGTCGCCATCGCCTGTGTCAAGCTCGATGCAAAAAATACCTATCCTTTGCAAAATGGCATTTGCACTTATATTCAGGCGGAAGGCTATCTCGCGGGTAAACAGTTGGATGCGGCGCAAAGTGCAGTGGATAGTGCCATTGCCACATTTGAACATTTACAACATGCTCGTTGGACCATTCGTGCCCATTTATTACGGGCCAACATTCTCGAAGCTAAAGGGCTGCATGCAGAAGCGTTAAGCCTTTATAAGAAGTATTACGCCCAAGAGAAACAGCAAATTATTGGTGAAGTTCACGCTCTACAAACCTCCTTTGAAGTACAAGAAGTCGCGAAAGAGCGCGATCTATACGAAGCGCAAAATCAGCTGCGCGAATTAGAGCGTAGTTTGAATGAGCAGCGTCAGCGCATTCTAATGATTTGGATTGTGATTGTCGGGCTACTCTTGCTTTTGGGAGTGCGCAGAATGGCCATTATTCGTAAGCACAACCTTCATCTACAAACACTGTCTTATGTGGACCCGCTGACAGGGGCCAACAATAGACGTTTCTTCCAAAGGGAAATTGAAACACCAAGTCTGCTCAATCGTGCCCACCTCTATCGAATTGTCCTTGTTGATCTTGACTGGTTTAAATCCATCAACGATACGCATGGTCATGAGATTGGGGATTTTGTCCTCGTTGAAACCGCCAAACGCATCAAACAACAGTTGGCATCCGATGAGTTGTTTGTACGCTGGGGTGGTGAAGAGTTTCTTCTGGTACTCAAAAATGACGATGATCTTCCTTTACGTTTGCAAAAGCTGGTGGAGTCGATTCGGACTTCCGATTATCAATTGAAAGGGAAAAGTTACAACATCACTATTTCAGTAGGGGCGAGTGAACCTTGCGGTCTCAATGAGTTGAAAAACAGCTCTGACGCCTTTGTTACCGCGGATATGTGCCTTTACCAAGCGAAAAGTTTGGGACGTGATCGCGCGATTACCCCTGAGCAAATTAAGTGAGCGCGACAAATCGCGACGCACTCTCTTTGGGACTAATGGGACTGGGCAAGTTTAACTTGTTGATATGCCTGAATGATGCGCTCAACCTCTTCGCCATGGCCACGCTTTAATCGTTCGTAATGAGCAATGGTTTTCTGTTGGTAGCGTACAGCCAAGCGCGAATCGGCCTCATGCCATAACTGTTCACCAGTGACACTGATTGGCGTGGTAACTGTTGGAGCATTACTGATGTGTAAGATTTCGTAGAAGCGTCGATTGTCTTCGACCAGTCGCTCCGCGATAAGCCGGAAGTTCATACCGTGCAATGCGTCTCGCAAAGTGTAAAGGTGATGGACAGGGCAGAGCAGAAACTCCAACTCTGAGTGTGGATGGTTATCCTGAATACGCTTAACCAGATCTAAAGCCAGATCCCCACCAACGCCTGCTATGATGATCAAATGTTTACCAGTGTGCTTGGCGAGAGGTAGATCACCCACGTCCATGCAGTGCACTTGCCAATTCGCAGCCTGTACATCGCCAAATTGCGCAAGAGTGTGAGAGATTTTGTCGGTCAGTGTTGGGACGATGTCAACGAAGTGAACTATAGTGCTTGGAGAGCGTCGTAGCAGTTCAAAACCAAGGTAGCCATGATCACAACAGCAATCCCAAATATGGTCATACTCTTGATTCACCATTTCAGCGATAGCTTGAATGCGTTTGCTCAGTTTCAAATGGGCTCTCCGGTGTGTTGCTTAATCGTTGGGACGCGGATTGTAAAATGATTTTAGAAAGAGACGAAGAGAAATCGCAATGCCAGTTGAGCTTTAGTCATGGCAAAGTACAATACAGACAGCAAGTAGCCATCGCAGAGCGGAGATAACGATGAACAACAAGGTTCCGGCGAATATCATTACGGGTTTTCTCGGTGTAGGAAAAACCACCACCATTCTCAATTTACTGAAAGAAAAGCCAGCCAATGAAAAGTGGGCGGTTTTGGTGAATGAGTTTGGCGAGATTGGCATTGACGGTGCAATGATGACCGACAGCGGCGCGCTGATCAAAGAAGTACCGGGTGGCTGTATGTGCTGCACCGCAGGCGTGCCGATGAGTGTTGGTATCAACACATTGTTGCGTCAAAAGCCCGAACGTCTGCTTATCGAACCAACAGGGCTTGGTCACCCGAAACAAGTGATTGCCACATTGACGTCTGCGCAATATGAACCGTATGTCGATCTCAAAGCGACCATTGCGCTGGTGGACCCACGTAACCTAAGCGATGAAAAGTACCTGAGTAACCAGAACTTTAATGATCAACTCGACAGTGCGGATGTGGTGATTGGCAGTAAAGTGGACCTTTGTACTTCGCATGACATTGACGTTTTCAATGATTGGGTGACCGACCAATCGCCTTCCAAAGTCTTTAGTAAGTTGATTCATGATGGTCAGTTGCCGATAGAAGTTCTGGATATTGAACGTGTTTACGGCAGTGCTTCAACGCATATTGAGCCGCATCACCACCATCATGCGGAGATGGAGCCACAGTTTGAATTGCCACCTGGTCGTGCTTTTGTGCGCAAAGAGAATAAAGGCCAAGGGTATTACAGCTGTGGTTGGTTGATTGGTGCTGAATATCGCTTTGAGTTTGAAGCGCTTTTTTCAATGTTCTCTGCATTAACTGCAGAGCGAGTGAAAGCGGTGGTGAACACAGATCAAGGCTGTTACGCTTTTAACGTCGCCAATGGCGTTGTGTCGGTGAATCAAATGAGCTTGGAAGGATTCGAATCCAGAATCGAAGTTATCGACTCGCAGCTAATGCCATGGGATGAGCTTGAAACGATCCTGCTGAAATTGGCGAATATTCACGGATAGAAAGTGAATGAATCGTGTGAAAGCCAGTGATTTTCATCACTGGCTTTTTTAATGGCTAGAGAACACCCGTCAGATTCGGCTCACCACGGAAGATGATTTTGTCGTGACCACGATGAATCCCGAAAGTGACAACGGTTGAAGGATCTTCTTCTCCATCACTTGTTTTGTCCCAATCGTATTGCAGCCAAGGCAAATTGTTTTGCGTTGAAGTTAAATCCAACCAAAAGCGAATCTGTTCGCGAGCAGGGACTTTTTGTGTTGCTTTGATGCCTTCAGTACTTCCGTAATGCATCTTGCCGATACCAGCGAGATAGGCGTTGTTCTCAAGGCTGTGTGACCAAATGGGTTGATGGTAGTGTTTTGCGCCATCAGCGAGAGTGAAATGGTCATGTTTGTTGTTCACAAACTCACCCGCTCGCCAATATTCCACATCCAATGGTACGACGATGGTTTGTCCCTGATATCCACCCACATCTTCAAAATTGAGCCGTCCAAATCGCACATCGGGTTGAACGGGCAAAATATGCGTGTCGTCGTAAAAAGCCACAGGGTCCGCGTTTTCAAGATAGACGAGGCCAATTTTGCTTACTGCAGAGTCAGAGTAGGTGTTAAAAGGCCCATCAGGGTAATTTTGGCCAATGTCGTCCTTAAGCCAACAAGCGCTGTTGGCGCAATGATCCTGTTTCACGATGCGAATGCGGCCGATACTGCTGCCTTGCGCCTCGCGCCATTGAGTAGGCGCAAGAGAAGGCGTGACAAACCGCTCTAAGTGATCGCCGAGTTCTGCCAGTTCAAAGTGCGCCGTGGTTGAAAAATAATGGTAGTTGGCGATGGGTTCTTTAAGGCTATTTAACGCGTCGATATCGACGATCACCTGATCAAATGGCTGATTCATGTAAGCAAAGGTTTGGCTATTTGGATAATCCCACTGTTGGTTATGTACCTTAAAATACTTGGGATAGAAACGCCCAATGTAGCGATAACCTTGGTTGACCTTCATTCCAAGATAAGGATCAACGAGGTCGGATTGCACTCTGAGGCTGCCAACTTCACGCCATCGCAACCCATCAAACCAATACGCACCATTGGTAACGTCATCATGCGCTCTCTCCATTCCTGAGTCGCTTTCCAGCAGTCGAGTTTGAGCTGTCGCCGTTTCGACTGGTGTTGCCTGTTGACTGCTGAGTTTTACCCGCGCAGCAGGGGCGTTGGACAGATAAAAGTTGTGCGTTACTGGTGTAGAGCAGAGCGCTTGAGTGTTAACTGCCTGGGTGAGGCTACCATTGGCGACCCATTGAATAGGCATGAGATTGAGAGAAAAACGTTCGCCTGCAGGAAGGAAAGGCGAACCGCCTAGCGCATCGCCAGATTCAAGGGCTCGATCGCCTTCGCAAATAGCGAGGGTCCAAGGGCGAACTTTGAGTGATAAACGACCAGATACTTTGTTCTTTCCTGATGGCGGGCACTGGTCGAACCCAGCACAGTCAAAAGTATCGTGGATGTTTAACGCAAATAGCCCAGACTCAGAAAGTGAAATCGTATTTTCACTTATGCCGCTGGTAAATATAGGTTGATAGACGCGTTCACCATCACGACCACCCTGTTGTTTTGACGGCGTAGTCACGGTGTGAGTGATGGTCGGGTTGCCGTGATAGCTGCTCGCAACAACGGGGTTCCCTTTGTCATTACAGGCCAACAGTCGAACACCTAAAGGCTCTGGTTTTGCCGCAACCAGAGCGAGTTCGTTGATGGCTTGGCCAGAATTAGGATCATACGTTTCAAACATATAAGGCGTGAACAAGAAGCGCACAGTCTTGCGCTTTTTGGGCTCACCATTTGGGTACACGCTTAAGGTGTAATGCCTATCCAACTTGATGGCGCTGATGTTCTTAGGTCGAACGACAAGGCGAAGCTGCCCCTGACTGGAGGAGACAAAGTTCGGGTAAGCGCCGGAACCGATGCCATTGGCGATCACGACATCAAATAATGCGGGATCAGAGACCTCAGCAAACATGCTGACGCTGGCTAATTCCCCATTATTGGAGGTTGTTATATTGAACTGAGGAAGGTTTTCTCCACACATCAACGCCATGTCGTTTTCAGGGCTAATGACAAACTCGTAATCGTGATCAACCGGGGGCTTGATCTCACACAATGGGATACTTTCTGGCACAGGGCACGCTGTGTTAGCCCCTTGGTTGGAATAATCACAACCGAGATCGCTTATACCACAGTAGTTTTCCACATTACGAATATTGGATTGATGGGCGGTGATCTCGCCGCAAACGACGCCGTTTTCCACCAAACCACTTTGGAGCAAATTGAGCGCCGTTTTTTGCGCGTAAACCGCACTACCGGAGAGATCTAAATGTGCGCTGCTTCCTTGAGAGTGTATTTGGCCATAGACATCGATGTTGCGGAGATCAAGCTTGTTGAGGGAGGTGATATTTCCTACAACGTAATGCGTCGCCTTGTTCGAAGTAATGAATATCTGGTGCCCTAGAGAAGCAATATCGCCGCATACATTGGTGTTGTTCAGAACCACTTTGTGATGGCCAAAAACATCACCATTGATGATGTTATGATCACCATGTGTCATCACATCCAAGCCTTGAGTGGCAACATTTCCATCCACCTCTGCGTTGGTCATATGAATGAAATTCTGTGAGTTCAAATCACCAAATATTTGGCTGCGATGGTACTCCTTAGGTTGAGGACCATGACTCGGTTGCAAAATGGAAATGCCGGTAGATAACGCCGTGATTGAAATACGCTTATCTGGCGAGCCGACTTGGTTGTTACCATGCAAAATTGCGCCGCTAAACGCAGAGAGTGTCACGCCATTCTTAGGCGCTTTCGAAGCAATCAGCTTCGCGCCATTTGGTAGTGAAAATTCGCCGTTGCAACGGAAAATATCCCCCTGCTGTGACGTGCTTTGGTTACAAAGTTGGTTAAAGTGTTCTGCATTATAAAGATCATACTCGAGCGCATTGCTGGTAAAAGGCAGTGAAATAGACAACGCGAGCAAATGCCATTTGGACATCTAAAATTTCCTACAAACTTAATGGAAACAATGGCAGTAAGCGAAAAATAGTGTTTATATTTTGTGTTTTGTATTGTTTTTATGGGCCGAATTTAACCATGAGGTCTGACCAATAATCAATACTATACCGTTTGTTGTTCTGTGTTTTTGGGCCGATTAATTGTTGAAGAATGTGTCTGCGGTGGTGAATTGCACCAAATTTGACCCATTTGCCGCAGAACCATTTAGAATCAGGGAAGCGTATTTTTCAAAATCCTAAAAAATTTTCACTAGATTGAGATATATCACTCATTTTCATGTAGAATGTGCGGCCATTTGTATCGGCGAACCATTATTGTCTGTTTAAGGAAACGCTCAATGTCATTTGCATCTCAAGGTTTTGCTCCGGAAGTCGTGAAAGCGCTCGAAGAGTGCGGTTACGAAAAGCTAACCCCAATTCAGCAAAAAGCCATTCCTGTTGCACGTCGCGGGCACGATATTTTTGCTACCGCTCAAACAGGAACGGGTAAAACAGCGGCTTTTTCTCTTCCACTGATCCAACAATTGCTCGAAAGCGGAAAGTCTGCTTCGCGTAAAACGGCGAGAGCACTGATTTTTGCGCCAACTCGAGAGCTGGCAGAGCAGATTGCGGATAACATTAAGGCCTATACCAAGTACACAAATCTCTCTGTGGCGGCGATCTTTGGTGGTCGAAAAATGTCGAGCCAAGAGCGTATGCTTGAGAATGGCGTCGATATCCTCGTTGCGACACCTGGTCGTCTAGAAGAGCACATCGAGTCAGGCAATGTGTCAGTGGCCAACATCGAATTCCTTGTCTTTGATGAAGCTGACCGTATTCTCGATATGGGCTTCATCAACGCTGTGCGTAAGATCATGTTGGATGTTGAAACCAACCCACAAATCATGATGTTCTCAGCAACCACATCAAGCCAATTGAATGAATTGTCCAAAGACATTCTTCGCAAGCCAAAACGTATTGCGGTCGAGCGCGAAAACACCACGGCGCATACGGTAGCGCACGTGTTGTATCCTGTTGATCAAGAGCGTAAAACAGAACTGCTTTCTGAGTTGATCGGTCGTAAAAACTGGCAACAAGTGTTGGTATTTGTTAACTACAAAGAAACGGCGAACGACATTGTCAAAGAGTTGAAGCTCGACGGCATCAAAGCAAATGTGTGTCATGGTGATAAAGCGCAGAGTGCGCGTCGCCGTGCGCTTGAAGAGTTCAAAGAAGGAAAAGTTCGTGTGATGGTTGCGACCGACGTGGCGGCACGCGGTCTGGATATTGAAGATCTACCACACGTGGTCAACTACGACATGCCGTTCTTGGCAGAAGACTATGTTCACCGCATTGGTCGTACTGGTCGTGCTGGAAAACAAGGTCATGCGGTCTCTTTTGTCAATCGTGAAGAAGAGCTAACGGTGGTTCAAGTTGAAAATCTGATTCAACAACGTATTCGCCGTATTGAATTGGCGGGTTACGAGCCTAAGAGCCGTGAAGCATACATTGATAAGCTCAACAGCAAGCCATCATTTAAGAATCGTCAAGGCCGTCGTAACAACGCGAATGAGCCAACGGATCAAGCGGCAGCGGAACGTCGCTTAGCGATGATGAAGCGAATCAAAGCTCGTCGTAACTGATGAGAGAACAGAAATAGAAAATCACCCGCGAGGGTGATTTTTTTTAGGCTGCATGATGAGCAAACTCAGTAAGCTGCTCCAATTCTTCTAAGATCGCTTTGCACTCTCTTGAGAAAATCAAGCCATCGCGAGAGCCAATCAACTGAATGAGTGACACTTTGCCAGAAACAATACATTGGCGCAGCGTTCTCAGTACCATTTGAATATCCAGTGTATGGTGATTATCGATATTGGCTTTGGTGACAAGAGAAGCCAAATCGATAGAGAGAACGAGCTTGTCACAATGGTCGATAAAGTTCCCAATTTGTTCTTTCACATCATAACGATGACGGAAAGAAAATTCTTTCTCCGTAAGCCAATTGGACCCGAGATCTTCCGCGTACTCAAACAGCTCGTTTGCAGTTGATTCTTGACTGACGCCAACAAAAAACGCTCGGCTGTTTGGGTAGCGAGTGAGCGCAAAATGGTAGGCGGAACCTAACTTCACATCCAGCGTCGATTTCAGTCCCATGTTGTGGTTGATGTTCATTAAACCAACTTCTTCATGTCCTGCCAGTACGACGGGTAGGGCAGAGAGCAGGGTTTCATGGCAATTGGTCAACACGACAGGGATGGCATGGCGCGAGACCATTTGACTCAACGTTTCTTGATAATGCCCGTTTTCGACATCGTGATGACTAAAATGCGAGCACAACGCAATATTGCGCTTTTGATGGCTCTGATAAAGCCATTCGCTTGCGTTTTCTAAGCTCTGTTGGGCAGATTCAAACTCTACTAATGTCATCGGTTTGATGTACTCACTGACGGTGATAAACGAGTACGGATAGTGATGATGTTGAACTGTATGGTTCTTTTGATAGCGTTTGAAAAAGCCTAACATGACTGCATTACCTTTCTGGTGGAAGCGCTCTCGCTGCCTGCAAAACATGTAAAATGATACGCTGCTTATCCGCTTCAACTCGATGAGCTGGAGCCATGACGGAAACCGCTCCGATCAATTTACTTCCTTTCATTACCGGGGCGCTGATGCCAGACACGCCGGGATCTATTTCTGATGTGCTGACGGCATAACCGTTTTTACGAATCATCTCTAATTCGGTTTGCCACTCGTTTAGACGAGCTTCTTGGCCGAAGTAGCGTAAAATCCTTTCACATCGTTCAGGTGGCATAAATGCCAACATGACTTTCGATGAGGCGCCACGCAGTAGAGGTTGACTTTGACCCTGGACGTAGCTACAGCGTAGCGCCTGCATACTCTCTTTTTGACGAACGCACAAAGCGCGATAACCCACGGGCACCATGTACGCCGCCAACTCGCCGGTTTGATGCTGCAAACGCGCCAAAATTGTCTCGACAGATTCAAGACTGTGTTGAGATGTTTGGTAACTACGCATCAAAAGTAACGCGGCGGGTCCCACGATAAAGGTTTTTTCATGGGCACTTTCTTCAATCAGGTTCCACTCTTTTAGGAGCTTTAAATGGCGATACAAGCTGCTGAGCGGAACAGCAAGCTGTTCACTTAAGGTCTTGGCTGAAACGGGCTCGTCGTTCACCGCGACCTGCATCAGCAGTTGTAGGGTTTTCTCATTAACCTGATTGGCGTTCATCTTGTTGTCTTTCATCATTTTTTATCGTGTACAAATCTATAACACAAATATAATTCTTATTAGATAGGAAAAGGAATGAAATAAATTTATCTTTTTCTCGAATGGTGAGAATTTATTGTAAGGGAGTAAGTTAAGGCCAAACGCGAGAGTGACAAGAGCGGCGATGAATAGGCAAAGAAATAAGAAGAGAAAAAGCATAGAAAAGGGGCCGCAGCCCCTCAATATAAACAGTGAAAACGCGAGTTAGATCTGTTCGTACAACTCATCAAACTGCGCTTCGGCAATGCGATTGCGGCCAGTACGTTTGGCGCGATACAAGGCTTCATCGGCCTTTTTTAGAAGCAATCGTGGGTTGGTGTCGATTTCTGGCACGATGGAGCAAACGCCGAGACTTGCCGTTACGTATGGCAAGGTTGCATGATGGCTATGGGTGATACTTAGCTCTTCTATCGTGGTGCGAATGCGGTTAGCAACGTGTTTCGCGCCTTCCATTTCTGTTTCAGGCAATATTACGGCAAACTCTTCACCGCCAATACGCGCGATTTTGTCGAGACAGCGAAGCTTCATGCTACGAATGGCTTCCGCAATCATACGTAAGCACTCATCTCCTTGTTGATGGCCAAAGGTGTCGTTGTATTTCTTAAAGTGGTCTATGTCAAAAATGATCATCGAAATAGGGACACTTGAACGTTGTGAGCGGTGCCATTCGTCTTGGAATATCTCTTCAAAACGACGGCGGTTATTCAGGCCTGTTAAACTGTCTGTGGTTGACAGCAATAATAATTGTTCGTTGGTCTCTTCGAGTTGCTGCTGCAACTCTTCCAATTCGGCCAATTTCTGATCGAACTCTAAGGTTTTTTTCTTAAGCGCATGTCGCTGCTCGTAAAGCTCGAGAAAAACACGCACCTTACTTTGAAACACCAGGGTATTCAGCGGCTTTAATAAGTAATCAACAGCGCCATGCTCATACCCTTTAAAAATGTGTTCATCGGCCTTGGATGCAGCTGTGACAAAGATAATTGGGATATTGCGCGTCTTGCGATTACCACGCATCAACTCGGCGACTTCAAAGCCATTCATGTTTGGCATTTGTACATCAAGCAGGACCAGGGCAAAGTCGTGGTCTAAGGTATGAGCAAGCGCTTCTTCGCCTGACGTGGCACGCACCAAATTGACATCAAAGCATTCTAGTAAACCTTCTAAAGTCAGTAGGTTTTCGATTTTGTCATCAACGATGAGTAGGGTTGGTTTATCAGGCATGTTCAGCAATCACATAAAGTATTTAAATAATGACCAATATCTTCCAAAGAAAGGATGTGGTCGACATCAACGGCAGCCATGGCCGCGGCAGGCATGGCTTTCGCTTCTGCACTATCAATGGATTGGACTAGGGTTAGTCCACCCAGTGTTTTGATTTTTTTGAGACCTAAGGCACCGTCGGAATTAGCGCCTGTCAATACGATACCGATCAACGCGTTTCTATAATAATCAGCCGCCGTTTCGAACAGCACGTCGATGGAAGGCCGTGAAAAATTGACGGGCGGATCGACCGACAGTGCGATACAACCATCGGTCTCTATCATCATATGGTAATTGGGTGGTGCGATGTACATGTTGCCGTTTTTGATTGGCTGCTTGTCTTCTGCCTCATGGACCGACAAATGGCTCTTGCTATCAAAATGGGCGGCAATGTAACTCTCAGGAGAGGCACTGATATGCTGAACCAACAAAATAGGGATACAAAATGAATCCTTAAGTCGCTGTAATACCGTTGCAACGGCGGCCAATCCTCCAGCGGATGCCCCGATTACAACTGCTTCATATTTGTGCCTACAACAATCCATGCTTACCTTATCCGTTTCTTGCGATAGATCTTTTCTTTTTCGGAGACCAGATCAAACTTGTCCGCGATAGAAGAAAAACGCATTGATTCTTTAGAGCCAAGACATAGGAAGCCCCCCGGCATCAAACTGTCGTAAAACAGACGAAAAACTCGGTCTTGAAGCTCACGATTAAAGTAGATCAATACATTTCGGCAGAATATAACATTCATTTCCCCAAAAACGCCATCGGTCGCCAAATTGTGAGGGGTAAACAAAGTTTTCTCTCTCAGGGCTGTCTTCATGATTACGCTGTCGTAATCCGCCGTATAGTAGTCAGAAAACGAAGCGCTTCCTCCAGCAGCTTGGTAGTTGGCCGTGTACTGACGAATCAGGTCCATCGGGTAAATGCCTTGCTTGGCTTTCTCTAAAATCGCTTCGTTGAAATCGGTCGCGTAGACTTGCGCGCGATCCTTCATGCCTTCTTCTTCCAACAAAATGCCCATTGAGTACACTTCTTGCCCAGCAGAGCAGCCGGCATGCCACACTTTGACAAAAGGGTAGGTTTGCAAGTGCGGGATGATCACCTCACGCACTCGTCGATAGAACCAAGGGTCACGGAACATTTCGGTGACGTTGATGGATAAGTCCAACAGCATTTGGTCGAAGAATCGCGGCTCATTGATCACTTTGTGCTGCATTTGCGAATAATTCGACATGCCCTCGATGGCGCGTCGATACTCTAATCGACGCTTGGTATGGGCAAGCGAATACTCACGAAAATCGTAGCCATATTTGCGGTATATCGCTTCAAGTAACAACTGAATTTCCAGTTGTTCGTTTGACAATTCAGTGACGCTTTCCATATCAGTACAACCAGACTCTTAACATTGAAAGTAACTTATCGGTATTTACCGGTTTCGCTAAATAATCACTTGCGCCCGCTTCGATGCACTTACTTCTGTCGCCTTTCATGGCTTTCGCCGTCAAAGCAATGACAGGCAGCTTTTCATACACTTTTTGTTTGCGGATCTCTTCCATTGCTTCATAACCGTCCATCTTCGGCATCATGATGTCCATGAGCACCACATCGATGTCTGGGTTTTCTTTGAGCTTGTCTAGGCTCTCTACGCCATCGCGTGCAATTACGATGTCCATTCCTTTGTCTTCAAGAATGCTCGATAGCGCGAAGACGTTTCTCATATCATCATCCACCAGCAAGACTTTCTTGCCCGTTAAGACGGACTCTTTGTTGTGCACGGCTCTTAAAATACCGCGTTGCTCACTAGGCAAGTTAGCTTCTACACGGTGCAGGAAGAGGGCAGATTCATCCAAAAGACGCTCTGGCGACTTCACTCCTTTGATAATAATGCTCTCTGCATAGCGATTGAGTTCGCGCTCTTCTTCTTTACTTAGCTCGCGTCCGGTGTAGACGATAATCGGTACTCGAGCAGCCGTTTCACTTCGACGAATACGTTCAAGTAGCTCAAAACCGGTCATGTCTTCCAAGCCCAGATCCAACACCATGCAGTCGTAGCGATTGGACTCCAATTCTTCGAGTGCTTTTTCACCAGTTGGAACCGCCACGATATGAATGTCATCTTCACCGATTAGCTGGCGAATAGACTCTTGTTGGATGGCGTCATCTTCAACCACCAACAAACGTTTTACGGGTTTAGAGAGAATATCTTCGATATTACCAAACGCTTTTTCGAGCTTTTTCATATCGACTGGTTTGGTTAGGTAGCCAATTGCTCCCATGCGCAGTGCATCGAGGTTTGCGTCATTGGCAGACATAAAATGAACCGGGATATGGCGCGTTTCAGGGTTTTCTTTGAGTCGCTCCATGACGGTCCAGCCATCGATGCCAGGTAGGCCGATATCAAGAATGATGGCGCTGGGCTTATAGTACTGAGCAAAGTGCAGGCCCGTTTCTCCGGTTTCCGCCACAATGCATTTGAAGCCACGTTCGCGGCCAAAATCACGCATAACGCTGGCGAACGCACGATCATCTTCAATGATCAACAAAGTACGATCTTCTGGCACCACGGTTTGTCGGTCATCTTCGACATAGCTATCGTTGTCCTGTTTGATGCTGTCCGCTTTTTTGAATCCATTCAATTGGGGAACGGGCTCTTTTTCAACAGAGGGTGCATCTTGAGCAGGAGGCGTTGGCTCTTCGCGTTCAACAACGTCCATTGGCTCCATTGGAGCTAAGCTAATCGGCGATAGGGTCGGTTGCGATTCAGAGTCTTTGACTTCATAACGAGTAGGGAAGATCACCGTAAAGATGCTGCCTTTTCCTTCTTCGCTCTTGAGGTGAATACGTCCGCCAAGTAAATGCGTCAACTCTTTCGAAATCGACAGGCCTAGCCCTGTACCGCCATATTTACGACTGGTACTGCCATCGGCTTGCTGGAAGGCTTGGAAGATAGCCAACTGCTGCTCTTGTTTAATGCCAATGCCGTCATCTTTGACAGAGAATGCGATCAACGCTTCACGAGGTTTATCGAGCAGCTTCGCTTGTTCAGGAGAAGGCAAGGCCATATTCAATGTCACGGCACCTTCGTGCGTAAACTTGAAGGCGTTGGTCAGTAAGTTGCGCAAGATTTGCTGTAAACGCTGAGCGTCTGTTTCAAGCGTTTGTGGCAAGTTTGGTGCGCAAATCACTTGGAAGTCCAAACCTTTATCATCGGCGATGTCTTGATAAAGTCTCAGAAGATCTTGTTCCACCGTTTGTAGGGGCACGTCTTCAATGTGCAGATCGATCTTGCCTGCCTCAACCTTTGATAGGTCAAGAATTTCATTGATTAGGGAAAGAAGGTCTGAGCCCGACGAGTTAATGGCTTTGGCTGATTCAATCTGCTTCGCTGTTAAGTTGCCGTCTTTGTTATTGGCAAACAACTGAGACAAAATCAGGATGCTATTTAGTGGAGTGCGAAGTTCATGGGACATGTTGGCCAAAAACTCAGACTTATATTTGCTGGCAATTTCCAGCTCTTTGGCTTTCTCTTCGACAACAAGTTGCGCCTGATGAAGTGCCTCGTTTTTCTCCTTCATTTCTACTTGTTGCGATTCTAGCGCTTTAGTGCGTTCTTCCAACTCTTCATTGGTCACACGCAGTTCTTCTTGTTGCGCTTGCAGTTCCGCTTCAGAAGCACGCAGAACTTTGGTTTGCTCTTCTAGCTCTTCGTTAGTGACGCGAAGTTCTTCTTGCTGCGCTTGCAGTTCTTCTTCCGAGACGCGCAGTGCCTGTGTTTGCGCTTCGAGATCTTCATTCGCTTTGCTGAGATGTGCTTTTTGCTGTTGCGTCTCTTCAAGCAGGGATTTAATCACTAAACGCGCTTTTGTGGCGTTGAAAACGATAGCCAAATTGCCCACGACTTCGTTAATAAAGCGTCTCTGAATAGGGGAGAATTCATGGAAAGCGCCGAGTAACACCGTGCCGATCAGTTGCTTATCCACACACAGTGGAATGGCTAAGAAATGCGTTGGAACACAATCACCCGCGGCGAAGTTGTAAACGGGTGCCTCGTCTGTAACTTGGTTAAACGCAATCACTTGTTGCTCCAAGCTGGCTTGGCCAACCATTCCTTCGCCAATTTGAATGCGATTGAAATTACCGGCGCGATCAGAAAACGCGTAGGAAGCATTCAACTCAAGTTGCCCATTCTCGAAGAGATAGAAGGCGCCCAATTGGGCATTCAGATGACGCGTGAAAAAACGAATAAATCGGTTAGACAGCTCGCTCAGCTCAATATCGCCACGAAGTTCATTATCTAGCGTTTCTTTCCCCGATTTTAGCCAATCAAGATCACGCAACTGTGAAGCCATGTTATTGAGTGAACTCCCTAACTCACCGAGTTCATCTTTTCTATCAATAGTCAGCGAGGAATCGAGCTTTCCTTTGGCAATGTGCTGCGCGAAATCCATACTGGCCAACAAGGGCGAAGTTACGGAGTTGGAGAATTTGATCGCAACAAAACAGATCAACACAAAAATCATCGCAGTAATAATGGTCAGCGCTTGATAGATGCGAGTAATTGGTGTGGTGACTTCATCTTGATTGATCTTTGAGATCAAATACCAATCGTAGCCGGGTACTTGAATACGATTAAATGTGACCAAAACAGGGCGGCCAGCACTGTCGATGTATGTGCCTTGGCCTCCAGTGTCACCTGCTGAACGGGCATCTGTCCAATAGTCGAGATCGTAGCCAAGTCGAAAGCCGACCACATAGCGGCCATTGCCCATGGTAACGATGTCAGATCGCAGGGTAAATTGATTGCTGGTGGCGTCGAGACCCAAAAGGTACGATTCGCCCGTTTCACCCATTCCGACTCGCGAGTCGACGATTTTAGTCACCAACTGTGGGGAAACTTGCATGGCTGCAATGGCAATCAAATTGCCGTCGTGATCGAGGATTGGGGCAGAAAAGTAGGCAACATATTGCCCTTGTGCCGCTTTACTTTTTGCAAAATCAGTAAAATATGTCGTGCTCTTTGCCACAGTTTTGGCCCACACTTTCGCCAGTGACGGATCGGTGTTTTCGTAGCTTAAGCTGTTCGCATTGATGCGGCTCTTATCGTGCAGAGCGTAGAGGATCTTTCCTTTGTCTGGGGAGAGTACGAAAAAATCATTGTAATCATAGGCGCTGGTGAAAGAGCTGATCACAGAGTCTTCGACTTCTTCAATCGAGTAGTTGACGCTAACCCCTGTCGTTAACCCCATCGCGAAATCGCGCAGCTCGTCTGTGCCAGCTAAAGTGCCAATATCGAGTAATCGTTTTTCAAAAAAGGTATCAATCGAGGCGCTTCTTAGCGTCTGAATAGCAAGCAATTCTTGGAAGGATTTTTTTATTAGGGCTTCCGATGCCATGCGGCCACTGAAAAGGGTGACGCAAACCATGGGTAAAATGCCAAAAATTATTAAGAGGGCAATCAATTTAGGACGAATACGTAAGTCCGCAAAGCTAATCATTTCAACATCACTATAATTACTGTTATACAACAAGTTTCTCTTATCTTGGACATCCGTTCAATTACGCATGCAACGAGGCTTGATAAGGATCTTGTTTTCTGTATCTCAAATCAATAACTACTTGATAAAGTTCTCAATATATGAGCTCGAATGTGCGAGTAATATTGGGTTAATCAAAGCGGTTTTTCTCTTGTTTACAGGATGAAAACAGCTCGCTCGCTGTTTGGCATGTTATTTGAACGTAATTATTTGGTGATGAAAGGGGCTTTGCATACTTGTGACCGCACAAAAATACGCAAAATAGTAAATAAAACTAGAGTTTTTACTCGTATTGTCTAAAGACAATAAAATAGTGTTTTATTTCTATCGTTATGTTTTTAATGGATTATTTGACTTTGAGATAACAGTTGTGCGCCCGAAAGTATTTGCAAGGTTATGTGAAGTAATTCAAAATTAACTGGTATAGCCAGTTTGAAGATTATGAACCAAGGTTTTTATGAAAGTCACAAATCTATTTAAAGACAAAGTAGACGCATTTTCTGCGCATCATTCTGAGTTTATTAATTGGATGTCTCCAACTCTTCGTGAGTACTGGGGTGATTTTCTAGGAAAGGCGCAAGGAAGTTTTCTTTTCTCGAAAGTACGCGATCATCAGCAGCCTGCGGTGAATGAAGAAGTGTCATTGCCTGAGCCGATCGTACTCAAACCAGAAGCGCAGCTTGTTTACAACGAGTTAAGTGAAAAAATAGGTCAAGTGATTCATGTTGGTGATTGGATTCATGTTGATCAAGAGCGTATCAATCAATTTGGTTTGGTGACAGAAGACATGCAGTGGATTCATACGGATCCTGAGCGTGCAGCGGTAGAGTCGCCATTCAAAACCACCATCGCTCATGGCTTTTTAACATTGGCTCTATTGCCGAAGTTGACCGATTCAGTTAATCCTGAAAATAACCTCTTCCCGACGGCGAAGATGGTTGTGAATATTGGCTTGAACCAAGTGCGTTTCCCATACCCGGTGAAATCGGGTAATAACTTACGTGCTTCAAGCACACTGACCAAAGTAACCCCAATCAAAAAAGGGTTAGAGATAGAGCGTGAAATCAAAGTGGAGATCGAAGGCGTTCGTCGTCCTGCTGCTGTAGTGGTTTCTGTTATTCAGCTCCATTTTTAAATTTTTGGGTCTATCGATTCTATAAAGAGCGCTCAAAGCGCTCTTTTTTATTGCGTTTTTCTTGGCTTCCGATTTTCCGCCACGTCAACCTGATGTCCCCATACTGAGAATGCATTAAATTAGTGCGTCTTTTACTCAGTCTTTGTTCGTAACTGCCCGCAAGTTACAAAATTTCCGAATTTCAAACTGATACGCTCCAAAGCAGTGACTTATATCAAGGAGTACATATGATCGGTTTTGAACCCATGGCCATTTCGCCCCATCTGGGATGGTTGCTACTGTTGATCCTAAGTTACCCTTTCATACTTGTGGGAATACAATTGGCCGTGTTCGATATACGGGTGAGAGCGAAAGTGAATCGCTATTTCAATTGGGGATTTGTGGTCGTGGTGGGCGCTTTACTGTTTTTTCACATGCAAACGGAAGTGGTTTACGGAAAATATTTTTTAGATCTTTGGCAATCAAAGTGATGAACTGCGTATGGAATGATGGAAAATCATGATTGCTAGAACCTAGAACCTAGAACCTAGAACCTAGAACCTAGAACCTAGAACCTAGAACCTAGAACCTAGAACCTAGAACCTAGATAAGAGAGTCGGCTGCTTTAAAATCACTTTGTATGACAAAGCAACAAATCGATCCGATATTGTCCAATCAACACAAAGAAACGAAATTATTAGTTGATCTCTCATGAGAATACGTTAAAGTGCACCCCGTTCCCGAGACAAGCACGGGCAACACAGTAAGGCGCGTTGGCAGAGGGGCTATGCAGCGGATTGCAAATCCGTGGACCTCGGTTCGACTCCGGGACGCGCCTCCATTATTTAGAAAAGCCGACACTGAGTGTCGGCTTTTTGCATTTAAGCACTTTTCATCTTTTTCCTTTTTTCAATTGATTCGTGAGAGTTTGCTCTACTCTTAGGGGCTCGCACGTTGTCATCTTTTTGATTGCTCTATACATTCCCATACAAATAGGGACATGAATAATCAATAAAACAGTGTACATTAACTTGGTTCTATTCATTTTATCTATGTGCACTGATGGAAAATTATCTATGAAATATACGCCGCTCGCACTTTCACTTGCCGCGCTATTCGCTTTGGGGGCAGGGACTCCTTCTCAAGCCTACGCGCAATCTGTCGCTTGGGATCAAGCAAACGAGACATGGTTAACGCAATCGACGGATCACTTTGTTATCCACTTTAGAAATGGCCATGAAAAGCAAGCCGCAAGAGCGCTTGATTTGGCTGAACAATCCCATAAAGAACTGGTGCCATACTTTGGTTACGAGCCGAAAGAAAAAACAGAATTGGTGTTGGTGGACGAGGTGGATTATTCAAACGGTTGGGCGACGGTGGTGCCTTATCCACAAATTCGTTTGATTATGAGTCCACCAGATGAAGCAAATGGCTTGGAAAATAACGATGAGTGGATGCATCTCCTCATTAAGCATGAGTACGCGCATATCATGCACATGGAAATGGGCGGCGGCGCGGTCAACGTTTTTCGTAAAATATTTGGTCGTAACCCATTTCTTTATCCTCACCTCATGACGCCTTCTTTTATGCTCGAAGGGCTTGCGGTTTATCTGGAAACCAATGAACAAGCTGGCTATGGGCGCTTGCAAGGCTCTGGTTATGACATGGAAATGAGAATGGAAGTCGCCTCTGGTAACGTGAAAGATCTCAACCAAGTTGCCGTGGCAGCAAGAGAATGGCCGCTAGGCTACAACTATTTGTACGGTGCCTATTTCGTGCAATACCTAGCCGATAGCTATGGTGATGCTAAGGTGCAAGAATTTTTGCAGGGTTACAG
Organism: Vibrio sp. CCUG 15886; assembly: GCF_028570825.1. Lineage (NCBI taxonomy): Bacteria > Pseudomonadati > Pseudomonadota > Gammaproteobacteria > Vibrionales > Vibrionaceae > Vibrio > Vibrio sp. CCUG 15886. Next base: position 509,525 of record NZ_JAQQBT010000001.1, on the reverse strand, counting down.
CCGCAAGCTTATTCCGTTCTTTTTGCTCAACAGCACGGCGAGAAAAACGTTTGGGAAGGATTTTGAACAGCTTTGGTCTGATTTCCAAGCTCATATATATGAGAAATACCAAGGCGATCTTGCCACCATGATGGAGCAAGCCGTCATTGGTGAGGGGAAATATACCGCCCCATTTATGCAAGTGTTTACCACAACGGACAATGGTGTTTTGGTTAACGTCGACAATGGTGATGATGCGAGTGAATTGATGCTGTTGGGCGATGGCAGTGATGAGCGCGCGGGAGCCTCACTGACTAAAACGAAAAACATCAACTCGCTCGATTTCCATCCTCAAAGTGGGGTGCTGGCGACGCGCTCTATCGCTTATGCCGATGGTCGAGTGCTGAGCGATGTTTATCTCTATCAAGATGATCGTTGGCAAGCGTTGACAGAGAAGCAGCGTTTTCGCAGCGCTAAATGGCTCCCTGATGGCCAGCGCTACTTAGCCACACGTAAGGTGAATGGTCTCAGTGAACTTTGGTTAATGGATGCGCAACAACCAGAAAGCGGTCAGCAAATTTGGCAAGGCACGATGGGTGACGTGTTAGGTGGATTTGCCGTGTCTCATGATGCTCGTTTTATCGTGGCGAGTGTCAAACGATCGAGTGAAGGTTGGAACCTTGAAAAATTTGACTTAGCCGCGTTGCAATGGACCCCGCTAACGCAATCTCGTGCCGTCGAAAATTCACCGGCATTTACCCCAGATGGTGAAGTGCTGTTTAGCGCCGATTACGACGGTGTGTTTAACATCTACTCGCTCGACATAGTGTCTGGCGAAATAAAGCAGTTGACCAGTGAAGTGGGTGGCGCGTTTACACCACAAACCCGCCGTAATTCAGGTTTTGTTTATCAATCGTATGATGCCAACGGCTATACCTTGAAAGAAAAATCGGACAAGGTACCAGTGACCACTTTCACGGTTGCCGACAAAGATGGCCAATATCATTATGTCGATCCCGTTGAGCAGGTAGCGGAAAAAAGTGAGATCAGTGACTACTCTCCTTGGTCCAGCTTGCGCCCAAGAACGTGGTTGCCGATTGCAGCTCAAGATGAAAATCAAAAATTAGCCGGTTTCATCATTAATGGTGCCGATGCATTAAGTCGTCATCAATATCAATTGGGTTTGTCATGGGATTTTGAAAACGATCTTGCACAGTTCAATTTGGGGTATTTGTATGATTCGCGTTGGCTCGTTCAAGCATCGCGTACACACGATTTCACAACATTTAAGCAAGGTACAGCAGAAACCTATCGAATAGAACAAAGTGACAGTGCGTTGATCCAACGTAATCACATCTTTACTGCTTTTGAAGACCAACTCAGTGTTGCTGCGGGCGTTTACTGGGATAAAGACTCAGAAGCGAAAGCGCCATCTTTTGGTGCGATCACGCCGTATCGAGAGCAAGAAGAAAGCTTGGTAGGGCTGGCCGTCACTTTTGATAATCGCGAAAGCTATCTTAATGTGCCTGGAGTAGGTTGGGGGCATTACCTCGATGCGGTTGTGGAAACTAACGACTGGCTAAGCAGCGACTACCAAGGGGAGAAGTTTCAGGCGCAGTGGCAAATGACATTCGATTTGCCTAGAAGAAGCACATTATCACTTCGCCTTGCGGGTGGCTATGCGGATGAAAAAGCCAAGCCTTTCCGTTTAGGCGGCTCTGATCAAAGTGACGAACATGCCCTGTTTGGCCGCGAGTCACAGTCTCTAAGGGGATATGATGAAAACGTGCAAAGAGGCGATCGTTATTTCACACAGCGACTGACGGCAACCACGTGGTTAGCACGCGTAGAGCGCAACTGGGGGCTTTACCCAATTGGTTTGGGTGATATTTCAGCTTCGGTGTTCGCCGACTCAGGGACGGCTTGGAGTGAAAAAACGAGTAGAAATCAGCTGAGTGGAGCGGGTTTGTCAGTCACGGTTGAAACGCGTCTGGGGTACAATCTCGTGCTGCCGATCACCTTAGGGTATGCCCATGGCTTTGATTCGGAACTGGGTAAAGATCAGTTCTTCTTCTCGGTGGCGGGTCAGTTTTAAACAGCAGCGAGAACCAATTAATAAGGCAGCGTTACGCTGCCTTATTTGCTGTTGCGATAAAGGGGCTAGACAAACTGCTTCATCAAACGCTGTAAGTCTTCAATACTGTCCACTAAGTGGCTGGTGCGTTGTACAGAGCTGTGGGACGACTGAGAAGTATCGTCAGCGAGCTGCTTAATGTTGACGATGTTGCGATTGATCTCTTGCGTTACACTGGCTTGTTGTTCTACCGCAGTGGCGATTTGATGGCTGCTGTCTGTTACCGCGTCCAATTTATCGCGAATAACGGAAAGAACATCGCCTGTTGCATCGGCTTGTTTCTTACAATCCTGAGACAAATCAAACCCCGTATTCATTGCTTCTACTGCCTGTTTGGCCGTTGTTTGAAGCTGATTGATCATTGCATGGATCTCATTGGCACTGCTGCCCGTTTTTGACGCCAAATTCCTAACTTCATCGGCCACCACGGCAAAGCCACGGCCCGCTTCCCCGGCGCGCGCGGCTTCAATTGCAGCATTTAACGCCAACAGATTGGTCTGCTCAGAGATGGTGGTGATCACTTCTAAAATACTGTCGATTTTCTGAGTATGGTTCGATAACTGCTCAATCACGGCTTTAGAGTGTTCCAGCTCTTTGGCCATGGCATCCACCACTCGTATGGTGGTTCCAATACTCTCCAAGCCTGTTTGAGACGCCTCATTGGCTTCTTCCGTAAGCATGGACGCGGCAGACGCCGCATTCGCCACCTCATTGATCGAGTGAGTCAGCTCCTCAACGGCGGCGGCCACTTGCTGCGTTTCGTGGCATTGTTGATCCAAGCTGGCACCGATGGACTGAATGGTGGCAAATTCCTCTTCTGCTGAGATCAGAATTCCGCCGGAAGTTTCAGTGGCACGAGCCGTCACCGCGCGCAATTCCGCCTTTTTCATCATTAACGCCAACTCGATTTGTGAGTAATCGTCAAAGTGATTGGTATAAGGCTTCTCCATGAGGGGATTATGATAGGCATCGTGAGCTAGGGTTCGAAGATTGCTAAATCGTTTCGCTTGGTAGAGAGCGTTCGCCCCCAACAGTAAAGCACAACCCCCGCTTAGAGTGAGCAAGACGTTAGAAGCGGTGAGAGTGCCAGCAAAAATTAAGCTCGCAGTGGCAAAGGAACCAAGAGTAGAAAGGTGGTGGAAAGTGAGCCTTGGTTTTGCACGATGTTTATTCGCTCGTAGCTGATCGTAAAGCGCCTGTGCTCGTTCTACTTGCTCTGCGCTTGGTTTAGAACGGACGGATTGAAATTCAATGATGTCGCCATCAGCACTTTTGATCGGCGTAACGAATGCTGAAACCCAGTAATGTCTGTCATCACTGCATTGGTTTTTTACTAACCCCATCCAGCTTTTTCCTGAGCGTAAGTATTGCCACAGCTGAGCAAACGCTTGTTTTGGCATATCAGGATGACGAACCATGTTATGAGGATTGCCAACTAACTCCTGCTGTGAGAACCCGGCAATATCACAAAACTCGTCGTTAGCGTAAGTAATGATGCTGTCTGGGTTGGTGGTTGAGATTAAATTGGCACGTTCTGAATAGTGTTTGTTGAGCGTAGATTGGGTGGTCATTTTGATTATTATTTCTCTTAGAATGTGTGATAGAGCAAGTCGTGGAAAGGTGCTTATGAATACACCAGTGCATATGATACAGCTCGAATAATCGTTGTATTTATGACCTGAATCAAAGCTTTAGAGATATTAACAAAATGATTATTAAAAGGTGATTCGCTTCAACTTGGTGTGAAAAATAGAACACTTGAAACAATTTGTTACATTGGTATCGTGATGTCGATCGTATCAATTGTTCGTTTTTGATCACTGACGGCCAATAAGATGGGATAAAGTGTGAAAAAATATTACACAAAATTTGCTTTAATACGATCTTCTTTTCTAAATATCGTTGTACATCTTGGTATAAAAAGCGTCCAACCCTACATTTTCAAGGGTTTATTCATCTAACCCTAAAGTGTCTACCCCTTTAGAGTAGTTTAATTTCGTAATTGATTTACATCATATTTTCATTTTCTTTCATAATTAACAATGCGCTCAGATAAGAACCTAACCCTTAGGAAGTATTATGAGCAAGTTGAAGCTAGTGATTGTCGGTAACGGGATGGTCGGCCACCGTTATATCGAAGATCTGGTTGATAAAACGGATGTTTCTCAATACGACATCACCGTATTTTGTGAAGAACCACGCGTCGCGTACGATCGCGTCCATCTCTCTTCTTATTTCTCACATCACACTGCAGATGAACTCTCATTGGTGAAAACGGGCTTTTATGAAAAGCACGCGATCAAAGTGCTGCTAGGTGAGCGCGCGATCAATATCAACCGTGAAAAGCAAACGGTGTATTCGAGTTCGGGCCGTGAAATTCAATACGATAAGCTGATTCTTGCGACAGGTTCTTACCCATTTGTTCCACCAATCAAAGGCAATGAAAGTAAAGATTGCTTTGTTTACCGCACCATCGAGGATCTAAAAGCCATCGAAGCATGTGCGAAGAAGAGCAAAAGCGGTGTGGTGATTGGCGGTGGTTTGCTTGGTTTGGAAGCGGCGGGTGCGCTAAAAGCCCTCGGTATGGAAACACATGTTGTCGAGTTTGCCCCTAAACTGATGGCTGAACAGCTGGATCAAGCGGGTGGTGACCAACTTCGTCAAAAAATCGAACGTATGGGCGTGAAAGTCCATACCAGCAAAAACACCTTGGAAATCGCCGCGGAAGGTCAACAAGCACGCAATGTGATGCGTTTTGCCGATGGCACTGAGCTTGAAACTGACTTCATCGTGTTCTCTGCGGGTATCCGCCCTCAAGACAAATTGGCTCGTCAAATGGGCCTAGGTATCGCACCTCGTGGCGGTATTGAAATTAACGATCACTGTCAAACCACAGACAGCAATATCTACGCCATTGGTGAATGTGCATCATGGAATAAGATGTTCTATGGGCTGGTTGCGCCGGGCTACAAAATGGCCACCGTTGCCGTGGATCATCTACTAGGCAACGTTGACAGTAAGTTTGAAGGGGCGGACATGTCTGCCAAGCTCAAACTGCTGGGTGTCAAAGTAGGCTCGATTGGCGACGCTAATGGTCGCACTCCTGGTTGTAAGAGCTACGTTTATCAAAACGAAGAGCTTGAAGTCTACAAGCGTTTGATCGTTTCAGCAGACAACAAGAAATTACTCGGCGCAGTAATGGTAGGTGACACGTCGGATTACGGTGACTTACTGCAACTGATGTTGAATGAAATTGAGCTGCCACAGCATCCAGATACTTTGATCCTGCCAGCGCACGCTGGTGCTGAGAAGCCAAAACTCGGCGCAGATTCACTGCCAGATTCTGCGGTGATCTGTTCGTGTTTCGATGTGACTAAAGGCAAAATCGCGCAAGCGGTGGCTGACGGTCATCACACCATCGGTGACATCAAAGCGGTTACTGGTGCAGGTACTGGCTGTGGTGGCTGTATTCCACTGGTTACTTCGGTATTAAACGCCGAGCTTGCAAAAGCGGGTGTTGAAGTGAAAAGCGATATCTGTGAGCACTTCGCGTACTCTCGCCAAGAGCTGTTCCACCTCATTCGTATCGAAGAGATCAAAACTTTTGATGAACTGTTGGCCAAACACGGCAAAGGCTATGGCTGTGAAGTGTGTAAGCCAGCAGTGGGTTCAATTTTGGCGTCATGCTGGGGTGAGCACATCCTGAAGCCTCAGTTAGTGAAGTTGCACGACACCAACGACAACTTCCTCGGCAACATGCAAAAAGACGGCACTTATTCGGTGATCCCACGTATGGCGGGTGGTGAAGTGACGCCACAGGCACTGAAAGTGTTGGCGGAAGTGGCGGCCGAGTACAACCTCTACACCAAAGTAACGGGTGCTCAGCGTATTGGTCTGTTTGGTGCACAAAAAGACGATCTTCCAGCCATCTGGAAAAAACTGATTGCCGCTGGCTATGAAACTGGCCAAGCGTACGCCAAAGCACTGCGCATGGCGAAGACCTGTGTGGGTTCAACCTGGTGTCGTTACGGTGTTCAGGATTCGGTAGGTCTTGGTGTGTTTATCGAGAACCGCTACAAAGGCATCCGCACTCCGCACAAGATGAAATTTGGCGTATCAGGCTGTACGCGTGAATGTGCGGAAGCGCAGGGTAAAGACCTTGGCATTATTGCCACCGATGCAGGTTGGAACATGTACGTGTGTGGTAATGGCGGTATGAAGCCTCGCCACGCCGATTTGCTGGCTAGCGATCTAGACCAAGAAACGCTGATCAAATACATCGACCGTTTCATGATGTTCTACATCCGCACTTCTGCGCCACTGCAGCGCACTTCTGTGTGGCTAGGCAACATGGAAGGGGGTGTGGACTACCTACGCCAAGTGATTGTTGAAGACAAATTAGGCATCAATGAACAGTTGGAAGCGGACATCGCGAAATTGGTGGAAGCGTATCGCTGTGAATGGAATGAAACCATTAACGATGAAGCTCAGCTAACACGCTTTGCGCACTTTATTAACTCAGACAAGCGTGATGAAAACGTCGTGTTTGTTTCAGAGCGTCAACAACATCGCCCAGCAACGTTTGCAGAGAAACACCCGGAGTTGAAAGGTGACATCTTGCACGTAGCGGTAACGGAATAATAGGAGAAGCAAACATGGCTTTCGAACAAGTATGCGACATTAACGACATTATTCCAGGTACGGGTGTTTGTGCCTTGGTCAATGGGCAGCAAATTGCGCTGTTTAGACCAAGTGAAGAAGAGCAGGTATTTGCTATCAGTAACATGGACCCATTTGCGCGCTCAAACGTGTTATCTCGCGGTTTGATTGCCGAGCACAAAGGTGAGCTTTGGGTTGCGAGCCCACTGAAAAAGCAGCGCTTTAACTTGGCAACCGGTGCGTGTATGGAAGACGAACGTTTTAACATCAAAGCATATCAAGCGCGCGTCAATAACGGCATTGTCGAAATCTCTGCTTAGCTAAGCGTTAGGTGAGCTGATACGAGATTCAATAGCACAAAGGTTTCTTGTTCCCTTAACGGATTTTTGTAGGGAAAAGACGAAAATGAACAGGAAGCCTTTCTCTATTCAATCTTTCACTTTTAATTTTAACTTTTATAAAGGGACGCATTATGTCTGACTTAAGACCTGCAGAATTCGTACAAACCATGATCGATGTTGGTGAAGCGAAAGTAAAAACCTCGACCCGCGATTTGGTTTTACGCGGTATGATGGCAGGTATCATTCTGTCGTTGGCGGTTGTGGTGGCGATTACAACCATTACGCAAACAGGCATTGGCATTGTGGGCGCGTTAGTGTTCCCTGTGGGTTTCTGTATTCTCAGCCTTATGGGCTACGACTTGGTGACAGGTGTTTTTGGTCTTGCACCGTTAGCCAAATTTGAAAACCGTCCGGGTATTACTTGGGGCCGTATCTTACGTTGTTGGGGCCTTGTTGGTCTGGGTAACTTGATTGGTTCACTGCTAGTGGCGTTTTTAATTGCGCTTTCGCTAACCATGAACTTCAGTGTTGAACCAAATGCGGTTGGTCAAACCTTTATTAAGGCAGCGACTGCTCGTACAGTCGGTTTTGAAAACCTAGGTGCTGACGGCTGGATCACCTGTTTCGTGCGCGGTATTTTGTGTAACTTGATGGTGTGTCTGGGCGTGATTGGTAACCTTTCTGCACGTACCGTTGCAGGTAAAATTGCGGCAATGTGGCTACCTATCTTTATCTTCTTTGCGTTGGTTTTCGAACACGCGGTAGTGAACATGTTCCTATTCCCGCTAGGTATGATGCTGGGTGCGGATTTTGGTATCGCGACTTGGTTAAACTTCAACCTGATCCCAACCATTCTTGGTAACATCGTAGGCGGCTTGCTGTTCACCTGTATTCCTCTGTACCTGACTCATGCGAAAACAGCACCAGCGATTGATGTGACTGAAAAGCAAACTGAAATCAATGCAGAACCTGCGCTGAGCATCAAATAAACCATATCGCCCTGAGGTGTTTCCTCAGGGCGACGATTCAACACTGAGAAAACCGCCAACACAGTAACCATCATTCATTCGTTTTGCTGATAAAAAGTAAACATTTCCCTCACAGAGAGGCGCTGAGTGGTACTCTTTATCATCAAATTTATTCAATAGGCTCAACCATGACGCTAACTTCTTCATCCTCATTGCAAAATCAAGGTTTTGTTTCTCTTGTCGGCGCGGGCCCTGGCGATCCGGATTTGCTCACGGTAAAGGGCTACCGAGTGATTCAACAAGCGGAAGTGGTGGTATACGACCGTTTGGTTTCACCGGAGATTCTCGCGTTAGCCAACGAAAAGGCGGAAATGATCTACGTGGGTAAGAAGCTTGATTTTCATTGTGTTCCGCAAGAAGAGATCAACCAAATTCTGGTGAGAAAAGCGTTGGAAGGAAAACGCGTGGTTCGCTTGAAAGGGGGCGATTCGTTCATCTTCGGTCGTGGTGGAGAAGAGCTTGAAGAGTTAGCGGAACATGATGTGCGTTTCGAAGTGGTGCCAGGCATCACCGCAGCGGCGGGGGCAACGGCCTATGCAGGTATTCCACTTACCCACAGAGATCACGCGCAAAGCGTGCAGTTTATTACTGGGCACATTCAAAAAGATGGCAAAGAGATAGAGTGGCCATCATTGGCGCAGGCCAACAACACTTTGGTGTTTTATATGGGGTTAAAGCAGTGCCGCTATATCGCGGAGAAATTGCTTGAAAACGGGTTGGATGCGTCAACGTCGTGCGCGATTATTGAAAATGGCACCCGTCGCGAACAGCGCGTATTGACGGGCACCCTAACACAACTCCCTGAATTGGCCACTCAAGCAATCAGTCCCGCGTTGATCGTGGTCGGCAGCGTGACTTCGCTGCATGACAAACTCAAGTGGTTTTAACTCCATTTATATTGCACAGCGGCTTGGATTCCGCTGCATTTCTTGCTGGCGAAGAGGCATTTGGTCAATCACCTTTTTCAACAATGTCCAATCCGTCTTTTCGCCCCAACGCAACTTCTCCCGTCCATCTTTGCCGACTAAAATCCCGGTGTGTTGACCTTTCGGGATATCATAAAACGCATTGAGTACACTTAAATCAAAGGCGTCTTGTGCCCAAACGGGAACGGTACTGCCATCTTCTTTGATAACTAAGGTAACGATGTCGCGTTCCTGCAAAGAGCACTCCTCCATCAGGGTTTCCAGCAAAAATTGTTGAACATACTGATCATGAGACGGGGCAAAAAACATAATGCTCCTGTGCTGCCATTTTTCGGAATCAGCCGGATACGAATGAGCCAGAGCACTGAATAAAATTAAGACGATCGACCAATAACGCATACCGCTCCCTCGTAAGATGTTTTACTTACTATACGTAAGCATAGCTAAATGGATTAATTTCGTTTTTCGCCTCGCTTTTTCGCCGGCTATCGAATAGGGTTAGGACTACATTTTTTAGAGAGTAAATGCGTGTTATGACCAGTAAAGTGGCGATTTTTGTCGACGTTCAGAATATTTATTACACCTGCAAAGAAAAGTACCGCAAACATTTCGATTACAACCGTTTTTGGCAGTCGGCCACTCAGGGTAAACAAGTGGTGGTCGCTCATGCGTATGCGATTTCAAGTAAGGATCCGGGTCAACGTCAGTTTCACCACATTTTGCGGGGTATTGGTTTTGACGTAAAACTGAAGCCATTTATTCAACGCTGGGATGGCAGTGCAAAAGGGGATTGGGATGTGGGCCTCGCGTTGGACGCTTTTGAGCATGCGCCAATGGTGGATGAGGTCATTTTATTATCTGGCGACGGCGATTTTGAAATCCTTGTTGAACGCATTCAGCAAAAGTTTGGCAAAAAGGTCACGGTTTATGGCGTGCCGGGCTTAACAGCACAAAACCTACAAGCGGTCGTAGACAAATATATCCCAATCGAAGATGAGTTACTTTTGCCTTAAAATACGGGTACACCATTGAGGTCAGGTTTTTAGCAGCTCTTTTTAGGTACCGCTTGCTAAGGATTGCGCGACACTGGTTTCGCGTTACTCATGCCGCTGCAGCCGAACGGTCGACAACACGTTGGAGATGGCAAAATAAACACGGATTTACTATTCATACGATTTGGTATTGCGAGAAAATTCCGTTACAATGCGTCGCATTGATAATGCGAATAAATATCATTTATTGTTTTGGTAGTCACTTTAGGTAACAAAAACGTCTATGTCTGGATATAAAGCAGGTGCTGCGTTACTTCTTTGGGCCGTAAGTTCTGGCGCGATGAGTAACGACCTTGAACAAGCACAGAAAATTCAAAATCGTACTCATACCGCGGCCAGTAAGAGCCAAAGCGTTATAAATGCGAGTGCCGATAAAAGTCAGTTACTGCAAGCAGAGATTGAAATCCTAAAGGAAGAAGTTCGTAACCTAGAGCTCTATCAGCGTCACTTGACCAGCATGATTGCCAACCAAGAACAAGAAAAGAGCAGCCTAGCAAAACAGATTCAAGACATTCAAGTGACTCGTCAAGGCATTGTACCGCTAATGTATGACATGCTGGACACTCTCAAAACAACCATCAATCAAGACATGCCGATCAAATGGCAGCAACGCCAAGAGCGTATTGAAAAACTGGAACAGATGATGGTCCGCGCAGATGTGGCGGATGCAGAAAAGTTTCGCCGCATTCTAGAGGCGTATCAAATTGAGTTGGATTACGGCAGCAAGTTGTCTGCTTACCAAGCTCCTATTACGCTCGCCGATGGTAAGCAGATTGAGGTGGAACAACTGCATCTTGGTCGCGTGTCGCTTATTGCTCGCACTCTCAATGCCAATCAGTTCTGGTATTGGGATCAAAACCAACGTCACTGGTTATCGCTAACCACCATTCCTAGCACAGATGTCAATCGTGCCTTTGATATTGCCGCTCAAAAAGTCGCGCCCGCGATGTTGAATATGCCCGTTGCATTAGCGACAGCGGAGGCCAACTAAATGAACAAATGTCGATTAATCTCACTCGCTTTACTCGTTTCGTTGAGCCTCCCATCATTTGCTCAAACGCAATTAGTGCCAAAAGCAACTCAAGAAAGCCACCAACAACAGGCAGAGAACCAACAGCGTGAAAATGCGTTTCTTAGCCAAGAGCAGCAATTGGCCGAGTTAAAACGCCAACTGGAACAGCAAAAATCGACGTTGGAAGAGAAAAACGCGCTACTTTCTAGTCAGTTCAGCGATAATGAAGTGACCTTGTCACACTTGGAGGAAGAGCTTCGTGTCGAAACGGGTTCGCTTGGCGAGTTATTTGGTGTTGTTCGCCAGCACGCGAAAGAACTCAAAGCCGATCTCAACGACGCAGTCACCGCGATTGGACAAACAGAACAAGTTGAAACGGTCAATCAAATTGTCGCGGCACAAACGCTGCCCGATATAGCGCAACTTAAAACGCTTTGGCATGTCATGCAGCAACAAATTGTGGCAAGCGGTGAAATGCGAGCGCTTCAAGTAAACCTTATCAATGCTGAAGGTGCGGTTGAACCCACTGATGTTATGGCGTTGGGGAATTTCGCTTTGCTTGCACCGCAAGGTTTCGTTAACTGGAAGAGCGACAAAGGTTTTGCGATTCCTTATGCCAAACTTCCTGAAGGCGCGCCGACACTCGACACGCTTCGTTCACAGCACGAGATTTCAATGACACCTGTGTTGATTGATCCCACTCGCGGGGTGTTGCTCGAGCAATACGCGCATTCGCCAAGCCTTGCCGATCGCTTTGCAGCGGGTGGCGTGGTTGGCAAAGTGATCTTTGCCTTGCTTGCGGTGGGGCTCGTTATCGCTTTGTATCGCGGTATTCTGCTGCTGACCACCAAAAGCAAAATTCGTCTTCAACTTAAACAGCCGAATCAGTTAGGTAATAATCCGCTTGGCCGTGTGCTTGCGGTGTATGACAAAGACAGGCCACGTAGTGTCGAAGCTCTAGAACTGCGCTTGTTAGAGACCATAGTGGATGAGCAGACCGGGCTTGAAAAAGGGCTTTCGATGCTCAAATTGTTGGCGGCTTTGGCACCGATGTTGGGGCTGCTTGGTACGGTGATCGGTATGATCGAAACCTTCCAAGTGATCACTCAATTTGGTAACGGTGATCCAAAAGTCATGGCCAGCGGCATCTCGATGGCTTTGGTCACCACCGTGCTAGGCTTGGTGGCGGCGATGCCGTTGTTGCTCGCACATAACGTGCTCAGTGGTTGGGCGGAAGAAATTCGCAGCATCCTTGAAAAGCAAGGTATTGGTTTGGTGGCACAACAAGCAGAGCAGCAGTTACCCAGCCTCACGCCTACCATGGATAAAGTCGGCAACGCGGCGTGATCATCATGGACCTTCATTCCGATATTTGGCCAGAACTACTGACTTCATCTTCATGGTGGAATGCGCTCTATTCCTTCATGCAACAAGGCGGAGAAGTGCTCTGGTGGTTAGCGGCGGTCGCGGTGATCTTTTGGCTGCTGACCATCGAAAAATTGCTGTTTATCTACTGTGCTTACCCTCGTTTACGTGCAGATACATTGCAAAAATGGCAAATGCGACACGATCACCTTTCATGGTTTGCTCGCTCGCAAAGAGAAGCGTGGTTAGATGACGCGCATCAGCAGTTATTCAAACACTTGGCCTTTATCAAAGTGCTGGTGGCCATTTGCCCGATGCTTGGTTTACTTGGCACCGTGACAGGCATGATCTCCGTGTTTGATGTCATGGCGACACAAGGCAGCAGCAATCCAAAGCTCATGGCTTCTGGTATTTCATTGGCCACCTTGCCAACGATGGCGGGCATGGTGGCAGCGTTAGTAGGTATGTTTGTTCACGCTCGCTTGGTAAAACTGTGCCAAAACCGAGAAGTGAAATTAGAGCAGTCTTTGAGGAGTGACTCATGAGATTAGGCAGACGTCAAAGTAAAAGCGACGAAGCACAAATTGACCTAACTTCAATGCTCGATATTGTGTTTATCATGTTGATTTTCTTTATTGTCACGAGCTCCTTTGTACGTGAGTCTGGTGTCGAAGTGAATCGCCCTCAAGCGGCCAACGTTTCGGCGCAGAAAGATGCGGGTATTTTCGTTGCGATCACCGCCGCCAATGACATCTATATCGATAAACGTATGGTGGACGTAGAGCGCGTACAAGCGAGCATTGAACGCCTGTTGCTTGAACAGCCGGATGCTTCGCTCGTGATTCAAGCGGATGAATACGCCTACAACGGCGTCGTCGTTAAAGTGATGGACGCAGCCAAAGCCGCTGGGGTGAAAAACATCGCATTAGCGGCGGAGAAATCGTAATGATGCGTTTTGTGATCGCGTTTCCCGTGGCGTTAGCGCTGGTCTTTGCCTTATTTTCCGCCATGGCGTTGCTCGTCAATAGCGGCAAAAAGCAAGCAATCGATCAGACGCCTTCACTGAGTTTCAACATGGTGATGGTAGAGCAGGATACCGAAGTCACGAGAAGGCAGCGTAGTGTTCCGCCGCCGCCCGAGATCCCTGAGCCGCCACAACCGGAAACGCCGAAAATGACGCAAACTCCGATGCAAGTGACGTCGACACAGGTTGCGACGCCCAATATTGATATGCGCTTTAATGTCAGTGGTTTGGCGGTTTCTATCCCTGCGACGGTCAGTGCGCCAACGCAAAACGCCACCAATACCACCAAACAGTTGATGCCATTAAGTCGGGTAGAGGCGGTGTATCCGGCTAAGGCGAAGAAGCGTCGTATTGAAGGCTATGTCATACTCAAATTTGATATTGATGAAACAGGGCGAACCAAAAACATTGAAGTGGTGGAAGCGCAGCCAGCGCGCTTTTTTGAGAGAAATGCGATGGATGCAATTAAGCGTTGGCGCTACCAGCCACAGATTGTGGATGGACAAGCTCAAACCATTTACGGCTATACCACTAAGATAGAATTTAAGATGGCACAGTGATGAAAAAACGGATACTGACATTACTGCTCACTCAATGGTTATGGCAACCCGCTGTTTTGGCGGCCTCTGGTACCAATGTCAGCCAGTACACCGCACGCGTGATGCAAAATGCACAACAGCTTGCAGACAATAATGCGCTCGCAGATGCCATCGCGAAGCTCAATAGCGCAGAGGTCTCTCGGCCGGATGATGTGGCAGCGCTATCAAAATTGTTGGGGATCTACTATTGGCAAGCGGAGCAATTCACGCGTTCGATTGCTTCGTTAGAGAAAGCGCTATCGTTCAAATTATTCACGTTTGAAGAAGAGTGGGTCACGCGACGCATGTTGACGCAACTCTATCTGACGCAAGGTGATTATAAAAAGGCGATTCCTCAGCTCAACAAACTGCTCAAACAGGTGCCTGAAAACGAGAGTGCTGCGGAAATTTGGCGTTATCTCGCGCAAGCCCAATACAGTGTTGAAAACTGGCGTGAGACCATTGTTGCGACAAAAGGGTTTCAGCGGGTTGAGAAAAAACCAGATACAACGATTCTCTCGCTAGCGCTTGCCGCTCATGTTCAGTTAGAACAATGGAAGTCCGTGATTCCGTTGGCCAAGCAGCTCATTGCTCTTGAGCCGTCGAATAAAAACTGGTGGCTACAAGCCTACAACGCTTACTTAAACCTAGGGCAGGGGAAATCTGCGCTCGATATGCTGACACTCATAGAGTTGCAAGGGCTTGAACTCAACGAGGCGGAAACGAAATCGCTGGCCTATTTGTATGCAGCGCAAGGTATCTATCAAAAAGCGGCACAAACCTTGGCCAGAATTGAGAACTCACAGCAAGATCCTAAGCTCATCAAGTTGCAAGCTCAGTATTGGCAAGCGGCAAAAGAGTGGCAACAAGCGCTCGAATTTTGGCAACGGTTAGCAAAACAAGAGAGCCAGTACCAGTGGGAAGTGGCGCTATTGGAAAACCAGCTGCAGCGCTATCAACAAGTGCTGATTTCTTTGGCTGAAATGAACAATCCAAAGCGTCAGTTCGACGCGCAGTTACTCAAGATAAATGCGCTCTATCGACTTGAAAGAATTGATCAGGCGTACGCACAAGCAAAAAAAGCGGATGCTTTACGTTCTACAAAGCAGACGCAGAATTGGTTGAAGTTTTTGAGTCACAAACTGAAAAGCAGTGAAGCCAAACTTGATAAAGCGAAGGGTGAGCAAGTAAGCGAACGTGAGCATCTCACCCAACAACGCAATGTGGTCGCCGACAAAAACGCCGATTCACGTTCCTAGCTAACGCCTCACTGTTTAGCGACAAATAAAGTTTAGCGACAAATAAAAAAAGAGCGGTATCATTTCAGGCTTGATATCCGCTCTTTGTCGTTATGGGTTATAGGTTACAACACGGTGGTTAACCGATGATCATCTGTCCTAGCAGATAGCCTAAACAGCACGCGCCAATCACGCCAATCAAACCAACCGACATAAAGGAGTGGTTGAAATACCACTTACCAATTTTGGTGGTTCCCGTGTTATCAAAGTTCACCGTCGCGATATCTGACGGGTAGTTTGGAATAAAGAAGTAGCCGTATAGGGCAGGCATTAAGCCAACCAACAAGGCCGGTTCCAAACCCAGACCAAGACCGACAGGAAGCATCATGCGCGCTACAGCGGCTTGAGAGTTCACCACAACCGAAACAATGAACAACGCCAGTGCGAATGTCCATGGGTAGTTGTTTACCATCTCCACAATGCCCGATTTGAATTGCGGCATCGCGTATTGGAAGTAGGTGTCAGACATCCAGGCAATACCGAAGATGGCAATTGCCGCAACCATGCCCGATTTGAATACCACGCCATTTGGCACGCTGCGTGGGTCGGTCTTGGTTGCCAATAAAATGATACCGCCGAAACAGAGCATCATCATTTGAATGACCACGGCCATACTGATGGGTTTCGAGCCTTCGCCGATGATGCGAACTTCAGGAATCATCGCGATAACCACAATGGTCAAAATTGACAAAATGAACAGTAGAACCGAGTTGCGTGCTGCTGCAGGTAGATGCTCATCCAACGATGTCGCGGTGGTGTTGAGGATCTTCTCGCGCCAAACAGGATCTTTCAAACGTGCTTGATACTCAGGATCGTCTTCCAACTCCTTGCCGCGTTTCATGCTGTAGAGTGACATCAGCAACGTACCAAACAGCGTCGCTGGCACGGTCACAAGCAGAATAGAAAGGAGCGTAATCTCATGATTGATATCAGAAAGCTGTGCAAGGTAGTACACCACTGCCGCTGAGATTGGCGAGGCCGTAATCGCGATTTGTGACGCAACGGATGCGGCTGCCATCGGACGCTCAGGTCGAATACCATTTTTCAGTGCAACGTCACCGATGATTGGCATGATTGAGTAAACCGCGTGGCCAGTACCCAACATGAATGTCATGGTGTAGGTGACAAAAGGGGCAATGAGGGTAACGCGTTTCGGGTTTTTGCGCAGCATTCTTTCAGCAACTTGCAGCATGTACTTCAAGCCGCCCGCCGCTTCCAAAATAGACGCACAGGTCACGACCGCCAGAATGATCAGCATTACCGTGACTGGCGGGGACGTTGGAGGCATTTTGAAAACAAAAACTTCAATCACCAAACCGATGCCGGAAACGACCCCAAGACCGATACCGCCGTATCGAGAGCCGATGTATAACATCAGCAAAAGGAACAGGAATTCCAAATACAACATATTGTTTATCCTTAACGAAATATTGGTGATTTCATTCTCGCGCGTTATACAAAAAAAATAGTAAACGCGGTTCACATAACACTTTTATGCAATTTTGGAATGCAATTTCTCGGTGTTAACTCACGGAAAATCGGGCGTTCGTAAAGGTCAGGTAAGGAAGGTGTTAATGGATAATTGAGAGATTAAACAGATAGAGTTAACAATGGTGAATTTGTGTTCAGGCGATGTTTAATACAATTACTTAGTGATGTGTTTGCTTTTTGTAACGTGTGGACCGTATTTTTCTTTTTGTTTAGTGATTTGTGCTTCAAATTGCCATTAAAGCTAACAGTTTTGATTACTAATTTGCATAAGAACGTGATTGAAACTGACTTTATGAAACCCATAGATAACATGTGGTTAAAATCGTGATATGCATCCTTTGTCTATTCAATTAAACAGGTAAAAATCAGCGTTTCAGAAAAACATGACTCAGTTGGCTTTATTTATAAAAATGGATGCTTAAATGAAATTAAGTAATTTGTCTGTTAAGTACAAACTTCTATCGCTTGTCTTACTCGCGGCGTTATTAATCGCGGTCACTTCACTCTATAACCTCAATGAACAGCGAAAAACATCCCTCGCTGAACGGGAAAGCAAACTCAGTGCTCAAGTCGAAACGGTAGCGAGTCTGATAGAGCATTATCGCACTTTAGCCAAAGAAATTGGTTTGGATGAAGCGCAGGCGCAAGCGAAAGAGGCGGTGAATCAGTTGCGCTACGATGGGGATAATTATTTTTGGATCACCACACCGCAACTGCAGGTCGTCGTGCATCCTGTTAAGCCAGAACTCAATGGGAAGAGTGCTCGGGATTTTAAAGATGGCGCGGGTAAATTTCATTGGCGAGAGATGGCGAGCGTCACGTCCACGCAAGGGCGAGGTTTTCTCGACTATCAATGGAAAAGCCCTCAAGGTGAACTAAAAGAGAAAATCTCTTATGTCACGCTGGTGCCAGAATGGAACTGGATCATTGGCTCGGGCATTTTGGTTGCTGATATTCACGAAGCGTTTTACCTGCAAATGGCTAAGGCGGCCCTCGTTGCGGGTTTGATGGCGGCCGTTCTTCTCGCGATGGGGTACGTTATTTCTTCCAACATCGTCCTGCCTCTTAATCGATTGATTGAGAACACCAATAACATTGCTGATGGTGATCTTCGTGTCCGTTTGAATGCAAAACGCAAAGACGAACTTGGAGTGATGAGCAATGAAATCGATCGAATGCTGGAGAAACTGCAGTACACCTTAATTGCGGCTCATGAGGCTTCCGCACAATCGGCGTCGATGGCACAGAATATTGCACAGGCAAGTGAAGAAGCCGCAACCAGTGTCGGCAGTCAACACGCTCAGTTAGAACTGCTTTCAGCGGCAATGACAGAGATGAGCACCACGATTGCTGATGTCGCCAACAACGCGGAAAACACAGCGCATACGACGGGTGTGGTGACGACGCATGCAGAACAAAGTGGGGAATCGATGAGCAAAACGGCAGAGACGATCTCGCACGTCTCTCAGGAAATTTCTGCCGCCGATCAACTGGTGACGGAGCTGAAACTTGGCGTACAAGAGATCAGTGCCGTTGTTAGCGTGATTCGTGAAGTCTCTGAGCAGACAAATTTGCTCGCGCTAAACGCAGCGATTGAAGCGGCGCGTGCTGGAGAGCAAGGGCGCGGGTTTGCGGTGGTGGCGGATGAAGTGCGTAACTTGGCCTCACGGACTCAGCAATCCACCACGGAGGTACAGCAAACCATCGATCAGTTAACCGAACGTACCGCACGCACCGTCAAAGCGATGGAGCGCAGTAACAGTAAAGTTGAGCAAAGTGTGACAATTACGATTGAAACGCAAAAACAGCTGTCTCTAATGGTTGAAGAGTTGGTGAAATCCAATGATATGGTGGCGCAAATTGCCGCAGCCTCTGAGCAACAAGGCTTGGTCGCGAATGAGATGACGGAAAATGTCACCAGTATTCACTTAGCTGCGAATGAAGTGATGCAATCGTCCCAGTTACTTGCACAAGAAAGCCAGTCGATGGCCGCTGCAGCTGAAATTTTGAATGACCAATTGCGTTACTTTAAGGTGTAAGCCTGTTCAAAGTTACCCTGAAATAAAAGAAACAACGAAAAAGAGAATGAAAGAAAAACCGCTCAATTTGAGCGGTTTTGCTATTCTGTGGCGTTAAGCGTTTCAGCCTCGGCTGAGTGCTTTGCGTCTGCGCTATTTTCCATTGCGTCTAACTTTTCCATTGCATCTAACTTGGCGCGCTCTGCTTTGGAAATATAGCGAGGCTTGTTGCTTTTGTGCAGTTTAGCGTTTTGCTTTTTCTGCTTGGATTTTAAGATTTGATTGATTTTCTTTTTGCGGTTCATGTTTGCCCCCGTTAAAGGTGGCAGAGAATAATCATTTGTGCTGAAAAGTACAAGCGAGTTTGATTTAGATAAATGAAAACAATTCTCGAACAGACCTAAAATTGACAATGTTATTGATAAGAATTGGAAGAACGATGACTTCAAACATGCTGATGGGTGCACTGGCGACAGAATTTAAAACAGTGACTGCGATGATCAAGATTTATTGCAAAGATCATCACCAAAGCGAAGGGCTGTGTGATGAATGCCAAGCGTTGATGGAGTACGCCGAGGTGCGTTTGGATAGATGCCCCTATGGTGAAAATAAGCCGACCTGCAATAAGTGTCCCATTCACTGTTATAAGAAAGCGCAAAAAGAACAGATGCGTTTGGTAATGCGTTACGCAGGCCCACGTATGTTACTTGTTCACCCCATACTGGCCGTGAGGCACTTGCTGCATGAAAAAAAAGCGGTGCCAGAGAAGCCGGCACCGGAGAGTTCAAACCGGCACAAACGGTTGGCTAGCAAGTCGTCACCACAGTCAGGTTCTTGATCCAGAATTTCTGTGTGTAGCGACGATAACAAAGCGCCAGCTTGACCACTTCTTCCGCTAACATCAGTGAGTAAACCACTTTAAACTCCATGCCTGCGATGAACGCAGCAAAAGCGCATAAGGGAATACCAGTCATCCACATGGCGATAAAGTCCATTCTCAAACAGAAGACGTTGTCGCCACCTGCGCGGATGATGCCGTTGATGATGGTCATGTTCAGCATACGAATCCAAATGCCACAGCAGAGGATAATTACAGCGGGTGCGGCAAGTGGGCGTAACTCCTCAGTATTCAAATTGAGGCCAGCGAGAATCCATTCACGGTTTAACAACATAAACGCACCAACGGATAAACCAACAATAAACACCACTTTGATAAAGTACGCTGCCATGGCTTGAGCGCGTTCAAACTCATTTCGCCCTAAGGATTGGCCAATCAACACAGAGCAGGCGACGGACAATCCAAAGAAAATCGCATAACAAAGAGATTCAAATGGCCCCAACATGCTAAATACGGCCAGTTCGGTCGTTCCCATGTGACCAAAAATAATTTGGTAGGCCATGGTACCAATACCCCACAGCACAGCGCCTAACGTGACTGGCAGAGCTAATCGTCGATAGGACAGCCATAAAGAAGGTCTTTCAGAGGAGGCTTCGGTCGTTAACAACCAATGTTGCTTTAATTTCATCAAAGCCAGCATCAATAAGACTTGGATTGCGCGTGAAATCGAGGTGGCTAATGCTGCACCTGCTACGCCCATCGCCGGTATGCCAAATCCACCCTTAATCAACCAATAGTTCAACGCAATGTTAATCACAATGGTCAATGAACCGATGATAAGCGGAGTGACGGTGTCACCGGATGAGCGCATGCTTGATTCAATCACAATCACGATGTGGGTTAACAACAGTACTGGGAACGCATACCAAAGATACACGGAGCCGAGACCAATAACGGTTTGGTCATTGGTTTGGAGCATCATGATAAACTGTGAACCCAAGGTGATCAGCAGTGTCACCGGGATCAGGACTTTTAAGCCAAAGCTCAGCGCAATGAGAGACACCGCTTTTGCACTTCGTGCATCATCTTTGCCCCAATACTGAGCCACTAGCGTGCCATTGGCTGATGCCAAACCTGCCATAATCATGATGGCGATAAAGTGCCATTTTGAGGCAATTCCCACAGCGGCAGTTGCTTCTTTACCAAAGTCGCTTACCATAAGCACATCGGCTAAAGCCAAGATAGCCACCAATGCACTTTGAATGGCAACGGGGAAACCTAGCTTGGTAATGGTTTTCAATAGACCTTCTGGCAAGGTTTTTGGATTATTTGTCTCTGAGTGAAGTGCGTTCATTTTCTCTCCTCTGTTGCGGTGGGAATATATCGGGATTGCTGAGGAGTTAACATGTTTGAAAAATCACAAAACCTGTGCGAATCCGTCATTGATGGCTATTTGCCCAAGCAGGAATGGATTGATGAGGTCTATCTGGCCGACCGATGCAAAGAGCGTTTTCTGACACAGACCGAAATTCCTGAATGGCAAAGCGCCGAGATTTTTATGGCGGGTATCGCAGAGCTAAGAGATGGCTACTACGTTGAGCGTTATGGCGTTGGCGTGCATACCTTGCTTTTTACCTTGAAAGGGGGCGGCGTGCTGATCACCAAAGATCGAGTGTGGGAAATTGCCCCTTACAGCCTCACGATTCTGCCTGCCCATACACCGTTTCGTTTTGAAATGAATCCCCGATTAGGCCATTGGGATATGATTTGGCTGCTACCTAAACCAACGGAAAAGTGGCAACACATTGAGCGTATGGGACAAACGGTGGTCAGTTTTCATGAAACGGAGTTAATTTGGTCGTTAATGTGTTTGTTGTATGGCGAGATAGGTGGAAGGCCCAGTTATCGCAGAATGTTGGTTAGCGAGGCTGCACGTATGTTACTGGTTATTGAACCTACGATTTCAACCTCTCTCTCACGAGTGCAAACATTATTCAATGAGGTGGAAAGTCAGCTGCATTTACCATGGAGCGTTGCGGATATGGCGTCACGCTGTTTTATCAGCGAGGAGCAGTTTAATCGCCTGACTAAGCAGTTATTTGGTGTCTCCCCGCGTACGCGGCTTATACAACTTAGAATGGAAAAGGCAGCCGATCTCTTGCGTTACAAAGAGTGGACGATAACCATGATTTCTCATCGTTTGGGATATAAAGACCCTTACAACTTCACCCATAGGTTTAAGAAATACTTTGGCATATCGCCAACTCACTTTCGTAAAAATCAGCAGTAAACGCGTTATTCGCCGAGAGACACCACTTTGCGTGTTTTCAGGGCGGCAAACAACATGTAGATCGTTGTGGGTACTAGAATGGCAAAAAGGTAGCCAAGCAAGCCATGAGGCTGAGTCATGAATCTACCAGCCAGAGCAGGGCCAACCACTGAGCCAACGCTGTAACTGAACAGCATCACTTGAGTGGCGGAAACAATGAACTTGTTGTCCAACTGTTGGCAGCCAAGCGTAATCGCAACGGGATACAAAGCAAACACCGCCATGCCTAAAATAAACAGTGCCACCGCGAGGACAATCGTTGAGCTGGTAAGCAAAGTCATACCGATGGCAAAGACACCCACTAAGCAGTAAAACGCCATCAGCAGCGTTTTGCCTGTCCACTTGCTGAGTAATGTCACTGTGGGTTGAACCACCATTCCGCCGAGGATAACCAGCGCCATTAGACTGCCGATCTCGCTATGAGAGATATGACGATTTGCCAGCTCTAGCGGCATCAAACCGTAAATGGCGCCCAAAGTGAGGCCGGAAACAATACAACCAATCACCGCAGCATGGTTAAGGTTGATGATCTGTTTAAACGACAGGCTTTCCGACTCGGCGCTATTTGGTTGAGTGGTTCTGAAACAGAGCAACGTGATGACTGCCAGTGACAATGTCACGCAAATAGTAGCAAAAGGCAGTAAACCTTGGGTACCAAGGAAGGTAATACCGATTTGCCCAAACGCCGTACCACCGTAAAGAGAGATCATATAAAAGCTCAAGCGTTTCGCACGCGAGCGCTCGTCACCATCAAGCAGCCATGATTCCACGACAACGAAGATACCCGCTACGGTAATGCCCGCTATAAAGCGGGCCGCCAGCCAAACCGGGCTAGAAGCGAAGAAAGGTAAAACAACGATCGTGGCAATAAAAATAACCAAGCAGCTAACAAAGGCAAACTTGTGGCCGATGCGTTGAACCAAAGGCTCAAAAAACACAGATCCTAATAATAGGCCAGCGTAAAACGCACTAGCGAGCCAACTGGCTAAAGAAACGGGAAGTTGATATTCACTCGTGACCAGTGGGATCAAACTCATCAAATACCCAGACGCAATAGAGTAGAGCGTTAAAGCAATGATTGGTATAGCAATACCGAATGATTTGTCACTGTGTTGGTTCACGCGTTGTAATCTCCAAATTTCACATGGTTGTTGATGAAAGTGGCGCGACTATGCGACTAAAAAACAGACATGTAAAATTAGAGATATTTGTCGTCAGGGATGTAAAATTTTATTGATGTGCTGGCTGGATGTTTAAGGGGAAAATATCGATAACTTGAATGTAAGCCAGGCAAAAACAGCGCTTGCCTGGCATTACGATTACTTAGTTAACGCTTGATTTAGCCATTGGTCGAACTGGCTTTTAGGCAGGGCACCGTTAATCACATCCACACGTTGACCGTTTTTAAATACCATCACGGTTGGAATGCTGCGAATTTGAAATTGTGCTGCGAGTTGCTGTTCGATTTCGGTGTTGATCTTAATGAAACGGACTTTGCCTTTGCGCTCTGCTGCGACATCTTGGAAAACAGGAGCAAAACCGACACAAGGATTGCACCATGGTGCCCAAAAATCGACCACGACAGGTTGATCGCTTTGAAGCAAATGGGCGAAATTGTCGTTGGTCCCTTCGATAGGTGCGCCGTCGAGTAGATCAGATTTGCATTTACCACAGCTCGGGTTATCTGATACACGCTCGACAGGTAAACGGTTCATACCGCCACATGATGGGCAACGTGAATGAAAGGTGGACATACTTTACTTCCTTTACTGATTTAACTTTTTATATCCTGCTGACTTGAAGTGAAGGCAGTATTGGCTGCTATGGCTCGTTTCAGAGCAAGGCGTTTCACCATGCACATAGCGCCATTTTTGCCACCGACTGGCCACAGCAAGTTGTTTAGGTATATATATGGGTGACAAGTGCCAAGTTCAATGAGGGAATCAAAACTGGACTTACCAGCTCCTTCGATAAAGCGTATACTTGCCGATACCACATGACCTGATGTCAGGTTATTAAATTCCAAAACAACAATAAATAGGTCTAAGATGACAAATTATTACGCGGAAATTACCGGTTGGGGGAAATGTTTGCCACCAGCTGTCTTGTCAAATGACGATCTGAGTACCTTTCTTGATACGTCGGACGAGTGGATCCGAACTCGTACTGGTATTGAAAATCGCCGTATCAGCCATGTAAATACTTCTGACTTAGCCACCGTAGCAGCAAAACAGGCGTTAGCGCGTGCAGGCATTACGGCTCAAGATATCGATTTAATTATTGTTGCGACTTGCTCGCCAGATTCTCTGATCCCTAACATTGCATCAATGGTGCAAAAGAACCTTGAAATTGAAGCGGCCGCGGCGTTTGATCTTAACGCGGCATGTACAGGCTTCGTGTACGGTTTGGAAACAGGAACGCGTTTAATCCAATCTGGCGCATACCGTCATGCATTGATTATTGGTGCAGAAAGACTGTCGTTTTACATTGACTGGGCAATGCGCGATACCGCGGTGTTGTTTGGTGATGGTGCTGGTGCGGTGGTGCTGTCTCGCACTGAAGAAGCGGTTGGTTTGCAAAACGCCAAGATCGGTTGTGACGCACAAGGTCGTGACATTCTTTCTGTGCCTAAGTTTGGTACTTCTATGGATCGTTTTGCTGCAGACAACGGTTACTGGGATTTCAACTTTGTCGGTAAGGAAATCTTCAAACGTGCGGTAAAAGGCATGGGAAGTGCTGCGGCTCATGTTCTTGCACACGCAGGGATGAGCAAAGATGACATTAATGTGGTGATCCCACACCAAGCAAACATCCGTATTATTCAAACCTTGTGTGACCTTTCTGGTATTGATCAAAGCAAAGCGTTTGTGAACATTCAGAAATATGGCAACACCTCTGCTGCCACTGTGCCTATCGCATTGTGTGAAGCGGTAGAACAAGGTCACATCAAAGCGGGTGACAACATTCTGTTAGCGGCATTTGGTGCGGGTTTGACGTGGGGTGCTGGCTTAGTGAAATGGGGCCAACGCGTCGAGGCAATCAGTGAAAGTGATGCCGCCTTACCTGAGTGCGACAAGAGCGCACTAGAGCTATTGAAAAACGCGATTGAGCTATGTAACGCTCGCAGAGATAAGTAACTCTCTAATCAAAAACAAATAGGGAACCATTTTGGTTCCCTATTTTTATTCTCTATAAATAGTCGTGCTTTATAAAAAACCGAGATCACCGTCTGGAAAATTAGCGAGATTAGGAAGTATATAACGCATCAATTGATCATCGTGAACCCCCATCCATTTTGCCAATGTCCCATGTACCTGATCGGCAGCGATGCGTGGAATTAAGCGACCTTTCGAATAATCATCCTCACCATCAATTTTCAACGTTGGCCAGTGACCAATGGCATTTTCACTGAGTACACCTTTCCCCATAATAATTTGGTGTCCTCCCCAACCATGATCGGTACCGTTACCATTGCTCGCCATGCGACGCCCAAAATCGGACATAGTAAAAGTGGTGACGCTGTCACTCAGTTGATGTTCCCCCAAAGCCTGGTGCAGAGCGTACATATTGTCGCTGAGGTCTTCCAGTAGAGCTGGGTGTTGAGTCAATTGCGTATCGTGCACATCGTAGCCAGTTTGTTTTACAAAGTAGATTTGGCGACTTTGTCCCAATGCTTGATGTTGGCTGATAAGCTTAAACACAGTATTGAGCTGCTTACCGAGATCAGACGAAGTAAACATCGGGTTATCGGGCACTGAATCGAGTGTTTGGCTTAAAGTATGGCTCACCGCTCGTGAGTGATTGACCATGCGGCGGAACTGACGTTGGAAAGGTGACTCACTCTCAAAGGCCAGCATCTCGTCATAAAGATCGCTAAGCCCAGAATCGGCAAGGCCATTTAACTCTACAGCACGATCTTTACGAAGCACCACTTGCTGATATTCAGAGGCACGTAGCCACAACGAATCTCCGTGTACGCTGTATAGCGGTGTCACACTGCTTTGGCAAGACAGCGCGTCCAATAACCGGCCTGCCCAACCCAGGTTTATGCCTGAGTTGGCGGCACCTCGCATCCACTCATCGGATTGCGAATTATGGGAAAACAGTTGCTCTGGCAACATGGCGGTGCCATCGAGAATTTGCTGTTTTGTTGTGGGTTGACACAGGATCCCGGAATTAAGCACCACATTGGCGTCACCTTGGTTAAACACGTTAGCAAGCTTACTCATCGCAGGATGCAGTCCCAATGTAACGGGTTTGCCTTGGTTGTCTTGCGCTTTGAGTGACAGAGGAATGATCTGTGATTGGCTTAGTGCAAGGTTGCCACGAACATTTTTGTATTGCAGGTAGTGTTCGTTGTCTTTTGCCAATACAGTATTGATCGCATCATTGCCACCAGCAAGGTAGATACAAACCAATGCTTTGAAATCCGATCCAGCATGAGCCGGGAGTGAAAAGCCAAAAGTGCCAGCAAAACTAAGCGTTGCTGAAGCGTGTAAAAAATGTCTGCGTGAAAGTTTCATTTTCTTATCCTCACTTTTGGATAAAGAATTCTTCGCTCGATAGGGCGAGGAATAGAATCTGTGAAAGCTTGGTTTTGGCGACATAGCTTTCTGGATAGTCATTTAGCGTGTTCAGCAATAGGCTTTTTAAGGCATCTGACATCGCATCACCAAATAAACGCTCATTGATAAGATCGACCAAAGCCTGATGCTGATCTAAACGCTCGTAATAAGGAGCTAGGTTCATGCTCATGGTCGGATCGTTATTACTCTTGATGGCGTAGTACATGTAGTTCACGACTTGGGTGTAGACGTTCCAATCTAGAAGCTCAAACTCTGGCGCGACTAAGCCATTTTGCTCAAACTCCCCTTGAGGTGCGAAGTCTGGAGAATAAAAGTTAAATACGGAAGGCGCACGTAAGCCACCTTGATTGGCCACATTCAAAAAGGTTACTGCGTTAATAAGCCTGTCGCTGGTGGGGGTGAGCTCAAAGGCTCGATGAAATTGGGTTAACACTAAAATCGGCTCTTTGATTTTGCTCGCGCCGGCTTGGGCTTGCGGATCGGTCAGGATGGCGGAAAGCACCGCTTTGAGATCCCCACGAACCCCGGCGCCATTATTGGCAAACACATTGGCAACACGCTCGATGTACTCGGGACTCGGGTTTGAAGTGGTAAACCGCTGAATCAAAAGTCTCGATATAAAGGGAGCTACGTTAGGGTGCTGAAAGATAATATCCAGTACCAAATCAAGTTCGGCTTCTGGTTGCATGCCTGCAGGAATGGTGTGGCCTAAAAACAACTTTTCACCACTATCGTGCGTACGTGCATTGGCCTTCATTGGCAGCAGGTAACTATAGTCCGATCTCGACCAGCCAGTCAGCGCGCGTGCCAACTCCTGAATATCGTGCTGATGATAGGTGGCGAGTCGCTTACCGTTGGTGGTTTTGAATGAACCGTCCATATTGATCTGATACAAACCAAGAGTGAACAATTGCATGAGTTCGCGAGCGAAATTTTCGTCGGGTAGAGCACCGGTTGAGGTATTTTCTTTTTTACTGCCCATCATTGATAGGTAGCTACCCATGACTGGACTAATGGCGATCTCTTTTAATAACTCACGATAATTACCAAATGCATGCTCACCCAGTTGGTCATAATACTGGCTAAGTGCTTGAGCTCTTGAACCAAACTGTCCGCCATAACGGGATACCACAACAATTTGGCTTAAAGCAAAAGCCATGCGTTGCCGTAATTGATCTTCCGCTTGTATCGAAATTTGATACCAAGCGTTTTCACGATTGGCCTGTTCTCCTTTCGGGAATGGCGTTAAGTAAAGGGTTTGATGTGAGGTAAATGGCAGTGAAAATTGATATTCAAGCCATGCTGTAATGCCCAGAGAATAAAGCTGTTGTTGATTTTGTGGTGTCGGCCCAAAGGTGGTTTGATATAAAAATTGATATTGTTGTTGCTTGGTAAGATTATTGTTCTCACCGGCTATTACGACAGGTATAGAAATTAAAAATAAAATACCTAACAGCAGAGCATTTTTAATATTAATGATCTGACGTTGTCTCATAATTGACTCTCTTACCATCCAAAAATGGTAGCGTGGTTTTTAGCTCTATGAGCTGTAAAATAAACTACTAATCATTGGAAGCGCTTCTCCAAAATTATAGAGCGATAAAAAGAATGCAGTGCAATTTTTTGTAAAAAATAAAGTAATTTGCTCTATCTTGCTGTTTCTTAAAGAGTGTGCGGTCTTTTCTAAAATACTAGTGTCTATTGATGGTATTAGAGTCGACTTAAGGAGTGATAGCAATCGTACGAAAGTACCAAATTTCGTTATATTATTTGAGCTTAATAAGAATGTAATAAAAAATAAGGGAAGCGATGCTTCCCTTATTTAATGCACTAATGAAATTAACATTTAGAGAACATATAAGTTCGGTAGCCACCCAGTAAATTACGGGCTTTATAGCCGTTATTCACCAGTTGTCGATAGGCGACGTTACCACGCAAGCCCACTTGACAGTAGATGATGATCTCTTTGTCTTTTGGTAGTTCATCCATTCGTTGGCGAAGTTGGTCCACCGGAATATTAATCGCACCAGGCAAATAACCGCCTGCTTGCAGTTCACCAGGGTTGCGCACATCAAGCAGTAATTGGTCATCGTTCAGGTGTTCAATCTCATCAAAATGAATCGCTTTTGCGTCGCCTTTGATTAAGTTGTTGGCGACAAATGCTGCTTGGTTGATGACATCTTTTGCACTGCCGTAAGGAGGCGCATAGGTCAGTTCAAGATGCTGAAGTTGTTCAACCGTCATTCCCGCGCGTTGAGCGACGGCCATGACATCGATACGTT
Source organism: Vibrio sp. CCUG 15886 (assembly GCF_028570825.1). NCBI lineage: Bacteria > Pseudomonadati > Pseudomonadota > Gammaproteobacteria > Vibrionales > Vibrionaceae > Vibrio > Vibrio sp. CCUG 15886. The sequence continues at coordinate 480,585 of NZ_JAQQBT010000001.1, read as the reverse complement.
TGTCTACACCGTCTTTTCCGACGGCTTGCGCACCAAAAATTTTGCCGGTTTTCGGATCAAACAACATTTTAAATGACACGATTTCAGCGCCTGGATAGTAACTCGCGTGGCTCGCGGTATGGACGTAGACTTTTTCGTACTCGATACCATCGCGTTTGAGTTGTTTTTCGTTTTTACCTGTTGATGCAACGGCCAAATCGAAGATCTTACAAATCGCGGTGCCTTGAGTACCTTGGTAGCGCTCACTGCGGCCAAGCATGTTGTCTGCTGCCATGCGACCTTGACGGTTTGCTGGGCCAGCAAGGGGGACAAGTGTTTGTTTTCCTGTCACAAAATCTTTTTCTTCTACTGCATCGCCAACGGCATAGATAGAAGGATCGCTGGTTTGCATCATGTCGTTGGTGTAGATGCCGCCGAGCTCACCAATTTGCAGGCCTGCTTGCTGAGCCAGTTTGGTTTCTGGACGGACACCAATTGCCATAATCAGAACATCAGTGTTTAACGTATCCCCTGTACTCAGGCTCAGCGCCAAATGGCCGGAAATATGCTGATGTTGGATATCTTCACCCGCATTTTCGCTGGCAACATGATCATTGGCGATATACTCAACGCTGGTTAACGCAGTACCTAAACGTAAATCGATGCCTTTGGCGCGAATTTCCGCATGCGCAAATCCGGCCATCTCGCGATCAACAGGAGTCATCACTTGATCAGCCAATTCGAGTAACGTGGTCTTAATGCCTAATTGATGGAAGGCCTCCATCATTTCTAAGCCGATAAATCCACCTCCAACCACCGTGGCATGTTCAACGTTGTTGGTTTGAATCGTTTGAATGATGCGATCCATATCAGGAATGTTGCGCAAAGAATGGGTAAGCGGGTTATCGATACCAGGAATCGGTGGCACAACTGGCCCAGCTCCAGGGCTCAATAGAAGGAAATCATAACTTTCAGCGTATTCGCTACCATCGATTAAGTTTTTGACGGTGACCGTTTTTTCGTGACGGTTGATCGCAGTAATCTCGTTCATGACACGTACGTCAACATTAAATCGTGCGAGAAAGCTCTCTGGTGTTTGCAGAAGTAGCTTGCTGCGCTCTTTGATATCGCCACCAATGTGGTAAGGCAAGCCGCAATTCGCAAAAGAGACAAAAGGACCACGTTCAAACATGATTATCTGTGCATCTTCACTCAAACGACGTGCTCTAGCTGCTGCTGAAGCACCACCTGCGACGCCACCAACGATCACGATTTTAGTCATAATATTCAACCTCTGATTTTAGGATTGGACCGAATTGTAGAGTGAAAAGGCAAATAACTCTGACAACTCGGTCAAATAAAACGAATTACTTAAGGCCGAGCTTTTTAAGGAAAAAGACGGCTGGGCAAAAGCCCGTAAAGGCACTTTGAATCAAATTCAGGCCTACAAATACGGTCAACCAAACAAAATTTTCGTGAACGTATTGGGTAAGAACTAGGGATAGCAACACCATGCTACCGGCCAAAATGCGAACTCCGTTTTCAATCGTCATAACAAGCACTCCTCGTTGTTGATAGGCATACCATACATACTTGAATTAGTAATGTCTAATAAAAATAACTCTAAATGTAAAATATCTAAATTAGTGTTGACTAATGTTTGTGTTTGCGTAAGATTTAAACCAATGCAGGGGAGGTGGTTGTGATGAGCAATGACAAAGTAATTGATTTAGAACAGATGAGAGAGAGCGCGGAAAGCGTTTCTGAGCTGTTAAAAATAGTCGCGCATCCTGAGCGATTGATGGTGTTGTGTCAGCTAACAAAAGGTGAAATCGGTGTGGGTGAGCTTCAACAAAGCTCAACGTTGAGCCAATCCGCATTCTCACAGCATCTCACCGTCTTACGGAAACATGGTTTAGTCAAAGCGCGCAAAGCGTCTCAGCAAGTTTTTTATTCTTTAGCTGATCCCCGAATCGAAAAGTTGATCGGCAGTTTACAGTTTATTTTTTGTTCCTAATTTTGCGAGGAAGATATGACGTTTGTAGTACCTTGGGAGTCGTTGGCAGGAGGCATTTTACTTGGCATTTCTGCCTTAACCATGTTGTTGGTTAACGGCAAAGTGGCAGGGATTAGCGGTATTTTGACGGGATTACTCACCCCTAAATCAAGAGATTTTGCGTGGCGTTTGATGTTCGTCGTCGGCATGGTGAGTGGTGGTGTTCTGGCCGTGACTTTCGGTGCGGCGAGCGCATCGGTCGCGTTACCCACATCAGGCGTATTAATCGCTGCGGCTGGGTTGTTAGTGGGCATCGGCACACGTTTAGGAAATGGATGCACTAGTGGTCACGGGATCTGTGGCATTGGCCGTTTATCAAAACGCTCTATCGTCGCAACGGCGATTTTTATGGCGGTAGCTGCCATGACAGTTTTTGTTCGACTTCACTGGATTTCTTAAGCTAGGGCATGAATAAAATGAATAATTTTGTCTTTCGATTGACGTCATTGATGGCGGGTATTTTGTTTGGTTTGGGGATGGCGATTTCAGGCATGACGGACCCCAATAAAGTGATCGGTTTTCTCGATATCGCAGGTCAATGGGACCCAAGCCTTATGTTTGTGATGGGCGGTGCATTGGCGGTGTTCATGCCTGGTTACTTCTTGCTGATACGCAAACAAAAGAAACCACTCAATGCCGAGACATTTTGTTTAGCCAGTCAGCAAACCATCGATAAACGTTTAGTCGCGGGTGCAACGATCTTTGGTATTGGGTGGGGCTTAGCTGGGATTTGCCCTGGCCCTGCTGTGGCCAGTTTGGGGCTTGGTAACATTCAAATCGTGCTTTTCTTTGCAGCCATGATGGTGGGATTAGGTGTCACCAACTTACTGATTTGTTTTAAAAATGCGCGAGAAGTCAAAACAGAACTTGCATAACAAGACTATGCTGGCGTAAAGATCAAGGGAGATTATCTATGCAATGGTTTAAACACTCAGCACTCGCAATGGGATTGCTTTCTGCTGTGCCAGCGATGGTGCACGCTGAAACCTACATCACCGAACTGAAGACAGTGGAGCAATCCGTTGTCTTTGATGGTGTTGTCCAGCCCGTCAATCAAGGTACTGTAGCAGCGCAAACCTCGGGTACAGTCGTAGCGTTGAATGTGGATGTTAACGACTTCGTCAAGCAAGGGACGGTGTTGTTGGAAATCAGTGCGGTGCAGCAGTCGGCGGCGCTGGATTCTGCTTTAGCCCAGTTGGCGAGTGCCAAAGCGCAAAACACGGAAGCTCAAGCTCAAGTAAAGCGCTTTCGTCAGTTGATGCCAAAAGGAGCCATCTCCCAAGATCAAATGGATGCAGCGGAATCTCGCGCCAGAAGTAGTGCGGCTGCGGTCAAATCTGCAGAAGCCGCCGTTGCGCAAGCGAAAGAATCTCTCGGTTACACAAGTGTCACTGCACCTTATGATGGCGTCGTGACCAAGCGTTTTGTTGAGTTAGGTGAAACGGTGGCTCCGGGCACACCTTTACTCAGTGGGTTCTCGTTACAACAACTTCGTGTCGAAACACAGATCCCGCAGGATTATCGCGCTTATGTTAAAGAACCGACTCAGTTTGTGATTGATAACGGGGCAGGTGAACAGGTTTCACCAAGCTCTTTCAATCTTTTCCAATACGCAGACTCGGCTTCTCATAGTTTTCCGATTCGCTTAAACCTACCGGAAAATCAGGCAAATTTCGTTCCTGGTTCTTGGGTTAAAACTCGTTTTACCTATGGGCAAAGAGCACTTTTATTAGTGCCTAAGCAAGCGGTGATCCGTCGTGCAGAACTGAGTGTGGTCTATCGGCTTGATGACAACAATAAACCCATCTTGAATCCGATCCGTTTAGGACAAGAGTTTGAGGATAGCTATGAAGTGCTTTCCGGCCTAGAAATCGGTGATCGAATTACCACGGACCTCATCAACGTCAAAGGTGAATAGTATGGATACACGACTCGGAATTTCGGGTCGCATTGCCGCGGCCTTCCAACATTCAGCCATGACACCTTTGCTCGCATTGGTGGGGTTATTGATGGGGTTATTTGCTGTTATTGTCACACCCAAAGAGGAAGAACCACAAATAGATGTGACTTTTGCTGATGTGTATATCCCGTTTCCGGGCGCATCTCCTCAAGAAGTGGCCAGTTTGGTGACGACGCCTGCTGAGCAGGTGATCTCAGAAATTCAAGGCATCGATAAGATCTACTCCTTTTCTCAGCCTGATGGCGCGATGATCGTGGCGATCTTTGATGTTGGGGTCACGCGTAATGATGCCGTGGTGCGCATCTACAACAAACTCTATTCAAACAAAGACTGGATGCCACAAGGTGTTGGTGTCGGCGAACCCGTGATAAAACCTCGCGGTATCGAGGATGTGCCCATTGTCACTGTGACCTTATCTGATAAATCAGGGCATTATACTGGCCAGCAACTCACGCAAATTGCTCACGGGCTTGAAACAGAGCTGAAAAGAATAGAGGGAACTCGCGATATCTACACTGTGGGCGCGCATTCCACTATTGTGGATGTACGTCTAGACCCCGTCAAAATGAACGCTTATGGCATTAGTATTAGTCAGCTAAACCAAGTGTTGCCATCTGCGAATCGACGCTCACCGATGCTTAGCTTAACTCATGATAATCAGCAAATACCGTTACAGATCGGTGAGTTTCTCACCCATGTTGACCAGATTAAGCAGTTGGTGGTGGGTGTGGCGAATGGCGCGCCAGTCTATTTCTCGGACATTGCTGACATTGAACTTGGGGTAAACACGCCAACGCAAAATGTGTGGACTAGCGATAAGCAAGGCCTTTACCCAGCTGTGACATTGGCAATCGCGAAAAAGGGCGGCGAGAATGCGGTTGATGTTGCACAAACGATAGAAGATCGCCTAGAGGTTTTGAAAAATCAGTTGATTCCGCATGACGTTGATATCGCCATCACACGTGATTACGGAAAAACCGCAGCGGATAAAAGCAACACGCTGATAGGCAAACTTGCTTTTGCAACCACGGCCGTGGTGTTGTTGGTACTGCTGACGATGGGGTGGCGCGAGGCTCTGGTTGTGGGTATTGCAATCGTTGTGACCTTGATGATCACACTCTTTGCCTCTTGGGCTTGGGGATTCACGCTCAATCGTGTCTCTTTATTTGCCCTGATCTTCTCCATCGGCATTCTTGTGGATGACGCCATTGTGGTGGTTGAAAATATTCACCGTCATATGTCGATGGGTAAGAAAAAACTGGCAGAGTTGATCCCCGTAGCGGTGGATGAAGTGGGTGGGCCAACGATATTGGCAACACTGACGGTTATCGCTGCGTTGCTGCCGATGGCGTTTGTTTCTGGCCTTATGGGGCCCTACATGAGCCCGATTCCGATTAATGCTTCAATGGGGATGTTGATTTCGTTAGCTGTGGCTTTTGTGGTTTCTCCTTGGCTGTCGGGTAAGCTGCTGAAGTCAGGACAACACGAAGAGTCACACAAAGCCGATTCTATCTTCCATAAAATCATGTCGCCGTTTATTACCGCCAGAGCGCAAGGGCGCAATCGCTTCTTGTTATTGCTCGGTATTGTCGGGCTGATTGCTGCATCGGTGGCGTTGCCAGTGATGCAGGCGGTGGTGTTGAAAATGCTGCCATTTGATAACAAATCCGAGTTCCAAGTGGTGCTCGATATGCCAGAAGGCAGCTCGTTGGAGAAAACACAACGTGTGCTTTTTGAAATGGCGCAAAGTCTTAATGACGTGCCCGAAGTGAGCGATTATCAGATTTACGTCGGTAGCGCCGCGCCAATCAACTTTAACGGTTTGGTTCGTCACTATTTCTTACGCAATCAAGCTCATCAGGGGGACATTCAAGTGAACTTGTTGGATCGCCGTGAGCGAGACAGAGACAGCCACGAGATTGCCAGTTCAGTGCGTCCAATGCTTAACCAGATTGCCAGTCAGTTTGGCGGTAAAGTGAAAGTGGTGGAAGTGCCGCCGGGGCCACCCGTTTGGTCACCCATTTTGGCTGAGGTGTATGCGCCTACGGCAGAATTGCGTGCAGAGGCTGCGCGCCAAGTCAGAGACATTTTCCGAGAAACGCAAGATATCGTCGATGTCGATATGTACTTGCCTGAAATTCATCAAAAATGGCAAGTGGTGATCGACCGAAGTAAATCGGCCAATTTAATGGTGCCCTATAGTGACATCGTTGATGCTTTGGCGACGGCAGTCGGTGGTAAGCCAATAACTTATCTGCACGCTGAACACAGCAAGTATCCAATCCCCGTGATGATTCAAGCGAATGAAAGTGCGAAAGTGCGCCTTGAGCAAGTGTTAAACATGCAGGTCGTTAGTCAAAGGGGCAACCGATACCCATTGTCTGAGCTCGTGAGCATTCGTCAAACCAAAATGGAAGACTATATCGTGCACAAAAACCTTGTGCCTATGGTCATGGTGGTGGCGGATATGACTGGGGAAACGGACAGTCCGCTCTACGGTATGGCGGCTTTATCAGGAACCTTGTCTGAGCGTATGCCGCTAGAGCAATACTTCATTCATCAGCCAGATGGCCTTCAAGGTATTTCCATCATGTGGGATGGCGAGTGGACCATCACTTATGAAACCTTCCGCGATATGGGGATCGCCTATGCCGTCGGTATGGTGCTTATCTACTTGCTGGTGGTGGCACAGTTTAAATCCTACTTAGTGCCATTGATCATCATGGCACCCATTCCACTGACCATTATTGGTGTGATGCCTGGGCATGCTTTGTTGGGCGCGCAATTTACCGCAACCTCGATGATCGGCATGATCGCTCTTGCGGGGATTATCGTGCGAAATTCAATTTTGCTGGTCGATTTTATTAACCAGCAAGTGGAAGAAGGGGTTGAGTTTGCGGAAGCGGTGATGCAATCGGCAGCGGTTCGGGCGAAACCGATTATGCTTACCGCGTTGGCTGCGATGATTGGAGCTGTGTTTATCCTTGATGATCCCATTTTCAATGGTCTGGCAATCAGCTTAATCTTTGGTATCTTCGTTTCGACGATTCTTACCTTGATTGTGATTCCAGTGCTCTATTACGCGGCAATGAAAAAGCGCTTTGTCTAGGTGTTTGCGTGCGAACGAAATTTAACCGTTGAAGTGCAACAGACCCGAGTAATCAACGAACGAGAGCCCCGACGTCGGGGCTCGTCTCTTTATTCCCAATTTCTTTGTTTCTAATTTCTTTATCTCTCATTTTTTCTCTATTTCTTTCTCTTTCTCTTGCTCATCATGATGATGGGCTAAGGTAAGGTCACTGTGGTTGAGACCGGGCAGTGATCGCTCAATTGATACTTCAACACATCGTTGCTGGTAAACAACCTCTGTTCTGCTTGTGAGGCACTTAAACCTTCGCTGACGATGATGTGGTCGATAAGTGAACGAAAAGAATGAACCTTATTGGGTTGTTTTTTGGAGCGAACCTTACAGTTTGCTTTGGTGTCTTCCGTCAACAAATGAATTTTGCCGGCACTGGTGAGTTCATTCATCAGCCAGTCATTACGATAAGCAAGGTTATGGTTGAAGTCACCAAGGACAAGATAGGTTTGTTTGTTGCTCTGCCTTTGGCTAATCCATTGGCCAAGTGCTTGGCTTTCAAGTCGGAGTGTTCGACAAGCATCATTGCCTTTATAGGCTCCACTACACCCGGCCTTGAGATGAACGTTTAACACATGTAGCTCATTTGAGGTGTTACCAATAATGACATATGAGGCAAAGCGCAACTTACTGTTGCCTTTGTTGAGTTGGATGTCACCGACGTCGCGAAAAGGAATGCCTTTCTTGATGGCAAATCCCGTGTATTGATTGATGTCATCGAATTGAAAACGCTGATAGCGCGGATTAGAGCGATCCGAAAACAAGATCTGATAGTTGGTTCCGACGACTTTTTTAATCGCGGCCAAGTCATTGACTTCCTGAAAGGCCAAAACATCGCTGTTGGTTTTTTGGAAGTACATTGCCAATTTGGCGAAATCTTCTTCATTACGGTGACTTTCTTTGACTCGTGCTGAAGGTGTGGATGAAAGCCATTCCATGTTCCAACTGGTGAATGTCATTGGTTGAGCAGCCAAAAGGGGCGTTGGCAAGAGTAAATAAACCAAGCCGGTGAAAAAGAGACCAAGCGCGTGCTTCAACATACGTAAATATTCCCTGTGTTTTTAGGCAGCCTTTATCATACAAGACCTCCAAAAATTTCAAGTAGAAATCGCCACATTTTTGCAATTTTCATGGTTTTCTTTATATCTGAGATCTCAGCCAATAAGATCGATTTGATCTTAATCCATCATCTTATTTTGTTGATCGAAATCAATACTTTTGCCTAGTGCTTTTCGTTTAATACGCCACAATATATAGTGCCAGTCGAATAAAAAATAACCCTATATAGTGTGTTTGTGGATAACTCTGTGAGTATGCTTAGGGTAAGGAGAATAAAGTGAAACCAATCGTAATCAAGCGTGATGGCTCAAGGGCTCCGTTTAGCAGGGATCGCATTCAGGCAGCAGTTGAAGCGGCCGCGGAAAACGTTGATAAAGAAATTGCTATTTATGCGCTCAATGTGGCGTTGGCAGTTGAGCTACAGCTAAAAGATCACGATGAAGTTCATATCCACGAAATCCAAACCCGCGTTGAAAACGAGTTGATGCAAGGCCCATACAAGTCTTTAGCTCGCGCGTACATTGAATATCGTCATGACCGTGATATTGCACGCGAGAAACAAAGCACCTTAACACGCGAAATCGAAGGCTTAATCGAAGAAAGCAACGTTGACTTGATCAACGAAAATGCCAACAAAGATGGCAAAGTGATTCCAACCCAACGTGACTTGCTTGCGGGTATTGTGGCGAAGCACTATGCCAAAACGCACATTTTGCCACGTGATGTGGTTCAAGCGCATGATGAAGGTGATATTCACTATCACGATCTCGATTACGCGCCGTTTTTCCCAATGTTTAACTGCATGCTGATTGACCTAAAAGGTATGCTGACTCACGGCTTTAAAATGGGTAATGCGGAAATTGACACGCCTAAGTCAATTTCAACCGCAACTGCGGTGACTGCGCAAATTATCGCGCAAGTGGCGAGCCACATTTATGGTGGTACCACCATCAATCGCATTGATGAGATCCTAGAGCCGTATGTTAACGCGAGTTACGAAAAGCACTTAAAAATTGCCCAAGAGTGGGATATCCATAATCCAGAAGGTTTTGCCATCGCACGAACTGAGAAAGAGTGTTACGACGCATTCCAATCTTTGGAGTACGAAGTGAATACGCTGCACACTGCAAATGGCCAAACACCATTTGTGACGTTTGGTTTTGGTTTGGGTACAAGTTGGGCATCGAAATTGATTCAACAATCCATTTTGAAAAACCGTATTGCGGGCCTTGGTAAAAACCGCAAGACAGCGGTATTCCCGAAACTGGTATTCGCCATTAAAGATGGTCTGAATCATAAACCAACCGATCCAAACTACGACATCAAACAATTGGCGTTAGAGTGTGCTTCTAAGCGTATGTATCCAGATATCTTGAACTACGACAAAGTGGTTGAGATCACCGGTTCATTCAAAACGCCAATGGGCTGCCGTAGCTTCCTAGGTACCTACGAAGAGAATGGCGAGCTGATTCACGAAGGTCGTAACAACCTTGGTGTGGTAAGCCTTAACTTGCCAAGAATTGCACTAAAAGCAAATGGCGATGAAGAGAAGTTCTATGCGCTATTGGATGAAAAACTGAAGCTAGCTCGTCGAGCTCTCGAAACGCGCATTAGCCGTTTAGAGAATGTTAAAGCTCGTGTAGCACCAATTCTATACATGGAAGGTGCTTGTGGTGTGCGTCTGAAAGCCGATCAACCTATCGCAGATATTTTCAAACATGGGCGTTCGTCCATTTCGTTAGGTTACATCGGTATTCACGAAACCATTAACGCGCTGTTTGGTAATCAAACTCATGTTTACGATGACAACGAATTGCGTGAGAAAGCGTTGAACATTGTTAAACGCATGAAGAAAGCGGTAGAAGCGTGGACGGAAGAAACGGGCTATGGCTTTAGCCTGTATGGCACGCCAAGTGAGAACCTCTGTAGTCGCTTCTGCCGAATCGACACCAAAGAATTTGGTGTGATTGAAGGCGTGACAGACAAAGGTTACTACACCAACAGCTTCCATTTGGATGTTGAAAAGAAAGTAAACCCATATGACAAGATCGACTTCGAGATGCCGTACCCTGAAATTTCGAGCGGTGGTTTTATCTGTTATGGCGAATTCCCTAACATGCAAAAGAACATCGAAGCGTTAGAAAATGTGTGGGATTACAGTTACAGCAAAGTGCCTTACTACGGTACCAATACGCCGATTGATGAGTGCTACGAGTGTGGTTATACCGGAGAATTTGATTGTACGAGCAAAGGGTTTACCTGTCCGAAATGTGGCAACCATGACTCATCCAAAGTATCGGTCACTCGTCGTGTTTGCGGTTATTTAGGTAGTCCAGATGCGCGCCCATTTAACTTCGGTAAACAAGAAGAAGTGAAACGTCGCGTAAAACACCTGTAAATAACGCATTAGGTTTCATCCGTTATTCAATGAGCCAACCCCATCCGGTTGGTTCATTTTTTCCAGAGGTCAATATGAATTATCACCAGTATTATCCCGTCGATGTGGTTAATGGACCAGGTACGCGATGCACGCTGTTTGTTTCAGGCTGTGTTCATCAGTGTCGTGGTTGCTACAATCAATCGACGCAGCGTTTAGATTCTGGTGTGCCGTTTACCCAAGAAGCGGAAGATCAAATCATCGCGGATCTTAATGACACTCGTATCAAACGCCGTGGTTTATCGCTCTCTGGCGGGGATCCATTGCATCCTGCAAATGTGGCCGATATTTTGCGTTTGGTAAAGCGCGTCAAACAGGAATGCCCGGAGAAAGACATCTGGGTTTGGACGGGATACACTCTTGATGAGCTCGACGAAGCTCAACGACAAATACTGCCATACATCGACACATTGATAGACGGCAAGTTTGAGCAAGACAAAGCGGACCCAAGCTTGGAGTGGCGGGGAAGCGCGAATCAAATCATTCACTGCTTTAAGCTGTAAGTCAGGTCTAACCAGTCAACTAAGTGTTAAGATTCAACCACCTTGGCGGTTTAGGCTGACTCTTGAAGGTGCGAATTCGTTATGACTTTAATTTCTATTCGCGCTCACTTATATCGCTGACTACACTCTACGTATATTAATTCAAACATTTTCGCTCAGTTGGTTCTTTGGGGATGCATTTACTCAGGAGCCGCTGTCGCGGTCAGGTTTGAATATGAAAATTGCTAATAAGATTATCTTGGTCTCAACAGCGTTGTGCGCACTGGGCGTCATTTTTACTGGTGCCATAGTTGGTTTAAAATCTGCAGCCCTTTCTGAACAAGCACTTATCACAAGAGCGTCGCAACAACTGGTTTCCGTACGCGAAATTAAGAAAAGTGAAATTGAAAGCTACTTTGAACAAATTCACTATCAAGTCGAAACCTTAGCGGATGACATTGCGACTAAAGACGCAATGAAAGCCTTTACTCAAGCGTTTCAAACGTATCCTTCTCAACAGATCGCATCGCAAGACGTCAATGCTTTGCGTAATTACTACAGCAATCAATTTGGGCAAAAGTACCGAGAGCTTAATGAAGGGGCAGTTGCCAATGAAATTAGTATGCTTGATCAAATTGGTGAGGTGGGTAAAGCACTTCAAGCGCGATACATTGCGATCAATCCGAATCCACTTGGCGAAAAACACCAATATCTCAGTGATACGCTAGGCACTACTTACGATCAAATTCACGCCAAATATCACCCTTCCATCAAACACTTTTTAGAAGCTTTTGGCTATTACGACATCTTTTTCGTCGATAACGATGGCAATGTGGTTTATTCCGTCTTTAAAGAGTTGGATTTTGCCACCAATCTTAAGCAAGGGCCTTATTCGAACACAGGCATTGCAGAAGCCTACAAAAAAGCGGCGGCTTTGAGCAAAGGTCAATACTATCTTGATGACTTCAAACCGTATTATCCCTCGTATGAAGCGGCCGCCTCATTTATCGCCACGCCAATAATGGAAGGTAATTCGCGCTTAGGTGTGCTGATTTTCCAAATGCCAGTGGATGTGATCAACAACATCATGACCTTCAAGGGAAATTGGGCTGCATCGGGTTTGGGTGAGAGTGGCGAAAGCTATCTCATTGGCCCAGACAAAAAAATGCGTAGCCAGTCTCGCTTTCTGTTGGAAGCGCCTGACGACTATTTGGCTGTAATGAAATCGGCGGGTGTTTCGCCGCAGCTGCTGGCACAGATTGCCAGCAAAGGCTCGACCATCGGTCGACAAGAAATCGACAGTGATGCCGCACGTAACGCGTTAATGGGCAGGTCGGGATTTGAGATCATCGACGACTATCGCGGGGTGCAAGTCATGTCTGCGTACAGTCCGGTTACCGTTGCCGGTTTGAAGTGGGCAATATTGACCGAAATTGACTACGACGAAGCACTCCAGGATTTAGCGATATTGGAAGACTCGGTGAGAAACACCGTTTTAATGAGTATTGTGGGGATCATTGTCGTTTCAGTGCTGCTTTCTTATGTGTTAGGTAACAGTATCTCTCGGCCTATTCGCCTTGCTTGTGAAAAAGTAGAGCGCATTTGTGGTAATAACGACTTAACTGAGCGACTTGATGTCCAAGGCAAAGACGAGGTCACTGAGCTTTCCGCGTCACTCAACCACTTGTTCTCGCACCTACAGCAAATGATCGGCCAGTTTTCCAGCGCAACGGATACGTTGAGCAACAACTCCCTCAATATAACTAACAATATGCAAGCAACGCGTCAGGCGGTTGCCGAGCAAAACGCGAAATCCGATTCTGTGGCTACCGCAGTCAACGAAATGAGTGCGTCGATTGCAGAAGTGGCGCAGTTTGCCAATCGCGCCGCCGATTATGTTAAAGGGGCGAATGAGCAAGGCGTGAAAGGTGTACAGGTTGGCAACGACTTGGGGGAAGAGATCGGTAAATTGCATGACGAGATGCAGGTAGCCGTCGAAGCCATTGGTCGATTAAGAAATGAAAGTGCTTCGATTGCTGAGGTGCTCGATGTGATTCAAGGTATTGCGGAGCAAACCAACTTGCTCGCTCTGAATGCGGCAATTGAAGCAGCGAGAGCGGGCGAACAAGGGCGAGGTTTTGCAGTCGTCGCTGATGAAGTACGTTCGTTGGCTGGTCGGACTCAATCTTCGACAGAAGAGATCCGTCAAAAAATCGATGCGTTACAACGTGAAACAAACAGCGTGTCGCAGTGTATCGATAATGCCAACAAAACCGTCTCGCGTGGGGTTTCAACCTGTAAAACAAACACCGAGATGATTGAACAGCTTGTCTCAATGTTAGAAGAAATGAACGAGATGAATATCCAAATTGCGGCGGCAACTGAGGAGCAACGAGCGGTCACAGAAGACATCAGCAGCAGTATTACCTCGATCGCCGATGCTTCGGTTTCCGTCAATGAAAAAGTGACTCAGGTGGATGATGTGTCACGTCAACTTGCTGATGAAGCCAAAGGGCTGAGTCAGGAAATGTCGAAGTTCCGTTTTTAGAGACGCCTTCTACAGAGAGAGAATTCGACACGGAATAAAACGCTATCGGTGAGTGCCTGGAAGGCAAAGGTGCGCTTGCTGATAGCGTTTTATTCTTTAATTACCGTCGTCAGAAAAAATATGTTTCGAAGTTAGACGCTTTGATGTTAAGTTTTATCGCACTATCTGGAGATAACTCCGTAACTTGAATTTCAAAGGGTTGTGACTTTCATGTTCTCTCAATTACCAACACCAGCTTTAGATCCTATTCTTTCTCTAACCGTTGCTTTTCGTAACGATCCGCGTGACCAAAAAGTAGACCTTGGCATTGGCGTATACAAAAACAACAAAGGCGAAACGCCAATCATGCGTGCGGTGTCCCAAGCGCAAAAAATCGTTGCTGATACACAGACAACCAAGTCGTACGTCGGCCTAGCGGGATGCGAAGAGTTTAACCAATCGATGGTGAATTTATTGCTTGCGGGTACTTCCGTACTTGACCGAGTGAGTGCGATTCAAACACCGGGAGCCAGTGGCGCACTGCGTATGCTCGGAGATTTGATGAAAGTGGCACAGCCAGACACCACCGTTTGGATCTCTAACCCTAGTTATGTGAACCATAAGCCAGTGATGGAAGCTGCCGGGTTGAAAGTGCGTTATTACCGCTACTTCAGCCCAGAAACAAAGCAAGTCGACATCGGCCAGATGTTAGATGATCTTGCTACTGCAGGTCCAAAGGATGTCGTACTGCTTCATGGTTGTTGTCACAACCCAACGGGAGCAGACATTGATTTTGCTGCTTGGCAAGCCATCACCGATTTGGCAGTAAAGAACGGTTTCACACCCTTTGTTGATATTGCCTACCAAGGCTTTGGTGATGGCCTTGAAGAAGACGCAAAAGGGCTGCAGTTCATGGCTGACCGTGTTGAAGAAATGCTGATTACCACTTCATGTTCGAAGAATTTTGGTCTTTACCGTGAACGTACTGGCGCGGCCATTGTGATTGGCAAAAACGCAAAAGAATCATCAAACGCGAAAGGTAAGTTGCTGACACTCGCACGCTCAACTTACACCATGCCGCCTGATCACGGTGCTGCATTGGTCAAAACAATCCTACAAAATGTTGAACTTACAACCACTTGGAAGCAAGAATTGTGTGAAATGCAGCAACGTTTGTTAAACCTGCGTCAAACTTTATGTAATGAATTGAGAAATCAACACAATACGTCACAATTCGACTTCATTGAAAGCCACAAGGGTATGTTTACTGTGCTAGGCTTTACACCTGAGCAAATGGGAACGCTACGAGATGAATATGGAATTTATGGTGTAGGTGACGGGCGAATTAACATCGCTGGCCTTACAGAAGCTCACATTCCATACGTGGCAGACGCGATAGTCAAAGTCTCACAACGTTAATGCAGGTGATTGGATGAAGAAATTGAAACTTATTTTGCCTTTACTACTTAGCGGCGGCTTAACTGCTTGTGCAGTGACACCAGCAACGGTAGATGCTTCAGCAGAAAATAAGTCGGAAATTAAAGAAGAACCAGTAAAGCAGACAAAGCCTCAGCCCAAACCAGAGCGCCCAGTGCTTGAACTTAAAGCCCATAAAACATCTGACGGGAAGTTGATTCTTGGTGAAGAAGAGTGGGTGTACGTTCCGGGGTTAAATGAGGTGTTTAAGTCTCGAATTGATACTGGAGCAACAACTTCATCCATCAGTGCGGTTGATTTGGTTGAGTTTGAGCGTGATGGCAAAGATTGGGTTAAGTTCAAAATCGAGCATGATGGCATCAATAGTAACGAAATAGCGTTACCTGTTGAACGCTGGGTTCACATTCGCCAATCCAGTGCGGAAGGAACGCAAAAGCGCGCTGTCGTGCTAGCTTGGATTCAAATTGGTGATCTCAAAGAAAAAACCGAGTTCACGCTAACCGACAGAACGCATTTAACTTTCCCTGTATTGCTAGGGCGCAGCTTCTTCAAAGACGTCGCAATTGTCGATGTTTCACAGAAATACGTTCAAGATAAGCCGACAACGAAGTAGCAGAAAGCGAACACGATAAGTACTACGAACAAAGGGCCAATTTGGCCCTTTGTTTTCGCTCAACGCTTGTTATGTGTAGCTTCTAAAAAGAAACTAGAAACTAGGCGATAGCAGGCAGTTAGAACATAAAGTTGACCGACATTAGGATCTGATGTCCATAAGTGCCGTTATTACGAAGGTCTGCCCCGATAGAAAGTTGTTGAGTTGAATGGAATCGAGCGCCAATACCGACAATAGAGTTGTTACTGTCATTGGAGATCAATTGCCCCAATCGTCCATGAACTTCGACATTTTGCATCAACCAAACACGAGCACCAATGTTGACTTCGGTTTTCCATTCATCACCGATTTTATCGCTCGATTTGTTTTTAATGTTGTGAATCAGCATTTGGCCATAAATATCGGCAAACTGCCCCATAGGACCATTAAAACCAATACCACCAGCAAGATCCCAGTCCCCACTAAATTCACTGTCAAAGCGTCCGACAAAGTGTGTATTTTCCGTGAAGTAAGTGTTGAACTCCGCACCGAAAGTGCCTGGGCTTGACCCCATACGCACCTCAAACATGTTGTAGTTGAAGTTGTTTGCACTTGCTGTTATTGGGAGCAAAGTACATACACCCAACAAGGTTGTTTTGAGAGCTTTACCTAGCATGAGATCTCCAAAGCCAAAAAATTAACGCCCGTATTTTACAAAAAAAGCCTGCAAATAGCAGGCCAAACTTAAAAATAATATGACGTAAATGAGTGTATTAAGCGAAAAAGCAGCGTACTCGTACCACTCTGGCTATTTGGTGTGTTAAAGCAGCGTCAAACTATCGACTTCAATCTCAGGGGTATTGCCGCCCTCAAACTCACCAAACAAGCGCAGGCGTGTATTGCTGTTAATGGTTTGTGTAAAACGAATATCGTCATCGAGTTCAACTTGAATCTCGGCGCTGCCATCGGTGAAAATATAGGTATCTTTATTGAGTTGACGGACCAAAGTTCCTTCAACGACGACATCTTTCTCCGTAAACATATTTGAATCTTTCAGCAGTTCGGAAACGACCGATACATTCACCGGACCGTCAAAACTGATACCTTGTACTGTTGAAGAGTTGTTGGCGAGCGCGATGGCTGGTGTGGTTGTCAAAGCAGCGATTGCGATAATAAGTGTTTTGTTCATGTTCTTTTCCTATGTTTAACCGAGGTTGTTTCGATAAGGGTATTAGAACAAAACAGATTTGAATGATTGCTTAGCGCTTGATTCATATTGGATTCATTTTCTAAAGTGTCAAAAAAGGCTAAAATAGGCCTCCCTTGAATAGCGACGATAAAAAATGGAAGCAAAAGTAACCACGCTCATGGTGCAAGGCACTACCTCTGATGCGGGAAAAAGCGTATTGGTGGCAGGTCTCTGCCGCGTATTGGCTCGTAAAGGCGTAAACATTGCCCCTTTCAAACCACAAAATATGGCCCTCAATAGTGCGGTGACGAAAGAAGGTGGCGAAATAGGCCGAGCTCAAGCTGTTCAAGCGCAAGCGTGTCGCATTGAGCCGAGCGTTCACATGAATCCGGTTTTGATCAAACCCAATAGCGATACTGGCGCACAGATTATTTTGCAAGGTAAGGCATTGACCAATATGGATGCCTATGGCTTCCACAATTACAAAAAAGTGGCGATGGATACGGTGATGGACTCTTTCGCTCGTTTAAAAGATGAATATCAAGCCATCATGATCGAAGGAGCCGGCAGTCCTGCTGAAATCAATTTGCGTCAGAATGACATAGCCAACATGGGCTTTGCCGAAGAAGCCGATGTCCCAGTGATTATCGTCGCTGATATCGATCGCGGTGGCGTTTTCGCACACCTTTATGGCACCTTGGCATTGCTCTCTCCATCGGAACAAGCGCGAGTGAAGGGATTCGTCATCAACCGCTTTCGTGGTGATATTAAGTTGCTTGAATCGGGTCTCGATTGGCTCGAAGAGAAAACAGGTAAGCCCGTCATTGGCGTTCTGCCATTTCTTCATGGATTGAATCTCGAGGCAGAAGATGCGATTACCTCACAACAAGCGCTCTCTGATGAGGTTAAGCTAAAAGTCGTGGTTCCTGTGCTGACGAGGATTAGCAATCATACGGATTTTGATGTGCTCAGACTGCATCCCCAAATTGACTTGCGTTACGTGGGCAAAGGAGAGCGATTAGAGCACGCGGATTTGATCATTTTGCCTGGTTCCAAATCAGTGCGTGATGATCTTCGATACCTTCGAGAACAAGGATGGGACAAGGATATTCTAAGACATTTGCGCTTTGGTGGTAAGGTGTTAGGGATCTGTGGTGGCTACCAAATGTTGGGGGAGTCGATTAGCGATCCGTTTGGTGTGGAAGGTGAACCAGGTGAAAGCGTAGGGCTCGGACTCTTAAAAACGCGCACGGAACTTACCCAAGATAAGTGTTTGATTAACACTAAAGGGCAGTTATCACTAAACGGAAAACACGTTAACGTGACTGGCTATGAGATTCACGTTGGGCGATCGCAAGTGAATGAATATCAACCGATCACCAAAGATGATGGCCAGCTTGAAGGCGCACTAAGCGAATGCGGGCAGATCATGGGCAGTTATCTACATGGTTTCTTAGACTCCGAAGCCGTATTAGAGCTGATTTGTGAGTGGGTCAATGGAGTGCGAATCAAGGCTCAGAATCACCAACAACTTAAGGAGCAGGCGATAGACCGAATCGCCGATGCCATTGAAGAACATTTGGACCTGAGTCAATTGGGCATATAGGGAGCGAAGTATGATGAACAAATGGCTGAGTTTACTGCTACTAATGCTAGCGCCTGCGGTGAGTGCACAACAAACAACGCGCGTTTATGCCGCATCGTCACTGACGAATGCCATCAATGATGTGATAGAGAGTTACGAACGTCAGAACCATCACAAAGTACAGGCAATTTACGGTGGCTCCTCATCCCTCTCAAGGCAGTTGCTCAGCGGTGCACCGGGTGACATTTTTATCTCTGCCAATAACCAATGGATGGACTACCTGGTCCAACATAAGGTTATTAAAAGCGACAGTGTCACTAATTTGCTTTCCAATGAGTTGGTTGTTATTACCAATAAAAACAACAATGTAACTCTTGATGTTTCATCCAAAGCCCAGTGGCAGAGGCTTCTAACAGGCAATTGGCTCGCCCTAGGCGATACCAACTCTGTACCT
The DNA here is from genome assembly GCF_028570825.1 of Vibrio sp. CCUG 15886. Taxonomy (NCBI): domain Bacteria; kingdom Pseudomonadati; phylum Pseudomonadota; class Gammaproteobacteria; order Vibrionales; family Vibrionaceae; genus Vibrio; species Vibrio sp. CCUG 15886. Next base: position 461,689 of record NZ_JAQQBT010000001.1, on the reverse strand, counting down.
GCTGGTATGTACGCCAAACAAATGTTGCAAAATGCCGATGTGTGGAATGCGGTGTCGAGCCATGTCGCGCCGAGCAAAAACGTTCGCTTAGCCCTAGCGTTAGTAGAGCGAGATGAAGCAAAGTTAGGCATCGTTTACCAAACTGATGCGCGAATGTCACAGAAAGTGAAGATACTCGTGACACCTGAGCAAGCGCTCTACGATCCCATCACTTATCCTGCTGGGTTGATCACTCAATCCGAATCCGCCAAGGCGTTCTTCAATTATCTTATGGGTCCAGAAGCCACTGCCATATTTCAAAAGCATGGCTTTACAACGTTGGAGAAACCGTGAGCGACCTCGAATACCAAGCGTTAATACTTAGCCTAAAAGTAGGTTTTTATACGGTGATCTGGTTACTGCCATTTGGCGTGTTTTTCGCTTGGCTATTGGCACGAAAATGCTTTCCGGGCAAAACCCTACTTGATAGCGCAATACATCTTCCTTTGGTTCTTCCTCCGGTTGTGATTGGTTATTTGTTGCTTATTGCGATGGGGCGCCAAGGCGTGCTAGGAAGTTGGTTGTATGAAATGTTTGGCTTGTCATTTGCGTTTAACTGGAAAGGGGCGGTATTGGCTTGTTGGGTCGTTGCGCTGCCTTTGATGGTGCGTTCTATTCGAATCAGTTTAGAAAGTGTCGACAGCAAACTAGAGCAAGCAGCGGCGACGCTCGGTGCATCACCAATAAAAGTCTTTCTCACCATCACATTACCTCTGATGCTGCCCGGGATCATTTCGGGATCGATGTTGGCTTTTGCACGCAGTCTCGGAGAGTTTGGGGCAACCATCAGTTTTGTTTCCAATATTCCTGGCGCAACACAAACTTTGCCTCTTGCCATGTTTAATTTTATCGAGACACCGGGTGCAGAAGCGCAGGCGGCAAGACTATGTGTGATTTCAATTGCTATCGCACTGTCTACTTTATTGGTATCAGAGTGGTTGAACAAAAAAGCCAAACGACGATTGGGAGCAAAGTGATGAAGGGTCTCCAAGTTGCGTTCAAACAAACGTTGGGTCATGTTGTTTTCGATATCGAATTACAACTTCCGAGCAAAGGTGTTAGCGCGATTTTTGGTCGTTCTGGTGCAGGTAAAACGTCAATCATCAATGTGATCAGCGGACTAACTCAGCCCGAACAAGGGCGTATAGCGCTGAACTCGGACGTGCTGTTTGATTCGGTTTTAGGTATTAATGTCCCCGTACACCAACGGAATATTGGTTACGTATTCCAAGATTCTCGTTTATTTCCTCACTACCATGTTGAAGGCAATTTGAAGTATGGCATCAAACAGTTTGATGCAGATATGTTTGATAAAGTGGTGACGTTGCTCGCGCTACAACCATTACTAAAACGCTATCCTGCTTCTCTGTCTGGCGGTGAAAAACAACGCGTTGCGATTGGCCGTGCACTGTTATCATCACCCAAGATTCTATTGATGGATGAGCCGCTGGCCTCGCTCGATATGCCGCGGAAAAAAGAAGTGCTTCCCTTTCTTGAGAAGCTTTCGGAAAGCTTCGAAATACCCATTGTGTATGTCACCCATAGTCTGCAAGAGATCTTGCGACTAGCGGATCACCTCACGGTGTTGGATAGAGGTCAGATTGTCGCTTCCGGTGTGTTGTCGGAAGTGTGGTCTTCGCAAGCAATGCGCCCGTGGCAATCATTCTCCGAACAAAGCACTTTGTTTAATGCCAACATTGCAGAACAGCACCCTCAATACGCCTTGACTCGTGTCATGTTGTCGTCAACAGCGTCGCTGTGGGTGCAAAAGATTGACGCGCCCCTCGGTAGCGATATTCGTCTCCAGGTGCGGGCGAATGATGTTTCCATTACGCTCGTTCAACCGCAGAAAACCTCAATTCGTAATATTATTGAGGCGAAGGTCGAGCGCGTTGAGAAAAGACACCCTGCAGAAGATAAAGAGAGCATCGCGGTTAAACTGGCGTTGACCCAAGATTGCTTTCTATGGGCGACCATTACCCCGTGGGCGTTGGCCGATCTTAATCTTAAACAGGGGGACCGTGTTTTTGCACAGATCAAAGGGGTGAGTGTGACTCAAAGGGATATCGCACTCACACATTAGTCTATTGATGTCATGAATTTCTTGGTGACAATGTCACCTTTTGTCGCTTCTGACGTTTTTTAGAAGAGAGCAACCCGACAATTTGCGGCAGAAGTGACATTAAAATCATCCCGGCCATGAGGGAAAACTGATGAAAAGTATAAGATTCGCCAACCAGCAGAACCCCACACACGATACCAGCAACAGGATTTGCAATCCCGCCGAACGTAAAATCGACCACAGACATTCGTTGTAATAGCCAAACGTACAAGCCATATCCCAGCGCCGTATTCATTAAAACTATCCAACCGAGGCCAATGAAATTTTGGCCATCTAACTGCTGCCATGCTTGATAGTAGGGAGTGGGCTCAACAACGAACTGAGCGAACGATGCAAGCGACAATACAATGCCACCAAAGATCAACTGCCAGGTAAGGATAAGCCACCAGTGCATCTCTGTTCCGAGTGATTTGGTGATACGACTGCCAATAATAATGCAGAAAATCGCAGACAACATGGCCAACAATCCGATGGGACTAAGAGCCAAGTGGCTAGGATCAAACAAGAACCAAGCAAAACTAATCAATCCGAAACCGCATAAAGCTTGAACTTTACTTGGCGCTTGTTTGGCGACAACCCAATGAAAAAGCATCGCGAAAACAGGCACTGATATCATGCCTACACCAGAGATTGCAGATGGTAGCGTCAACGCCATCACAAAAATGAGTGCAAAAAAGGCCGCAATGTTGATGCTTCCAAGTTTAAGCAAGGTGATTATTTGGTGACGATTCGGCAACGTGGGTTTAACCAATAGTAAAAGCAATCCTGCGGGGAGCGCTCTTAACGCACCCAGTAACAGCGGTGGCCAGTCAGCCAACGTTGCTTGTGTAACAGCGTAGGTCGTTCCCCAAAAAAAGGCAGGTATCATAGCGATAAGTATGTTCATATTAAATATCTTTACATTGAGATAATTAAACTCAATGTATGCCTATTTTTGATGAAAGTAAAGTATCTTTATATTAAGATATCTCGCAAGCTAATGATTGAGATAAGATGATGGATGCAATTGATCGTGTAGTAGAGCAATGGGATAGAGAGCGACCAGAGTTAGATACCGAGCCTATGGCTATCATGGGGCGCATATTCCGCATCACCAAATACTTGGAAAGCGCAGTGGGTGAGGTGCATAAACGTTACGATCTCAAGATGGGCGAGTTTGACGTGGTTGCGACTCTGCGTAGAAGTGGCGCGCCATATCGTTTGACGCCATCGGAGCTATTGGGGTCTTTGATGCTGACCTCAGGGGCAATGACCAACCGTTTAGATAAGCTTGAGCAAAAAGGCCTGATTTTACGCCAACACAGCAAGGAAGATCGACGCAGCGTTACTGTTGAGCTTACGGAGCATGGTTTGGTGACAGTGAATAAGCTGATAGAAGAGCATGTCGCGATTCAACATGCGCTATTAAAGAATCTTTCAAAGCCTCAGAAGCAAGCTTTGAATGCTGTGCTTAAAGAGTGGTTGGGGCAGTTCGAATAAGATAAAAAAAGCTGCTCATGTGAGCAGCTTTTTACATTACTTAGCGAATACGTCGCGGAAATCGCGTTTCAGAATAGGGTCGCGACGCGCTTTCTTAAGCTGTTTTACCATGTCCTTAACACAATTAAAGAGCACGTGGTCTAGCAGTTGAGCGCGGTAGGCATCTTTCTCTTCTTCACTCATGCCTTCTGGAAGATTCATTGTAGGGAACTCTTCCATCACGTTAACGCCGGCGAACGCTTGGCTTACAGAGATCAGTGCGTGGAACTGTTCAAAATTGTCTAGTACGTTTTGCGCGCTTGCTGGTAGTGAATCCCAAGCTTCACGGACGGCTTCTTCAGAAACTTCATGGATAGACGTTACCATCTCAAACATTGCTTCTGGAACCTGGTCAAACTCGATAACCTGACGTAATTCAGGTGAAATCGTTGCTAGGTCGATGGGTTGTTTTTCTGGAGTATTTGCTTCTGACATGACACGTCTCTCATTTAAAAAAGCGGAATAGTAAGGTGATCTTCAAAAAAGTCAACGTATTACGGTATAAGCTGGATGAAACCAGCAAGTTGATATGATATACCTTTAGTAACAGATGTGAAGTCCGATAGAGGAAACGATGATATCAACTGGCTCATCCATGCGCATTATGCTGGTCGATGACGTGCAACTCGATAGAATGCAGCTTGCCATTCGCTTGAAACAGCTTGGGCATATTGTCGAGGCGGTTTCGAGTGGTAGAGAAGCATTGCGCTTGTACGAAGAGTTTGACCCTGAGCTGGTTTTGCTTGATATCAGTATGCCAGAAATGGATGGCTTTGATGTTTCCAAAGCGATTCGCACTCAGTTTGAAGAGTGGGTACCCATTATATTCCTCAGTAGTCATGAAGAACCTGAAGTGATCGCAAAAGCGATAGAAGCCGGGGGAGATGACTACTTAACCAAGCCAGTCGATAAATTGGTACTCAGCTCCAAGTTGATCGCGATGCAGCGTATTGCACATATGCGTCGAGAGCTAAAAAAGAAAACCGCGAAACTGGCTGAGCTAAATGCGTTATTGCAACAGCAGGCAAACGAAGATGGCCTAACGAAGATATACAATCGCCGTTATATCGATGAGCAGTTGGGGCAAATGTTAGGCTGGTACGGACGGCACCGTTTACCAATCAGTGTCATCCTTTTGGATATCGATAACTTCAAATTGTTTAACGACAACTATGGCCATATTGAAGGGGACAAATGTCTTCAAGCCACGGCGAATACAATTAAGAGTTTGTTTCAACGTAATGCTGACTGTGTTGGCCGCTACGGCGGTGAAGAGTTTGTCGTGTTACTTGGTGGCAGTGATGCAGAGCAAGCCGTTAAAGCTGCGGAAAGAATTCATAAAGCGGTTGCGGACCTTAGTTACCCGCATGCATTTTCTGCTGTATCTGATGTTGTTACCTTGTCACAAGGTGTCTACACTTTTATTCCAAATGGTAGGGAAGAACTGCAGACAATTTATCAGTTTGCTGATAAAGCGCTTTATCAAGCCAAGTTAGAAGGTAAAAACCGTTACGTGACTTTCAGAGCATCTTAATTATGCTACGTTTTCCTTTTGCTGTGAGTACCTCAGTTTTTGCCATAATCTTGCTGCCTTCCTTTGCATTGTCTGCCCAAGAGCTCAATGACCTAATCCAAAAAGAGCTGGAGCGAAACTTTGCAACGGCCATTGTTCTTACCGACAGTGATGTTTTTACTGTTGGCTTTCACGACTTTGACCCGAATGAATGGCTAAATCTCGACAATGAAGAGCTGGGAAGTGCCGATTCAGTCAATTTGCGCAAAAAAATTGGTGTATCAACGCTCCCTTTTGAGTTTGCCTTGTACGAGGATCCCGACAGCCAAATAAAACACAGCCTGCAAGGTCGTTTATCTGCCCTAGGCATTGAACAAGACGTTTCTATTGCAGACACTATTGTGTCCGATAGTCATCGCGAGTATGTGCTTGGCGCGTTTCTTGAGTACACAAACTCGCGACAACTGAGCGAAAACTGGACTTTTGATGCTTCCATTGGGGCTCATTTAATGTATTACCGCAGTGACTATACCTATCGCAGCGATGCATTGGCGGATTATAAAAGTGTCATCGATGGTTATTTGGTTAATACCGATGCTTGGGCTTTGGTCGCTGAACCTAATGTACAAGCCAAGTACTTACAAATGAAGCCTTGGGGAAAGTGGTATTACTGGAGCTCGGCACATTATTTTTATGGCCAAGGTTGGGGCGAAGCAAACAGAGGGCAGGTTGGTAACCCAGAAGGTTGGTATTGGGTTAACGGTGTCAAAATGTTCTACGACTTCGAAAAGTGGGGACGTGCAGTTCAATCTGTTTATACGAGTTTTAATCGGGTTGATGTTGGAGGCGATACTTCCGAGTCGTTAGGTACGCGTCACTATTATGAAGCGAGTGTTGGATGGTTAATGACACCGCCTTTCAAAACGCAGTGGGTAGACAATGTTGGTATCGGCTTAAGCCTTAATTATGGTAGTGCCCTGAAGGGCGGGAGTTTAGTGCTCTTCTTTAACCAAGATTGACGCCATAAATTTCAAATATTTGGCAAGGGAAAGAGTCTGACAAATCGGTATTTATTCGACCTTCGTCATGACTTGGTTTCTACCTGCTTTCTTCGCTTTATACAAGGCTTCGTCTGCCAAGCTACGAATGGTATCTGGATCTTTCGAAGAACGGCTGTCTGACACACCAATACTGACCGTTACATTGACCGTGTTCATTGTATTTTCTTGAGTTCCACGACGTTTCTTTCCTTCACTCGCTTTGCTTGGGCGTGTCGTGTCATTCCTTAAAACGAGATCGTAGTTCGCAATATCTTCTCGAATGTCATCTAGGTAACCTTGTACTTCTTTCGAGGTTTTCCCTTTAAATACCACGGTAAATTCTTCTCCGCCATAACGATAAACCTTTGCTCCGCCCTTAATTAAGAGCAAGCGAGAGCCAACAAGTTTCAAAACGTCATCGCCAGTGTCATGCCCATAGGTGTCGTTAAATTTCTTAAAATGATCCACATCGATCATGGCGATAGAAAAACGTCGACCTAAGTGTTTAACGTCCATTTCTAACGCGCGGCGGCTTGGTAGCTGTGTCAGCACATCGATAAATGCCAGCTCATGACTGGCCTGGACCACATGCATAATCAGCAAAATTCCTGCCAAGGTGAACATGGTACTGGAGATGAACTTCACATCAAAAAACGTAAAGGTGGTTGAAGCTAAGAGCAAACACGTATAAATCGACACCTCAATAGGGCGATTGTGCTTCAGAACCAAAATCGCCGTGGCCAACACGATGGCAGTGCAATAGGCCACAAGCAAAAGAGGCAATTTTGAAATCGCAGCGACAGAGAAGAGCAATCCATTATTCCAATGCTCAAAACCTGCTTCTTGAAAGTAGCTAAGGAAGATGAAAGACCAAACTGTTAACACGCCAAGGACCAATCCGTAAGTGGCAATGGACTTGCTGTGCATGCCTGAAGCGTTAAACAGATAGACGACAAAACAAGCCACTGGCAGTAAGAAAGCAAGTAAAGAGAGCTCAAGTAAAACACTCCCACTGCTTAACGGAATTTGCAGGCGGTTTTGAATAACAAAGTAGGTAATGATCATTGCCATTGCGATCATCGCAATGCGGCCTTGTTTGAATACACTACAGAGTAAAAAAACGGTCCCGAGCAAGATATAAGGCAAGTTTGCAGCCAACCCCCAGTTTGCCTGTGTCATGACGATGATGTTATCCATCCCCATTGCCACAATCCCGAGTAAACCGACGGGAAAGAAGATTTTAAACTGAGCACTACTAACTACCGGAGACGTCATTAACCGCTGACTTCCTATAACACTAACGAATGGGTATGAAGAACCTAGTAGAATACGATTATTTCTGGATTTTCCAAGCCTTTTGCTAAACTTAAGTAGTGATTTATTGATAATGACAGTAAAAGTGAATGACAAAGCTTGGTTTCAAAAAGTCGCTGCGTATACTGTTGATGTACCGAGCATAATAAAAACAAGGAGATGCTTTAATGCAAATCAGTGTCGATGTTCATAATTACATGGAAACTCTGGTTGGTCAGGTTCTCGCTCAGGATGAGTATGTGAGTAAGTACACGTCGGAACAATTGGCCGATTTAGCGTGTTTAGCGCTTGTGCAACTCAAACCTGTTTATATCCGCTTTGATATCGATTTTTTATCTGCACTACCTGAAGAGAGGCTGGTTCAGTTCAAACACAACAGTGAAGTTGCCGTTAAAAATGCGGAAAGCATGATCGTTGAAGATAGAAGACAACATCGTTCAGACGATATTCCCGTGGTTTTCTCTCACGTGAATTACGATGACAACGCGCCGCTTGAATGGTTTGAGAAACCGATATTGAAATTCAACAAACCACATGAGTGAGGAATAATGGGGTTATTTTCACGCCTGTTTGGGTCTTCAAAAGATAGTGAAGCAAAGAAAGAAATTGAGCCAATTGAGCATAAAGGCTTTCTGATCTATGCCGAGAGTTTACAAGAAGGCGGTCAATTTCGCGTTGCTGGTAGAATTACCAAAGAGGTAGAGGGCGAATTAAAAAGTCATCGATTCATCCGATCGGATGTTTTGACCTCTGAAGCAGATGCAAACGAATTGATGGTCAAAAAGGCGCAAATGTTCATTGACCAGATGAGAGGCGAGATATTTAGCTAAAAGTTTCTCGGGTTTTGATTCCTGTCATCATCACAAGAGCCATTAGTGTTTATGCTGGTGGCTCTTTTTGTTTTTTACGCAAAAATTTAATCTATGTGGTTGTAAAATAACCAATAATTCAAGGTCTGGTAGGACCTCTGTCTTGTTGATATGTCGTTGTTTTATTTCGCGGGGTGCGTAGAGTTCCTTCATTACATAGGGTTATATGTAATGAAAATTTGTATTTTAACTACAAAACACTTGAAGTCGCATCCTGCGTTAGATACAAAAAGATGATTAACAAGGCCAATAGTCAAGGAATAGCTATGCAAATTGGTGTACCAAGAGAACTACTCGCGGGAGAAACGCGAGTCGCTGCTTCGCCAAGTTCGGTTGAGCAGCTAATTAAATTGGGGTTTGACGTTGTTGTCGAAACCCAAGCGGGGGCGTTAGCCAGCTTTGATGATTCAGCATATGAATCAGCTGGTGCGAAAATGGTTTCTAAAGAAGAAGCTTGGAATTCTGAGCTGATACTTAAAGTCAATGCGCCAATTATCGATGAAGAGAAAAGCATTGACGAGATTGCGTTGATCAAAGAAGGCGCAACGTTGGTTAGCTTTATTTGGCCAGCTCAAAACCCTCAGTTGATGGAACAACTCTCTAGTAAGAACATCAATGTGCTGGCTATGGATGCGGTGCCACGTATCTCTCGTGCTCAGGCACTGGATGCGTTGTCTTCAATGGCCAACATCGCCGGTTATCGAGCGGTTGTTGAAGCAGCACATGAGTTTGGGCGTTTCTTTACAGGGCAGATTACTGCTGCAGGTAAGGTACCACCAGCGAAAGTGTTTGTCGCCGGTGCGGGTGTTGCTGGTTTGGCTGCTATCGGTGCTGCTGGTAGCCTAGGTGCTATTGTTCGTGCTTTTGACGTTCGTCCAGAAGTTAAAGAACAAGTGGAATCCATGGGTGCAGAGTTTCTTTCTGTTGATTACCAAGAAGCTGCTGGTTCTGGTGACGGTTATGCGAAAGAGATGTCTGATGACTTCAACAAGAAAGCTGCGGAGCTGTATGCTGCACAGGCGAAAGATGTTGATATCATTATCACAACCGCACTGATTCCAGGTAAGCCAGCGCCTAAGCTGATTACCAAGGAAATGGTAGATAGCATGAAAGCGGGCAGTGTGATTGTTGACCTTGCTGCTGCTAACGGTGGTAACTGCGAATACACAGTCGCAAACCAAGTTATCACGACGGCTAACGGCGTAAAAGTGATCGGTTACACCGACATGGTTGGTCGTTTGCCGACTCAATCTTCACAACTTTATGCAACAAACTTAGTTAACCTTTTCAAACTGTTGTGTAAAGAAAAAGATGGCAGCATCAATATCGATTTCGAAGATGTTGTACTACGTGGTGTCACGGTGGTTAAAGATGGTGAAATCACCTGGCCTGCGCCACCAATTCAAGTTTCTGCTCAGCCTCAAGCCAAACCAAAAGCGGTTGAAAAGCCAGCACCAAAAGTACAAGAGCCCGTTTCTCCAGTAAAAAAACTGGCTGGACTTGCAGTGGGTGTCGGTGCATTCGCATGGATTGCATCCGTTGCACCAGCCGCTTTCCTCGCACATTTTACGGTATTCGTTTTAGCCTGTGTTGTCGGGTACTACGTGGTATGGAATGTCACACACGCACTTCACACTCCGCTGATGTCGGTAACCAATGCGATTTCGGGGATCATCGTTGTCGGTGCCTTGTTACAGATTGGCCAAGGAAATGGGGCAGTAACGTTTTTGGCGTTTATTGCTGTGTTGATCGCGAGCATTAATATTTTTGGTGGCTTTACGGTAACCAAACGCATGCTCGAAATGTTCCGCAAAGATAAATAATAGGGAGTAACCAATGTCTGCAGGATTAGTACAGGCGGCCTATATCGTTGCTGCACTATTTTTTATTCTGAGCCTTGCTGGTCTATCTAAGCAAGAATCAGCAAGATCAGGGAACTACTACGGCATTGCCGGTATGGCAATTGCGCTACTTGCAACCATCTTCAGTCCTAGTGCGGAAGGTTTTGCTTGGGTCATTGTTGCTATGGTGATTGGTGGTGGTATTGGTATCCACTACGCTAAGAAAGTTGAAATGACAGAAATGCCAGAATTAGTGGCCATTCTACATAGTTTTGTGGGTATGGCGGCTGTTTTGGTTGGTTACAACAGCTATCTTGAACCACCTGCGCCAGTCTCTCTTGACCCCGCGGGAATGCACGCAGAACACGTAATTCACTTAGTTGAAGTATTTTTGGGCGTGTTCATTGGTGCGGTAACCTTTACTGGGTCGATTGTCGCATTCGGAAAGTTACGCGGTATCATTTCTTCATCGCCACTTAACTTGCCTCATAAACACAAGATGAATCTCGCAGCTATCGTTGTTTCGACACTGCTTATGATTCACTTTGTTAACGCAGACGGCAGTATGTTTGCCTTAATTGTGATGACGCTGATTGCTTTCGCATTTGGTTACCACTTGGTGGCATCGATCGGTGGTGCGGATATGCCAGTTGTGGTCTCTATGCTGAACTCTTACTCTGGTTGGGCAGCTGCCGCGGCAGGTTTCATGCTAGCAAACGATCTGTTGATCGTGACTGGTGCTCTCGTTGGTTCTTCAGGTGCAATTCTTTCGTACATCATGTGTAAAGCGATGAACCGCTCGTTTATCAGCGTTATCGCCGGTGGCTTTGGCCAGGAAGTCGTGATTTCCGGTGATGAAGAGTATGGTGAGCATCGTGAAATCAATGCAGAAGATGTAGCGGATATGCTGAAAAACTCCAAGTCAGTCATCATCACTCCTGGATATGGCATGGCAGTAGCACAAGCTCAATACCCAGTTCACGAGATCACAGAAAAACTGCGTGCGCAAGGTGTGAATGTTCGTTTCGGTATTCACCCAGTAGCGGGTCGTCTACCTGGTCACATGAACGTGTTGCTCGCTGAAGCAAAAGTGCCTTATGACATCGTTCTGGAAATGGATGAGATCAATGACGACTTCTCAGACACGGATACCGTGTTGGTTATTGGTGCGAATGACACCGTTAACCCAGCTGCGCTAGAAGATCCAAACAGCCCAATCGCCGGCATGCCAGTATTGGAAGTTTGGCATGCAAAAAACGTTATTGTTTTCAAACGTTCAATGAATACTGGTTATGCTGGAGTTCAGAACCCATTGTTCTTTAAAGAGAACACATCAATGCTCTTTGGTGATGCCAAAGATAGCGTGGATGCGATTTCAAAAGCGTTATAATTTACCTAAAAGACGAAGGCCAGCTGAAAAGCTGGCCTTTTTGTTATTTTTCTAATCGATCCAATCAAATACCGAATCCCACAAATGTAAACTTTCATGAATATGTTGTATATTGGGGGCAATAATAACGACGTCGTACAATGTTTTGATTAAAAAACTCTGCTTATCATTGCTGCTTTCTGTGAACCTAGTACCCAGTGCTCTGGCAGACTCTTTGCCGGAGCGCATTGATTTTTTCACAGAGTTATTTGATTATGATTCCGCAAGCAAAACATACGACATCCGCGATTTACAGTCGTCATTCCCTACTAAACTTCTTTCGCCTGACTCAATGCTGCCGCAAACGGCGAATTACCCACTGAAAGACATACAACAACTGTATCAACTGTCCAAAACCTGCAATGGCAAGCTACCACTCAGCCCATTGATCACGGAGCCATTAGTTTTCACTCGTTCAGTTTGTAAAGGGGTGAAGCTTAATACTCGCTGGTTTTCTCGTTCGGCATTGATTCATCCGGGTGGCGGGACTTACGCCGCTCGCTACATTCAAAAGTTTCCAGAAGAGCATGAAAATCTAAAAAAATTCATGCACATCAAGGAACGAATGGATGAGGAAGGTAACGAACTATTAAGCAGTCTGAGAGCAATGGATGATGAAACCATCAATGCTTTGATTGCTGGTTCGATCATGTTTTTAGATAAAGATGATCTTTGGCTAAGGCGAGGGGACTATTACCACGTATTCGACAAGAGTGTTTGGTCTACCAACGTTGAAACTGCGGGATTGTCCTTAAGTGTTCGCGCGGATAACGCAAGTTGTTTTGTTCAGCGAGGAAATATTTGCTGGGATGTAGAAGACCATTCGCAAATCTTACGTTTCTCTATGATCGTATTGGTTATTGCCAATATCATGCTGGTGGCCGGATGGGCAGTGTACCGTTGGAATAGCAAGCGCCAAGAGCTGAGAAGTCGTATGTTGGTACTTCAGATTCTTACACATGAACTTCGCACTCCGATTGCCAGTTTATCACTAACGGTAGAGGGCTTTCGTCGAGAGTTTGAGCACTTACCGGAAACAGTTTATGATGAGTTTCGACGTTTATGTGAAGATACTCGCCGACTAAGACAACTAGCCGAAGCGAGTAAGGATTACCTCCAGTCGGATAACCAGCAGCTTGCGACCGATTGGATTCCTTCTGTAGAAGAGTGGTTGCTTTTTAAAATTGAAGACGAGTTTCCAGAAGGTGTTGAGTTTAAAATTAACCAAGATGTATCAGCAAAAATTAATGTCTATTGGTTAGGAACCTGCGTTGATAACTTGATTAGAAACGCAGTGAAATACGGCGTTGCCCCCGTGACACTGGATGTACAAACAGGTGACAGTAAATTAACAATCCGAGTCACCGATAATGGCAAACTCACCAGCAGGGACTGGTCACATTTACGCAAGCCATTTGTCAGCAAAAGCGGTTTGGGACTTGGCTTAACAATTGTTGAATCTATGGTCGGGCGAATGGGCGGTAAAATGAAGCTCGTTGGTCCACCAACTACGTTTATTTTGGAGATACCTTGTGAAACAGACGTTGCTTCTCGTTGAAGATGATAAAAACCTAGCAGACGGTCTATTAGTAAGTTTAGAGCAGGCCGGTTACGAGTGTTTGCACGCCGAGCGTATTTCTGAAGTTGAATCGCTTTGGCCTCAGGCCGATCTGGTGATCCTTGATAGACAATTACCAGATGGCGATTCTATTTCGCATTTACCTGGCTGGAAGAAAACTAAGAACGTGCCAGTGATTTTGCTTACGGCACTGGTTACTGTAAAAGATAAAGTCGCAGGCTTGGATTCCGGTGCTAACGATTATTTGACCAAACCGTTTGCAGAAGCAGAATTATTTGCGCGAATTCGTGCCCAGCTTCGCTCACCTGAATCCAGCGAGCAAGGGAGCAGCGACAAAGTAGAGACAGAAAACCTAGTCATAGATAAATCGACTCGTGAAGTCTTTTTTAAAGGTGAGCAAGTTACTCTGACAAGAACAGAATTTGATCTCCTATTATTTTTGGCGAGCAATCTAGGTCGAGTCTTTACTCGCGATGAGCTGTTAGATCATGTTTGGGGTTACAACCACTTCCCAACTACTCGAACCGTAGACACACATGTATTGCAGTTGCGACAGAAGCTTGCAGGCTTAGAGATCGAAACACTTCGCGGTGTTGGCTATAAGATGAAAGGTTAATGCGTAAGTCACTTTTAGTTCCATTCTTTGCCATTTCACTTACTCAACCAGTCTACGCTGTAGACTGGTTTGAACAAAACACCCCTCTTACGCAAGCACACCAACATCTGTTGGAAGATAATTTGCCCGGCATGTTCGAGTCGTTAGTCGAAGTATGGCAATCATCACCAACAGATACGTTGAAAGAGCATTTAAACAGTTTGTTAATCCAATCTTTGAATAGGGATTGTGGCAAATCGCTCACTAAGAAAACGCTGCCGAATTGGTTGACTGGAGTCAAAGTTATCAGGCAAACCATTCAAAGCCCAGGAAGAGACACCTATCGTTTAGTGATAGATATCCGAGCCAATGTCGAAGTAAAAAGCCTCGCGGTGAGAAAGTGGGTCGATCGAAGTGTCTCATCAGATAGTGTTTTTACTGAAATAAGTGGTGACGGTGTCACAAATGGCGACGACGAAAAACAATATCAGAAGCGCTATAACCTCACTGGTAAGCTGGACTCAGGCCTTTACCAATTAGTGGTTCAACCAGCAGGGCAAGAAGTGTGGAGTGGTTGGGTGATATTGGGAGAACCAATTGCCCCACAATATGTAAGATGGTCATCAAAAGAAAATTGGACCGTAGAAAAAGTTGCTTTAAACAACCCATACTGTCCACTGCCCGAAATGAATGTTGGTTTGTATGACTATGTTGATGGTCAGTATCAACGAGTTTGGAATAAAACCTATGAATCTGACTATCCGAATAGTCTCGAATTAGAGGGGATTCCAAACGAGCGTTATGTACTCGCGGTTAGTATGAACACAAAACGTTGGCAAGGTGAAATCCTCGTTGAGCAATCACAAACCATCAGCCGTACATACGACATTACACAAGAATAAAAACTTGAAAAATCTTTAATCCTGCCGATATTACTAGAAAAGGAATCTAAGGGTTGTCTTAGGATGAAATTAAACAATCGATATTTATACGCAACGATGCTTTTTTGTGGCACAGCAAATGCCGCTAATTATTCAATCGAAGCACGAAGCGACGCTATGGGTGGAGTAGGTACTGTTTCCGCCACTTATCTCACAGCGCCCTTTTTTAACCCAGCTCTTGCTGCTGTGTACCGACGTAATGATGATGCTGGCATGCTTATTCCCAGCTTTGGTATCACTTATAATGATCCGCATGATCTTGTAGATCAAATAGATAATTTAGGAAAACTCATTGCAGCTGGTAGTCCAGATGCGTTGCCCGCCCTAACTGCGATTGATGGTGATCAACTAGATCTTGAACTTGGCGGAGCGCTGGCAATTGGAATACCGAATCGTTTCTTATCTGCAACGATTTATGGAAAGCTCTATACCGAATCTTTTATCACGCCTAAAGTAGCAGCAGGTCCAGATCCTGATAATAGCTACGTACAAGCAGTTTCTGTATCAGTAACTGAAGTCGGCGTTTCACTGGCCAAATACCAAACTTTCCTTTACCAGCATATGGCTTTTGGTGTGACACCAAAACTTCAACGAGTTTATACCCACTCATTTGCTTCAACATTTGCCAATTTTGATCTTGGAGATGTTAGAGAAAACGAAACCGGCGAAACAATTTTCAATTTAGACGCTGGTGCTTTGTGGTTT
Source organism: Vibrio sp. CCUG 15886 (assembly GCF_028570825.1). Lineage (NCBI taxonomy): Bacteria > Pseudomonadati > Pseudomonadota > Gammaproteobacteria > Vibrionales > Vibrionaceae > Vibrio > Vibrio sp. CCUG 15886. Next base: position 446,184 of record NZ_JAQQBT010000001.1, on the reverse strand, counting down.
TACGGCCCATTTCGAATTGGTGTGGCTGCAAAAAATCTTATTGGAAGAGATATCCAAACTAAAGCTTATGACTTCACAGGCACAACACCAGCTACGGCGATTCCTTCGTACGACTACAGTATGAGACCTCTTTATACTGTCGGGGCAGGGATCGTTGCTGATTACTTTACCTTATCAGTTGACTACGATCTTAATGAAGAGAAAAAGTTTTCATCATTTGATGACAATAGCCAAATGTTGAGAGCGGGTTTTGAAATTGATGTCTTAAGACAACTGCAGATTCGTGGTGGTTACATGAAAAACATGGCACGCGATGTAGACGATACAATTACAGCCGGTATTGGTCTTTCACCTCTCAATTTATTTGAAGTGGATATCTCCGCCAGATATACGAATGAAAACGCGATGGGGGCATCCATCAATTTTCTTGCCACCTATTAAGCATCTCGTTATAGTCGGCTCCTAAACAAAGGAGCCGATTTTTTATGTTTGACGATCTCCCACCGCTATCTCATCAAGAACAACAAAGAGCAGTCGAAGAAATCCAGAAGCTAATGGCTGAAGGCATGAGTACTGCCCAAGCGATAAAAATCATCGCGGAAAAGATTAGGGCAGAGCACAAAGCTCAAAGTTCAGAGTAAGTATCTACTTTCTCTAAATCAACCAATGAAACGAAGCAGAACCTTTTGGTTCTGCTTTTTTTTGACATTAAAAAACAAGTAAAACTTTTACCAATTACCTTTACCTGAATCTTTAGGTGGGTGGTGTAATTTGATGCTGGATAGGGGTGTGATGATTTATTTTCTTATATATCAACAGTTTGCGTTGGTCTATTTTGCTGTTCTGATACGGCGTAACGTCCGTTATGTAATTAAATTACAGAGCGAGTTTGTGAGCAGTAATTGGTGCAGCATAAAATGTTGGGAAGTGCACTAAGTTACGCTGTAAGTACTTACTCTTATGTGGTTCCTTTATAATTCGAGATTAGAGTGTCTAAACTTTGAAAATTTAACGAATGTCTAAAATGATTAATGAAAAAAATTCGGTATTGAGAAAGAGTGAGAATTGATCAAAGTTGATCAAATACGCTGGTGTGAGTTGAGTCGTGCTGGGTTGAATTGAATAGGTAATGATTAGCAGTTTATCTTGAGTTGCTAGGCGGTACATCGCTTAAAACATGGCTAGTTGTTTTTGCTTTTCCTGATTCACGCGAAAAATCGAATGCTTATCGCAGTAGAACGCGACGGGCTTGCCGTATTCATTAAGATATTCTCTCGTTGTTAGCATCTAATCAAAGGCCGACTCGGCTTTGCTGAACCTTAAGTTCATCAGGCGGGCAGTCGTATACGAGCAACGTGCGCGAGACTTTGAGCTCCTAAAGTGGAGCGTCGATTAAGTGTGCACCTGATATGACAAACAAAACAGCTAGAGTAACTGCAGCATCAACTAGCCGTAACTGCCTTGTACTGATGAAAGACAGAACCCCAAATCGATAAATGTCTTTTTCACTCGTCGTAATCAACATCGGCTAAAGCCTCGAAAGCAAACAATGTTGTTAATTTTAGGAGGACATTTTAAAGTGGCTAAACCGGACATTACTAACTGGCACTTACAATTATAAGTGCGCATTATGTACGTTATGTTAAATGCAATATAACGCTACGTGAAATGTTTGAACCTCTACCACCCTTTACTGGTATTGTTGCGCTTATATTCATGATTAAACATAATTCCTATTTACCATAAAATACCTAATATAGAACCTTATTAATCAAAGATTTAAGGTTCTATATTGGTTGCTCTGATTGCTGATTCATTATGTCGATTAATGTGAACTGGTCACTTTGAATGAGATTAAAAAAGGAGCTTTGAAAGCTCCTTTGAAATTAACCACCGGCAAGTTTTACTTTCATGCCTTTCTTTTCAAGATGCGTTTTGATTTTGTCACGAGCATCACCTTGAATCTCTATGTTGCCATCTTTAACACTACCACCACAACCACAGATTTTCTTCAACTCTGCGGCGAGAAGCTTCAATGGAGCATCATCGAGGTCCAAGCCAGTGACAACGCAAACCCCTTTGCCTTTTCGGCCTTTGGTTTCTCGTTGAATTCGAACAATACCATCGCCTTTTGGGCGTGAAGCTTTAGGTTCTTCTGGTTTGATTCGGCCTGTTTCTGTTGAATATACAAGAGTCATTACTATTTCTTCTGTTGTTCGGCCTTTTGTTTCGCGATCAAATAAGCTTCTATATGTCGCTGAATAGCCGCTTTGGAACCTTTAATGAGTTTGCCATTAAAGAAACAATACCAAGCGTTTGGTTCACCTGTATCGTTTTTAATGGCAAAACCATTAAAGTTTTCTGCCTGAGGAGAGCCTGTCGCTTCTTGCTTTCTGTCAAGCGAAGAAAACTCTCTAGGATCAATGATCGATGCAGTATCGCACCACCAATCAATGCTCTTTTTCACTGCACTTAAGCTTCCTTGAAGCACTCGATTCTTAATCTTTACTTGCCAGATGTTCGTATCATTTGGTGCAGACTGTAAGTTAAAACCACGGTAATGAGATATAGCCATGTAACTGAATCATCTATTAATTAAGTCTTACTATAATCATAATAGTAATCAGACGCTTAGCAAGTATAAAATTCTTATAATAGCGTGCTTTGGTGCAATGAAATGAAAAAAAACCTTTTCCACCATGAAGATACTCTTCAATCAATCACATATTAGTAGGTGTATTGTCTGGTTTTTAAGGTGCTATTTCGTAAAAAGAATGACGGATTAGATAATTGAATTCCCATGATTTACTGATTATAAAACGGCGCTTTTTGTTGAAAAACAATGTTAAAAGCGCCGATTTTCTTTAATGCTTAAAGTGAGCGTTCAATGCAGTCCGCTAGGAATTCATGAAACTTATGTCCATTGTGTTGGAGCATTTTGGGGAACATGGAAATTTTTGTCATTCCAGGAAAGGTATTCACTTCATTAAGGTAGATCTCTCCTTCACTGGTTAAGAAGAAATCGATTCGAGACAAATGACGAAGGTTCATCTGACGAAAGACTTTCTCGCTGCACAGTTGAATCGTCGCTAGCTGCTGTTCGGTTAAGTTTTTCGCTTCCACTTCTGTGATTGAATGGCTACCCGCACTGTATTTCTCATCGTAGGAGTAAAAAGCGCCGTCTGGAGCAATAATTTCACCTGGCTTTGAAATATGAAGTTGACCGTTCATCTCATATGCGGAAACTTCTAATTCTCTTGGTTTTACTGCCTTTTCAACCAATACCTGATGAGAGAATCCGAACGCTTTATCAATGGCATCAGAAAGCTGCTCTATTTTGGTTACACTGTAACAACCAACAGATGACCCCTGTCTCGCCGCTTTGACAAACAGTTTGCCCCATTTATCGAATGCCTCTCTACTGAGCTGGTGAGACTCTTCGTTGTTCTCTGTTAGGAAAAGATACGGTGTGTTAGGAATGCCAATCGCGTCATACCATAGTTTCGACGTGATTTTATTGAAGCTGTTACTGCTAGCTTCAGGCCCACAGCCCAGATAAGGAATACCTGCAAGCTCAAAAAGTGATTGAATATCCCCTGTTTCACCCGGAAAGCCATGAATACAAGGTACAATGAAATCGATGTGTATCGATTCATTAAACTCATCGCTTTTCACGCTTTTCGTATGGATATCGAGATACACAAGTCTCTCTTTTTGGTCAAACCAACCTTCGTTCTTAATCTCAACCTTTAGGACATTTACATTCTCAATTAAGCCAAGTTGTTGCTGAAGGTATTCAGAAGAAAGCAGCGAAATTTCGTGTTCTGAAGAACCACCGCCGCATAAAAGTAGAACATTTCTCATCATTGTTAAATCTTTCCGTGATAGAAGACACGCTGTCTCAATGATAGCGATACCTTGCTATTCGTACAGTCATTTATTGGTAAAAAATGGCTTTTACCCACTGAATGACTAGTTGTTGTACAAAAACGAAAGGAGCGCTAGGCTCCTTTCGTTTTTATGTCGTTGTCACTTAGTTTAGTTTGTTGAGTGTTGGGTATTCAGAGTTTTTGATGGCATCAATGCTTTTTACAAAAGGCTGCAATTCTTTAAACTCTTGGGGCAATTGTGCAATGGCTTTCTTTGCTTCAGTGCTTGTTGCGAAGTCACCATATAATACTGTGAACCATTTAGTACCATTGACAATCTTATAGTTTTCCCAAATAGGCTGGCCGTCTTTAGGCAGTTTAGAAGCAAAGTAGTCAACTTTTGCTTGAGAGCCGACAGCAACAACTTGAACCGTGTAACCAAAACGCTGCATTTTGTCTTGTTGCTTTTTGCTCGGCGGGACTATCTTCACTGCTTTGGTGGTTTCGGACTGAGGGCTGAGTTTAACGACTTTTTTCTCTTCAGTTTGTGGCTCCATTTTAACCACTTGCTGCGGAATACTCACCTCTTGAACGGTTTCTTCTTGTGCCATCAAAGGCTCGGGAATAGGTTCAATTTTAAATTCTTCGCGGTGGCTCTCGGTCGTTACGTTAGCAACGTAGTTATCTGACGCACAAGCAGACAGCAAAACAGAAAGAGTGATAATGGCAACTTTTTTCATGGAATGACTAACTCTTAAAAAATTTATCTTAAATCATGCCGATAGCGATGCAGAGAATCAAGCCTAGATGTCAATAATCCGCTTAGAACATGTGACTTATTACACAATCTACATACGGCGTGCTGTTTTTGTAAGCATAGTTCTATTTATAAACATTTCACTATCGACGATTTTGTTTATGATGAACTCCACAAGGTCATGCGACGAAGCAGGGAGAAAGCCAAGTGCATAAGCTACAGAAACTGTTTAAACCCACTTCAATCGCGGTTATTGGTGCGTCACAACGTCACTTAAGTGCAGGTAACATAGTAATGAAAAACCTGCTTCAAAGTGGGTTTGATGGCACGATTATACCGGTCACGCCAAGATACAAATCTGTCGCTGGTGTTCTCGCCTACCCCTCTGTTACTGAACTGCCGCTTGTCCCCGACATTGCTATTCTGTGTACTCGCTCAGAGCGCAATGTAGCGCTCTTTAAACAACTGGCAGAAATTGGTACTGAGTTTGTCATAGTGTTGGCGTCAGATACAGATTACCCCCATCAAGACGATCAGTCTGTCGCCGATGCGTGTTTGCGCATTGCGCGCGAAAGTAATATGCGAGTGCTTGGACCAAACAGTCTTGGTTTGATCCTACCTTGGCAAAAATTTAACGCCTCCTTCTCTCCTGTAACGGCAAAGCCGGGAAAGATAGCATTTATTTCTCAGTCTGCCGCAGTGTGTACAACAATTTTGGATTGGGCCAATGACAAAGAAATTGGTTTTTCCGCTTTTGTTTCGATTGGTAATGGTCTCGACATCGATTTCGACGAACTGCTTGATTACCTTTCGACAGACAGTAAAACCGACGCCATCTTGCTTTATGTTGACTCAATCACTGATGCACGACGATTTATTTCTGCAGCCCGCGCAGCCTCGCGTAATCGACGCATTCTCGTTTTGAAAGGCGGACGTTCGATTCTTGGTCGAAGAGCATTAAATAAATCGGGCGCGGATACACTTGATATCGTTTATGACTCAGCTATCCGACGCTCGGGAATGCTTCGAGTCAACAACACACACGAACTGTTTGCAGCAGTAGAAACCCTCACCCATTCGGTACCATTGCGAGGCGAGCGACTTGCCATTATTACTAATGGTGCGGGGCCCGCATTAATGGCCGTCGACACACTATTTGAACGAGGTGGGCAGTTAGCCAACTTATCTTCGGAAACGATAGAGATGCTTTCTCAGCATCTACCAAGTAGTTGGTCCCACAATAATCCTATTGATATTGTGGGCGATGCGGATAAAAAACGTTACGTTGCAACTATTAACGCCATCCTTGATAGTGATTGTGCAGATGCAGTCCTGATTATGCATAGCCCTTCTGCGGTTTCAGACTCCGTAGAAACAGCGCAAGCGATTGTCGATGCAATACAGAGTCATCCGCGACACAAGCGTTTCAATATATTAACGAATTGGTCTGGTGAACAAACTGCAAAGCCAGCCCGCATGATACTCACTAAAGCGGGAATACCAACTTATAGAACACCAGAAAGCGCGGTTGTGGCTTTCATGCATTTGGTGGAATACCGCCGCAATCAGAAACAACTGATGGAAACGCCGACAACCGCAGAACCATTGCACGTTTCCGACGTCAATGCTGCGAAAGCGTGGGTTTCAGAGCATTTAGTGGATAAAGAAACAGCCCAGCTAGATACCCACCAATTGGGCAGTTTGTTAAAGCTGTTCCACTTTGATGTTTTGCCGACCTGGATTGCAAGTGATACCTCCGAGGCCGTGCATATTGCCGAGCAAATCGGTTATCCCGTTGCGGTGAAGTTGCGCTCTCCTGACATTGCACATAAGTCTGATGTCCAGGGCGTCATGCTGAATCTGCGTAATAGCCAAGAAGTAGCGTCAGCGGCTGACGCTATTCTCGATCGTACAAAACTTGCCTACCCTAGCGCCAACATACATGGGCTACTGGTCCAAGGCATGGCTAAACTTGCCGGAGGGGAAGAAATTCGCGTAAAAGTCATAACGGACAAAGTGTTTGGTCCAGTAATTCTACTTGGTCAAGGAGGTTCGGAATGGAGCGAAGCTCGTGATGCAACGGCAGCGTTACCGCCTCTAAATATGACGCTGGCACGCTATCAGATTGTGCGCGCGATTAAAGAAGGCCATATACGCCTACAAAAACTGCCTGAACCAATGGATGTTCTTGGACTGGCAAAATTTTTGGTTCGCATTTCTCAAATGGTGGTTGAGCTTCCGCAGATTAAAGAACTGGATATTCATCCAGTTCTGGCAAATGGCGAGCATTTTACCATCTTGGACGCGGATCTGACCTTAGAGAACTACCAAGGCCACGGTCAAGAGCGCCTTGCTATACGCCCTTTCCCTGCTGAATTTGTAGAAACCATGCAACTGAAAGATGGAGAACCCATTCTACTAAGGCCGATATTGCCTGAGGATGAACCTTCGCACGCTGAGTTCATCAATAATGTTTCCAAAGAAGATCTTTATAAGCGATTTTTCAGTGATGTCGGTGAATTTAATCACGAAGCCTTGGCGAATCTGACCCAAATAGATTACGACCGAGAAATGGCCTTTGTCGCCGTATCGTTTTCATCCGGAGAGGCAAAAATCATTGGCGTTGCGCGAGCCTTGATTAATCCTGAAAATACGGAGGCGGAGTTTGCGATATTGATTCGTTCTGATCTAAAAGGCAAAGGTTTAGGAAAAGTCCTGATGAATAAGATCATTGATTATTGTCGTCAGAAAGGCACGAAGAAGATGACTGGCATGACCATGCCAACAAATCGTGGCATGTTAACGCTGGCTCAAAAGCTTGGTTTTAGCCTGGATATCCAATTTGAAGATGGCGTTGCAGATATGGTGTTGCCACTGAATCCCTGAGCGGATCGACGAGAGCGGCTGTCAAAGCCGCTTTCTTCACATCAACGTTTATTTTAGCTTCCAGTTTTTCTTCAAATATTGAATACACCAGGATTTCGCTTCTCCCATTTGGTTGCGCTTCCAAGCCAGAATGATCTCTAGATGTTGCTGCTCTGCACCTTCGATTTCCTTGAGCTTGCCTGCTTCGATCAATGGAGTTGCGATATCTGTGGGTAGTGTGCCGATTCCGAGGCCAGTGACAAGCGCATCAACTTTGGCTTGAAGATTAGTGACGGTTAATCTCGGTTGTTTCTGGATGATATTGACCGTAATAGCCGGTTGCTCACGTGCAGTATCGGCGATAGCGATAATGCGATACTTCTCTCTTGCTGTATCATTAAACTCACCACTTCGTTTGTGGACGTAGTGATTGGGTGCCGCCACCCAAGTCATACTCATTTTTCCAATGGTGTCTGCTTTCACGTCATGTGGCAGGACTTCTAGTTTTGGACACACGAGCAAATCTGCCCTGCCGGATTGAAGGGATTCCCAGCAGCCTGCAAGAATTTCTTCCTGTAATCTGACTCTGGTTTTACTCACGTTCCCTAACGCATCTACAAGCGAAAAAAAATGGTGAATACCGATAATGCCATCATATGCGATGGAAATATCCAGCTCCCAACCATTGGCTAGCAGTGTCGCGTCGTTAACAAGTTTTTCTGTTGCAGCGAGAATCGTGCGGCCACGTTCTAAGATAAGTCGACCAGCGTCTGTGAAATTCGCTTTGTGGCCAGAACGATCAAAAATCATGATGTCTAGATCTTGCTCAAGCTTTTGAATTTGATAACTCAAAGACGAAGGAGCGCGATCAAGCTCATTGGCAGCGGAAGCAAAACTCCCTCTTCTGTCGATGGCATCTAAGATATGTAATGCTTCCAAGGTTATTGGGCTTTGCACTTCAACTCCTTTGGTGATCAAGATCACAGATGTGAATTTTGTAAAGTGGCGTTATAAATTCATCATTCTCAGTATATCGTATTGATATTCTGCAATTTTTCATTTTAAGAAACACGGAACGACATGAGAGCTATGGTTAAAAATATTTTTACGAATGATAGTAATTATCATTAGCATCCAATATCATAGCGACGATTATTCGCCTACTATGGATTTAAGGTAGTAAAAATGTACAACAGAACGTTCCTTTCAGCCTCAATACTATTCGCTCTCGCTACGCCAGTACAAGCACAAGATGCTGGTTTATTTGATGAAGTTGTTGTTTCTGCAACGAGGACAGAACAAAGCAAGCAAGACGTATCTTCCTCTATAGAAACGGTTTCCTCTGACGATATCGACGCTCAGTTAGCCAAAAACCTACATGATGCCCTTATTTACACCCCCGGTGTCAATGTAACAACATCGAGTCGATTTGGAATTTCGGGGTTCAATATTCGTGGAATGGAAGGAAGCCGAGTTAAAGTAGTCGTGGATGGTGTCTCACAAGTTACTCCTTTCAACCCAGGCGCAAACGTTCAAGCTATCTATCCAAATACTGTTGAATTAGATACGCTTACTTCAATTGAAATCAATAAAGGTGCATCTTCTACCCTATATGGTTCTGATGCGCTCGGTGGTACTGTTGTACTCCGTACCAAGCAGCCTGCCGATGTATTAAATGAAGGCGATGGTACGCACTTCGGCATCAAATCCAGCTATTTCTCAGCCGATACACAATTTAAAAACACACTTACTTGGGCAATGAGAAGAGGTATATTCGAGACGATTGTTATAGGTACATACGCGGATGGTAATGAGCTGCAAACGTACTCAGATGATGCGGATATTGATGGTTCAATGCGTGGAACAGCTAATCCGGCGGATAAAAAGCTGTCTAATCTTTTGGCGAAAGCCTATCTCAATATTGGTGAGCACAATCGTGTAGGCGTAGTTTATGAACAATATAAACACGAATATGACGAAAATAACCGATCCGGCAACTACACGCTGAACTTCGGTCCTACCCCTGGCATTACGTATTCAAATTCACGCAACAATGATGAAGCAACTCGTTCTCGAGTGGGTTTAACTCATGATTTCAATGGTAACGCTGTTTTATTTGACTCATCTAGTGCCGCACTTAATTTTCAGGTGAGTGAATCAATTAACGGCAACTTTGCTCATATCACTGATCATACGGGTAAAGTCGGTTACAGCGGAAATAGAACACGAGAACGAATCGCCAAAGAAGAAACGGTTCAGTTTGATGCTCAATTTGACAAACTCTTAGTGCTCGATGGTTCGACACATGAGATTACGTATGGTTTGAACTTTCAACATACTGACTTTTCGCTAAACAATGTTGACTATTTTCATGACAACAACACATCAAAACCAGCAAACACAACGGTTCCCAACGCGAAAACGGTAAAAAATGGACTGTTTATCCAAAACAATGCATTCTTGCTGGATGAGTCTCTTGTGGTTAATGCTGGTGTGAGATACGACTCGTTTGAAACAACACCAGAGTATTCCGCCAGTGCAACGACAAAGCGTGACAAAAATAGCAGTGATGCCATTACTGGAAAGATCGGGGCCGTGTATCACTACAACGCCAACATCAGTAATTTCGCGCAAGTTAGTCAGGGATTTAAAGCCCCAACGGTTGAACAACTTTATTATGAGTATAATACGGGTGCGGACTTTGTCCCAAATCCGGACTTAAAAGCGGAACGTAGTACCTCTTATGAAACTGGCCTGAGAGCAAAAAATAGCTGGGCTCGCATTGAACTTGTTGGTTTTGTTAACCAGTACAAAGATTTTATTGATGAACAAGATCTAGAACGTATCGATCCAAACAAAGAGCGTTTCACCATCGTGAACCGAGATCGCGTTGAGATTAAGGGCTTAGAGTTTAGCTCCGATGTTTTACTTGATGAAGCGATAAATGCGCCGAGAGGTATGTACAGCAAGCTAACGATTTCGTACGCCAAAGGTAAAGATAAATCGACAGGTAAGGCCTTGGATTCGGTCGCACCATTAACTACGGTGATAGGTCTTGGCTACGATAATCACAATCGAAATTTTGGTGGTATAGCGAATGTAACGCTTGTGGATAGTAAGGACGATTGGTCTGACGAGGATAGCTTCGACAGCGCTGGTTATGGTGTTATGGATATCGCTGTATATTATAAACCAATCACCGATCTGACATTGCGTGCTGGTATTAACAACGTTTTTGATAAAGAGTATTGGACATACCAAGACGTTCGAGACATTACGTCAAGTAACAACAAAGATATGTTCTCACAACCTGGGCGAAATTGGGCTGTCAGCGTTGACTACAAGTTCTAACCAACGACAAAAACAAAAGCCAGCATTTGCTGGCTTTTTAAGTTTCATTCAAAAATGTACAAAGAGAAAAAGTTGATGAATGATAACTTATTGTTTTGACATTTCTTTTTTTACCATCACAACAGAAGCAACGATAAAAGCAACAATTAGAGCAAGTTCCATAGGATCCTCAAAGAGAAACAAATTTTTTATCACAAATTAAATTCCATCTAATTGTAACAGTTCATCAACAAGATGCGAGCGATTTGCTCAAAAGTTGCGGTATTTCCGATTTAGATCAAAGTTTATTCCGAAGTAACGTCGCTTAAATATGCCTCTCCGACCTCAGAGCCGATCAAAATCGCCTGCCCTTTGCCAGACTTCTTAGCCTTATACATTGCGGTGTCAGCGCTTTTTAAGATCCTTTCCATATCCTTCTCTTGTGGACCTACCAATTTAACGCCAATGCTACAACCAACTTGCATCGTTTGATTCAAATACTCAATGGGTTGGCGCAAGCTTTCTAAAATACGTTCACTCAGTAAAGTGACGGAATGATTATCTGCCCGCTTAATCAAAAGAACGAACTCATCACCCGATAATCGCGCGACTAAATCGCCACTACGAACTTCGTTAAGTAACCGTTCTGATACAACCTTTAACACATGATCGCCAGCGTCATGACCAAAGGTATCATTGATGAACTTAAACCCATCTAAGTCCATATAAAGTAAAGCAAACTCGCTGTGAGTAAAGTTGCACAACTTCAATTCATCTTCTAGCGTACGATGCAATTTGGCACGATTTGCAAGGCCCGTTAATGCATCATGGTGGGCTAAATACTCCAGTCTTTCCATTTCTTTTACGCCAGACAGATCCGAGAGGATAATCACCATGTCAAACACCTCTTGAACACCGACTTTTTTAGAAATTCGGCTCACTTTGGCGAACATTGGTATTAAATTGCCATTGTAGTGTTTTTCCAGCACCTCACCTTGCCACTGTCCGTAATGCTCCAGCGATTCTTGGATGGTTGGCATAATGGTTTGGATTTGTTGCCAGTCAAACGCTTTTAATAATGACTTCCCAATGAGAATTTCCTGTGGATAGCCCAGCATTCGTGTCACAGCCGGGTTTGTCATGGTGATGAGTCCGTTATGATCAAGTACCACAAGTCCGTCTTGGCTGTTTTCGAATACACCAGCAGCGATGCGCTGACGATTCAACGCGGTTTCAATTTCCGTTACATCTTGAATTGAAAATAGGGTCGCCCTCCTCTTGCTTAATATCCGTGTTGAAATTTTGACCAGTAATTTGGAGCCTGTTGGTAGCCTGCATTCAACTAATCGTTCCTCTAATGGACTCTTGCTAGTCAACGCATTGGCGACGAACGAAGGCTCTTTGCAAAGCATGAGTTCGGAAAGCTTGTGTTGCGCAATACGTTGTGCGTCTGATTGAAATAGCATCCGTGCAGCAGCATTGTGGTGCAATATATCGCCATGTTCATTGACAACTAACAACGCGGTTTGAACGGCTTCAATCACATCCGTTGCAAATGCTTTTTCGTGTTCCAATCGATCGAGCGTGTGATGCACTTGGCTGTCACGAAGAGCAAGGCGCTGACTCATCGCATTAAAGGCGTTCACCAACTCCCCCATCTCATCGCTGGACTGAGATTCCAGTGACCCACCCTTTATTCGTCCTTCAACCAAATCTTGCATTGACTCATTGAGTTTATACACCGGGTCAATCACGACTTTTTGCACAATCAAATAAAGAGTACTTCCGGAAAGCAGTAATATGGCCAAAAACACCACACTACTTTCGAGTAGCCGCGTGAGCATTTGTTCAAGCGTTTGAGTTGATGCGGTGATACTGAGCGTCGCTATCGCATTTTGTTCAACGTCTATTCGTTGGCTATAGGTTATATAGGTTTCGAAAGGATATGGAAGAGATAAAACGTGGTTATCGACGTTAACAGGCACGTCACGCTGGTAACGAGCAAGCACATCACCTTCAAGAGAACGAAGTTCAACAATCAATATGCTCGGATCGATAGAAAACGAATCTAGAATCTCTTGCATCACTTTTTGGTCGTTGAATAACACGGAAGCCTGTAAGTTTTGTGCTGCGCCGTAAGCAAGAATAGAGATTCTATGGTTTTGCAACTGTTGATCTTTTTCGTAACTCGCCCAAAAGTGAAAACCTTGTGCGATAAGAAAAATCAGCGTGCCGAACAGCAAAATGGGCAACAATAATTTATTTTTGATGGAAAGGCTTTTTAGCGAACACATCTTTTAGCCTCCTTTACATCGGCGATTCGCATGAGCGAAGCATCAACGGTAAAATCTTTCTCCTGCAATGCCCTTTGGCATATTCCTATCGCTGCACGCCCTTGTGCTATTGTCAGTTCAACCACGCCACCTATCTTCAAAAAGTCTTTCTTGTCGCTTATCGTCACCGTGGTATTGGTCTGTGCTTTCAGTATCTGAAAACGCGTTTTTTCATGAAAGTAGATAAAGTCACACTGTTTTAGGTTGTTGCTTATGAGGAACTGACGAGATGTGTTCTGCTTGTTCTCTAGAATCATTTCTAATGCTTGTTGCACTTTCTTATCGCCTTTAATACAAAAACGTATCGGCTCGTCTGGTGATCTATCTGGCCAACGAACAAAGTGAGAGGTTCGATAAATTGCAGCTGCTTTGAGTTGTGATTCGGATGGAATTTCGGAAGCAAATACTTTTTGAAAACAGAGCAATAATGCTAGCGTGAGCAAAGCAACGTAAAAATGAAAAAATGAACGAGAAATCAACAAATAATGATATTTAGGATGGCGAGTAAGGTGATTAATCAATAAATTGGCTTTCATAGATATCTATCAACTTTTGCTCTATAGGTTACAAATAGGTGCGAAACGCTTCGACATCCCCCTAATACCACTGTTCAATTGATAAAGGATGAGGTTGATCATTGCCATTCAGCGCGTTTTCAGCCAACTTAAGTAAATTAATAGCAAGGATGGTTCAAATAATAGTGGATAAGCAAAGAGTAACGTTAAATTGCGACATGGGCGAAAGCTTTGGAAATTGGAAGATGGGATCCGATGAATTAGTGATGCCTTGGGTTGACATGGCCAATATCGCTTGTGGGTTTCACGCTTCTGATCCGAGTGTGATGTCGAAAACCGTCGCATTGGCAAAACACTACAAGGTCAAAATAGGCGCTCATCCTGGATATCAAGATTTGGTTGGGTTTGGTCGACGCTCTATTCCACATACACCAGCTCAAATCAGCGAGATCGTGCTCTACCAAGTAGGAGCCTTAAAAGCGGTTTGCCAATACCACGATGTACCTCTTCATTACGTAAAGCCACACGGTGCGCTTTATAACGATATGATGGAGAGTGAAGCAATTTTTCGCGCGATTTGCGAAGCGGTATCGATTTTTGGCATCCCTTTGATGATTCTTGCCACGAGCGACAACCAACGTTACCTCGATATCGCTGACATTTATGATGTTCCTTTGCTATTCGAAGCATTCGCCGATCGCCAGTATCAAGAGGACGGAAAACTCACGCCTCGAAGCCAAGCTAATGCGGTCTATCATCAACCCGAAGACATTTATAATCAGGCGCTACAAATCGCGACATACGGCAGTGTCAATACCGCCAATGGCACTCGATTGTCTTTGGAGGCCGATACCATTTGCGTGCATGGCGACAATCCAGAATCCATCGCCTTAGTGCAACGAATTAGCCAAGCGATAGCCAAAATGTAAGGAGAAACTTTGAATAATAAATGGTTCACAATTTCCCCAGTTGCCGAATGTGCATTGATGCTTCATTTTGATGATGCGATTTCCGAGCAACAAATAGGTTTATATGCTGGAGCCATTGGTCAGCAGCTTCAAATGGCAGTAATGAATGTTGTCCCAGCCTATCATACGATTCTGGTAGAATATTTGCCTTTTCGACTTGATGAAGTCTCCATCATTTTAACAATCGAAAAATTACTGAATGAGATAGCCGATAAGAGGGTTGCCACTTCTTCACAACACCATGTTATTCCCGTCCTTTATAGTGAAGAAACGGCGTTAGATCTGCCTCGGTTTGTCGAAAAAGGCGTTCACTTGGAACACTTAATTTCACTCCATACCACTCCTTGTTATTCCGTCTCTGCGATTGGTTTTACACCTGGTTTTGCATTCCTCTCGGATGTGGATGAGCGCATTTCACTTCCGCGCCTTAGCTCTCCTCGCCTACAAGTGCCAAAAGGAAGCGTCGCCATTGCAGACAACAAAACCGCCATTTACCCAAGCGCAACGCCTGGTGGGTGGAACATCATTGGTCGAACGCCACTGGAGGTTTATCAACCTAACCATATTCCGATTACACCTTTTAATATTGGTGACACTGTCGCGTTTAAAGCCATCTCTGAGAAAGAATTTTTGAATTTAGGAGGGATGCTATGAGCGAAACAGGATTAAGAGTCATTAAAGCTGGCCCATTAAGTTTAATTCAAGACTTTGGCCGTTTTGGCTTAGCGCATTCTGGCGTGACACAAGGCGGACCGGTGGATGATTACGCTTACAGTTGGTCAAACTATTTGCTCGGTAACTCGGTCAATTGTAGCTCTATCGAAATCACCTTTGGCCAGACTGCGTTTGAAGTGATGAGTGATTGCCATTTGGCAATTTGCGGAGGTGATTTGTCAGCCACGCTGAATGGCCAGCCGCTTAACAATTGGAGCGACTTCGTTGCACGTAAAGGGGAAATTCTGATGTTTGGCTTACCCAAAAACGGCCTAAGAAGTTACCTTTCTGTCAAAGGCGGCTTTGATGTTGCCCCCCATCTTGGCAGTAGCAGTACGGTCGTTCGCGATCACCTTGGTGGTTTGTCGGCCAATGGCGAAGCGCTCAAAGCGGACGATTACTTAGCGTTCAATCCCCATGTACTGCCAACACAAAAATCTCGCGCACTCACCTTTCGTTTTAAACCGGATTACAACTTGCCTCTTAAGCTTAGAGTGATTGAAGGGTTCCAAGTAGATGATTTTGATGATCATGAGCGAGAACGTTTGTATCAAACCCGATTTGAAGTGGACACAAATTCCAACCGAATGGGCTACCGATTGGCTGATGGGAAAATTACGCCGCCCTACAGCGGGATTTTGTCTGAAGGTATTACTTTGGGCGCGATTCAAATTCCCCCCAATGGCCATCCCATCATCTTGTTGAACGATCATCAAACCATTGGGGGCTATCCGAAAATTGGCTGTGTAGCTCGTATTGATCTTCCACGTTTGGCTCAAGCCAAACCGGGTCAGGAAGTCCGTTTTATTAAAGGTGATCGTGAAGGCTTACAAGACGTTTGGTGCCAATGGGCCAGATTTTTTGGCTATTAATCTGGCCTCTAAGTTACAGGTTTTTATAAAGCCCTTCTCCCGTCGTTTTCGCAAGAGCGACGGGATAACCACGTAATTGAGCCAGTTCAATTGCTTTCTCTTCAATCTCTTGTGGACTCAATGTCAGCGTCACTGGGTGTTGCCCCTCAATATCAAGTGACGGTGTTACACCAAACCAATGTTGGGCGGTTTTCTGCGCTGCCTGTAACGTTGACGATGCTTTCACTATCTCTATGCACGCATAGTTGTTTGCTGAAAACGAGACATCTGCAGCTCGTAAAGTGACGTCATTACCTGGGATTTGCTGAGCACCAAACAAGGCCTTGCCAGCGGCTTGTGCGTTAGAAAATGTAGGTACAAATTGGCTCATATGTTCAATCGCACCTTGGGTTCGCGAGATGAGAATCTCTTTATTCCAGCCTTGTTGAATTTTTTTCACATATTGCAGTGGCAAACGAGGTTGAGATGAGCCTTCTTCACTGCTGACTAAACCGTCTTTAAACAAGGTGATGTCTTGTGTCATACCATGCAGCTGAAAATAACCGTCGCCGTAAGGTGTCAATTGGGCCATCCCCTGTGGCGTGCCTCTTGGGCCATGAAAAATCACTTCAGGCCATTCTTCGTTACACTTGGGCCATTGGGTGACATAAGCCGCCTTAAATTCCACTAAGCGTTGTGTTTTCACGCCAATATGATCGTCCAGCGTCCCGGTTTCAAATCCACAGGCATTCACCAAGTAGTCAACCGTGAGCGGCTGAGAGGTATTGGAACAAGTCAGTTGCCACTGTTTGCCGTCCCATTGACATGTCCGCAACTCGCTATTGCATCGCACCTCGGTTGCAGGAAACTTGTCTAGAGCTAGACTTGCAATGGCTGACAACCTAAAGACACTCCACCCGTACTCTTGCACCATAACCACGGGATACTTGAGACTGTTTAAGTCTGCGTGTTTTGCAAACGGAATCATCCATTCATCCATCGAACGCGGATTCTTTGGTTGAGTCATTGACGCTAATGCTGCCAATTGATCGCGTGAGTAGAGTTTGTAATAGTCTTCAGGCTTACCAAGTACTTGGTTACGGCAATCTTGCTCAACAAGTGCTTTGTATTCGGTGGCGACCGCTGCCAAACGAGGAAGAAGATCGTTTGGCTCGCCGTCATCAGAATGCGGAATCGCAATGACCGTAGGACGAATATTGATGCTATGAGGAAAAAGTCTTACGCTTTCGATGGACTGCCTGAGCAGTTCAATACATTGTTCGGTCGAAATTTCACGATACAAATTACCACCTGCGTGCAAATGACAGATAGGTGGACCATTAACCAACGATGGCCCTTTTTCGAGCAACGTGACTTTATAGCCGAGTTCAGAAAAGTGTATTGCCGCTGTAGCACCCGCTACACCACCACCGACGACTGCGATATGGGTATCGCAATTAGGCGTATTTAACTTATTCATTTATAAACTATCACTATGAATTCTGACGTCAGATTCTACCCCTGTTCGAGCGTGAATAAAATCACAAATTCCCTGAGGTTACTGGCGGTTGACGCTTTTTTATTCGCTTTATTTTTTAGCGACGAAGACAAAAGATTTTTCGCAAAAAAAGCTTGACGAGATTATGTTGATTCTTAAATAAATTTGATTTGTGAATAACCCCTCTTCGCTAACTCAGATGCCTCAACGACTCGGCAAAGATTGCACTATTTTGGGCATTCACTTATCCCAAAAGTTATCCACTGATTTTGTGGATAACTGGGATAAGTGAAGTGTGCAATTAGGCGTAACTGTTGTTAACAGGCGTCAATAACTGCTTGATTAAACTTAAGACAACCGCGAACAACGTCAGTAACGCCAACAGTGGCAGCATTACCCATAACTGCGGATGAATTTGAGTGGAGAGCTCGAAGCCAAAGTGCATAACGCCTGCGACGGCCAACTCTGCACCGAGTGTTGCCACCAAGCTCGCAATGATGGCCATCAAGCCAAATTCCGCCCAGATCGTCTGAGTTACCCGCTTTTTCGATGCACCTAACGTACGATACAAACGAATTTCTTGTTGACGCTGCGATAAACTCAACCGGAGCAAGGTAAAGATCAGCATAACGCCGGCAATAACTCCCAAAATGGCGAGTATCGAGATCGACCAAACAATTTGCTCGATCAGGCTTTGAATTTTCGTCGCCATAGTCCGAATATCAAGCACGCTGACTGTTGGGTGCTGACGAGAGAGTTGGTTAAGAATCCCGCCCTGATTTTCTTCAATTCGATAGCTCACTAAGTATGAACCTGGCATGTTTGCCATCACATCGTTTGAGAAGATGAAATAGAAGTTTGGCTTCATGTCCCGCCATTCTACTTTCCGTATTGTATTGACGGTTGCCTTAATAGGCTGACTGTTGATCACAAACGTCAGTACATCGCCGATTTTGATGCCCAGCTCACTGGCAACTTCGGATTCTACTGAGACCGCATTTTTGGCTTGCCATTCACCTTGCAACACTTGGTTATAGTTTGGTAGCTGATCAGACCACGTCAGGTTGAGCTCACGGCTGATCGCATCGCTTCGCTCTTGGCGACCTTGTTGCTGATCTTGTTGGACGTCGACACCATTAATTTCGGTAAAGCGTCCACGAATAATGGGATACGCTTCAGAGCGTAACACTTGATTTTCATCCAGTGCGTTTAAGTAGCTCTCTTTTTCATAGTCAGCGATATTGAGCGCAAAAACGTTGGGCGCATCCGCAGGTAATGTACGTTGCCAATCAAGTAGCAAATCAGTCCGAACTAGCCAAATGATCGCCAGCAACATCAAAGAAAGTGCAAATGCCCCCAATTGCAAGCCACTCGCCAATGCAGAGCGATTTATCCGGCTTAATGCGAGCTTAATCGGCGTGGCCAAAGGAAAACGCATCAGCCCCCGACTGACCAACAGTCCAAAGGCAGCGAGTACCACAAATAGAATCAAAATTGCCGCTAAAACAACCCATACCATTACGTTGTTGTAGTAATTGACTAACATCGGCACCACAGGAACCAAAACCAGCCACCCACTTTTGCCTATTTTTTGTTGCGAACCGTCATCGGGTTGCATCACGCTAACAGCCGAGGTTTTCAATAATGATGAAAGCGGGATCCCCAACGACGGTACAGCAATACAAAAAGCCGTTGCTAATGACACCAAGAACGGCTCAACACCAAAGCTAGGCAATGGTTCTGGAAGCAGATCTTTGAGTGGAATTCTCAATAGCTGTTCAAGCCCCAGCCCGATGAGTAAACCAACCAGCGCGGCAAAAAGAAACAGCAGTAACAATTGAATGGCCAACCAGCGAATAATCCAGCCGCGTTGCGCGCCAATACTTTTTAACATCGCGATGGTTTGCTTTCGCGTGACAACGTAATTTTGACAAGTCAGCACCAAAGTCGTGGCTGCCATAATGATGACAATCGCAACCGTTAGAGAGAGGTATTGGCTGGTACGCTCAAACACTTCGCTAGAGCGATCCGCATTTTCTTGGTCTCGCCAACGATCGCTTGGGCTGAGCTCTACAGCGGATTTAATCGTGGTTAACGACGGCCTTTCACCAACCAGATAGACGCGATATTGAACTCGACTACCTACTTGAATCGCACCCGTTTTATCAACGTCTGACTGATGAATGTAAACCGCAGGCATTTGTTGGAACGGGTTAAAACTTAATCCAGGTTCCGCCTCTATCACGCCAGTGACCGGAAAATTGGCATCACCAATGGTGACAACGTCACCCACGTTGACCGACAATCTTTCCATAACTCGACCATCAAGCCAAAGCTCTCCTGGTTTGACGTGTCGTTGTTTCTCTTCGCCGCGAGATAAAACCAACTCTCCGAGCAGTGGATAACTTTCTTCAACTGCTTTTACGGTGACTAACTGCATTTCGTTGTCGCTAAACGCCATAGTCGCAAAACGAGTCATTTTCGAGGCTTGCACATCTTGCGCTGCGATGGCCAGATCGAGCGTTTGCGGTATCGGATTGGCAGAAACGAAAACGGTGTCCGCTGTTAACGCATCTTTGCCCTGCTTAACAATCACTTGTTCCATGCGAGTAGCCAGCGCGGACAACGCAAAAACAGACGAGATGATGAGAATCAACGCCACGCTTATTGGCCACAAATTACCGTGCCGAATCTCTTCGAGGCTCCAAAGGGTTAACCTCCGATTGAGAGAGTACTTAATCATATTACCCCTCTCCAACAAGTTGGCCAGCATCCATTTTAATGACCTTCTGACAACGCCTGGCCAGATTGTCGTCGTGCGTCACAAGCACTAACGTCGTACCATGTTGTTGATTCAGTTCAAATAACAGATCGATGATTTTTTCTGCGGTGTGTTGGTCTAAGTTGCCGGTTGGTTCATCTGCAAACAAAATTTTAGGTTGAGTCATGAATGCGCGAGCTAAGGCAACGCGCTGTTGCTCGCCACCCGAAAGCTGGCTTGGGAGATGTTGAATACGAGAAGCCAGCCCTACCGAGGCCAACAGCGCTTTGGCTCGCTCGTGGTCTTCTTCCTCACCTTTTAACAAACATGGCAACGTGACATTTTGTAGGGCTGTTAAGCTAGGGATTAAGAGAAAACTCTGAAACACAAAACCAATATGTTCGCTACGAATTTGCGCTCGTTGTTCATCATCGAGCTGAGATAATGCTTGTCCTAACAACGTGACGCCACCGGAGGTCGCCACATCTAAACCAGCCAGAAGCGTCATCAGAGTAGACTTACCGGCACCAGAGGTACCGACAATCGCAACGCTTTCACCTTCTTCAATGACAACATTTACATTTTTAAGGATTGTTAACTGCTCATTATTAGTAGAGACTTGTTTACTAACGGATTCCGCTTTAATTACTGGAGATGGCATGGTCAGATTGTTTTCCTTACTTATTATGTTTTTCCTTTCAAACGTCGCACACGCAACCGAGAAAGTGTTAATTCTTGGTGACAGCCTAAGTGCAGGATACAACATGTCTGCAGAGCAGGCTTGGCCTAATTTGTTACCAGAAGCATTGAATACATACGGAAAAAACGTAGAAGTGATCAACGCCAGTATCTCTGGAGACACAACCGGCAATGGATTATCTCGTCTGCCTGAGTTGTTAAAAACGCACTCACCAGACTGGGTGCTTATTGAGCTGGGGGCCAATGACGGCTTGCGAGGTTTTCCACATAAAGTGATCTCTTCAAACCTTTCGCGAATGATTCAATTAAGCAAAGCCTCAGACGCTAAAGTCGCACTGATGCAAATTCGTGTCCCACCGAACTATGGCAAGCGCTACACCGATGCATTTGTTGAACTCTATCCTACGCTTGCCGAACATCATCAAGTGCCACTCCTGCCGTTTTTCTTAGAGCAAGTGATCGTCAAACCGGAGTGGATGATGCCTGATGGCTTACATCCAATGCCCGAAGCTCAGCCTTGGATCGCTCAATTTGTTGCAAAAACGTTTTACAAACATCTCTGATTTTAATGGCCTAGCTCAAATCATTTTACGTTTCTTTACGTTAGCCTAATGCAATCCTCCCCGAATCAGGAATAGTGCATGCGTATAGAACCGATTATTCAAGGCGTTGTTGCTCGTTCTGCTCATCCTTTTGGTTGTGAAGCAGCAATAAAAAAACAGATAGCATTTGTTAAAAATGCACCACAGATTTCACAAGGACCTAAACGTGTCCTTATTCTCGGTGCGTCTTCTGGTTTTGGCCTTGCCGCTCGGATAGCCCTAACTTTTGGTGGTGCACAAGCAGACACCATCGGTGTTTCATTTGAACGAGGCCCTTCTGAAAAAGGAACAGGCAGCGCGGGCTGGTACAACAATGTTTTTTTTAAACGTGAAGCTGAAAAAGAAGGCCGTATTGCAATTAATATTGTTGGTGATGCTTTTGCTTCCGAAACTCGTACCCAAGTGATTGAGGCGATCGAAACCTATTTCGAAGGTGAGGTTGACCTCGTTATCTACAGCCTCGCAACAGGCATGCGACCGATACCAAATCAACCGGGTGAATTTTGGCGAAGTGTGATTAAACCTATTGGCCAAACAGTGACCGGAGCATCGCTCGACTTAGAGCATGATCGCTGGATAGATACCACCCTCGAATCGGCTACAGAAGAAGAAGCATTGCACACCATTAAGGTCATGGGCGGTGAAGATTGGGAAAGCTGGATCGACACGCTTATTAATGCCGAATCCATTGCTCAAGGATGCCAAACCATCGCGTTTTCCTATGTAGGGCCTGAAATTACTCATCCAATTTACCTTGATGGTACCTTAGGGCGTGCAAAGATCGACCTTCATCAAACTAGCCATTCTTTGAACTTGAAACTGGCCAATTTTGACGGCGCAGCGTACGCCACGGTTTGTAAGGCATTGGTGACGAAAGCCAGTGTATTTATTCCTGCATTGTCCCCTTACCTGCTCGCACTTTATCGAGTGATGAAAGACGAAAAATGCCACGAAGGATGCATTGAGCAAATGCAGCGCTTATTCGCAACGAAGTTTTATGGGCAAGACCACATCAGCGTTGATGGTGAGCGATTGGTCCGGATGGATGATTGGGAACTGGCACCACATATTCAAAATAAAGTGAACCAGATTCTAGAAAAAATGGATGCCAATAACTTCCAAGTAATTGGTGATTACCAAGGATTTAAAAATGAGTTTTTACAGCTCAATGGTTTCGGATTTGAAGAAGTCGACTATTCACAAGACATTGACTTACAAACAATTTTGAAATTAACGCCTTAGCCACACAGTGTTCCATTATTGAGATTCAATCTTTTATTTACCCGTCCCGAACGATTTCGGGACTTTTTTTTGGGTAACGCTAACTCTAGCCCCTATACTAACAAGGATGTTTGCCGTCATTATAAATTTAAAACATGAGCTCAAAGCTCATTCAAACAAGGATGTTTGCTCAATGGCAAAATACAGAACGTTGGATTATGAGATTCCAGAAGCAATGCAAGAAAGTTGGCAGAGAATTGTCAACCTATTGGCGTATATCGTTGATGTCCCCGCCGCATTGATTATGCGTATCCAACCCGAACACATTGAGGTGTTTTCCTCCAGTCAAAGTTCATTAAACCCTTATCATCAAGGAGATAGCGAATCGCTAGGCCATGGTCTTTACTGCGAAACCGTGATTGAAGACAACACGGAATTGCTGGTGCCTAACGCTCTAAACGACAAGGAGTGGGATCACAATCCCGATATTAAATTGGGAATGATCGCCTACTGCGGTTTGCCCTTGCTTTGGCCAAATGGTGAGGTGTTTGGCACCATTTGTATGCTCGATGACAAAGAAAACAACTTTGGCCAAACATATCGAGAATTGCTCGCTGGTTTTCAAACTTCGATAGAAGCGCAACTGTCTGTGGTCTACCAACATCAAAAATTACTGCGCCTCAACGAACAGCTAAAACAACGAGTTGATAAGCGTACAACCAATCTTGCTCAACTTAGTTTTAGCTTAAACCAAGAAATTGACCGTAGAAAAGCCGCAGAACAGCAAGCGCACTATCAGAAACATCATGACCACGGTACAGGCTTTCTGAATCGATGCGCGTTAGAGCAGCATTTACAGAGGATGTTAGACGAATGGCATCTTGGGGATTCCAGTTTGGTAGTGATCCATATCGGATTCACCAATGCCCGTTCAATTCAAACCAAATATGGGTTTGCCCTATTGGATGATTTGCTGAAAATCTACCGTAACCAAATCGGTGTCATTGAATCTGTCGATTCCATTACTGGCCGCCCAAGCTCGCATGATCTTGTGATCGCGATTCGTGCGGATGACGTTACTGATATCCTCGACAACCTGCTTAACCGGATCATCAATGCCGGACAACGAGGCTTTAAAGTGGGCGAAAGCGAAGCGCATTTGCACGCATTCATTGGTTTAGCGGTGGCGGATTCAACAACCGAAAGTGCTCAACAACTGTTAAGGCATGCCAATCAGGCCATGGTTTTGAGCAAAGATTCTGGCCAGCAATACGCATATTTTTCGGCAACTCACGCAGATGCCTTACTTCACCACAATCAAATCGAAAGCTACTTACTGCAAGCAGTAAGAAACGACGATTTAACGCTCTATTTTCAGCCGAAAGTTTGCCCTCAAACGCATAAGTGGATCGGCGCAGAGGCGTTGTTACGTTGGAGCCACCCTGTTTTGGGGGACATTTCCAATGAAGCCCTGATTCATATGGCTGAGCAGAATGGGCTGATCTTTGAAGTCGGTGCGTTTGTATTACGCTCTGCGATCGAAAAAGCAAAAGAGTGGTCAGCGATCGTGGAACATTTTCGAGTAGCGGTGAATGTGAGTGCGATTCAACTTAAAAATCCCCTCTTTGCTGAGCAAGTTCAGGAGTTGCTCATCGCCTATCAACTTCCGGCGCAATATCTTGAACTTGAGGTAACAGAAAGCGGTTTGATCAGTGATGAAGTGGTGGCACGTGCTACCTTAGAGCGGTTGCATGAACTAGGAGTGACATTGTCACTTGATGACTTTGGTACTGGCTACGCCTCTTTCAGTTATTTGAAAAAATATCCGTTCGATGCGATCAAAATTGATAAGAGTTTTGTTCAGCATATTGATAAGTCGGAAGAAGACAAAGAGATCATCCGTTCAATTATCCATGTGGCTAAAAAGCTCGATTTAGAGGTGGTGATGGAAGGCATCGAATCCGACCTACAAGAGGATTTCTTGATCCGCGAAGGATGCGATATTGGCCAAGGATTTCTGTATGGCAAGCCAATGCCTGGCAGTGAATTTGTTCAAGGCTTATACAGTCAGAACTTTTTAGGCACCCCTCGCTTCGCGTATCACACATAATTGCATCGCTTTTAGGGATTATTTCGACAAGCAGACGCCACACACCATATAGTTGCTTTACTCTTACGTCGGCGATTTCTATAATCGCCGCTTTTCTGTTTCTAAAAGGCTGTTTGTTATGGACCAGTTGATTGCAAAACTCAAAAAGCTTGAAAAGCAAAATTATCGTGCATACCAGCAAATCAAAGGGCAGTACAATTTTACCGATTTTGATCTGTTTATTGATCATATCCAATCTGACCCTTACGCTTCTGCTTCACGCTTCCGCGCTTTTCGTGCTTGGTCCTTAACTGGGCTTTCTTGGTTAAAAGAGGAGTCTGCAGCGTTCCAACTTGGCGCAAGAGATTTCATTGCACGTAGCTTCGCCGAATTCGCCAAGCAAGAAAACGCCATCGCCATTTCTTTGCATGGACAAACCGTTTTAGACAGCACTTCCGTATTATTTACGGAAGAAGGGATTGAACTGCGTTTTCGAGTCAACCTGCCCGCTGAAGGCCGTGACATTCTGGCAAAGAAAGCGATTAATATCATTACCTTCCACTTACCGAAGTTTATCCGTCGTTCCACCATCGAACGTGAACTTGATAAAGAGGCACTATTGACGCACTGTCAGGTTGTGGAAGACCAAGAGGCATTACGCGAACAGCTTGAGGTCAATGGCCTTGTTTCATTTGTTGCCAATGGAAGTATCTTGCCTCGAGTGGCTGGTAACTGCGATCTACCAATGAAAGACGCCGTAGAATTCACCGCACCAGAATCACTGCAAGTCACGTTACATGCACCAAATCGCGGCTATGTCACTGGCTTAGGGATTCCGAAAGGGATTACTTTGATTGTCGGTGGTGGTTTTCATGGCAAATCTACCCTGCTAAATGCCATTGAACGTTCGATCTACAATCACATTCCTGGTGATGGCCGTGAATACATTGTCACCGATGGTTCAGCAATGAAAATTCGCGCTGAGGAAGGCCGCTGCGTTCATCATTTGAATCTTTCCAACTACATTAATCATTTGCCAATGGGCAAAGATACTGCAGACTTCACCACGCAAGATGCATCAGGTTCCACCTCTCAGGCAGCGTGGTTACAAGAATCTGTCGAAGCGGGCGCTTCAACGCTATTGATTGATGAAGATACATCAGCCACAAACTTCATGATTCGCGACGAGCGCATGCAAGCGCTTGTGGCAAAGGGTGACGAGCCAATCACACCGCTGGTGGATCGTATCGGTCAATTGCGCGATGAATTGGAGATCTCCACCATCATCGTGATGGGCGGGTCAGGCGATTATCTGGATGTTGCCGACAACGTTATCCAGATGCATGACTATCAGGCATTAGATGTGACCGAGAAAGCGAAAGAGGTGATTCAGTTGCACCCTACTCAACGTCACAACGAATCTGAGGCACCTTTGGTGACATTCCCTCCTCGTGCACTCCATTGCTCTGCGTTGATGAACATTCTAACGGATGGAAAGTTCCGTGTGTCGGCGAAAGGTAAAGACAGCCTTCGCTTTGGTAAAGAGTTTACAGACCTCTCCGCGCTTGAGCAGTTAGAGTCAAGTGATGAAGTCAATGCGATTGGTTGGGTTTGGTATCAGCTTGCCCAACACGCTGGATGGAACTCAAACCCCGCTAAACAGATCAACGAATTATTGGGCGATGCTTGGTTCCAGAATATGCCTCAGCATGGTGATCTCGCCAAACCACGTCCAATTGATGTGATGGCAGCTTTAAATCGCATGCGAAAGTCACAGTTTCGTAACAACCATTAACGGATAACGTGTGTCCATAAAAAGCGCAGTTTATACTGCGCTTTTTCTTTAGTTATTCTTAACTATCAGTGAGATGGGCCATCTGTGACATTTACCATTACAACCGAACGATTGATTCTGCGTGATTTCACGCCTCACGATGTTGAAGCGTATTTTCAACAGTGCCAAGACCCAAAATACCAACGTTTTTATTCCGATGAAGATTGCTCAGCAGAGAAATGTGCATTCTTAGTGAACTTATTCTATGAGCAAGCACAGCAATCTCCTCGGCAGGCCTACCACCTTGCTGTCACAGATCGCTTTACTGGCGAGTACATGGGTATTGCAGGACTGAGACTGGAAAATGATCAACAAGCCTCAAGTGGTTGCGGTTTAAAACGCACTTTTCATCACAGTGGTTTAGCGGTAGAAGCGATGTCTGCCCTACTCGATTTCGCTTTTAACCAACTGAATGTCCATCGGGTTTACGCCGAAACCATTGCGAAAAATCGCCCAGCAATTAAGTTATGCCGTCAACTTGGTATGACACAGGAAGCGGAATTCATAGAAAACCGCTTCTTTAAAGAGACTTGGTGGAACACGGTGGTGTTGGCAGTTCGAAAATCGCAGTGGTCACCCAAATAACTCAAAGATAACCAATAGACGTTATTGGCTCCGAGTGGCTATTGGGTGTCAGTGGCGTAAAACGTTCCACGCTTCGCACAGCACGCGAAATCGCTCTGCATTGCCGTTGTCACGGTCTGGATGCCAACGCAGCGCGAGCCTTCTCCAACGCTTACGAATATCAACGGCCGTTGCGTGTGGATCGAGTTCAAATAACTGCAACGCTTTTTCTCTGTCGATGGGTTCTCCTTCATGGTGCCCAACAAAACGACGATAACGCGTCCAGAACTCGTTCAAAAGACGTTTAACTTCCCCTTCATTCGCTTCGTAATTTTGCCACTGGACGTAGTATTCTCTTAAAGGATCATCGACGTCTATGGTATGGCCAGCGCAGGCGTGACTCGACATCAAAACGATGTTCATCGCCTCGACTTGGAGCCAATGGTCTGGGTAAAGCGTTTCTTGTAACTGATAAAGCGCATTCATGATCAAAAAGTTGCGCTTAAAAAGATCTTTGTCGGGAGAAGGATCAAGTTGGTGAATCAATCCCAGCTCACCTAAATGTGAAGCGAGAGTGTGTACCTTCCAGCCACTTGGCTGCTGACGTAATACTTCTAAAATCGGCCATAACAACGGGTTTTCCATGTAGGTTTGGAAAGTGGCCGCCAAATTCGTTTGCTGCATCCTATTCGCCTATCTGAATTTGCTTGCTCCTTTTATTCAAAGTCAGGATAGCCAATTTGTCGAGCAAGATTTCATTTTGACTGTCAGTTCGTGAAGCAGTGTTGAAAAAAAGAGACAGCACATTGGCTGTCTCTCAAAGTCTGTGATGTGAAATAAGGCTTAAATCACACCAAGCTCTCTTAAACGCTCCATCAAATAGCTATGCGCGGTGTAGCGCTCAGAAAGAACTACGTCAGGTTTAGGATGAAGGAACAATGGCAGTGAAATGCGCGACTGTGTTTGACGTTCACCCGTAGGGTTGATTACACGGTGTGTTGTTGACGGAAAGTAACCACCTGACGCCTCTTGTAGCATGTCGCCGATGTTAATAATCAAGTTGCCAAAGTCACACGGCACATCAATCCAGCTGCCATCTTTCGCTTTCACTTGAAGGCCAGGCTCATTTGCCGCTGGTAATACGGTCAACAAGTTGATGTCTTCATGCGCAGCCGCGCGAATAGCGCCCGGCTCTTCATCACCCGTCATTGGTGGATAGTGCAATACACGCAATAAGGTTTTGTCACTACCATTGATCATCTCAGACAAAGCAACAGAAAACTTTTCCTGAACCTCTTTTGGTGCGTGGGCTTCAACCCAGCCTAGCAGTTCGGAAGCAAAGGCATTTGCGCGCTCATAGTATTCCATGATTTCTGCTTTGAGCTGCTCTGGCATTTGACCCCAAGGATAGACGTGGAAGTATTCCTTGATGTCTTTAACGCTATGCCCTTTCGCCACTTCAGAAACCGACGGTGGGAAGTAACCATCTTGTGTTTCAACATTAAAATGGAAATCGTGCTTTTGCTCCGTTGAGAAAAACTCGTACCAGTTCTTATAAATCGATTCCACCAACTCTTTCGGAATTGGGTGATTTTTCAGGACGCCAAACCCAGTTTCGCGCAGCGATGTGACAAATTGTTCTGCTGCATCATCAGCAAGATAATCGACAGTTTCCAGTTTCATGACTTCACTTTCTTTTTGTTTTTTGAATTAGAGTCCGGATTCTAGTGGTACAAGCAAATGTAAATCAAACTTTAATGAAATGTATTTCCGCAAACGGTTAAATGTTGTGCCAACGCGCAAGCTATCAACACATTTCGTAATCGATATACCCGCTTACTCTCTCTAATTACATCGCCCAAACCATCAGGGTGAATGGTGCGTCACACAAATTAATTGAACAATGTTCAATAAGCTGTCATCATTTGACGCGATTTACGCGAAAACTAAGGGAATAGAATCACGATGAAGAAGGAAAACTTAATGACAAAACAAAATCCTTTGCTGCTCTTGACGCTCGGCTATGCTGTCATCTTCGTTTTCTCTGCGGTATCGCCGACCTCTCACGCAGTGTGGATTGCCGAAATCATTCCAGCCGTTGCCATTCTTGCGACGATCATTTGGCTCAGTCGACGCTTTACCTTCAGTCGCACCGCTTACTTACTGATGTTTGTATGGCTTTGTCTACACACCATCGGGGCAAAATACACTTTCGCCGAAGTGCCATTTGATTGGTTCAACCAAATGATTGGCTCAGAAAGAAACAACTATGATCGCTTGGCCCACTTTACTATCGGCCTTTACGCTTATCCCATTGCAGAATACTTGGTGAAACAGCATAAACAGTCGTTCACTTTTGCTTCTTTGTTTGCCCTGTTCGCGATTATGAGCTTAGCCGCTGCCTATGAAATTATTGAATGGTGGTATGCTGCCCTCGCCGGTGGTGACGAAGGCATCGCTTTTCTCGGCTCTCAAGGTGATATCTGGGACGCACAGAAAGACATGCTGTGTGACACCCTCGGTGCACTTACCTCGTTAATGCTTTTGCGTCTCCAAGGTGTTGGCCGCGATCCAGCTTAAATAGGGCTGAAAGCCCGCGGCGATGTCGAGTTGTACAATTTGCGGCACTTCGTAGTTGTGCAACTCACGTATCGATTCTTCCACCAGCGTATAAAGCGATTTTTTGCTTTTTATCACCAGCAGCGTTTCACTGTCGTGGCAAACCTCTTCTTGCCAAACATAATGGCTAGTCATCGGTATTTCTTGAATACACGCAGCAAGTTGTTTGCTCAATAGCGCCTTAATGATCGCATGTTTGTTCTCATCATCATTGGTGGTGGTCAACACCACACAAAAGTCATGGTTTGAATCACTCATAATGCTCTCTCAATAACTGGATAAATTGCGTTGTTTTTTCATCAAGTTCGCCTTTTGCGGTATAGATTCCGACATTACCGAGTTGCTGGCGATTGATCACCAACGTTTCGATTTCCTTTGCGGCCATCCATTCGCACATACGATCACTATAGGGCATGATCGCATCGCTGCACTTTAATAGGTCTAAACTTGCGAACAATGAGTCAACATCATAGATTGCTCTGTCTTCTAGCCTGGATGCTGAAAGTTCAAAGGGTGATGTCATGTGGTCAGCAAGCACTGAACGGTGACGGGCATGATCGGGCGTGACACGCAGCAGCGGATAGCCTTTCTGCTGTTCGAGGCGCTTTTCATTCTCTTTCGAGCGAATTTTCAGTAACGGGTGGTCACGACGCACAAAGTAAGCCTCGTTGTCTTGAAATAATGGGATGAAATGTACCTTACAACGATCATGAAGGCCTTGAACTTCATGGCCAACAAAAAGGTCCAACTCCCCTTGAACCAGATGATGCATAAGCGACAAGTTGTTACCAAATTCGAGGTGTAGCGAGGTATTGGGAATACGCTCTTGATAGGTTTCTACGCTTTCTTTGACAAATAGCTCCCACCAAGCCTCACCCGTACCAACTTTTAGCTTACCAAAATGACGCTGCTGCATATCGGTAAAACGGTGCATCAACTGAGCGTGTTTTTCTTGCTGCTCTTGGGCATAAGATTTAAACATCCGGCCATATTCCGTCAACTCGACACCTTTGGATCGGCGATGAAATAGAGAGACACCAATATCACTCTCGAGCTTTTTGATGGCGGCGGTCAGCGTTGGTTGGCTAATATGCAGTTTTTCCGCCGCTTGTTTGATATTCAGTTCATGAGCGACGGTTAAGAAATAACGGTAGTTTTTGTTCATGGTTCATCTCTCGCACAGCACACATCATCGGAGCGCACGGCGTTAAACGGTGAAGATCACATTTCTGCTGGCTAATTTATCCTCAATTGAACTTAGCACGGCATGCGTTGCTGATGATATAAAAAAAACCTATATCAAACCAAGTGTAATCTATTTTTATTGTGAACTCAGAAAGACTACATTGACACTAACAAAAAGCTTAAAGAGGTTTTAGCGAATGGAAAACAAATGGTGGCACGATGCGGTGGTCTATCAAATCTACCCGCGTAGTTTTTGCGACTCAAACAACGACGGCATCGGTGATTTAAATGGCATCATCAGCAAACTCGATTACCTGAAAACACTTGGCGTAAACGTGCTTTGGCTCTCGCCCGTGTATAAGTCGCCTATGGACGACAACGGCTACGACATTTCTGATTATCAAGATATCGCTGCGGAATTTGGCACCATGGCCGATATGCAAAACTTACTTGCTCAAGCAAAAGCACGTGATATCCGCATCGTAATGGATCTTGTTGTCAACCATACCTCAGATG
This sequence comes from Vibrio sp. CCUG 15886, assembly GCF_028570825.1. Taxonomy (NCBI): domain Bacteria; kingdom Pseudomonadati; phylum Pseudomonadota; class Gammaproteobacteria; order Vibrionales; family Vibrionaceae; genus Vibrio; species Vibrio sp. CCUG 15886. Next base: position 414,394 of record NZ_JAQQBT010000001.1, on the reverse strand, counting down.
AACACCCTTGGTTTGTAGAAGCGCGTAAATCGAGAGACAACCCTTATCGTGACTACTATATTTGGCGTGAGGCAAAACCAGATGGCAGTGTGCCCGATGACCAAGGTTCGATTTTTGGAGGCAGTGCTTGGCAATGGGATGAAGCAACACAACAGTATTACTTCCATCTATTTTCTAAGCGACAGCCGGATCTCAATTGGGAGAATCCTAAAGTCCAGCAGGAAGTACACAAGATGATGAACTGGTGGATTGACCAAGGCATCGGTGGATTTAGGCTCGACGTTATCGACTTGATTGGCAAAGAGATCGACAAAGGTATTACTGGTAATGGCCCAAGGCTGCATCCACTATTGCAGGAAATGAACAGAGCGACATTTGGCGACAAAGATCTGCTGACCGTTGGCGAAACATGGGGAGCAACCCCAGAAATTGCAAAATTGTATAGCGATCCTGAGCGTCATGAACTCTCCATGGTGTTCCAATTTGAGCACATCACGCTCACTTGGCAACACGGTGACAAATGGAACCCTATTCCTCTTGATCTCAAACAATTCAAACACGTACTGACCAAGTGGCAAACCGAGTTATCGAACCAAGGTTGGAATTCCTTGTTTTGGAACAACCATGATTTACCTCGTGTGGTCTCGAAATATGGTGATGACAAACGTTATCGTGTTGAGTCAGCGAAAATGCTGGCAACGGCGTTGCATTTCCTCAAAGGCACGCCTTACATCTACCAAGGTGAAGAGATCGGTATGACCAATGTCGCGTTTGAGTCGTTAGATCAATACAAAGACATTGAAACGCTAAACTTCTACAAAGTGAAAACAGAATCAGGGGTGTCACATCAACATATGATGGACGCGATACATGAGAACAGCCGTGACAATGCTCGCACCCCAATGCAGTGGTCCGCATCTCAGAATGGTGGCTTTAGTCAGGCGAAACCTTGGATTGAAGTGAATCCGAACTATCCAGAGATCAACGTGGAACAAGCCTTGGCAGATTCAGATTCCATTTTCTATCACTACCAAAAGCTGATTGAACTGCGCAAAGAGCACCCAGCGATCGTCTATGGCGATTTCACCCCACTGTTTGCAGAGCACGATAGTGTGTTTGCTTATGTCCGCTCACATCAAGATGAGCAACTGCTGGTCATCAACAACTTTAGCGATCAAGATATTTCAATAGCGTTGCCTGAGAACTTGCAAAACAAAGAAGTTAACTGCCTGATTTATAACTACGATTCGTTGTGCATGCTCGGAGTGACATTGTCACTAAAGCCGTATCAGTGCTACGCATTTAAACTTAGATAAAGTGATATTCAATCAAATCAAAAAGGGAAACCACGTGGTTTCCCTTATTTTTACTCTATTTCAGCTTGGCTTTCCCACCAATAATTTTATAAGCGGGTGTGCCTCTGATGAGGCTATCACGCGCAAACTCACTATCACAGTTGGGGCAATGGCATGCTTTTTCACAGTAATTGTCGATGATACGCTCTTTAAAACATTTCACTAAAGCACCCTTTCCTCCTTTTCGATATTTAAACAGTAAGGCGCGACATTTACTGCAAATAATCTCAACCGTTCGTTCGGGGGCTTTTTTGTTTGGCTTGGCCATCAGTTATCTAATTCCGGTTTCACCCACACTTGGCTGAAGTCAAACCAGCCTAGCGCATTGCACTTCGCGTTTTGCAGTGCACCACTGTGATCTTTATTAACCCCTAGCCAACAATGGAACATCGGGATAACTTGGCAACTACGCACTAACTGTCGACCGATTTCACGTGCGGGAAACTCTTCGCAGCCTCCTTCCCGCCACAGGTCTACGAGTTGACTCCAGCGTGCAAAGTCACCATCTGTGCTCATCGACTCAATGTTGCTGTAATCCAATAACCAACCCGCCAGTGCGTCATCGCGATTCGTCGCAATACCCATGGCTTTGATCCAAACATCCACACACTCAGGTTCTTGCAAAGACGCATCGTATTTCACGAAATCTACATCGATGTGATAGCGCTTAAGGATGGTCTTAATGGTTTTCGCGATCACAGGAAACATCGGATGCTGAGCTTGATACGCCACTGAAATTCGTTCTAGCTCTGTCGGCGGCTCTATATTGGGTTTCGGGTAAAGATCGATCCAGCCGGGTTTGATACCAAACGCTTGCAGCAATCCGAGTTCGATCACTTTCTCTTGCGGGACGTAGCTAAACAGCTGATAGCCGTTCAGAACGGAAGCTAAAAACTCCGCCCAACGGGGATCTTTTGCTACACCACTACGCTTATTGAGCAATAGAAAAGTGCAACCGGGGTCGAGTTCCACTTCATCTGATAACGAGGAAGCGTCCATGATGGGTTTGCTTAAGCTTGGGTAGACCATCGAAGAGTACGCTTCGTCAATCACCCACACTTCCACTTGGTCCAGTAGCGGACGAAAGCCAAAATAGCCGTCAAATGCGCGAAGAATTAGCCTTTTATCGTCGTTCGATTGAACCATATAGGGGCCCGTTCCGACTGGGCGAATGTGGTAATCCTCACTGCGCAGCCTTTCAGGCAACAATATCTTGGCTTGAGACTCACTCAGCGCCAAAGGCAGATGAAAATCGTCTTTAAACAGGTGAATATCCACCACCCACGGACTGGGTGTGGTCACAGATTGAAGATGAGAAAAAAGGTTGAGTCTGCGCAGCTCTAGTAAGCTTTCGATCACCATATCGGTGGTTAGCAGCTCACCATTGTGAAAGCGAACACCCGGTCGCAGGTAAAAACGCCAGTGTTTGGCACTGCGCATTTCCCATGTATGTGCCAGATCGGGTTGCAAAACGTCGTTATCATCGAGCTTGGTTAAGCCACTAAAGATTTGCCGTGCAATGTGAATTTCCGTTCTACGCATCTGTAAATGCGGATTGAGCATGGAGAGTGGTCGGTAATAAGGTAGACGAACCACCTGTTCCCCTTCTCGGTGCTGCAAACCAAGATAGCCTTGGATCACCTGTGTGAGTTTTGCCGCGTCGCTGTCTAATACTTCTAGCGCTTGGCCAATTTTCCCTTCTTCTAAATAGCGCTTGGCAAGATTTTCACTCACGTCTGCTTTGCTACGCTTAAAAATAAGCTGGGAGAGCTTGCCTCGCCCTGCCGCGGGATGCCACTCAATCCAGCCTTCTTCTTCAAGTTTGTTTAGAACGATGCGAGCGTTGCGACGGGTGCAGAACAGAATTTCAGTGATGTCTTCAAGCTGAACATCGCTGTTTTTACCGTCGAAGTGTTGGAAAAGCGTTTCAAATTGGACTCTTAGACGCGGGCTACTCATAAAATGGGAAATTTCGTCGTTGAATTCGGTAGCCCTAAGTTTCCTTATTTTTGCTTAACAGTGCAAACGATTTTCACGCATCGATTGCAATGCCTAATTGCTGCGAAATTTCAATGAGTTGAGATGCAGAATCTAACTTGATTGACCATTTACACTCCGCACCGTTCGCCACCAAAACATTGGCGCCACGACCAATCAGTTGAACAGCATCGACCTGAGCGCTTAAAGTGACACTGTGACCACCTTGCAGCCTCACAACGACTTCATGTGGCGTGACGATGATTTTACCGTGGCTAAATTCGATCACCATATTAAACACCACGCTCTTTGTGCTGTTTAACCGCTATGGTCAAACGGCTGGTGCAAACCAATCTCTCACGTTCATCTGTAATCGTGATTTGCCACACTTGCGTTGATACACCGAGATGGATTGGCGTCGCCGTACCAATCACATAACCACTGCGCATCGGGCGAATATGGTTGGCATTAATATCAAGCCCAACACAATAAGAACCGGCAGCCACGCAAAAATTGGCCGCTAAAGAGCCGAGTGTTTCAGCAAGCACCACCGATGCGCCACCATGTAACATCCCGAGTGGTTGATGAGTAAAACTGCAAACCGGCATGGTTGCAGTCAGAGAGTTTTCGGTAAACCCGGTGTATTCGATTTGTAAGTGTTCAATAAGCGTATTTTTTGAGGTTGCGTTTAGGGTCGCTAAATCGATCGGTTTTTTCCAAATGCTCATTCTTTTGCCAGATTTTCGTTACAATTGGCGCTAGTATATACCCAAAATTATCGATATGGAGATTGTTATGTCATCGTGGTTGAAAGCTTCTGCACTCATCGTCGTTGCTGGGCTTACTGCTTGCACTTCTTCCCCTACTGGGCGTAATCAACTGCTGATGTTTTCAGATAGTGAGATGTCCACACTTGGTGCGAACTCTTTTGAGCAGATGAAAAAAGAGATTCCGATTAGTCAAAACAAAGCGACCAATCAATATGTGCAGTGTGTTGCCAAAGCGATTACCGACACCATTCCCCCTCAACCCGGTTTCAAAGAGTGGGAAGTGGTGGTATTTGATAGTGACCAAGTGAACGCTTTTGCCCTGCCAGGGGGAAAAATTGGCGTTTATACTGGCTTGCTGAATGTCGCGGTTAACCAAGACCAATTGGCGACGGTCATTGGCCATGAAGTGGCGCACGTGCTCGCAGAACACAGCAATGAACGTCTCTCTCAAAGCCAGCTTGCCAATGCCGGATTACAGTTGGCCAACGTTGCCATAGGTGCGTCTGAGTATAAGCAATATCAACAAATTACCATGGCAGCGTTGGGTGTGGGCGTGCAATATGGGGTAATTTTACCTTACGGCCGAACCCAAGAATCCGAAGCCGATATTGTCGGCCTAGAATACATGGCAAAAGCAGGATTCGACCCAAAACAGAGTGTGGAACTGTGGAAAAACATGGCGAAAGCCTCAGGCGGAAACCAACCACCTGAGCTACTTTCAACCCACCCATCTCACAGTACGCGTATCAAAGATTTGCAGGACAAAGCCAGTAAATTGCCCGTTTACCAAGGTAAATCTCCGAGCTGCAAAGCTTAAACGTAAAGAGCTCCGTAAAGGAGCTCTTTCTTATTGGAAATACGACACTTTTTCTATAAGCAACGGATTAGCTAGGAGCCAAGGATCAATAGCGGTAAACGCATCAAATCATCACCGGTTGCCGCAAAATACCAGATGATCGCGACAAAACCCGCCACAGACATAAGATACCAAGCAAATGCAAAGCACTGGCCATAACGCGTCAGAGGAAGAAGATGGCTATGATGTCGGCCACGCCATTCCATCACAATCTCTAACATCCCCATAATGAGCAGAAAACCAAACAGCGTTAAACCTAATGCATAGGAAAGATACACACCCGCAGCCGCGGTGAGTACCCCGCCGACGAGCCCCACCCAACTGTTCATCGAAAACGTGATGCTTTTGAGAATATGCCCACCATCTAATGGGAGAATGGGCAGTAAGTTAAACAAGTTTAATAAGGCGTTAAACACCGCTAGCGCTGCGAAAAAAGCCTCGCCCGTCAGCCAATAGGTCACCACCAGAATTACGCTGAGGATCAGACCAAAGAACGGCCCCATAATGGAAATTACCACATCCTGCCAACGGGTATTGATCTTATCGTCGCTGAGCGCCATACCGCCAAAAAACGGAATTAGGTAAAACCCTTTGGTTTGCATGCCAAAGTATTTCATTGCACGAACATGGCCATATTCGTGAATCACCAAACAAGCAATCAACGCCAGCGCAAACTGGAATGAAAACAGCCATGAATAGGCTGCCAAACTCATTGAAGCAAGGGCAACTTTGATGATCTTGGCACTTTTAAGTGCTTTCATGCCCAGAGAAATCAAGCCAATAAGACTAAAACGGCGCTCTTCTTGGCGTGGTTGCACAGGGACTTGCTGCTCGATGTCTTTTTCGTTTCGACTCCCCTGTATCACAAGCTGATCATTGACACCACATTGGTAGTCCAATTGGAATGGCTGCCACGTCAATTGACCTTTGAGCTGGCAGTTTAGCGTCTCTTCGCCCGCCATAAGTTGAAACTCATGAACAAACTCCCCTTGTTGTCCGTGCGTAGCATCACGCTGAGAAACCAGAGTGTTGTCCCAAAAAAGCTGCTGCCAACCTGCCATTGAGCCTTCAAGTCTCAACGAGCGCCCAAGAAATTCGATATTTAATAATTCCAACGTTTACTCGGCTATCCAAATAGACAAAGGCCCCATTATGCCTGTGCACAAAGGGGGTTAAAAGCGCCCTTCTTCTGAACAGCGCACAATTTGAACAGATAGCACGCTATTTCCCCATAAAATAATCAAAATGTTTCTGGTCAAACCATTCATTGAAAAAATATCTCCATAATACATCGCCTTAGAGATACAGACTTGATCTATGCATCAAATTTACTGTTTAAAAAGCACACTAACTTTGACACTTTCGCTTACATTAAATTAACATCCATGTTACATAATAGAATTAATACTCAACTCAATAAGTCGAGTTGCATAACAAACAACAATTACAAGGACATCTGTCCACAATCACACACCCTAGGAGGGTCAAGGATGAACAAGAAGAACTGCTCTCTGCTGACGATATCGATATTGTTTGCCTGCCATGCTAATGCCGCTGGTTTTCAAGTTGCGGAACATTCAGCGTCTGGTCTTGGTCGAGCGTTTTCCGGTGAAGGGGCTGTTGCTGACAACGCTTCGGTATTGGCGAGAAACCCAGCTGCGATGACACTATTTGAAAACGCACAGTTTTCTGGTGCCCTGTCTATCGTAGATCCAGAGGTCAATGTTTACGACAAAACGAATGGCGAACAATCTGATGACGTTGCGCCTTTGCAACTTGTTCCAGCAGCCTATTACATCAGCCCTATTAATGAGAAGTGGGCATGGGGTATTGGTATGTTTACCAACTACGGTGTGGCGACTGACTACCCAGACGACATTTCAGCTGGCGACATGGCTGGTGATACGGCGTTAGTTTCAGTGGGGATCAACCCCAATATCGCCTATCGCGTTAACGAAGCGTTGAGCGTGGGTGCGGGTGTGAATTTTGTTTATGCGCACGCAGAGTTGACTCGTCACAAGGGTTCTCTCGCACCTCTGTTTGGATCGACCGATAAATCAGAAAACTTGATCGGTATGACTGGCACGACCTTTGGTTACGGCTGGAACGTTGGCGCACTATACGAACTCAGTGAAAAGACGCGCTTTGGTTTGGGTTATCGTTCCAAAGTCGATCTGGATTTCGATGATGGTGAATTCAGCAGCTACGACTCAGGCATCGCCACAGCCCCTAAAGTCGATGGCCGTTTACAGATCAGCCTACCTTCCATCATTGAAGTCTCGGCATACCATGAATTTAACGAACAATGGGCGATGCACGCCGGTTGGCAACAAACCGAATGGAGCACATTCACCGAGCTAAAGGCAACGTCTCCACAGTGTAACGATGGTACCGCTGGTCAATGCTTCTATAAACCAGAGCATTACGAAAACAACAATCGTTATTCACTTGGTGCAACCTATCAAATGAACGAAAGCTGGACTCTTCGCGCAGGCTTAGCATTTGATGAACAAGCCGGTGAAGCAACCCTCAGCATTCCTGACAGCGACCGTTTCTGGTACAGCGCAGGCTTAACTTACTTGATGAGCGACAACATGACGATCGACGCGGGCTTTGCACTGGTTAAGAGCCGTTCTGGTTCATTCAAAGAAACCAACGCAGCAGATGAAGTGCTTGAATTCGAAGCAGAAGGCACGGCTTACATCAGCGCGATTCAAATGAACTACACCTTTAAGTAATTAGGATTGATGGAGTATAACGATGAAACATACCTTTAAATTATCGCTACTATGTTCAGCAATCCTACTTGCGGGTTGTGGTGACAACACAGAAAGCTCAGGCACGACAGGTTCAGTGACTTTTGAACCAAGCGTTCAGGAGTTGTTGGGGCGCGATGCGTCAATTAAGTTCGCCTTGAAAGGAACATCTGCGGCGGTGCCGCTACCCTCGTTCTTGCTGTTTGATACCAATGATCACACCTTGAATATCCCACTTAGTGCGGGTTCTTCTAAAGGCTTGGATAACCCTCAAGTTGCAATGGGCGAGTCGGATGGTTGGAGTACCATTATGCCATTTAGCATCCCTCTAAACCTTGCTGATGGTGTCACGCTTCTCAACGATTTGATCATCACTCCTAATGGCACCCCATTTAGCCAAAACCTAAATGCTGGTATTCGTGTGGCTAAGGTTGATGTCGATCTTGCGACTGGCGCTATGACTAATTTTACTGCCCTAACTCCGGGTGTTGATTTTCTTGCGGTCACAACCGATCTGAAGAGCATTAACGTTGTTCCTCTCAACGGTTTGGATCCTGCGTCAAACTACATCTATGCACTGACAGAGTCGATCAAAGACAGTAACAACAATCCGCTCGGTACATCCAGCTCCTATGCCAGCTTGAAGAGTTCAATGGCTCAGTCTGGTCTATTGGCGACACCGCAAAAAATTATCTGGAACATTGAAAAAACCTTCGAAGATAACGCACAAGTTACCAATAAAGATGAAATTGTTTACTCTTCTTGGTTTACGACTGCGTCAGCCGGTAATGTAATGCAGGGAACAAAAGCAGCGATAGCTGCTTCAGCAAATCCTGCTGTTAAGCCGGCTGGTGTTTGGAAAGGCACCGCGAACCCAAACAACCTCTCCGTTGACGATCTCAACTCGCTTTACAGCATTGATGCTCAAGACGTTGGTTCGGATTTTGATGTAGCGGTGAGCAATGACCCCATATTTGTCAGTGCAGTTGGGCAAGACAAAGCCGACTTATTGGCAAATAGTTACAAACAGCTGATCAATCATCCGGCGCTGGATTCTATTCAAGTGTTTCGTGGAACAGTCAAACTGCCCTACTTCCTGAGTGATCAAGTTGATGGTAAAGAATGGAAGACGCTTCCTTGGCGTAGCGGTATGCCAAGTGTGTTTAAGATTCTAAAGACTTTGAGTTCAGGTTCAGACGCAGATAAGGCTGCAATCAGCCAGCAGTTAGTCGATTTAGGCTTTACGGATCTCCCAGCTCAGCTCTACTCCACACCGCACCAAGCGCTGCTTGTGGGGGCGAAACTGACATTAGCCGATGGTACTCAGCTTGACGCCGATCGAATTCTGACGAGATACAGTGCAGTGCCGCAGATCCGTGCAGTCAAAGAAGTGCCTTTCATCATGTTTGTTCCTAAAGGTGCTGGCGCAGATAATGTACCTCTACTGCAATATCAGCACGGAATCACCAACCTAAAAGAAAGTACTTATGCATTGGCACTAAGCCATATCAGTACCGCGATTCAAACGGGCAAAACCCCTTATGCATTAATTGCTATCGATCAGCCATTGCATGGTCAACGTGCTTTGTCCGATGGGACCGTAACGACGCCCCAGACACCGACTGTCTTTATGAATCTTGAATACTTGCCAGTGGCAAGAGACAACATTCGTCAAGGCGCAATCGACGGTTTAGGACTGAGATATGCACTCAATTACGTAAATCCAACAGAAGTTGCTTTCCAGACAGTCAATCAGTCGGATGTTTCCCTGATCGGTCATTCTATCGGTGGCATTACTGGCATCAGTAGCTACGCTGTTGCTAATACCTCGGTCAATCCAGTGATTGATCCGATGTTTGCTTACAAGACAGCAACATTAGCCAATCTAGGTGGCGGTATTGCACCATTTTTGTTTGAGTCTGGTTCATTTTCACCCATCATCAAGCACAGCATCACTGCGGCGGCAGTTCCAAGTTACTTAAATTACTACGCGAATACATGTCCGACCAAAGACAATCCTGGCACATGTTTCAACAACTTCTATAGCGCGGCGGATGCCGAAGCGAAAAGTCAAATCGATAGTGCATTGACCTCATTTACTTACGCTGCGCAGACCGTGTTGGACAACGTTGACCCATTCAATATGGCTTCTCAAGTGAGCGGTTCTTTGTTGGGCATTCAATCCAATGGCGATGCAACCATTCCCAATAAAGTGTCGAAAATTCCGACCGCAGGGACAGAGCCTTTGTTTAAGAAACTAGGATTAGTAAACACAGCGACCAATGCTTCTGGTTCGCGTGTTGCGTCGTACTTTGATTCGTCATCTAACGCAGCCCACTCGACGGTGATTGCGCCGGAAACGGATGAAGAAGCATTGGCTCACAGTGAAATGAGTTCTCAAATCGTTCAGTTTACGCTCACCAAAGGCAACAGTGACGGTTTGTTAGCAGTCGACGCAGCGTTTTTAGATGCCAGCAAGTAAATCATAAATTTCAATGTTCGAATCATGCCCAGTGTTACCTGTAATACTGGGCATTTTATTGGAAGCCATATAACTTGATTGCTCCTCACTTAAACCAAATCTTCTTTTTGGGTTGGAATATTGTAAAATCCCCACTTAAATTGGCGAAGACCCTTTTAATTCTCAGGATAAAGTGGATAATACCGCCTCAAGTTAATACTACTAAGGTGAGTTCTTATGTCTATCGAAGCAACTCTGCTGGATCGTTGCCAGTCTAAATGTGAATTGTGTTCTTCTGAATCTTCGCTTACTGCTTATGCAGTACCGCCTCACGGTCACGTGACCGTTGACACAGCCATCATGGTTTGTGACAAGTGCCTTAGCGAAATCGATGAGCCAAAAGACATTAATCACTGGCGCTGCCTTAATGACAGCATGTGGAGCCAGGTTCCTGCGGTACAAGTGACTGCATGGCGCCAATTGACTCGCCTAAACTCTGAAAGCTGGGCTTTGGACGCTCTTGACATGATGTACATGGAAGAAGAGATCAAGACTTGGGCTATGAAAGGAATGTCTGCGGACGACAAAACCGTTGACTGTAACGGCGCTGAACTGAAAAAAGGCGACGATGTTACGGTTATCAAAGATCTGCCAATCAAAGGCACTAACCAAGTTATCAAACAAGGTACCGTTATCCGTGGCATTAGCCTAAGTGACGATCCTAAATTGGTTTCTGGTAAAGTGAATGGCGGCCAATCTATGTACGTTATCGCGGAATACTGCCGTAAAAAGTAATGTCTCGCTAACGCTAAATGATCTTGGGTGTTCGAATGAACACCCATTTTTTATCCCATGAACGTGACGCGTTTAATCAGTCCATTTTCCACTTCATAAGCGGCCACCACCTTAATGCTGCGGTTTATTTCCCGACTTGCCAAATCTGAAGATTCCGCCAACTCATGGTCGACCAAATATTGCTCATGAACGATACGTTTTAACGAGGTCGCACGTAAATACGTTAACCCGCCAAACTTCTCGCCATAACGTTTGATCAAAGTCTCCCTACCCGAATAAAGCAACCCTTTTGAAAAATGGGCAATTTCAACCTCTGGGTGATACGTGGCTGCAAAGGCCTCAATATCACGGCGGTTGTATGCTTCGAGTTGTCGCTCAACAATATCAATGGTTTGCTGTTCTTGCTCTGCGTACATCGGTTGTCCTTTCCAACGTTATCATTGTGTCGCTACTGCCTAAAACCCCAAACACTGTCGATCAATTTAATCATCAGTTCTTTTGATACCCCTGATTCATCCAGCTCAGGCAGATATTCAACAAAGTCCGCTCCAACAAATTTTGGGTGGGCCGCTACAGCTCTCACCAGATACAACGCTTCTCGCGCTGACAACCCGCCGACATTCGGTGTGGCACAAGCACGAAATTGCGCTCCATCCAACGCATCATAATCAAAACTCAAGTAGATGTGGTCATAATGGCAATCAAGATGGGTGAGCAGCATATCGACGATGGTGTGGATACCCTTATGCTCAATCATATCCATCGAATAATGGGAGATTTGCCATTGGGTCATCAATTGTTGTTCCGCTGGCATTAAATCCCTTACACCAATCAAGTAAACATCGCTGGGCGACAAGGCAGATGATGTTTCGATCTGCCAGCCATTATGTGGATATTGGTTCATCAGTAGCGCGATGGGCTTACCGTGAAGATTACTCGCCAGTTGGTTGTTGCAATCGGCATGCGCATCAACCCAGATCACTGCAACTCGCTTCTCTTGTTGGTGTTGATAGAAATTGAGCGTGGCCTGCACCGTGCCGACCGCAATCGAGTGATCGCCGCCAATCGTAATCGGCACTCGCCCCTGCTGATAGCTTTTAAGCAGCCTCTGTTGTAACTCACTGCTATAAAGAGCCAAGGCTTGCTCTTTGTTATCGGATGCCAACATGTCGAGCACATCAGAAGAGGCGGCAACATCCCCGCAATCGTTGATATCCGCATCCCAGCGATTATTGCGAATTGCTATCCACTGAGATAAGCCTAGCCCTGTTTTTTCATCCAACTGGCGAAATTGCTCGACAGGGTTCTGACTTGTAACGTAACAACCAAGCTGATTGAATGGCGCACCAATGATGTCATAGCGACGTGCCCTTGGTGTAACTTGAGTTTGGTAAGACACTTGATAACAACGTTTTGCCGAACGTGTAATTTCGGCCCAAGCAGAAATGGCTGTGCGTCGTTGATGCTCATCGAAAGCAAACTGACAGGTGAATGCTTCCTCGACGTGAAACAAGCAAGGATTGACAGGATCTTGGCTTACACTAAACGTTAAGCAGCCCGGTTCCTTGCGTGTAAGTTCCATGTGTAGAGGCAGTGCCTGTATCACCTTCTCTAGGTCGGCTTCATTAACAATTATGTGACCCTGTAATGAAATCATTCTCCACCCTGTTCTTTCACTATGCTGCAACAGACTGAATTAGTAGCACATTCTCTAAAAGAGTCGACAAGAACATTCTCTTATCGGAGAACAATGAGAGTCAGATCCACCTAGTCCAACACGTTTAAAAGGCGATACTAGAATATGGCAGTTCTGGATGACGCATTCTTCTTTTCGCTTCTAGCAACTAGCGATTCGCTAGCCACTTGGATTTCGGTCCAAATACGTTGATCAAAGCACCTGTTACAATCAATGAACCACCCAACAACGTCCAAATTGAGGGAACCTCATTAAACAGTACAACGCCTAACAAAGCCGAAAAAACGATCTGTACGTAAGAATAAGCAGAGGCATTACCTGCAGTTTGAGTTTGCATCGCTTTGGTAAGACCAAACTGGCCAACTTGAGTGAAGATACCCACCAAAATCAGTATCAAAATCAGAGTAATATCGGGCACGACAAAGTCGTCACCAATGAGCATGGCTGACACTGGCAGTGCGACTAAAGGAAAATAGAAAATGATCACAGAGCTGTCTTCTGTGCGGCTCAGTTTCCTGACTATCACGTAGGCAATCGAACTGCCAAACGCCCCCAATAGCGCAATACCCACACTCAACATCGGTAACTCACCGACACCCGATGCATCAAAGCTTGGGTAAACCATGGTGAAAACCCCTAATAAGCAAAGCGTGATACACGCAAGGGTCGCAGGCTGTACGCGCTCTTTCAAAAAGAGTACCGCCAGTAACGCAGTGAAAACGGGGTGTACGTACTGAAGAATGGTCGCTTCCGCCAAAGGTAATGCCGTTACGGCATAGTAGACACACATCAAAGCGAGCGTTCCGACTGCCCCGCGAGCAAACAACCAGCGTTTGTTGTTCCCCCAAACCGATATCCCTTTTCGTTTGACATCCAGATAGCTGATGATTAGTGAAACCAAAGCACGGGCCGCGACAATTTCAAACAAAGGAATACCGTGTACACTCACGTACTTAACACTGGCAGACATTAGAGCGAAGCCCAAAGCCGATAGAATCATGTAGCGGACGCCAAGGGGAAACGCTGACTTCAAATTCGATAACATAGGAAAACTGATGTGGGAGAAACAGGAATATTCACTCTACCACAGCGAGAAATTTCGAGTAAGAGCGGGATGCGTTAGCATTAAGCATGAATGCCATTATTTTTTGCAAACAAAAAGCCGGCATAAATGCCGGCTTTCAACTTTTGATTAGACTTAGCGGTACATACCGATGTCTTTTTGTAGATGCACTGGTAGCTCATCTGCGTAGTAGTTACTCTGAGTCGAGTTGTCTACAAAAAGAATGTCCAATAGGTGAGCAATCAATCCTTTGAAGTTAACCGAATAGGTTTTCTTATCCATAGAGGTTGGTAAAGCTACAGAATTCATTTGCATTGCTTGTGCCATGATTGCCTCTCTTAAATCTTTCAACGTACTTCGTTTCGATGGTTGAATCTTAGTGCTTTTTTTTGCGCTCAAAAAATGACTATTTTTCTACATTCGGATTATATTTTCTAATGAAACAAGTGCGCAACAAATTAAAATCGTAAACAATACGCAACGATGAATAATTATGCAAAACCAAACCACCCCGTCTGCATATTCATCATTTCCAAGCATTCAATCAAGACCTTAGGTCACAATTCGTTTACATAATTTATTTTCATTGGCGGTAGTGGCTTTATAAATCCGCATTATTTGTATTAGATATTTTCAGGCTTTTCTCATTCATTTCGATGTCCTTTTTGTTGGCAATAACAGAGGCAACAACGGCCGTTGTCATCACAATAAGTAAGAATGAGAGCGACCAGATGGTCGGAATTTCATACGCCGTGCCCACCAGCAGCATTTTGACCCCAATAAACATCATAATCACAGCCAAAGCTGGCTTTAAATAGATGAACTTATCGATCATGGCTTGCAGTACAAAATAGAGTGAACGTAAGCCCAACAGCGCAAATACATTGGCAGCTAACACCAAAAACGGCTCACGAGTGACCGCAAAAATTGCGGGAATGGAGTCTAGCGCAAACATCACATCCATAACGGCTATCACTCCGATTACAATCAACATCGGGGTTGCCCACCACTGACCGTTTTCTCGGGTGAATACCGCGTTGCCATGATAATCGTTTGTGACGTTGAAAAAGCGTCTGATCAGCTTTTCTGGCATTGGACTTAGTTCTTCTTCTTCCTCTTTATCTCGTGCAAGCTGAATCCCTGTCCAGATGAGGAAAGCGGCAAACAAGTAAAGAATCCAATGGTATTGAGCCAGCAACTGTGCACCTACCGCAATCATTATGGCACGTAACACTAACGCACCAATCACCCCCCAGAGCAAAGCGCGAGGTCTAAGTGATTCGGGGACTTTGTATTGGGCAAAGATGATGGCAAACACGAACAAGTTATCCACACTCAACGATTTTTCGAGCAAATAACCAGTAATGAACGCCGTCGTTGCTTCTTGGTGGGTGTACAAGCTGTCTGGCGCGTAAAAATCCCAGAAATGGAAGATGGTGGCCGCAAACAGAAACGCGAGCAAAAACCAGAATAGGCTCCAGCCCACCGCTTTCTTCATTGAAATGGCACCACCACGCGTTTGCCAAATATCGAGGCAAACCATCGCAATGGTGAGCAGCGCAAAACTGCCATACATGAGATCAGTATTGGACATTAAAGATGACGAGGTGTCGAATAGGGACATAATTTCCTCCAATGCGGAAGAAAACCCAATCGTCCGAGCCCTTCCGCATACATGACAAATCGGCACAGAATCGTTCCTAATTCTGTACTGTGTATGAATGCGTTGGTCTCGTTGAAGTGAACTGGAATGCTTTCTCTGTTTCTGTTGATGACAAAGAAACAAAGAGAGGATAACTCACCTTTATTTGCCGGAAAGGCTTTGGCCTAACGAGATGACGACAAATAAACTTACGCTAACTACTCCCCAAACGTTCGATATTGTAATCCCACAAAACTTCCAAGGCTAATGCCAAGCGCAAGTTTGGGTAATTTTGACATTATCCTGACAAAAGAAAGGAGCACAAAAGCGCTCCTTGATTCTCTCTTAGGCGGCTCACACACCATTTAGCGGCACGAGATAAACAAGTGTTGACCAAATTGCGATCCACCCAACCACCACCGCTGTATCCATCCAATCTTTCCACATAAGCGCTCCCCCGCTGTTAAGCCAAAGAAGCTGAGCAAAGTTTATACCAAGTTTGATGAACTAGACGTGGCGAGCACGATCTTGTTGATTTAACACGTTCGGCAAATCCGAGAGATACTCGATGAAACAGTCTGCCATGGACAAATTACTCACCCAGCCTTCCCCTTTCATTTGGCGTATCGCTTCGTAGCCCTCTTTTCCTTTCATCGTATATGCAGATGAACAGCCTCGATACCACTGTAGCGGAGAAACTGGCTGCCAACGCCCATCTAGACAAATTTGCAACGCTTCGATGCGATGGCCTGCTGGATTTTGCGGACAATAGCGATAGCTTAATCCGTAAGTGTATGGGTAACTGCCCGACCCGGTTCCTTCTACTCCATTATTGGTCGCGTTGTTGATTGCCCCTTCTAATGCAGCGGCAATCGTCTTCCCCTGTACGTCATAACAACCAATAGGAACGGCAAAAGGCAGTAATTTGCCAGCCACATCGGCGACCGAAACATCGCCCGAATTTAGTGAGTTTCTTACCCCACCGGCGTTATGAATGGCAAACTGAACCTGACGTTGACGTTTGTTTAACGCATGAACAAACGACGCCGCGACCATTGGCGCCAGTTCACTGGGACCGACTTCATCGGGAATACGAACATGGCGAAGTGCGCGATCGGTATGCGCGATAATCGTCTTCTGCAGTTCACGTACGCGAGGAATGTATTTATTCTGCATCAGATGCTGAATATCAGGGTCTTTCTTGCACACGACAACATTACATTGGCCATCAATAAAATCGGCGGCCTGATTGTACCAATCCTCATCACTTTGCTGATTCAGTCCTGGGTCTAAGAACATGCGTCGACCAATCAACAACTCATTGCGTCCAACAAAGCGCTTTACACTGCCATCGGCGGCAAACTCAATTTCACAATGCCCCATAGTGAGCGCATGAAACCCTGCCTGAACCACATAGGTATCGTTAATTTTTAAACCATAGTCATCATCTTTACCCAGTCCAATTGCACTAAAGTCACCCTGTAACCTATGGCTATGACCACCAACAATCAAAGCGATACCCGATACTTTGCTGGCAAGTTCTATGTCACCCTCATAGCCTAAGTGACTGAGTAAAATGATTTTATTAATGCCCAGCGATTGCAACAAGCGCACAGTGGCCGTTGCGGTTTCAACCGCATTCTCAAAAGGCGTGTCAGGATCTGGGTTAGCAATGTCTGCCATTTTATCCAGTGATAAACCAAACAGCGCGACCGGCTCACCGTTGATTTCTTTGATGATATAGGTCGCCGCACGCGTTTCTGTATCAAAGCTTCGAATATTGTCGGCATCACTGATTTTTAGCGTTTTCTCATCACTCTCCGCGCTGAGATTCCAGTTTCCTGCTAACAATGGGAAATCAATCCGACGGACAAACTGCGCCACTGGCTCATTGCCCATATCTAACTCGTGGTTACCCAAAGCCATTGCATCAATACCCATTGAGTTGAGCAGATCGGCATTGGCTTTTCCTTTGAACAGGGAAAAGTAGAGCGTTCCTTGGAAACAATCTCCCGCATGGACAAATAGAAATCCTTTATTTTGTCGTTCTGCTTCTTGCTTGATTTGTTGCGCGCGGGTCGCAATGCGAGCGAAACCACCAGCACTGACGTAAGGCTCGATTTGCGCATCTTGGAGTTGGATTTTGAGTTGTAATGACGTTGGCTCAAAGTAGGAATGAGTGTCATTGATGTGTGCCAGTTTCAGCGTGACTGGCTTATTTGTTTTTATCATAGTCACCTTCTCTTTCTTCATCCCTTTATACTTAGAGCAGAATGATGACAGAATCGTGAATTTTATGAAACTGTTATGCAAAGAAATCGTCGGGAGCGCGTAAAGCATCACAGCTAACTTTCTCTATTTGCTCAACAAATCATCAGTCAAATGAAAAGTGTGACACCATAACAAACAGCCAGCTTAATTTTGTCATATTCTTTCTATAAGCGCCTTTCACTTTACATTCAAATAATTACGGCGCGCATGGAGGAGAGTTATGCTTTTAGAACGAATTGAAATCTCCGGTTTTCGCGGCATACGGCGGTTATCTCTTTCTTTTGATGAGCTCACTACCCTGATTGGTGAAAACACTTGGGGCAAATCGTCACTTTTGGACGCTCTTTCCGTCGCTCTTCCAACGGATGCTGAGTTATACCAATTCGAGATGTCTGATTTTCACGTTGATTATTCCATCTCTCATCCTCAAACACAGCATCTGCAAATTGTGCTGTGCTTCCGCTCTACCGATAGACATGAGACAAAAGCAGGACGTTACCGCCGTTTAAAACCAGTGTGGTGTAAAGATGACAATGGCGATCATCGAATCTTCTATCGCATTAGTGCGACCCGAGATGGTTACGACATCACGACACACTACGCATTTTTAAATAACGACGGTTCAACCAAGGCGCTTCATCACTCCGAAAAGATCGCTCAAGAGCTCATGTCTCTGCATCCGGTCATTCGCTTGCGAGATTCTCGCCGTTTCCCTGAGTTGAAATCCGATGCCAACGGCAAAAATGCGCGCATCGAGAAACGCATCGACAATACCTGTCGTCGTTTATTGGCGATACCTGGCCATGTTAACAAAGGGGAAATGCGCAGCAGTTTAAACTCAATGCATTCGCTGGTTGAGCACTACTTCTCTTTTAAAAGCATCAACCGAAATGATCCGCGAAAGCCTCGTGATGGCCTGTTTTATAACGCCACTTCGGCAGACAAAAACTTAAGTCAGTTCATACAAGAAACCAACAATAAGCAAACACGCCTGTTGTTGATGGGATTGCTCAACGCTTATCTGCAAGCCAAAGGGCCTGCCGACCTCAGACGTTGCGCCCGCCCTATCTTGATCATCGAAGATCCAGAAGGCCGTTTACACCCCACTCATTTGGCCAGAGCGTGGAGTTTGCTGCAGATGTTACCGATGCAGAAAATCCTCACCACCAATAGTGGTGCATTGCTTGGCTCCGTACCACTTCATTCTATTCGGCGCTTGATTCGACAATCGGATAAAACCGTGGCAAAAAGTATCCATCCGCAACGTTTTAGCGTAGATGAGCTGCGGCGGATTGGTTTCCATATCCGTTTTCATCGTTCGGGGGCCCTATTTGCTCGTTGCTGGTTGCTGGTGGAAGGGGAAACGGAAGTTTGGTTGTTCAATGAGTTGGCCAATCAATGTGGCTATAATCTCGCCGCAGAAGGCGTGCAGATCATCGAGTTTGCCCAATCCGGGTTACGCTCACTGATCAAAGTAGCGAAAGCAATGGGGATTGATTGGCATGTGGTGACCGATGGTGACGCAGCAGGTAAAAAATACGCCGCGACGGTGAAAGGCATGCTCGGACACGATCAAGAACGTCACCGACTCACCGAGTTGCCCGATCACGACATAGAACATTTTTTATATAATCATGGCTTTGATAAATTCTTTAAGGATCTTATCAAAATTCCTTATGAACACCCTATTCCAGCGAAAAAAGTAGTGACCAAGGTTTTGAAAAAGCACGCCAAGCCCGATCTGGCCTTATCGATTGTGTCCCACTGTGAAGAAAATGGCATTGAGTGTATCCCTGTATTACTGCGTTGGACACTAAAGCGCATTGTGACCATGGCCAATGGCAACACCTAACCCATGCTTAGCTTAGATGGCGCGGCCTGTTGGCGAACGACACACAAAGGGCGCAACAACAGAGATATAGAGTGGCTGAAACATAAGCAGGAATAAAAAAAGCGCATCAAACGATGCGCTTGTACCAAATATCATAAATTTTGATAGCGAATACAAAGCGGGATTCAAACTCAGCATTCTAGATACAAATAAGATCGGGGGGGCTACCTCATGCTTGTCGAGCAAGCTGTGCAGCGGCTGATTTCTGGTGTAACCACAAGCCAGAGGCTTTCATCAAGTATCCAAACACACCGCCTAATAACAGAGATGGCACAACTAGCTGCCAATTGCCATCTGCTGCAAACGTTGCACAAGAACCGATGAAAGTACCGGGTATATAGGCCAACCAAGTTTGTTTCGCTTGAATACACATCGCAAACGCCACCACGGCTGTAATGACATAACCTAGAATTTCTAGGCCAGCATACGTGGAGCCATATATGATGACCATCGCCCAAAAAACGCCAGACATATTTGTCAGCAAGCTTTCCGCTAGCCCTTTCAACCCAGAATTAGGTGAAGCGAAGTAGCTGGTACAACCGAGAAAGCCCGCCCATGATAAAAGGCCCAGTGAGATGGCAATCCATCCCCACAATCCAGACAAAATACCAGTGGTTAATGATATAGCGACTAATGTACTCATTGTTTGCAACCCAAACTTGTTGGAGCGGCCTGTGCCTACTCACATATCAATCAGGCAATGAATACTAGGCGAAATCTCGCCATATAAACATGAGAATGATCACATATGGAGTTGCAATAATTTAACTGTTGCACGTAAAACATGACGCAACCGTTAAATCAACAGATTTAGAAAATAACCTAATTTCGCTTTTCGCTTATAAAACCGACGGTTTTCCTTTCATCATTCGCAATCCTTCACGCTTAATGCATTCTACTAGCGGGTTTTCCGCCATATCTGCGCGCCATATAAAAGAGAGCGTTCGCTCCATATGGAGGTCCGGAACATTCAGTGCGACCAACCTTCCTGCCTCAATATGACGTTCTACGTCGAGATAAGGCAAGCAAGTCAGATAGGAGCCGTTTTCCACCAAGCTTCTGAGTACTGGAACGTGTTCGTATTCGCGCCACACATCAAGATCTTCAACCAAATGGTGAATCGAGCTATCAAAAATCTTGCGCGTACCTGAGCCATGTTCTCGTAATACCCATCGAGCTTGTTCTAGCTGCGCCAAACTCACGGTTTCACGTTTGGCAAAAGGGTGATTCGCGGAGGCAACGACGGTTAAATGGTCACGGCACCAAACTTCTTGATGCAGACGGTTGTCATCACAGCGCCCTTCTATAATCCCTAAGTCATAACGGTAATCCAGTACGCCTTCGATAACCCCATTGGTACTCTTCACCCCAAGAGAGATACGCATCTCAGGAAAGTCATTATCAATTATGCTGATGAGGTCTGGCACAAGGTGTTCTGCAGGCGTTTGACTCGCCCCTAAACGAATCTCTCCGCTCAGTAAATGTTGCTCGTAGAAACCCATTTCTATTTGTTGAGCATCTTGGAGCAATCGCTTCGCTTTTGGCCTTAACCACATGCCCCAATGGGTCAAAGCCATTTGTTTTCCTTGTCGCTCAAACAAAGGCCGGCCCAACATCTTCTCTAATTGTGCAAGAGACATACTGGTTGCCGATTGAGTTAAAGCGAGTTTGTCAGCCGCTTGGCTCACACTTCCTGTATCAGCGACCGCATCAAAAACGGCCAACTGTTTTAACGAATAACGCAAGTTTTGTTCCCCTAATTACTACAGCAATACATCAAATTGATGAGCAATGGGTTTCATTTTACGCCTCTCTTTGGGCATATCAAATAATTTGATGAGAAAACTAAAAATTATCAATTTTACCTGTAGCTGTTCAAGCGCTTAATCTGATTGTGCGGTTCGGGAACACCGCACTCACTAACAACGTCAGGGCTTTCAACATAACCAAGAACAATATTAAGGAGTATCAATGAACTCAGATAAAAGGAGTCAACATGTCAGTGGCTACCTCTGAAAACACACAATACTTTTCACCCAAAGAAATGATGGCAGAAGCCGAGAAATTTGCCCTCAGCAAAGCCAATAAAACCAGCGCCATGACGTTAGGTTTGGCGATTATGGCTGGCGCTTTTATCGGTCTCGCGTTTCTTTTCTACATCACGGTGACAACAGGTAGTGCCAACGCGGGATGGGGTCTTAGCCGCTTCGCTGGCGGTTTGGCTTTTAGTATGGGCTTAATCCTGATCGTGATCTGCGGGGGGGAACTGTTTACCAGTTCAGTATTGTCGAGTATTTCGTGGGCAAACAAACAAATCAGCTTTACGAAAATGCTGGCAATCTGGGGCAAGGTTTATATCGGTAACTTTATCGGTGCAATGTTTCTTTTGCTTCTGGTAACAGGTGCAGGTTTATACCAAATGGACGGTGGTCAATGGGGTTTGAATGCGTTGAATATTGCTCAGCACAAACTTCACCACACCACGATTCAAGCATTCTCTTTAGGGGTGCTATGTAACCTGCTGGTTTGTCTCGCTATTTGGTTAACGTTCAGTTCTGCCAACGCGATGACTAAAGCCGTAATGACCATGTTGCCGGTCGCCATGTTTGTCAGCAGCGGTTTTGAGCACTGTGTCGCCAACATGTTTATGGTGCCACTAGGTATCGTGATTGCCAACTTTGCACCAGACGCGTTTTGGGCACAAGTCGGAGCCAATGCAAGCCAATATGCGGACCTCAATATTGGTCACTTTATTACTGCCAACCTTATTCCCGTGACTTTGGGCAATATCGTCGGCGGTGCTGTGTTAGTCGGCTTAGCGAACTGGTGTATCTACCGTCGCCCAGAACTAAAAGCAGCAAAAATCAGCACAATTACACAAACAACACACATTACGTCAGTTAAGGAATTTACTATGAAAAACGCAGCAGTAGTTAGAGACATCATGGATGCACAACCAGTGGTACTAGGCGTAGAAATGCCAATCGCAACCGCACTTGATACTCTTTTAGACAATCATATTATCAGTGCACCTGTGGTTGATATTGAAGGTCGTCTCGTCGGCTTCCTCTCTGCACACGACGTCATGGTTGATCTTTGGTGCCAAGATTACCTACCAAGCACTGGCCAAAAAGTTGTGGATTTGATGAGCCGTGACGTGGTCGCGATTGATGTCAATGATCGTTTGGTCGATGTGGTTGAATTCCTTTGCATCGACAAAGAACAGTTATACCCAACCTCTAGCATGGGCATCGCTACTCGTATGACATCACTGTCACTTGAAGAACGTGCGAAAAGCATGAAAGTGAACAAGCCTCATGTTCTGCCTGTTCTAGAAAATGGCAAGTTTGCCGGTGTTGTGTCTCGTCAAGAAGTGCTGAACGCGTTGCGTCCAATTTATGGTGAGCGTTTGAATCTCGTAGAAACGCGTCAGTTAGAAACGGCGTAAC
Source organism: Vibrio sp. CCUG 15886 (assembly GCF_028570825.1). Taxonomy (NCBI): domain Bacteria; kingdom Pseudomonadati; phylum Pseudomonadota; class Gammaproteobacteria; order Vibrionales; family Vibrionaceae; genus Vibrio; species Vibrio sp. CCUG 15886. The sequence goes on along the minus strand of NZ_JAQQBT010000001.1, from coordinate 391,412 downwards.
GAAAACAGTAAACAACTTGGCTTAAATAAGCAGAAAGCCTCCATTGGAGGCTTTCTTTTTGTGCTTTCTTATTGTGCACAGCAACGTAATCTCATGCGAAGAAATTACTTCTTAATGCCTTCTACGTGCAATTCCATATCAACGTAGCTTGAAGTCCCCATCACTGGGATATTGAAATCAGCAAGCTCTAGGCGAGTCGTACCGATAAAGCCCGCACGTTGGCCACCCCAAGGGTCTTGACCAGCGCCAACAAACTCAGCAGCAATAGTAATAGGCTTTGTTACGCCGTGGAGCGTCAAATCACCCATCACATCCAGTTTACCATCACCTTTATCCATCACTTTGGTGCTAGTAAACGTGGCAGTATTGAATTTGCCTGCATCAATAAAATCGCCGCTACGAATGTGCTTATCACGCTCTGCATGGTTAGAGTCTAAGCTACGGGTATCAACGACTACGTTTACTTTCGACGCAGCGATGTTGTTTTGATCGTAAGAAAAGTCACCAGAGAAGGTATTAAAACGACCTTTAATAAAGCTATAACCAAGATGGCTCACTTTAAAGTTAATAGACGCGTGTGCCCCTTTGGTATCAATAACGTAATCAGCAGCGTTTGCAGCAAACGGCACTGCCATCATCAACGCTAAACCTGTCGCAATAACTGACTTTCTCATGTTCGAGCTCCTATCATTTTTCTTAATGTATTGTCCTTGTCGACAAAGTGATGTTTTAAAGCGGCAAGTGCATGGAGTGCAGCAAGGCCGATTAATGCCCAAGCAACATAAAAGTGAATCGCTCCTGCTATATCAGACTGATTAGCGAACAACTCACCGGCTGCCGGGACGGTAAACCAATTAAATACTTCTATTCCGCGTCCATCAGACGTCGAAATTAAATAACCAGAGATAAACAGCACCATCAGCAATAAATAGATCGTATGGTGTGCTGCTTTTGCGGCTGCTACTTCGGCTTTTTTACCTTCGATGGTCGGTGATGGCTTCACCAATTTCCATACCAAACGAAACAGTGTCAAAACGAGTAGTAAAACACCGACAGACTTATGCCAATTCGGCGCAACGCGATACCACTCGCTGTAATATGACAAATCAACCATCCACAAACCGACGGCAAACATACCAACGATAACCGCAGCCGATACCCAATGAATCAGCCGAGCAATGGCGTTGTACTGCGTCACATGATTTTCCATCGTGTTATCCAACCTTATAGACAATAGAGAATGAGAATAGGTAGCAGTACGCAATATAACCTTTCCCCTACAAACTGAGTGAGATTATTTACCAAGTTTTACAAACGGGCTACCTGTGGCGGTGGAACAACTTGTTCGAAAAAATTGAAGGAACTTTTCATTATTTGTTCGTCATTGACCCATCTCCCCTTTTAGCGCCTTGTCTCAAATCAATTCAGTTATTGAAACAATCAGTCAGCATTGAGGAAGGTAAAAATATGATGTTTTGATCAAGAACTTGTAAGCGAATGTTAGTTGCCTGTTTTTAAACATGCTAACCTCAAAAACGTGATGACTGTTTCGATTTCTATAAGGACATATCTTGCTACTCGACCTTGTGATTAAAAGCGTCAACAACTTTCAGGACGATTGTTTAAAACTGTGTGAAAAGCACTATCCCGCCGTACATAACCAAGGTATGAGTGAACACCACTTAGGATTGGCTTTTGCACGCCGTATGCAGAACACGTTTAAGCAATTTGCTCATGAAAGCGTGATTGAGCCGCTGGAAAAAGTGGATGTGGGCGAGTTGCCACACCAATACCGGGTAACATCAGAAATCGGCACGGTTTGGGTGTTATCTCACCATATGGTCAGTGCGGGCAAAACATGCCGAGACAATTTATTGGCCGATGTCACTGAATGGCAAAGTGAGTACGGGTTTGCAATACAACCCAATGATTTATTGTTCCTTATCGGTGATCACTGGATCAGCCGTAGTAAAACAAGCCGTGAACTTCTTTATTGGTGGATGGGTGAGCTACCAGACCAAATCAACGAGTACAGTGAACAAGGAATTTCGCTCTACACCAGTGATTCACAGCTGACTCAATCATTAGAAAGCCGTTTCAACATTTCTCCTTGTTACCTAAAGTTTGGCCACCCGCTAAGGCGCTCAGGGAACAAACAGATGGTGCGTAAATATGTGCAATTTTACGCAGTACTCCAGTGGTAAATCGATCTAACTGCGCAAATCACCCCCAAGTTTTAACGCTTATGCAACACAAAATTTGAGCTGCTTCGACAATTATAAGTTTGGCATGCAACTTTACTTGATAAGCAAAACAAGCGCGGGTTAGATATTAACTTTAGAAGTATTAATTAGGGTCAGTTGACCTAGAGGTTCATTGAACCAAAGTATGTGGCTGTGCATCCATTAGAAAGTTAGACAAAGATTTGACTCAGCACAGAACACTGTTTTTCGCATGGTAGGAACAAGGAGCTGTTCTACCACTAATTCGAGCCGTAAGATGAACACGTTAACTGCAGAGAAGCTGAACGAGTATATATTTTCTGAGCAGGGTGGACAGTTTGTTTCACGCTATAAGGAAATGACACTTCGAAGTGTTTTTCAGCCAATTTACAAAAAAGACCTGACTGTTGTGGGCCTTGAAGCACTGGTCCGAATCCAGTGTGATGACGGAAGTATTATCCGTCCCGACCATTTTTTTCATTCCGATGAGATCTCACCAATCGATAAGCTCAACGTTGAACGTTTGAGCCGCATCATGCACATACGCAATTTTGCTCAATCCAGTTATCGAGATAAGAAACTCTTTCTCAATGTATTGCCACATGCGGTTGAAAGACTGGCGTTAGAAGAGCTGAGCTACCATTTTTTGCTAAAAACCATTCGAGAAGTCGATCTGTGCCCAGAGCAAATTGTCATGGAACTGATTGAAATCAAAGTGAACTGTGAGCAAGAACTTCAATGCGCGACTCGTTCTTTGAGTAAAAACGGTTTTTGGTGGGCCATTGACGACTTTGGCATTGCGGCCTCCACTCAGGAGCGCACGCGCAATATCCTGCCCAACATCATTAAACTTGATCGCTCTTTGCTTCAGCGCTATGAAGAAGGCGATACCAACTTACTGTTGTGCGCATTGGCTTTTGCCCGAGAAATGGAATCGCTAACCGTGATTGAAGGGATTGAAACCGAGCAGCAGCTTAGCCTGATGAAATTGTTGAATCTGGATATGTACCAAGGTTACTTTTTGGCGATGCCGCAATCTCTTGAAGAAGAACCCGCGTTTTCTTTGGCCTCCTTTGGCTAGGGTTAGTAATAAAATAGGTCGGAATGGTGTGCCCGTTCCGACCTAACTTTTTGTGCTCTAACTTTTGTGCGTTAACTTAAGCGATAAGTCCGAACAGCAATCAGCGCTTTTTACCACGGCCTTGGTGAATTTTTAACTTTTGCTTAAGCTTACGTTTTTCTGCTGAACGACTAGTGCGCTTGCTAGGTGTATCTTCAACGTAGTTCTCTTTTTCACTGGGCTCAAATCCCGCTAACCATTCTTGAGGTAAACGGGTATCCAGCAGATTTTCAATCGCTTGCAGCAAGTATTCTTCATCTCGTGACATAAAAGATACTGCGAGCCCCGTTTGCCCTGCTCTCCCCGTTCGGCCAATTCGGTGCACGTAATCTTCTGCCTTGTAAGGCATATCGAAGTTTACGACTTGCTCTAGCTGAGCAATATCCAAACCGCGTGCGGCAACATCGGTGGCGATCAACGCGCGTACTTTACCCGATTTAAAATCATCCAGAGCTTTCTGACGTGCACCTTGCGATTTATCGCCATTGATGGAAGCGGCCTTGATGCCATCCAGCTTTAATTCACTCACCAAAGCATCGCTGCCTTGCTTAGTTTTGGTAAATACCAGTACTTGCTGCCAATTACGAGAGCCAATGAGATACGCCAACAACTCGCTTTTGCGTTTTTTGTCGACCGGATACACCATCTGCTTAACGGTGTCGGCGGTGCTGTTGGCAGCGGCAACTTGAACTTCGACGGGCTCTTTCATTAAACGATAAGCCAATGCTTTGACACGTGTTTCAAACGTAGCGGAAAACAGCAGCGTTTGACGCTCTTCAGGCATTCTTTTCATAATGCGCTGAATGTCGGGCAAAAAGCCCATATCCAACATGCGATCGGCTTCGTCTAACACCAGCATTTGCAACTGGTTCAATGAGGTTTTCTTGGTAAAAAGATGATCCAATAGACGTCCAGGCGTCGCAATGAGGATATCAACACCTTTTGCCAATTGTTCTTGTTGAACACGGATACTGGTTCCACCGTATACGGTAACGATAGCCAACTCAGTGTGTTGCGCATACTGTTTCAAATTGTCGAACACTTGCTGCGCCAGCTCTCGGGTTGGCGCTAAGATCAGTGCTCTAGGATGTTTGGGTGCCGTTTCTTCTCGCGACTGTCGTGACAACATTTGGATCAGTGGCAAGCCATAAGCGGCGGTTTTTCCTGTCCCTGTTTGAGCGGCAGCCAGCACATCTCTACCTTGCAAAAGATGTGGAATCGCTTGCTGTTGAATTGGTGTTGGTGTGTTAAATCCTAGCTGAGAAAGATGATCGCTTAACGAAGAATCAAGTCCAAGCTCAATGAAAGTATTTGTCATTACGGCCCCCAAAAAATGAGCGCGGATTGTAGCAGAGCCAGATAAATATCTCTATCTACAAGCCAAACTCTTTCTGTTGGTTGCAGCTAAATTGCAATGTGTCGGCATAAAGCGTTTCGAAGGCGCTAGAAAAATGCTCATATTCGTCTTGCAATGTGGCGTGACATTCAGACAGTGGCGACAATCTGGGTCGACGCTGTGACATTCTGTGCAGCGCAAACTCGATATTGTCCATCTCACGATATGACTGCAACCACTTGCCTTGCCACATGCGTTGATTCAACAGTAAAAAAGAGGGTGGCAGATCTTTGGTGCCGTGTTTGGCCACTTCTCGTTGCGCGTAATGCACAAACGAATCTAAAGAGATATCGCTGTATCGGTGCCAATGCATCGCAAGGCAATGATCCCAAAACATGTCTAAAGCGATTAACGCAAAACGTCGCTGCTGTTTTGGGAAACGTTTTTTGCACGCTCGTACGATACCGTGTGTATCAACAAACTTATCGATGGCGCGATGCAAACGAATCCCTTGCACGATTTCCTGTGAATATTGTTTGCTTGGGTCACCCTTGGCGAAGTCGCCCAGTAAGTTGCCTAACATGTCACTGTTGGCAACGTCCGCTAAATGTAGGTGGGCAAGGTAGTTCATTATTGTTTATCAGGGGGGAATCAACAGACATCGCTGTCTGCGTCATTCTCTTCATTTGGGTATTGCGACAAATCGATTCCAATTTCCATCGCGTCCAGCCACTCTAGTGTCTCATCATTTTTTAGTTCAAATTCTGACATGACCACTCCTTAGTATGTGTGGGGAAATAGTGTGTAACAGGTTGCATCACGCAAACCTTCTTTATACATCCTGTTATATGTGGTTATACCGCAGCGATCACAATATTAAAATGTTACATATCATTAATTGCATACAACCTTGAGCTTCCTCTCATAAAATCTTTCGGTATCACTATAACTTTAGCGACGAATTGATCTCAATATGGAGCAGATATGAGAGAAGTTGAATTTAGGACCATCGACCGCTTGTTTATCAAAATGTCGATCAATGACAAAATCTGGGTCATCGTCACCCTGTTTATCCTCGCCCTATCCTGTGTTTCAGGTGCCCGTTATGTTAACCAACTCGAGCAGATAGAGGTGCAGGCTAAAATCGCCGCGCAAAATCGCTTACAAGGGATCGTCAGCCATCCTAACAGTGACGCCATTTTGGCCATCAGTGGCGTATCTAAAGCCGCAAGTGCAACTGATGCAAAATACAAAGATGGCATGACTACCGTGTCATTAAAAGGAGCCGATGGTCAGTTTTATCAGCTTACTGCGAATACGAAACAATCTGATGAGAAGGCAAGATCCTCTGCCCTCACTACCTTTTTGCTAAGCTATTTGTGGCTCGCTCCTTTCGGTTTGTTTTGTTATTGGGTCGCAACTTTCCTTGGTGGCGCGCTGTGGGTCCTCTACACCACGACACAGAAGATTGGTGAGGGCGATTTAACCTCTCGTCTCGGCTTCCATCCTGGTCGTGATGAATTTGGTACCATTGGCTGTGCGCTAGACAAAGCCATGGACACTCTGACCGATCTAGTAAAAAGTGTAAAAGAGAATGCAAACACGATGGGTGAAACCAGTGCTTCGTTTGAAAAAGAGATGAAGCTCAGCGAAACGCAAATCCAAAATCAGTATTCCTCATTAGACTCAGTGGCGACCGCTATGGAGCAAATGACCGCTTCAGCCAAAGAGGTCTCTTCGATTTCTCAGCAAGCGACGCATCAAACGGAGCGCGATACCCAACATATTGAAGGCAGTCATAAACGCGTTGTATCCGCGATTGCAGAGATTGATAAGCTTTCTAGCTACATTGAGCGAGCATCGACATCAGTATCCACGTTGAATGACAACACGACACAAATCAATGATGTGATCACCACCATCAATGCCATCTCTGAACAAACAAACCTGCTGGCACTTAACGCAGCGATTGAAGCGGCGCGAGCGGGTGAACAAGGGCGAGGTTTCGCCGTAGTTGCAGACGAAGTTCGAACCTTAGCCAGCCGAACTCAGGCGGCCACCGTTGAAATTCAAGCCATGATAGAGAAGCTGCAAACAGAGAGTCAAAACATCGCTTCGATTACCGCTCAAACGGTCAGTCAAGCGAAAACCAGTAGTGATTTGATTGCAGAAATTGGTACGGACGTTAAATCGATTGCCGACTCAGCGAAAGTGCTGATGGACATGAGTATTCAAATTTCCACCTCTGCTGAAGAGCAAAGTGCGGTCGCTAACGACATTGCCTCAGAGCTCAGCGATATTCGCAGCCAATCAAATACGATACGCACCGTCGCACAGCAGTCGTCATCGGGAGTAGCGAATCTCACCAAGGCCACCATCTCACTGTCACAAATCCTTAAACAATATCGAACACAATGACAAAAGCTCCTTCGGGAGCTTTTTTATATCCTTGAGTTGTTTTATTCGTTTTGGAGCATGTTTGTTTACGCCGTACTTCTTATTGGGAATAAGCATTCAATTTCATTTTCGGCTCAAGAAACAAATTGCAATGAAAATATCTAACTTCTCATACAATACTGGGATATCACTCTCAAGAACTTGTTTATTAGAGTGAAAAAATGCCCTGTTATTAAACATTTCGCTATTCTAATAGGGCCTATTTTGCTGCTGGTGATTAAAAAATGAATACTTATAAATATATCGACGTAACCGAAAATACCGTATGCCCACTTTGTCAACACGATGAGTACTTCATCTCTGGAGATGGGGAAAAGTTCACATGTGCATCATGTGGTTTCCATACAAAGAACTTCAGCGCCATTCGTTGTCTCCAAATGGCACCTATTTATCAAAATCGACCTGCTTACGTGCATTCCATCAGTAACAGTTGTCACTAATTTGATTCTTGACGAATAATCTCTATCAGTTCTTCCAAATGCCCGATCTGTCTGACTCGGGCATCTGTTATTTGGTTAATGTCATAACCGTTAAATAACTGAAACGTTCTCATGCCTGCATTGATACCGGCTTCCACCCCTTTCGGCGTATCGTCGACATAGATACACTCATCCGCTGCAAACCCCATATGGAACGCACTGTACATCAAAAGATCAGGATCTGGTTTCCACGCATTCGCTTCAAATGCCGAATACATTTTCCCTTCAAACCGTTCTAACAATCCCGTCAGCCTTAAAGAGAGCGCGATCTTGTCTTTCGGGCCATTCGACGCAACACAATATTCAATCTTTTCTCGTTCGAGAAAATCGAGCAAGCTTTCAGCCCCAGGCATCACCTGCAATTTCTCGTTAAACAAGCGGTTTAACTCATTGCGATAAGCAGGCTCTAGTAAATCTAACGATATTTCGAGCTCAGCCAATGCCATCGCATCGGAAAGCACATCAGCCAGTTTCCCACCGCGAAACTGAGCAAGGCATTGTTCTAAGGAAATATGAGAGCCAAATTGTTCAAAGACATTCACGAGAGCATGGCAGCACAGCTTTTCACTGTCGACCAAGGTTCCGTCGCAGTCGAAAATGACGCATTTTATTTTTGTTTTTATCATTCGCATTCCCCAGTTTATAGAAATCAGCGTGAACGAAGGGCGTTCACTTAAATTCCCTTTACTATATGAAGCAAAGTGCTCAGAAAACCGGAGTTCTCCGACAAAAATCATAATCTATGTCGGAGAATGATCATAAATGCGCAGAGTGTAGCGAATTTAGCTCGCCTGCTTGAATTCATTAAGATTATCTGGATAACAGTTTCGAATCTCGACAAAATGGTCGATGTTGTTGAGTAGCAAATCCGTTAAGTACGGATCAAACTGCTTACCTTTCTGCTGTTCAAAGAAGTCGATCACACGATGAATGTCCCAAGCCGCTTTATAACAACGCTCACTGAGTAACGCGTCAAACACATCAGCAATGGCAGTAACCCTTGAGAAAACATGAATTTCATCTGCTCTAAGCTGATATGGATAGCCGTGGCCATCCCAGTGCTCATGATGCTGTAACGCGACCAATGCGGCTAATTTCATGATCTTAGCTTTGTTGTTATTAAGGAGGCGATAACCTACTTCACAATGGGTCTGAATCACTTCTCGCTCTTCTAGGCTAAGTTTACCGGGCTTGTCCAGTATGGCTTCGGGAATGGCGATTTTACCAACATCGTGCATCGGGCTAATGATTTCTAGCATCTCCAACTCACGGTGGCTCAATCCGCATAAACGCCCTAACCCAACGGATAATTGCGCGACACGTTTAACATGGTTACCCGTTTCTCCAGAACGTGTTTCAATGGCTTCACCTAGCACATGGATCATCTCTTTTTGCACTGCTAATGTCCTTCTCTGCAGAGCAACAATTTTGCGATTTTTCAAGTTGATCAGTTTTTTCTGCTGAATCGTCATGTACTGCATGGCGATCACCATAGACAACGACAAAATAATCACACCCGCAACCAGCAATACCTGTCGATGTTTCACCAAATAAGAGACGGGTTCATTCAATAACGTGGCGTTAGACGGTAACTTATCTAAATCGATGTCGTACTTGTCTAGTGCGTTAAAATCAAAGACAAGTGAGGATGGTCTTTCATCCATCATCGCCTCTGGCAAGGTGTAGCCCATTTGCTCAGCCAGCATCAACATGCCCTGATAACCAAATTTCTCTGAACAATTAACGTAGCCACCGACAATGCCTGGCTGCCCAAGATAGAGGTCCCACAAAACAAAAACCGGTGCTCGGCTACTGTCGCCTATTGTGTTCGAGATTTTTTTGTAGGAATGAAATACGCCAGAACTCAGCTCCGTGTTGTAGTGCGTGAGTAACACCGCATCGTCCGGATCAATCTGAGCTAAAAATTGGCTGGCCTCGTCGAGCGATTTATCTGAGATGTCGACAAGTTCAATGTTTGCATGCTGACGCATCGAATGATTAAGGTCGGCGCGAATCAGATCGGAGGTAATACTTTTGTCCGCAAGATAATAAAGTTTTTGAATATTGGGACGAAGGGCTTCAATCAGAGCGAGGTTTTCATCTAAAAGGTCTTTTTCATAAATGACTTGGAAGTTGTGCTTACTCGATTGACTTTGCCACTGTGTATCATTGATCGCAACGGCAACGACTGGGTACTGTGTGAGCTGCTGTGAAAAGTACGTCTGTGCAAAGCGCAATGCGTTATCATCGGTGACCAACACACCATCCCAGTGATAACCTCGATATTTCGCGGTCATATACTCAGCGGTCTTTTGTAAGTAGTCCGCAGAAGAGATTCGTTTGGTGTCAAGATATTCAACGGATAAACGAACATCACCGTCAATACTGTCAATGGCTTTCTCAATGCCTCTCTGCATCTCTTGAGTCCATTGATAAGAAGCATCGTAGGAATGGAGAATGAGCACTTGGCGCGTTTGCCATTGTGTCGAAGCGAATGCGGAATTCATCAACAGCACAACAACGGACATCAAAATAAGCCTAAGCGTTCTCATATGCATCCCAAGTAATAAATGGTGGGGATATGATAGTGGCTGATTAGGAACTTATTACGACATTGATCAAATTTCGATGAGAATTTTCTCTACCGCTGACATTTCTTTGGTGACTTTTTCAAGCAAACAGCTCAAATAACCCGCAACTCGTTCTTTATCGAAAGCTTGTTTGTACACGATATCGGAAACCAAAAGTTCTGACTCCAAACGCGTCACCATCGCTGCGCCTACTGGCTCACCGTGAGAGAAACTCACATAAAGATCGTGTTCGGGCGATAGAATGATTTGCGTTAGAAATTCAACAATTAACGATTGTTCACTTTCGTCAGACCAACGCTTACTTTGCAGCAGTGCAAACATAATGGTCAGACGGTGAAAGTCGACCAAGTAGTGTTCCATCTCCTCACATTCGGTCACCGCGATAGAAAATGGCTCGGTAATGCGCTGCTCGGCAGAAGCGCGGTAGAGTTGCAATCCGTCAATACTTTCTTTGGTGGGAAACTCACAATCAACTTGATCGGATAACCACTTGTTCTTTTTATTCGTTATTGCCGGAGTTTGATTCGACATGATTAATTCCAAATATCACAAATTTTTGGTGTACAGATGGTAGATTTCGGAGGTGCTGAACACCCGGCAAGTAAGCCTAACGAAATCAACAGCACAACACATGTTCTCTTCATACTGATAACCTCTTCGTTTTCCTACTTTCCTGCAAGGCTCATACCATACCATGCGGTTAAGATTGGTTCTAATCAATTTATGATTCAAACGTTTGCATGATGCAAGTTTGACCGAACTAGTTAGAGACAGCTGAGGGTCAAAACTGGTAAGGTAAGATCATTCAGTTGACAAGGTCAAAAAGGATAAGACGATGAAATTAAAACTACTTACCGCTGTTTTCGCGACAACAGCCCTGCTTTCAGGGTGTGGTGGCAACGAGGTCGGTGACGTAGGCTTGGGTTGGTTTACCCTAAAGGACATTAAAATCACCTCGCTACAAGATGAAGTGGTCACCGGCGTAACGTGTCACATCGCTTCGATTGAGGCAAACTTAAGCCTATCCGATCCGAGTGACAGCTCTATCTCTTGCCGCCAGACTGGCAGTATTACACCGGAAATGATCGCTAAGATCGACAAAAGCTCGTCCGGCGAAGTGGTGTTCAAGCAGTCAAAAAGTATCTTTTTTAAAACAATGAAGGTTCGTCGTATTTACGATCAAAAGAACCAAACCCTACTCTACCTTTCGTACACAACCAAAGAAACCGAAGGTAGCTTCAAACATAGCTTATCAACGGTCCCACTTTGGGGGACTGACGCCTACGTTGATCCGAGCAAAACAGAAGCACTAACTCAATAATATCTGCACAAAAACCACTTGGCCGAACAAAAAATGTTCGGCCAATTTTTCGCGTAACAAAAAGAGCCTTGTTTCAAAAAATCTGTGATATGATGCGCCTCTTTTTTCTCAATCTATCACTAGTATGAAGTTTCCTGGTCAGCGAAAATCTAAACACTATTTCCCTACAAACACTCGAGATCCACTCGTTACTGAACTTAAAGTGGCACCTAAGCTCTACCGCCCAACCATCGTTGGTGTTGGTCAGACAATCGTAGATATCGAAGCGCGTGTAGATGACGCATTTTTGGCGAAATATGAGTTAAGTAAAGGACACTCGCTAGTTCTTGAAGAAAGTAAAGCTGACGCTCTCTACGAAGAGTTAGTAGAACGTGGCCTAATTACTCACCAATACCCTGGTGATACCATTGGCAACACCCTTCACAACTACTCAGTCTTAGCAGACAGTAAGTCTGTTCTACTGGGCGTTATGTCGAAAAATATTCAAGTTGGCTCGTACGCCTATCGCTATTTGTGTCGTACATCTTCTCGCATGAACCTCAACCACCTACAAACGGTGGATGGCCCTATTGGTCGTTGCTACACCCTTATCTCTGAAGATGGTGAGCGCACCTTTGCGATCAACGAAGGCCACATGAACAAGCTCGCTCCAGAGAGCATTCCAGAAGAAGTGTTTGAAAAAGCAGCAGCGCTCGTGGTTTCGTCGTACCTAATGCGAGGTAAGCCGGAAGATCCAATGCCACAAGCGGTACAACGTGCTATTGAATACGCGAAAAAGCATTCCGTACCCGTCGTACTGACTCTCGGAACGAAATACGTGATCGAAGGCAACCCTGAATGGTGGCAAGAGTACATCCGTGAAAACATCACGGTTGTGGCGATGAATGAAGAAGAAGGCCAAGCTCTGACCGGTGAATCTGATCCACTGAAAGCGGCCGATAAAGCACTCGACTGGGTTGACCTTGTCCTTTGCACTGCGGGTCCAGACGGCCTTTACATGGCAGGTTACACCGACAACGATGCGAAACGCGAAACGACGCACGACCTTTACCAAGGTGCGATTGAAGGCTTCAACATGTACGAATTTAGTCGTGCAATGCGCCGAGCTGAATGTAAAGAGCCAATCCGCGTCTACTCCCATATTGGCCCTTACTTAGGTGGCCCGGCCGAAATCAAAAACACCAATGGTGCTGGCGATGGCGCACTCTCTGCCCTTCTTCACGATATGGCGTCCAACGCGTTCCATCTGAAGAATGTCCCGAACTCAGAGAAACACCAGCATATGTGCCTGACCTATTCGTCATTGTCACAAATTTGTAAGTACGCAAACCGAGTCAGTTATGAAGTACTGACCCAGCATTCACCTCGCCTATCACGTGCTTTACCAGAACGTGAAGACAGTTTAGAAGAAGCTTATTGGGATCGATAGATTCCGTACTTAATGCTCTTAAGGCTGCTATTATGCAGCCTTTTCTTTTTGATCTAAGCCAATTTTTCTCAAATTAAACTAAGCTGTAGCACAACTAAGCTTATATAATACTTTACTCAATTATGCATTTAAGTATCATGCCACCGCAAACGTTTGCGTGATTGTTAGATAAGGGTTTTGCATGCTTTCAGATATCGATATTTGTCGTACGACACCTCTTAAACCAATTGAACAGATTGCCGCAAAAGCAGGACTGCTGGCAGATGAGTTTGAAACTCACGGTTTATATAAAGCGAAAGTGTCTGCCCGATGTGTAAAACGCCTTGCTGAGCAACAAGATGGCAAACTTGTTTTGGTCACGGCAATCACACCAACCCCACTTGGAGAAGGCAAAACCGTCACCACTATCGGTCTAGCGCAAGGGTTACAAAGCCTCAATCAATCGGTGATGGCGTGTATCCGTCAACCTTCTATGGGGCCTGTTTTTGGTGTAAAAGGGGGCGCTGCGGGTGGTGGCTATTCACAGGTCGCCCCGATGGATGAACTTAATTTGCATCTTACTGGCGACATTCACGCCGTTACTGCGGCGCACAATCTCGCCGCAGCTGCCATTGATGCCCGCATCTATCACGAACAGCGCGCTGGTTATCAAGCCTTTGAAGCTCGCACCGGGCTTCCTGCATTAAGAATTGACCCAGATCGCGTGGTTTGGAAACGCGTAATGGACCACAACGATCGCGCACTGCGTAAAGTTCGCGTTGGAATCAATGACGAAGGCAAGACCATCAACGGATTTGAACGTGAAGAAGGCTTTGATATTTCAGCCGCATCTGAACTGATGGCAATTTTGGCGTTGTCGAAAAACCTTCAAGATATGCGTGAACGTATTGGTAAAGTGGTTCTCGCTTACAATCTGGATAGCGAACCTGTCAGTGCAGAACAGTTACAAGTGGCAGGTGCGATGACAGTAACGCTGAAAGAAGCGATCAAACCGACGCTGATGCAAACGCTTGAAGGTGTGCCTACCCTTATTCATGCGGGTCCATTTGCTAACATTGCACACGGGAACTCATCCATCATCGCTGATGAGATTGCCTTAAAACTGTCGAGTTACGTTGTCACCGAGGCCGGTTTTGGCTCAGATATGGGGCTTGAAAAAGCATGCAACATCAAATCTTCAACTTCGCACAAAGCCCCCGATTGCGTGGTGATTGTTGCGACTTTGCGCGGTTTGAAAGCAAACTCAGGGCTGTATGACCTAAAACCTGGTATGCCATTACCAGACGCCTTATTTCAACCGGATCGCGCTGCGCTGGAATCCGGCTTTAGTAACCTAAAATGGCATATTGATAACGCGCAAAAATACGGTTTACCAGTGGTCGTTGCTATCAATCAGTTTCCACAAGACAGCGCAGAGGAGCTTGGGCAACTCAAGCTTTGGATCCAGCAACTGCCACTCAATGTTCGTGTCGCGATCAGCGAGGGCTTTGCCAAAGGTGGTAAAGGCATGGAGGCGGTAGCTCGTGAAGTGATTGAAGCATGTGATGCGCCAGCAAACTTTCGCCCACTGTATCGAGCAGAGCAAACGCTCGAGGAGAAAATCATCACCGTTTGTACTAAAGGTTACGGTTGTGGTGAGGTGCAATTTAGCGATACCGCAAAACAGCAGTTAGCTCTTTATCAAACATTAGGATTTGGCGAGTTGGCCGTGTGTATGGCAAAAACCCCCCTTTCTATCTCGTCCGATTCCTCTCTCAAAGGTGCACCAAGTGGATTTACCATCATGGTCCGTGAAGTTAGGCTCTGTGCTGGCGCGGGTTTCGTTTACGCGCTCACTGGTAATGTGATGACTATGCCAGGTCTGCCAGACATCCCCGCTTTTATGGCACTGGATATCGATGAAAATGGCGATATTGTTGGCCTAAGCTAAGCCACGATTTCAATATCACATTATTTATCTCATTGTTGAGGATCCTATTGAGCCCCCTTAAGCGCCTTGCAACAAGGCGCTTTTTGTTCGAATCTAACGCATACTAGATTGCAGAAATTCTTTTATTTTTCAGTTTATTACTCCGATAACACTGAGAAATCCCACCCAAAGCCTTGTCTAGCACAGCCCGTGCAAGCCACTCGTTTAGTACTTGTGATTTTCTGCTATTTACAGTGTAAAACCGCTAAGCGCCAAGATCTTAGATGCCGACCTTTTTTATCATTGCGACGCACTAACACGGTGCATGCCCCAAGCTCACTGCTTACTTTTTGTGCACAACAATGGATTATTTAATGAAAACGTCATGATTTCTCAATAAAAAGGTTTTGGCTCAATTCTTGTACTAATCTCTATGATATTGCACACATTCAGGGAGAATACGCATGCAGGACATTTTGACAGTGATACTGGCCGGAGGCATGGGATCACGACTCAGTCCATTAACGGATGACAGAGCAAAACCCGCGGTACCATTTGGTGGAAAATACCGCATTATCGATTTCACGCTTACCAACTGCTTGCACTCCGGCCTGCGTAAAATTCTCGTCCTCACCCAGTACAAATCGCATTCGTTGCAAAAACACCTTCGTGATGGTTGGTCCATTTTCAATCCTGAACTGGGCGAATACATCACCTCCGTACCACCACAAATGCGCAAAGGTGGCAAATGGTACGAAGGCACAGCCGATGCCATCTATCACAACTTGTGGTTGCTCGAACGCAGTGAAGCCAAGTACGTCATGGTGTTATCCGGTGACCACATCTACCGAATGGACTACGCACCGATGCTGGAGGAACACATCGCCAATAATGCGGCGCTGACGGTCGCTTGCATGGATGTAAATTGTAAAGAAGCCAAAGCCTTTGGTGTCATGGGTATTGATGAGCGCCATCGCGTTCATTCGTTTGTCGAGAAACCGCAGAATCCGCCCCATTTACCCAATGATCCCGAGCGAAGCTTGGTCTCGATGGGGATTTACATATTCAGTATGGAGGTGTTGCAGCAAGCACTGATAGAAGACGCCGACGATGACGCGTCATCCCATGATTTTGGTAAAGATATCATTCCTAAACTCATCGATACTGGGTCTGTGTTTGCCTACAAGTTCTGTGGTAGTAAAGGGCGGGTAGATAAAGATTGCTATTGGCGCGACGTGGGCACCATTGATTCCTTTTATCAGGCAAACATGGACCTTTTAGAGCCGATTCCTCCGATGAACCTCTACCAAAAAGACTGGGGGATCCGTACCTATGAACCCCAATATCCACCAGCAAGAACCGTTTCTTCAGGCAGCGGTAATGAAGGAATTTTCATTAACTCGATCATTGCCAATGGTGTCATCAACTCGGGAGGATCAGTGCAGCACTCCATCGTTTCTTCCAATGTACGCATAAACGACAGTGCAACGGTGGTCGACAGCATCATTTTTGACGATGTTGAAATTGGTGAAGGATGCCAGTTGGTCAACTGCATCATCGACAAACATGTCAAAGTCCCGCCCTACACTCAAATTGGCTTGAACCGCTTAGAAGACGCACAACGTTTCAAAATTTCAGAGAATGGCATTGTTGTTGTACCTGAAAGCTATCAGTTCTAAATTCACTAAGCTTCTGTTTAACAATAAAAAACACCCCAGAATCAATCTGGGGTGTTTGTTTGTAGTGCAATGAATTATGGACAGGTTACTTCATCCCAAAACCAGTTGGTTTGTGTTGGAGACTCCCAAACCCCTGGGCTGTTTTTCGCAACAAAACACTTACCGTTAAAGGTCACTGTTTCGCCATTATTCACTTGCGTTACACCTGGTTCCCATTGGATAACCGTACCGCTACCTGTATTGCCACCAGTGTCACCACCTCCGGTGTTACCGCCGCCAGTATCACCACCACCCGTATTGCCACCGTTGCCTGCAGACAAATCAGCAACTGGCAGATCAGGTTGTTCAAACTTGAACGCGTAGTCCACACCGTTGATGTTCACGCTGTAGTTTGCCGGACCAGAAATTGGTAGGTAGTAAACCATATCCAACTCGTAAGTCCCGCCTGCTGGTAGCTCTTTCCACGCAGGAAGCGAGAACGCCACACGATGCATTACGCCATCCAGACCACCTATGTTGTTCGCACGTGTGTGACCAGAAGCAATCACTTTCAGGCCACCACCAGATTGATCTTTCGCGTTATCTGGCGCCGACACTGGAATGTCGAACTGGAACTCAGTGCCGCCCGGAATTGCTGTACCGGTATTGTTGGTAAAGGTCACTTTCGGGTTGATTGGGTAGTTTTGATCACCCACTTTGAATCCACCGACAGAAACAGCGATGTCCAGTGTCTCTGAAGGAATTGCGCCCGTTGCGACCGTGTTGCCGTATGGGGTTGCTGACTTAAACTTATCGTAGATAGCTTTGGTCATCGAGTTACCCATGTGGAATTCACCGTTGCCCGTGGCACATGCCTGCTCGGTTTCATCGATGGTCGTGCGGTTGCCATTGGCATCAAGCACGTAACAGTTATAGTCACCCGCCAGTTCCCAGAACATGATACCGCCGATCTCTTTATCGATGACGTAGTCGGCTTTCACGCTGACAGACGCTTTGTCTTCCGTTGATAGGAATACCGCTTTTTCCGCGTTCCACAACCAAGGCGCGACAGCTACACTGTCGTAGTTACGAACATAGCTACCAACCAGTTTATCTTGCGGATCGTTGACTGGATCAAGTTTGTACGCTGACGCATAGGAACCAAAGATGCCTTTTTCTAGGTTCTTCGCATGCCACATTGGGTTTGAACCCGCGCCCATTTCGTTACCTTTTGGATCGGTGTCGTGCCACATGTTGTCGATACCCATCGCACCATGGCCACAGTTATTCTTCTCACCTTCACCTGTACCCGGAGCACACTCAGCCTGGTTTGGTAGCGCCGCTCGGCCCCATAGGCCATTGGTACCACCCGTCACACCTTGCCAACCACGAGTATAGTAAGGCACACCGATGTTAATACGGCCTGCTGGCATTGAGCCACGGAAGTAGTGGTATGCCCAGTCTGTATTGAGGTAACCGATGCCACCATATTGTGCCGTGCCGTAAACATTCCACTGCGCTAATTCTGAGTCTTCACCTGTATCGTACAGCGCCGCGTTGTGGCCAACATGATCGTTCCATGCACCGTGTAGGTCGTAAGACATGATGTTGACGTAATCGAGGTACTTAGTCACATCAAACGTTTCCATACCACGCAGTAGGTAGCCCGAAGATGGTGCAGCGATGGTAAGCATGTAGTGAACGCCATCTTGTGCAGACGCTTGGTCAAGCTTTTCACGCAATACGCGCATTAACTCTTGGTATGAAGCCCATAGATAAGCACGACGTGGTTCCATGAAGGCTTTATCATCTGGGTTACCCGCACCCGCCATTGAAGTTGGGTACTCATAATCGATATCCACACCGTCGAACTTGTACTTACGGATCATTTCGACCGCTGAGGTGGCAAATTTCTCAATGCCCGCATGGTTGATGGAACCATCCGCATTGGTTGTCATAGTGTAGAAACCACCGTCTGCGACACGTTTGCCATCCGCACCAAAGTGACCGCCCGTTTCCGCCCAACCACCGATAGAAATCAGCGTCTTAACGCCATATTTTTCTTTGTAAGTGGCTAGCGCACCAAAGTGACCTTTGAAGCCCAGAGTCGGATCGATTTCAACGCCCGGCCACTCTTTTCCTGTTGCAGCGTTAGTCGGATCGTTCACGTCACCAACGTTGACTTTGCCGTCAGAGCCAATGCTGACAAACGCGTAGTTAATGTGCGTTAATTGCTCCCACGGAATATCTTTAACCAGATAAGCCGCTTGTGGGTCATCACCGCTACGCCAGCTGGTAAAGTAACCGATCACACGACGTGGGTGGTCTGCCCCCATCTTCTCACGACCTTCTTCATCGTAAATCGTACAGTAAGGCACATTAACGCCTTCTGTTTGGTACAGGCCGTCAGGGCGACACGATGCCACTGGTGCCACACCGTTGACTTTCAGCGTCTGTGCAGAGGAATCCGTGGTTGCACCAAGGTTATCCGTCGCACGAGCAAAGACCGACAAAGAGCCAGCTTGAGTGGTGGTATAGTCAAGCGTATAAGGAGCGGTTGCTACCGTACCGACAAGTACGCCACCAACAAAAAAGTCTACTTTTTCAACAGTACCATCGCTGTCTGCTGCATTTGAGGTCAACGTGACCACTGCACCCTGCTCAACCGTGGTTGCAGAAAGTGCAAGATCGACCGTTGGCGCCGTATTGCCAGGCTGAGTGGATTCCACTGTCAACGTCACGTTGCTTGGTTGGCTTACCGCGCCTTTATCGTCATAAGCGACAGAGCTGAAAGTATGAGCGCCTGCGGTTGCAGTCCATGACGCGGAGAATGGTGCCGATGTATCTTGACCAACCACAACGCCATCAACCAAAAACTCAACTTTGGCGACGGTGCCATCTTGATCCGCTGCCGTTGCTGCAAGAACAACGACCTCACCTTCTTTCACAACATCCGTTGCAACAGGTGAGGTCAAAGCGGTGGTGGGAACTTGGTTAACTGGGTCAACTGGGCCATTGTCACAAGCACCGAGTGCTTTCCATTGTGCCCAATCTCCCGAGAATTCTGCTGGGTTATTGTTTTGTGTCCAGTAACGGGCTTCATAAGCGCTACCCTGATACTGAACCTTGTCTCCGCCGTTATAAATGGCGGAAGAGTTCCATTCTTGTAGAGGTGAACAATCAACAGCCGCGTAGCTATTGAATGCCATCAGACATGAAGCAGTCAAAGTACTGAGTGTAAACACATTCTTTGCTGCCTTTCCGTTTTTAAAACGCATACAGGCTCTTCCCTTAAGTTGTTGTTTCGCCGTTTAAATCATCATCAAAAGCAATCCCTTGATGACTTATATTTCGCTGTAAAATAACTTAAGTACAGTTTGAAGATTTCACACCTATCAATTGCAATAATTGAACATTGACTCGCAAGAAACTAGTGTAATAGTGCAACGGCTACACTCTTATTTTGTACCGATAACTAATTTCTGATTAATTTTATAGAACATAATAAATCGCGTTCACTACCGATAAATACTTAATTTTTAAAATATGTCACTAAATATCGCTTCAATATCGGCATAATATTTGTGCAAATTGTTTTATATATAAGAATGCCACTTACAATCTCATTCATTTGATTGACACACTTTTATGCACTTTTCGGCGTTTCATTGAAATGGCGTTTGTATTCACGGCTAAATTGTGAAGTGCTGTTGTAACCCACTAGACGTGCGGCATCATTAACTCGCTTTCCCTCTAACTTGATGAGATCCCGAGCTTTATTAAGCCTTACTTTCTTGATGTATTGAATCGGAGACTCCAGCGTCACGCTACGAAAAGCGGTATGAAAGGCGGAAATACTCATGTTCGCTTTAGAGGCAAGATCTTGCACCGTCAATGGCTCCGAGTAGTCTTGGTGAACCTTATCCAGCACTTGTGCGATTCTCGAATAGTTGCCCTCAGCATGTGCCAGCTCAAACAGCACATAGCCTTTAGGGCTCAGTAACGCACGATAAACCACCTCTTCTAGTAATGATTGGCCTAGCACTTCAGTTTCAAGAGGATCACACAATCCGCGCATTAAGCGCTTGCAAGCGTTAAGCATGCTCGCTTCCATTTTCACCGACTTCAAGCCGCAGCTTTCTTCTTTGCCACTGCAAATATTTTGGTAGCCGTGCTTTTCTAGCTTCTGAACCATTTGGTGCAGCAAAACCATTGGTACATCAACAGAAATCCCCAGCAAAGGCTTATCGTCATCCGCAAACGCTTCACATTCGAGCGGCATTGGCACCCCCACCACCAAATAATCGTCTGCGCCATAGCACACAGCATGATCACCAATATGAATATTTTTGTAACCCTGCCCGAGTACAATAATTCCAGATTGATAAACAAATGGGTGCCGTGGATTACCTCGGCTGCTTCGATAAAAACGAACCCCAGGTATGTCGGTAGGAATGATCTCTTCGAGCTTTTCAAGGCCTTTGACATCAACGTATCGCTGCATCAGTTCTGCAAGGGTTTCCATAGCGCACACTCTCACTTTGTAGTAATAGGCATTTAATTTAGAGTTTTGAGGCTATAAATATCAAACTCACAGTACTATTATGCACACAACGAACACAACTCCAATAACGATGTGAGGTTAACAATGAAGTTTACTTATTCCAACCCTACGCAAATCTTCTTTGGCCAAGGTCAGATCCAAGCGATTACTCAAGCGATTTCCCCTGAGAAAAAAGTGCTCGTCATTTATGGTGGCGGCTCAATTAAGAAAAACGGCGTGTATGATCAAATCGTGGCGGCTCTAGACGGCTATCATTGGCAAGAATTTTCCGGCGTTGAACCTAACCCAACCAAAGAAACACTGGACAAAGCAGTGGCTATCGTAAAAGAAGACAACATCGATTTTATTCTCGCTGTTGGTGGTGGCTCTGTGATCGACGGTTCTAAATACGTAGCGGCATCTGCCCATTACCACGGTGATGGCTGGGACATCCTCACCGGTAAGCATCACGTTACGTCAGCAACACCACTGGGCGCGGTGTTAACACTTCCGGCAACAGGTTCAGAGTCCAACTCTGGCGCAGTCATTACTAAGGCTGAAACCCAAGACAAACTCGCGTTCTTGAGCCCTTACGTTCAACCGACCTTTGCTGTAATGGACCCAGACGTGATGAAAACACTGCCTGAAAAACAACTACTCAATGGCATCGTTGATGCTTGGGTACACGTTTGTGAACAGTACATTACTCGCCCATCCGGTGCGATGGTGCAAGACGCCTACGCAGAAGCATTGTTGAAAACGCTGAAAAATCTCGGTGATCGCTTTGCAGAGCGTGACAGTGATGAATGGCGCGCAAACCTGATGTGGGCAGCAAACCAAGCCCTTAACGGCTTAATTGGTTCAGGTGTCCCTCAAGACTGGGCGACGCACATGGTTGGCCACGAACTGACGGCACTTTGGGGCGTGGATCATGCGCGATCGCTCGCCATTGTTCAGCCTTCTCTGCTTCGCAATCAAATTGAGCACAAACGCGCGAAGTTAGAGCAAATGGGCCGTGAGGTCTTTGGTTTAGAAAACGGCGAGCAGCTAGCAGAGCGTACGATTGATGCTATCGAAGCCTTCTATCATTCCCTTGATGTCTCAACAAAACTCACTGAGCATAAAGAGAGCAAAGAAGAGGCGATCGAAGCGGTGGTCACACAACTGACCAATCATGGCATGGTGGCACTGACAGAAAACCAAAGCGTGACACCAGAGCAAGTTCGTAAGATCCTTGCAGAGGCGATCGCCTGATCCCCTTCACGTCTATCACTCAAGACTAATAAAAATCCGGCATTCGTATGCCGGATTTTTTTAACGCGATTTGTAGTTATCCTTATCGATATCGTGCTTTTTCATGCGCAAATAGAGCTTTTTACGCGGGATCTGCAGGTACACCGCTGCTTCCGTCACTTTTCCGGAATGCAAAAACAGCGCATCTTCAATGATCTGCTTTTCAAAATCGTCCACCAGCGTATCCAATGGTGATTGAAGCTCGTTTTGGTTCACCAGCCGCTCTTTCCCTGTCAGTTTGACAATGCCAATGGCATACAACTCTGCGACATTTCTTAACTCACGCACATTTCCTGGCCACTGATGATTACGCAACAACGAAAGATAGCTCGAATCAACGGCGGGCATCGGCTTACCCAATTTCTGGCAACTGTGCTTAAGAAAGTGATGGAAAATAGCGGCGATGTCATCCGGCCGATGGCGTAAGCTCGGCACTTGAATCGCCCCTTGATTGAGCAGATAGTACAGCTCGGGTAACAACTGATTTTCCGACATCAGCTGTTCTGGGCTCGCGTCAAACAGGGTGATCACCCGCGTTTTGCTGGCACTGCCACGCTCTTGCGCTAACAGCAGTTGGACAAATTCTCGCTGCGTCTTTTCATTCATCGATTGAACGTTCTCAATCACCAAAGTAGCCACGCTTCCGCCATGGAAATAGCGCGCGATGGCCTCTTTGTCGTGGTCAGCGGTGAGATACAGCTCTTCCAACGTTTGATCTTTACGCGGCTGGCTCATGTCATGCAGTAGATGAGCGATGCTGTGACGGCCTGAGCCCGATTCGCCACATATCACCACATTGGTGTTGATCAAAGCAAATCGCGCGACGTGCTGACGAATTTGCTCAATTTGCGCCGACTTACCGACGAGTGCTTTGCCAACAGACTGCGACACGTTGCTCTTTTGCGCGGTGTAAGCTTGGCGCTCCTTGAGATACGATTTCACTTTCGTGAGCAGATCGGGCGGAGAAATCGGCTTTTCAAAAAACTCACAAGCGCCTTTTTTCAGTGCGTCCACCGCCATCGGTATATCGCCATGCCCAGTGATGACCAGCACCGGAATGTGTTCATCAATCTCTTTGATGAGCGCCAGCAGCTCCATGCCATGCATTTGTGGCATATACATATCGAGTAAAACTACACCGGGCCAATCTTCAGTGAGATATTGGCACGCTTGCGTCGGATCGTTCACCAGTTTCGCGGTCAAACCAGAAATGGACATCAGATGCGCGTACGAGTCGAGTACATCCTGATCATCGTCAACCAAAAGCACATCATATTGATTAATCGTCATGAGGCATCTCCAATACCACCATGGCTCCACCTTTTGCGTTGGAAGCCAAGTAAATGTTTCCGTTATATTTTTCTATGATTGATTTACAGATGTTCATACCAAGTCCGAGACCGATTTCTTTTGTAGTCGTAAATGGGGTAAAGAGGCGATCAACAATGTCCGGCGCAAAGCCCTTACCGTTGTCGCATACCGCAATCGCATGGTGCGTTTGCGTGGAATACAAATGGCACAGTTCAATCACACGCTCTGCACCATTGGCTTCGCTCAACGCATCGCAACTGTTCACCATCAAGTTGATGAGTACCTGTTCGTAGGCGACCAAGCTGCCCTGCACCATCAGGGTTTTATCTAACTGGTTGCGAATTTGAATTTGCTGCCTTTTGGCTCGCGTGTTAACGAGCAACATTGAGTGCTCTGCGACATCGTGCAGTTCTATCGATGCTGACGTTGGCTCGCCATCCGATTTCTTCGCAAAGTGACGCAAACCATTGACGATTTTACTCATGCGCTCTTTGAGGCTTTCGATGTGCGTTAATGACGTTGCGACCTGTTCACTGTCCGCCTTCTGGTTAAACAAATTGGCGCTATAAAGATAGGTAGACATCGCATTAAGCGGCTGATTTAACTCGTGCGCCAAACTGGTCATCGCTTGCCCTACCACCGCCATTTTTGCCGCTTGAATCAGCTCGGATTGCGTTTTCTTCAAGTGCGATTCCGCTTTTTGACGCTCTTGAATTTCCAGCTTGAGCTGGCGATTTCGCTCCGTCACATCGCGGGTTTTCTCAGCCACTCTTTGCTCTAAGATGCGATTCGCCTGAATCTGTTCGGTTACGTCGGTGATGGTGATGATCACTTTTTCACAATGACCGTGAGTAAATAAACTGAACTCGCAATGTAAAAAACGCCCATAAGGATCATCAGCCAATGACATGGTGAGTTCACTTCGGCACTCGCGCATTAAGGTGGAATCTGTATTAAATTGTGCGCGTAACGCCTCAAACCAATGCTCAGGAAACGCCGACCAAATCGGCAACTCAGTAATGGCGTCGTCTAGATCCAATAAGCGTCTAGCGCTAACGTTCGCCGATTCAACCCAGCCACCCAAGCTGACGGTCATCAGACTGGCGCTGGTGTTGTTGATTAAGCTCAGGGCGTTGGTTCGCTGCATCTCTTTCACTTTGTCCCCGTATTCGATCAGCTTGGCACTTAAGCGGCCAATCTCATCGTTGCCGTCAACACGAATGGGATGGTGTAAATCATCATTGATGATTGCATCAATGCTGTTACTCAAATTGGCCAAACGTGCCACGATACGCTGATAAATGAAGTAGTATGCCAAAATCAAACTGGTGAGGATCGACACCGCAAAGCAGATGAGCAAAACACGGTTACCCACATTAACCATCTCAGTGGTGTCCTGTTTAACTTCGTAAAATGCTTTATCTGCCGACGCAACGATGCCACCAATTTGGTTGTGAATCGTCCCGATTTGGCGATCAATATCGCGCTGCTGCACTTCAATTCTCTCGCGGATGGAAACGTAATCGAGCAGTTGCTGGTGCAAGAAACCTTCAATTTGCAGCAAGGTCGTTAACTCACCGACTAACTGTTGGTATGCGATAGACGATGGCCATTCAAAAATGGGCTGACTCAAACGATGAAGCTCTTCGGTACGATACTGAATCACTTTCATGCCGTTATTCACATGCCCCAACTGCGTTGCGCTCACCACATCTAACGCCAATTCGTAAATCGTGGATTCGAGATCCAATACCTGTTGAATCACGTTCAGCTGTTTAAGTAACGCATCGGTTTTGGCCTGTTTCTGATTACGTGACATCTGCCAATCTATCTCTTGGCGTAAAGGCATCAGTTCGGTGCGGATGTCTTGATGAATCCAATCAAGTTGCTCTTTCAGTAGATCAATTTTTCGCTGCGCATCAATGCGTTTAGACACCAGATAACCATAGAGGTCAATACTGCTCGCGAGCGAGGTGTACGACTCAGCAAGGGCACTCAGCGAGTCATGCGTGGCTTCGTCGGCGCGTTGCACGCGTTCCACAATCTGCTTGGTATCGCTTAATTGCTTACTCAAGGAAAGTAAGTGGTTGTCGAGTTGAACTTTGCTTGTTACTCGTTCGATCTGAGAGATTTTACGTCGCACTTCACTGCTTTTGCTCTCAAGCAAATAACTGGCGTTGTAGCGCGGCACGTTTTCTTCCAACAACCCGCTGACTCGCAGATCGAGCTGATTCCAAGTCATCCACGCAATGACACAAACGAGAGTCAACAGCAAGGTACTACCAGTAAACGCGGCGACCAGTTTTACCCCAATGGTGTTGTATCTACGCATCTATTCTTCACCCTGCTTTTTTAGCGTTTGCAAACGTTGATTTGCTGATGCTAATTGGCGATGAAGCGCGCCGCTGACACGATGGCTAAACTCCGCCATCACAGCCTGAGCATAGCCATCGTCCGTCATCTCTTGCTGGGAAGAGAGAGCCAGTTGCTTGCTCACTTCTAGCACCTCTGCTTCGCTCACTGGAATATCAAAGGCAAGTTGACGAATAGACTCGAGCTGCGTTAACACAGCAGGGTTATCGGCGTACGCCTTACGCAGTTGAATAATGGTTTGCCACGTGTCTTTTAGTTCAGGTAGGCGCTTGGTGATGGCCAAATCAAACAGGCGATTGGTCAGCACTTCTCTTTGCATAATCGCGCTAATGTTCAATGCCGGGTGATCACCATCTTTGCGCTCGGTATCATGCAAAGAGAATTTGGCGAAACTGTTTTTGCCTAACGACGCTTGCATTGGAGCAGAAAGCAGCATCGCCATAAAATCGTCCACCAAAGGATCGGCGCTGGCGCGTTGCGTTTTGGCAATGTACGTCGGCATCAGAGTAAAATCCGATTCAAACGCAAAGCCGACATGGTCAAATTTTCGCTGGATCAACAAAGCATAGCTATCGATGGTTGGGCCGAGACCAAATTGCCCTTTTGCAATGTAGTCGCTCACGCCAAAGCTGCGCGAAGAGATGGTCGCTAAGTTGGCACCAATGTTAATCAAGATGCGCCAGCCATCCTGCCAACCGTATCGACTTAGGATGCTTTCTACCATCATTTGTGTCGTGCCAGAGCGACTTGGCGTACTCATGGTGATGTGACCAAAATATTGAGAACGGGTGAGATCGATAAACCGCTCAGGGATGTTCAGTTGGTGTGCTTGCAGGTAATCGCGATTCCACACAATACCAGCACCCGAATAACCAATAGTCAGTACCTGCTGCTGAGGAGGCAATACATAAGGCGACATCCAGCTTGGTAGGGTTTCGTGCTGAGCAACATCACCAAGGCGCTCACTCTCAGAAAGTTTCTGCATCAGAAACGGCGACGAGCTCAAAACTAAGTCAATATCCTGCATATAGGTTTTGCCCAGCAGTTGGATACTCGATTCACTGCGACGGTGAATAAAACGAACTTCTGCATCAGGGTGACGCAACTTGAACTCATCAATTAGGATGGACAACGGCTCTTGGGAAAACGTCGTCAATACAACGATCTCTTTGTCCGTCGATGCCGCACTGGCACCAAAACAGACCAAGCTAAACAACCAACTAAACCGACCTAACACGGCAAATCGCTTTTTACTCACCATCGATAACCTTAAAAATTGTGCGTTCAATCAAAACTCTACACTTTACTGAAAATCACTTGAAACCCTGACTGAGTCACTACTGACGCAATTTTCCCTTCTTGCTAGTAATTTTATCAGCAATCGAACAGCAAACGTTATGCGGTTAGGTTCACTTTTGACTCATCGTTTAAAACAAATTGGGTCAAATGTGCCCCAAAAACGCCCTTTTGTACGGATGAACGGGCCGATTCATCATGCTCCCGACAACACATTTTTGTTGATTTACATGGAGAGCAATCATGCTTAATTTCTTTAAAACTCGTCCGGATGCGCCGTTATCAGACAGCTCCAACGAGGGAATGCTAAAGCGCTACAAGAGCTACCAATGGCAGGTATTCTTAGGCCTTATTTTTGGTTACGCCGTCTTTTACGTAGTACGAATGAGTTTGGGTGTTGTGAAAAAGCCCATGCTCGATGCGGGCATCGTGACCATCGAAGAACTCGGTATCATGGGTTCGGCGTTCTTCTTCACTTACGCCTTCGGTAAGTTCTTAAACGGCTTCCTATCTGACTACGCCAACATTGGCCGCTTTATGTCGTGTTCCCTACTGGTATCGGGTGTACTCTCGGTTGTGATGGGGATGAACACCGTTGGCTTCTTCTTCGTTCTGCTTTGGGGCTTAAACGGTTGGTTCCAATCAGTGGGTTCCGCACCTTCGTGTGTATCGCTTTACCAATGGTTTTCGCCAAAACAGCGTGGTAGCCGTTACTCCATTTGGGGTGGTTCACGTAACATCGGTGAAGGTATCACTTGGATCCTAACGGCGACACTAGTGAGCTACTTCGGCTGGCGTGCAGGTTTCATTGGCGCGGGTATCGCTGCGGTCGTTGCTGCATTGATCATGCTGAAAGTACTGAAAGACCGTCCACAAACTTACGGCTTGCCAGATCCAGGTACTGCGTTTGGCGAAGGTACCGAAATCAAGAAAGCGAACGATCCAAAAGAAACACGTCGTGCGCAGATGTTTATCCTAAAACAACCTGTGGTATGGCTGATTGCCCTGTCTTGTGCGGCGATGTACATCTCTCGCTACGCGATGTCTTCTTGGGCGGTATTGTTCCTACAAGAAACAAAAGGTTACTCACTGATTGACGCAGGTTTTGCCATGTCAATGTACCCAACGGCGGGTCTAGCGGGTGCGATTCTGTCGGGTATCCTTTCAGATAAAGTGTTCAAAGGTAACCGTAACATCCCTAACCTACTGTACGGATTGGCAAACATTGCCGGTATGTGTTTGATGTTCTTTGGCCCAGATAACCGTGTTATCGACGCAGTGGCACTGAGCATGATCGGCTTCTCTATCGGTGGTCTAGTGGTATTCCTTGCGGGTCTGATTGCTTGTGACCTGATGCCGAAAAACGCGGTTGGTGCGGTAAAAGGTTTGATTGGTCTCTGTTCTTACATTGCAGCGTCAGCTCAAGAGCTTATCTCTGCATCTCTGATCACCATCACTGAAGTCGATGGCGTAAAACACTACGACTTTGGTAACGCTCAGTACTTCTGGCTTGCCGCTGGTGTGGTATCGGTTCTACTCGCACTGACGGTATGGAATGCGAAGAAAGTGGTCGATATCGACGAAGAACAAGACAAAAAGCTACAAACACGCACAGCTTCTTAATGTTCATTGAGCAGGGGCGAAAGCTCCTGCTGTTTCTCTTACCCCTTTTTTAGTCTCGTCGTTATAGGAATTGAAGATGTGTAAAACCAAAATCGTCGCTACGCTCGGCCCAGCCAGTCAAACACGCGAAAAACTCACTCAACTCATCCAAGCGGGCGTGAATGTAGTGCGCTTAAACTTTTCGCACGGCAGCGCTGAAGAGCACATTGCCCGTGCTGAAATGGTACGTGAAATCGCGCAAGATCTTAACGTCAGCGTTGGCGTACTCGTTGACCTACAAGGTCCAAAAATTCGTATCGCTTGCTTTGAGCAAGGCTCAATTCAGCTCAAAGCAGGTGATCCTTTCATGCTCGACGGCACACTCGACCGCGAAGCGGGCACGCAAGAACGCGTCGGTTTGGATTATCCAGAGCTGATCGATGACCTGCAAGTCGGCAATATTCTGCTGCTTGACGATGGTCGTATCCAGCTCGAAGTAACGGCCGTTGATACGCAAACTCGCCTAGTTAACACCATTGCATTGAACGGGGGCAAACTCTCAAACCGTAAAGGAATTAACTTACTCGGTGGTGGTCTTTCCGCCCCCGCGTTAACCGACAAAGACAAGCAAGACATTCTTACCGCGGCCGAACTAAAAGCAGATTTTCTTGCCGTGTCGTTTCCTCGTAACGCTGACGATATCGAATACGCTCGCTCCCTTGCTCTGCAAGCAGGCTGTCACGCACACATCGTCGCGAAAGTAGAACGTGCTGAAGTGGTTGCCAGCGAAGAAGCGATGGATGGTGTGATTCGTGCCTCCGACGTCATTATGGTGGCACGTGGCGATTTGGGCGTGGAAATTGGTGACGCGCGCCTGCCTGGCGTACAAAAAGCGCTGATCGCTCGTGCGAAGTACTTAGGCAAACCAGTTATCACGGCAACCCAAATGATGGAATCGATGATCGAGAATCCATTACCAACACGTGCAGAAGTTTTAGACGTTGCCAACGCGGTACTCGATGGCACCGACGCAGTAATGCTCTCTGCTGAATCAGCGGCGGGCTTGTACCCAGTTGAAGCGGTTGAAGCCATGGTTCGAATTGCACAAGGTGTCGAACACGAAACCAGTTGTGCACAAGGCTGTTGGGATAAGCTGCACCACCTGTGTAACGACGCGGGCAAGAGCTTTGCTCTCTCCTCGATGATCTCGGCAACGAAAGTACACAAAGATCTTGGGGTCGCTATCGTGACTCAACATGGTGAAACGCCACTATTGATGTCACGTTGTCAAAGCCAAGCAACCATTTGGGCGGTCTCGAACAAACCTGAATTGCTACGTAAACTGGCGATTCTGCGCGGCGTAACCCCGGTTTATCTACCCACTTTGGACAAACGCGGTGACATTGCGCATCAACTCATCAGCCTACTGGGTGCTGATGCCAAACAGAAGCAAATCTCATCCATCATGATGACCCAGTTAGAATCCGTTGAAGGCGTGGGCGATATGAATGTCTGCCGCTTACTAAACCTAAACGAAACACCCATAACAACCGCCATTGCGGCATAACCATTTAATCACCCCCCTCCTGCTCCACAGGGATCTTGGCCTGCCTTTTCGGCAGGTCCTTTTTTTGCATCTAGCGTCCCTTATCCACTTTGCTTTTTTCGCTTCTAAAAATATTTCGCCTCAAATTTGTGACAACCCTAAATAAAATGGCATTCAGTCTCGCGTTTGGTCAAATTTTATTATGTACTAAGTTAGAAACGACCTATGATTTTTGAACGCAAATCAAATTTACGCGTTCGCGATAAACCACAGTTGTTTTGTTGCTTTACTCAGTTGATCAAAGTGTTACATTTTTCAGTAGATATTCTTTAGGGTTGTGAATATGCAGTTAATCACTCAATCAGACTACGAGCAGTACATTCGTCAAAAGGACGATGGTGATTACATAATGCGGCTAAACAACCTGACCTTTTCGAGCGTTTTTCAACCAATATTCAATCAGTTAATGCAACTTATTGGCTTTGAAGCTTTGTTGAGAATTCAAGACGAGAAACAGAATTTCATCCGGCCAGATCGTTTCTTTGCCGATCCTAATCACAGTGATGAATACATTCTTTCGGTTGAATTTCTCTCTCGTGCCATTCACATTCGCAACTTTTCTAAGCACTACACGGCGAAAGGTGTGAAGCTTTTTCTTAACGTGATGCCCAATTCTTTGATCACCATGACCAAAGACCTCGAATACGTCGACAGAAGCCTCTTATTTCGCCGACTAAAACAACTTGGTATGGCACCGTCTGATGTCACCTTTGAAGTCATTGAAGAGCTTTGCTATCAGAACGACGATTTACGCGAAGCCGTGAAAGTACTGCGTTCCAAAGGTTTTCACTTTGCGATTGATGATTTTGGCGCCGGCCATTCCGATGAAAAACGCGCCGTTGAACTGACACCCGACTTGATAAAGATCGACCGCGGCTATCTATTAAGTTATTGCGCAGGGCAACAAGAGGAGTTACTTCACGCACTCAACCTTGCACAACGTATTGGTGCCAGAGTGATTGTGGAAGGGGTTGAGGAAGAAGAACAGTATCAAGCCATGCGTGAACTGGGGCTGGAATTTTATCAGGGCTATCATTTTGGTCGCCCTGAGAAGATCGACTACTGGGCAGCGCAGCCTATCTCCTTAGCGGTTGACGATGATCATCGCTAGCTGAGAGCGTCACCGCTAGAAGCAAGAAGCCCAAGATTCAAAAAAGCCGCGATTGCGGCTTTTTCGTTTAGCTACTGACCCGACAAGGTTAGAAGAAATCGATCGAATTGCGGCCACTCTTCGGATCGCGCGTCGCTTGAGGCTTTTCTGCTTTCTGGCCTTTCTTCGCTGACTGTGACAAGGCTTCTTTCTGCGCTTTACGCTCTTTATGTGCGGCTTTTCGCCCAGTTGATTTTGGACCAGTGCCTTTGGGTTTGGCATTTTTGCTTTGGCGAGATTTCTCTTTACGCGCAGCTTGGGCTTGTTTTTGCGTTTTCTTGTCGGCTTTCTCTTGCTCGGTTTCAGGTTCGGTAACAGGCGCGTCACACACGACCACATAGTACTCTTGGTTGAATTCAAAGAAATCACCATCGTACATTTTACGACGTTTGCGGGTTTCGAGTTCGCCATTCACGGCCACATACCCTTCAGCAATCACATGTTTTGCTTCGCCACCACCACTGACTAGATTGGCGATCTTAAATACTTTGTAGAGTTCGATAGGCTGAACGGAAACTTCGACGCCAATGGCTTCAATTTCAATTTCTTCACCAAACTGCTCTTCTTCGTATTCGTGATCTTGGCTTAGGTGTTCTTGGCTCATGGGGGTACCTCGCAAAAAATTTGCCGCAGTTTAAACCCTCAAACCACAAATAGAAATAACTATTACGATTTCTTCAGCAAGGATTTGTCCCCCTTAAGGCCAAGTAAGCTAAAGTTATAGAACGGTAAGAGCAAATGGTTGTGGTATGGAAATCAGCACAAAAGCGAAAATCACCTTGGTCAGTGTACTCTACCTAAATGCTGCTCACCTTATGGCCAGCGAGGAAGTCATTCCCGTCACCATTTACAGCGACGATGCCTATCCCCCATACAGCTACCAAATCCAAGGGAATGCCGTTGGCATCTATCCTGATATTCTCAGACACGTTTTTGATCAGATGCCTCAATATCGTGTAACCATCAAACCCGTGCCTTTTGTGCGCGGTTTACGACTGTTGGAAACCGGGAAAGGCTTTGCCCTTTTTCCGCCCTACTATTATGAGAATCGACGCCCTTATATTCACCCTTACTCTAAGCCGATTCTCAAAGAACAAGTGGTGGTTTACTGTCACAACGAAGTGATGTTAAAAAACGTCGCTGAGTTAGCCAAATGGCCAGAAGACTTTTATGGGTTGACCATAGGCATAAACGCAGCATTTTCTATTGGAGGTGATGCGTTTTGGATGGCCGCGCATGATGGCAAACTCAAGATCGAAGAAGCCAAAGACAATCAAGAAAACATCTTGAAAATGCGCGCTAAGCGCGTCGATTGCTATATCAATGATCGCCTTTCGATCGCGTGGGAAATTAAACGCCTAAAAGACGTAGGGCGCATCGACCACTCGGAGTATTTCCCACTGGCAGCGTTTGTTAGCGAAGAGTATGGTTATTTGGGCTACAGTGCCTACGCTGAGCGATTTCCTTTCAAAGAACGTTTTACCACACAGTTCGACCAAATATTGCAACGTCTTCAAGGTTCGGGCATTGTGGAGCAAGTCATCAGAAGTTACGTCGACTAGGAATTCCGCATTTTGATTACCATTGCCAGTTGCAACCTATTTAATTTTCTCGCTCCTCCTGGAGCCTATTACGAGTTCAGCAACATTCTCACCGACAACGAGTGGAACAAGAAAACCACTTGGCTCACACAGCAATTACAAGCAATGAACGCAGATGTGGTTGCCTTTCAAGAAGTGTTCAGTCCGGACGCGCTCAACACTCTGACGAGCGAGTTTGGCTACCCATATTTTGTCTGCCTAGATACGCCTCATGTCACCGACGAGTTTATCTATTCCAAACCCGTCTTGGCGATAGCTTCTCGTTGGCCAGTGATTGAAAGCCGTTTGGTTCGCTTTAAGGATTGCTTTGGGGATTATTCTGAAAATAGTGACAGCGTAACTGGAAGTAAAGAATTTAGTCGACTGCCCCTGCACGCGGTTATTGAAATGCCGATCATTGGACTATGCGATGTCATCACTCTGCACCTTAAATCACAACGCCCAACCCGATGGCAAACGCAGCAGATCGAAAAAGCGGATGATACGCCACCTTCTGATCCGGTTGGCAGTTGGTTATCCACCGTGCAACGTGGTTGGGAAGCCGTGCTACTCAGCCAATACATCAAGAAAATTTACGCCAGCCATGCTCGTCCGATGGTGATTATGGGCGATTTTAACGCCAACATAAACAGTACCGAGCTTAAGCCGCTCATTGATGAAAGCAATACACCCTTATTGAAAGACGTGCGTGATTGGCTACGCGAACAGCCTATTTTCACCGATGAAGCGCAAAAGGCGACTCACTATCATGGCAGCCAAGGTTTGATTCTCGATTATCTGCTGCTCTCTGAAGAATTTGCTCAACAAAACGCGCAGCAAAGGGGCAAAATCACCCATCTTGTCGTTTGGGATAAACATCTGGTCAACCCCAGTTTTGAGATTGACCAATTTGCTAGTGACCATGCGTTTGTTGCTGTTACGATCGATGCGTTGGACGCCTAATCACTAGCTTGCCTCGCGATGAGATTTAAAAGCGACGCACAATTTTACGTGGGATCAATTCAACGCCCGGTTTGTAGCGTTTCGCTGAGGCATTGAGTGCCAACTCCAGCGCGCTGTCGGCGATCAATTCAAATTGCTGCGGCAGTGAGTTCACTTTAAACGGTAAGAAGTCCAGCAAGCGGTTATCACCGAATGTGGCCAGTTTGACTTTATTGACCAGTTGCGGTTGTTCCAATAGCACATCCAACACCCCTTCTAATAAGGTGTACGAGGTGGTCACAATCGCATCCGGAATGGTGTCTGCCAACAGCCAGGCGTGCATAATGCGGTAGCCCTCTTCGCGGTAAAAGTGCTCACCGTAGCCCGATTGTGCTTGTTTACCCATCTTCTTCACCGCAGAGAGATAACCTTGGTGGCGCTCACGTGAAATATTCAACTCGGGCAATGCGCCAATCAACCCCACGGTTTGAATCTCGTCACTCATTAAAGACGATGTCAGCTCAAACGCAGCACCAAAATCTTCGCTGACCACACAACTAAAGAATTCATCGTCTAACGGACGGTCAAGCGCTATCACGGGTGTACCTGACTTTTGCATCGCCAGGTAAAATTCATTGGCATCCGCCATACTGGTTGCGACAAACAGTGCATCAATGCGTCGGCTCACTAAAGCATCGGCGACCTTGCGCTCTGTTTCAGGATCATCATCCGAACAGGCAATCAGGATTTGATACCCCGCTTTACGTGAATTTTGTTCAAGCAGCTTAGCAAGGCGTGCGTAACTGGTGTTCTCTAAATCCGGAATGATCAAACCAAACGAGCGCGAGTTTCCTGCTCGAAGTGACGATGCTGCGTGATCGGGACGAAAATTGTATTCCTCCACCACCGCCATCACTTTCATCTGCGTTTTTTCGCTGATGCGGTATTTTTGCGCCTTACCATTGATCACATAACTTGCCGTTGTTTTCGAAACACCTGCCAACTTGGCTATTTCATCCAGTGTCATATTACCTACCCTAATCTGTGCGCCTGATCATAGATTCGAATTCCAGATCTTAGCGTCTGTTGAATTATACGCTGAATCGATTCAGTATAAAAGCTGAAAGGATTCAGCAAAATCTGCAAATAGACATACATCACCTAATTGAATGATTTTGTCGAATTGAACAGCATTCTCGGTATTGAACTCGTTGGCCGTGTCCACGTTGTAAATAAAAGTGCCGTTTGCTGAATTTTTTTAAATCAATTGCTGAATCGGTTCAGCTTAAGTTAAGCAACAGTTAAGCAACGCTGTGAAAGTGCTTAACGCTCCAAATCTAAGGGTCTGCTTTTAACCAAAGACGTTTTTAGGCAAAGACAGTCTGTTAAGCAAAGCAGACTTCTTAAACAAAGAAGACCTCTCACACCGTAGAGAAACAGGTTGAACCGAGAGAAATGACGACGCGATACGCTAAGAAGGCAACATGCTCAAATTAACTTCATCAGATATTACGCTCCAGCAGAGCGCCGACAACAAACTTGATGCGATCAAAAGCATCGCTGCCGCTCTCACCGCAAAAGGATTAGTTGAGCAAGGTTACGTCGAAGGTATGCTCAACCGTGAAGCGCAAAACTCCACATTTTTGGGTAATGGCATTGCCATCCCTCATGGCACGACTGACACGCGCGATTTGGTGCAAAACACCGGGGTGGCCGTACATCACTTTCCTCACGGCGTCGATTGGGGCGATGGCAACAAGGTTTACCTTGCGATTGGTATCGCGGCGAAATCCGACGAACACTTAGGCATTCTCAAGCAACTGACTAAAGTGCTCAGTGCAGACGGCGTAGAAACGCGTTTGCAGCACGCCACAACGAAACAAGAGATCATTGCTTTGTTGAATGGCGAAGTTCAACTTGAAGCCGACTTTGATGCCGCCAGCATCCAACTGCTCTTCCCTGCCAGCGACATGATCCAGATGAGCGCGGTTGCCGGTGGTTTGATTAAAAACAGCGGCAATGCAGGTAGCCCATTTGTGGCAGAGCTCGTCACCAAAACCCCGACGCATCTGGGCAAAGGTTTGTGGCTTGTTGGGAGCGATGCCAGCGTCACTCGTACTGCCGTGTCGTTTGTGACGACTGCGAACGATTGTGAGTATCAAGGCACACCCGTAAAAGGCTTACTGGCATTTGGCGCTTGCAACAACGCGCACCAAGCGATACTCACCAACCTAACTCAACTGGTTTATCAAGGTCAGCAAGAGACGTTACTCAGCGCGAATGCCGAACAAGTGATTGCCATGCTGACAGGGGAAAGCGTTGCCAATACCTCTCAAGAGCCAGCAACGTCCGAGAATACCGCGGTATTTAAAATCAAAAACGCACACGGTCTGCATGCGCGCCCTGGTGCCATGTTAGTGGCAGAAGCGAAGAAATTTGAATCCACCATCAAAGTGGCAAACTTAGATGGCGACCGCTCAGTCGTCAACGCGAAAAGCTTAATGAAAGTAATCGCGCTTGGCGTGAAACACGGTCACCAGTTGCAATTTACCGCGGAAGGCCCAGATGCTTCTCAAGCACTTGAAGCAATTGGCGCAGCGATCGCCTCTGGTCTTGGTGAAGGTTAAGGTGCTGCTATGACCACTCAAATGACCAACAAAGTTGTCACTATTACGCTGAACCCCGCGCTGGATCTAACAGGATCATTAGAGCAGTTAAACATTGGCTCAGTCAGCCTTGTGAATCACAGCAGCTTGCACGCGGCTGGCAAAGGGGTAAACGTCGCGAAGGTGTTGAGCGAACTCGGTGCACAAGTCACTGTGACAGGGTTTCTTGGCAAAGATAACCCTGAAATGTTTAGCCAACTGTTTGCCGATATCGGTGCAAGCGATCAGTTTGTGCGCGTCGAAGGTGCAACGCGCATCAACGTCAAATTGGTCGAAGCCGATGGCCGAGTCAATGACATCAACTTCCCTGGCGTCACGGTGAACGAACAAAACATCGTTGAGTTTGAGCAGCGCTTAACTCGCCTGATGACGGATCACGATTACTTTGTGTTTGCAGGCAGCCTACCTCAAGGCGTGACGCCTGAGCAGTGCGCAAAGTGGATAGCGTTACTGCAAAATGCAGGCAAGAAAGTGCTGTTTGACAGCAGCCGAGCCGCGCTAAAAGCGGGACTCGACGCCGCACCTTGGCTAATCAAACCCAATGACGAAGAACTCAGCGAGTTCGTGGGAAAAGCACTGCACAGCGCTGACGAATGCCAGCATGCTGCACAGAGCCTTGCCAACAAAGGCATCGCCAACATCGTTGTCTCTATGGGGGCGGACGGTGTGATGTGGCTTCATGACGGTCAATGGCTACGCGCCATGCCACCGAGAATGTCTGTGGTGAGCACCGTTGGCGCAGGCGACACCTTAGTGGCCGGCTTATGCTGGGGCCACATGCAACAAATGCCAAAAATGGATTTACTGAAATTTGCCACTGCACTGTCCGCGATGGCGGTCTCGCAGGTTGGCGTGGGATTAACCAGCCAGCAAGAGCTGGAAAGCATACAACAAAGAACGCAAGTTCAATCGCTTGACGACGTGCAGAACTCTGCTATCGCAAGCTAAGAGACATAAGGTTACTACTATGAAAATTGCGATTATTACTGCCTGCCCTAGCGGCGTAGCAAACAGCATTATCGCTGCGGGATTACTCGAACAAGCAGCGAAAAGCCTCAACTGGGATGCATCGATTGAATGTCAATCGAGCGTCATGCCAACCACACCACTTTCTGCGCAGCAAATTGCGGACGCGGATGTGGTTGTGATTGCTGCCAATACCCCTATCGATGAAAGTCGTTTCGTTGGCAAAAAACTGTATCGCTCAGAGATCAGCGCGGTCACCAGCGACGCCAACGCCTTTTTACAAAGCGCGGTCGAGAAAGCGCAACTGCTGCAAGCCAGCGCTGGCATTCAACCAACAGTGCAAACTGCGGCGAAGAAAATTGTCGCCATCACGGCTTGTCCAACGGGCGTTGCACACACCTTTATGGCGGCAGAAGCTCTAGAGGAAGAAGGCAAACGTCGTGGCCACCAAATTAAAGTGGAAACGCGCGGTTCTGTGGGCGCGAAAAACCAGCTAACCGAGCAAGAAATTGCTGATGCGGATCTGGTGATCATTGCAGCAGACATCGAAGTGCCACTGGATCGCTTCAACGGCAAACTGATGTACCGCACCAAGACAGGCCCAGCATTGAAGAAAACAGGCGAAGAGATGGACAAAGCGTTCGCTCAAGCAACGGTTTATCAACACACTGCTTCGGCTGGTAGCAGCAACGCTTCTGAAGAGAAAAAAGGCGTTTATAAGCACCTGATGACGGGCGTCTCTCACATGCTTCCTGTGGTCGTGGCAGGTGGTTTGATCATCGCTCTCTCTTTCGTTTTCGGTATCGAAGCGTTTAAAGAAGAAGGTACATTGGCTTCGGCACTCATGACCATCGGTGGAGGCTCCGCTTTCGCACTGATGATTCCCGTTCTTGCTGGCTTCATCGCGTTTTCAATTGCAGATCGCCCAGGTCTGGCACCAGGTCTCATTGGCGGTATGTTGGCAAGCTCAACTGGCGCGGGTTTTCTTGGCGGTATCGCGGCGGGCTTTATTGCCGGTTACTCAGCGAAATTCATTGCAGATAAAGTGCAACTGCCACAATCAATGGAAGCGCTCAAACCGATTTTGATCATCCCGTTCATTGCGAGCTTGTTCACTGGTCTCACCATGATTTACATCGTAGGTGGCCCGGTTTCCAGCATCATGTCCGCGATGACAGAATTCCTCAACAACATGGGCTCTGCGAACGCAGTGCTGCTGGGTGTGATTCTTGGCGCGATGATGTGTTTCGACCTTGGCGGTCCTATAAACAAAGCGGCTTACACCTTTGGTGTTGGTCTACTGGCTTCTCAAACTTATGCACCAATGGCAGCCATCATGGCGGCAGGTATGGTACCTGCACTGGGTATGGGCTTAGCGACATTCCTAGCGAGAGACAAGTTTGAACCAAGCGAGCGCGAAGCAGGCAAAGCCTCTTTTGTCCTTGGTCTATGCTTTATCTCTGAAGGTGCCATTCCTTTTGCAGCGAAAGACCCAATGCGTGTCATCCCTGCTTGTATGGCTGGTGGCGCACTAACCGGTGCCCTATCCATGCTGTTTGGTGCTAAATTGATGGCACCTCACGGTGGTCTGTTTGTACTGCTGATTCCAAACGCGATTACTCCAGTACTGATGTACCTAGTCGCTATCGCAGCAGGTACTGCATTAACCGGTTTTGGTTATGCCTTCCTGAAAAATCGTGCTGAAGCAAAAGAAGCAGCAACGGCCTAAGTTTTATCCTTACCTTGATGCCAGTTCCCCCTCGAATTTGGCTTTCAACACCTCCCTTGCGGAGGTGTTTTTTTATACCTCGTCCGTAATGACAAAACCATACATATCAATACTTTTCAGTTAAATCAGCAACTTATAATATACGTCGCGTAGGGTGCGGAGGTTATTGATGTAAACAACCTTTCTATCACTTGTATCAATAATAAGACTTGTATCGCATAAGTCGCGCCTTATAATGCACACCGTTTTATTGAACATAACAGAGTGAATTACAAAATGAAAAAAGCTGTATTTTTGTTAGCTGCTGTCTCTGCATTTGCGCAGGCAAACACCAACGACATCGAGAAGAAAGATGTTTCTGGTTTCTATCTAGGTGGTGGTATCGGTACGACAACCGCATTCGACGATGGTGTGGGCACAAACGATTTAAACCTAAAATCAAACGATTCAACGTACAAACTGTACGGTGGTTACCAGTTCAACCGCATTGTGGCAATCGAAGCGCAATACACGCGTTACGGCGATATTTACAGTAAAGACGACGCAGACCGCCACATGGTAAAACCAGAAAGCATCGCGTTGATGGCAAATCTTGGTTACACCTTTGATAGTGGATGGCGTCCTTTTGCAACAGTGGGCCTTGGCCGCACTGAACTCGATTTTGGTCCTCTATCAAAGACAGAAACCTCATTCCGCGCTGGTGTGGGTGGCGAATACTCACCAAAAGCAATTGAAAACCTCAACTTCCGCGTAGCCTACGAAGTGGACAGCTTTATGTTCGATAACGGCCCACGTGATGACATCAACATCGTGCTTGGTTCACTTTACGCAGGTGTGTCATACAAGTTCTAAGCCTTCAACAACGTTTAGTTGAAAGCTAGGAAACCGCATAAAAGAACAATTTCTGATTCTTACACGGAACAAGAAAGCAAAAACAATGCGGAAAAACGATTTGGGGCAGTCACACTGCCCCATTTTTTATCGATAAAATTGTGCCATTGGTAAGTCGGATTAAGACTTTGCTGGCTTGATGCCAAACAAAATAGCAAACATAACGGGCACGACAACTAAGGTTAGTACCGTCGCGAAACCCAATCCGGCCATGATAGTAATGGCCATAGAGCCAAAGAACGCATCAAACACCAACGGAATCATACCAAGTATGGTGGTCAATGCCGCCATGCTGACAGGGCGAACACGGCTCACCGCGCTGTCGATGATGGCAAGATACGGATCTTTCCCAGAATCTAGTTCCAGATTTATCTGATCCAGCAACACAATGCCATTTTTTAGAATCATACCGCTAAGGCTCAACAGGCCAAGAAAAGCGGTAAAACTGAACGGCATGTTGGTGGCTAACAAGCCAAACGCCACACCAATGATAGACAGCGGCACCGTGAACCAAATCACCAACGGTTTTTTGAACGAATTGAAAAGCAACATGGTGATGATGAACATCAACAAATAGCCCATTGGCAGTGAACCAAACAGCCCTTCTTGCGCATCTTTCGATGATTCGTATTCCCCACCCCACGTGATTTCATAGCCATGTGGGATAGGCAGCGCCATCACTTTAGGTTGCACGCGGGCAAACAAACTTGCTGCCGTGTCCTCGCTTAGCACATCGTGGTCAGCCAACACGGTCAACGTGCGTTTACGGTCGCGACGTTGTATTAACGGCTCCTCCCAATCTAAAGTCACACCATCGATGATTTGATCAACCGGAATGTAGCTTTGCAACGATGGGCTCCAGATGCTGACGTTTTGTAGCGATTCAAAGTCCACTCGTTCTGTTTCTGGCAATCGCACCATAATCGGCAAAATATGTGTGCCATCTCTGAGTAGACCCAATGTGCTGCCACCAAAACTCATCTGCAAGGTGCTCGACAAATCTTCTTTTGAGATACCTAAACGGCGCGCTTTCGATTCGTTGAAAATCGGCACGATTTGCTTCGTTCGCTCACGCCAATCATGGCGTATATTACGAGCACCCGGATCGGTATGGAGAATGTCTTCCACTTGAACCGCCAACGCTCTAAGCACTTGCGGATCCGGGCCAGTAATGCGCGCTTCAATCTTAGATGCCGGCGATGGGCCAAACTCCATCAGCTTTAATTGGAAGGTTGGCTTATCAAAGGTTTTGGCTAAGCGGCTATCCAGTTCGTTAAGCAGCACAAACATGGTGTCGCGATCCGTTGTTCGCACTTGAAATTGCGCATACGCTTCGTAGTTCTTGGCCGGCTCATAGGTCAAAGCAAATCGCTGCAAACCCTGACCAATCGATGCTGATACAAAGTCGATGTTTGCTTGTTGGCGAATGTAACTTTCCACTTCACTGGCTTGCTTCATGGTTTCACGAATGTCCGTCCCTTCTGGCATCCACATATCCACGTAAAACATCGGCGTGTTCGATGGCGGGAAGAACTGCTGCTTAACATTACCAAACGCCACTACCGCGCCAACGAGCAAGGCCACCATGCCTGCGACCGTCAGCCAACGAAAACGCAACGCCCACTTTAGCGACGCGCCAAATGCGACAAACAACCAACCTTTGTATGGGTCTTCTTCATCGGCAGCGAGCGTTTTGTCTTGCTCTTTCAAGAGCAGATCCGCCAGAAACGGGGTCAGCGTGATAGCGGTGATCCAGCTTAAGAATAGCGAGAAACACAAAACCCAGAACAGCGACCCCATGAACTCACCCGTTGCGTCCTGTGATAAGCCAATCGGCGCAAACGCGGTGATGGCAATCACGGTCGCCCCCAACAATGGCCACTGAGTTTGTTTCACAATGTCGGTCGCGGCTTGGATTTTTGTGCGCCCTTTCTTTAGGCCCACCAAGATCCCTTCCACCACCACAATGGCGTTATCCACCAGCATACCTAGGGCGATAATCAACGCCCCTAGCGAGATTCGGTGCAGTTCAATG
Source organism: Vibrio sp. CCUG 15886 (assembly GCF_028570825.1). NCBI lineage: Bacteria > Pseudomonadati > Pseudomonadota > Gammaproteobacteria > Vibrionales > Vibrionaceae > Vibrio > Vibrio sp. CCUG 15886. The sequence goes on along the minus strand of NZ_JAQQBT010000001.1, from coordinate 348,907 downwards.
TCGTAATGGTTCATCAGAATAAATGTGCCAAATACCGTCAGCAGCAACACCAAGCCGATGATCACCCCACTACGAAGCCCCATGGTGAACAGCAGAACAATAATCACGATTGCCACCGCTTCCGCTAGGCTGATCACAAAGGCTTTCACTGAATCATCCACTTCTTGTGCCTGATTGTAGAAGTAGCTCATGTCGATGCCTGCTGGTTTGATGCTTTCTAGGCTGGCCAGTTCCGTTTCAATACGCTGGCCCACTTCCACCACATTCACGCCTGAAGCAAATGAAACGCCGATGTTGATCGCTTTCTTACCGTTAAACAGCAGCACATTATCGGGCTTTTCTTGAATGCCGCGGGTAATGGTCGCCACGTCTTTTAAGCGAATAAGATTCCCAGTATCGCGGCCATGAATGATCAGATTTTCAAGCGCGTCGACGGTGTTCAACGTGCCGCTTGGGCGAATCATCAAACTCTCGCCATTGACCATCACTTCACCGGCAGAGACCACGTTGTTCTGCTTATTGAGTAAACCGGAAATGACGTTCATATCAAGGTTAAGCGCCGCAAGGCGATCGAGGGAGATTTCAACAAAGAGTTGCTCTTGTTGATCGCCTGCGATGTCCACTTTGCCCACACCATCAATCAGTTCAAGCTCACGAGTCAGTTGGTCAGCGTAGCGTTTCAGTTCCACATAATCGTAATCGTCGCCCGTGAGCATCAGCATCACACCGTATACGTCACCAAAATCATCAATAATTTGCAGAGATTGAACACCTTGCGGTAGCGAGGGTTGCAGATCATTGATTTTACGGCGCATCTCATCCCAGATTTGTGGCAGCTCATCAGGGCCGTAATCCATCTTCATGCTCACCATGATCTGCGACAGACCATTCGATGAGGTGGACGTGATCTTATCGATGTAAGGCAGCTTGCGGATCTCTTTCTCGAGCGGATAAGTCAGCTCTTCTTCAACCTCTTTCGACGTCGCGCCCGGGTACGTAGCAATGACCATCGCATCTTTAATGGTGAACGCAGGGTCTTCCAAACGCCCCAATTCTAAGAATGACGTGACCCCGCCAATGGCGAGAATAACGATAAACAGCCAGCTGATGACTTTGTTCTTGATGGAATATTCCGCAATGCTCATTCTTGTTCCTTCTCTACCACATCCACGTGTTTGCCTTCGCGCAACTTGCGTAAATTCGAGTTCACCAACACATCACCTTGTGCCACTCCCGATGAGACAATCGCCCCATCGCCGTGGATTTGTTCAATGGCCACGGGCACTTTAGTGACCGCGTCACCATTTAATTTCCAAACAAAGAACTCCCCTTCATGACTTCCCGCTTGCAGTGCTGTCATCGGAATGGTGTAGCCATCAATGGCGGTAATGCCCGCTGCCGCCATATCAACCAGCACGCTGACACTGGTACCAGGCAGGATCTCACTTTGCTGCAACGGCTGTGGCATCGATAAGTACATTTGGTAAGTTTGGGTTTGCGCATTCGGTTCACTGGTGTGTTCCAAATAATTGAGTGCGAACGTTTTCTGCACGCCAGAAAACGTCGCTTGGGGCTGGTAATCCATACTTTGTGTGTTCGGGTTCACCAAAGCTAACACGTTGTCGGACAACTCAATTCGCACGTACACCTTGTCGTTTTGATACAAACTGACGATCGGTTCACCAATCGCGACGCGCTCAAAACGTTCTTTGTACACGTCCGAGATCTTACCGGTGAACGGGGCAAACAATCGGGTGTAGTTGAGTTGGTTTGTTGCGTTGTAAAAATTGGCTTCAGCCAATGCTTTGCTCGCCGTGAGCGCATCTAACTCCGCGTTAGAAATCATCCGTTTGGCGTAGAGCTCGTTACCACGTTTCAGCTGACGAATCGCCAAGTTGTATTGCGCTTGTGCATCGTTCACTGCTTGTTTTTCTTTGCTGTCATCAAGCTTAGCGATCATCTGACCTTGCTTGACGAGATCGCCCGCGTTGACCAATACATGCTGAATTTCTCCTGCACGGCGAAAGGCGATCGGTGTTTGCTCGGCGGGCACAACTTGCCCCTTAAAGGTGCGATACAGGCTCTTAACAGGCGCATCAACAGAAACGGTTGAAACGTACAATGGCTGCTCATTAAACGACTGTGGCTGGGAATCACACCCTGTCAGCACGGCCAACGCTATTGCTGAAAGTAGTAATAAAGGACGTTTCATTAGATACCCTCCTCGCGTACCCACGCTTTGACGACTTGGCCTTCCACCAAACGCTCGACACCCGCAATGACCACGTAGTCGTTGCTGTCGAGGCCAGATTCCACGCCACCATGAGCATTTAAAGAGAGCGTCACTTTGTTGACTCGCTGCGTCTCACTGTCCATCACCCACACCTCTCCTTGCGAGGCCTGTTTTGTCACCCACGCGGTGTTTGGCAGCATCACCGCGCTGGAGAGGTTTTGCTTAGCAATGTGGACTTGCCCCGTCATTCCCGTTAACAAATTGCGATCTTCTGGTCTGTCGATGGTGACGATCACTTGGTAGCTGTTTGTGTCTGGGTTTGGTCGAGTTGAGATCTCTTTAAACTGACCAGAAATGCGCTTATTGGGTTCGCTGTCCATCGTCACCCATATCTCAGCATGTTTGAGCGCCGCCAGAGAAAGCGATTCAACATAGGTCACAGGCAGTGCAAACGACACATCCAACACACTGTTGTCAATAAGATTGAGGATCTCTTGTTTTTCCGCCACCAGTTGATGAGGTTTGACATAGGTGTAAGAAACCACGCCATCAAAAGGCGCGTGAATTTTGGTGTAACTGAGATCGGTTTTGGCTTGCTCCCAATTGGCGAGCGCCGCTTTGTATTGGGTTTCTTGCTGATCATAGCTATCGGCGCTGACGAGTTTTTTCTCATACAGTTGCTTAGCGCGTTGCCATTCCGTCTTCGCCAGTGAGTATTGCGCCTGAGCGGCGTTAAGTGCCAATTGCAAATCTTTCGGGTCAAGCGTCACCAAAACATCACCTTGGCTCACCTCTTCCCCCATCTTGACCAACAATTGCTTAATTTCACCGCCCACTTGGAAAGAAAGCTGAGCGCGATACGTTGCGTCGATTCGCGCTAAAAAGGCATCCGATTCAGCAACGCTCAGATCGTCCACCGCCAGTAACTTAACGGGTTTGATCAGAGGATCGGCAGGCTCCGATATGGCTTTGTCGCAGCCCGTCAGCAGTGTTGATAGACCAAGCATCACCACAACAGCGACAGACGTGCGTGTTATCTGGGGTTTGCGCACTGAGATTCTCCATTTCTTTATTTTGCTATACAGGTGTGCAGTATATGGAGAATCAAAAAATGATCAATATATTTTCCACATGGACAATATAAGAATTGGTCAAATTGTCTCGTTTCTGGTAAAAATAGGCGCGTTGATGGATATCTGAGAAAACTCGAACGATGACTGAAAGAAAGCAAGGTCGAAGAAGTGCCGAAGCGGCCGAGCAAACTAAGTGCATGATCCTTAAAGTAGCAGCCGATATGTTCTGCGAATTGGGTTACGAGCGCATATCTCTGCGAAACATCAGTGAGAAGGCAGGCGTGTCACACAGTTTGATTCGCCACCACTTCGGTAGCAAAGAGAAGATTTGGCAAGCCGTCAGTGATGGTATGGACGAGTTTTTGCAACTCTACATGGCTGAACTCATCAACCAAATGCCAAAAGAGATGCCATCAAACCGAAAAATTTATCTGTTTATGGTGCGCATGCTTGCCTTTGCTTTGGTCAATCCTCACCCAATCCAAATGATTGCCGATGCGATCCGCCAGGGTGACGACGCCCTACTGCAATACTTCCTCAGATCAAAAGACGAGTTCGCTGAAATCTTTACCAAGCTATTTGCCGACTACAATGTGGAATACCCAGAAACACCCATCGATCAATGGGAATCCAAATGGCAGATGCTGATCTTCGCTCATGGCGCCATCACACTCGCTCCGATGATGAAAGAGACGTGGCCTGACGATGCGGAAAACCGTGATCAAATGCTGATCAATCATTGGGAGCTATTTAATACCATCATGGCGAACCAGTTTGGTGTAGAAAAAGCACAAATGATTCACCCAGCGAAGTTGAACGATATCGTCATCGATATGTTCTGCCCAATTGAAGATCTCACTCCTTAGAGCGCTTCAGCGAAAAAATAGACTCCCGAACACGAGTCAAACAGGCATGCAGTAGGTAGCACATCAACAGCCATAGCCCTACTGCGCCGCCCCCCGAGGAACTGCCGAAACTCATTGGGGCCTCTTCATTGTTGCCAGATGACCCTGTGTCATCGACACTGCCCGTGTCGCCATTCATGTAATCCAATCGCATCTGTTCCGTCACGGTCACTTTTGCCGTTTCATTGCCTGCCAATACACTGTCTATCCAGCCGGCGTAATCGGTAATTTCGGTAAACACCGACGTCACGGCCCAATTGGGATCGCCGCAAATATTTGGGCCAAAGCTGGTCACGCCCACTTGCATCATCACCCCATTGTTCTCCCAATACACTGGCCCACCGGAGTCACCCTGACATGTGCTGTTTTTCAATTGGCTGCTTTGGCTAAAACCGCCATCAAAACAGATCTGCTTGCTGGACAAATAATTTCCGGCGGAAAACACATTGGCACACTGAGTGTTACTGATGTACGTGAGTGGTGTTTCTTGCAGTTGCGATTCGCTGTCAAAGCCCGAGCGCGTATTGCCATGCCCTACGGCAAAGAAAGTTTCCGAGGCATTGCGGTACACCTCATTTTGCGGACGTCTAATCACGTCATTGACCGAATCAATATTCATCGACGTTTCTAGCTTGAGAATGGCAATGTCGTTTGGAAACAGCGTGGAAGAACTGTTTGAGAAATTATCGGGATAGAAAATTTTCGCCACTCGGTGGCGCTGAATGTTGCCAAAGGGATAGTCGTTTTCATCTTGAAGCTGTGGCACCACCACCAGAAACAGCGCTAATGAGCCCAACTCTTCCACACAATGGGCAGCCGTTAGCACATGGTCGACATCGAGAATGGTGGCTCCACAAGAAGCACCAGAATAGTAACCGCCATCGTATTCAAGGGAATCGTAGAAAAGACTGGCAAAGGAGGCGTATCGGTTTACATCAACGACCGTGCCATTGACGATGCGGCTTTCCACTTCACCCGCTATTGTCGCTGCGGAGAAAAGTACAGAAAGGAAGGAAAACTTCGCTAAAGATTGTGCTGAAAACATAACACCGCGCCCCTATGTTAGAAGCGCGGTGCCAATCATTCGCAAAAATAAACGTCGTATTTGCGGTAACTTAGCTCAACGCTTCATTAACCACGGTAGTAGCGTTGTGGTACAAACGGCATTTTCTCTACCGTCATTGGTAGCAGTTTGCCACGAACTTCAGCAAACACTTCAGTGCCGATTTCCGTTAGGTCTGAACGTAGGTAAGCCATGGAAACTGGCTTGCCCGCATTTGGACCTGCGGTACCACTGGTTACTACACCCACTTTATTACCTTCTCCATCAAACAGCTCTGCACCTTCACGGACTGGTGCTTTGGTTTGACCAACCAGACCAACACGCTTGCGAGATACATCCTTGGTTTCAATCTGCTTAAGGATGATGTCTGCCCCTGGGAAGCCACCTTCACGCTCACCACCTGCGCGGCGAACTTTCTGAATGCCCCACAATAGGCTGGCTTCTACTGGCGTGGTGGTTTCATCAAGATCATGACCGTACAAACACAAACCACACTCTAGACGTAACGAATCACGTGCACCAAGACCGATCCATTCGACTTCTTCTTCCGCGGTCAATGCACGAGCAAGCGCTTCTGCTTTGTCTGCTGGTATAGAAATTTCGTAGCCGTCTTCTCCAGTATAGCCGCTGCGAGAGATGATGCATTCTACGCCAAGCAATTCAAGCTTTTGCACGTCCATAAACAGCATCTCAGCCACGGCAGGTTGGAAGCGGCTCAACACCTCAACCGCTTTTGGACCTTGAATAGCAAGCAATGCGCGATCGTCAATGATTTCAAGTTCAACGTCTGATGGAATATGCGCTTGCAGATGGTTGATGTCTTGCTCTTTACATGCAGCGTTGACGACAACAAACAGATGATCACCCAGGTTAGCCACCATGAGGTCATCCATAATGCCGCCCTGCTCGTTGGTGAAAAACGCGTAACGCTGTTTGCCTTCACCCAAATCAACGATATCCACTGGAACCAGTGACTCAAGAAACGCTGCTGCGCCCGCACCGTGCAGTCTTAGCTGCCCCATGTGAGACACATCAAACAGGCCTGCCGCTTCACGCGTGTGCAAGTGTTCTTTCTTCACACCTAACGGGTATTGAACTGGCATGTCGTAACCAGCGAATGGCACCATTTTCGCCCCCACTTCAATGTGCAATGCGTGAAGTGGTGTTTTAAGTAGTACTTGGTCTGAGTGTTCTTGAGTCATTTTCGTCTCCATTAGCTAGACCCATCACAGCGATCTATCAGCAATTAATTGTCCAGATTTCCACTCAAAGGAAACTGTGTTTCCAATAATAAACACGTGTTGTGCTAATTTGCACGTTCAACCTACTGGGTCCTGCTCAAAATGTGACTTTTAACAATTTAATCACATTAAGCAGCCACAAAAAAAGCGCCGCATTGAGGGAATTATCATCAGAGCGGCGCTATTCTAATCTTGTTTCAAACAAAAGCAAACGTTTGCTTTCACTATAGGAAATTTACATCTTTTTAAAACTATTTTGCTGTCACCCACAAAATATGCGCATCTTCCTCACTAACGGAGACCAACATATGCCCCATGTTCGCATCGTAATAGACGCTGTCGCCTTCGCTCAGCACCACAGGCTCATAGAACTCAGAATAGAATTGCACCGCGCCAGATAAGATCAGCAAGAACTCTTCGCCATCGTGACGAACCCAATCGCCATACTCTTCAAACGTGCGCGCATGCACCACACTTTTAAACGGCATCATCTTTTTATTCGACAGCTGAGTGGCCAACAGCTCGTGCTCGTAAGTTTGTGTTGGGTGCGGTTTCCCTTGCCCCGCCAACGTTATATCACGACGACCAGTAGCAACCTTTTTCCTTGGAGGTTCAAAGAGTTGTGGCATGTCAATTTTCAAACCGTGCGCGAGTTTCTGCATTGCTTGAAAGGTAGGAGAAATCTGTTCGTTCTCGATTTTGCTCAGTGTTGAACGCGCCAAACCGGTTCGTTGGCTGGCTTCTTCAAGCGTAATGCCAAGGCGTGAGCGCACTTCTTTAATGCGTTGGCCAAGCTTCAATGGCTCGATATTTTGCTCTTGCGATTCTTTCGCTAATGTCAGGGACGGGTACTCGTCATACAATTCTTCCGACATAAATCCCTCATGTTTCTTATACGCTTCCTGTTTACAAAACATTGTGCATGAAGCGTAAAGTGGAGAAAAGTCCACCAAGTTAAATAAAGCGTGCTCCTGTTAACAAAATCCGAATCTCTGTTTCCTATAGGAAATTTTTGTTGATTGTTCACTGAACAACGGGTATGTTACCGACTTGTTAGATGAAGAGATGCTTTTTCCGCTTGAAATAGACAATGGATTTGATGCTATTCAGCGGCCTTTTGAACCCATTTGGGACGGAATTCACTCTGTTTGGTGTGTGAAAACAAATCACAAAAACAGCGCCAAACGGTTGTTATAAAGGACGGTCGGATCGTAAAGCAAAGACGCCGATTCGACGGATGATTGAAAGGTTATCTACCATGAATAGTCATTACCAAAATCACAGCTTGGAAAACTTTTTCTCGACTAACTTGTCTGCAACGGATGATGCCGTTTTTGCTGGTATTCAAGCCGAATTTACTCGTCAAAATGAACAAATCGAATTGATCGCTTCTGAGAACATCGTGTCTAAAGCGGTCATGCAAGCACAAGGCACCTGCCTCACCAATAAATACGCAGAAGGTTACCCAGGCCGTCGTTACTACGGTGGTTGTGAACACGTTGATACCGTGGAAGCCATCGCTATCGAACGCGCGAAAAAACTTTTTAATTGCGAATACGCAAACGTTCAACCGCACTCTGGCGCTCAAGCCAACGGCGCGGTGAAACTGGCGCTATTGCAACCTGGCGACACCATTATGGGCATGTCGCTCGATGCAGGTGGCCACTTAACTCACGGTGCGCGCCCTGCTCTTTCGGGCAAATGGTTTAACGCCGTTCAATACGGTGTTGATAAAGAGACGCTCGAAATCAACTACGATGATGTTCGCGCACTGGCGGTAGAACACAAACCAAAAATGATTATTGCTGGTGGTAGCGCGATTCCTCGCGTGATTGATTTTGCCAAGTTCCGTGAAATCGCTGACGAAGTTGGCGCGATTTTAATGGTTGATATGGCGCACATCGCTGGTTTGATCGCTACAGGCGCACACCCTAGCCCACTGCCTCATGCACACGTGGTGACCACCACCACACACAAAACGCTACGCGGCCCACGCGGCGGCATGATCCTTACCAATCACGAAGAAATCATTAAGAAAATCAACTCTGCGGTATTCCCTGGCCTACAAGGCGGCCCGCTGATGCACGTGATTGCAGCGAAAGCAGTGGCGTTTGGCGAAGCACTCGGCCCTGAGTTTAAAACTTATATCGATTCGGTGATCGATAACGCAAAAGTTCTTGCTGAAGTGTTGCAAACTCGCGGTTGTGACATTGTGACTGGCGGAACGGACACGCACCTAATGCTGGTTGATCTTCGTCCTAAGGGATTGAAAGGTAACAAAGCAGAAGAAGCACTAGAGCGTGCGGGGATCACATGTAACAAAAATGGCATCCCATTCGACACAGAAAAACCTATGATTACATCGGGTGTTCGTTTGGGCACGCCAGCGGGTACAAGCCGAGGCTTTGGCGCAGAAGAATTCAAATTAATAGGTCACTGGATTGGTGACGTTCTCGACGGGTTAGTTGAAAACCCAGAGGGCAACGCAGAAGTAGAACAACGCGTGCGTAAAGAAGTAAAAGCACTCTGTTCACGCTTCCCACTTTACCAGTAACCACAAATTTAAATCCTAATACGATATTTTGGAGATTATGCAATGGACAAAACACTGAAGTTTACAGAAAGCCACGAGTGGGTTCGCGACAACGGTGACGGCACTGTAACTATCGGTATCTCTGAGCACGCTCAAGAAATGCTGGGTGATGTGGTATTCGTCGAGCTACCTGAGCTTGAAGCGGAAATCGAAGCGGGTGAAAGCTTTTCACTGGTTGAATCCGTAAAAGCGGCGTCAGACATCTACGCACCAGTAACCGGTGAAGTCGTTGAAGTGAATGAAGAGCTTTCTGATAGCCCAGAGCTAATCAACGAGGAACCGTACGAAGGCGGTTGGATTGTTAAGGTGAAACTGTCTGATCCTTCAGAGCTTGATAATCTGAAAGATGCAGAAGAGTACCTAAACTCAATCGAAGAAGATTAATAAAGGAATTTTGATATAAAGCTGCCTCCTCCCGTGGGCAGCTTTTTTTCAAGGCTGTGTTTTTAGCGTTAACGCTTTCTCAGCTCTCTTGAAGGTAAAGGACCATGACTGAATTACTTCAAAGCCTCAACACACAACACGAGTTCGTTGGTCGCCACAACGGACCAAACCACGCCGATCAACAAAAAATGCTTTCTACCATTAACGCAGAAAGTCTAGATGCGTTGATCGCACAAACCGTTCCAGCACAAATTCGCCTTGAAAAGCCAATGCAACTGGCAGAAGCGCAAAGCGAAGCAGACATGCTGGCATCGATCAAAAAGTTCGCTGATTTAAACCAAGTTAAGCGCACTTTCATTGGCCAAGGTTACTACAACACCTTCACGCCAAACGTTATTTTGCGTAACGTACTGGAAAACCCAGGCTGGTACACGGCTTACACGCCATACCAACCAGAAATTTCTCAAGGTCGATTAGAATCATTGTTGAACTATCAACAAATGGTGATGGACCTAACGGGCATGGACATCGCAAACGCCTCTCTACTCGATGAAGCCACCGCAGCCGCAGAAGCGATGACGCTTTGCCAGCGCGCTGGTAAGAGCAAGAGCAAAGTCTTCTTCGTGGCAGACGATGTTCACCCACAAACCATTGAAGTGATCAAAACTCGCGCAAAATACTTCGGCTTTGACGTAGTGATCGGCAATGTTGATGCACTCCCACAAACAGAAGCCTTCGGTGCCCTACTTCAATACCCAAGCACAACGGGCGAAGTACGCGATCTCACCGATGTCATCGCGCAAGCGCAAGCCAACAAAACACTGGTTTCAGTTGCTACCGATCTCCTTGCTTCTGCACTTGTGAAGCCAGCCGGTGAAATGGGCGCAGATGTTGTCATTGGCTCAGCACAGCGCTTTGGCGTACCTATGGGTTACGGTGGCCCACACGCAGCCTTCATGGCAACGCGCGAACAGCACAAACGCACCATGCCAGGCCGTGTGATCGGTGTTTCTATCGACGCCAAAGGCAACCAAGCACTGCGCATGGCAATGCAAACACGTGAGCAGCATATCCGCCGCGAGAAAGCGACCTCGAACATCTGTACGGCGCAAGCACTGCTTGCCAACATGGCATCGTTCTTTGCCGTGTACCACGGTGAAGAAGGCATCCGTACCATCGCGCGCCGCACTCACCACATGACGGCCATTCTTGCTGCTGGCCTAACCAAATCCGGTTACGAGCTTGCGCATAACGCGTTCTTCGACACCATCACCATCAACACTGGTGACAACACTCAAGCGCTTTACGCTAAAGCACAAGCGGCAGACATCAACCTACGTCTGCTTGACGGCCAAATCGGCATCAGCTTTGACGAAACCACTACCGTGGCAGACATCGACGCACTATTCGCAATTTTCGATGTGAAAGAGAGCGTAAACGCACTTTCAACCGACATCGCAGGCAACGAGTTTGCCGCAATTCCAGAAGCGTGTCGTCGTACTAGCCGTTTCCTAACTCACCCTGTGTTCAACACTCACCACAGTGAAACACAGATGATGCGTTACCTAAAACAGCTAGAAAACAAAGACTTCTCGCTTACTCACGGCATGATCCCACTGGGCAGCTGTACGATGAAGCTCAACGCCGCCGCAGAGATGATCCCGGTGACTTGGCCTGAATTTGGTGCGCTTCACCCATTTGCGCCAATTGAGCAAGCTGCGGGTTACACTGCACTGGCTGAAGATCTCAAAGCGAAGCTGTGTGAAATCACTGGCTACGATGCGTTCTCACTACAACCAAACTCGGGTGCTTCTGGCGAATACGCTGGCCTTATCGCGATTCAGCGTTACCACGAGAGCCGTGGCGAAGGTCACCGCAACGTGTGTTTGATCCCAAGCTCCGCGCACGGCACCAACCCAGCAACGGCTGCAATGGTTTCGATGAAAGTGGTGGTGGTGAAATGTGATGAAAACGGCAACATCGACCTTGTCGACCTTGCTGCGAAAATCGAAAAACACCAAGAAAATCTATCAAGCATCATGATCACGTACCCTTCAACGCACGGCGTTTACGAAGAGCAAGTGAAAGAAGTGTGCGAAATGGTTCACGCGGCTGGTGGTCAGGTTTACCTTGATGGCGCAAACATGAACGCGCAGGTTGGCCTAACGTCTCCGGGCTTTATCGGTTCAGACGTTTCGCACCTTAACCTACACAAAACCTTCTGTATCCCACACGGTGGTGGCGGTCCGGGTATGGGTCCTATCGGTGTGAAATCGCACCTAGCACCTTTCCTACCTGGTCACATCGAAAACGGTGTAGAAGGTAAAGAGTTCGCAGTTTCGGCAGCGGATCTCGGCAGTGCATCAATTCTGCCAATCTCTTGGGCTTACATTGCAATGATGGGCGCAGATGGCCTAACAGAAGCAACCAAAGTGGCGATTTTGAACGCGAACTACGTGATGGAGCGTCTGCGCCCGCACTACCCTGTTCTTTACCGTGGCACCAATGGCCGCGTGGCGCACGAATGTATTATCGATATTCGTCCGCTGAAAGAAGAAACAGGCATCAGCGAAGAAGACATTGCAAAACGTTTGATGGACTACGGTTTCCACGCGCCAACCATGTCGTTCCCTGTAGCAGGCACACTGATGGTAGAGCCAACGGAATCGGAAGATCTGGAAGAGCTAGACCGTTTCTGTGACGCGATGATCGCCATCCGCGAAGAGATGACCAAAGTGAAGAACGGTGAATGGCCACTGGAAAACAACCCTTTGGTTAACGCGCCACACACGCAAGTAGACCTAATGGAAGAGCAATGGGATCGCCCATACCCACGTGAAATCGCGTGCTTCCCATCTGCTGCGACTAAGCGTTCTAAATACTGGCCAACCGTGAACCGTGTAGACAACGTCTACGGTGACCGTAACCTAGTATGCTCATGCCCAGGCATTGAGAACTACGAAGAGTAATTTTGTAGTAACTGAAATAGCAAAGGCGAACCGATGGGTTCGCCTTTTTGTTGTAGATCACTTTGCATCTTAGCAAGTTTGTCTCGCTGGGAAATCAGTACCCATCTTGAGATCAATGCAAGCGAGCCAGTTACTCTTTGTCTTGCCAAAGAGTAACCAGAAAATTGCTTTTTTCCTTTGGTGCTGGCCGGCACGGTTTTAGGCGTTCCCGACGCCGAAAACCTAAAATTTCGTCCTGAAATTTTGCCTAGTACCGTGAATGCCTTGGCTAACTCGTTTTTGGACAGGAATCCGTTAGAGTCCGAGTTCTAATCCGTTTACTTCGGATAACTTTAGTTGAGGCAAAATAGAGTAAATGGCTTTGCCGTGCGAGAGCATTTGGCTGCTGACGCAGCCAAAATCGATGCTTAGGCCTATTGGCCAGCTGAAGGCAGGGCAAAGAACCTGCCCCAGTCTCAATTTTTTCCACTAACATATTTAGCTTTCTCGAAAATATCCTTTTCTCTCGCAATCAAAATCAAGGAAAAAATCGAAGGTCACGCATAATGCGAAGCGTTCGCTATACTGCCTTCGCCCATTATTCTATCAACTATTGAAGATAGGCTCTACCGGCACAACAACGCCAAATTTTTTCAGTTGAAGGAACTTTGAACCAAAAATCTCCGTCGGAATTTTTCGTTGGAGCAAACCAAAGAAATTTTCATCATGTGTCGATATTATGAGCTGCTTGTCAAACTGCAAGCATATACTACGTAAAAGGTCTATCGTCGAAAGGACGTTAATCGAATCCATTGATTGGATTGGATCATCGATCAGAATAACATCAATAGGATTTCCTTCATCATCTGTCGCGTGGAGCGCATTCGCAAGGAATACACTCAAGCTCAGAATATTCGTTTGGGCTGCACTGAAATAGAGAATTGGGGATATCATTCCATCTGCCCCATCGCTTACTAAAATGTTTAAACTTGGCTTTTCCGTCTCAAAGCTAACTTTGAACTCTACTTTTTTGAATGTAGGATGTGGGTCTATTTTCTTGTAAATAGCGTTGATAAGATCTTCGAAGAAGAAGTTATTAATGAGCACTTCTAGCTTTTCTATTATGACCGCCCTTTCTGCAACTAAAGCCTCGTCAACTTGATTTCTCCGTTCTATCTGCCCCTCTAAGGCCTCCAATTCTTTCTGAGTAGATATGTGTTTTATGTAAGGCTTGAATGAGGTCATAAGTTCCATTAGCAACTTAACACCACTTAACAACTTTTCTAGGTCATGAGCACGAATCTGACAGTCGTCAGCCTTAGTTGTTATTAGCACTTTTACTTGCTCTAATGTGTCATCAGGGCGAATGCTAATAATGTTGGATAAACTCTCATAAAACGCATTAACTACCGATTGAGAACTGGTAAGAGCTACCTCTAAGGCTTCCTTCTCTTTCTTCAAATGTGAAAAATCCACCCATGTTCCATCTGCAATCATCTCTTGTTGTAAGTCATGGCACTGACTTACTAGGGATTCACATGAAGTTCTATATCCTTGCACAACTGCATTAAGCTCATTTTTTTTCATTTCGCAGTGCTTGTTTATCTCTTGAGCAGCAATAGCATTTTCATTTAGATATGCCAACACTGAGACATAAACATGAGCACTGCTTTTAGTCTCCATCTCAGACTCTAACTTACTGTACTCAACGCGCTTGGCTTTAAGCGACTCATTAGCTACTTGAATTTGCGCAGTTAAGTTTTCTTGTTGTTGGGTCAGATTAGGCCGCTTCACGGATAATTGATAAAGCTCTGCCTCTACTCTAGTTACAAGCTCTTGATTCGAAAGCCCCCAAACTGATCTGTCTAGTTCAGCATTTCTATGCTCTAAGTTCTTGCTCTCACCTTCAAAGGTATTCTTATCTTGCTCAGCTTTAGCAAGTTTAACTTCAATTTCATATAACTTATTGCGAAAGCCTGTGAGTTGCTGAGCCTGTGATTCAACCGCTTGCTGCGTAATTTCTTGAATTTCACCTCTAAGTTCTTTCTCCCGAATTGAAGACTGTGAGATTTTTTTAGAGTTTTCTTGACTCAGTTCAGACAGCAGATTTTGGCTCTTAACTTTATCTATAAGTTCCCCTGGAGATGAATGAGGAGTTGTACATAAAGGGCAAATATGAGAAGGCTCAACACTAAGATAATCCAAGCCTATGGAAATCAACCTTTCATGTAATTCCATCTGTTCTGTTAAGGCCTTCTGAGTAGCATGCAAGGTCTGGTTATGTACTTCGAGCAAATCAAGAGCCGCGTAACATCTTCCAAGCTGTTCTATTTTTTCTTTTTCAAAAGCCATGACTCCCATACTTCCAGCTAATAAAAAACTAGATGTAATCTTTAAAGCTGATAATTCGCTCAGTTCACGACTCAATTTATCTTGCTGGGCCTTATCTACCTGGATTTCATTATTTTTATCGGTGATTTGCTGATTTAAAACATCGATCCGTTTTCGATTATTCGATAGCTCCGCATAAACTGGACCAGAGTTATCCAACGAGCTTCTAAGCTGGGAAACTCTGTCGTCATCTATCTTAAGCTCGTTATTTAACTCTGTTAGGCTCTTCTGAAAGCCAGCTAATTCAGCATTTAGTCTGGAGCATTCTTCAGTCAAAGCGCTTTTAGTTTTAGTTATCTCTTTAAGACGCAATTCGGTTTGTAAAAAACACTCAGCACTCTCAGCTATTTCAATCAGACGATTTAGACGCACATTCGCCTGTTTCTGCTCCTCTACACATTTCTCGTACGAGTCTAATAAACCTTTATACTTGTCAGCGTCAGTAACACCTTTCAAAAGCCGGGCAAGTTTAGTTTTTTGCTCTATTTCATAGCCCGCATGAAGCTCTATTTCGGGTATTTTGTTTAACCTTTCTGACAATACTTCAAGCATTTTACTATTGGCATGGATTGATGTGTTCAGTTCATGCTGTCGCGAAACAAGGTTGGCATCAAGTGTATGAACGGTCTGAAGTGAAAGACTCTCATCAGGTAATACAATGCTTTCACCCATAGAGTTGAGTTCAGTCGCAACTGAATTAAACTGCTCAAATATAGAAAGATCAATTGGTTGCTTCAATTCCTCTAGCAAAGATTTACGTTTCTTATTGAGGGCACTTAGCTCAGATTTATTATCATTTATGAGTGCAGACAACTCCTTGCGAGCAGTCTCAATATCGCCACCAAAGCTTTCCATGAACTTGGAGTAGCGCTCCTGTGGCTTTGCTTCCCGAAGAAATCTATCAATTTCGTCTTGGCTAAGAATTACACGTCGAAAGAAATCATTTTCTCGTTTTTCGTCATTTCCTATACGCAAATCCATCTGATTCTTACGAATCTTAGAAAGCTTACGCTCAAAGACGTTCTGACCACTTGTAGTTACTACTACTTTGGTATCTACACTTTCATCTACATACTTGTTTCGTAGAATCTTTAGCCCTTCATTTTGGCTTTTGGTAGACTTAGCTGCGCTTAGATTATTTGCTTTATTATATTCTCCACCAAGCCTTTCTAAATGATTGGTAACAGCCCACTCTACTGCATCATAAAAAGAGCTTTTCCCAAAGCCATTTGGAGCATAGAGCGCAACAAAGTTAGCAGGCTCTTCTCCATCATTTGTAAAATCAAAAGTTCCATCTGACTTTAACTGGTAGGCTCGAAACGCCTCAATCTCAACTTTTTTAATTTTCATTACTGTTCAAACTTTCAACTATTTTATCGATCATTAATGCTCGCTTATCTCTAGACTCGCTTTTAGAATCTAAAGGAGCGCCACGATAGTAGTTTTCTAGATACGGTAAATCTTCTTCTAGCTGGAATGATCGACTTTCGAGTGTTAGATCTGAACCCAATAACTGTTTCTCTAGCTCAATAATTAACTGTTCAATGTCTGGAATTTCTTGAAAATCATCCAGTACTATTTTACGCGCAGAAAACTTGTTATTTTCGATTTCATATTTTTCCCATACGGGAATGCTTTCAACAGAAACAAACGCCAAATACATGTTCCAGGCATCAAAGCCACCTGAGTGTTGATGATAGACGGCCACCATATTTTGGATAGATCGCCAATTTTCTATGATGTCATATGCTGTATCACATACGCATACAATACAAGATATAAAAGAAAGACGATCATCAGAACAAAGCATATAAAACTGAATGTTTTCATATTGGTCAGATAAAAATCCTAGGTCAATTTCTTTAATTAATAATTTCACTTAGCTTTTCTCTCAACAAATCCGATTGCGACTTACCTGCTTGTAAGTTTGGATATTCATCTTCAATATCTACTACGCACTTATTGCGAAGACCTTCTAAGTGGGTCAATTTGAAGCTCGTAAAGATCGCACTTTCAGTTGAATCAATAACAGGGAATGGACCTTGATTTGGCACAACCGAGATGTCGCTTATAACCTTTTCTAGTCGAAATGTTGGGGGCAATACTCTTGCTGCTGGTTCAGGAGAAGCAACGATCAAAGTCCCATCTTTATCTAAAAGCCTGCGAGCGGTTTTGAGTAAGTCTTCCAAGCGACTGACCCAGTTAGTACCATTGCTTGTATATACTAACCGACGCTTCCGCTCTAAACCTCTCAGATAGTCATCATCTGCACTCCCTGATTGGTCAATCAATACACAAATGACTAAGAACTCCAAATATGCCACCCACAATTCATAAGTTTTAAGTTCCCCAAGCATTGTAGGATCGACTAAGAGGTCAGAATGATATTGTTCCATTACTTTATAAGGTGGAAGTAAACCATTTTTGATTAAATAATCGGCTGCTCCTTCAAGTTCTAGTTTAAGTTTAGATACGTTATTTGGATCAATAACATTAAACGAGAATATCCTGTCCCGCATATTTGAAAAGCACTCCAAATAGGCAGGGATCATTGGTGCACTTGAATACGCAGTGGTTAATTCTTCGAACTTTGCAAGACTGTGGCACTGAGAACGACCATACTGTTGCTCACGACCAGTACCATCCATTTGAAATTCAACACCGATGAGCAATGGTTTATCACCTTGAACATGATAAACGCCACCACCAGACATTCCTCTGATCGTTGTTGTTCCAGGTCCACCGTCAAGAGACATAATAACAAGTTCATTAGCCACACTAATCTTATGCCCAGTATATTCTTTAATAGGATCCGCGGAGTTTCTCTCTGTTTCTGGGAACCCGACAAGGGTAAGTGGGGCACGGTCACTCAAGTCTGAAGCAGAAAGGCATTTTTGTGACAATCTTTCCTGATAATCTACTTTTAAAATTGCAAAATCATAACGCTCGGACTTTGACTCTCTCCACTCTTGAGGGATGAGTACAGATAAAACTCCAAGCGGTTCATCTTGGTAATCATGGACAACGATATCACCCTGTTTTTCTGGAATTACATGAGCAGCAGTCAGTACATAAGAATAATCTCGTGTCATTGCATTTACTAATACGCCACTACCACCATTCACTTTGACACAGTATGACTGCATGATTTCAGATACTGTCATATTATAGTTGGATCTCCTCACCCAACGCCTCTAGACGAGAGGCATAGCCTTCTACTTCATGGTCTAAGAGCAGTGGCTTGATCACATCGCTGTAATTGAAACAAATCTGACCATTTGTTTCCTTAATAATCCTAGCGATGGTTCTTTTGTTTGGCAGACCATGCCTCGAGCCATTGGTCGAAATTACGTAACGAGGTGACTGAAGTAAGGAAAGAAACTCAGAACTAGTATTGTATTGACTACCGTGATGTGAAACTTTCACAAGGTCAAGGTGAAGCTTATTTGTCTCACTAAAGCCTAATTCTTTGAGATTCTCCACTATAACTTGGTCGTGAGCATCTCCAAGAAAGAGCATTTTTGTTTTATCGACTTCCAACAAGAATGCGATTGAACTGCCATTGTAAACGGATGAGTCTGACTCAAATTCGTCCGCAGCCCAAATTTCTTCTAGAGAAAGCTGGTAATCATTATTGTGACCTGCTGTAGCACCTGACTCAACTTCAGAAGGCCATTTATGCAATAACCGCTCTAGCTGATCTCGCCCGGGAGACAGTACTGTCAATGTGAACGGACCAACAGCATGCTTTTGCCCTGCCATTATGAGAGGAGCTCGGTTACATCCAGTTTCATAAAGTAGTGTTTCAAGCTCTTTTCCCTGACGTACACTTGTTTGAGGAGAGTCGTCGGCCAGTAGAATATTATTCTCAGAAATCTCAGGGACATCGAAATGTTGTGTAATCAAGCGAGATGAGTTAAACCAAATTGATTTGACGAGTTCACAAAGGTAACCAGGTGTTTCAAAGCCTTTTATCAAACCATGAATATGGTCGTCATCAATATGAGTCAGTACCGCAAGATCGATGTGCTGCCCTTTACTTTTGAGATCATCTAACGCTTGGCAAAGTGCTCCGTCATAACGCTGCCTCAAGCCATATTTAAAAGTCGTTGATGTCCCTCCGTCAATCAAAATATTAACAGTACCCGAAGCATCCTCATGACTGACTAAAATGCAATCTCCATGATTTGCTTCAAGAACCCTAACAGAAACACCCATAAATACCTCTTATGTTTAACAGCTAAATTGCTATTAACTTCATGGTGCATGAATATACCACAGAGCGCATAAATTGTGATCTGATATAGATCTCATCAGCGTTTGACTGATTAGGTTTGCAGCGAAATGCCGCTATTAACTAATTGTTTCAAATAATTTTTGTGAATGACTTGGTCTATACAATGCAAACTCCACTCCAAAAGGACCAGCACGAGTTTGGGCAAAACCAAGTTACCCCATCAGACTCATTTCTCCACAATGTAGCTAAGGGTTACGAATGGTGTCACCCCATCCAATGCTGTGGTTGTCTTCGTCATGTGATTGTGGAGCTAGAATGATAGAAAGCTGATCAGACGGCTTTGTTAATTTGTTCTTGCTAAATGATAGGATCAACTTCTTTTATAAATAAGGCGCTTAGTTATCTCAAATAGTGTTAGATTTTTTCAATTAGCGACGCGGCAATTCGCTTGAATGAGGCAAAGCAGGTATCAAAATCATGGGGCTCAGTGTTAAACACCATTGGTGTGACAAAGTCCTGAAAACGTTGGCGGAAAATGGGATTTTCCTCAAGCTCTTTGAGGCCAAGTTGTAGCTCTTGTTTAGGGTTGGCAACAAACTCTGCATGTTGATTGCCAAAGCGGGCAATATCTTCTTCCAAGACCGCTTTGAATAGGCCGTCAATCGAGTTGAGTTCAGACATTGTGAGCTTTGTTATGCAATGCACATCGTAGATATGGCGAACTAGAGCAACATCATCGCTTCGCTCCGTATTGCGTTTTACCGACATGGTACGGCGCAGCATCGAAATGATTTTTTCAACCAACGTGGCATAGACAGAGACGCAATCAAATGAACTCACTTCGTGCGGTTGTTGGTACAACTCTGCAACCAGTGATTGAATGCTGCGCGACTCCACGTCCAGTAATGGAATGGTTTCGATTAACTCTAACTTAATGATGGGACGAAGACAGGGAACTTGACTAAACTGTTGCGGATATCTGAGTTCAAATTCAACGTAACGGTACTCATCTCGCACAGATCGCGTTTCAACGGTAAATCGTTCTGAATGAGTGATCGCCTGTTCAATCTCGTTAACCCATGCCTTTCTAACGGCTTTCTTTTTTGCACGACTCAGTTCATCAAACGCTTGGTTGGGGATGAGTTTTATATCCACATCTTCCGACATTCGTAGAATTTTAACGTTTGATTTCGCCAACGCCGTGCCACCGGAAAAGACCATTTGATGATATTCAGGAGAAACTTTTGCTAGCTCGGCAAGTAAGGCAACGACCCAGAAATCTTTTTCAATGATGGCAGGGTTTCCGAGCTCAAGCGCGTCGGAAACCTCAAGAAATTGTTGTTTTAGTGCGTTCATACTAACTTGGCAAGTTCAACACACGGCTACCAACCACCAGTTTGCGATTAAACTGTTTTGGGTTCCATGAATAGTGAACAGAGGATGGAATTTGGGTACTCGCACCTGAAAGACTTTGTTGCGATAGACTATCCATTTCAAAATCAACGCCTTTCATTTTAAGAATTTCACGCACAAGAGCATCGGTGCCACCTGGCTTGGTAGGCATAGGCTTACCAGTGAGGCTATTGATTCTTGCTTTGGTATACAAACCATAGCCAAGCTTCATTAGCTCCCCTTGCTGTACAAGCTGCCTCAATGCCCGACCTATTTGGTCGTAACTTGCAAATCCGTCAAAGTCTTTGCGTTCAAATACATAACGTCTTGAACGCTTTATCTTTTGACAAATGCGGTCTACTGCTGTCATTTGAACCTCCTTACGTACAATAACCGCAGTATAGCTGACCGTGCACATTCAAGGAATAGATACGGCATAGTGCTATGAAAAAAAACGGCATGATGAGATACAAACATTGAATCTAACTAACTGTTTTTAACTTAATTTTGATGCAGTTCATTTTAACTCACCTTTAATAATTAAAAAGAATGACCTATTTCACGAGTCGGTACTCTCAGAGATACTTAATGCAGCTTCGATTTAAAGACGAGTACGAATTCGCCAGACTAAGCGCCCCTTCCCTAGCCTCTCTTCCCAAACTCGCTTACTATGCCAAGTACCCAATAGCTTTGTGAGTCATTCATGAGCAGCAAAAACAATAAAAACCTCGGCATTCTTCTTAAACTCAGTACCTTTGTTTCACCTTATAGATGGCGGGTTGCTGCCGCTTTGGTGGCGCTTGTCGCCACGGCGAGCCTTACCCTTTCTGTTGGGTATGGGGTGCGTATGCTTATCGACCAAGGGTTTGCCCAGCAATCGTTGCATGAGCTCACCAATGCAATTCAATTTATTGTTGGCGTGACTCTGTGCATTGCGATTGGCACTTTCTTTCGCTTTTATTTGGTCTCATCGGTTGGGGAGCGTGTCAGCGCCGACATTCGCCTTGCGGTGTTTAACCATGTGATAACCTTGCACCCGAGCTACTTCGAGACTAACAGCAGCGGCGATATTATGTCGCGCCTCACCACAGACACCACCTTGCTGCAAAGCATTATTGGCTCGTCGTTTTCCATGGCGATGCGCAGCGCGCTAATGTGTGTGGGGGCGATCATCATGTTGTTTGCCACCAACTTTAAACTCACGCTGATTGTGCTGGCTTCCGTGCCATTTGTGTTGGTGCCGATTTTGTTTTATGGCCGACGCGTGCGTGCCCTCTCTCGCCAAAGCCAAGATTCAATGGCCGATGTGGGCAGCTACGCCGGAGAAGCGATAGAACACATTAAAACCGTACAAAGCTTTAGTTCTGAGCAACATGAAAAAGCCGCCTTCGCGGTTGAAGTTGAAAAGGCGTACGAAATCGGCAGACAGCGTGTAAAACAGCGGGCGATTTTAATCTCTGGCGTGATTGTGATTGTCTTTAGTGCCATTGCAGGCATGCTTTGGGTTGGTGGTAGTGATGTGATCCACGGAAAGATGTCGGCAGGCGATCTCGGCGCTTTTGTCTTTTATGCCATTATGGTCGCCTCTTCCACCGCCACCATTTCTGAAGTGCTTGGCGAGCTGCAAAGAGCGGCGGGCGCAACCGAAAGGCTGATTGAAATCCTGCAAGTGGAAAGCGACATTAAAGCGCCTAGCCATCATCTATCTATCCCCGCAGACATCCCTGCCGAAGTAAGCTTCGATTCGGTGAACTTCAACTACCCTTCTCGCCCCAATCAGCCTGCGATCAAAGGCTTAAATCTCAACGCGGAACAAGGCAAAGTGCTGGCCTTAGTCGGCCCATCGGGCGCAGGAAAAACCACGTTATTTGAACTACTGCAACGCTTTTACGACCCACAACAAGGGCAAGTGCTGTTGGGTGGTATCGATATTCGCCAGTTTGACCCTAACGAGCTACGCCAACAAATGGCGCTCGTGCCGCAGCAACCTGCGTTATTTAGTCACGATGTGTTCCATAACATTCGCTACGGCAACCCAGACGCGACTGACGAGCAAGTGATTGAGGCGGCAAAAAAAGCGCACGCGCACGAATTTATTGAAAAGCTGCCAGAAGGTTATCACAGCTTTTTGGGTGAGCGCGGGGTCAGGCTCTCTGGCGGGCAAAAACAGCGCATTGCCATTGCTCGCGCGATTTTAAAAGATCCCAAAATTCTCTTGTTGGATGAAGCCACCAGCGCACTGGACAGCGAAAGCGAACACCACGTTCAGCAAGCACTTGAAGCGTTAATGAAAGGCCGCACAACGTTGATCATCGCGCATCGCCTTTCCACCATTCAACACGCCGATAAAATCGCCGTGCTGGACAATGGCGAGTTGGTCGATATCGGCAATCATCACGCCTTGATGCAAAGCTGCGAGCTATACCAGCGCTTGGTCGCATTGCAGTTTAAGCATCTGAATTAAAACATTGTTATTAAAACACATTGTTTAGCCCGCGGTAGCTCGTGGGCTTTTTGTTTTATTGGCAAGGCATAATGGCTTTGCTAAGACGACGATAGAGCGCGAATGCGTCACTTTTTGAAGTCAGATTCCCCAACGCAAATTGATAGGCCAATTCTAGATCGTCACTTTGATTTGGATAATATTCTTTCACCACTCGTATGCACAGCGATAAGTCGGTGTACCAGCTTCCGTCGTTCTCCGCCACAAAGTAATACGCGGCACGCACCAATTTCTTACCGAGCACTTTTGCGATGTTTGCTTCGCTCATATCCGCAAAATTTGGGGCCATTTGTTGTAAAAAATGCGGTAAGTCGCCATTTAACGCGAGCGCAATCTCTAGGCTGGGTTTGTAGGGTTGAAACTGAACCGACAAATCGTTCCCCCAAATGCAGCAACAGTAATGCTTTAACCAAAATTGCCAGTGATACTTTTCTTGTAGCGTGAGGATGTCATTTAGGTATCCAGGATCGATATCAAGTTTACTCACTTGTGGATACGCTTTGGCAATGGCCGCCGAAATCGTTTGGAAGATCGCGCGTTGGGTTTGGCTGATGGGCGTTTTTAGCACGATGGATATATCGAGATCGGAGTGTCCCGCTACGGCATTACCCCTCGCGACACTGCCATAAAGATAGATGCCATCAATTTGATCCGGAAGCCGAGACAACAATTCTGCCACCACCGCATCGACAACCGTTTTGAATTCAGGCTGGATGTGTGTTGGCGAATAGGCATTGAGAATAAAGCCCCGTTTATCGAGCCCTCTGTCTTGCTCCTGCATGTGATTTCCCTTGTTGCGTTGTGAGAGGTATTAAGTGTCAATCTGAAGCGATATCGCTGATCCTAATTATGCTGCACTTTTGTTGCCCATGACCACCGAACGGAAGCAGCGAAATGTAATCCACAAATGATCGAACCCGTCTTAAACGTTGCCACATTGCTTTGCATTGATGATTCCTCGGTACCATTAACATTTCGCTCCTAACTTCGCTCGTCATCCTCGCGAATGCTGGGAACCATCGTACAACAAGTGCCACAGGTCTGTATTACCGCTGCGTTGACATCTTGCTGTCGATTTGTGCTATTGCGGGAGGTGCACTTGCAAACGCAGCATACGGTGGGCACCGATGAATGGATTCCCGCGTGCACGAGAGTGACGACAGGCGATGTGGCTCGATGTTTTAGTGCATTTTCGTTGCTGCTGTCCGTTTGCGATTGCTCAAACGGTATCGAGTTCCCTTCTGTTTACCACCCGTTATCGAC
This sequence comes from Vibrio sp. CCUG 15886, assembly GCF_028570825.1. Taxonomy (NCBI): domain Bacteria; kingdom Pseudomonadati; phylum Pseudomonadota; class Gammaproteobacteria; order Vibrionales; family Vibrionaceae; genus Vibrio; species Vibrio sp. CCUG 15886. The sequence continues at coordinate 324,681 of NZ_JAQQBT010000001.1, read as the reverse complement.
ATGTCGGTATCGCTCTTTAGGCGTTTCTAACGGTAATATCACCACCGGAAATGGTGCATAAAATAAGGCCCGCTTCTTTTGAATCGGCTTCTGTCAGGCGCTTTCCTTGGGCATTCCAGATAGAACTTTTGCCACAAGTTACCCAGCCGCCCGTCGGTGAAATATGGTTGCTCAATAAGACAGGAAAAGCGTGCTCTGAAGCAATGTCAGAGAGGATTTTGGCATCCGTCTCATAGCCATTTTCAGAGATCAGCGCACTGACGAGGTAAAGGCCAGCACCCAGTGCTTTTGCTCTTTGGGCGTGTTCTGCATGAGTAAAATCCGCACAAATTGCCAAGGCGATTTGCTGCTCTTTGACGTTAAAAACGTAATCCGACGAGCCTGACGAGCAAAACTGCGCCTCACCTTCGTGCAAATATTGCTTGTCATAATATTCCACCCTGCCATCTGGAATGCAGATCACCGCACCGATTGTCGGCTTTGCAGCGTCATCATGGCGTAATGGGCAACCGGCAATCACGATGACGTGATGTTCAACGCTCGCTTGAGACAACGACTGAATGCTTTCCGCCTCAGGCAACAGCGCCAACTCGTTCGCTAAATCGAGCTCATAGCCAGTCAGGGAAAGTTCTGGAAACACCACCACATCGGCATCGTGCTCTGCAGAACGTTCAATCATATAAATGTGCTGTGCAAGGTTGCTTGGGATATCCCCTCTTACCACTGGAATTTGCGCCAAACTTATCGTGATCGCTGCGTTCATGTTTTCTCCCTTTTTCACGCCCAACACAAGGTTGCCATGGTGCCGACTTTTCATTCACAACACAATTTCAAATCAATGCGTTAATTCACAAATAACAGACTGATTCACGGAAACAACAAAGCCGAAAAAACAAAAGGCGAACCCAATGGCTCGCCTTTTGTTTTATACCCAATTAACACCGAATCATTATTACGCTTCAGGGTTCTCTTTGGCGTTGATTTCCGCATACGTGTGCAGCAGATCGGTCAGTGTTTTCACCCAAGCAAACACATCATTGGGTGTGTTTTCGAGCAGTTTTTCGACTTGTGCGCAGTGCGCTTCAAGCGTGATCGCTTCTTCCAAACGAAATGAGATGGCGTAGAAATGCCAAAGCACAAGGCGAGTCATACGCTCACTGTTTTGTTTGGCGTTTTCTGAATCATCAAACGCTTGCTGAATTTCACTCAGTGCGATTGCCGTCATACGCAACATGGCATCAAGACGCGCCGACAACATGCGGTCTTCACTATCCACTTCTTCTTGATCAAAAGTAAACAGTTCGCTCATCACGTCTTCAGGTACCATTTTACTGATCATGCGCACGCTGAACTCTTCCAGTTCATGACGAGGCATGGGGACAAGACAATCGAAGGTGTAATCACGAAGCATAAAATCACTCTACATCAGTTATCACTTTTAGTGTGCGCATTCTAAGTGCTCAAATTTCAATTACCACTGTTTATTACTATTGACCCCAAAAATGGCCAATACTCAGCGATTTTAGTAACGAGTTACTTCAGCGGATCGTTATCCGGCAACGCGGCGTGAATCCAGAGTGCTAGGCGGTGCTTGATGTTTGCGCCATCGAGCTTGCTGTCGGGTAACGGTGCGATTTGTTTGGCATCCACTAAGAATAGGTAGACAGCTTTTACACGCACGGGTTGAGGTGATTGAGGTAAATCGAAGCCCTGCATTTTGGCCATCTTACCGCCTATCTCTAAGGCCTTTTTCACTAACTTTTCTTCGTTATTCAGCTTCGCGGTTTTGGACATGCTTTTCACCTATTCTTTTTCATCCTGCAAGGAGTATATCAGCGCTGAAAACACACGGTTTTATTCGGCGTTAAAATTGAGCGCAGCACGACAGAATAAAGGTTGTTTTTCGATTTATCGCTCGTAGGTTTGTACAAGATAAGAGCAGCAGGTAACAGGGTAAAGCGGCCCAATGTTGCTGATACATTGGGCCATAAAGCACTTACGGGTTATTCATGCATCATCGCGGTGGCAAGCGCAAATCGATTCCACGCGTTGATCATGATGATCTGCATCATTGCTTGAGCTAAGCGCTCTTCTCCAAGTAACTCAAGGCAGGTCTGATAGACACTATCTGATACGCCAGCATCGGCAATTTTTGTCATGTCATCTGTTAGGTGAAGCACTGCTCGCTCTGCCTCATCAAACAGTGGCGACTCTTTCCATGCAGACAATGCAAACAGCTTTTGCTGAGCGATCCCGTTTTTCAGAGCCTCGGTGGTGTGCATCTGAATACAGTAAGCACACCCGTTGATCATTGACGCTCGAATTTTGATGAGCTCTTTAAGCTCAGTAGATAATGCGGTATCCGCAAGGTAGTTTTCTATTCCTAACATTGCCGTTAACGCTTGAGGTTGTACTTGAGCAAGATTGATACGTTTGGCCATTTTCCCATCCTTATTTCAGTGATAAATACCGCCTTAGTGCGATGGGGTTATTGTGCAGAATTCGATATTTCGGTGGAATGGGTATAAAATCTCAATCAGTTATGCATAAAACGCAAAGGTAAACACGTGCTAGAGTTACTCAAAGTGTTTGATCAGGTGGTCGAGTCTGGCAGTTTTTCTCAGGCAGGAAGATCGCTAAATATGGCCCCCTCGTCGGTGGCAAGAAATATTGATAGCCTCGAAAACAGAATCAAAACGACACTGTTTAAACGCAGCACGCGTCAGTTGATTTTGACCGAGGAAGGGCAATATTTTTATCAGCAATCGAGCAAGATCCTGCGCGACAGCGATAACTTATTGGCGGAAATGAGAGGAAATCATGGTGTGCCTGAAGGAATACTGAGAATCTCGGTATTCGAAAGCTTCGGCAATTTATGCCTCACTCCATTAATTCCAGAGTTCCTCGAGCGCTACCCCAAGATACAAATTGAACTTGAGCTGGATAACAAACTTGTGGATTTAAACAGCGACAATGTCGATATGGCGATCCGTATTGGCACCCCACAAGACAGCCGACTGAAAGCTCGGCACTTGCTAACCAATTACACCGCGTTGGTTGCTTCGCCTGCATATATAAATACGCACTCCCCCATAACACAACCAGAAGATTTACAGCAGCACAATTGTCTATTGATAAGTCACGAACGGCAGCGGAATTATTGGTACTTCCGCCAAAAATCGATCACTAGAAAAGTCATGGTCGCTGGCAATTTGATTTCAAAAGGCGGCTCTCCTCTTTTATGTGCAGCGCTGCAAGGTACTGGCGTACTTCTGTTGTCGAAGTGGATGCTCAAACCCTATCTGGAAAGTGGGCAGTTAGTGGAATTACTGCCGTCCTGGACGGCAACGCACGGTGAGCTAGGCAGTGGTGAGATCTTCGCTATCTACAAAAACACGCAATACCCCAAACCTCACCTGCGTGTGTTTTTGGACTTTTTGCTTGAGAAGCTTAAACCGATGCAAGAAACATTCAGTTCAAGCCAACCCCTGTGTGAACGATTTTTCGGCTATGGTCGATCTCTTCGTGAATCACGCCGTTTGGTCGCCAATCTTTGGCAAATGATAACGTGTGCTCCGGCCACCAGCGTCAGATTTAATCAGGCAGCCAAGCTCAACAAGCGCGGCCAAATGCCTTGTGGCGGTGGGTTTACTCACTTTCGCAACCTTGTGGTATTGCGATGTGTTGATCCCCTCAGGGAAATCACCATCGAGCATTCGATTAAGCACTTTGGTTTGTTCACTCAACAACCGTGTTTGGTCGATGTGTCGCCAGTAATTGGTTTTAAATACCGTTTGTTCAATCTCTTTTAACGCAACATCAAAGGTTTCATTCAGCGTGTCTAAAAACCAACGTAACCACGCGGTGATGTCCAAATCCCCTTTCTGCGTTTGCTCTAAGATCTCGTAATAGCTTTTTCGGTTAGCAAGAATCGCTACCGACATGGCGTAAAAGCGCACGGATTGGTGCTCCGCTTGTGCCAGTGCGAGATCGGTCAGCACTCGAGTAATGCGGCCATTGCCATCATCCAATGGGTGTAGTGTGACAAACCAAAGGTGGGTGATGGCGGCTCTTAATAGAGGATCGAGTGAGGTATCCCTCTTTGAATCGTTAAACCACTGTATAAACGTGTTCAGTTCTGCGTCTAAGCACGCTCTACCCGGTGCTTCAAAATGGACAACGGGTTTGTCTATCCGTCCAGATACCACTTGCATGGGCGTTTCGCTTCTTAACTGCCCACCAATAACAGGATTGAACAGCGTGTATCCTTGGGGGAATAACAAGGCATGCCAATGCAAGACGCGTTCTAAAGTGAGTGGAACTTCGAGGTTATCGACCGCATCGAGCATGATCTCTGCCAGACCATCGGTCTGTTTCGTTGTCGGGAACGGATTCTCTTCACTGATGCCCAATTTGTTCGCAAGTGAAGAGCGCACAGAAAAGGCGTTGAGTTTTTCCCCTTCTATCGCGCTAGAGTGCACAATGTTGGCGAGCAAGGTATCCAGCATATTTTGGGTTTGATCAAGTGGCTGACAGAGCATTTTCCCTAACAAGATACCTTGATTTAGGCGTGTGGTTCTCACAAGCGGCTCAATCACACTTCTGTCCCACTCAAATTCAGGCCATGACGCCTGTTGCCAGATCCACATAACGGCTCCTTGATTCGAAAACCCTACATATTCGAATCACATTATGATTCGATTAATGCTTTTTTTCAAATCATATGGTGATGAGATTAAGTGTTGCATTCACATCAACCACCCTGCGCTTGTCGGAAAGCGCTTAATCGAAAAGCTGACACCGCCAGCGCGTTACTTGGAGCCACTTAGTGAATTGGAAGCTGCCTCTCCGGACAGCGTCGGTTATTTGAAGAAAATGCTGGCTCAGATGCAGGCCAAAAATGAAACACAAAGCTTTGGTATTTGCCGTACTTGCCGACACCACGAAGATCGCCCGGGCAGTACCTTTTATTGTCGCCTAACCGAACTGGAGCTCGATAAGAAGTTCGGCGAGTTGATCTGCTGGTAGCATCAGTATCAATCTTGAATTAGTATGGCGGATACTCATATTCGCCTTTATTTCAATCAGTTAAAATACGTCCTCTCACTTTTACCTATCACGAACAGTAATGCTTTGGGTCACCATTAATCACTGCGATTGCTTACTTTTCTTGCGCATCTTTCAAACACATTAGCAACATTCAAAATTGGATCTTAACCTTGCAGATCATTCGGTTGTTCGAGAGTGGGAAAATCCTACACTGATCACAAAATTTACCACTTGGACAATATAATGAGCGACACTATCGCGAACAAAAGCAAATCAAAATCCAAATTGACCAAAACCCTTTTTCTTGCTGCTTGCGCCATTGCCTTTGGCGCGATGTATCTTTCTTGGCAATATTCCGATAGCCATCCAAGCACCGAAGATGCTTACGTTAGAGCGAAGATCCTCTCGGTTGCTCCTCAAGTACAAGGCCAAGTGGTTGCTGTGGAAGCGAAAGATTTCCAAGCCGTGAATAAAGGCGATTTACTGCTGAAAATTGACGCCCGCCCATACTTATTGGCCGTCAAACAGGCTAAAGCAGCGTATCAGTTAGCCGTTCAGCAACACGATGTGGCGGACAAACAAGTGACGGAAGCAGTCGCAGGATTAGACGCAGCGCGCTCCAACTTGACGGAAGCTCAGTTGGAATACAAACGTATTGATTCTCTCGTGACGCGTAAATTGGCTTCTGCTCAAGATCTCGATACCGCTAAGAACAAACTGGCTAATGCTCAAGCCAGCCTAGAACAAGCGCGGGCATCGGTCGAAAAAGCAATTGCGAACCGTGGTGAAGAAGGGGCTGAAGCCGCAGTGGTTCAGCAAGCGGCCGCTCAATTGGCTCAAGCCGAGTTAAACCTGAGCTATACCGACATCACCTCGCCTGTGGATGGGATCGCTGGCGAAATCAACACGCATGTGGGTTCTGTGGTGGCAGTGGGACAAACGCTGTTTCCGGTGATCATCAAAGACAGCTATTGGGTACGCGCCAACTTCAAAGAAACGGACCTTACCCATATTAAACCCGGCATGGAGGCAGAAGTGGTGATCGACATGTATCCAGATCGGGTTTGGAAAGCAACGGTCGAAGAACTTTCTCCAGCCAGCGGGACTTCTTTCTCTTTGATGCCACCTGAAAACGCAACGGGTAACTGGGTCAAAATCAAGCAGCGCTTCCCTGTTCGTTTGGCGCTTGACGTGCCAAAAGACGCCCCTCAATTACGCGTGGGAGCCAGTACTGAAGTAACGGTTGATTTGCAAAGTCACCCACTTTGAGTGCTGAGCGATGAATAATCAAATAACAGCAGACAAACGGGGAATTGCCACCGTCGCCGTGATGCTATCTGCCATCATGGTGCTGATTGACATGACCGTGGCCAACGTCTCCCTTTCACATATGATGGGTGCGCTGGGCGCAACCGCAGACCAAATCACTTGGGTGCTGACAGGCTACAGTATGGCGGAGGCGATCTTCATCCCGATGACCAGTTTCTGGGTCTCTCGATTTGGTGAGCGCAAAGTGATGCTGGTGGCGGTGATTGGCTTTGTGATTGCGAGTGCCCTATGTGGCCAAGCCACCTCACTCGAAGAAATGGTGCTATTTCGCATCATTCAAGGTGCGTTTGGTGCATCGGTCATCCCACTCGCACAATCGATGCTGGTGCAGATCTACCCTTCGGAGCAAAAAGGCAAAGCGATGGCGATTTTCTCCATCGGTATTTTGTTGGGGCCGATTCTCGGGCCAGTCGTAGGCGGAATCATTACCGATAACATCAACTGGCGTTGGATTTTCTACGTCAACCTACCCTTTGGGCTGGTATGTGCGACGCTGATTTATCGCTACATTCATATCAGCAACAAAACAAAGCCGAATTTCGATTGGTGGATCATCGGCTATATGGCGCTCGGCGTTGGCGCGCTTCAATTTGTGCTGGATAAAGGCAACGACGAAGATTGGTTTAACTCACGCATGATTCAAACCGCGGCGTTACTTGCCGTTATCGGCTTGATTATGTGGGTCTATCGCAGTTGGAAAACCAAAAGTCCGATTGCGCCACTGTGGTTGCTGAAAGACAAAAACCTTATGGTCTCCTCGTTGATGATTGCAGTTGTCTCGATGGCGATGTTCGGCTTGACCACACAGCAACCCATGCTGTTGGAGAGTCTGTTGCACTATCCCGTTTCGACTACGGGCATGTTGATGGCTCCGCGAGGGTTGGCGTCAGCAGCCATGTTAATTCTAGTGATCAAACTCAATCCGCAATTTGATCCTAGATTGAAGATCATCTTCGGCTTAACTTGCATCGGTATTGGCAGCTACTTGATGACCTTGTACTCGTTGGAAATCGATACTTTCTGGATCGTGATGCCCAGCATGATTCAAGGCATGGGTTTGGGATTAACCTTCTCTACCCTATCCACATTGGCGTATCTGACACTACCCAAAGAGCAATCGGTCGCGGGCGCCAGTATCTATAATTTGTTTCGCACCATTGGCAGCTCGTTTGGTATCTCCATCGCGACCACTTTTCAATATCGCGACAGTCAACAGCAATGGCATGCGTTGGGAGAAGGCATCAATCCTTATAATCCGGTACTGCATGATTGGGCGGCGCAGCAAGGGCTCTCTATTACCGATCCCGCGGCGCTTGAGCAGTATCAGACCATGCTGCATCAACAATCACAAATGGTGGCGTTCATTCATACCTTCCAGCTCGTGGGGGTCATGTTCGTTATCATGATGCCAATGCTGATATTGATACGTTCGAAATAATCCTTAAATAGAGCGTATAAAAAACGAACCATCGGGTTCGTTTTTTTATCGCTTGCTGCAAATACGTCACAGGATTGTCGGCACATCCGCCAATCATGACTTCAAAGATGCAAGAAAGCTTATTGATTTTGTTTAAAAAAGCGCTCTGCAGAAGCAAACAATGCATTACAGTGTTTTTCTTGCTGGCTATATTCTTCACTTCCCTTGGACATGGATTCTAATAGCGCTTTAGCTTCATGGTATTCTTTAACCATTTGTTCAAACTTGGTTTCATAACCGCTTTTTTTATTATGATGTTTTACGCGTTTTTTACTCATTTATTTTTCCTTCATCGAACATCATAATAACTCATAATTTAAATATATTTTCGTCTACAGACTGTTTATAAACTCAACTCTAACTAGCGCCCTACCGTATAAAAACGAGAGAACACAAAATCGTGAGTCGCAAACGCCCAGATGAAAATATATGATAACAATCAGCAATATACCGATCGTTTAATATCAATAAACCATCAATTATTATGATATAAAAACTGAGGCTATTTAATGGAAGATAAAGAAGAAGTAACTACAGATGTAATATAACGAAAGGAATCGAAAGAAAACTAAGAATAGACTTGAACTATATATTTCATAAATAACACATGTTTGAAAACCATGTGCACTATACTCCGATCATTCGAAAATGATAGAAATTTCTCTGATTAAATTTCTGCTGCTTTTCCTTTTTAAAGAGTTCAAAAGTCTATGAACTCGCCACTGCCTAGCTGAAACGACAAGTAGCTTGGGCAAAAAATGGCATGACGCTGAAATGGCAACCTAAAAAAACGCCAGCAATCTTGCTGGCGTTCTTTAAATTCGTTCAATTAGGCTGGAAGACGTTGCCCTGGCGCTTTGGTTTTTTTCTGGCGGTAACTGAACCATAGGTACGTCACCACAATTGAGAAGAACAAGTACGAAAGCGAGAAGATGAATGGCGAGCCAATCAAATCTTGTGATAGTCCCCAAAATACGCCAATAACCGTCACTGCTAACTTAGACAGCATGCCGCAAAGCAACAGGAAAACCGCCAGTTGAGGGAAACGCGAGCTGCGGAATGCAAACCAGTAACAACTGCCTACCGCCAGAGATGAAATATAGAGACCAAACAAGAAAGAGTGGATGTGGTCAGCAGAGGCATAACCCGCCGTAACAGATATCAGTAGAATAAGGAAAATCTTCATATACACCTCGCTATAAAAGCCTAAAAAGCATCCTTTCAATATTGCAATCTCAGTTTCCGCTATATTTTGCCAAACTAGTTTCAGAGATCAAGAGGCCAAACCTGTACAAAATGCGTACAAACATTAATCAAACCAACTGATTTTACATATGATTAACACAATGATTTTTAAGAATCCTTTGTCTACGGCATTTCGAGAGAAAAGTGTAAATTTAGAAAAGGATTGTTACATTCATTTAACAGCAGAAAATATTTTGTCTTTTTTTTAGCAATGTGAACTCAGTACCATATCAACTCTCTTCCGCATATCTAAGCCCCGTCAGATAAGCGCTCAACATCCAAAGATCACAAGATTTTCACAAACGAGTGTTAATTCAGAAAACTCTGTAACAACACTTTTTTAACGTATCAAAATATTTTCAGATCTGGCCTTAAAAAGAGATTCCAATCACAAAAGGATTGGTTATAATCCGCGCTCATTGCGTTATCTGTTGAAAAACGCAAACTAATTTTGAGTTTAACCACCTTTTTATTCGCCCCCTTTTGGTATTACCAGAAGCAACACTGAGAACAAAAATGAGCAAGATTGATAAAGCTATGCGCATCCTGCTTGCAGGATTCTGTATCAACCTTTGTCTTGGCATCCTGTATGCTTGGAGTGTATTCAACAAAGCACTAGTGACTGAGTCAGGCTGGAGCGCTGCAGAAGCGTCTGCCCCTTACGCAACCGCAACGATCACGTTCTCTATTTGTCTTCTTGTTGCTGGTATTCTTCAAGACCGCATGGGGCCACGTATGATTCTTATCCTAGGTACTGTTCTTACAGGTCTAGGCATGATTGCATCTGGTTTTGTTGACTCACCACTGATGCTCAACATCACGTTTGGTGTGATCACCGGTGCGGGTATCGGTTTTGGTTATGCTTGTCTATCTCCATCGGCGATGAAGTGGTTCCACGCATCGAAGAAAGGTATGGTTAACGGCATCATCGCAGCAGGTTTTGGTCTTGCAGCGATCTACCTTGCGCCACTGACTTCAGCTCTGATCACGAACATGGGTATTCAAACCAGTTTTATGATTCTTGGTGTTGGTGTTCTTGCTATCGCGGTACCTCTAGCGGCAACCATCAATAACCCACCAGCAGATTACACCCCAGCAGAGCCTAAAGTAAAAGAAGGCCAAGCACCTAAAGCGGTGAAGAAATCTGATGACCTAACGTGGAAAGCGATGCTTAAAACGCCACAGTTCTACGCACTCTGGATCATGTACGCATTTGCAGCGTCTGTTGGCCTGATGATCATCGGTAACATCACCACCATCGCAAGCGTTCAAGCAAACCTGCCTAACGCGGTTTACCTTGCGTCTATTCTTGCGGTATTTAACTCAGGCGGCCGTGTTGCTGCAGGTATGCTTGCAGACAAGATCGGCGGCGTACGTACGCTTCTTCTCGCGTTCGTTCTACAGGGCATCAACATGGTTCTGTTCGCAACGTTCCAATCTGAGTTCACTCTGATCATTGGTACGGCTATCGCAGCAGTTGGTTACGGTACTCTTCTAGCGGTCTTCCCTACTCTAACCGCAGAATTCTACGATCTGAAAAACTACGGCACTAACTATGGCGTACTTTACACAGCATGGGGTATTGGTGGTGCGATTGGTGCTGCAGTGGTTGGTTTCTCTATGACCAACGGCACTGGCTACACCTTGGCTTACACAATTTCAGCCGTAATGATGGGCGTTTGTATTGTGCTTGCACTGGTAACGAAACCACTTTCAGAAGCGAAAGTCGCAGAGCTGAAAAAGGCGTAATTACGCGTTGATTTGAACATGAAAAGGCTTAACCTACGGGTTAAGCCTTTTTTATTGTTGGTCGTTTATGGAAAACAGCGTTGAACTCGCCCCGGATTACTATCTCGATAACTTTTTTAAGCTTACGCGCCACGCGCTGCAGTGGTACCAGGATTTGCTGACAACAGACGAACAGCAATGGCTTTTGGCGTTCACTGAGCTTGATAAGCGTGCGCAATGCCTTTTGGTGCGTTTGTACAGTCGCAAAGGCTGTTGGTTTCGCAGTGATAAACTGCATTATGCTGAAATTCCCCAACTTGATCACACCCTAGACATACTCAGCCAAGGCGAGTTTGTCGAACTCTCTCCTGTACTTTCTCACCAAGAGCTCGCTCTCTACTTACTGACAAAGCCAGAGCTGCTTTCGCTCTACCCTCATCTTGCCAAAACGCAAAAGAAAGAGGCACTGGTCAGTTGTCTAAGCGACGGCGTCTTCACTCAGTTTAAGGAATTAGCATTCACCGTTATCAAGCTTAACTCCGCTCACATGATCGACCTGTTACTAACGTTGTTTTTTGCAAACACCCATCAAGATCTGAGCCAATTCGTTTTGGATGATCTCGGTCTGCATCAATTCGAAGCTTACCAGTTGAGTAAAGAACGGCGATTCTTCGATAGCCGAGAACAGATTGACCGCTTAATCGACCTTAGCGAACTTTCGAACCGTTACTGGCTTTGTGATAGAAAACAGAAGGAGAATCTGGAGCAACTGCTGGCAGCACTGCCTAGCCCTGTGGCACATCCCTATGTCGACCGTAAACGCGAACACCTGCTTAATGACATTGCCCGAGATTTTGAACGGTTTGGTGAGTTCACCACGGCGCTAACACTGTTTGAACAAACCACACTGGCGCCGAGCCGAGAACGCCGTGCGCGTATCTACGATAAACTGGAACAGAACCAGCCATTTAGTGACATTGTCACCGAAATGCTCACCCAGCCAATTGACGTCTCTGAATTTGAAGTAGCCCAGAAGCTAGAACAGAGACTAAAACGCAAGTTGGGCGAAAAACTGCCGCGAGCCAGCAAGCCTCAATGCGACGAATACCGCCTCTCGCTCGATCTGTCGCAACAACGCGTCGAACTCGCAGCGTTGACGCATTTTGAGCGTTTAGGTTGGCAAGTGTTCTACAGCGAAAATGCGCTGCTCAACGGTTTGCTCGGGCTCACTTTCTGGCCTGCCTTCTTTGCTCCCGTCGAAGGCGCCTTCATCAATGCCTACCAACATCGCCCTCTTGATTTGTATCATGACGATTTTGCGCACAAGCGTGCCGCCGAAATCGAACAGGCGTTTACTCAGTTATTAACCGGTGATAATGCGTTTATTTTGCAGCGTTTTCGCGAGAAACAGGGAATTGCGAACCCACTGGTGCAGTGGTCAGCACTCTCAGAAAGCCTACTTTTGCATGCCTTAGAGAGCATACCGCGTGAAAGTTTGGTGGCGTTATTTAAGATCCAGCTCAGTGATTTAAAACTCTACCGCAATGGCATGCCCGATTTGATCGCTTTCAAAGATGGTGAGTATCAATGGATTGAAGTCAAAGGGCCCGGTGACAAACTGCAAGATAATCAGTGGCGTTGGATACACCATTTCAAGCAATTAGCGATTCCTTTCGCTGTGTGTTACGTAGAGCATCAAGCTGCTGAGGCAGACTAGCCGCGCGCCGACATTTTGCGCTCGTCTTTTTTCTGTTTGATCTGGTCGATCACGTACTCTGGTGCGACTTTTTGCAGCTCTGTCAAACAGAGTTCTGTCTTGGGATTGTCGTACCGTGCGTAGATATCGCACACCGCATAGAGTTGCTCTGGGGCTCCTGATATTAAGTAGGCTTGTTCAAAAGCACCAACCGATTTCTGCAAATCAAACGGCTCTTGCAACACACCATTGAGATACCAGTAGTAGCTGTTGTTTTCGGCCATGTTGGCAGCCAATTCCATCTCTTGCGCAGCCCCATTTTTGTCATCCAAACGAACCAACGTCAGCGCTTTAGAATAATGCAACGCCGCATTGCTTGGATGTCGTTGAATAGCGTCGTCTAGCGTTTCTATCGCCTCACCATCGTTTTTCTGTGCACGGTAGTTATCTGCCAAGCTGAGCCAAACTTGCGGGTTATCTGGCGTTTGCTCAGTCAGTTGCTGATAGAGTGGCTGCGCTTTGTCCCACTGCTTATACCAACGATAAACGTCCGCCAGCAGCAATTGAGAATCGGTGTCTTTTTTCTGCGCCAAATAACGAATAAGCGCCTTTGTCGGGGCATTTAACGCTTGCTGTTGGCTCTCACTGAGATTGCCATAGTCACGCAGCAAATTCGCCGTGGCCGCCAATCTCACCATTTCGGTGTCATCGGTGAGCAATGGCGAAACCATGCGCCAACGGTGAACAATATTGTATGGGCCAGCACCAACAATGGCCGCTTCACGTAATGCTGGGTCACTTTCTTGCAGGTTACGACTGACCGCCACCAGCGCGTTTTGGCTTGGGTAATTGGCCAGATTTCTGAGCGCGCCTACACGCAGCTCGGTCGGCAAGCTTTTGTCTTGCGCTTGGTAGGAGAGTTTCGACACCACTTCCTGAGGAGAAGTGGCGTGAGTGAGCTCATGAGTTGCACTTTTACCTGCGCTTTCCCCTGCACTAGGCGACTGCATAAAAGAGACATCATGCGCGCTTACTTGCGCGGTGAGGCCCAAGGCCGCGAGTAAAAGAGTGTGGGAACGTGTCATCATTTTTACCTCAAAGCAGGATCTCAAAACTTAGTCTCAAAACGCGGTGTGCGGCTTGCCAACTGGTGCATCGCTTGATCACTGTATTGACCGTGAACCACCGGATGGCCCGTGGCGCGTAAAACATACGCCAGAGCTTTGTCTGCGTGAGCGAAAAACTTTTTCCAACCCGCACAAAGATAGTTAAGCCCCGGCTCACCCTGTTTCGTGCGGATAAAACGGTTTTTCGGACATTCACCAAAGCAAGCAAATTGATACTCACATTGTTGGCATTGGCTGGTTAACGAACGCACCTTGGCGTAACCAAATTTTTGTTGCTCATCGCCATAGGCCAAGCGCTCTAATGACTGCTGATGAATGTTGCCTATTTTATATTCGGGATAAACATAGTGGTCACACGCAAACACATCGCCATTCGGTTCCATGGCTAAGCCTTTGCCGCAAATTTCTCCTAGTGTGCACAGCGGGTTCTTTCGCCCCATCCACGTTTCGACACTGGCTTCAAAATATTGCACAAAAACCTTACCGATATCGTGTTGAATCCACTCATCGAAGATGGCAATGAGAAAATTGCCCCATGCCTCGTCTGCGACACACCATGGCTCCATTACTGAATCTTTGTGGCCGGGAATGAGACGCTTATCTCCTTGCTTGAGCTGCGCTTGCGGTTGCCATGTTTGTGGGGCGGTTGTACGAAAGCTTTTCTGCTCGACAATTGGGATAAATTGCATTTGTGGCGAACGCACCTCATCTCGTAGAAAGCGATACACTTCTAACGGGTTACGGCTGGTCAAATTGTTCACACAAGTTAATGTCGCGAACGGCACTTGATGTTTGTGCAGCAGCTCCACCGCGTTCATCACTTGTTTAAACGTGCCTCGTCCCGCACGGTTGGTGCGGTAGGCGTTATGCATCATTTCAGGGCCGTCAATGCTCAGCCCCACCAAGAAATTGTGCGCTTTAAGAAATGCACACCAGTCGTCATTCAGTAAGGTGCCATTGGTTTGCAGATCGTTGGCGATGGTTACCCCTTCTGGCTGGTATTTGGCTTGGAATTCAACAATTTTTCGGAAGTAATCCAAGCCAAGCATCGTCGGCTCTCCCCCTTGCCATGAGAAGATGATTTCAGGCGTATTTTGCCCTTCAATGTACTGACGAATATAGGTTTCGAGCGTCGCCTCATCCATCACGGGCGTACAGCCCTTCTTATACTCAAGTAAGTCCTGTTTACTTAGGTAATAGCAGTACGTGCAGTCGATGTTGCAGGCAGCACCAATCGGTTTTGCCATCACGTGTAAACGCTTTGATGCTTTACCATTAAACTGTGGGCCCTGAGTAATCTGCATAATTCACCTTATTTCTTCGCGCTGAGCGCCAAGTCTTGTTTGAAGAAAATATCGATAAATGCATCTTAAAAGGCTTTCCGAACAAGGGCTTGTTATACCCGTTATAACCTTTTTTCATGGCAACAATGCGTAAGCTGGAAGCTCGCTGACTTAAGGAGCATTTCGGATGACTTTATCGCCTCGTCACTGGCTTTTTCCCCTATTTCCTCTCACGGTGGCTTTGCTGGCCAACGGCTGTAGCTCAACGCCCCATCCCGTCGCCATGGCCATTAACCAAGATATGGTGTTGGTCGAAGGCGGCACTTTTGAGATGGGTTCTGAACATCCCAGTGCAAAGAACTCTGAAACCCCTGCGCATCCAGTGACAGTGGATAGTTTTTACCTTGCCAAATTCGAAGTCACTCAAGCGCTATTTGAATCGGTGATGGGTTCTTCACTGAGCTATTTCCCAAATCCAAACGTTCCCGTCAACAACTTAAGTTGGCAGCAAGCGAACTACTTTATTGAACGCTTGAACACCCTGACAGGCGAGCACTACCGCTTACCGACGGAAGCTGAATGGGAGTTCGCCGCTCGCGGTGGCGTGCATAGTCAAGGGTTCACGTACGCAGGCTCAAACAACATTGATGAGGTGGCTTGGTATGCGAGTAATGCCAATAACCAAGCTCATCCGGTGGGATTAAAGCAACCCAATGAGCTCGGACTCTATGACATGACGGGCAACGTGGGGGAATTTGTCATCGATGCTTTTGACGCGGGTTACTACAAATACGCCCCAAGCCACAACCCAAGTAATGCCAAAGAAGAAACGGCGGGCTTGGCGCATAAATCCGTTCGCGGCGGCAGCCTCTCTTACGCCGCAGACGAATCGGAAAACTTCCGACGTGATTTCGCCAGTCAATCGATACGCATGGCCGATATGGGCCTAAGACTGGCAAAAGACATTGATTGATCGACAACATCAAAGAGGACGACAATGAAAGCAGTTTGGCTCACTGGCGCATCGCTACTTTGCGCTTTCACCCCCAATGCAATCGCGGCAGCAACCGAAAAGCCAGCCTTAGTATTGCAAATTACCGTTGATGGATTGCGTGGCGATTTACTCGACCGATACAAGCATAACTTCGCGGAAAAAGGCTTTCGCTATTTGATGGATGAAGGGGTCTATTACACCAATGCGCACTATCAGCACGGCAATACCGAAACCATCGTCGGTCATGTGTCGCTAGCAACTGGCGCGCCGCCGTCGGTTCACGGTATGGTTGGCAATGTATGGTACGACAGACAGAAAGAGCGCCTTGTTTACAATGTCGAAGATGAAAACTACGCCATGCTCAATAGCCATGCTGGTGTCAACAAAGCGACCGAAATCGACCCAACTCAAAAAACCGCGCTGAAAGATGGCCGCTCACCACAACCCATTTTGACGACGACGTTTAGTGATGAACTGGCGCTCTCTTCCAACGGCAAAGCTAAGGTGTTTTCGGTCTCCGTCAAAGACAGAGGCGCAATTTCATTGGGTGGCCATGCTGGCAAAGCGTTTTGGTTTTCCAAAGCAACCTCAGAATTTGTCACCAGCAACTATTATTATGACCAGACACCACAATGGGTGACTCACTGGAATGCCGAGAAAATTCCCGCACAATACTCAGGTCAAAAATGGTCACTCACTCTGCCGCAAGAACGCTACACACTCCAAGAGATCAGCCAAGAACATAAGGTGGACCTTGCTGGTTTTGCCCGCACTTTCCCCCACCCTTATGGCCCAGCCAGCTTTAAGTATTTTTCCACCATGCTGACCTTGAGCCCGGCGG
The DNA here is from genome assembly GCF_028570825.1 of Vibrio sp. CCUG 15886. Taxonomy (NCBI): domain Bacteria; kingdom Pseudomonadati; phylum Pseudomonadota; class Gammaproteobacteria; order Vibrionales; family Vibrionaceae; genus Vibrio; species Vibrio sp. CCUG 15886. The sequence goes on along the minus strand of NZ_JAQQBT010000001.1, from coordinate 307,912 downwards.
GTGATGAGATCACGGCCAACTTCGCACAACGAGTGTTGGAGAAAGAGCAATTAGGTAAGGGCGACACCACCGATTATCTTGCGGTGAGTTTTTCGTCAAACGATTATGTGATTCACATGTACGGTCCTAACAGTCTGGAAACCGAAGATAACTTGATCCGGCTTGATCGCACCTTAGCGAAGTTGTTTGACGCAGTGGATAAGCAGGTAGGATTGGACAATACGCTGATTGTTCTCTCCGCTGACCATGGCGTGCCCGAAGCATCACCGAATGCTCGTCAAATTGGCTTGCGCCAAGCGCAGTATTTCGACCAAAAGACACTGTTCTCAACCCAAATAGAGCAGCGTTTAAAGCAAGAATTTGGTTTAAGTAAAGACGCCATTCGCCTCTACGCGCAGCCTTACATCTACCTTAACCATGAGGTGATTGCCAAGAGCAAGGCAAGTTTAGCGGATGTGCAAGCGCTGATCGCCGAAGAAGTCTCGAAGGTGGAAGGGGTTGCTTACGCCATCACCAGCAGCGACATCGAAAACAATCGAGTCGTGGATAGCCGCATAACGAAGTTGATCAAAAACAACTATCACCCACAACGCTCGGGCGATATCTATTTGGTGTTTGGTGCTCGTAGCTACATCAATGATATGGACGGCTTAACCATTGCATCGACGCACGGTTCGCCATGGCGTTATGACACGCATGTGCCAGTGATTTTTGCCGGCTATGATGTGAAAGCGCAGCGCGTTTCTCGAGCGATCACTCCGTATGACGTTGCGCCAACCTTATCCAATAAGCTTGGTATTACCCAGCCCAGTGGGGCGACTGGTCAGGTGCTCAGTGAGGTAGTGAGAGAGGTGGTGAGATAGGTGGCAACGCCTTAAGCGCGCCATGCAAACCGGCACAAAAAAACGGCAGGGATGGTATCATCACTGCCGTTTTTCTATTTGCTATCGTTTCAACACCTTAACTGCCGCTTTGAGTTGATTTCGCAGCCATTGATGCGCACTTTCGCTGCTGCGGCTTGGATGCCAAATCGCACATAAATCGTAAACATCGTGATCAAAAGGCAAAGACACCGCTTTGATGTTGTAGGTCCCGGCAAAGGCATTAATGGTCGACTCTGGCAACATACCAATGTACTCACTGCCGTGGATAACGGGTAACATTTCCAATGCCCCGGACGCACGATAGACAATTTTTCGTTGCGCTAAATCGGCAATATCTTCTGCACTCATTAAGCTTTTGCGCGCGTGCCAGCGTGAAACCACCACATGCTCTTCTGCCAAAAACTGCGCGACGGAACACGCGTCAGCAATACGTGGATGATCCGCACAACAGACCACCATTAATCGCTCGGAAAAAATGGGCTCCACTTTTAGGGGCGTCCACCCTCTTGGCGCCATGTCGATGATCAAATCGTAACGCTGCAATCGCAAGTCACTTTCGTAATCTTCCGTAAACAGGGGGTGCACTTCCAAGGAGATGTTGGGTGCGTGCTGACGAATTTGCTTCAAAAGCTGTGGCATCAACTCGTAACTGGCGACCGAAACACAAGCAATCGAAAAAATCCGATTGGACACTTTGGCTTCAAATTCACTGGATGCGGATAAGGTCGAGGTGAAGTTTTTAAATGCTGTCAGCATTGCTGGATAAATGTCCACGGCGAAACTGGTGGGCTCTACGCCAGATGGGCTGCGGTGAAACAACGGCTCATCGTAAATATCACGCAAACGTGCCAGCGCTTTGCTCACCGCAGGCTGGCTAATATCCAAACGCGCCGCCGCTTTCGAGAGATTCTGCTCTTCAAAAATCGCAACAAAAATAGGGATGAGATTCAAATCGGTATTTTTCATGGCAAACCGGGAACACAAACGAATGGCCCAATTTTACCCAACCCCACGCCATGGCACGATGAGCGTGCTGTAAAAGTTAGTGACAGAACGCATTTTAGCGAGATTTAACCCGTCATTGACCCAAACTGAGCCCATCTCCGCTAGGGTCCACTCGACAAGGCCGTGCAGTTGAAAGCGATTCTTAAAAACAGTCGTTACAAGCGCTAACGTAGAGCGACGATTCTTATTCTATTGCTATGATTTCTGCCCATTCTTTTTCGCTTGATTATTTTTCGCCTGCTGCTGGCGGTGCAAATTAGGCAATGCCTTGGGCAAAGAAATACGCCAGTAACCTCGTGACTTTGCTTGTACGCCTTGCCAAAGCTGCTTCATCAGAGAAACGTCTTCTACACCTTGATGAAACTGCGCCGTGCTCTGTTGCCAAGGTGTTGAATTATGCGCTTTAGCGATCTGCAATTCGCCATCATTGACTCGTAACTGCTTGTACAACAACGCCCGAACAGCCGGCCAACGCTTGGCTTTAAGCAAACGGCGAAACACCAACCATGTCGGCAATGGCCGCGAACGATAATGGCGTTTCACCATGACGATCACCGCCATAAAGCTAAACAGGAATAATCCGCCTGCGACAAGCCACTTTGAGTAGGCACGGATAAACGACTGAAACGTATGTTTCGCATGAAAGGTGTTGCCTTCAATCACCACAGTCTCCAGCGTCTGGCTATCACTGTTCCACCACTGAAATTGGCGATCAGGTAAGTTCAAATCCCCACCTTGCTGAATCACATACACCGTTTCTTCTGTGCGACTCGAACGATAGTCACCCCTTATTTGGGTATCCTCAAGACGATTGGGTTGAGGATACGCTTGATAGCGAGGCGTGGATTCGTTGCTGAGAAGTTTGGGGAGCAACACAGAAAGGCTATCTTTGGCGCGAATGGTGATGGTTCTGGTTATGGCATCCCCGACTTTCAACGGTTCCGAGGAGATTTGCCATTGCTGCTCTACCTCAACGTCACTGGCACTAAACCAAGCCGATTGTGGCTGTATCAATCCCGAAGGCATAGAAGCGTCAAACGAAATCGGCGCAGTGTAGAGCGTCCCCGAGACGTTTTCTCCATTGGGCGCAGAGACTTGCACGCTCACTGCTATGGGGGGAACGACAAAGCGCCCCGACGCCTGCGGGTAAAGCGTGATTTCCCAGCGCTGACGCGACCACGTATGGCCGTCCTTACGCTCGGTATAGTTGGTTGCCAACGGATTACGTTGCTTAGCGATGACGTTCGGGATTTCAACGTGACCAATGCGAGTGCCCGCGGTAAACCAGCGTGGTGTCGCGACTTCGATAGTCAAAATCACCTGCTCATTAACGCTGAACACGGGAAGCGTTTTCGTCTCCTGCGCCTTCGGCGGCTGGCCAACCCAAGCCAAAAGCTCAACATGGTTGCTGCGCTGCAAATCCTCAATATCCTGCGCGCACGTTGTCGCACTCAGCACTAGGCTAGAAAGGGTGAGAAACATCGCCATTAGCCACTTATGTGGAAACGGAGTAGCAAATTTGGCGTACATCATCATTGCTTTTGCTCCTGTTGTTCGAGCGTTGTGTCACTTGTTTTAGCCCCTTGATGCAATTGAATTTGGAACTTAGCCGCTAGAAAGTATTTGGGGTCAGCTTCCACACGTTTTAACCATTTGTCTGCTAATGCATCACTTCCCAAGATCTCGTTTGCATTTAACGTTTCTTTAAGCATCATTTCGGCAACGGTTTGCTCGTCTACGCCGTCAGCTGTTTGGGGATTATCCCCCAACTCGATCGACTCTTCTGGGCCATCCGTTGAACCTGCTTGGCTTGCACTGGTGCGATTGATTTCTTCAACAATGCCACCAATCACGCGAAGATTGTGTTCCACGTCAGCTCTTAACTTGCGGCTCAAGGTTTCTTTATCCGCAAGTGACTGTAACAAGTTACGCGCGGCCAAGTATTCTCGCTGGCGAGCCAGCGCGCTGGCTGCATAGTAAAGTCCGAGGTCTTTGGCTTCATCTGACGGATTGTTTTGCATGGTTAAAAACGCGCTGTGTGCTAAGGCGTATTCTCCTGCGTAGTAATAGGCCGTGCCTTTGCGTAATGGGTCATTGAAATGTTTGGCGGCTTGCAAGTATTGCCCTTGGTTCCACCATCGTTGACCTTGCTGATCAGGAGTGAGCCAGAGATCCCACCACCACTGCTCCGTCTTATCCCACATCGTCTTCATGTGTGGCTGAGCTGTTTTTTCCACACTGAGCGAAACGGTTTCTGCCATGGCATTAGGCGTTGCAAGTAGCGACGTAGACACCATAGCCACCAAGCACCATTGCACTAACCAACCTTTACGAAACCAGAGCATCATAATGATGGCGATGGGTAACAACAGCGGATAACCCATATCTTGCCACGGCATCGACGAGTCACCATTGAGCTGCATATTCCGTTCAACGTATCGGTTGAGGGTTTCAATATCACGATTATCGACACTGGTTTGCACTAAACGCCCCCCCGTCGCGTTAGCCAATTTGTTCAGTGAACCTAAATCCAATGGATTGTCGGACACAACATTTGAATTGCCCGCCGCCAAGATCAGTAATTGATACGGTTTTTCTGCAAAATACGCTTTGTACGCGTCGATGGTGGCCGGATTTACCCCATCACTCACTAACAGTACGCTAGAGCCAGCTTGCCCTTGCAGTTGTTGATCAATCAGAGGCAATGCTTTTTCCGCAAGCTTACCTTCTATGGGCATAATCTCGGGGGTGATTGCCGCTAGAAACGGGTCAAAGACTTTACTGTCTTGCGTTACGGGCATTGCAACATGCGCAGAGCCAGCAAACACCACTAACCCCGTGCTGCCTCCTTTTCTTGCGACTAACAAATCGCGAATTTTCTGTTTTGAGCGTACTAAGCGACTGGGGGGAAGATCATTTTGTAGCATCGAGTCGCTGTTATCCAATATCACCAGCAGGGTGCCTTTGTCCTCACCAAATGGTGAGGCTTGGCGCTGCCAAGTAGGGCCTGCACAAATAATAATGGCTAAGGTGACATTGACCACCAATAACTTGAGTGGCAGCTGCTTGCGCCAGCCGTGTTCACCTATCGTTAACACTTGGCGTAAATGCGTTGGCAAAATGGCTTTCCAACTCGGAACACTCTCCTCCCGCCACCTCATCCATAACAGTAGTAACATCGGCACAAACGCCAATAACCATTCCGGTCGCAGGAAGTGAAACTGAGAGAAAAACGGCGTCACTGTCATGCCGAATAAAGAGGTATCAAGCATGGTGTTCCCCCTGTTCATTTTCCACCGTTGTTGCTTTGACCTTCGCGTTGCCTATCCGTCGCTTCAACGTCACCACACTAAACGCAACAAGATAGAGGCCCACCACGATACCCATTAATCCATGATGCAAGCTCTGCTTAGGGCGATAGGTGATGCTTTGGTACAACTGCGGCTCGAGTTTACCGATATCATCGTATGCGCTAGCCAACTCGTCGCGGTTCAAAGCTTGAAATGCTTTGCCGCCAGATTCACTGGCAATGCGTTCGATCGTTTGCAGGTCGAGTGCACTTTCCCCGACCGTACTGGGATCGCCCATCGCAATCACATGAATTCTGACCCCTTTTGCTTTAGCCACCTTGGCCGCGTCTATCGGTTCAACAAAGCTTCCGGTGTCATTGCCATCCGTGAGCACGATCGCCACTTTTTGCCGGGGCTTTGAAGACGCCGCTTGGCTTGGTTCACTTTGCTCAAACACCTTGATGGCCAAACCAATGGCATCGCCCAAATGCGTACTCTGCCCTGCCATTGCAACATCGGTTTGGTTGAGCAGCGCTAACCATACTTTTTGATCCGCGGTGAACGGCGTTTGCACAAAGGCAGCATCTCCAAACAAAATCAGACCAAGACGATCCCCCTGTCTGGTTTTAGCAAAATCCGCCAGTACCTCTTTGGTGGCATCAAGACGAGAAATTTTTGCACCCGACGCACTGGTAAAATCCTGCTCAGCCATAGAGCCAGAAAGATCAACCACCACCATGACATCGCGGCCCAAACTTTCGCGTATTTGCGGCGCGCCCAAAATGGTCGGTTTGGCAAGCGCACTGACCACCAGTAACCAAGACAAGACTAAGGTGGCACGTTGCCAACCGCTGGGTGTTAACTGGCTGGCGCCTTCTGAGGGCGTTTCCCCCATGGCTTCCACCAGCTGATGAAAGAATGGCACCTTAATGGCGGTTTGTTTGGTGCGGTACGCTGGCACAAAGTAATAAACCACCAATGGCAGCGGTAACGCCAGAAACCACAGCGGAGAGTCAAACTCGAGATGAAGAAAACTCAACATTGACGATAGATAATCAACCATGACGCCGCCCTTTTAACCATTGCCATGGAGACAACGCACTGCGTTGTTCAACACTGGACGCCTTCTCTTGATGAGATTTGACCCAAAGTGCCGCACGCTCTTTCAGTGTTGCTCGCGCTGATTCATTCAAAGGCACATTCGGGTTCACGGTGCTTTGCACCCACTGTATTGCTAACTCATCGTCAAAGAGGGGTTGTGTTGGCATAAGCTGATTCAGCGCAGCCAAAAACGCATCGCCAAACAAGCGGGCATAGCGGCTGTCATGGTAGATCAATACCTGTTTTACAATCGAAAACAGTTCGCTCGTCATGGCAGGATCTTTTGGATCTAACGGCACGATTGCCTGCAAAGCTTCCGCGCGATATCGGTTATCCCAACGAAAACGGGCGTATCGATAACCAATGTAGAGCAGCACCACGCCACCAATGATGGCCAACACTTTCCAACCCACCGTTTGTGGCAACCAACTGACACGCTCGGGCACCGCCACATCGTGCAGTTCACGCAGAATATAGGTACTTGGTGGTGTGTGTTGAATCGTCATCTATCGCCCTCCTACCCATTTTTGGAAGTGCGCAATGTGCTCGCCTCTGGTGTCCAGTTCGATGTGGGGCAAGTTTTTCATCGCCATGAGTTGTGCGAGCGACTGGCGCTGCTGTTGTGACTTTTCCGCCAAGCTGACACTGGCTGTGTCGATTTTGGCTTTGCTATCCATATTCAGTTGATAGCGTCCATCACCAATCACCCAGTTAATGCGAGCAAGCTCTGGTGGCAGGGATTGTTCAAGTGGATCCCCCACCATCACAACGAGAATATCGTTGTGCTGCTGGAGTTGCTTTAAATGGTCAAGATGATGAGTTTCACAGTCACGCCAATCACTGATAAAAATGAGGGTCGAATGCCTTGGCTTGACGCGTTTGATCAGTTCAAGCCAATGACCAAATGAGACCGAGGTGGAGTCCGTGGACTCGACGTTGAGGCTCTGATTTATCTGCGCTAAACGCTTTAGCTGCGCTAACAAATCATTTTGCGCGCGCTTCACTTTGCTGAAGTACAACTCTTGATGCGATGCAATGACAAAGCCGACACGATCACCATCTTTCAATGCTCGCCAAGCGCACATAGCGGCAATTTCCGCTGCCACCACCGATTTCATTATCTCGGTCGAGGCAAAGAACATTCCGCTACGCTGATCGACGCACACCAACACATTGCGATCTTTTTCTTCCGTATAACGACGCACGTGGGGCTTTCCGGTACGCAACGTGACTTTCCAGTCGAGATTACGGATGTCGTCACCAAGCTGATAATGGCGCAACTCTTCAAAGTTTAAACCTCGTCCCCGAAACAAGGAGCGGTGCCGCCCAGAGAGCACGCTGCCAGCCCTAAGATGCGGCAGCAAGCTAAAGCCGTCGGCTTGTGCTTGCAAACGGACAAGCCTTGCGTAATCACAGTAGACTCGAGGGTCGAGTCCTTGAGGCTGAGGGGCGATCGTTGGCTTGACCATACTTGGTTCCCCCTATCCGATTTCGACGCAATCAAGCAGCGCTTGCACCACCGCTTGATGATCAACACCATCGGCAATCGCATCATAGGACAGTGAAAAACGATGCCCTAGCACGCATGGCACCATTGCACGCACGTCATCAGGCGTGACGTGGTCACGTCCTTGCAACCAAGCGTAGGCACGAGCGCACTTATCCAGCGCGATTGACGCGCGAGGGCTCGCCCCCACTTCAATCCACTTTGATAAGGCAGAATCGGCATAGCGCTCTGGTTTACGCGTCGCCATTACAAGTGCCACGATGTAGTTTTCGACCAATTCAGACACCGCGATGGTTGGCAATTGTCGACGGGCTTCTAACACTGTATCGGGGTCAATCGGTTGCATCACTTGATCACCACCGACTTCTTTCTCTCCCATCTCTTCGCTGCGAACTAAACGAATAATGTCTCGCTCAGCCTCATCTTCTGGGTAGTCCACCGTGACTTTCATCATGAAGCGGTCCATTTGCGCTTCTGGGAGAGGATACGTCCCTTCTTGCTCAACGGGGTTTTGCGTGGCAAGCACCATAAAGAGCTCTGGCAGTTGGTGCGTTCTGTCCCCTACCGTTATCGTGCCCTCTGCCATCGCCTCCAGCAGTGCTGCTTGGACTTTCGCCGGTGCTCGGTTCACTTCATCGGCCAGTACAATGCTGTTGAAAATTGGCCCCGCTTGAAAATGGAGCTGAGGCTTACCCTCGCGCTCTTGGTACACTTCTGTGCCCGTCACATCGGAAGGCAGCAAATCTGGCGTAAATTGGATGCGGCCAAAGCTGGTGTTAAGCCGCTTCGCCAGCGATTTCACCGATCGCGTTTTGGCGGTGCCGGGCAATCCTTCAAGCAACACATGGCCGTTAGTCAGTAATCCAATCACCAACGCCTCAACCACATGCCTTTGGCCAATGACGCTTTTTTCCGTTTGTTGAATGAGTAGATTGATGGCTTTCTGTGCGTGATTCATCGGCGTTTTCCGGTTTTGTAAACGAAAGGAAGAGATTGAAATCAGTATAAAAACAATTTGAATAACTAAAGGTTATAACGTCTATATGCCCCTTGCGGCGCGCTGCTATTCACGCCGATCATGAGGGGCTTTGAGGATTTGAGTAATGCCAACCAACATTGGCAATGCATAATCAAAAAAGGCTTTGATGCCCGGACACAGGTAGTTCAATCCAACTTCACCGTCAGGGGATTTGATCAAGCGATTCTTAGGACATTCACCCCAACAATATTGAAGATAAGGGCATTGCAGACAATAGCTCGGCAGCGACTCTCTTTTGGCCATACCAAAGGTGTACTGACGCGTTGACATGGCCAGCTCACTCAAATCATGCTGCTGAATATTGGCCAGTTGGTATTCGGGATACACATAGTGATCGCAACTGAACACGTCACCATTGTGTTCTATCGCCAAGCCTTTGCCGCAGAACTCTGATGTCACGCAAAGTTGCGAAGGCAATCCCATCACTTGCGCAACAGCGGTTTCAAATAGATTAACGAGGACACGTCCTAAATCGTTATTCACCCACTCTTCAAAGGTCGCAATAAGAAATTCTCCCCACTGCTGCGGGTCCACGGACCAATCTGTGACCACAGACATAGGATGCCCAGGCTTGGCCAGTTCACTGCCCACGACAGGGATCATCTGTTCATTCCAAAATTGCGGCGCTGTGGTTTGAAAACCATTGGCTTCGACAACAGGTGTAAATTGGAGATACGTGGCACCCAACTCTTGGGTAAGAAAACGATAGACCTCGCGTGGGTACTGAGCATTGTGGCGATTCACCGCGACCAAAGCGTTAAACTTCACCCCGTATTTTTTGAGCGTTTCAACCGATTTCATCACCAAATCAAAGGTGGGTTTTCCGCTTCGTGTTCGGCGGTATTTGTCATGAATTTCGCGCGGACCATCGATCGACAGCCCCACAAGAAATTGGTGTTCGGCTAGAAACTGACACCACTCATCATTGAGCAAAATGCCGTTTGTTTGCAGATCATTTTCTATGCGAACGCCAACTGGCTGATATTTTTTCTGCAGTTCAACCACTTTGCGAAAGTAGTCGAGACCGAGCAGTGTCGGCTCTCCACCTTGCCATGAAAACACGATTTCATCGCCATCCTGGCTGGCTATATAACTTTTGATAAACGTTTCAAGTAACTCCTCACTCATCTGAGGCTGTTTCTTTTGATGCAACAACGCTTCTTTATGAAGATAGAAACAATACTGGCAATCAATATTGCATTTGGCACCGCCGGGTTTCGCCATCACATGAAAACGACGTTGATAACTTTGATTGGCTTCAGGCTTCGCCGCGGTTTTCAAGGGCACAATAGGCATCGCAGTTGAATGACGAGGAGTGACTTTTTGCATCAGTATTTCTCTTTTCTGCTGTCTGAGTATGGGCAAGACGATAAATTAAGAAGAGATAGCCTCTCCTTTTCCAAAGAGGCTATCGGTTAGACAGGGTTATTTGGGTACAAATGAACCCGGCGCCATGCGAGGTGGGTACGCTTTGAATGTTCCCATGACTTCTTGAACTTTCTCAATGGCTGGCATCATGAGGAATGAGCGTTCATACATCCAAGTGTCATATCCCATACCTGTGTCTCCACGTTCGAACGGGTCGATACTCAAGTCGAATATCTTAGGTACACGCAGTTTGGTGAAAGGCTTCTGCCAAATCGCGAGACCAGTTTCATTCTCTTGGATCATGAAGTGGTATTTGTATTTGCCGTAGCGCAGTGCCAACAGATCCCCATCATCACTCCAATAAACGAACTCATTGCGTGCGGATTGGTCGGTTTTACCCGTAAGGTAAGGCAATTGGTTGTAACCATCCAAATGCACCTTGTAGCTGATATTGTCGACTTTTTTGCCTTTAAGTAGCTCTTCTTTGACCTTGCTGTTGCCTGCCGCTGCCACAAGTGTTGGGAAGAAGTCCTCAAGAGACATCATGCCATTGAAGGTTTCTCCAGCTTTGATTTGGCCCGGCCATTTGATGAGCGCAGGAACGCGGAAGCCACCTTCCCAACCGGTATTTTTTTCACTGCGGAATGGCGTCATGCCGGCATCCGGCCACAAGTTGATCATCGGCCCATTATCAGTGGTGTATACGATGATGGTGTTGTCATCGACACCCAGCTCTTTGATTTTATTCAGTAGGTGGCCAATTTGATCGTCATGCTGCTTGACCCCATCTGCGTAAAACCCCGCACCCGTTTTGCCTTGATACGCTTTTGGTACATGGGTGAAGTTATGCATACGTGTGGTATTGAACCAAGTAAAGAACGGTTTATCCGCTTTTACTTGTTTTTCGATAAACTGCTCTGCCGCTTCGAGGAATTCGTCATCCACCGTTTCCATACGCTTGCGCGTCAGTGGCCCTGTGTCTTCGATCTTTCCATCTGCGTAGGAGTGAATGACACCACGCGGGCCAAATTTTTTCTTGAACTCGGGATCTTTCGGGTAGTCGACATTTTCAGGCTCTTCTTCTGCATTTAAGTGGTACAAGTTGCCAAAGAACTCATCAAACCCGTGATTGGTTGGCAGATGTTCGTCGCGGTCACCTAAGTGGTTTTTACCAAACTGGCCTGTCGCATAACCGAGTTGTTTGAGCATAGTGGCGATGGTTGGATCTTTTTCTGAGATACCTTGCGGTGCGCCTGGCAGACCCACTTTAGATAACCCAGTGCGCTTAGGCATTTGACCGGTGATAAACGCAGAGCGACCTGCAGTCGAACTTTGCTGTGCATAAAAGTTAGTGAATTTGGCGCCTTCTTTGGCAATGCTGTCGATGTTTGGCGTGCTGTACGCAAGCATGCCACCGTTGTATGCGCTTAGGTTCCAATAACCGACATCGTCACCAAAGATAACCAAAATATTGGGTTGTTCGGCTGAATATGCGGCGGCAGAGGCTGTACCGACCGCGAGAGCACAAGCATTCAACACGAATGTCTTGCTGAGATTTTTCTTACTGTTGGGCATAAAAACTCCATTACTCCGCTGGTTGTTGACACGTTTTGGACAAAACAAAGATTTAATTAATATAAATATTGTTATTTTGCGGATAAATAGAGTTAAAATTCGCTTTAGCATAAATCTGATTTATGAGTAATACTATGGATCTCAACTTAATTCAGACCTTTTTGGTGGTCGCGGAATATCAGTCCTACACCAAAGCCGCCGATCATTTGGGCTTAACTCAACCGGCGGTGAGCGCTTCCATTAAACGCTTAGAAAAGGTGGTCAATAAACAGTTGTTCGTTAAGAAAGGACGCGGCATCGAGCCGACCGCTTCGGCTTATCAACTGATCCCTAAATTCCATCAAGCCATCAGTATCGTAGACAACGCAATTTCTGAGCGTTCCGCTTTCCAAGTCTGTTGCTCTGAAACTCTTTTGCATAGCCTAACGCCGATAGAACATACCGTGTTCCACGAATCTCCACCGGAAAAATATTTGCTGTTTGAACAAATCCGCCAGCAGAAAATGGATCTCATCATCGATACCGTCATCACCAAAGATTCCTCTTTCGTGATCGAGAACGCCTACCAAGAGCCCGCTGTCGTCATTTGCCGTCAGGGCCACCCTCGTATTCAAGGACAACTTAGCAAAGCCCAGTTTTACCAAGAGAGCCATTGTCTGTTTTCCGGTAAATGGAACAACACCACAGGGTTTGAGCAGCTCGCCAACGAGCCTATTGAAGAACGGATTGTGGAAATTGTGACGACGTCACTGTCGAGTATGGCACTCTATGTCGCCCAACGAGATTGCCTCGGCGTGGTCTCTCGTTCGTTTGCCTTAAAATGGAGTAAGGCACTGAAACTGCAAATTCTCGATTGTCCAATTGCTATTAGCCTGATTCCCTATAAGTTCATTTATCATAAGCGCGAGCTAAACAACCCTGCTCACCAGAGGTTGAGAGAGAAGATAAAAGCGCAACTCGAACAAGCACACGCCCATCCCATAGAGCTATAAACACAAGCGTCGAAATCACAGCCGCTTTCGACGCTCACTTAGGCTGACACAACCCGGTTGTAAAAACGTGATTGAGCGTTCATTTTTCATCATAGCGATCGGCACGGCATTCCACCGCTCTCCTTGTCGATGAAGGCGTCAAGCGCATCGCATAACCATTGGTTATATTGACTATAAAGCGACAATTTCCAGCCACATCATTAGCTTATTAGCCATCTTAATGCAGGAAAACCTCGTTTTTCTGCTTCCTCTACCCCTTATTGGAGTTTCTATGGCAAACCAAATAAGCAAACTGGCGATCGGTATTGGTGTTCTTGCAACCTCTGGTGCCGCTGCAGCTGCAGACAAGCCAAATATTCTGGCCATTTTTGGCGACGATGTTGGTTACTGGAACATCAGCGCCTATAACCAAGGCATGATGGGCTATCAAACGCCGAACATTGACCGCATCGCCAACGAAGGCGCACTGTTCACCGATCACTATGGTCAGCAATCTTGTACCGCTGGCCGTGCCTCTTTCATTACTGGCCAAGAGCCGTTTAGAACAGGGCTGTTAACCATCGGTATGCCCGGCTCAAAACACGGCATTCCTGATTGGGCACCCACCATTGCAGATTTGTTGAAAGAGCAAGGCTACATGACCGCGCAGTTCGGCAAAAACCATTTGGGCGATCAAGACCAACACCTGCCAACCAATCACGGGTTTGACGAGTTCTTTGGCAACCTATACCACCTCAATGCCGAAGAAGAGCCAGAGACTTACTACTATCCAAAAGATCCTGAGTTCCGCAAAAACTACGGCCCTCGTGGCGTGATCAAATCTTATGCTGACGGCAAAATTGAAGACACAGGCCCAATGACGCGTAAACGTATGGAGCACGCAGACGAAGAGTTCTTGGAGTCCTCGCTCGCCTTCATGGAAAAAGCGGTAAAAGCCGACAAACCGTTCTTCATTTGGCACAACACCACGCGCATGCATGTTTGGACGCGCCTTCAAGAGAAGTACCAAGGTAAATCGGGTGTGAGTATTTACGCAGATGGCATGTTGGAGCACGATGACCAAGTGGGCATCCTACTCGATAAGCTCGACGAACTGGGTGTTGCTGACAACACGATTGTTATCTATTCAACCGACAACGGTGCAGAAACCGTGACATGGCCTGATGGCGGCGCAACACCATTTTATGGCGAAAAAGGGACAACTTGGGAAGGCGGTATGCGTGTTCCTCAACTTGTCCGTTGGCCTGGTGTCATCAAGCCAGGAACCAAAATCAACGACATGATGGCCCACCAAGACTGGTTGCCAACCTTAATGGCAGCCGCAGGTGTACCGAATGTGAAAGAGAAACTCGCCAAAGGCTATAAAGCGAACGGTAAAGAGTGGCGTGTTCATATCGATGGCTATAACTTTAAGCCTTATTTCGAAGGCAAAGAGAAGAAAGCCCCGCGCGAATCGCTTCTTTACTTCACGGCTAACGGTGAACTGAACGCCATTCGTTGGAACGATTGGAAGCTAAACTTTGCGGTAATGGAAGGCGATATTTCAAACGCGATTCGCTTCTCTCCAAACTGGCCTCAAATCATCCACTTGCGTGCAGACCCATTTGAGAAAGCGCCACACGAATCGGGCATGTACCTACGTTGGATGGCAGACAACATGTGGTTGTTTGTACCCGTTCAAGACGTTATTGGGGATTTCTTCAAAACATTGCCTGATTACCCAATGCAACAAGGTGAAACGATGAACCCTGCGTCCATCAGCTATCAATCACTGGGTTTGCAAGGAAAGATGAAGCAACTTGAGCAACTGCAAAAAGAAGTGCAGAAAATCAAGTAACCTTATCTCCCCTCTCTATCAGCCGCTCCAACGTGAGCGGCTTTTTTTGTTGTATGGGCCGTTGTATGGGCAAAAAATGGTGCTAAACAAAAAAGGCCCAGTCACTCAAGTAACTGGGCCTATCAATCAGCAGTAAAGAGCTGTCATTACAGCAGTTCAACCGACTGCTGGGCAATCACAAATTCTTCATTGGTTGGGATAACCATCGCTACTGCGTTTAGTAATGCCGATGTTGCAATCACACCTGCGTTGCCAAAACGAGCATCTTCGTTACCTTTTTCATCTTCAACAAAACCAAGAAGTTTCAGATTCTTAAGGATCTCACGACGAATTGGTAGTGAGTTTTCGCCAATGCCGCCAGTGAAGATGATTCCGTCAAAAGAATCTAGCGCAGCTAGGTATGACGCAATGTATTTCGCGACACGGTAGGTGAACACTTGGAATGCCAGCGTCGCGCCTTCGTGGCCCTGTTCCATCGCTTCTAGAATGCCACGAGCGTCGCTAGTTAGGCCGGATACACCTAAGAAGCCAGAGGCTTTATTTAGCGAGTTGAACACTTTCTCTTGAGACCAACCTTTCTTAAGTAGGTATTCAATGATGCCAGGGTCTAGGTCGCCACAACGGGTACCCATCATGAGACCAGAAAGTGGCGTGAAGCCCATAGAGGTATCGACAGATTCACCATTGTTAATCGCACACACTGAAGCACCATTGCCAAGGTGTACAGAGATGAAGCTAGACTCTTCAATTGGCTTGTTCAGCATTTTCGCTGCTTCACGACTTACGAAGTAGTGGCTGGTGCCATGGAAACCGTAGCGACGAATGCCGAAATCCGTGTACAGCTCGTTCGCAATAGCGCCTGTAAACGCGCGCTTTGGCATAGTTTGGTGGAAAGCGGTATCAAACACAGCAAACTGAGGAAGTGCAGGAAAGGCTTCCATCGCCGCACGAATACCGATAGCACCCGCAGGGTTATGCAGTGGAGCAAGATCGGCAAGCTTCTCGATCTCTGCCGTCACTTCTTCATTAATACGTACTGTCGATGTGAACTTCTCACCACCGTGTACAATTCGGTGCCCTACAGCAACGATATCTTTCGTCAAACCTAATTCTTCAGTCAAACCAACCAGTTTGCCGATAGCGATTTTGTGGTGGTTATCTTCACCTTCAATGGCAATCTCAGTTTTTTCGCCAGAGTATTTCCAGCCCATGCGAGCATCTTCAAGACCGAAACACTCACCCAAGCCACTCAACACGGCTTCACCAGTGACAGAGTTAATAACTGCAAACTTGAGAGAAGAGCTACCCGAGTTGATAACCAATACGAACGAATTAGACATTAAGTTTATTTCCTGTTGTGGAGCGGAATATAAGGGACCGACGCCAAGGCGCGATGTTCATTCATTGTTGAAACCATTATTCAATAATTTTTGAATCTTTCAACTATCTTTTAGTTCAATTATTTAGGTCACGACTTTTTTGTTGATCTACCGCAATTTTTGATTTTATTTGAAGCGAAAAATTATATAACAGTCGTGCAAATGGCATCATATGTTATAAGCATTCATCGCCCTCAACTTATAGCAATGTTATTCACTTAATCCCATAATGGTTCGGTTCTTTGAAAATTTGAGCGAAAAAAAACCGGGTTATCACCCGGCTTTCTTTAAATCGTATTGGATTAGTCTTCGTTGCGACGTGGACGACCGTGACCACGTTCACCACGATGGTTACCACGGTGATCACCACCACGGTTGCGGTCAAAACGACGCTCACCGTCACGGTTACCACGGAAACCACCTTCGCGACCACCTTCACGGTTACCGCGGTAGCCACCTTCACGACCGCCTTCGCGATTGCCACGGTAGCCGCCTTCACGACGACCGCCTTCGCGGAAACCACCTTCACGGCGAGCACCATCACGACGACCACGGTTTTCGTTGAAATCGTTGAAATCACAAACAACGGCACCCACTTCTTTCTGACGAATACGCAGTTTACGAAGTTTGCTTGCAGCTTGTGTGCTCATCGCTTTTGGTAGCTGAACAAACGTGTGCTCTTGAGCCAGTTTGATTGCACCAATTGAACCTTTACCTAAGCCAAGTTCGTTTGCCAGTGCGCCTACGATGTCTTTCACTTGAACACCTTGCTCACGGCCAACTTGAAGTTGGTAAGTATCCCAATCTTGGTTGCTGTTAAAGCTTTCACGACGACCGCCATTGTCACGATTTTCACGACGCTCACGACGGTTTTGCTTATCGCGCTCAATCGCTTCGATCATTGGGTCTTCGCCAATGTAGAATAGCGGACGTTTGCCTTGCTGACGCTTCAATAGAATCGCCGCTAGAACGCTTGAGTCGATCTCTAGACGCTCTTCTAGTTTTTCGATCAGCTCTGCGAACTTATCAAGCGCTTTATGCTCGATGTCAGCTTGAAGCTCAGCGGCAAGTTTATCTAGACGCGCTGCTGCAACTTTGTCACGAAGTGGCAGTTGGATCTCTTCCATAGAAGACTTAGTAACACGCTCGATAGTACGAAGCATGCGAATTTGGTTAGTGCGAACAAGAAGGATCGCTTTACCTTGACGTCCTGCACGGCCAGTACGACCGATACGGTGGATGTATGACTCAACATCGAATGGGATGTCGTAGTTAAACACGTGAGTAATACGTGGCACATCTAGACCACGAGCAACAACGTCTGTCGCAACAAGAATATCGATAACACCTTGTTTGATGTGATCAACTGTGCGCTCACGTAGAGACTGAGGAATATCACCGTGTAGTGCTGCTGCTTTGAAGCCGCGTGCACATAGCCAATCCGCTAGACGCTCAGTGTCTTGACGAGTACGTACGAATACGATTGATGCATCTGTCTCTTCTGTTTCTAGAAGACGAGACATTGCTTCATCTTTTTCTACGCCTTTAACAACCCAGAATTGCTGTGCAACTTTATCTACAGTGTGGTTTTTACCTGCAACGTCGACAGTGACTGGATCACGCAAGAAGCGCTCAACAATGTTTTTCAGCATTGGAGGCATAGTTGCAGAGAACAGTACGCGTTGTGCAGATGATGGAGCGTGCTCCATGATTTCCGTTACATCGTCAACGAAACCCATGTTTAGCATTTCGTCTGCTTCATCAAGAACGAAAGTATGCACTTCACCTAAGTCTAGGCGTTCGCGGTTGATAAGGTCTTGAACACGGCCTGGAGTACCCACGATAACGTGAGCGCCATTCTTAAGAGCACGCATTTGATCAACGATAGATGCACCACCGTAGATCTCTAGCACTTTCAAACCACGGATGTTTTGACCAAGGTTTTTCATCTCTGCCGCAACCTGGATCGCTAGCTCACGAGTTGGAGCCAGTACGATTGCTTGAGGTTTACGCTGTGCGAGATCAAGTTTGTTGAGAAGAGGCAGAGAAAATGCTGCCGTTTTGCCCGTACCCGTTTGTGCTTTACCTAGCGCATCCACACCTTGTAATAGATGAGGAATCGCAGCTGCTTGAATCGGTGTTGGCGAAACAAAGCCCATACCATCAAGAGCGGAAAGGATAGCATCATTCAGCTCTAAATCGCTGAATTGAATTACAGAATCTTGCATTGGGATCCTACTGTATTAATTGTAAAAATGGGTCCCACAAGCTCTTCTCATTCGATACTGGTCCATTCAGATGCTGCTTTTTAATTCAAAGCAACACAGTACTAAAACGCTACAAGCCATTGGGGACGACTTAAGGGAGGCGGATTATTCCCTAAAAGCATAAAAAAAGCCAGAAAAAATTGAATTTCATCACAATTATTTCTTTGAATTCTCTTCACATACGCTTGCTACTCGCTCAGCCCCCGAAAAACAAGGCTTCAAGACGAATATTATTTGCACAATTTTTATCGAGACTGGGGGATTAAACCGGGTTTTGGTAGCAATAACGCGGCGCAATGATTATAGTGTGCCCAATTTCAAACATAAGTTTAGTAAAGATGTTTCAAGATAACCCACTTTTAGCCCAGCTTAAGCAACAAATTCAGGAAAATCTGCCAAAGAAAGAAGGCACGATTAAAGCAACCGAAAAAGGTTTTGGCTTTCTCGAAGTCGATAGCAAGACAAGTTTCTTTATTCCACCAGCCTACATGAAGAAATGTATGCACGGTGATAAGGTGATCGCCATTATCCGCACCGAAAACGAACGCGAAGTTGCCGAGCCACAAGAGCTTGTTGAGCAGATGCTAAATCGCTTCATCGGTCGTGTGAAAATGTTCAAAGGCAAATTGAATGTTGTTCCTGATCATCCGCAACTGAAGAAGATGTCTCTCAAAGCCAAAACGAAGAAAGGTCTTAACCCTCAAGAATTTGCTGAAGGCGACTGGGTTGTCGGCCATTTGATCCGTCACCCACTAAAAGATGACAACGGTTTCTTCGTGGAAATCAGCGAAAAAATTACCGATGCCGATGACAAGATCGCACCTTGGTGGGTAACGCTAGCGGAAAACGATCTGCCTAACTCTGAGCCTGCAGGTATCGACGATTGGCAAATTAAAGACGATGCGGATCTTGAACGTATCGACATGACACATATCCCTTTTGTGACCATCGATGGTGAGTCAACAAAAGACATGGACGATGCGCTTTACGCGAAGAAAAACGATGCTGGCGATTTTGAATTGACGATTGCCATTGCCGATCCAACCGCTTACATCACACCAGATGATGAAATGGACAAGGTTGCACGTGAGCGTGGCTTTACCATTTATCTTCCAGGACGCAATATCCCGATGTTGCCTCGTGACCTTGCTGATGAACTGTGTTCGCTAATCGAAGGTGAAATCCGCCCTGCCCTTTGCTGCACAGTGACCGTCAGTAAAGACGGCGTGATTGGCGATGATATCCAGTTCTTTGCGGCAAACATCAAGTCGCACGCCCGTTTGGCGTATGACAATGTCTCCGACTGGCTTGAAACAGGCAACTGTGAAAAATGGCAGCCAAGCGAAGAAATTGCTGCCATCGTGCGTGACCTGTATGAATTCTCGCAAGCTCGCGCTGAATGGCGAGAGAAGAATGCGGTAGTCTTCCCAGATCGTCCTGATTACCGTTTTGAGCTGAGTGAAGATAACGATGTCGTTGCGATTCACGCAGACATGCGCCGCAGCGCAAACCGCTTGGTTGAAGAGTCGATGATCACAGCCAACATTTGCGCGGGTAAAACGCTGCAAGCCCATTTCGGCACCGGCGTATTTAACTGCCATGCCGGCTTCAAACCAGAGAAGATTGCCGATGTTGTGGAGCTGGTTAACCCAGAAGGTACGTTGGAGTTCACGGCTGAGTCGATTGCCACTCGTGAAGGTTTTGCTGCACTACGCCGCTGGTTAAGCAAACAAGAAACGACTTATCTTGATAACCGCATTCGCAAATTCCAAACCTACAGTGAAGTGAGCAACCAGCCTTTACCGCACTATGCGATGGGCCTTGATATCTACGCAACTTGGACGTCTCCAATTCGTAAATATGGCGATATGATCAACCATCGTATGCTTAAGGCTCTAGTTCTAAACAAAGAGCCTGTGCAAAAACCGGATGATAGTGTCGGCGAAGAGCTTGCTCTACACCGCAAACATCACAAGATTGCAGAACGTAATGTTGCAGACTGGTTGTATGCACGCACTCTAGCAGACGCTCCAGCAAATCAAACGCTGTTTACCGGTGAAATCTTCGATATTAACCGTGCTGGTATGCGCATCCGTTTACTTGAAAATGGCGCTGCGGCATTCATCCCTGGTTCTCTTATTATTGATAATAAAGAAAGAATTGAGTGCAATGGTGACCTAGGTACTGTTTCTATCGATAAAGAAGTGGTATACAAACTGGGAGACGTTCTTGAAGTCGTGTTAGCTGACGTTAACCAGGAGAACAGAAGCCTGGTTGCGAAACCTACCCAAGTATTCGCTGAATTACCCGTGGTAGAAGAAACTCAGAATTAACATCTTAAAAAGCGTTCAAATGAACGCTTTTTTTATACCGCCAATTCACAAAAACGTGATTTTCATTGGTAACACTGCAAGAACAGTTCTATTAAATATAACTATATTCATTCAGTGGTAAGCTACTTTATGCCAACAATAGAAATTATCAGATTTAACCACTTTGCTCCGAGGAAACAGGAACGTTATCCAGTGACAAAGAATGGCCTATTTTTCGTGGAGCAAGGCAGCCTAACCGTAACACAAGATTCCGGAGCAACGAGTGAGCTGACGGCAGGAGAATTTGCATTGTACAATTCCGGCCAATTAAAAGAAGCTCAAGCTCAACCGGGAGAAAATGGATTTTCAGCGTTAGCCTTGGTGTTTAGCATCACGCTGCTTCAAAAGTTCCGTAACGTTTACCCTTTATCTAAAATTCCAGCTCAACAGACTGACACCTTTTTCAAATTCAGTGGTCAACATAAGCGAATTGACCAGCTGAAAGATATGCTTATTGAAGAAGTTGAGAGAAAACAAAACTCGCAGGCGCAAGAACATTTAGCTTTGGCGTTAATGGCGCTCATGGTTGAAAAGCAGCCAGAGCTACTCAATATGATTATTCGCGCCACACAGTTTAGTGAAACGCAAAAAATCATTCAGTTTATTGAAAGCAATATCGAAGAAGAGATCTCATTAGAGACACTAGCCAAGCACATGGGTATGTCCACTGCGACCCTAAAACGACGCTTAGCGGCAGAAGAGATGTCATTTTCGCAGCTGTTGAAGATTAAGCGAATCTCTCACGCGGCGACTCAGCTTCGCGTAACCGATAAATCGATTACCACCATTGCGTATGAGTCTGGCTTTAAGAGTGCTGCCCATTTTAGTACCGCGTTTAAAGCCGTACAGCAAATGACGCCCAAAGAGTTCCGCGCAAAAGTACAGCAACACGGTAAAGCTTAGCAACGAGCTTTCCAAATCAGGTAAGCGTAATGCGTAGTGATTCACTCACTGCGCATCACCAAAAACACGCCAATGGGTCGTGTTCTATCTCCTCTAAAATCGAGTCAAGATCATCGGATTTCATCAGCGGGTAATAGGGTTCCCAATAGAACGTATCGCCGTCAAACTTAGCTTGAAAGAACAACCATTCGCCGTGCAATGCATCAAAGAGAATTTTGGCCACCGGTGAGGTGTATTCACTGTGACGAGAATCTAACAAATACGCAGCTTTGTAAAAAATCACTCCCGTCTCGATCGGTTGATATAGACATTTGCCGAGTTCAACGGGAAGGTTAACGTTTCTTTTTGTGCACAACGCTTGAGCACCTTTATTAAGCCGACTGATAGCAATTTGCGTCACTGACATAGTCATTCCTTCATCTATTCGGCTAGATTTGCTGACGTTTGCTGTCGAAGCCCCATCAGAAATCCACAGGCTTACTCGACGCCACCGTTTGCCGCTTTATAGACTTATTTTAGTATACAAAGTGTAATCGCCATGCGAGTGACTTAATGTTTAGACCTTCACAAAAATGTAACCTGAACGAAATATCATTCCACTCTCAAATAACCCTATTTTGGAGTAAGTTATGTTTCGCTTTGTGGTACCCGTCCTTTTATCTCTCTTTTCTATCGTCCCATTAAGCCACGCTAAAGAAGTGAATATTTCCGGTTCAACCTCCGTTGCACGTGTAATGGACGTGCTTGCCGAAGAGTTTAACAAGTCTCACACGGATTCTTTTATTGCAGTACAAGGCATTGGTTCGACCGCAGGAATCACGATGGTTAACAAAGGCGTAGTTGAGCTGGGGATGAGCTCTCGCTACCTCACAGAAAGCGAGAAAGGTGAAGATTTGAATGTGGATTTGATTGCTTACGACGGGCTAGCGGTGGTCATCAACCGTTCCAATACCCTTTCTAATCTGACTCAAGAGCAACTTTACAATATCTACAAAGGCAAAATTACCAACTGGAAACAAGTGGGTGGTGAAGACAAACCGATTGCTGTTGTCACTCGCGAGACTTCCTCTGGCACTCGCTATAGCTTTGAGAGCTTATTGGGTCTGACTCGTATTATTAATGATCGTCTTGTGTCGGACATCAATCCAAGCAACTTAGTTGTCAACAGCAATAGCATGGTGAAAACCATCGTAAATCATAACCAACATGCGATTGGTTTTATCTCGATGGGTTCGGTTGACAACTCCGTAAAAGCGATTAGCGTTGAAGGTGTTGCACCAAACTCAGATAACATCAAAAACCACTCATACTTACTGTCACGTCCATTCTTGATTTTGTATAAAGTCGGCTCTGTCGATAAAGACAGTAAAGCATTCATCGCTTTCATTAAGTCAACCCAAGGACAGAAAATCATTACCGATTATGGCTATACCTCAGTGAGCAGCCATAAAGAATAAGTGATTTCGCATTCAATAAAAAAGCCAGCCCGTTAAAGGACTGGCTTTTGACTTCTCCGCTCAAATTTGGCGGTAATTGAGAGAGATGTTAAGGCGTCACATCTGGCTCTACTGGTGTTTCAGGTTGCGTCTCGTCCACAATCGGCTTACGTAATTGCAAGAACCAGTACTCAGCCGACTCTTGGCCCTCAGTAGCAAGTATCACCGTGTCACCAAGGTTATACGCTTTCGCTTCAGTAGTTGAAACTTTCGCTGGCAATTGATACATGAAACTATCGCTAGACCAGTCGCCTTTCTCCCCTTTGACTGCTGCGCCGTGACCGAACAAAACAAACTGCTCGTTTGGTACATCCGCATTAGACACTGTGTATTGATTACCATCAATCACCGGGAATTTGGCGTAAGAGCCATCCAGCAGTTTGTCCTTCTTGTTGAAGATGTCACGACGAATCTGCTTCTCGATCACGCCTTCCACTTCCACATCAACAATCTCTGCCACATGGAACATGTCTGTGCCGTTGACAGACTGACGCCCAGCACTGTAAACGACATTGGCATCCGACTTAACACTGGCTACGCCATAGTTATCACCACCACGACGGGACATGCCTTCTTCGAACAGGAACAGGTATGGAAGATCAGCAATTGAGTTCCAAACCCAGTAGCCGATCAGGTCATAACTGCCGCGAGCAGCAATCAAACAACCCGCACCAGATTCAGCAAGTTCTGTTCTTAGCGCAACACTGACCGATTTAGGTTCAGCACAGAAGTAACCTGCATCACCTGGGTACATAAACTGCTGTGATGTCGCAGTTTTCGTTTCCATGTCATAGAGGTTCAATGTTGGTGGCGCAAACGCACCATAGTCCATCTGATTCGTATCTAGTGCAGCGATCATCCCTTGCTGAGACGGCAGTTGTACTGGCACACCATTGAGTGAAGCAATCTTGTCATTCCACGTATTGCTCGCGAAATCAAATTCAGACACTAACGTTGTATCATCTTCTTTGACGAGGAATAAGTTACCATTCGACGCAAAGTAGAAACTATCTGCATTGAGATTAAACTGCTTTTTGTACAAGTTGCTGGTGTCAACTTCAGCAAGCGTGCCATCCGCTAGCGTCATACGATACGCTTTGTGCTCAGGAATAACGCCACTTACGTGTTGGTTAGAGGTAACCAACATGACATAACCATTCGAAGCTGAGATCACTTGATTAGAGAGCAATTTGAAATCTGTTGTCGGCAAGAGCACTTCAACCGCATCACTCTCCCCATTTGCCGTTACTTGAGTAACAAACAACGCACCATTTTGAGATCCAGACACCTGCCAGAAGCGGTATAGCGTGTCACCACTTTGTACAGCTTGAACTAACGTTAGCCCCTGCAAACTTGCTTGATTACCTGCGACTTTGTGCCACTGATAGACATCTTGATTATCCAAAACAGCGACAGGGAGGTCGATGCGTGTTGGGTAGTCGTACGCGTCTGTAATTGCGCCAATTTCAGCGAAAATATTCTGCAGTTCAACTGGTACGGAATCGAGACCCAGCTTAGTTTCACCCGCTCGAACACCACGCATTAAGTCTGCATCTTTATCTAAGTTTGCGACTTGAAGACCCGATGCATCGACTTCCTCTCTAAACCCGTAACTTTCAAAGTCTAGTCCACCCGAAGTGGCAGAGAACTCATGAACAACGCCATTTGAACGCGTAAATTTGAAGGTATAAGGCAGTTTACTACCCTCATTCAAAATCATCTTGCCGTCGACGAACTCAGGTACAGAAGACACGATCATGGCTTGGGTTACCGTTACGGTTTGTTCCAACGTAAAGCCTTTGTAAGTAGCCGTAACAACAGACGTGCCTTCGACGATACCCGTTGCGAGACCTTGCTCATCAATAGTGAGCACATCTGGTGCGCTTGTCGTCCATGCGACACCTTCAACGATTTGAGATACAGAACCATCGTTATACTCACCGTTCAACGTTAGCTGTACAGATTGGTTCTTAGAGACGCTGCTATTCGGTAGGTTTAGGCTGATTCCTGTGAGCTTAGCTACCACACTAAACTCTTGAGATGCGCTGTAGCCTTCATAAGTTGCCGTTACCGTGGCACTTCCAACACCTTTCGCGACAAAGACACCCGAACCCGCAGGTTCAAGGATCGCTGGATTACTCGATACCCATTCAGCATTCTCGCTAAAGTCCACCACGTAACCGTTCTCGTGCACGCCTTCAGCGACCACTTTAAACTGGTCTTGGAGATACTGTTCGCGCTTGTCAAAGCCCAATCGCAAGCCAGATAATGTGGCTGGTTCAGCATTGAAAGCAATGGTTGACGTCGCACCTTGATAAGTCGCTGTGAGAGAGATATCACCCGTACCTACAACTTGAAGATGTCCATCAACAAATGTAATAGCGTTTGCTGGTGATGCTGACCAAGTGACGAATCCAGTCACCTCAGTTGTTGTACTGTCTGTCCAGATAGCAGAAACCAACGGCAGAAGCTTATCGCCTACGCTCACTTTTTTATCGACGCCGCTCAACACAATGTTGCTCAGCCCCACACCTTCAGCGGTAAATGTGCTTGATGTTGATACGCCTTTGTATTCAGCTTTAAAAGTGATCACACCCGGCTCTTTGACCTTCCAACGAGCGCCGACTTTTTCTAACGCAGTAACAGGCGTAACGGTGAAAGTAGCATCTTTACTGATGTCAGTTGACGATGCATCCGACCAAAGTGCAAATGTTGAAGGACTAATCAAATCCCCCACATGCGCGATTTGTGGCAGGCCAGTCACTAGCACATACTTGATACTTGCAGGAGCAGGGTCCGGTGAAATCACCGCATCATATTCTGAAGACCAACCTGGAAGGTTAGTGAAACGGTGTGCTTCTTGCTCGACGAACCAAGTATCGGCAAAAAGAGCGTTCCATGCATTGTTGTATGGAATGTCGTTAAGGCGATGCCACTGCTCCCATGAAATGTCACTTCTCACATTTCGTAACCAAGTCACGGTATTGTCGAACCCTGTGAGAGAGCCATCAAAATCAACAATCGACTTTAAGCCAACACCGTAGCGAACAATCATTTGCTCGGCGTAACGGCGATCGAGTGTTTGGTACGCCGCCCATTCATTTGCAGAAACAAAGTTGTCTTTGTTGACATCGGCCAATACATATTCAACCGTTGAGAAATTACTGATCAGAGCTTCAACACCTTCGCTGTCAATAGTCTGCTCCAGTGTTTGTCCGGCATATTCATAAAGAATCACTTCATTGCGTTGCGCCTTATAAGTGATTGGTAAAGATTTGAGGCTTTCGTACTCGTCTAGGTACACTTTTGCTTCAACAAAGTATCGACCATCTTGATCGGTCTTTGCTTGCGCCAAAAGCTTCTCACCTGCATAGATGGAAACTTCCGCATCGTACAGAGGGCCATCATAGACAATGCCCGTAAATTTTAAGCCTTTATACTCTCGTGAATCTGTCGCGGCATCTGAACCACCACTGTCACTACCACAAGCCGTTAACATCAAAATGAGTGGAATACCCATCAGGCCATTTTTATACATGAACTCTCCTTAACATGTATTAGATTTAAATATCGATAGCAGTTTAAAAACCAAAAACAGATATAAAAAAACATCCGTCACAGATGAATTAATATAAAAGTTGCTATCAAAAACTGACGCCCGCGGATTCTAATTTTCATAAAAATAAATATCAAATCAAACCATTCCCACTAAAAACGGCGCAAAAAACAAACTAATACCCACATTACCAATCAACACAAAATCAAAAAACAAACTAAATAACAAAGCCTTAAAAAGACAAATCAAACATTAGAAGATGACAAGATTATAAATAAACGAAATCAACATATTAATTAGTTGCACATTTCCGTTAAATGCATCGGATAAAACAACTCAATATCAGCCTTATTGAAACAAAATGTATAAGAAACGAATAGGTATTATTGAAGCCATATATCTCCAACAAAAACACGATTGAATTATCAATTACACTATTTTTGCGATCAACTTTACGTTCAATAATTAACAAAACTAAAAATATATACTTAAGCTAACGCTTAAAATTTATAAATATAGCGTAGATTTCATTCCATTCTATTTTTAATAGAGAATACCGTTGTGATGAAACTTATATTATTTAATCGTGACATCCACTCATCGCTTACGACTAAAACAAAACAATTTTTTAACACAATGCGTGCAATTGATTTTCAAACCCGGCTTGTGAACGGTTAACTTTCTATAAACAAAAAGAGACAAGCAACCCTTGTAGCATTCATGGTGGCTATAGCTTTTACATCACCTATACTCAATAAAGAGACCCGAGCGCCTCATCGCTGAATGGATATCAACACTCTTACACATTGGATAAGCATCATGGCAGACATAGATACCTCTCAATTAATCGTTCCGGATTCTGTACTAAAGAGCTGGCAAGAAATCGTCGATTTGGTTGCCAAAATGACGCAATGTCCTGCCTCTCTGATCATGCGTATTCACGAAAACGACATCGAGGTGTTTTCCAGCAGTCGTAGCGAAAATAACCCCTACGCGCAAAATGCAAAAGATTCGCTTGGACATGGCCTGTATTGTGAAACCGTGATTAGCGAACGGCGCATGTTGAATGTTCCCAATGCGCTTAACGATCCTGAATGGGATCATAATCCAGACATCAAACTGGGCATGATATGTTACTGCGGACTGCCTGTGTTTTGGCCAGATGACACCCCTTTCGGCACCATCTGTATGCTTGATAGCCAAGAGCGTTACTTTGATGAGGACGCGATGTCATTACTTGGCCGCTTTCAAACGGCCATTGAAGGACAATTAGAAACCCTTTACCGTAAAGAAGAGCTTGCCCAACTCAACCAAGAGCTGGAACAAAAGGTCGCAGAAAGAACCAAAACACTCGCCGATCTGAGTAGCCGATTGCTGACTGAAATCGAACAACGAACCGCTGCTGAAAGCCATTTGGACTTTCACCTTCATTACGACCCGCTCACAAAACTCCCCAACCGAATTACCTTGGCGGACGATCTCGCCGAACAGATGGCTTCTTTGGAAGATGATGAGCAAATTACCCTGATCTATTTCAGTTTGAAAAACTTTAAGTTTGTTAACGCAAGCTATGGCTATATGTTCGGTGATCAAATTTTATCCTCTCTGAGCCAACGCATTTGTCACAAGCTGCCTAAAAAGTGGAAACTGGCAAGAATTGTCGGATCGGATTTCGTCTTAGCAGCGCAGCATCTGCGCAAACCCGAGATACAAGAACAAGTCATCGAACGCATTACCAAGGCGTGCACCCAACCGTTTAACGTCAACGATATGAGTGTCAATTTGCAATGTCATTTAGGGGTCGCATTAGCCCCGATGGATGCAACAGACTCATTTAGCCTTATTCAGCGAGCGTGCTCTGCAATGAGCGAAGGTAAAAACGAAGGTTTGCAGGTCTCTTACTTTAATTTTGCCGCACAAAAAGCCGCAGAAGAGCGCTTGCAACTGGAGTCACATCTCTCTGAAGCACTCAAGAACAACGAACTTGAAGTGCATTTTCAGCCGATCATTTGCTTGAAACAGGGAGGGAAAATCATCGGTGCCGAAGCACTACTGAGATGGAATAATCCAACGCTTGGGCAAGTCTCCCCAGATCGATTTATTCCTTTAGCGGAAAGTAACGGCCAAATTATTGAAATCGGCTACTTCGTTTTACATCAAGCATTGAAACAAGCAGCGGAATGGCATCGCGCATCACCTCACGCGTTTAAAGTGGCGATTAACATCTCCCCCATCCAGTTCCGTGAACGACACTTTGTGCAACACTTACAAGACATTATTGATCTTTACCAATTGCCGGCAAAATGCATTGAACTGGAACTGACTGAAGGTATTCTGCTGCAAGATGAAGAGTATGCGCAAAACGTCCTCGCTCAGTTGCGTCAGTTTGGCGTCAGCATCTCGCTTGACGACTTTGGTACCGGTTACTCTTCACTCAGTTATCTGCAAAAATACGCTTTCGATACGCTAAAAATTGATCGCAGTTTTATCAATCAGTTGGAACACAATCAGCACAATCGAGAACTGACAAGAGCCATCATCGCCATGGCGCACAAACTCAATATGATGGTGATAGCGGAAGGGGTAGAAGATCGATACCAAGAAGACTTCATTCGAACCGAGGAATGCAACTACGCTCAAGGCTTTTTGTATGGCAAGGCGGTTCCGGCTGACGACTTCTCTCAACAATTAGCAAGTAGTCAGCAATTTTAACGTTATTTTTTAACTCACCGCATGAAAAAGCTGAGCGGCTCGCGCTTGAGCCGCTCAAATTGAGTTGAGTGTTGCGATGCTTTTTCGTTGCTTGCAACAGTAGAACGTTATTCTTCGATGATTTTATGTCCGCACTGTTCACAGACGAGATGGCGTTCAAATTCGTCCATCGAAGCGATGAATGCCCCTAAAACTGCGCCTTTTACAAAGCCTGAGAAAAACTCTTTCCAATCGCGCTTTTTGTCATCTTTATAAGGACTGGTTTTTCGTACCAAGATAACGACATGAGGTGTATCGGTGCCGCATTGTGGGCAAGCATGTGATTCGATTTTGTGTGACATAGAAAACTCCTGTAACAGCAAAGCCCCACTTGTAATCAGGACTCAACAGAAGCTAAAAAATACCATAAGCAATGAGTCATAGATATGACTCACCTCCAATTCATCCCATAAAGATATGAATAAGTTCTCTTATCTAATCATCAAAGCGATATTCGCTTAAGAAACGACCTGATACTGCTGCTCATGTAGCTCATGAGCTTTGGCATAAATCGACTCGTAACCAAGCTTTTCACGCTCTTCTTCTGTCATGAGTTGACGAATTGTGACATCACATTCTTTCATAATCTCTGCAGCACGTTTGATCTCCATCTCTTTTGGCCAATAGCGAGACAAAATAGTGATGATTTTGATGCAAACGGTTCTTAGCGTTGGGCTGCGCTCAAATATCTCCGCGTAAATGAGAAACAGTTTTTCGATGTTTTGTTTATGCTCAATCAGCGATTTGTACTTGCCTTCTAACCACTCGACTTTCTGCTGACCTTGCACTTCTAATGCTCTCGCCATCGCTGTCTTACTGGCTAAAATGGTTTCTAGCTCATCGTCGAGTAAACTCTCTTTACACCAGGTAATGCATTGTGAAAACTCGCTGTCAAACCCCATCGCATTCAACAGCCACGCGAAATGGTATCGATCATAAAAATGCTTAAACGGTTTGACACGATAAAGCTGGTTGAGTATCTCAAATGAAATTCGATACTGTTTTTCCGCCATGGCAATGTGTGCAGCAATCAGTTGAAACTGGCTTTCCAGCTCCTCATCAAAACTAAATTCGTAAGCATGTTTAAATAAGGTTTTCGCTTCTTTCAGCCAACGGAGTCTTTCTTGCGGCTCGGCGTCATTCAACGCATAGAGTAAAGCTCGAATATGATTCATGCGCATGAAATGGTTGTTACGAAAGGTCTCTTTGTTCACTTCCGAATAGAGGCGAAATCGTTGCAAAGCCGAGCGAGTGTCCCCTTCAGACAAACATAAGTTAGCGATCACCAATTCTCGTTCTGAGTTACCAGGTACAATTGAACTGGCAATCTTAAGGTGTGCAATGGCGTCAGGCACATCGCTGTTCATCAAGCTTAAGCTGGCGGCTTCAACCCTTACCGTGGTATTACTCGGCATTGCGGCAATCAACTCATGCACCAGTTTTGCGGCTTCCGACTTTTTACCTGTGTGCCTTAACGCATTGGCAAGACCCACTTTCGCCCAATCGAGCTCTTTCTTTTCCAGCGTCTGCTCATAAACCTTTTTGGCTTCTTCGTACAACTTCAGCCGAGTGAGGAAACCGCCACGAAATTTCTGAATAATGAAATAGTATTCGGGATGAAAGGGCTCCAACTCTGTACACACCGCCAAGCCCTTTTCCGCATTGCCTTCCGCCTCGGCTTGGTAAAGATCCACCAGCGCTTGCTTGCGCAACACCGCGTTTTCGAGCCGAGTTTGCAATATACCGATATTGAACGGTTTTAGAATGTATTCATCTGGTTTGAGCTCTAAGATGGAATGGACAATGAAGGCCGAGCTTTCCCCGGTCACGAGAATGAAAACAGCATCATTTGCCAGCAATTTATAATGTTTCAGCTCTTCAAAAATTTGCTTACCATTCATCCCTTTGCCGAAATTATAGTCACAAATAAAGATGTCGAACTTTTCTCGATTCGCTTTGAATACCGCCGATTTTGGGCTTTTACTGAACTGAATATTGCTATCGGAAAAACCCAATTTGAGCAACATACCTCGTAAACTAGTGATGACGACAGGTGCATCATCGATGATCAGAACTTTAAGCTGTGAAAAACGTCTTTTTGCCATAGTGTTATTAATCAGTACCATATCAATCTAGAGTAAAGAATCTCACCAGTTCCATGGCAGACTTGATCCCTAACTTTGTTTGAACTCGTGTTTTGTATGTGCTGACTGTCTTTTGATTGATGTCCAATTGATTTGCGATCTGCTTGTTACCAAGCCCTTTAAACAGCATCTGCGCCACCGCCAACTCTCTTTCTGACAGTTGATCGAGTTTATTTTGCTGTGCTGAGAAATCCGTTTTTTCGAGCTTACTGTGCGCTAAGATCTCTTGAACGGTATCGAACAGGGCGCTGCCTTTGGACAAAATGGTACTACGTGCGGTGAGCTCAGGTAACAGAACAATGTCAGGATTCGATTGTTCTGTCAGTAAAATCATCCGCCCACTAAAGCGCTGATCAATATCGGTCAACAATGTGTAATTTGTCGCATCAGACATAAACTTGATATCAACCACCACCAAATTGACTGGGTAATCCCTTAACGTTTTCACTGCGTGGTCGAGATTACGAGCAATCAATACTTGCGCCACACTGCTAGCACGTTGTAATTGTTTCGTGAGCGCGGAAGAGCTGACCGAGCACTCATCGATCACCAACGCGCAAATCCCGCCTTCAATGCTCTCTTGGCTCAGGCTACGACTCTGATTTTTGGCATATTGCTCAGAAAGCTCAGCGATCGTCAGTGGTGGCGAAGAGTAATAGCCTTGACACGTATCGACCCCAAGCGTACGCAGATATTGCCAAGACTCTTCGTCCTCGACGCCTTCCACCACGCAGTGCAACCCTAACGACTGGGCTAACATCAAACACATTTTGGTCAATTGTTGATGCTTGTAGTTAGTGACAAGATCAAAGACAAACCCTTTGTCTATTTTGAGCTCATTAAATGGCAACTTACCAAGCTGGCTGAGCGATGCGTACCCTGTGCCAAAATCATCAATGGATAAGCCAACCCCGTGCATACGCAGCCGAGCAAGATTGGCCAGAGAAACGGTGTTACCGTTGTAAACCTGATCTTCCGTGAGCTCTAACGTCAAGCGATGGGGATCGAAGTCGTACTGCTGGCATAACGCCATCACGCGGTCACACATCGGCTGTTGCAGATTGCTTTGGCTGATGTTGACCGACAGCTTTAAACCATCGCTCATGCTGGAAATCGCACTGATCGCCTTTTCCAACACGCGCCAGAATAACCTATCCATCCATTGGCACTGCTCAATCACTGACAGAAAGGAAGCGGGCGCCAACACGCCATGTTCCGGATGTTTCAGTCTGACCAGAGCTTCCACCCCAACCATGGCACCCGTAGCAAAATCGTATTGCGGCTGATAATAGTTGAAGATTTGATCGGTCTCGAACGCAACCTCGACCTCTTCACAACGAAGCGAATGTTGGATACTCGGCTCAACCGTGCGCTGTGTTGAGCTCGCATAGTGATTAATGACGTTGTAGAGCGACTCAATGCTAAAAGGCTTTTTCAGCACATCCACGTAAGGAAAGCCCGCCAGACTGCACATGTTTTTGGTCAGCTCAAGTACCGCGTCTTCGACCGCACTGAGAATGACGATGGCCGGCCGATGGGGTTGTTCGCTGAGTTGAGTGAGCAGGCTAATGCCATCCATCTCTGGCATATGAATATCACAGAAAATCAGTGAAAATCGCTGCTTCGCACAAAGCTTTAACGCTTCTTCACCATTGTCTGCCACTTGCACATCACAGTAATTGAGTGACGCCAGTTTTAATTTGAGACTGGTGGATTGTATCCGCTCATCCTCAACAATCAGTATTCTCATCGGTTACTCTCCCTTTGAACTGGCTAGCCATGCATTCGCCTGCTCGACCACCGTCTGCATGGATAAGATCAATTGCTGTTTGTTACGTTCAACGTGCTCAGGTTCTTTTTGCTGTTCAACGCGTTTCGCCAACGCGGCCAACTCATGCAACAGTAAAGCCCCTGCCGCCCCTTTTACACGGTGGGCAATGGCCGCGACATCGGCACCTTCTTGTTCGAGCTGTTCAATATCAAAACGAAATGACTCGATAACGACATTCGCCATCTCTTCTCTTTCTTCTTCTTGATATTCCTTCAACCAATTGGCGTTAGTGTCCGCTTGTTGAACTTGCTCAGGCAAATAGTGCGCGAGTACGCGTTGCAGTTGTGCCAGTGAATACGGCTTGTAGATCACCTTATCCATCCCGGCTGACATGGCTTTTTCTGCTGCGATGCGTGAATCCTCAGCGGTGCACCCAACAATTGGTTTCGCCGCAAATGAGAGAATATCGCTACGCGTTTTTGCCGTTAATTCAAAACCATCCATGATTGGCATATGGCAGTCAGTGATCAACAAATCAATGCCCTCGCCATGCTGTTGGAGATAACGAAACGCCTGTTCACCATCTGCCAGCGCAACGCTAGTAATGCCGATTTCTTTTAGCTGTTTTTGCATCAATAAGCGATTGATCGGTTCATCATCGACGATCAGCACCCTGCCCTGCAGCTGGCAGGTCACTTGTTCATTGGGACGACGAACGTTGTCAGACTCCTGAGCAAGCCACTGTTTGAGTAATAAATCCGGATAGAGGTTATCCATGGGTGACAATGACCAATCGACAAACTTTGGCAAACCGTGCACGGCATTCCCTCGCGTACCCCATTTTTCGAACCAAGCCATGACTAGGTCACTTGCTCCGAGGTAGTGCGCCACTTCAATCTCACTCGCATAAGCGCGGCCTTTAACCGGGATCCAGACCGACACCTTGGTTCCTTGCTCTAGCTCGCTATGGAATGCGATGGTGCCTCCCATCAAATCCAGCAAACTTTTAACGATAGACATCCCAAGGCCAGTCCCCCCAAAGCGGCGAGTAATGCTGGTATCGGCTTGAACAAAGGGCTGGAAGACACAATCGAGTTGAGCCTCAGTCATACCACAGCCAGTGTCTACAATCTCAATTGATAGCGCATTTTCGTCGCAAGCAATCGCCACCTTTATCTGCCCGGCTTCGGTGAATTTCACCGCATTAGAAAGCAAGTTGCTGACAATTTGGTTCACTCTCAACGCATCGTACTGCGCGTCAATGTACGCCGTGGGTTGCCAATGAACGTTAAACTGTAATCCCTTTAGCTGCGCGCTTGCTTCAAAACTTCGTAACACAGGGCCCAGCTCTTCGATAATTCGATACTCTTGAATGTCTAGCTGCAACTGGCTTGCCTCAATTTTTGAGAAATCGAGAATGTCGTTCACATGCAAACTCAGACGCTCAGCCGAACGGATGGCGTTATCAAGCAATTGCTGACTTTCGCTGTTTGAAAGGCGATGAGACAGAATCTCCATCAGCCCCAACATGGCAGCAATCGGGGTTCTTAATTCATGGCTCACCACCGCTAAAAATTGATTGCGTGCTTCAACGGCTTGCAACGCCGCGCGGTTGGATTCTCGCAGCGCCAGCTCGGTTTGCTTCAAGTTTGAAATATCGCTAAACAGCGTGAGATAGTGAGTCATTTCCATCTGGTCATGGAGGATGGCTTTGCGCGTCACATGGTAAAAACGCTCCCCCATACCACATTCGCTGGCCGGCACTTGAATGATCTCTTCAAATTCAGCTTGCTCTCGCTCAGATAAATGAAGAAACGAACAGACGCTCTCTAGATCGACACAGCCATTCTCTCGACATTGACGAAAACTCGCTTGATAAGCTTGGTTTGAAAGCACCAAACGCCCTTTTGAGTCCGAAATGGAAATCATGTTAGGGATGGTATCGAGCAACTTGGTTAACCAACTGATTTGATGTTGGGACAACTCAACCACTTTTTCACTCTGACGCAGCGAGTCTTTCAAGCGTGTCGACCAAAGAGAAAACAGCAACACGATCAGCAACGCCAGACACAAAGCGATCAACGAGTAGATAATGACCTGCTGCTTGTCATAGCCAAAATGAAGCATTACTTTGCGGTAGGCAGACTGAATAGAATCGATCTCCTTAACGGAGAATGTCTTCAGCGCGGTGTTTAGCATGTCATGAAACATGGGATCGTCTTTACGAACCACCATCGCTAATTTAACGACGAATTCGGTCTCTAGAGAATTTGCCAATGGCTTAAAGTGATCGCGATGATCGTCAATCAACAATTGATGAATCAGATCTTGATTCATCAACGCGTGACTCACTTTGCCCGATTCCAATTGCGGTAAGAGTTCTTCTAACTCACGGAACACACGCACATTTCGATAGTCTCGATTCACATCCAGATAGGAGTAGTAGTTGCCCGTGCGATCAAGAATTGCCAGATTACGCTCTTGATAGTCAGCGGTACTTTCCACCATATCAAAAGTGATATTGGCATAGGGCTCGGTGACGAGAAAGTCGCGCTGGTCCACGCCTTGGTAGTTACGAGCAGGCAGAAGGTCAACAACACCATCTTCCAACATTTGCAGCACATCGCGCCCTTCTGCTGGCACATACTCAAATTCGAGTACGCTGCGCATGCTGATACGATCCAGAATATCGTGCACATAGCCTTTCACTTTTCCATCTTGATCGCGATAGGAAAGTGGAAAGGTTTCTTCTTCGATCGTATAACGAATCACTTGCTCTCGCCCTTCGTCAAACAGCAAACGAAGGCTGGCTTGATCATTCAAAAAATAGATGTCTTTTGAATGAATTCGACTGCGTGTTAAGCCTCTTTGTTCTGCCAGAATCACTTTGTCGATAATGGACTTCAGTTTGCGCTGCTCTTTGTTAAACAACACACGATTAATTTGGGTACCCAGTGACTTGTCAAACAACACCTTGCCCTGGCTGACCTCTTTTTCGCTCAAGAAATGGCTAAGCGAGACATAGTTGCTGATAGTGGCATCGGCTAACCCTTGCAAGATCATTTGCGTAGCGGCCTGATAATTGCGTGCGGTGATAACGTTGTGATAACCCCGCTCGGCCAGCACTTCACAATAAGAGGTTTTTTCAACGCAGACCCATTTGAGGGATTCGAGCGGTTCAAGCTCAAGGGCTTTGTCGCGTAACCAAATCACGCGCACATTTTTGTACAGCGGCAATGAAAACAGGAAATCATTTGCGCGAGACGGCGTTTTGCCAAAGCCAATCACCATATCCACTTCTTCGTTTTTTAACCCAAGCAGCATCTCGCGAATACTGTCGTAGCCTTGGTAGCGGATCTGTATGCCTAGCTCTCTGGCAAAGCTCATTGCGTAGTCGTGGTGAATACCTTGAGGCGCGAGCTCTAGCCCTCCCCAATATGGTAACCAACTATTGTTTAGAATGCCGACATTCAGCACCGGATGGGCTGAAAGGTAATCGCGGTCTGCATCTGATAGATAATTAGCCGCAGAGGTCAATGATGTGAGCAAACTAAGCAAAGCGATCGCGGCGATTCGTAACAACAAGCAACAACTCTCTCTAGTGATGATTATAAGGTGGGGAAGTGTAGCGATTGATTGACAAGCGCACAACATTTAAACAGTGATGATAAATTTTACTTTTTATAACGATATCAACAAGATATATTTTTGTAGGAATATTCTCACAACAATTAATGAGCAATCACACATTAACTGATGAGTGAGAGATTGATGGCGAAAATGACTTTTCTATGTTCATTTTTTTTAAACTCGGTATAGTACCCGCCCCAACCTATTTTCCACTTAAGGATTGCGCCTGTGACTGCACCATTTAACACTCTTTCTCTCAAGCCTGAACTGCTATCGACTCTTGATACATTGGGCTATACAGAGATGACGCCAATTCAAGCTCAGAGCCTACCATTGGTGCTCGATGGAAAGGATGTGATTGGTCAAGGAAAAACAGGTTCAGGGAAAACCGCCACCTTTGCTTTGGGTCTGCTGAGCAACCTGAATGTCTCGCGCTTTCGCGTTCAATCGCTTGTTCTTTGCCCTACACGTGAATTGGCGGATCAAGTCGCAACGGAAATTCGTACTTTGGCTCGTGGCATTCACAACATTAAAGTGCTCACGTTGTGTGGTGGCATGCCTATGGGGCCACAAATTCTTTCGTTGGAACATGGTGCACACATCTTAGTTGGCACACCGGGGCGCATTCTCGATCACTTAAGCAAAGGCCGTATTGATCTTGCAGAACTGAATACGCTAGT
The DNA here is from genome assembly GCF_028570825.1 of Vibrio sp. CCUG 15886. NCBI lineage: Bacteria > Pseudomonadati > Pseudomonadota > Gammaproteobacteria > Vibrionales > Vibrionaceae > Vibrio > Vibrio sp. CCUG 15886. The sequence continues at coordinate 270,365 of NZ_JAQQBT010000001.1, read as the reverse complement.
GCTTGATGAAGCCGACAGAATGTTGGAAATGGGCTTCCAAGATGCGATTGATGCCATCATTGACGCCGCACCGACTCAACGCCAGACGTTACTTTTCAGTGCGACCTTCCCAGAGCAGATTGAAACCATCGCAAGCAAAGTGATGCAGAATCCGGAGATGGTGAAAGTAGAGTCTACACACCAAAAGAGCACCATCGAACAACGCTTTTATCAGCTCGAGAGCACCGAAGAACGTGACAACGCTTTGAAAGCTCTGCTGCTTACGCACAGACCTGAATCTACCGTGGTCTTTTGCAATACCAAGAAAGAAGTGCAAAACGTCACCGACGAGCTGAACCATCGTCGCTTCAGCGTTATCGAACTGCACGGTGACATGGAACAGCGTGAACGTGAACGCGCGTTAACCATGTTTGCCAACAAAAGCATTTCTATTTTGGTCGCAACTGACGTTGCCGCTCGTGGTTTAGACGTGGATAACCTAGACGCCGTGATTAACTTTGAGCTTTCTCGTGACCCTGAAGTGCATGTTCACCGCATTGGTCGTACTGGCCGCGCGGGCGCGAAAGGGATTGCGATCAGCTTCTTCAGTGAGAAAGAGTTGTATCGAGTAGAGCGTATTGAAGAATACATGGGTATTGATGTGCATCCGGCCAAACTGCCTCAACCGGAAAACCCTAAACCTTACTACCCTTCAATGCGTACGATTCAAATTTTGGGTGGCAAAAAGCAAAAAGTCCGTGCTGGCGATATCTTAGGCAGCCTAACCAAAGAAGCCGGAATTGATGGTAAGTTGATTGGTAAAATCAATATCTTACCTATGGTCTCTTATGTTGCTATCGATAACTCTGTGGCCAAAATCGCCGAACAGCAACTGCAAAACGGCAAAATGAAAGGGCGAAACTTTAAAGCCCGAATTATGAAAGGTTAAAAACGCGTTTCCGTTCATAGCAAGTGTCGGTGATCTTGACTCACCGACACTCAACTCCCCCTAAGCTCTACCACCTCTCCTCCTTCGACAACGCGCAAAGTCCATAAGCCACTCGCGTACAACTTAGTGACGAAATTCCCATGAAAGCATCGCGAAGAAGCCATTATAATCTTGTTCAACGCGCCCCATATTGGCCGTTTCTGCATCGAACAGATAATCCGCCTCATTGAAGTCTTCAAAACGCAGATTTAATAGCACACTTTGGTTTTCCGCCACGCGATAATCGCCTATAAATTCGAGGCGATGCGTCACCGAGTCTACATCTGGATAGCTGTAGCCTGCTCCTGTGGTATTGGTTTGTCCACGACCATGGTTGTAGCTATAGTCCAACGACAAGCTGAGTTTTTTCTCTAACAAGTTCTGCCGTTTAAAACCAAATCCCACTGTGGTCACCCTGTCTTTTGTTTCTGTTTCGTAGCGATTCCAACCCGGTGCTGCGCTGTTGGCGTGCTGCTGTTCAAAGCGAATAAATTGTTGATTGAAATAGAGATGACCCGTGGTGTCGTCTTCAAGATAAAAGCTGACGCCGAGATCATAGCCGTAATCCTGCCCTTCACTGCGACCGATATCAGGTTGCGGATACCGCTCATCAGCCAACCACGCGATAGCGGTAAATTGTGCGTTATCGGCAAGATCGTAACTGGCATCGCCACGCAGCTCCAAACGCTCACGATCTGCGAGGTAAAATTGACGTAGATGGGGCGCATCAGCAGAGGTTTGCGTCCATTTGGAACCATCACGTGTTTGATACGAGAGTTTTCCTCCCATTCGCCAATCGGCTTCAGGGCGATACACGGTACCTAGATAGAAGGTATGCTCATTGGTTTCTTCACGCACTGCGTATTGGCGCTTGTCTGCCCGATACTCATAGCCCGCATTCAAGCGTAACGAGCGGGAATAACGATGGCCCAACTTCGCATCAAACTTAAATGCATTCCTATCGTATTCTTTACGCGTTTGACCAATCACCACTTGGCGATCGGAGCGATCATCGCGATCACGATAATCCACCCCTAGCTTAAGCGAGGTAGAACGACTCAAACGATTGTGATAGTTCGTATCGATCTGAACCGTATCCACTCGCCCGTGGAAACTATCCGTTGTGACCGGAGACTGAGGAAATGGATTCATGCCCCCCCCTCTGAGGTAGCACGTGACAAAAGCAGGCGTCCGTTAAGACTTTGCTCTTCTAGCTGGTAATTTCCCGAAAGTGACAATTGATGAAAATCGTTTTCCGGCTCATACGCCAGTTGATTGGCATACGGATTCGCTTGCTCACCGTAGTAAAGGGCGCTGTATTTCTGACGAAAGAATGCGCCTTGATAAGAAATGTCCGCATTCCACTTCTCTTCAATGTAGCTAACCCCCGCAGCGGTATTCAGTGTTTCATAGTCCACCACCTTCGGAAGATATCCCGGTACATTGCCATAGGCAGGTATTGAGGAGGTATAAGCCGTCACTGTGCCTTTTTTTCTTTCATGTTGAACGGCGACATGCGGTTTCCAAGGAGAATGTGGCGTGAGCGCAAGCGAGAGATTCAGTGTTTCTCTTTTCACACCTTTCTCAAAAGTGGCTAACTCACCCGCCGTCTGTACATTATTTTCTCCACTGTACGCGCTGAGTAATGCTCCATTCCAATAGTATGGCGATTCTCGATAGCGCCCTTGGAAGCGTAGGCCATCATACTGGCCCACATCGAGTTGCATTAAAAACCGTTTTAACCCTAGATCTTCAATTTTCAGCTTGCTGTAAAACCCATCTTCGTCGTATCTCGATAGATCGGTGTTGAAGCTGCTACCCACGCCTTTTCCGGGATCATTGGAACTCCAAATTGGTGGGACCCAGTTATTAAACCGAGATGCGCCGTCGTTGTTTTGGTATCCCAGCCCAAAACTGATTTCCCCAATCCACTTGCCGTCACTTTCACACGGTTCACAACTCCAGCGACTGGTGTCTGCCTCACTCGCCTGTTGTAAGGCGTAGTCATCAGCGAGCGCGGGAATAGCGAGAGCGGCAACAATGGCGGCCCACAAAGGTGATACGTTCATGACACCCTCCCTAGTTTCTTAATGACATGCCGCGCGGATGATTGGTTCCGTGCACTTGATTGTGGCAGTTCAAACAACTGCCTCCCCTCACCTTGAGATCATTTTCCGGTATCTCAACATTAGCGTGCGGCACGCTATGGCAATCCTGACAAAGTTGCGGAAGCCGTTTAATCAATAACGCCTGATTGACCGCCCCGTGTGGATTGTGGCAGTTAGAACAGTCTTCTGTGACGGGTTCATGCTCCCACAAGAATGGGCCACGTTTTTCTGAGTGGCAATCCAAACAGGTTTCATTAATGGTGGTTTGCTTCAAGCTGTACTCATTGACGGTTTGATGGGGATCATGACAACTCGAACACTCCAGCGAACCGTTGAGAATCGGATGACTACTGCGTTTATGCAGATCAGACTTTGTTTTTGCATGGCAGTTAGTACAGGTTTCCACTTGTTTTTCGGCCACCATCATAGGGTCGTCTTTCTCATGCAATTTATGGCAACTCGAACAAGAGAGATCCTCAAAGGCATGTTCGCTACTGTGCCACGCTGAGCGACTCGAGTCGGTATGACAAGATAAGCACACACTGTTTTGCTTTTCTGACGGCACTGGAGACATAGGGCCAAAGGTAATCATGGGTTCACGCATTTCACCTTTGCGAGGGTTACGTTCATGATTGTTTGCCGGGCCATGGCACGCTTCACACTGTTTGTCGCTCATTGGCCCATGAATATTGGCCGACTTACCATGAATATTGTCGAAAATTCCCGTTGCGGGTAACTCTGAATCGTCATCATGGCAGCGTAAACAGCCATCAGGGCCACGTCGTGAATACTTTCCGTCACTAAACTTCTGATCCAATATTGCTTCAATCGCTTCACGAGAATCGACCACAGGCTGCGTAGAGCTCTCTTCGGCGCTCAAATTTGAAGAGAGACCAAGCGCCATCACTATCGTCACGAACCACCACTGAATCGTTGTTTTCATAAGATTTTCCTATTGCTCAACCGTGGTCCGGAAGGCTCTCCCGGACCACTCAGTTAACGGTATTCGTACACTTTATGGACTTTATCTACGCCTTGCTCCTGACCAATGGCGTGACACGTTGCGCACTGTTCTTTACCCGTTGCTTCCACAGCGGTATCCGCGGCAAACACGGCCCCGTTTTTGATCATATGATCGAGCACGGCATCACCAGGAATCGTATCGGGATCGGCATTGGCCAAAGGCGATTCAATATGACACGCTCCACACGCTACTAATGCGGGGCTGAAGTATTTTCCACTGGCCAACGAAGGTCGTGTATTTTTCTGGCTTGGTAAGTTGTATTGTCCTGAACCATGGCACGCTTCGCAGTTGTTAATCGCACCAGGGAAGACAGATTCACCTACATGCGCAGAGCCGAAGGCATGGAATGAATGAACATGATATTTGAGATCCGCGGCCATGCCTGCGTAATACGCAGAGCGCTCTGAATTGTGGCAATTTTTACACTGCTGCAAATCCGTTGCTGCGTGTGGATGAGCACCCAATTTGTGAATGGTGAGCTCTTTGTGACAATTGTTGCAAGACGTTACCTCTGCACCAACAGGCAAGGTATGCGGTGTTGCGATACCGCCCACATCAAACGTTCCTTTTGCGTTCTTAGCAGCAATCACATAAGGGTATTTCAAATTATCAATGCCAGTGAATGTCGAGCAATCCGCCAACTCACCCGTTGTTCGGTCGGCACACAGCGGCATATCGGCCACATTCACGGTCAACGTCGACGTTGCAGTTGGCAAAAGCGTCGCGCCAGTGAAGTCTTTCTGGCAAGTGAACAAGCCATTGCCTTGTGCGGTACAGGTAGAGAGATCCAAACCATTATTTGCCAGCATTGGGCCTTCACCGTTATCCCAATTGAGCAGTAAGTTGACATGACCATGCTCGTTAATAAATGGCGTGATTTCACTAAGCGCGCTAATGCCAACGCCATCTTTCTGAATGATGACATCAACTTCAAACATGGAATCCACAAAGCGCGCCTGCTTAATACTGACAAGCAACGTATCTCGTGCTGCCGCTAAGTTATCCAAACGGCCTAGATGCACTGTGCGAGCGCTTCGGCTGGCATCCATACCAATAATTGGGTCACCGTTCTCATCTCGCTCATAAGGGCGATGGCAACCTGTGCAGGTTTCTCTATCCCAGGTAAAACCGACTTCATTGTCGTGTGCGCCTCTGTCTCTGTACAAATGACAAGACTCACACGCCACTTGGCTAGGATGTTCAAACCAGTTGTTCGCATCTGAGGCTTTTGTCACATCTTGCGAGTGACAAGTCGTACAGTTACGCGCGTCTTGTGGAAATGGATTGCCTTCCATCACCAATCCATTGATGTCCGTAACCAAAACACCATTGCTATCGACTGGCTGTTTGTAGGTTGTCGGATCGCTTGAACTTGAGCCGAGGGCATACACATTTCCGTGATACTGATGCACGATGGCGGCCAGTGGTCGACGACGTGGGGCGGCACCGGGATTACTGTCATTGTGGCAAGACGTACAAACCGCGATGTTGTTATCAATGGAACGATACCCAGGACCATGATGCAGTGGTTCACCCATATGGCAGTTAGAGCAAGTCTCGTCTTCAATGACATTGCGAGAAACCGTTTGATCGGATGGTGTTCCAGGAATCCATTGGTACACATAGGTAAATCCTAGCTCTTGGTCACCATACGCCATCACAATACGATGCAACTTGTCTTCATCCCACGCGATCATGCCACCATTATCTACTGAGTCAGTGGGGTAAGGGTCGGCAACATTCAGAATGTCTGCAATCGCAAAGGTATAAGTGTAGCCACTCTCTGTTTTGAGCAACTCTCCCCCCGCTGTCCAAACATTTTCCATGCTCGCTCGATTGGTTGCGTCATTACTAGAATGGTGGAAGCTCTTCCAAAACGTATTGCCATCTCGCCCACCGCCGCTTCTTTGAGGCATTGCTTTAAGCACCGCGATACGAAAATCTTTCGTCGCATCGAATTCATAGGCGCGGCCTGATGCATCAAACACTTCAAAATCAACCACAAGCTTGGTTTCACTGGCCCCTTCAGGTACCACGAGTTGAGGGGTAGCCACTCTGACCGTAAAGTCTTTCCCAAGCTGGGGAGGCGGCGTATTTTGATCGTTACCACTTTCTGGTCCACAAGCAATCAGTAAAATACTGAGTACAGAGGCCAACATCGCTCTTAATATAATCATAGGATTATCCCTTATTCCTATTAATCTTCTGTATGTTGGAGTTGTTGCTTTATACTTTACGTAATTGTAGTGGAGTTTTCCCAGATTTCCCGTCAAGATACCCTATCGTAATAGGCTCATAAAAAGGAAGAAGCCAGTAAAAATAACTCGTTATAAATTATATTTCATCGGAGTGAATACAACTGTATTTTTATATTTATCAATTACTTTCCAACTATCAGACAAGACATTTAACGCGATTTACATAATAGCATTTCACTTTTGAGACATAAGGCACACATATGAATTTGAAATATTCAAGAATTAAACTACAAACTTAAAAACCAATATAATCAATCACATAAACAAAACAGGGCAGTTGACAAATGATATAAAGACTCATTTAACCCATGCATCCTCTCTATTTCCATTGAAACAGAATTAAGAAAAATCGACATCTAATTGATTTAGATCATCTATTCCATCGTCATAAACTAGATATTAATGAGGTTAAATAAAGCTAAACACCAAATACCTCACCCGTACATAAATGGCTCAATCACTAATCCAAATGAATCACGAATTCAATTCCGTAGCACAACAAATAAAAATATCAAAGAGATCGAGCAGATTTTAAATAATGTATTACTATCAAATTAGAAAGCCAACTAACTTTAGAAAGTATCACTGCACTATTTAATTATAGGAACGTCACGCTATGCTCGATAAAAAATCTACTTTAAACAACATCTTCTGTACCATTGCTCTGGTTATCGCTTCAATTGGATCAGCTTTCGCTAGCACGCAAGCCCTCGTTAGCGAGAAACAATGCGATGCATGCCATGGGGCAAATGGCGTGAGTGGGCACACTGATATTCCCACCATTGCGGGCATTCCTGAGTTCAATCTCAGCGACCAAATGCTACGTTACCTAGAAGGTCGCCCCGCCAATACCGTCCAACACGTGTCGGGAGATATCAGTCAATCCGGAGACATGGCAACCATCGTTCGTTCTTTAACGGAAGACGAAATAGAACAACTGGCAGCCTACTACGCTGATATGGAGTTTGTTCGCGCAAAGCAACCTTTTGATCAAGCACTGGCAAACCAAGGTAAAGCCATTCACCTAAAAAGTTGCGAAAGCTGTCATGCCGATGGCGGAAGCGATCCTCTTGATGAAGCGTCCATTTTGGCAGGCCAACAAAAAGGCTATTTGTTAACCACCTTAACGCAATTTCATCAAGGCAAACGTTCAGCAGATAAGAAAATGGATAAAGCGATTAAAGCCTTATCTCAAGAAGAGCGACAAGCACTTGTTGAATATTATGCAAGCTTCCAATAAATACGTTTATATCAGGGAGTGGTCTTATGAGCTTATGGGATAAACCTCGCAACAAATGGTGGTTAGGCGTTCCACTTGGAGGCGTTTTGGCTTTTGTTATTGGTGCCATAGCCATGACCGGCTTTCATTGGGGTATGACGTTCACCAACAGCAATGCGTTTTGTTTTGGCTGCCATATTGGGATGGATACAATTGTTGAAGAATACCAAGAGTCCGTTCATTTCAAGAACGCCAAAGGTGTGATTGCGGCAACGTGCAGTGATTGCCATGTCCCTCGTGAATTGCTGCCTAAGCTCAAGTTAAAAATCATGGCGACTGCGGATATCTTTCACAAGTTGTCGGGCGACATCACTCTGGACAACTTTGAGACAGAGCACCGACCTAGACTGTTTGAAAAAGTAACCAACGAATTTGTGGCAAACAAATCACAGCAGTGCCGCTACTGTCATAGTGTTGAGATGATGGATTTCACTGCGCAAGATCGAACGGTTGCTCGTCGGCATCAAACCATGGAGGAAAGAGAGAAATCGTGTATTGATTGTCATGCGGGAATCGCGCACAAACTGCCGCAACAATCTGAATAAACATGTCGACATTGCTATCGCTATACCCAAACAACTTGGCGTTGCAGGTCGGCGGCAAATGAGTGAGTCCTCATGAGCATAGATACGCTATGTGATTAGGCCGGGTTGGCGATCAGTGAACGAATGCAGCCAACACCGTTGCAGCTTCTAGTAGGAAGGGGATAAGTGGCTATGCCTACCAAGTAAGTAGCATAAGGTCACGCTCATTTGCTTATGCTAACTCCCCTATTTTGAAAAATAACTGTATTTAACAATAACCATATTGATAAATAAAATGGCGAGCCGATTGGCTCGCCATTCGCATTACTTACTGATGCTTACAGTACTCTGACAACTCGGAATCCTGCAAAGTTTGCTGCAGAATCAGGAGAAATAAACAACTGCGATTCCGCTTTTGCTTTTTCAGGAGAGAAGCTCCAAGCACCGCCTTTTAACAAGCCTTTGCTGTCTGCGGTCCATTCCCAAACGTTACCAACCACATCATAGAGACCAAAGCCATTGGCACTAAATGACTTCACTGGAGAAGTGCTGTTATTTGACCAAGGAGTTCCCCCCCACCCTGTATTAGCTTGGCCCGAACCAAACTTCTCGCCCCACCAATAATCGGCTTCCGATCCCGCTCTCGCAGCGATCTCCCACTCGTCTTCGGTAGGCAATCGGTAATGGTAGCCTGTTTTGTCAGATAGCCAGTTAACGTAGGCGTTCGCGTCATTTTGACTGACACAGACAACCGGAGAGTTTTCTTGCTGGCTGAAACCAGGATCACGCCAGTATTTGTTGGCAATAGGTGTGATCGCCGCTTGTTCGATACGAGTACAGATTTTGTGTAATTCAGCATCTGTCTGATAGTTACTTTGGTCAACAAAAACACGGAACTGAGCAACCGTAATCGGCGTTGTACTTATCGAAAATCCGCGATTCAAGCGAACTTGCTTACCCGCACGCTCACCTATCATATAAGTGCCTTCTGTCACGACCGCCATTTCAGGTGCTGGTAACGAGCCTAAGTTATCCGCAAACGTCTCACCCGTTTTGGCCACATTGCGTTTCGCCACTAGGTTCGCTCTCAGTGTTTGGTCTTGACTAACCATCAGATCGGTACGGAAGGTACTGTAGCCTTCTTTCTCAATGCTGATCTGGTGATTGCCCATCGGCAGCATAATCTCAACAGGGGTTGAGCCATACTTCACCCCATCAATCAAAACGGTATCACCATATTGATTGGAACGAATGGTCAGCGTATGCCAAGCGGTTTCGGTCACTTTTTCACCGTCAACGACCTGACTTGGAGAAAAACAGTATTTCGAATCAATGTTCAGCAGCTTACACGGCGCATTTTCAGCAGGTCGAGTGTTTAAAGAAACCTTAAGAATTTGCGTGTATTGATTCTCACCTGAAAACTCAGCTTTCGACGACTGGTGCTTCAATACATGGATATTCAGAGCGGCTTGCGATTGATTCTGTTTGGCCAATTTGGCTTCGGTTGTTCCGTCGATCAGTTCGCTTTGGTACTGACGAACCGCTTTTTGCAGCGCTAAGGTCGTTGTTTGTTTCGCACATTGTTCAAGTGTCATATCGCTACGACAAGTATTGGTGAACGATACGGTGAGATCCCCTTTCTGGCTGATTTCACTGCGTATGGTCGCAATACGAGCACGTTGACGTTCTTCTTGAAGCTGTGCAATTTTGCCACGAATCACCGTTTCTTCTGCGTTAATCGCGGCCAACTCGCTTGCGAGTGTTTCATGCGTTTGACGCGCTTCGAGCTGCTCGCTTTGATTCTGCTTGACCTTAGACCAAGCGGACTGATAGGCACTCTGAGCGGGCATCAAATCAAAATCAGGCGTATCACTTAAACGTTGATAATCTTTCTCAAGCTGTTGCTTCGCCTTATCGAGTCGTGCAACAAGTTCAGCCTCTTGTTGTTTCAATCGCTCAAGCTGCTCTGCTTGGTTATTCAACTGATTCTGTTTAGCCGATTTCTTCTTTTCCGTATCGCTAAGCAACGTGTTTTGGGTGAACAAAGCGTCATCAACAACCACCACAGGGCTTGCTTCTTCCGCCATCGCAGGAATTCCAGCAACAACAGGCAGCATGGCAAGTGTAAGTGCAGAAAAAACTAAACGCATGATAAATACTTCATTAAAACTTAGGGAACATGCCAAATTATCGAAAAATGGCGTTTAAATAAAAATGCGAAAGCAGGGTTACCCCTGCTTATCTTCAACCAACTTGACCCAAACGGTATCGGTCGAGCCGACATAAATCTCACGATTATACGTTTCGTAGCCCGGTTTCGACACCGTAAAACGATGCTTGCCTTTAGGCAAGAGCAATTCGACTGGCGTACTTCCGTAGCTAACGCCATTGATCGTCACCGCATCATTGTACTGATCCGATCTTACCGTTACTGTGACCCAATCTTTTTTCTCTTGCTTTGATGAGTTACTGCTCGCTGATAAACAGTAGCGGCTTGATACAGAAAGTAGTTTACATGCTGCCGTTGCTTCTGGTTTTGCTTGAAGCTGAGCCTGAATACTCGTGCTATACGCACCATTGCCAGAGAAGCCACTTTCAATCGTTTGACTCTCTTGAACGTGGATATTTAACTGAACACCTTGCAAGTTTTGCTTCGCCAACACCGATTCCGTCAAGCCTGACAAAAGTTTATCTTTAAAAGTGTTTACGGCTTTTTGCTTGGTGAGATATTTGCCTTGGCTAATACACTCGCCAATCGTCATCGTTGATGAACAAGTCGTCGTGTAACGTGTTTCTAGTACCGCGCTTTCGCGAAGCTCAGCTTCCAAACGTTTTACACGCGCTTCAACGTGAGACTCTTGTAAATTCGTGTATTCACTGTTTAAGCGTGCCAGCTTCTGTTTTAGCTGAGATAAACGAGATTCGCTTTCTACGATACTTTGATCACTCTTGAGCTTTTCGTTTTGATTCTGTTTCAACGCTTCCCAAGACTCTTGGTATTTTTTCTGGAAAGAAACAAGGTCAGTATCTGGGTCTTCCAGTAAACGAGCATACTGCTTATCAAGAGCAGATTTCGCTCGGTTACGTTTCGCTTCCAGCTCTTCGGCTTCTCGCTGCAAACGAGCGTTGTCGCCTTTCAACCCTTTCAGTTGACCGCTTTCTTCGCTGTATTGCTCTTCTACTGCTTTGATCTCTTGTTGTTTTGCATCGATTTTTTCATCAACGGCGGCAACTGGATCGGCCTGATTCACCTCTTCTGCCAACACAGAAGATGCCCATGGAAAACTTAGCGCAAGCAAAAGCGCTGGGATTGGACGTATGTTCATAGTTCCCTGCTCAAATAACGTTACATTCTGTACGTGCAAAACGAGATAAGCATCTCGTTAATCTAAACAAACCTTCCTTCTAGTACCGCGACAAATCCGTACTTGAGAAGAAGCTCAAGAGCTCTGCTAATTATTAGAAACGATCTCCTGAAAAATCATTGTATATCAATCCTGTTGAGAATATTGTTTTCAAAGTCTAAACCAAATCACACTTTTGAGCTAATTACATAATTTTATCGCTCAATTTTGCTCCTGCTGACAGTAATGGCATCAAGAAACAACCAGTTACATTACGAAAACTATTGAATAACCGAGCATCGTTTGCCGGTCAAAAAATCAGCATCATTAGCAAAAACTGTGTTTTCAAGTGAAACCACTCCAATATCTCTCTATAAAACATTTAACACAAAACGTGTAGCGAGATAGCCCAATAAGTCAGAAGCGTGAGCTAATCAAAAAAACCTATCTGCCATCTCAGCCTTAAGCAATGCTCAGCTAGAGGGCAATCACAATCTTGATTTTGCATGGTGTTTTATTATTGAAAGCGCTATTCTTCTGCACCTTCTACCCAAATAACGTCGATATCTTAAACTTGTCGGGCGGCCAAGCATCTCACCGTTATTTGAGTATAATAAACACTATGGCTTATTTAGACGATTAACCAAATGAAATTTAGAACATTTCTAATACTAGCAGTAGTCACACTTTTTGCAGGTTGTGCCACCTATGCTGGGCTCAACTATGATCAGCTGTTTGGCGAGGCCGAAGTCCGCGACCGGACCGAGCACATTCAATCGGCTCAAAGTGAGTTTTTTATGCACGATGTCAAGCCCATCATCGAAAACCGATGTGTGGTTTGTCACGCTTGCTACGACGCGCCATGTCAACTTAAACTCTCTTCTGTAGAAGGTATTGACCGTGGCGCAAGCAAGACGCTTGTTTATCAAGGGACTCGTCTCACAGCCACAGCACCCACACGCTTATTTGAAGATGCACAAACCACCCAAGAGTGGCGTGATGGGGGCTTTCACCCTGTGCTCAACGAGCGTGCCCAAACCGGTGTTGCCAACATTGATGCCGGCTTGATTGCGAGATTGCTGCAACAGAAGGAGCGTCATCCCCTTCCTCAACAGGACCAACTTGAAGGATTTGATTTTTCGATTGATCGCGAACAAACCTGTCCGACGATTGAAGAATTTGATCAGTACGAGCGTACCAATCCAAGCTGGGGAATGCCCTTTGGTATGCCAAATCTTTCGGCCAAAGAACACCAAACACTCATGGCTTGGTTAGAGAATGGCGCGATCATGAACGATCACCTCCCGCTCACTCGTGAGCAGGCGGCGGAGATCACGCGATACGAGCAAATGTTCAATAAGAGTTCGCGTAAAAACCAGCTTGCCGCACGTTATATCTACGAGCATCTTTTTTTATCGCACCTCTATTTCTCTGAGTTAGAGGGGGAACCTCGCTTCTTTACTATGGTTCGTTCGTCCACCCCACCAGGCGAACCCGTACAGCGCATTGTTACTCGTCGCCCCTACGATGATCCGGGTGTAGAACGTGTTTACTATCGAATCATTCCCGAGCAAGGCACTATTGTTGATAAGACACACATGCCTTTTGCTCTCAATAGCCAGCGAATGAAAGATTGGAAAGCGTGGTTTATTGACGCGGATTACGTCGTCGAGCAGTTGCCAAGTTACGATCCTGAGATTGCCGCCAACCCAATGAGCGCTTTTATTGACCTCCCAGTGAAAGCACGCTTTAAATTCATGCTAGATAACGCACAAAACACCATTATGGCTTACATAAAGGGACCAGTGTGCCGCGGCCAGTTGGCGCTGAATGTGATTAACGATCGTTTCTGGGTTTTCTTCCTCGATCCTGACAAAGCGGATATTCCTGAAGTTAATGAGTTTTATCGCTCACAAGCTGATAATCTAAAACTACCGGGCGAACTCGAAAGTAACACCCTACCAGTCACCAATTGGGTCAAATATTCCGCCCAACAAGCTCGCTATTTAGAAGCGAAATCGGAGTTCATTAACCATTGGTTTAAAAATGGTACGCATCTCACCACCGACATCATATGGGATGGCAATGGCACTAACCCCAATGCCGCGTTAACCGTGTTCCGTCACTTTGATAGTGCCTCGGTTGTACAGGGATTGGTGGGTGAGAAGCCCAAAACGGCCTGGGTTCTCGACTACGCCTTGCTAGAGCGCATCCACTACTTGTTAGTGGCAGGTTTTGATGTGTATGGCAACTTTGGCCATCAGTTGATCACTCGCATGTTTATGGATTTTCTTCGTTTAGAAGGTGAAAGTAACTTCATCGCCTTGTTACCCGCGGATATGCGCCACCAAGAGCAATCCAGCTGGTATCAACAGCAAAACCGCCAACTGAGCGATTTCTTGCAGCGCAATGTGGTGCCCTTTAGCCAACCGACTAGTGTTGTATATAAAACCGATGATCCCAAGTCTGAGCTGTTTGACATATTACGCCGTCAAGTGAGCCCAATCCTGAATTCGCGCTATGAGATTGTCGATACTGGCATGAGCCTGAAAAACGAAGCATTGCTGAAGTCATTGAATTTGGTAAAAGGTGAAAAGCTGTTGCCTATCCCGCAAATTACTATGTTGATGGTCAAAGCAGACTCTGGAAAAGAGCAGCTTTATACACTGCTGCACAACAATGCACATTTGAACATCTCAAGTTTGTTTAACGAGGAGAAAAATCGTGACCCAGCGAATGACGACCTCACCATAGTGCGCGGCGTTGTCGGAAGCTACCCTGCGGCGTTCTTCTCGTTGAACGAAAACCAAGTAGCCGAATTCGTTCAAATCATTACTTCAATGGAATCTGAGCAAGACTACGTTAAGTTATTGGATAAGTTTGCGATTCGTCGTAGCTCAACCAATTTCTGGTCGTTTAGCGACAAAGTTCATACTTGGTATCGCAACGATCAACCTATCGAATTTGGATTGCTTGACTATAATCGTTTTGAGAACCGATAGCACAACCTAACGTAAAGGAGGTTCCCATGAGTATCCGAGATAGAATCGAAGCTCTGGAGCAACAAATTTACGTCGCTTGTTCTGAAGGTGATTATGACACCGTGAACATGCTAGAGAGCAAATTAGAACGCCTAAGAGGGCGTGTTGAGCATCCATTTGATGACGACCCTAACGCGCTGGATACCCAATTTGATTGGGACAGCGACAATTAACTGGGTAAATATCGGGCATAAAAAAGCCTCCGTTGATTGACGGACGCTTTCTTTTTGGCCGGGAGCTGCTTGGAAAACGCTATTGAACCAAGTTCTTCAGTGCGTGATAACTTAGCTCAACACACTCTTCCAACGCTTCTTTTTCGTTGAGATAGAGACTCGTTGGTGAAGAGTGGGTTTCAATTGTTTTGCACAACGTCATTAACTTATTTAGACCCAAACTGCCTGCACTGCCCTTAAGTTTGTGGGCTAGCCCTTTAACTTGCGCTTCATTCGCCTCATTGGCAGCGCTCACTAAGGCTTGAAGAATTTCATCGCTGCTGCTTTTGAAAAGTTCGATAATTTGTCGCATTTTGTCAGCACCCAGCACCTCCATATCGGAAAGCACCACTTGAGGATCCATCAGGTTGCTAATTTGAGATTGGGCAATGCTTGAGCAAGCGTCACTGCTCACTGCCGTTGCTTGACTTTCTACGCACACCAGAACTTTTCCTTCTAACATTTTTTGAATCAGCGCTGAAAGCGCTTCTTTTTCCAGTGGTTTTGCAAGGAAACCATCAAACCCTGAGGCTAAATAGCTCTCCACTTCCTCATTAAATACATGAGCAGAAACCGCAACCATAGGTGTTTTTCTTTCACTTGAATACTCTTGCTGCTTTAAACGTTGGATCAAATCCGTGCCATTACAATCAGGCAGATTGATATCAACCAACGCAATATCAAATAACTGCTGCTCAAACAACATTTGTGCTTCCGCACCATCTTCCGCCATTACTACGGTATGGCCCAAGCTGCTGAGAAACCCTTCCGCAACAATGCGATTCACAGCGTTGTCTTCGACCAATAGGATCGTCGCTTGTCGGTTTTCGGTTTCGAGCGGACAAACAACGGGTTCAACGGCGTCGCAAGGCGTCAGAGGCACGGTGAACCAAAAACGACTGCCTTCGCCCTCTTCCGACGCCATTTCCATCTGCCCACCCATGGCTTGAATGATGCGGCGACTGATTGCCAAACCCAACCCTGTACCACCCGCGGCTTTTTGTCCGCCACTGGCTTGAGTAAAGGCATCGAAAAGGGTCGCCTGCTCTTGTTGAGCAATGCCGATGCCCGTGTCAGTGACTTCGAACTGAACCACATTCTCCTGTTCGAGATCGAGGCTAACGTAAATATCCACCGCACCTTGGTGAGTAAATTTAATCGCATTACCAACAAGATTGTTGAGCACTTGACTGATGCGCGTAACATCGCCACGCCAATAATGGTTAACATCACTCTCGATATGGTAAGAGAAAGTCAGTGATTTCTCGGCGGCGCGGCTTTGCATCAGTTGGAAAGTGTCTTCCACCATTTGATGCAACTCGAAGGCGGACTCTCTAATCTCAAGATGCCCGGCTTCAATTTTGGAGTAATCCAAAACATCATTCAAAATGGCCAGGAGATTTTTACCACTGCGATTGATGATATCGGCATAACGCTTCTGCAACGGATTCAGTCCGGAGTCCATCAGCAAGCGAGCGGTGCCAAGTACGCCGTTCATTGGCGTGCGAATTTCATGGCTCATCGTGGCCAAAAATGCCGATTTCGCTCGGTTTGCTTGTTCTGCTAGTGAACGCGCTTTGGCGTGATTGAGCACTTCGTGATTCAGTTTCTCATTGGTCAGTTGTAGCTGACGCGTGCGCTCAGTAACGAGCTCTTCTAAGTGTTCTTTATGCTCTTGAAGCTCTTTTTTCGCTTTGGCTTCCCCTTCAGCAACGATTTTCAGTGCTTGAGCCGTGTTCCTTGCTGTGATGATCGCCTGCCCCATATGCGCCAGCTCGTCATTACCCCGAACTTGAAGCTCAATATCAAGATTGCCCTGAGCCACTTGCAACAACGCCGCTGAGTATTCCGTTAAACGCGTCACCACTGAAACATAAACCACTCGCCAAACAATCACGATGGCGACGATCAGGCCAGCGAGTGAAATCACCGTTAGAATGAGCTGCGCTAAGTTCAGTGTGCGAGTTAACTCTGACACGGCTTTTGTTGTTGTCTGATTTGAGTCGTCCACAAGCTTATTAACGGTACCGTTGAGCTCAGAAAAGAGCGCGAGGTTTTGCTGCATGAGCTTCTGAGATTCTAGGTTGTTTTGGTATTGTTGCCCGAGGATGTTAAACACGACTTGGCGCTTGCCCAACTCGGTAAGTAAGCTGGACATTTGCGCAGAGCGAGTAGGATCTTCCACCGCTTGAACTCGACGAACCATAATTTTGAGGTTGGCATCAAACTCATTACGCACATCTTGGATACGCTCAATATTGGTGAGTGTACGTGCTTCTTCGATCTGGTTGAGCATTTTGAATGCGAGCAGATGCAGTTCATGCAAGCGCTCGGAAAGATCAAGGTCAACTTCCACCAAGGCATCAAGTGCTTGGTAAGCTTGAGGAATTTTGTTTGACTCCAATAAGTCATAGATATGTGTCACATTCGCAACCGCAATGGTGCTGGTATTGAGCACTTGAGTGCGCGTCAGTTGTTCAAGCTCTTCGCTGAGTAGGCGCATCTCTTCAACTCGGCTATCAATCTCTTTTGCTAACCACAGTTTTTTCTCCACCGATACGCCCAAGTCGGCCAAGTTATCGATCACACTTTGCACATGAGTTTCGAGGCGCTCTAACAATAGCGGATCAAACGACTCTCCACCGCCAAGCGCTTTAATATGCGAAAGTAGCGACTCCAACTGAGAGAAAAGTTCTTTCCCTGACTGTTTTCGCTCTTCTTCATTTTTGGCGTTTGATAAGGTTTGGACCGATGCAATAATACGCGAGCTGAGCTCAGAGACTTGCCTTGCTTCAATCATGGCGGGAATAGCCGTATCAACGACATTGCGCTCTGTTTTTGCCACGAACGAAAAGCCCGATACACCAATTAACGCCGATAACATCACCAACATTGCCATGGCGATGAACGAGAGTAACAACTTCCGGCCGATACTCGCTGTTGCTAATAACATATTTTTCTTAACCTTACACAACGGCAAACAGCAGATCAGCATTGGTTCGCCGGGGAGAATACGCTATATTCTGCTACGTAACTTCCAACGATGCCAATGAACCTTGCTGCATGTTAAAGACTAAGCACACTTTTTTGCACTGTTTGCGCAAAACTTTACCACTTTCCCTTCCAATTCTATTTTCTACCCCTGTTTATGCGGCGGAAAAACTCTGTGCGATTTATCCACATTTAAAAGACTCTTACTGGCTTTCTGTCAATTACGGCATGGTGTCTGAAGCGGAGAAGCAAAAGGTTAATCTGCGCGTGTTAGAAGCGGGAGGCTACCCAAACACTGCCAAGCAGCAGCAACAACTTATGCTATGCAGCAAATGGGGTGCAGATGCTATCTTGCTTGGTACCGTTGACCCCATGGCGTTTAACGAAAACCTGCAACAGTGGACGGGCAGCATTCCCATTTTCGCAACCGTAAACCAATTGGTGCTCGATGAAACGCAAAGTAAGAATCTGAAAGGCACCGTCGGTGTGGATTGGTATTGGATGGGTCATCAAGCGGGTCACTACTTGGCACAGAAACATCCTGCTGGCTCAGGAACCAAAAATGTCGTGTTATTGTTAGGCCCGAAAAGCAGTGGCGGCACCAAGCCCGTCGATAAAGGTTTTAGAGATGCCATTAAGGGCAGTGATATCCATATCATGGAGAGTTTCTGGGCGGATAACGACAAAGAGCTACAACGTAACTTAGTACAACAAGCGATCGACACACCCGATGTTGATTACCTCGTTGGCAGCGCAGTGGCAATGGAAGCGGCGATCAGCGAATTACGTAGTGCCAATAAAACCGGCCAGATTGGCTTGATTTCTACTTACCTCAGCCATGGCATTTATCGTGGCTTATTACGCAATAAAATTGAGTTTGCTCCAACAGACCAAATGGTACTGCAAGGGCGCTTATCGGTGGTTCAAGCGGTCAACTATTTACGTCATAAGCCATATCAGATTCACAGCTCACCAACTATTGAGCCACTAACCCCAAACACGCTGAACTTCTCAACTATTGAAGACTCTTTATCGCCATCCGAATACAGGCCAATTTTTGACGTCAAAGCAGTTGAATCTCAGTGACGATTTATGCTTAATTATTTTCGAACCGAATCAGGTAACCATAACGGAAACATTTGATGCAAAAAACAACTCGCACGATGCCAGCGCATAAACACATTGCATTGGTTGCACACGATAACTATAAGCCTGAGCTGCTACGCTGGGTAAAAGAGAACAAAGAAAAATTGCAGAGCCACTTCTTGTATGCCACGGGGACAACTGGCCACATGCTTAGTCGTGAAACCGGGCTTGCAATTAAAAGTATGATCAGCGGCCCAATGGGTGGTGACCAACAGCTTGGTGCTTTAATCTCAGAAGGCAAAATCGATATGCTGATTTTCTTCTGGGACCCACTGAATGCGGTACCGCATGATCCGGATGTAAAAGCGCTACTGCGCATTGCCAGTGTGTGGAATATTCCAGTGGCAACCAACCGTGCAACGGCAAAGTTCCTTTTTGAATCGCCATTGTTGAATGAAGAAGTTGATGTCGAAATCCCTGATTACCAAGCCTATTTGGCAGGTCGCACCTAATTCTTCTTTCTAGTGCCTCAACCGCTAAAAGCGGTGGTTTAGGAATGACAACAAAAATGCCAGCAACTGAGTTGCTGGCATTTTTATTTGTTCTTTCGTGCTGAGTTTACCTCAGCGACCATACTTATCTAGCTGTTGTGTTTCACCACTGGGTAGTCATTTTCCAACAGCTCCTGAACAAATCCGGAGCCTGCACCACTGTGTGTGATCCAAACTTTCTCTTTGGCGCGAGTTAACGCCACATAAAACAAGCGTCTCTCATCGGCGTACGCAAAGGTGTCTGAAGATTGAGTTAGTGCTCCATCAACATGCAGCTGCTTTTTCTTGGCTGGGAATTGGCCTTCATCAACGCAAAGAATAATCACGTAATCCGCTTCTTTGCCCTTACTGGCGTGGCAAGTCATAAAGTTGAGTGACAGGTTTTTGAAGCGTTTTACCCAATCATCATAAAGGTCCGGTTTGTGACAGTGATTACGACCAAGTAGCAGCACTGATTTCTGCTTGTCCGACTTTCTATCTAACTGGTCGAGGATCTTTTCCACCGAGTTACTTGGCGCTGTGTGTACTGCTTTTTGTTTCTGCTGTTTGTAACTCTGCAGCGTTTTCACCAGTTGTCGTGGATTCGCCTGAATAAATCGGTTTGCCACCTCTCCAATCATGTTATTAAAACGATAAGTGGTATCAAGGTGATGCACCGTTGAGTGCTCAAAACGCTGCTGGAAGCCCGTGGTTAAATCAACATCCGCGCCAGCAAACTGATAAATCGCCTGCCAGTCATCACCGACGGCGAAAAGAGAGGCTCCTGGCTGCTTATGGGTTGTTTCGCAGAGCGCTTCAACCAATGCCAGCCGATCGGGTGAAATGTCCTGATATTCGTCGACCATAATGAAACGCCAAGGAGAGACAAACTTCCCTTCTTTGACGTATTTCGTTGCACGACTGATCATGGTTGGAAAATCGATCTGCTCTGTCTCTTTCAGCATTTTTTGCCATGCGCTGAAGCACGGCCAGCACAGTGACAGTTCGCTGTTTAAGCGCGTGTAATCAGGCAGTTCCACCAATCGCTCTTGGATCTCTTTCTTACTAAAACCCAGTGACGCAAATTGAGTCAGTTGCCTGTCCAGCCAAGCAATCAGTTTGGGGTTTTCTGATTGGCTGCCCAACTCATCATCCCCTGTGAGGTAGGCAATCGGCCATTTGGTTAAATGTTTTTGCCAACGTTTGAAGTTGGTTGGGGTCATCCAATGTTTTTTCAGCCAATCCACACACCATGCTTGACGCAGTTTGTCATCCAAAGCGATGGGGGAAATCTCTACAGGCTTACTTTCCACTTGGTGAATGATCGACAAGCCTAACTGATGGAAGGTAGACACACTGGTGTTTTGTGCGGCAAGCCCTATTTTATCCACTAAACGCTGTTTCAGCTCCTGAGCCGCATCACGACCAAACGCCAACAACAGCATTTGTTCATCTGTCGCTTGATGGCTTTGTAATAAATACGCCACCCGGGCGGTCAATACGCTGGTTTTCCCTGAACCAGCCCCAGCCAAGACGAGATTGTGATCATCATTCAGCAACACCGCATGTTGCTGAGAAACATTGAGCGGCGAAGATTCGATTTGATTGAACAACACTTCCCAATTTTGCCTTTCCTGTTCAAGCCAAGACAAATTGCGCTGTTGAATCGCTTGCTCTCCATCAAGTAGCCAGCTTTCCATCGCAGCCACCCGCTCTGGCAGTCGCTGTTTCGCTTCATCAAGTGTCATGTTCATTTCTTTTAATTGACCATGAACATCACGAACCCAAGTGTCTACGGTTGAATGCGGTAAATAAGCCGGTAGATAGATTAAACGGTGTAGCCCGTCTTCCCAAATTGGCAAATACTGACTCAATTGGCGACATTGCTGATCGTGCCACTGTTGATATTGCTCTACCGCATTCCGAGCAAATTGTTTGCACTCTGGCCATGGAAGACCTTGTACCAGCCAGCTCTGCTGCTTACCTTCGACCGGATGCGCAAAAAACTGTAATGCCCCCCAAAACAAGCCTCGTTTTACATGAATCTCACCATTCCAAACCGTGAACGGAATGTGCTCCTCGCTTCCGACCGATACCAAGAGGAGAGACTGACCTTGCAATTCGACATGGTGATACTCTTTTTGGATAAAAAACTGGGCGGTTTTATTGGCCGTTAGCAGCATGGATTCATTTCTCTTGCTTCTGAAATCAAGGGTTTCAGGGTTATACCATTTTGTAACCGGAAAATGTAGCCATTAATCCCTATCAAGCAGCAGCGAGTGGAGAAATACTAAACAGGCAAAACTTTTTATGTGTCCAAGTCATATTGTTAATGGTGGTTTCTGCTACACTGCCGTGTAACTCGTTCATGCTCATTTACACAGGAAAACCGTGAACTTACGTTTCAAACTTCGTCACTTTTGGGCCAATAAAACCATTAGCTATAGTGTATTGATCCTCATCACTTTGCTCGGTGTTGTGGTACCAGCTTGGTACTACGAACAAAATACCTTGATCACGCCTTTAATCCTCGGCGTTATTGCCGCCGCTTTGGCGGAAAGTGATGACAGTTTTAGCGGCAGGCTTAAAGCCGTGTTGCTCACGTTTATCTGTTTTGCTATCGCGGCGTTTTCGATTGAGCTTCTCTTTAATACGCCATGGCTCTTTGCGATTGGACTCTTTGTTTCCACCTTTGGCTTCATTATGTTGGGCGCAGTCGGCCCCAAATACGCCAGCATCGCCTTTGGCTCTTTGCTTATCGCAATCTATGCCATGCTCGGCGCACACCAAAGTGTCAATATTTGGTTTCAACCATTGCTGCTACTCTCAGGCGCCGCATGGTACTACTTTATGTCGATGGTTTGGCAAATCCTCTGGCCAATGCAGCCTGTCCAACAGAGCCTATCCAACGTCTTTCACCAGTTGGCCAACTATCTTGATGCAAAAGCACAGCTCTTCCATCCGGTAACCAACATGACGCCTCAACCGATGCGCATTAACGCTGCAAGCCTCAATGCCCGGACTGTTAATGCACTCAACAACTGCAAACAGACGTTGCTGAGCCGTTCGAAACGAGGCCATATTGATGGGCCAAGTGACCGCTTCCTTAATATTTACTTTATTGCGCAGGACATTCACGAGCGAGTCAGCTCGAGCCATTACCGCTATCAAGATCTTGCTGTACAGTTCGAGCGGTCAGATATTTTGTTCCGCTTTAAGTATTTGCTTGAGGCGCAAGCAACTGCCTGTCGAGAAATTGCCGAATCGTTGCGCTTAGGCAATGAGTATAACCACGCGTCTCAATCCATTTTGGCTTTGGCAGAACTGCAAAACGCATTGAGCTACCTCCAAGAGCAAAAAAATCCAAAATGGTCTCATCTTCTCGGCCAACTTAACTACTTATTCAATAATCTCGCTACCGTTGAAAAGCAGTTTAATAACATCAGTAATCCTGATGCGGAAAAATTGGAAGAGAATTTGCTGGACGACACTAATCCGCATACTCTTAAAGCCATGTTTCAGCGCATTCGGGCCAACTTCAACAAAGACTCGATGCTGTTTCGTCACGCCATTCGTATGGCGATAGCGTTGACTGCCGGTTATGGCGTGATCTATGGATTCGAGATTGAAAGAGGCTATTGGATCCTATTAACCACTTTGTTTGTTTGCCAACCAAACTACAGCGCAACAAAACAAAAGCTGGTTGCACGTATTGCAGGCACCTTTGCTGGCTTACTTATCGGTGTTCCCCTACTCACGTTTTTCCCATCGCAAGAGAGCCAACTGGTGTTTATCGTCCTCTCTGGCGTGCTCTTTTTTGCCTTTAGAATCAATAATTACGGATTTGCGACTGGTTTCATCACCCTACTCGTGCTCTTTTGCTTCAACCAGTTGGGTGAAGGTTATGCGGTCGTATTGCCTCGATTGGCCGATACGCTCATCGGTTGCGCACTTGCTGTTGCTGCTGTGGTTTTGATTCTGCCTGACTGGCAGTCTCGTCGTTTACACAAAGTGATGTCTGATGCGATAGATGCCAACAAACAGTACTTACTGCAAATCATTGGTCAGTATCGGATTGGTAAAAAAGATAGCCTCGCTTATCGTATCGCACGGCGCAATGCGCATAACCAAGATGCAAATCTTTCTTCTGCGATCAGTAACATGCTGATCGAACCTGGAAAGTATCAGACAGCAGTCGATGAGAGCTTCCGTTTTCTCACTCTAAATCATGCCATGCTGAGCTACATCTCCGCCCTTGGAGCTCACCGCACTCGCTTGGATGACGAGTCCACACATCAATTGGTACTCGACGCACACCGAACAATCCACCAGCACTTAGAGACGCTTCAATCTCAGTTGTACAATCGCTGTGATGATTGTGATGTCGACACGAGTAACGCTGCGGACTTGGAAAAGCGATTGAGTGAATGGCGTGAAGATGACGAAGGCAGTGCTCGTATGGTGCTTCAACAACTGCACTTAATTTATCGAATGATGCCAGAGTTACACTCATTAGCCAGTAAGCTTGCAGTGCGTACGCAGTAACCAAACATTCCACTTCATCTATAGGTGATAAACGCCCTATTTGCACCGTTTATCACCTTTCATCCACGCCCTTTCTATACCGTCCAGTTTTACCGTGCTCTGACATTTTCCGGACAATAAAACAGCGTTCATCCAGTACATTGTTCATTATTCACTCGTTGTGATGGACAACACCGTAATGAATGATGAGCAAAAGAAACGATACAGATCGGTGATTAACATGAAACAAACTGATTTCGAGCGACTGCGTGAAGAGCTTAAAAGGCTGTCTCCTCTTCAGCTACAACATTTACAAGGCGACATTCAACTTGCTTTGTTAAAGAAAGACAATGACATTCTAAGCCTTGAAGAGCGTGATGCATTGGCTAAGTTATTTGTTTAAGAAGAGATTATCTAAACACGATTTTGCTAGCATAGTTGCCACCATTGTCAAATCCAACTATGCTTAAGACAGGTTAATTAGTGAGCGTTTTAACCATGCCAGTTTCAGGAGTTCAATCCGGTTATCAACTCATTCAGCAATCCAGTAAGATGGCTGAAGAGGCTGCGTTGGAAGTGAACCAAGCAAACGGAAATCCTACCTCTGATGAGCTCGCTTTTAATCGTGTCGAATTTGATCGCAAACCTGAAGAAAAACCCACTCAACCACCCAAAGATCACAACGAAGCTTTGATGAAACTGAGCCAAGCCAATAGCTATAACCGTATTGGTGCGAGCGTTATT
This sequence comes from Vibrio sp. CCUG 15886, assembly GCF_028570825.1. Classification (NCBI taxonomy): domain Bacteria; kingdom Pseudomonadati; phylum Pseudomonadota; class Gammaproteobacteria; order Vibrionales; family Vibrionaceae; genus Vibrio; species Vibrio sp. CCUG 15886. The sequence goes on along the minus strand of NZ_JAQQBT010000001.1, from coordinate 245,733 downwards.
GAACGAAACAACGATGTGATTGGTAGTCTATTGGATATCCAAGTGTGACCATTTGTTACGCTTACCACCTTGTTTACTCTTCCTGATTCAGTAGAATCGACGCTTCCTTTTTCTTGCTGACAGACTTATGCCCGTTAAAACTACGCAAAATAAAAATATTCATACCGCACTTCGCTGTCTAGATAGCGCGCAACAGATAGAGCAAAAACTCAACCCCAATTACGCCCCACCAAAACGCACCTTACCCAAGAGCCCTTTTATTAGCGATAAAACTCTAAAGAAGCGTTGGGATGTGGTGAACTGTCATGCCACTCAAGACCAATTATTAGATCAACATACTCTTAAGCACATGGCGCTCTATCAGAAGAACATTGAGCACTTTGTTGGTACGGTAAAAGTCCCCGTTGGGCTAGCTGGACCATTGCGCGTCAATGGCCTGTTTGCCAGCGATGATTATTTGATCCCCCTTGCCACGACAGAGGCCGCTTTGGTGGCCTCCTATTCACGAGGGGCCAATCTCATTACCGCTGCCGGCGGAGCAACGGCCATGCTGGTGAATGAAGGAGTGACACGCACCCCCGTATTCGCATTCACTAACTTAGTCTCCGCGGGTCAGTTTGTCGCTTGGGTGACCACCCACTACGAGCGTTTTAAGCAAATCGCCGAATCCACGACTTCGCATGGTACGCTCAGTGACATCAATATCAACATGGAAGGCAATCATGTCTACTTGATGTTTGAATACCAAACAGGTGACGCCTCTGGGCAAAATATGGTGACAATCGCGACCAACGCCGTATTTCAGTCAATATTGGAAACCTGCCCCATCGACATCAAAGAAGCCTTTCTAGATGGCAACCTCTCTGGTGATAAGAAAGCAAACAGCAAAACACTGACAAGCGTTCGTGGGAAAAAAGTGATCGCCGAAGTGACTCTTTCCCGCGAGATGGTTGAAAAGTACTTGCATACTACGCCTGAAAAAATGGTCAAATTCGGTCAGATGACGACGACGGGTGCGGCATTGAGCGGCGGAATTGGTGTCAATGCCCATTACGCCAACGCGTTAACGGCACTCTATTTGGCTTGCGGACAAGACGCCGCTTGCGTGGCTGAATCAGCCATTGGCATTACCCGGATGGAACTTACCGCCGATGGGCACTTATATGCGAGCGTGACATTACCAAATCTGATGGTCGGAACCGTTGGCGGCGGCACTGGCCTACCAAGCCAAAAGGCCTGTCTAGACATTCTAGGCCTGTATGGACAAGGCAACGCGCGTGCATTGGCTGAAGTTTGTGCTGCACTTTGCTTAGCCGGAGAGCTATCGATTGTTGGCGCTTTTGCAGCAGGACATTTTTCTCGCGCGCACCACAAACTGGCTCGCTAAAGCGACAGTCTCTCAAAACAGCTGTTTCTCACGGCTTAATTACTCTGAATTAAGCCGTGAAGAGCAAACGCCCAGATGATCAACCTCTTAGCGTTCAAAGAAAAGCCACGATGATCACAACAAGCGCCGGCAGGATAGAAAACCACTTATGCCCTTTTTCTTTGCACTCCCCACGATGACACATGGCAATCTGAATCGGAGCAGAAAAAAACATCACAATCAAATAGCTCACTGCGTAGGTTTGCCCGACTAGAATAAGAAAAACAGCATGCAATGCGATGTGCAATAAAGCATAAGCCTTTTCTACTTTCATTTTTACGATCAATAACAGCGAAAACAACACAGCAATCAAAATAGACATAAACAACACTTATCAATAATAATTCTCATTCGCAATGATATAGCAGTGTAAATTCGCTGTCCAACTATCGTTTCAATAGGCGAAAAAGATAATTCGTCCCAACATCTCCCTCTCTTTTATTGAGTAAACGAATAGTTGCGTTATTGACGTTTTTCTTTCTAAACGTTTGCGTAATCGCTAACCTTCTCTTAACCTTGAATTGAGGCTTTCATCACGGATTTTCCATTGATATAGTGCACTTAACGAAAACACGATTAGACCATTCGAGGCATGGAGCTTCCTCACTTATCTCAAGAAGAGAAGAATTGGTACCGACATATTCGGCAAGATTTAAGAGGGTCAAATTATGGAAATGAATATGGTTGAAATTCTAGGCTACGCAGCGTCAATCATGGTCGCAATCTCACTAACGATGAAGGACATCGTTCGTCTGCGCGTTTTAAACTTCATCGGTTGTGCACTATTCACTGCATACGGTCTGATGATTGACGCATGGCCAGTGGTTGTGACTAATGGCTTTATTGCGTGTGTCAACGTCTACTTCCTAGCCAAAATGCAGCAGGAAAAAAAAACTCTAACGCCTGAAAAAGCGTAATTTTATAGAGTAACGAATTGCTTAAAAGCCCCTAAGGGGCTTTTTTTGTTGGTCGGATTCGTTTTCAAAAAGACTTACCTAGGTTACCAGTGCCTTCAAACGTCATTTTGGCGTTGCGCCACATACCATTGCTAAACCCGTCACGAGGAGTACAATCAACTAAAACCGCGAAATGAGACAATACGATGAACATAGGTGCTATTGCAAAATTAACCGGATTATCAAGCAAATCCATTCGCATGTACGAAGAAAAAGGCATTATTTCACCACCGCTACGCAGTGACGCTGGCTATCGTGAATATGGACAAAAACACATCGTCGAACTCAATCTGGTATCACGCGCTAAAAATGCCGGGTTCTCTCTTCAAGAGTGCAAAGAATTTGTTCAACTGGCACAAAACCCTAACCGTAAAAGCAGCGAAGTCAAAGAGAAGACCAAAGAAAAACTGGCTGAAATTGAACAGAAGTTGGCGCATTTGCACGAGATAAAAAAGCAGTTGGAAGGTTGGGTTTCTTCCTGCCCTGGTAATTCAGACAGTCATTGCCCGATAATCGAAGAGCTCACCAAATAGCAAGGTTTTTACCATCGCCTCCTCATCTGGGAGGCGACTTACTCACTAGTTTAAAAGTAGGTACACATACGTTTACCGTCGCGTTCAATGACACTAAACGGCGTTTCGTAGATCTTCTCAAGCACCGCTTCTTCAATCACCTCTTCAACACTACCACTGGCGACAATTTGACCTTTTTTCAAAGCAATAATCTGGTCGGAATAACACGCCGCAAAGTTAATGTCGTGGATTACCACCACCACTGCCTTGTTCATCTCTTTGGCCAATCGGCAAATCGTCTGCATGATCTGCTTTGAATGGCGGATATCCAGATTGTTCAGTGGTTCATCAAGGAAAACATAATCGGTATCTTGGGCAATCACCATGGCAATAAAAGCGAGCTGCCGCTGCCCACCACTGAGTTCATCGAGATATTTGTCTTGGATATCACTGAGATCAAGATACTGAATCGCGCGGTCGATCTGTTGATGATCTTGCGCCGTCAATCGACCACCAGAATGAGGGAAACGGCCAAAGGCCACCATTTCGCGAATAGTAAATCGCATCGTGATGCTGTTTGCTTGGCGTAAAACAGCCAACTTCTTCGCAAGGACTTTGTTGTCCCACGTTTGAATCTCTTTCCCTTCGATCAACACCGCCCCGCCATCACGATCAAGCAAACGCGAAGCCATCGACAACAGTGTACTTTTACCAGCCCCATTCGGCCCAATAATGGAGGTGACGCTTCCTTTTTCAAATTGACCACTGGCTGCCGACACAACAGCAAACTTGCCAAAATGTTTAGTGAGTTTATCTAGAACAATCATTGCCTACCTACACAATACGATTTCGCAGCAACATCGACATGAAATAGATGCCACCCACAAAGTTGATGATTACGCTGAGCGTTGTTTGAAATGTTAAGACGTTTTCCACCAGCCATTGGCCGGCTAGCAACAGTGTGACACCCAAAATGGCGCAGCCGGGTAATAACTGGGCATGACGATAAGTGTGAAACATCTCTCTGGCCAAGTTAGTCACGAGTAAACCAAAGAACAAGATTGGCCCGATTAGCGCAGTGGCGACGGCAATTAAAACCGCGCTCAACATCAGCACCTGCTTGGTTACTTGACGAACATTCACCCCCAAACTGGTGGCGTTATCTTTATCTAACCAAAACACGTCCATGACGGCATGCATGCGATACATGAGCAGCGATGCAATCAACAGAATGGGTGCCGTAAAGTAGACCAATTGAGTATCAATATTGTTGAAGCTCGCAAACATACTGGCTTGAACCGTCGCGTAATCATTAGGATCCATGATCAAAACGAAGAAAGAGGCAACGTTAGAGAAGAGTTGGCCAACAATTAAACCCACCAACAACAAAGTAATCAGATTTTTCTCTTTTCCTCGAAAATAAAAGCCGAACAATGCCATAGAGAACAAAACCATGGCCACGACGGAGAGCGAAAAATTCAAGTAGGCGTTAAGTACATACTGGCTCAAACCGCCGAACACCACCACAATGATGACTTGCACCAATAAATAGAGAGAATCAAATCCCAATATTCCCGGTGTCAGTATGCGATTGTGCGTCACGGTCTGAAAAAGAAGCGATGCTTGAGAAATCGCAACACCTGCTAACACCATCGCCAACACTTTGGGGATACGGCGAGAGAGAAAGTATTGATAATTATCCAGTGTAAGTCCTTTGCCCAAGAACAGAATCACCATCACTAGACTTATCGCCAGCAGCAGCCACATTTTGCCACGATCAGACACGTTGCTTCCCTCTCAAGATCAGATAGATAAACACAACGCCACCCAAAATGGCGATCACCATGGAAATGGGCACTTCATAAGGGAAAATAATCAAGCGGCCAAGCAAGTCACAACCAAGCACCAGCAAGCCGCCATATAGAGCTGTCAGGGGAATATTGCGCCGTAAATTATCACCATAAAAATAGCTCACCAGATTTGGCACAATCAGCCCCAAGAAAGGCAATTGGCCAACAATCATGACGACACTGGCGGCAAGTACCGAGACTAATAGGACACCAATCACCACCACCTGCTGATAGTTCAAACCAAGGTTGAGAGCGAAGTCCTTACCTAAGCCTGCAGCGGAAATTCTTGTTGCATAGAGATAGCTGAATATTCCCACCGGAAGCGCAATGTAGAGCAGTTCGTAATCACCTTGCAAAAGGTTGGCAAAATTGGCGACCGACCAAGCAGAAAGGTTTTGCAGCAAGTCATACCGATAAGCAATAAACGTCGCCAGAGAATCGATGATATTGCCAAAAATGATGCCGATAAGGGGAATAAACACGGCATTTTTGAACTGTATACGTTGAACAAACGTGACAAACAACCATGTTCCGCCCATCGCAAAGCTGAAGATCAGTAACCAATTGTCCCCTTTGCCAAAAAACACTAAGCTGACGATGTAGCCCAACATGGCACATTCAATCGTGCCGGACGTAGATGGCGCAGCAAATCGGTTTTGGCTGACTTGCTGCATAATCAAGCCCGCGATACTCAAACCCGCACCAGAAAGCAATATCGCCAGCAGGCGAGGTAAACGGCTTGTCACGAGCAAATGAAGCGCCTGCGTGTCCCCAGACAACAACATCGCTGGTGTGAGATCCCCTACTCCGACAAACACCGACGCAAAGGACAGCAAAAACAGAGCCAGCAATAACTTTTTCACTCTGCCCCCACGAAAGAAGAGCAAAAGGCCAATGCTTGTTTGCTTCGACTTGACGATTGATTATCAGGCCCAAAAGCGGCGAAGGAGATACCAAAGATTGCTGTTTCAGTTGCCTCTACCCCGAACTCACGGTGAGAAGCGGGCATCATTTGGCGATGAGGGTCTCTATCCATGTACTTAATACCAATTGAGAAGTGTTATCATGCGCATTCGCAATATACAGATTCACTCATTAGTATTCAACTGGTTAAACAAGATGGGGCCGTCGCATTTGAGTTTAAAGCGACATATTAGGCCTTTTTGTTATCTGCCAATGCGTGAGTTTGCGTGTGGGAACGCGCTTTAGGTATATAAAAACCGCACGCAGCTCTTTTGGCGAAAGTGGGCTGCTCCCATGCCCCACATAAATCTTTGACGTTTTCTTTAGCACGACAAAAGTGCCGGCATTTACCGCAAGTCTCCATTCCTGCTCCTTGTAACGATATTTAGTCCTTGAGATCTACCTTCGCTGACACGAGGTACATCCGCGGCATGCTTGACGTGTATGTGGGTTCAAGCGACCCCGTTGTACTTTGCAATAGGCGTTTTTGAGTGCTCTTCTTGCCGAGAACCAATCGTCCGGTTTAGTAAGAATTAAGTATCCATTAAAGCGTTTAACCAGTTCACTGCGATACTCGTCAATAAAACGGCTGTCATAGCCGATGTCAAAGTAGTCTAGTGCTTGCTCAATACAAGTGAAACTGGCGATGACGTCTTGAATCGATGGTTTGCTCATAGGAAGTATGCTTGTTATTTTTACGCAGTGTAGGCCTATCGCCATTTCGCTTCTTTGACTTAGGCCAACTCCACTTCAACTATGTTTTTCATCAATTGATTCAACAAATTGCAACATAGATCGCTACAAACCAGCGACCTCGCAGGCTACACTCCCTCCTCATCGCGAAAGGAGCTAAGACGATGAAAGATTTCGAACAATTACTCGAAGTGGTCCGACGTAAGGCGAAGTACGATCAAAGTAACTCTTGGTATTTGGGGCCACATACCTATCTCAACGAACTGAAAAAGGAAGTCGACGAAGTGTTCGATGAGATCCCGCGAGAGCGTACGTGTTACTTAGAAGATGAATTGGCGGATGTACTCTGGGATTACCTGAATGCCATCGTAGCGCTGGAAAAAGAATCGGAGATCCGCTTAGATTCAATATTGCACCGAGCCTATGTCAAATATAGCCAACGCGTAGCGGCGATTGAATCCGGCACTGACTGGGCGGATATTAAAGAGGCGCAAAAACAAGCTCTTGAACAAGAATATTCTCAATCTTCTCGCTAACGTCTAGGAACAAATATGATCCCATTTCAATCTCACGCGGTATCGGGTGTGGCGCTGTCACGTTTTGATGGCCAATATAAAATCTTGATGATGAAGCGCACTAAAGGAAACTATTGGTGCCATGTCGCAGGCGGAATCGAAGCAGGCGAAGCGGGTTGGCAAACCATCGTTCGCGAATTTGCCGAAGAGACCCAAATAAACGTAGAAACACTCTACAACGGCCAATATCTGGAACAGTTTTATCAAGTCAAAAGTGACTCTATCGTCAACATCCCTGTTTTTGTTGTCTATTGTGAAGATAATCAAGTCGTTACACTCAATGATGAACACACTGAATATCGTTGGTGCGATTTAGAGCAAGCCAAATCTTTGGCCGAATTTCCGGGTCAAGAAGCGCTGTATGATCATGTTTGGCAACACTTTGTCTTACGCAGCCCTTCACCACTCTCACGCATTCCACTTGCCAAATAGTGGGTTAAACGCATCCATCAAAGAGTGAACTGAGTGGATGCGCTATCTCACTAACGGGTTTTAGGCTTGTGGTAAATCGTCAATAACGTTATCGCGATAGAAGTAACGTTTGTCATGCTCTCCAATCGGCCGCAACACTCGGCAAGGATTACCAACAGCCACGACATTGGCGGGGATGTCTTTCGTCACCACACTGCCGGCACCAATCACGCTGTTTTCACCAATCGTTACGCCTGGTAACACAACACTGTTCGCCCCAATCCAAACGTTATCTTTAATGTGCACAGGAATGTTGAATTGCGCTACTTTACGTCGCAGTTCAGGATCAATCGGATGTCCCGCCGTTGCGATGGTGACATTGGGTGCAATCATCACCGAGTTACCGATGTAGATGTGCGTATCATCCACCAAGGTTAAATTGAAATTGGCATAAACATTGTTACCTAAGTGTGTATGTTTACCCCAATTGGCTCTTAGTGGTGGTTCGATGTAGCAGTTCTCACCGACTTCAGCCAAGAGATCACGCAAAATCGCTGTGCGTTTTTCCATTTCTGAGGGTCTGGTTTGGTTAAAATCATAGAGAATTTCCAGACAAGCTTGCTGCTCTAACGCCACACTCTCATCATCACAAAAGTAAATCTTTTGTTGATGCATTCGCTCTCTCACACTCATTTTTCTCTCCACAAAACCGTTTTGCCTTGATGACCACCGCGCCACAAGGGAAAACGCTAATGTAGCAAAACCGATTGATTTCCTTCAGTTCTGTTCATTGAAATGGAGAGCGGGATAACAGATTTTCATTGCGCAGACACCATCACACGGCGAACGGTTTATTTCGGTAGCAACGCGTTGGACGGCCTACTTTGCCATGCGCTAAAAACGCATAAAGGTCTCCCCTTTCAACCGCCTTGTCGAGATATCGCCTCGCAGTGCTTTTACTCACGCCAAGTAACGCGGCCACACTCGCAGCGGTGTGCTCACTGTGGCCGTGGGGAAAGAGTGAAACCACCTGCTGCAAAGTAAACTCATCCACGCCACTGGCCTCATCCACCACCAGTTCAGTGGCGTGAAAAATGCCATCCAATTCACTTTGCTTGACCATTTTCTGGCTATCCACCAACTGTTTCATCTTCATCAAGCGAAGTAAACTGGCTTGTAAACGCGTGTAGTTAACGGGTTTCACCAGATAGTCGAACGCGCCGTAACGATGAGCGAGATGCACTGTATTGGCGTCGTTGGCGGCAGTGATCACAATGCACTCTGGTTTTGGTTGTAACACCAAACAGCGTTGAACTAACTCAACACCCAATCCATCGGGCAAGTAGTTATCAATGATCACCAGATCGGGTTTCGCGGCAATGATCAACTGCTCGGCGGTCGTCAGATTAGCCGCTATTCCTATCACCTCAAAATCATCCAGTTGAGCAATAAAGAACTGATGAAGCTCGGCGATTCTCTCATCATCTTCTACAATCACGACTTTTATCATGCTCACTCCTTCGGAAGATAAACGGTAAATAGCGTTTCTTGCTCGTCGCTGTCGAGCTCTACATGACCATGAGCCTCGGACAGAATGGATTTCACTAAGTGAAGGCCAATGCCATGCTCCCCTGTAGCACTCTTGGTCGAGTAACCCCAGCGGCATAAGCTTTCCAGATCCTCATCAAGACTAGGGCCATTATTAGAAAAAGTAAGAATGAACTCTTCTTCGGTTTCACGTAGTTTCACCACCATTGTGGCATCGTTTTGCCCTTGGCACGCTTCTAAACCATTGTCGATCAAGTTCCCCACTAGTGAACACACTTGTTCCTCACTCACTCTTTGCGTCAGTCCAGAAAGATCGCCATAACACGCAATGTTCAATGACTGGTTCGATTCTCTCGCTTTGCTCAGTTTGGCCAACAGCAACGCCGTTAGCTGAGGCATGCTTTTCACACCTTGTAGCGAGTCTATCCGTGTTTGATTTTGTGCCGCTTGCGCTAAACAGACAGAGAGCGCCTTATCAAAGGCTCCCATTTGCAGCAGGCCAGAAATGACCGACAGCTTGTTTTGATGCTCGTGATGTGTCACTCGCATGCTTTCAAGATACTTGTCGACCTGACTGATGCGATCCGAAAGGGCTTGCAACTCTGAACGCTGTCGCAGAGTAAATACCGCACCAGCTGCTTCCCCATTCGATGTACGCATGGTGACACGATTGATGATCACGCCATCTGAGCCAAGCTGCGCGACTTTATCTAAGAAATCGTCTCCATCTAAATGAAACAGATGACTGGCGTCATCCAACTGCTTGGTTTCCTTACCCACCAGCTCGCTTTGACGAAGAATGGCTCTCGCTGCGTCGTTCGCCAAATAAATATTTCCCTGTTGGCTCACTGCAACAACCGCTTCATGAGTCGCATCCAATACGCCTTGATGGGTTTTCAACGCTTGCTTTAATTGCCAAGGCTCCAGATCTTGCATTTGTTTTTTTACATAAGACGAAAATCGCCACGACAAGAGCAAAAACAGCGATAGAGCAGAAAGAGCAAATAAAAGCAGCGGTAACAGTTTTTCCCGACTCCAAAGGTTGAGCGTTTCGACAAGATACCCCACTTTAACCATGCCAACCACTTCCCCTTCAGGGGAAAAAATCGGTGAAATATAACGTACCGAAGGACCTAAAGAACCAACGCTTTGCGAGAGATATGCCTCACCAAAATTGAGTGCTCTTTGAATGTCTCCCCCAACCACGGGCAAACCGACACGCTCACTCACCGGATGTGCCAACCGGATGCCCTCTTCATCACTAACAGTAATAAAATCAGCATCACTCACCAATTGCACGACAGAAATGATCTCCGACACCAGCTGTGCATTTTCACGCTCAACGGCATCAATGAGACTGGGCAATTTTGCTAACTGCTGTGATTGCACCTGCGCACGCAAGGCAATTTGGTTATTCAGAACATTTTCTAATTGATACGCACTGTAACTCCACCAAGCAGCAATGCCAATCAGGACGGTACAACTCAGGATAAAGGCCAGCTGCCTTGTAAAGGATAATGTCATCGAATCGTGGCTAATGAGGAAAAACGACGCCTCCAGAATACCGCGAAGTAGAGAGTATTCCGTCTCTTTCGATGCAAAAACATGACTCTGATCGCTGGTTTAAATTTTATGATTTTTATTGGTTTAATTTTCTTAATCTCACGCTTTTTTCAAAGTGACTTTTCACTCAGTTACAAAATTAACAAGCTAAAAATCAATACCTTAATGAAATTGATTTGGCTCACTTTTCGACGCCACTGAGCACTTAAGATGAGTACAACACTTTGGAGGTTTGATTATGAATAGCACAAACTTAAAACTGCTGTCCCTTTTTGTCTTGGGTAGCGTGTTGTGGTTTTTACCCGTCCCTGATGGTTTGACAGAACAAGCGTGGCAGATGATGGTCATCTTCGTGACCACAGTGCTCAGTTTGATTCTCGCCCCGTTGCCCCTTGGTGCAATGGCCCTTTTAGGGTTGACCGCTGCAACTTTGTTGGGTGTTTTACCCATTAAAACGGCGTTGAATGGTTTTGCCCATCCAACAATTTGGATGATTGCTGCAGCCTTCTTTATTTCACGTGGTTTCATTACCACAGGATTTGGCCGCCGCGTTGGTTACTGGTTTATCTCGAAATTGGGACATAACTCGCTGGGTCTGGCATACGGATTGGTGTTAACCGATCTCCTGTTTGCCCCTGCAACCCCAAGTACCACGGCTCGCTGTGGCGGTATCATTGCCCCGCTTTTCCGCTCGGTTGCCAGCTCCTATGACTCTGACCCAGAGAAAGGGACCCAAAACCGTATTGGCGCATTCTTAGTGCAGTGTATTTTCCAATGTAACGCCATTACTTGTGCCATGTTCCTCACCTCTATGGCAGGTAACCCACTGGCCGCTAACTTTGCAAAAGAACAGGGGGTCGAAATAACTTGGGCTGGTTGGGCAGCAGCGGCTATCGTGCCCGGGCTGTTGTGTCTTTTCCTCATCCCACTCGCGATGTATCTGTTCTTTCCACCAGAACTGAAAAAGACGCCAGAAATGCGCGCGATTGCGAAAGAGAAGTTGCAACAAATGGGGGCCATGACCCGCGATGAAATCATGGTGTGCGCCACATTCATTGGCATGGTCACACTATGGGTACTGGGCCCAACACTCGGCATTCACGCCACCGTCACCGCATTGATTGGCCTCGTCTTCTTGTTGCTAAGCCGAACCATCACTTGGGACGCAGTACTCAGTGAAAAAGAAGCGTGGCACACCATTACTTGGTTTGCGGTGCTCATCATGATGGCGTCTGAACTAAATAAGTTGGGCTTTATCAAATGGTTTAGTAACGGCATCGGCGAGTCGCTTTCTGGTTTTGGTTGGGCAACCACCATTATTTTGCTCTTGCTGGTTTACTACTACAGTCACTACTTAATGGCGAGTGCGATGGCCCATATCAGCGCCATGTATTCCGCTTTCTTAGCCATCGCCATCTCGGCAGGTGCACCACCTATGCTGGCTGCGATTGTGTTGGGTATTTTTAGTAACTTGTATATGTCGACCACCCACTATTCGTCTGGCCCCGCGCCGATTCTGTTTGGCGCTGGATTCCACAGCTTACAGAACTGGTGGAAGATCGGCTTTGTCTTCTCCCTCATCGTTATCCCCATTTTCATCTTTGTCGGAGGTATGTGGTGGAAAGTGCTCGGCCTTTGGTAATAAGTGCGCGAAAAAACGATGTACAACAGGGCCTAAACACCCTGTTTTTTCGTTTGTCATTTTTATTTCATCTTCGCTTTGCACTATGGCTTCAAGAACTTCTGTCGCATGTTCACCGTGAAACCACTCAAACGTTATCAATACGAGCGCTACGCTGTCCTGTGTAATCTCGCCTATCCAAGGGTGTTTAAACAAACACGCTATGGTTTCGATCCCAATGGACAACGCATCATCAAAAACCAATTTGGCAAAACCATGATTCGTGTGCTGTGGAGTAAAAATGCGGATGAAGTGGTGGTCGTCATTAAAGGCTCACACAGCCTTAGCGACTGGCTGCTTAACTTCGCATTATGGACAAAAAGCACCCGGTCTCTTGGTCTTCCCTATCGTATTCATGCTGGGTTCCATCACCTGTTAACTCAAGAGAGCCAGCCATCGAGGAATCAAGATCACCTTGGAATGACGGTGCTTGAAAAACTTGAGCAGATTTTGCTTGAACGCGTCAAAGAGGGGAAGCGTATCGCGATCACCGGTCACTCATCTGGTGGTGCCATTGGCTGTGTTTTTGCCGATTATTTTGAGCGAAAATACCCCAAATCGATTAAACGTGTGGTCACGTTTGGCCAACCTGCCATTGGCGACTGGCGCTTTGCCAAACACTATTCTTTGGCACATAAAACCTATCGAATTTGCTGCGACCTCGATATCGTTACCTTTATGCCACCATTGCCCTTACTCTATTCTCACAGTGGCAAATTGCTCTGGCTCTATAACGGTAGAATCTATGAAAATACCCCTACTTATGAACGCTTGGGTCGCTCAGTGCTCAGTTGGCTTATCCGACCATTCACTTACCACCTAATGAGCAAATATATCCGAAATAAAGATTTTTTTGACGAACGATAAACAGACGCTCAAAAGCAAAAAGAGACCCATGGTCTCTTCTCGATAATTTTTCATGCCGACATTCGCTACAGGGAAGCGATCTCTTTCTCTAACTGATATTTTTGGTCGGTGACGATTTTCTCTAACACAATAATACGCTGGGTCAGCTTATCGATCTGTTGCTGCATCTCTCTTTGCACATCAGCAGACGCACCTTCCGTTTTCGTCAACTCTAACGCCTTAACCTTTTCACGATGATTTAAAACGATTTTTAGCATGCCACTACCAAAAATGGCGGTGAAAATAATCAAAACAATTAAAATGTCGCCCAACTGTTCCATGTTGCTACCTCTAGTTAACGTTATCCATTAATCAAAAACAATTCATGTAGTTTATAAAATAGCTAGAGTAATAACGCAATCATTGCGTCGCAGATCACATCGCGTTTGTCGCTGAAACAAAATGAAAGAGGGAGAAGAAAAAAACAAAGATTAAATCAATGATTACAAGGAATTATTGAATAAGATCGTGAGTAAATAGAACGAAAACAAGAGAAGAGAATGGAGGCGCGTCCCGGAGTCGAACCGAGGTCCACGGATTTGCAATCCGCTGCATAGCCACTCTGCCAACGCGCCTTTTAGATAACCATTGCTGGTTTGAGTTAGGATGGTGCCCCGGGCCGGACTTGAACCGGCACGACTCGAAAGTCGAGGGATTTTAAATCCCTTGTGTCTACCAATTTCACCACCAGGGCAACGCATACTGCGATGGTAACACCACCTGCTCTAACGACCTTCGCCGTGAGAACGAGGCGTACTTTAACGGATTTTTTATTTGGGTCAATAACAAAAACAAACTTTTTGAATCAAATGGTTAGTTTGCCATCGCCTCAGTACGGTTCGCGCGCAGTATGGGGGATTTTTCAACATTCTTCCGTTTTGCACTCTCATTGAATGTTTAGATAAGTCATGATGGCTCGATGATCTGAACCGATCACTTCATCGATAGACTCCCTTTTGCAGATAGCAAAATCACTGTTGAGCCATAAATGGTCGATAGATATTTGCAGCCATGACGGCAGTGTCAATGTCGGTAAGTTTGGCCAACTTGCAATAGGGGCAGTTTGCATTCCAGAAAAAAGCGTGTCAAAGCGCTCACTGTTCGCAGAAAGATTCATGTCGCCCATGATTAAAATATCTTTCGTCGGGCTTTGTGTCGCTTGGTATTCTAGCGCCTGAATAAGCGCGTTACGTCTCAACCACATCTCTTTGTTGCGAGGTGAAGGTGGGTGGGCGGTAAGCAAGAATACAGGGTGTTCTTCATCCACTTGCCAAATGCCTCGGATGAGATTTTGATAGCCTTCGATGTAAAAAACATCCATGCCATATAAAGGCTGGCGAGAAAAAATAAGCTGATGCGACGGTAGGCCCACTTTCGGCTGGCCACCGAAGCGATAGCGGTATACGTCATCCAACACTTTTAACTGCTCTAAATGTGGGGCTGTGACTTCTTGTAGCAAAACGAGATCAGGCTGCACCCGTGATAGGTAGTCGATCAATTGGTCGACATGTTGATTAGAGAACAACATATTGTACTGAAATAGACGGACGCTATTTCGGCACTCCCCTTTCGAAACCATCCCTTTCGGTACACCAATGACCGCGAAATAAATAATGAGCCCAATGGATGCCAGCATTGGTGTCCACGCACGTATTCCAAAACTGATGAATGCGACAATCACGAGAGGCACAATAAACAGTGCGGGATAAGCCGATATGTTTTCGGCCCACCATAAATGAGTTTGCGCTTTTACGCCCCAGTAGAAAAGGGTGCAAAGAATGATAATGAACCACAAGCCATAACTTTTAAGCATTGCTGAGTCATACCTATTGAGCCGCTACCTTAGTTAGTCTAGCAATGTTTATTAGAGAGGCTGCTCCATTTTTCTTAAATTTCAAACTTTTCTGACACTCTCCGCACATAGACAGTCGATAGACTTGGCTATACTTCTCTTTCAATTCACTACAAGGTATCCCCATGAAAGCAAAACTAGCAGTTGCAGCGGCAACGCTATTTTTACTGGCAGGATGTCAGCAAGAACCTCAAGAAAACAGTACGTTGAACGAACGTCATACCGCGATCTGTAGCTCTACAGAAAGTATGCCCGGAGGCTGGCATAACGCTGAAATCGATCACCAAGTGATGCAAGCACTCGACATGGTGCTTGAGCAAATGAACACTAACTCCCCGTTGAAAGAAGTGCTGTCAGCTCATACCCAAGTGGTTAGTGGCGTTAATTACGCTATTGAATTTCAGTTAGAAAATGGAAGCTCTTGGAACACCATCGTGTATCGCAACCTGAAAGGCGAATATCAAATTACCCAAACGGCTAAGCTAGGCTTGTTCTGTCAGCAATAAACTCGCATAACAACCTTCCAGAAGATACCAATAGCCAAACGACTTGGCGTACCAATTAGGCAACAATGAGTCACTCTCAATGAACCTTGCATCAAGGCGTTTGGCGAACAAAAAGAAATCCCCTTATCGGATTAAAATAAGGGGATTTTTAATCACTTTAAGCGGTAAAAGGCTAAATGCCGCTCAAAGCTCCGCACATCATGATCAAAATGCAGATAACCGCCAGAAAGCCCATCGGCTACTCCAAAGTGAGAACGACTCGACGGTTGCAACCATTCTGCTGGTTTTCTTCCGCCGCACAGATTGGAGTGGTTTCACCAAACGCCTTTTCTACGATTCGATTGCCCAAACCCAGATCTTTCTTGAGGAAACGGGCTACGGTGTTGGCACGTCTTGCAGACAACTGCTTATTGTAAGTATCTGAGCCTGTGCTGTCGGCATGCCCTTCCACTGAAATTTTACGATTTGGGTCAACAATACCAATATAGCTACGAATCGCATCTTGATGGATGTCGGTTAAACCAAATTTGTTGTGCTGGTAGTTCAGCACCAGTGACATTTTTTTCTCATCGAAGAAGCAATGTTCACTGCTGTTTTGTGCTTTTACTTTCTGCACATCACGATTCAAGACACGGGCTTCCGTCTGTCCTTCATCAACCACAATCGAGCCTTCGCTTTGTGTGGTTTTGTAATGCGTTGAGAGCAATGTTTTGGTTATGATCTGTTCTTCTGATGTATTGACACAATTGGCCTGGGCATAATTGGAAAGCAGCACCAGTAACAGTATAGGCAGTGTTTTTTTCATTTTAATCCTTAAGTCTACCTGTCTCTTCATTAATGAGATTCAAAATATATTTGTATACGTCATTGCCTTCTTTGGCATGATAGATATTGTCGTGACCAAAGCAGTCGCCAATCCCATCGCTTTTGTCTACGACGTAGTTAACCCCAATAACCCCCATCGTCACCTTGGTCTTTGACGCTTTGTCACTAGGGTTTTCACTTTGGAAAACGTTCCTTTTTTGTGAAATTCTCGTTTTTAACTTTTCGCACAAACCTGCCTTTACAAGTCTGTTTAGATATTTATTGTATCGAACTTCACGCCACTGCCTACCTTCCAAGTAGTAGCGAACAAAATCACCATCTCTACCATCAGAAAGCAAAATAAATACTTGCTCCGGATTTAAGTCCGTGGCTTGCTCAGCCATTTGGGCTGCACCAATAATGCCTTGCCAAGATTCAGTTAGGCCGTATCGGGAAGCATAATAATTTGAACTGTTAAACTTAGTTAGAAATGCGTCATAGTCTTCAGTTAAAGGGATATCCTCGAATGTTTTAATATTGCTGGAATCGTTCCGCGAGTGAACTTTCGGTGCCGTAAACATGTTATTCACCGTGGCTGATGGTGTCCTATATGATGAATAGTCAAACGCCGTACGCTGTCGGCCAACCTTCTTAACTGCAGTATGGTGGAACCCGATCACCGCCACTCGACTTTTCCTATCTGTTTTAAACTCCCGCAGGTCGTCCACGATTCGGTTGATCGTGTCTGCAACTACATCATATTTCGTCTTGCCACTTCCTCCCCAAGGATTCACCATCGAGCCACTCATATCGATAATGAAGTAAATATCTAGGGGTTGTGGGAGAAATTTTCTAGACGTAGATGTCCCCATAACTTCAAAGTCTTTGGTTAATCCCATCTCGCCGTCATTGTAAGAAATCCAGGAGTCGTGCTTTGTTTTGGCAGAAACAACAAAATCGGTAAAAGGCGCTAGTTCGCCACTGCGCTGCACGCAGCCGTCTTTGTACTCGCAGCGTCGATTAAACACTCGAGCAACGACTTCGCCTTTGTTGTCTGGAATATAGTGATCAACAATCTTTTGTGCGTATTCTTGGTTCTTCTCATCACCCTCTTTGGGACTCGCAATTAAAGCCAAGCTCGCCACTTCCGCCGCTTCTGTAATTTTGGCGTGCGCCATATGCCTTTGAGTCATTTGCATAGAGAACACCATGATGATCACAAGAACTGGCAACATGCCCATAAAAATAATGCCCGCGACCCCTTGTTGCTTTTTGATGGACATACTAGACCCTCGCAAACGAAAATGACGTGGATACCGCTTTAACGACATTGCCCTCTGCCAAACCAAAGATATTAAACGGCGTTTCGTAACAAAGCGTGATTTGGTACATCGGCAGCCGACGGTTGCGAGAAGTGATTGGCAACAGCTCTAGTGCCTCTTCTTTAGTGAGACTGTCTAGATTTGGCAAATTACAACCGTCGGTCGCGCCACTACTAAATTTTTTATAGCGTTTTCGAAAGTTGCTTGGCTTATCGCCCTCTACCGCAAGCTGTTCGACAAACACACCAAACTTAGATTCTTCAAAGCCCGGCATCATTCGCTTTAAGGAGGCTTTGGATAGATAATTCACAGCTCTCTTTGTTTCAGAGCAGTAAGGATCGGCTCTACCACAAATATCTAAATCACCATTAAAAAACTGTTTTCTTTCCGCCATGATCGTTGCGAGTGAATAAACGGCTCGGTCAAGTTGTCCCTTGGTATTGATAGCAACAACATAATTGGCCATGACAACAAAAAGCCCAGAAATGAACATCAATACTAGCGCAAGCTCTACCATAAAAGCGCCTTGTTGCTTAGCTTTCACAACCCGACCCTCCGCCAATTTTAAATGCACAACGCTCGTATTCTTGAATAGCCATAAGCTCACGTTTCACTTGAAAGTCTGGCAAAATACCATCCAAAATCGTGTTATAGGTGTACTGCATACGATACATCGCTATCGCCATATCCTTTGGTTCGTCTTTTCGCTCAGGACAAGTTTCAATATCGTCATAACCGACATTGCAAGTCACAAAGTCTTGATAGTTTTTGAAATAATCGACCGTAATATTGACGCTTTCTTCTTTGGCCAAATATTTCCATGCCACACCAGCACTTTCGTTAATGGTTTTTTCCAACAGTTTTTGATAATCCTGCGGGGTCGTGGCATTGGATGTCCCTGCTTTTTTGGTCTTGATGACCGATAGTGTCAAAGCATGGTCGGAAATACTCATTGAATAACTCAACATACAGAGCTCAATCCAACTAAACACCATGATAAGAAAAATTGGTAATCCCATTGCGACTTCAACCGTCAAGGCACCCTTTTGTCTTTTTTTCATAGTTCGACATACCTTTTCTTGGTGTAATCCACAACAAAGGCACCTTTGATGTTTAAGCTATTAAGAAAGGCTTTCGCTTCCTCTATGTCAGTAAATTCACCAATGCAGTAGCGCTTCCATAAACCATGCGTATACGAGTAGACAGTGCCATAGTTGGCTTTTAGGAAATTGAGATAATCGTTCGGCACTGCTTTGTAAGAAGCCAGCACTTGAATACGATACAGTGATGGCGCTTTAGGCTTGAGGTTATTCACATCGAGCTTACTTACAGGCACTACGTTATTAACTGGCTTGGCCTGTTCCACTTTTTTCGTTTCTTCTTGCGCTTTTGGTGTCACTTGAGCAGTCTGTACAACTGTAGCTCGGGTCGTGTCTTTGTTTATTTGAGCGACTTGTGGCTGCACGGCTTTCTTCCCTTTGTTCTTTCCTTTGTTGACAGTTTTCATTAATGCCGCCAACTGTTTTCTCGCGTCTTCTTCGCCTTTTTCATGTTTTAACACTTCCAGAGCGATATCAGGGCGGTTGGACTGCACAGATGAGATGATGAGATTTGACCGAACTTTGGCATCACTTGGCATAGCGACATAAAGGTCATAAAGAATTTCCGTCGCTTCGACATAACGATTTTGCAAAAGGTAGACCACAGCGATATTGTTGCCCGCCTCTCTATCCGAAGCGCCACTTTTACGACTTTCTTCGAAATGCTGAATAGCCGTTTCATACTCTTTACGTTGCGCGTAAATCTTACCAACTAATAGATGATAGGCCGCCTCATCTCCACCTTCATCAAGGAACTTTTCGCTCTCTTGCAGTGCTGAATCGTAGCGTTTTTTCTTATAGTTTAAGTTCGCCAAACTATAGATATAATCTGGTTCATCTAGATCTTTGGCTGTATAAGTATTGGTATAAAGTTCTGCTGACTTGATATCCCCCATATCCAAATAGAGGTTAACCAATTTCACCTTATAACTTGGCACTTCCGCCAAATTACCCTTATAGAATTCTACCAACTGCTGATTTTCACCCGAACTCAACAACAAACGTTCTTTAGTTTGCAATTCCGAACTAATAGATGAGCAACCTACAATCCAGAACAGAATTATTAATTTAATTATCCATTTAGCCATCAGTTAGCATCCTCATAATGCCAGGAGCAATAATCAAAATAATTATTGGCACCATGATAAAAACAATCATAGGGATTGACATTTTTGCACCAAGCTTTCCTATTTTCTCTTCAAGTTCCATCATATTTATTTGACGAATATCGGTGGCAAGTGTGCCTAACACTTGGCCAACTGAAGAACCAAATTGCAAACTTTGAACAAGCGTCATAACAAAACTTTGTGCTTCACTCGAGGGGACCATTTCATAAAACTCCTCAAGCGCTTTTTCTATTCCAATTACTTTGGATCTTTGCACAGTTACATTAACAGTAAATGCCAAATATTTATCAACCGTTTGCAGCTCTTTAGCAAGGTACTCTAGCGTTGCTTCAATGGTCATACCCGTATGAACACACACGTTCATCAAATCCAACAAAAATGGCAGGCGCGAACTGACGTGACGTGTGATAGTGTTCGTCCTCGAAGATAAATACAAATCTGGACCAGCAACAAAAATAATTAACGCAAAAGCGCCAATAAGTATCATTTCATTAAAATCAATGACCTCTTGACTCACTGCTAGTAAGCCACCTCCAATCGTTAAGAACAGAGGTACTATTTTAAATAAATAGTAAGTTTGAGAGATAAAGTCACTATAGATCCCCGCAGCGACCAGTTTCTTTTTTGTTTCATCTTTATTAAAACTAAAACGCTTGAAGAAGGATAAAAAAAGATCATCTCGTTTTTGTTGCTCTTTGGTTGAGCCAATTATTTTTCTAACTGATATTTCCGCCCTGGTTTCATCCCACATTTTTAAGGCAAAAATAGCCACAACAACAGAAACAATAAGTGCAACTAGAATAAAAATTGCACTAGGAAGCGAAAAAGTCATGATTTCACCCCTCTTAAAATAAACCAGATGCAAATAAATCCAATAATTTCACTAGTAAGAACGTAGTAAAATATCGGTTTTCCACCTTCTTCAAACATTACATAATTATAATTTTCTGGGCTTGTAAATTTCAAAATCAACAAGAAGATAATGGGTAAACAAGCAATGATTTTGGCTGACATTCTTGCTTCTGAAGTCAGAGCGTTTTTCTTCTTGTCGATAGCACGTGCTTCAAACATGATGCGGTTAATACGAGAGATAACCTCTTTTAATTGGCCACCTCGACTCAGGTTAATGCGAATAGTCGCCGCAAAGAAAAAGTATTCTACATATGGGAAAGAAGCGGCACTTCTTGACAGAACATCATCAGGGTCTTCACCAATCAGCAAGCGCTCCGCCATCAGCTTAAATTGCTTCCCTACATCATTTTGCAGCTGATTCCCTACATACTCAAATGCATGAACAATACTTTGGCCTGAAGAGAGCGCACCAGAAAGAATATTAAGCGCATCGGGAAAATCTTCTTTAAACTTAGCCGCTTTGGCTTGCTGAAGTTTAATCACAAACACGACAAATAAAGGTGGTTGTGCGTACATCAACAACGTCAGAAAATCCATCTGCAAGACAAAGTCGTTAATAAAGTAGAGTGCGATCGCCGTGACCAACAAGAACAGCCCTATCTTCTTAATTGGATTGGGCATCAAAATGGTCACAAACGCTTTAAAATGACGACGAACTTTGGCGCGAAAACTCACTTCAAATTTTTGCGCATCAATGACGGTTCTTTGCCCTTTAACCCCTTCAAAATCTTGTTCTAGCTCGATAATACGTTGGATCGCTTTTTCTTGTTTGCGCTTATGGGTAAGAAAGTAACCTCCCAGCAGAACCCAAGAGAGCACCATTAACCACATCATGAAAACAACTCCCGCACCGTATCTTCTAAACCAAAGAAACGAGCTCGCTCATAAATAACCGAACGCTTTGACAAACCAGGCGAGCGAAACT
Organism: Vibrio sp. CCUG 15886; assembly: GCF_028570825.1. Classification (NCBI taxonomy): domain Bacteria; kingdom Pseudomonadati; phylum Pseudomonadota; class Gammaproteobacteria; order Vibrionales; family Vibrionaceae; genus Vibrio; species Vibrio sp. CCUG 15886. The sequence continues at coordinate 224,101 of NZ_JAQQBT010000001.1, read as the reverse complement.
CACCTTGGATCTTGCCGCCATCAAAGCTACCTGTGGTTTCAAATCGGAAAATATCTTCCATCACCACATTGTTACCTTCTAGCCCGACTATTTCACTGATGTACATGACTTTACGGCTACCATCATGGAGACGTCTTACCTGCACAATCAAATCCACCGCACTCACGATGGTGCGGCGTATCGCCTCCAATGGTAACGAAGCAGTTGCCATCATCACCATGCTTTCAGTACGCGCAATTGCATCTCGCGGCGTATTGGCGTGTAATGTAGACATTGAACCATCGTGGCCGGTGTTCATCGCCTGCAACATCTCAAAAGCCTCTGCACCACGACACTCACCGACAATAATACGGTCCGGACGCATACGCAGGGCGTTGATAACGAGGTCACGAGCCGTGATCTGCCCCGTGCCTTCAACACTTGCTTGACGTGTTTCTAACCGAACGATATGAGGCTTTTGCAACTGCAATTCGGCCGCATCTTCAATGGTGACCACACGTTCGCCCTCGCCGATAAATCCAGACAGCGCGTTGAGCAAAGTTGTTTTCCCCGAACCAGTACCACCAGAGATCAAAATATTGCATTTACAGTGGCTGGCGATAGACAACAACTTGGCCATTTCTATCGACATGGCGCCAAACTCAACCAAGTTTTCTAGTTTGATCTTTTGCTCTTTGAATTTACGAATAGAGATGGAGGTGCCATCAATTGCCAATGGAGGAATAACGATATTGACACGGCTACCGTCTTTTAATCGCGCATCACACAAAGGAGATGACTCATCGATGCGGCGACCAACATTCGACGCAATGCGCTTGGCAATAGTATTCAGCTGCTTTTCATTGACGAATTGGATCGGTGACTTTTCTACCTTACCGCCAATTTCAATAAAGACGTCGTATGGGCCATTGATCATGATGTCCGAGATATCGTCATTTTCGACCAATTTTTGCAGTGGTCCCAACCCTTTAAGTTCATCGTAAAGCGCTTTAACTAGCTCGGCGCGCTTTAGCGAACTCACCTGCAGTTGTTTTTTGTCGATCAAGATATTGACCGACTCAGACAACTGCTCCGCCAGCTCTTCGTTACTGATTTCGCTTAAGGTTGAGGCATCAATCGCATCAAAAATTTCATCTCGCAAGTCGAGATAGATCTGCTTTAGTTGATTCATTTTTTAAACAACGTGAATTTCTTAGCGTTTTTAGTCTGGATTTGCTTTCCGGTAAGAGACGAAACCATTTCAGCGATAGACGTCGCGTATTTGCTCTTCATCAAGCCACTGGTGCCCATTTGAATCAGCTTTTGCTCCAAACCCGGTTCATAGGCAAAGTCGACAGACGAATGGCATTTAATTCGCTCTTTAGCATTTTTTAGTGTCACCAAATAATCTTTGTGAGGACGTGTCTGGCTAAAAATCACCTGATGCTCCGCTTTACCGATTTTCTTTTTGAATCGGTTGTAAGCGCGTAATGAAGAGACCGACGGTTCACAAACTAAGTAAATCCGGTGGTATTTATCCGCTAAATCTTGGTCGTGAACCTCTTCAAAGGAGCTCATCGGTACCGAATCAATAATAAAGTTATATTTATCAATCAGTTCCGAAGAAAGACTAAATAGAGTCGAGGCATGATCGCTCAGACACGCGGTGGTTTTTTCCAAGGCTAAATAGTCCAGCTTTTCGGTCACTTTACACAGATACGTGGTGGCAATAGCAGAATCGATCTCTGACTGATTCAAGTCGATGCTGTTTTCCTTGATTTTGTACCCCTTAACACCGAGAAAAATATCGCCATTCATCGCACCAGAATCGTGATCAACCACTAGAGTTTTTAGATTGGCATTTTTAACCAATGCATTGGCCAACACACTACTAATACAAGAAACCCCGATACCACCTTTTGTACCCAAGATAAGGATTCTTTTCGCAATACGTGTCTTACCGCTTTTAGATGCTTCTGCAATGTCACGCTTTAAGCTCGCTAATAATCCATCGAGCTCTTCATCCCAAAGAATGTAGCTGGCACCGCACGACTGCACACGGTCGCGTAGCTTGATCGAATCAAAATTACTAATAACCAAAAGCTTGATGCTGACATCAAGACGGGTCGCAATATCAGAAACCTCATCCACCATGTTTTGGTTATTACGCATATCCAAAATGACGTGATTTAAGGTGACGTCACTGCGATTCCAGGTTTTTTCTTCATCCAAATCGGTTACTTTGAGGGGCTTTTCAAACCCCTCGATTGCGTACAGTTCATCAACGGCAGCAAGAAATCCCGAATCGTCAGACACGATCAAATCTTGGTTGGTGTTGCCACCTTTTCTTTTTGAGGATGAACTTTTAAATAATGTATCGAGATCCATCATCAGTAAGTACTCTTCAATGGGTTGACCAAACTAATGTTTCGGTTGTGTTCTAACGCGCAACCGAATCGGTATTCGTCTTTGCTAGAAAATGCGAGACTTCCACAGTTTTGACTGCGGATATGAACATATTGAGCTTGAATTAGAATGGCTTTTTTCTGTTCGTTCGGCGCAATTTCAACTTCGTAGCGGATCTTGCTAATTTTTGAACTTTTTAGCTGCACCAAAAGCTTATCGATAAATTCACTCGCACTTGGCTGATAGTAAATCTTGAATTTTGCTTTTGGTTCACGCTCATTGACTTCATTAATAAATGACATGGCGCGAGATACCGAATACTCTTTGCCTGTTGCATCAAACTCATAGCTCTCTTGAAGCTGTTCCATCACACTGGTGTTTGAAATATTAACGTTTGAACAAGCGTTCAGAAGCAAAACAAATAAAACCAATAACCATTTTTTCATTAATTGAATCCCCCTTTGTTCAACGTATCTTCCAACTCAGGTTCATTCATTGATGAGAGGTCGATTCTCAGTAGACGCTCGATATCACTGGTGCGACGGAAGCTTGGTAGTTTGATGTCTTCCGCTTTTACTGGGTCAACTAAGTTCACCGTGGCGACAATGATTAATTCAGTCTTGGTTTGATTGGATTTTGTATGGCTGAACAAAGCGCCAAGAATAGGAATATCACCCAATACAGGGATTTTGCTTAATGACTCGCGCTCTTCCGACGTTAACAAACCTGCCAACACAAAACTCTGGCCATCCTTTAGTTGAACGGTCGTTTGAGCTTTACGTGTACGTAGCGCTGGCACATTGATCAAACCATTCGCGGTCTTATTTTCTTCGTCGATAGAACTAACTTCTGGCAAAAGTGATAAACGAATGTTTTCGGAATCCGTCACTTTGGCGACCATAGACAGTTTTACACCATATTCTTTATAAGAGATGGTAATGCCGTCTTCATCACGTATTGCAATTGGGATTTCCCCACCGACAAGAAAGCTTGCAGTTTCACCAGAAATCACCGAAAGATTGGGTTCGGCAAGTACACGACCAATTTGGTCGTCACCACTAGCAGTAATTACCGCAACGATGTCCTGAGCGGTAAAATCAAGCAGTTTGTTCACAAAACGCCCCGCCTGACCACTGTCTGAATAAGAGACACCTAGTTCAGATAGAAACGAGCTCGATACTTCAGCTACCGTTAGTTTGACGTTGATCTGCTCGGTAGTCAGCACCTTGAGATTATTAATAATGTTGTCGTAAATATAGGTGGCAGTGTAATCAAGCGAATCGACCTCATCGCCGTTAGCATCCTTTAACGTAAAAGTATTACGTGTCGAGTTCTTCTTGAGCATTTCGCCGACGGTACGGTAAATCTGAGTTTTAATCTCATCGCTGCTTACCACCCCATCGAGTACGACCTGTTCGCCCACATTAGTAATGTTGATAGATTCGTCTGGAAAACGGGCAATCAGTGTCTGCTTTACTAATCGCAAACTTTTGTTAACCACCACTTCCGCGTTGTAAAGTTCATTTCCAGCTCGGTCATAGACAATCACCGACGTCGCACCCTGGCCAACACCGTAAACTACTACTTTGGTTTCATCGATGATTTTATAATCGGCAATTTCTGGATCACCTACAAATACGGTTGAAATTTGACGTTTCAACGAAATGGTTTTTGCTGATCCCTGATTTAAATTCATTAGTTCATTAGAATTAACCGATAATGAAGCAAATCCAATCGTGGTGATTAGTAAACACAACAATGTTTTTTTCATTTTTATTCCTTACCACGTAATTCTCTAACGCCAAATTGATCTTCCAAAATATCGCTACTGCGAATCGATAGGTAACGTTTGGCTACGCTGGAAGGAACAATACTGATATCACCAATCTTTTGTGCCATTTCCAGTTTCAATACCTGCGGAACTTTCAAAGCAATCACGAGGCTATTTGGTGATTTTTCGGCTCCAGACTCTTTGTCGTCTTTTTCTGACTTTATGACTTGAATAACTTTTGCATCACTAATAATGATTTTGCTGACAAGATCACCGATATCTTGGTATCCGGTTTCTAATAAATTAGACTTTGATGATGTAGTGGAAACAAAACTGACACTGTCGCCAGGTTGCAAGGTTATATTTTCGATGATGCTAGATCTCTCTGGCTCGTAATAATATGGCACTTCATCTTTTTTTAGAGACAAGAACATATAATCACGATCACCAGGGTTACTGATAACATCGTTTGACAATATGGTTCCTTTGAGTAAAGGGCGGTTAAAAAGCGCTCCCGGCTGGATATTCAGTTCGTTCTTTAGTGTGTATCGGTTGCTGTGCGCTTCAGATAGCTTAACTTCAACTTCCTTGTACACAGACTTAGACACAATCCCAGACTTTTCAATACCTTGAGTCAACTCAAGCAAGACTACGGTGGGTTCTACTACAGGTTCTTCTGCGACAACTTCTTCAGTTTCAAACATATCACCCATAAGAAAAAACAGCGTGCTGAATATTGCAAGGGAAAGGAAGAGAATGATAACGGCTCTATTCATTATTTTTGGCTTTATTAAGTGAAATAAATGGAGGTTACCCTCCATTTTATGAGTATGAAAATGTTACGATTTAACAGTTTGCGCGCTTTCCATTTTTGTTTTAACAGCTTCCATTGCATTATTAATAGTGTCTTTGAGAGTGCCATCCTTAAAGACAAACAAAATAATTGCAGACATTGCCACTGCAATAATCGCGTATTCTACTGCGGTAACACCGCGAACATCGTTTTCAAGTTTCAGTTTCCACTCAATCGCTTTTGTCATAACTTTGTTAAACATACTATCCTCTTATTAACTTTAAAATGTGTCGTTATGGGGTGAAGACAAATTAAACTAATGGAATAACAAACGCCAATGAATAAGTTTTATATATCCATAATACAAAGTTATGATAAAAAAGCATTATGACGCTATAAATATAATAGTTACTAAGAAAGTGCAAACTAATATAAAATAGGATTTATTTTTGGAAACATTTATGCCACTCGCCATAACATTAATATTTTTTACAGCACTCTACGCATCATTTACTGATGCCAAATCTCGCGTCATATCGAACCACACCGTTGTTTTTGCTTTTCTTTGTTGTTTTATTTTCGCTTTTCTAAATGGTTATTTATTACACTCTTTGTTAATTGCAACCTTATGCTTTGCATTCAGTTTTATATTGTGGCTGTTAGGATTTTGGGGCGGTGGTGATGCAAAATACTTTCCAGTGATGATGGTGGGCGTAAAACCAGACTATGCAATTGAAGCCATTTGCTATATAGGCTTGTTTGGTGGAATCACTGTAATAGGTGTTTATGTGTATTGCTTGATTGCCAAAAAGGAGATAAAAAAAATAGGCATCCCTTACGGAATACCTATTTCTGCATCATGCTGTTTGTTTATGCTATTAAGCTTGTTGGTCCTCAGATAGCTGTTAATGATGCTGTTCAAAAAGATCGTTGAGTTTCGCCTTTAAGCCAATTTTGTCTAACTCATCAGACATCCCTTCGCTAAACCACACATTCATATTGACCTGTTGGCTAGTAGGAATCTTCTTGTAGTTAGGCTCTCTAACTGACCAATCTGGACAAACCATGATGGTGCCATGGTTTTCCAACTCTTTGTTCATCAGTCTTGCAGAACTCGTGCTTACCCAACTTGAGACAAACCGCGTATCGATTTTGTTCTCTTTCAGTAATTCTTGAACCAAGGTTTTCGACAAGGAGTTGCAATAAACCACTCGGAACGGATAGCACTCATATAAGTCTATACATGCTGTGTGACTAATTACATAACTTGATGATCTTAACTGATAAGAATTACCATTTTCAGAGCTCAATCGATTGAGGCTAAATATTACATCGAAGTTAGCGATATCGATCGTAGACGTTGTACTAAAACTGGTGATCGCTAAGTCTGTATTATTCAGTGCACGAAATTCGCTCACGACTTTTTCTACGAGAATAGGACAGAACGAATCTGCAATCGCAATGTTATATTGCTCTCTCGTATCCACTTTTTCTAAATCTTTGAATAGCTTTTCATACATGGACATTGTTTGATCCGCATATTCTAATAACACCTTACCGTGTTTCGTAAGCCCAAATCCCTCTTTTCTAACAAAAATACTAGCCCCAATTGTATTTTCGATCTTTTTGATATGCTGCGACACAGCGGGCTGAGTCATAAATAGTGACTCGGCTGCAGCTGTAAAGCTTTTGTGTTTTGCAACCTGTGAAAATGTCCGAAGATATTTTACGTCGATCATTCTATGAACGGTTTTCATGACAGCTATCTACCTTGATGTTACCCAGTTTTATGGTTTTTTTGTGTACTTGGTATTTCTGATTTTTAAAATCAAGACAAAAATATCAATACGCTACGCGAGTTACAAAAAACTATTGTTTATGCAACTATAAACACAGCTTATATGATGTATTTTCCTTTGTAATAAAATTGTAAATAAAATTCTCCTCAAGCCAGAACCCATATAGGCAGAGCAGTATTATCATCATGAGGCATTTATTCGAACTGTGAATTAATCTTTATGTAAACTGACTGACGAATATGTGACAACGGTCACATACAAAACTTCATCCTGATAGTTGGCACGTCATACCTTAAATAAACTTGACAGCGGAATTTTTCTCATGAATGGGATATTCAAGATATTTCGCGGCAAACAATAAGGATTTCAATGCATTATCACCGAAGTTTACAGTTGATTTCATTTCGAACAAACAATAAAGAAGAGGTGAAACACCTCTTCTTTTGCTGGTAATGGAAACTGCCGAATGTCTGGTTTCCTAGCTATTTCTTCTACGCCACAGTAAAACGAATGCCATTAGCCATGCCGATCCAAAGCCTAGAGAACCCGCATCTTCACCACCTGAATCTCCTGTTGGTGGGTTGTCTGAATCATCATTTTGACCAGAAATCGTGCTGGTTGGTGACAACTCTATTTCAAACCATCCCTGCTTGCTCTCTCCGTTATCAAAAAGAACTTCATAGTTGAATCTGTCGATCATGGTTAATGCTGTTTGAGACGGAGCTTGATAAATCAATTCCTGATTCACAATTTGCACTTCACCATGTTCTGCTGGGCGCGTAATACGCAGTTGGAACTTCCCTTTGTATTCAGATTCAAGAGGCTTCACATTCAGTGAGTTACCAAACTTGAGCTTAAGTTTGCCCTGCTTCACACTAGGCGTCGTGGCATGTACCGTTAATGTCAAACTATGAGTAACCGCCTCTCCTTGTTCGTCACGAACCGTTGCACTGAACACAAGCTTTTCATTGCCAACGGATTGAGAAGGAATCACAACGATTGCAACCGACTTATCCGCATTAAGTATTGTCGCTTTGCGCCCAGAGACTTGTTTCCAATTGAACTGGTGGTTGCTGGAATCAATGTCTTTTAATTGCACAACCGACAGTTCAATACGCTCGTCCGCACTGACTTGCAACTTAGAGGCGTTAACACTAAAAGTGTGTAAGTCGTTGACCGGCAGAATATTGATTGAAACCGTGGCAATATTTGAGGTCGTCCCCTCGGCATTCGTCACTTGGAACGTGAAACTATCTTTGCCAGCAAAGTTCGCTTGAGGTACATATTGGCCATTGTGAATCAGTCCATTTTTCGGCAGTTCAATAATCTTAACCTCTCCACCTTTGCCTGCTAATTGCTGCAAATTGAGGATAACACTTTCATCTTCACGTCCCTCAAGTGTGATGTTGTCGACCACTAAAGTCTTCGGTTTAACAAACTGAATGATCAGTGTTGCTTGAGACATCAGTCCTTGAGGGTCTTTGATCTCATACGTCACCGTTGTGCTTGTTTCACTGCCGAAAGTCGCTGGTGCACTGAATTCAATTTCATTTCCTGAAAGGCTCGCTTTACCCAGCCCTTGCTGAGAGACGATACGAGTTAAAGTGAGCGTCTCGCCATCTTTCTCAATATCGTTGTCCAACACTCTAAAGCGTTTTACTTCCCCTGCTTTTATTTGCCCGTGATCATTTTGCGCTTCAGGCTGATGGTTATTCACCTTCACTTCCACGTTTTGGCTGACTTCATTTTGGGCATCATCAGTCACAGTGAGCTTGAACTGCATGACATCACTCGCTGTCACACCTTCAGGAACCACAAAACTGCTGGTTTTCTGTTGGCCATTGCGTAGCGTCACTTTTGGACCAGAAATCTGCTGCCATTGGTAACTAAACGCTTTGGAATCTTCGTCCTCCACTTTGTCAACGCTCAGCTCAACGAGTCCTCCAACGTACACGACGTCATTAACCACTTTGGCCGAAATCACCGGGGGTTTGTTAATCGCCAGTACAGTAACAGATACTTTTGCTGTGTTACTTGCGTTTCCTTCACTGTCGCGCAAACGATATTGGAACTCATCAACGCCTTCAGCTCCTAAATCAGCTTGATACTCTTTTCCGTTCACGGTGCCTTTGCTTGGCTGAGTCATGAGCTCAACCTGAAAACTGTGGCCAGGCATTAAGTTGGTATCATTGTTCATTAAGTTGAGCTGTACACTCTGGCCCTGGGTAACTTGGAATTGATCGTCCAGAGCTTGAGGAAGCGGGTTAACTTGGGTTTGTAGTAGAGCTGCAAACGGGAAGTTTCGACCTCGCGAGCTGTTCATCCGGCCACCTTGTAACGTGGTATTGTCGGCGTAGAACTGCTCTTTGCGAATGCCATCGCTGAGATAAGCGTCGTAATAAGAAGTTGAAAATTCGGGAATTGCATTGGTTAGCTCAACCACAATGAGGTGACGCTCTTGTGTCAGTGCGAATGGTTGTGGGAACATCGCCCGTCCACCATCGGAATTCAGTTGCCCACGAGCAATTTCAACGCCATCTTCCGCCTTAAAGGTCACATCTCCACGCCAGTTGGTTTGATAAGGGTATTTGGTCACCTTATATTCCATAGGCTGTGTCTGATCACTTTTCTGCGCATAAAAATGGATGCCATCTAATGAGGTGTTTTCAAAATGTACATCCACCGCAAAGCCGAGTGCATTAATTCGGCGATCATATTGCGTATATTGACGTGCAAATGAGGTCATCCATGCATGTTTGCCACGCTGATCCGGCAATTGCAGTGTCAACGTTGAATGCTGATTCGTACTGACAATGTCACTGATAGTGATGCCGGTATTGCGCCCAGCCGTGTTCAACCTTAAGGAAGGCGTTGAGTCATCAGAAAGTAAGGTGACATTACTGCTGCCTGGGAAAACATCACCATTGTCACTCCAGCCTCCTGCGTTTAGTTCATCTAGCCCGTCCGCTTGGAATATTTGCACCTGCATTGGACCAGTACTGTTGAACTTGTTGTCAATCACCACAGAGGTCGCCAACAGGCCTTCTCCTTGCAATGCTCTGTCGTAGTCGACTTTTCGGCGGTTTTGCAAGTAGAGTCTTGGCCCCATTTTCTGTAGGTAAGGATCAAGATAGATGACGCTTTCACCTTGCGAGGTGTTGACGGTATAGCTTTGGTTACTGTTTAAAACATCTGGCTCCAAGAAGCCTGATGCTTCTTTGCTCCATGCTGTCATATTGACCGGCGTGTCGCCAGAATAAAGGTCGCCAGGTTTGCGGCCCCATGAACCACCGCCCATCAAACCCCAATGGCCTATCGAACCATCATGCTCATAAGAATACAAATCTGGAAGACCCAACATCAAATGACCGAGTTCGTGAGCAATAACGCCCATTGTTGACTGGTGGTCGCCTTGAAAATCAGCAAACAAGCAATACGCATTGATGGTGACACCATCGATGGTTTCATTGTTATGGGCAAACTTATGAGGCCAAATGTAAGGTCGACGATTACCGCCAGCGGCAGCATCGTAACCCGCAAACACGAACATCACTGAGAGTTCTGAAGGCTTGATAAAACCATCACCATTGCTGTCGTAAGTGGACAAATCAATATACTGATCAAGCTCGGCATAAGCCGCCGTAAAAATGGCACGTTGTCTAGTGGTACAAGTATTGTCCTCTTTGGAGTGACAATCAGGATGCGCCATATCTAATGAAATGTTAATCACCCCATCATTCGCAGTACCTTGCGTTTCTCGCGCAGGAGTAACAACGTACTTGTTGTAACTGTTTTTGAGAAAGTAATCTCTAACGCTTTGCCCATCCTGACCAAAAATTCGGTTAGTAAAGTCATTGACCATCACTTCATCATTAAAGCTGACTTGAACCACAAGCAAAGGTTGAGTAACAGGTTGATCTGCTTGACGGATTCGTAAAGCAACAGCATGGTGCTCCGTTGTGTTGATGTCTGATGAATACCCTTCATCAAAGCTAATTCGAGCTGGTTTTACTGGGTGAAGTGATGAATTAGATGCCGCTGGACTTTGCGAAGCTTGAGTAACAACAACATCGGTTGAAACCACTCTACCCTCACCATCAAATTCTGCGTATTTACCGTAGTACCAAGTATCGCCTTGATAGAGATAAATGGTGCCTTCACGGTCTTGGTACCACGCTAACGCTTGATTCCCCATTAAACGCATTTCACGTACCGATCCATCACTCATGGTAAACTCATGCCAATCCGGAGACGGCAAAGTAGTCGCATTAAGTGAGATGGAGGAGAGCAAACTTGATATAGCGATTCCGATTTTCGCTTTTTTTATTTTTAAAGACATTATCCCGCCTTATTATTGACAATAATAGAGGCAAAATATCAACCAGACCAATTAATTACCAATTAGCATTTGGATTCATAATATAAATTAAAGTTATACTTTCACCCCTTTATGACAATCAAATGAAAATGCAATAAAGATCAATAGGATAATGAACAATATAGCGTCCGGACAATAAGCTTAGAAAATTAAGAAGGTAAATAAATCAGAAGCCTACCCAAAATTGATGCTGACAATAAAAATGAAGTACTGATTATCGACTTAAATTTATAAGTCGATAAAAGAAAGTTATGGGGAAAATAAATCGCCTCGATCGTTGGTCTCAACTCACGAGGCGATTTTGTCTGTTTATACTGCAATATTTGCTCTGCACATTTCTCCCAAACGGATCGTCTGGCTATGTGCTATCACCCACTTACCACCTCAACTTGTTGAGGCATTAGCGGCAAAAGCGGACTTAAGGCGAATCGAAGAGCCCACTCGCGACGGTATCACGTCAATCCGCTGTTGCATCTGCTCTTTCAACTCTGACACATGGGAAATCACCCCGATCATCCGGCCTGTTTGCTGCAGCTCCACCAAGGTTTGAATCGCAAGATCAAGCGATTCAGGATCCAAGCTGCCAAAGCCTTCATCAATAAACAAAGTCTCTAAACGAATACCACCGCTGTATGACTGGACAACATCCGATAAGCCAAGAGCGAGGGAAAGTGCCGCCATGAAAGATTCACCACCGGAGAGTGTGGCGACATCACGCGATTTTCCGGTGTAGCTGTCTTCCACAATCAGATCGAGCCCACGACCCGCCGTGCCCTTAAAGCCTTCGGTTTTTCGCGTTAACTGGTAGCGGCCTTTACTCATTAGCGCCAAACGATGCGAAGCCTGAATCAGCACATCATCCAGCAACACCCCTAACACAAAACGGTGTAAGCTAATACGACTGCCTGTTTTGCCGCTCGCCACATCGTAGAGTGTACCAAAGACCTTGTACTCTTCTTCAAGGCGATGATTATGCGTGTGCAGTTCAGCGATCTTCGCTTGCACGGTCTCAAGCTTCGCCACCAGTGAACGCACCGCATCCAACTCATTTTTGTTCTGTTGATACTGCTGTTCTGTCGTTGTCACCAACAGCTCTAATTGCTCAAGCTCGGGCACTTGCAGATCTTTCAAACGCTCTTTAAGGTCGTGATAACTCTGCTCTAAACGTGTCGCCTGCTGTTGATGTTGCTCAATCTCACGTTTCCATTGTTCGATCTGTTCTGGCTCGACACGCAACGCCAAATAGTGCGGTTCATCGTCAAATGACGATGCAGACAACGCCTCCAACCATGCAGCTTGGTTTTGCTCACTGCGCTGCTGAGTCTGCAGCAACATCTCACTGTGTGCCTTAACTTCACTTTGACGCGCGGCAAGCGTTTGTTGACTCTCATCAAAACGCTTTTGGCTCGTCTCTTTTGCCGTTTGTAAAGTCGCCGTTTGTTGCTTGATCTGCGCGATTTCCTGCTCAACTTGGGCAACCTGGCTAAACTGCGCGGCAATTTGTTGGCTGAACTTCGCCAACTGTTGCGTTTTTTCTTTCAACGTTGCGCTGCTAGAAATATGTTGCTGAGCGAGTTCTTTTTCCATCTCCTCGCCTTTCGCACAGCGCTCGGTCAGTTGTTTAACATGGCTTTCTTGCTGAGTGAGATCCACCCCTTGCAGCTGTTTGAGCGTGTGACGGATTTCAAGTGCTTGCGCCTGTAAGGTTTCTAACGGACTCTTAAGCAGCTCACCGAGTTGTGTTGCTTTTTCCTCAATCGCTTTCTGCTGTTGCTTAACTTGTGCAAGGTGCAGCTCCAACTCTTGGTGATGTTGATTGAGCTGGGCGAGCGCGGTTTTTTCCTGCTCACGGGCCTGTTCTACTTGTTGTTTATGCACAGGCTCACCAATAAACTGCGCTTTTTGCGGGTGCTCAAGGCTACCACAAACCGGGCAAGCTTCCCCTTGATGAAGGCGTTGAGCCAAAATAGCGGCTTGGCCATTATGCCAACTCAACTCAATGTTATCCGCGGACTGTTGGGCATTGAGCCAATGCTGCTTGGCTTGCTGATGTAACTGCTCTTTTTGTTCAGTTTGCGTGAGCAAATTCTGAAGGACTTTATTAAGGTTCTGGTATTGCTCATAGTCACTGATCTGACGCTTTAGCTCACTCTCTCGCGCTTCAAGTCGCGGAATCTCTGCCGCTTGCAGCTTTGCCTTTTCAAACGCATCAACGGCAGACGTCAGCTCCTGCTGCATCACGACTTTATGTTCTTGCACGCGCTTTAATTGATGAGCAAATTTCTGTACGTCTTCTTCAAGACGAATGATCTCTTGTTCAAACTGGGCTTTTTCCACCAGCTTGCTTTTAACCGTCTCTAATTCATACGTTCGCTGTTGTAACTGAGGAATTTGCTCGGCATTTTTCTGCGCCTGCAAACAATGTTGTTCCAGCTCATTGCACTGCAACAACAGTATGCTTAACGATACGTTAAGCTCGTCAATTTTGCCTTGCTGAGCATGAACATCATTGAGTGCGTTTTTCCACTGGCGATACGGTGCGTCAAGCTGCTGAGCTTGTCGTGCTTGTTCCAGCTTTTGCGCCAACTGATGCATTTGATCATTTTTCGCCAAATGGGCATCTAAATTCGCTTTGGCCAAAGCCAGTTTATTAAAATCCTCGACCAGAGCTTTGGCCGTGGAAAGGGATTGCTTGGCCGAATTGTAACGCTCGAGAGCGTGTTTCTCTGTCTCTTGCCACTGCGTCAGTTGCGTTTTTTTGTCTACAAACGCCTCTTTGAGCGCCTGCTCATCACTGACATCCGCCACCTCTAGCGCCCCACGAATTTGGTTATCAAACTCTTCTTTGGCTTTACTAATCGCATTGGCTTTGTCTTTTAGCGCCCATTCAATGCGTTTGTAAATTTCGGTTTGGAACAGTTGGCCAAAAATCTCTTCACGCTCTTTGGAACTCGCCAGCAGCAAATCACGGAATTTCCCCTGTGGCAACACCATGACTTGGCGAAACTGCGTTTCGTTTAAGCCAATCAATTCCGTCACTCGCGTTTTTACTTCAGCCGTTTTGCTGGTGATCAGCTCTTCGTCATCTTGGCAAAGATAAAGCGCGGCAGTGTGTTTTTTGGTGGTGGTGCCTTCACCGCGCGCTTTTGCCGCCTCTTGCTCAGGCAGGCGAATTACCTTATAGCGTTGTCCGTGTAGCAGAAACTCTAAAGTCACTTCCGTGGCTAGATGGATAGAGGCCAAATCTGAACGCATCTGCATACCTTGGCGCTCATTGCCTGTGGTTTCGCCATAAAGGGCAAAACAGATCGCATCCAAGATAGAGGTTTTTCCCGAACCTGTGGGCCCATTAATTAGAAACAGTGGGTTGTCACCCAGTTGGGTAAAATCAATAACTTCACGTTCAGCAAATGGACCAAACGCCTGCATGGTAAGTTTGAGTGGTTTCATCGCGATTCCTAAGACTTGGTCAATTGTTGAATGAGTTGGCAAATCGCGGCATCTTGCGTTTCGCTCAATGGGTTGTCCTGCGCTTGTGCAAAGAAATCACGAAACATGTCAACTTCACTACGAGCCAACTTAGCTTGCGATAAACCTTGCTCTACGTTCATTAACATCCCTGGTTTTTCTAAATGAAGAACATTGGGATAGACCGCTCGTAACTTTTCCATCGGGTTTAAAATGGCATGTTTGTCGTGCAAGCGAACAAGCAAATAGTCCTGATAATTGGGATCTTGCTTACCTTGTTCGAGAATATCGTTCATTTCGCCCTCAATCACCCGCATGTCATGAGGGGCATCGAGCGCAATGTGTTCTGCGCAGACAAAACCGTTTTCATCCAACTCCACTAACGTGAATCCTTTTTTCTGGAACTGCTCAGAAAAACTGTATTTCATCAATGAACCACTATAACGAATGTGTTCTTCCACTCGCTTTTGTGGTTGGTGCAGGTGCCCTAAGGCGACGTAATCAAAAATGGAAAAATGCTCATAGCTAACGCGGTCAGATCCACCGATGGAAAGTGGACGCTCCGACTCACTGCTCTGCGCCCCGTCGACAAAACAGTGGCTCAGTAACACCTGACGCAGTTTGGGGTCAAAATGATGGCGAATTTCATCAACCAAGACGCGATGCGCCTCATCATAATTGCTCACCGGCACGCCAAATGCGTCACGCACTTGTTCAGGATCGCTGTAAGGCATGCCATAAAATGCCACATCGCCCGCCCTCTCACTTTTAAGCACAACCGGTTCGATCATTTGTGAGAACTGGCTAATGATATGCAGCCCTGAGGGTTTCATTTGCGAAGCACCAAAGCCCAAACGCGCAGCACCATCATGGTTGCCTGGAATCAGGATCATCGGTGTATCAAGCTCACCACAAATTTCATCAATCGTTTTGCCGAGCAATTCGATGGCGGCAGTAGGCGGCACCGAGCGATCAAAAATATCGCCAGCAACAACAACGGCATCAACGGGATGCTTTCGAATATAATTGACTAACTGGTCGAGCACGACGCGTTGATCATCAAGGAGTGAAACGTTGTGAAACTGGCGTCCGAGATGCCAATCTGAGGTATGGATGAACTTCATGAATTGTCACTGCCAACAAATGAGAGAAGAGTGTGGAATATTGTTGGCCATGATAGCACAAAACCGTGCAGATTCTATGGCTGCTCAAGGCGCAAATAAGTAGCAAAACCCATCACATTCAATGAGTTCCTTTTGACAAACTCACGTTATCTGGCACTGGTTTTCTGGGTAATTTCAGCGGCGTTTTGGTGGTGATGCTCGTCATCGCTAAATCTTGCCGCGACATCTCTAAATTGCTCATGAATGTTCATAAACGAATCAACGATTCGTGGGTCAAAATGGCTTCCTTTGCCCTCTGAAATGATCGATACCGCTTTTTCATGGCTAAATGCAGGTTTGTAGACACGATGAGAAATCAGCGCATCATACACGTCGGCAATCGCCATCATACGGGCACTCAGCGGAATCGCCTCCCCTTTGATTTTCTGTGGATAGCCAGAACCATCCCACTTTTCTTGGTGAGAATAGGCAATTTCTTTGGCGTACATTAAGAAATCACATTGAAAATCAATCGACTCTTCCACGGTTTCGATCACGAGTTTACCAAGCTCGGTATGGCTTTTCATGATCTCAAACTCCTCGTCCGTGAGCTTGCCGGGTTTGAGCAATACCTCATCAGGGATGCCGACTTTGCCGATATCATGCAAAGGGGCAGACTTATACAATACATCCAACGTGCTCTCGTTGAGTTGGTCTAAAAACAGCCCTTCTCGAATCAGTTGCTCGCCCAACAAACGAATATAGTGCTGAGTCCGACGAATGTGATTGCCGGTTTCATTGTCACGCGTTTCTGCCAAAGAGGCCATCGCACCAATGGTGGCATCTTGCAAGGATTCCAGCTCATGAGTTCTGGCCTTCACTTTGTCTTCCAGAACAGTATTTTGCTGCGCCAGCTCCTCCATCGCGTGTTTGAGTTTAAGGTGATTCCGAACGCGAGACATTAAAATTGGCGGGCTGATCGGTTTTAAGATGTAATCCACCGCTCCGACGTCGAAACCTTTTTGCTCATCTTCAATCTGTGATTTTGCGGTCAGAAAGATAATTGGAATGTGCGCTGTTCTGGGATCGGCTTTGAGTTGAAGACACACTTCATAGCCATCCATCTCTGGCATCATGATGTCGAGAAGAACAATATCAGGCAGGTGAGACTGGCACGCAGAAATCGCCTGCATACCATTGGTGGCAATCAATACTCGATAGGTTGAGCTGAGCAACCCGTTAAGTAGAGAACGATTTTCAGAGTTATCATCCACCACCAACACGGTGTCACGATTCCCTTCCATTTTTCTCTCCCGAAAGCTTCCCAAGATCTAAAGGATAGATGCTCACGGCCTTTCTCAGTGATTTACTCGCTGACTCAAAATCACAGTCATTCACGCAACGGCAGCACGCTTCAAAATCCTCAGACTTTAGTAAAGTATTGAGTAGCACGTAGTGCTCGTCAAGAAACTCGATCGCATAAGCGTCTAAACTGTCCAGCAGGCTATCTAGGGTGTGGATAATCATCAGCTCTTCATCTTTTAATTCCAGTCGCTTATCGCTACTTGGCTTGGGTCTGCCTAATGCCAACGCCAGATCCTGAAAAAAGTGCTCTAGATATCCATCCAGTTCCTTGTTCAGCTTATCGATCTCCGCTCTTTCTTTGCCATGCTGTATCGCCATTTCCAAGCGTGAAGCAATATCCGACAATCGAATCGCGCCTAAATTGGAGGCCGAACCTTTCAGTGAGTGAGCAATGATAATGGCTTGCTCAGTGTCTTGCTTATCCAGCGCAATGGTGAGCCTTTCTGGTGCCGAGATCTCTTTATCCATGAGCTGTGACAAGAGCCGGCGATAAAGCGTTTGATTACCCGCTACTCTGAGTAGTCCATTCTTGTAATCGAGTGATTCCAACGTCTCTAGTGTCCGCTTCTCTGCTGCCGCTCTCTCTGTCGACTTAGGCGTGGCAGCAGATTCGATGGATGAATCAAGCTGCTGAGTTTGCGATTGTTCGGCATCGACTGGCGACTCATCTTTTTCGTTTAGCGTTCGTGGACACCATTTCCGAATGGTGTTGAACAATATCTCAGGGTCAATCGGTTTTGAAATATGATCATTCATCCCTAAGTTTAAACAACGTTCGCGCTCTTCTACCATGGCGTGGGCCGTCATCGCGATAAGAGGAATGGTATCGTAACTTGAGTTAGCGCGAATTCGATGGCTAGCTTCATAACCATCCATAACGGGCATTTGTAAGTCCATGAAAATGATATCAAAGTGAGACTCACCTTTTGCCATGGCTTCTAAATGATCGAGTGCTTCTTGGCCATTATTGGCCACAGTGACCAGCAAACCATTGCCTTCCATCAGCTCAACAGCAATCTGTTGATTGATTTCATTGTCTTCAGTGAGCAGAACTTTCAGCCCTTTGAGATCATTTTTGCTGTCATGAGTGGGCAGCTCTTTCTTACGAATCTGCGTGGTTGGATTTCTATCACGACCAAACAACTCAACCAGCAGATCAAAAAGGTAAGATTGCCCCACCGGTTTAGAGAGAAAACCCGCGATATCGAGATCATTGGTTGCGTCCAGTACGTCTTCTTTGTCATAGGCCGTCACAATAACGATTTGCGGTTGATACTCGCTGGCGAAGGATTCTCGAATCAAACGGCTGGTTTCTATGCCGTCCATTTCTGGCATGTTCCAATCCATAAAAATCAAATCAAACTTTTCACGCTGTTCCGATGCTTTCCGTATGCAATCCACCGCTTGTTGACCTGAGTTGGCAAGCGCCACTTTGCCGGGCAAAGTACTGAGCATCTCTTGCATAATTTCAAGTGCATGCTCGTTATCATCCACCACAAGAATGCGTATTTTTTCCAGAGACTGAGGCACAATGCTTGGTGCCGAGCTGTTGGCTGGATCGGCTTTCACCAGTACGTTGAAAATGAAGTGGCTGCCTTTGCCCGCTTCACTTTCGACTCGAATTTGCCCGCCCATTAGCTCGACCAGTCGGCGGCAAATTGAAAGGCCTAAGCCCGTCCCACCATATTTTCGCGTGGTACTGCCATCGGCTTGAGTAAAGGCAGTAAAGAGGCTTTTCATCTGTTTGTCCGTCATACCGATGCCGGTATCCGAAATACGAAATTCAAGTTCCACCAAATCTTCAACATTTCTAATGTGATGTACAGAGACTGTGATTTCACCTTTCTCGGTAAACTTAACCGAGTTGTTGACTAAGTTGATGATGATTTGCCCCAAACGCAGCGGATCGCCGAGCAAACATCGGGGCGTCTCCCGTGGTAAGTCAAAGATCAGTTCTAACCCTTTCTCAAATGCTTTCTGTCCTGTCACCATCGAAACGTTATGAAACACGTCGTCGAGATAGAATTCCGTTGTTTCGATGCTTAGCTTACCCGCTTCAATTTTGCTGAAGTCGAGAATGTCATTGATGATGCCAAGTAAGAGCGTCGCTGAACTGTGAATTTTGGAGACATAATCATGCTGCTTGGGGGTAAGATCGGTTTTTAACGCTAAGTGTGACATTCCGATGATGGCGTTCATCGGTGTGCGTATTTCATGGCTCATGTTGGCCAAGAACATCGATTTCACTTCAACCGCCTCTTCCGCTTTCGCTTTGGCGTCATTGAGTTCTTTTTCCACCGCCTTTCTAGAGGTGACATCGCGCAGAAACAGTGCAGCATGGCACGCCCCATTGAGCTCAAAGATGGAGACCCCCAAATCGATCGGCACCATGTGCCCTTCTTTCGTTGTCGTTTCCACTTCGAAGAACCCGCCCTCAACGTCAGGCTGATTTTGCAATGCCAAAGGGGCAGAAAGCACATGCGAAAGTGCATCAGGCAAACTCATATTGAGCAACGTTAAAATGTTCTCTCCTGTCGCCTCTTCGCTGCTGTAACCATAAACATTTTGCGCGGTACTGTTCCACAGTGAAATAGACAGGGATTCATCCACAATAGCGACGCTTGACGGTGCGCCATCAATAATCGTGCGCGACAGCTCTTCGCTGGCTTTAAGGTCTGCGGTACGCAGCTCAATTTCTTTCTCTAGCCCGGCTTGATGCACAGCTAATTCTTGGTTTTTCGCTTTCAATTCCGACATCAACTCATCGCGGCTCGGCTTCGCCAAAAACTGTGTCAGTTGGTTTAGGATCTCATCAGACAGTGGAATTAATGAGGGAATGGAGACGCCGATGGCCTTCTCACGTTGAAATGTATGAACACAAGCAGGGAATGAACAAGCTTGCGGATCGAGCTCTGAGCTGGCAAGAATGACTTTCAAGCTGTCGTCATCTAGCTCAAAGCTCAAAGTAAAACGTTGAATATCTGCGAGCGTAATACGCACAAACTCACCGAGACGTAACATATGAATGTCACACCGACAAGCATCATAGCCAAAGGCTTGCAGGATGGATAGTAATCGCTGCCGAATCAAAAAACGGCTACTTTCATTATTGGTCAAGGTTAGAGAGATCGATTCAGTCATAGTAGTACCTAACTGCAATTACCGTTGAATCATCGTAGGACTTACCAAAATTGGTGGTTAAGAAATGCGTAAACGAACCAAGGGAATGGTATTGAAAGCTTCGGCAGGATTCTGGATCGATGTTTTCCTTGATGCCATCGGTGGTAAAGAGAAACGTATCACCATCTTTAAAAACATCGTGAAATGGTTTTAGTGTTGGCAACAATTCTCCGACCACTCCTGGTTGTGCATGATACGATTGCCACTCTTCTCCGCAACGGCGTAACAAGGTGTTGCCAATCGCGACCCCTTTGAGCTGGTGCGTTAACCGGTCGAAGTAAACCATTGTCATTGCCGCACCTTGAGAAGTTAAAAAATGTTCGTGCACTTTTTCCATCAACCACACAATGTCACTGGAGCAGATCTCTTTGATGTATGACTCCATTGCCCTTGCGGTTTTCGCTGCTTTTTCACCATGACCTAGAACATCAATAATGACGACCAAAAGCCCATGCTCAAATTCGTGGATAACAGCCCCATCGCCAGAGACATATTCGCCGCTGCAAGGATCATTGACAGTAACAAAGTCAAATCCCATCGTCACACCCACTTCTCAGCAACAATCGTGGTGCCTTTCTCTAACTCAGTTGTCAATTCAAAGCTATCCATCATGCGTTTCACTCCTGGCAAACCAAGCCCTAATGAGTGCCCTGTGCTGTAGTGGTCACTGAGCGCATCTTCAATGTTGCGTATCCCCGGCCCTTTATCTCGTACGGTCACTCTCAGACCAATTGCCTTGCCGTTTGTCAATTCAGAAAGCTCTACCCGACCAAACTCTGCGTACTTCACTACGTTCATTGCTAACTCTGATACCGAGGTGGAGATTTCACTGACTTGGCCTTCGTCAAAGCCCAATTCACGCGCTACGTTGTAACATCCCATTACCGCACTCATCACGTCGGTTTCTGATGCGATGTAATAGGTTTGTAGGCTTCTGACCACTTCTACCATATTGCGTTTCCATAACTAGCCATCATCATTCCAAATAAAGAAACCCCTGCTCTAAATCGGCGACACACAGAGTTGAGGCAAGATCAATACCGATGTCCATAAGGCCAATCACAACCCCCGGTCGAAGTCCAACGAGTAAGCAGCGACGCCCCATCACTTCAACGGTTTTCACGACATCGAGTAGGCGGTGCATACTGTCTCCATCCAGCGTTTTTACTCCCGATAGCTCTATCATGACCCCTTTTGCTCTGGTCGATTTCACCGCATCTAAAAGATCAAGGCTGAAATCTCTCAGCGTACTTTCGGTGAGATCAACTTGAACAGACGCGATCAACACATCTTGTAGTTTGGAAATCGAAATTGCACTTTGCATCGTCATCACTACTCATGAGGAAAGTGTTTCAAACCGCTCACGGTCAGCCCAACAATTTTGAATGCATTTTCGAGCGCATCTCGCAAGGTGGCATTGGTACGAACCTCACCAACATTGATACCCAGTTGGACCATAGTACGCGCGATAGAAGGTGAAACACCCGAGACCAGACAATCGCAACCCATTAATTTTGTTGCTTTCGTGATTTTAATAAAGTGGTTGGCTACCGCCGTATCGACGACCGCAACACCAGAAATATCCATAATAAAAATTTTGGCTCTATTCTCCGAAATCTTATTAAGTACTGCGGACATAATATCTTGGGCGCGTTTTGAATCGATAATGCCGACGATTGGCAACATCAAAATATCCTGCCAAATCATCGTCACCGGTGTCGACATCGCTAATAACGCTTCGCTCTGTTCAGAAATGCGTTTATTAATTAAACGCGAATAGGTATCTACTACTATAGTGGTATCCAAATGCAACAATTTGGTAAATGCCGTCACCAATGAGCTGTATTCATCACTGTATAAACTGCCGTCGTACATTCTTTTGGTAAATATCACCATCGAGATGTTCATACCGGCAAAATAAGTTGGCAAGGGTAAGCCGACACGGGCATGAATCTCTCCAACATCCCGTCTTTCCTTGAGGTAGGCCGAATCTATCCTGGCATCAAAGAAGGTCTTCCAGTAGCGAACTTGCGAATCTTGAACTCGTTGTAGCTTTTGCGCATCACCGAAATAGTGCTCATATTCAGGGGTGTTTCTGAGCCAATCGTAAAAGTGCTTAACGTACTCATCGAGTTTGGGCACCATTATTTGACCAAATTTACGAATCAGCGCTAAATCCGCTTCAGTAAGATCATGAAGTTTCAGAAGTTCATCTGCATCTTCGACTTTATTTAATACACTTCCCAGTGACATATCGGCTTCTCCACCTTTTGTATGCAGTATTTTTCAATAATAGACCAATGCCAATAAAAGCCATGGGTAATATGAAGGTTTGTACTTTTTCCAAACTGAACTAAACCTTATAAAAGAGCAATAATAATGATTGTTATTTAAGTTAAAGCTAAAGTAAAAGTCGTGGCTTATTTTTTCATTCAGGGATATGAATCAAGAGGCAATTTATGCGAATCAATCAACCCGTGACGCAGAAAGAGGTGACTTACCCTCCTCACTACAACCTTCTCTCTGTTACCTCTCCTTCCAGTCATATCACGTATGCGAGCAAAGAGTTTTGTGATGTCGCTGGTTATACGTTAGAGGAGTTGATGGGGCAGCCACACAACATCGTGCGACACCCTGACATGCCACCCGAAGCGTTTAAAGATTTATGGGAACATTTGAAAGCGGGCAAATCTTGGATGGGAATGGTCAAAAACCGTTGTAAAAATGGCGACCATTATTGGGTTGATGCGTTTGCCTCACCAATTAAAGACAGCACTGGTAAAGTTATCGAATATCAATCTGTTCGGTTGTGTCCAAGCCGAGAAAATGTCGAAAATGCCACTCGGCTATACGCACAAATTCGTGCTGGCAAGACGCCGATTCAACTCAAGCTTCCTCGCACTCGACTATGGCAAAGGCAATCAATACTGTTTTTTGGCGCGACTCTCTTAAGCTTGGCGTTCAATACCGCGCTTCCCGGCTTAGGTATTTGGTCACTTCTCTTACTGTCTGTGGCGATCAGCTACAGCTCCACCCGTCGATTAGAATCGCTTTCAGCAGAAGCGCGTAAAGTGTTCGATAACCCATTGATGGAACTGGTATACAACAAGAATGTAGACGATATTTCCGAGATAAAATTGGCACTTAAGATGCGCCAGTCTGAGCTCAATGCGGTGGTGGGACGTATTCAGGACTCCAATCAGCAACTGATTGACTCTGCAAGAAATTCATCTTCAAACAGTGACAAAGCTTCGCACAACCTCAAAGGTCAAACCCACGAGACAGAACAAGTGGCTGCTGCCATTACCGAAATGCACTCCACCGCCAATGAGATCGCGCAAAACGCGCAAAGTGCCTCTGATGCGACAGATCAAGCTCACTCCGCCGCGAGTGAAGGGATGATCACCGTGCAAGACACTGTCAAGGCGATAAAACTACTGGCAGGACAATTGGATGAAACTTCAGACGTGGTGAGCCAACTCGCGCAACACGGCAAAACCATTGGTGATGTGCTGATCATCATTCAAGGTGTGGCTGAGCAAACCAACCTACTCGCCTTGAATGCGGCCATCGAAGCCGCTCGAGCTGGTGAACAAGGGCGAGGCTTTGCGGTCGTCGCCGACGAAGTGAGAAAGCTTGCGCAGCGAAGCCATGAATCTACCGAAGAAATTCAGAAAGTGATTGGATTGATCCAAAGCAGCACTCAAAAAGCGGTCTCTTCCATGAGTGAAGGGACACACTTGGCTGAACAATGTGTCTCTTCAGCCGACGCCTCTGGGCAAAAACTGCAAATACTTCTCGACCAAGTAACGGACATTTCTGACCGAAACAACCAAATTGCTACAGCAGTTGAAGAGATGGCTCGAGTCACGGAAGACATGAGCTCTAGCGTGCAATCCATCAGTGATGCTTGCTCGGCCACCAACGTGCTCTCAAGTGACACCTGTCACCAATGTAACGCGTTGGTGAAATCCCTAGATAGCCAAGGTAAGCTGGTTTCTCAATTTAGACGCATTTGATGTGTTCAACCGATAAACGATAAGTAATAAAACGCACAACGGGCAGCCAAACCCCGTGGTGCGTTTTTATTTGGGCCGTGATACCGAGAGATTGGCTTGTTGTGAATAAGGAATCTTATCTTCGCCATCGGAGGTTGGAAGTGATAAGATCGCGCCAAAGCCGTCTGTACACACCTTAGCTGAAGTTGCTATCACAGCTTTTTAGCCAAATGCGGTATGTTTTCAGACAGACAAAGAAACACAAAGGGCAATTTATTCAAATGGTTAACAATTCAATTCAATGGTTTCCGGGCCACATGCATAAAGCCCAAAAAGAGATTGCAGAAGCGATTCCGCAGATAGATGTCATTATTGAAGTGCTAGATGCACGTATTCCTTTTAGTAGCGAAAACCCTCTTATTTCTAAAATCCGCGGTGAAAAACCCGTCGTTAAAGTACTGAACAAGCGCGATTTAGCCGATCCTGAGCTAACAGAACTTTGGATTGAACATCTTGAAAAAGAACAGAATGTAAAAGCGATGGCGATCACCACGTCACAGACTCAAGAAGTGCATAAAATTCTTGAGCTATGCCGTAAGCTAGCTCCTCATCGTGAAGAAGTCGGCAAAAACATTCGCACCATGATCATGGGCATCCCAAACGTGGGTAAATCCACCATCATCAACACTTTGGCCGGCCGTGCGATTGCACAAACGGGTAACCAACCAGCGGTGACTCGCCGACAACAGCGTATCAACTTGCAAAACGGCATTGTGTTATCAGATACCCCTGGGATTCTTTGGCCAAAAGTGGAAAACCCTCATAGTGGTTTTCGTTTAGCCGCTACTGGCGCGGTGAAAGATACTGCGATGGAATATGACGAAGTAGCATTTTACACCGTCGAGTACCTCGCAAAGCACTACCCAGAGAAGCTGAAAGAGCGCTACCAGATCGAAGAACTGCCAGAAACTGATGTTGAATTGATGGAAGAGATTGGTCAACGCCGTGGGGCATTGCGTTCTGGGGGTCGTGTTGACCTTCACAAGGCCAGTGAAATCCTGCTGCATGAGCTTCGTAGTGGCACTCTAGGACAAATTACCCTAGAACGCCCAGAGATGATCACGGAAGAATTGGTGGAAGTGGAACTCGAAGCTGCGCGCCGTGCGGAAGAAAAGGCAAAGAACAAAGAAGAGCGTCGTAAACGTTACCTACGTAACAAACGTTAATGAGCGTTAATAAGTGTGAATAAACGGAAGGGATGCCCCAACGGCATCCCTTTTTACTGAACTGAAAAATGCAACATTTTACTGGCTGGCTTCAACCGTGAACGAGTGCCAGTTCAAGCCCATCCAATAGTGCTTGCGCGTTTTGCCAAGTCATCACCTTTTCTACCACGATTTCCCCTGACAGATCTTCGCGCTGACGACTCTCAGCCACCCTGCCGCCAATATGCAGGTAAAACTCAATCGCCTCGGTGTTGGATTCACTCACCTGTAAATAAAGGCCACGATCACTAAAGTAATGTTGCTGCCACTGCGCAATTTCTTTTAATAACTTGCTGCCAATTCCTCGGTTTTGAAACGCGTCATCGACGTAGAGTGAATCAATGAAGGTACCCAACTCAAAGTCATGGTTACCGAAAGCACAAATAAAGCCTAGCAACAGACCTCCTTCTTCGGCCAAAACGATGTGCTGACTAAAGGGAGGGTTTGTTAATCGAGTTTGCCATAGCAGCAGTTTCTCGGCTGAGACCTCGTGAGTCAGGTACTGCTCACTCAAGATACCGCCATAGTGTGACTTGAGGCTGTTTGCGTGAAGTTGGGAAATCCGTTCAAAATCGCAATAATTCGCTACTTTAAAATCCATTTTTAAGTCCTTATCGCTACAAATAGTCTTTTCATAAAGAGTTAATACTACACTCTTCCCACCAGTAAAGGGAAACATTCCGTTCACATATTTTGCCATTTAGTTTGACTTACACCTGTTCGCTGATATTCTAGCGTACAACTGTTCGCTTAAATATTTGAGGTCTATCTTGCAACAACAGAAACCGCCATTCATATGGCTCAACATTGTCATCTTTGTTACGTCATTAGTACTCGCCCTTGTGGTCACACCTTGGTACGGTATCAAGGAAGGGTTTGGTTTTGAGCACCTCATCTGGTTACTCGTCACTTTTAGCTTCACCAACCTTTCCATTACTGCTGGCTACCATCGTTTGTGGAGCCATAAGACTTACGAAGCGCATCCTTTGCTCCGTGTTGTCTTTGCCATCGGCGGTGCTTTCTCTCTACAAAACAGCGCCTTGCATTGGTCTTCAGATCATCGTATGCACCACAAGTTTGTTGATCACCACGATAAAGATCCCTACTCCGCGAGCCGCGGCTTCTGGTTTTCTCATATTGGCTGGATGCTACGAGACTACAATCAATCAACCTACAACGATTACACTAACTGTCGCGACCTCCAAAAAGATCCCGTCATTATGTGGCAGCACAAATACTATGTGCCACTAGCAATAGCGACAAACCTGGGCATCCCTTTGCTACTTGGTTGGTATTATCAGGACATCATCGGCATGCTACTTGTGGTCGGTGCACTACGTTTAACGCTGAGTCATCATTCGACGTTCTTTATTAATTCCTTAGCCCATATTTGGGGGAAGCAGACCTTTACCGACAAAAACAGTGCAAGAGACAATGGGTTCTTAGCCGTTTTAACCTTTGGTGAGGGATACCATAATTTTCACCATATCTTTGAAAACGACTATCGCAACGGGATTTATTGGTGGCAGTACGACCCAACAAAATGGTTGATCAAAAGCTGTTCATGGTTAGGTCTAACCCGCAACTTGCGCCTCACTCCACAAATGAAAATCGACAAAGCCAGAGCCGCCACACGGCTAAAAAACGCGCTCAACCAACTTGCTCAGCGTGGTGAACAAGAGTCACTCAAACAGCAATTGCAATTGGAATTCGATGGCCTAGTTGCCACGATGAAAGATTACTACGATGCAAAGAAACAGCTTCTAGAGTGTAAAAAACAGACTGCTTTGAAGAAATATGAGGTGGCGTTAGTAAAAATACGCTATCAACAAGCCAAAGAAGACTTGTTAAGCCGTTATAAACGCTGGCACGCGCTCACTGCGCATTATGCTTAGCTCCTAAATATTTTAACCCTCTAAAACAATCAGGCTCCGTTATGGAGCCTGATTTGTTAGTCGATATGAATTGTGGCACTTGGTGCTTACGATTCAATGTTGAACACGTACTTATCCATCAAAGACACCATGCGGCCAATTTCTGGTTTGGTGATGGTGTCATTGGCACCCAAGGCCAATGCTTTCGCACGGTTGTCTTCACTCATTAATGAAGAAAACATCACAATCGGTAGAGTCTTGTAGGCTTCACTGTCTCGTAGACGTTTCACTAAGTGCATACCGTCCATGCGAGGCATTTCTACGTCGGTCACCACCGCATCAATCAGTTCACTCAACGGCAAATTCTCTTCACGCGCGACTTCAATCAGATTCATTAACTTATCGTGCGCTTCACCGCCATCTTTACAGGCGATGATATTGTAGCCTGCCGAGGTCAGTGTCTCTTGGATCAGAGAGCGAATGAACGCAGAGTCGTCCACCACCATAATGGTTTTGGCATTACGCTTGGTGACCATACGCTGATTCAAATCGACACTGCGGTCGGCTTTAACATCGTATTTCTCCATACTCAGCTCTGGGTTGATGTCAGCGATGATTTTCTCGAAATCGAGGATCATGATCAGATTGCCATCTTTTCGTACGACCGCGACTACGCAATCTTGTTCGCCCGCTTCCAAAAACTGACTCGGCGACTCAACATCATTCCATGAAATACGGTGAATGCGACTGATACTGTCGATTAAAAAGCCGTTCGTCATTTTGTTGAAATCAGTAACAATAACGAACTTGCGCTCAACCGCAGGACGAGTAGGTACGCCTAACCAGCCAGCCAGATCGACGAGTGGCGTTAACACATCACGCGAAGAAAATACACCAATCATATGCGGCTGAGCATTTGGATAATCCGTTGTTTCTGGAACTTGGATAACTTCACGCACTTTCGCAACGTTGATGCCGTAATAGCAAGTTTTCGTCTCACCGTTAGGCAAAACCTTCTCCAAATGAAACTCGATAATCTCAAGTTCATTGGTTCCACTTTCGGTCAAAATTGTACTACTTGAATAGCTCATGATTTCAAATACTTTTCATGGTTAATAAACCACCTGTTGCCAGGCTACGGTTTTTTATCGATTGTTTTCTTTTTAACTGCTTGGCTCAGTTTTGTAAATCGGCAAACAACTCAATAGTTCAAATATTTAAACAAAAACTGTGATTCACCACGTTTGCCAGCAAAAAATGCCCGTTATCTTCAATAATAGTCGCAGTTTTTTAATTCGCTGAAGTTTTCTTCATTCGCTGAATGATTCCTGTTTCCTTATATGCAACTAACCATGGAGAGTGATAGCGTGCACGCTTCAAACCGCCCATCATGGATGGTGCGATACACAAGATAAATGTCAAAGAACAAACGAAAACTAGAATGCAGGAGAAAGGGGGCAAGTATCGCTCAAGGAAAGACAAAAAAGGCACCTACGTTAGTGCCTTTTCAATTACTCTCTCATTTACTCATGAGAAAGGTATTTTCGTTTAAACTCAGATGCAGAGGCAAATACAAGCAACAAAACAAATGTGAATAGTGTCCCTAGGCCGTACCATAAGTTTTCATTGGCTAGTAGCTCGTAGCAGCTTACCGCAAAGATCATGAGCGCTACTAGTAGGTTAAAACGGTGTATCCAAGGATGTTTAACCGAAAAATGGGCGTATTTTCTACCAATCATACTTCAACTTATCAAACCTTACTTATTAATGTATCAATAAGACCACACGCTATTCCAATAAACAACTCTATTTCGCTATTTTTGGCTGAAAATCACATCCTTAAAATTTTCAGACGATATAACAAGCGAATCATTCGGTGAGCTAATTATTCCAAGCGAAGTCACGCCTAGATTGGCATAAAAGCAAGCAACTATGTAACTATTTTTTACTTAGAGTTACTAACAATGAACTAGATCTCATTGTCATGCCACTCAACGACACTGTTTCTCTCAATCAACGTCGGTTCAAGCTGTACTACCTGCACTTCTGCGGTCTCTTTATTAATTTTCTTTAATAGGGTCTCTACCGCTGCTTGGCCTAAACGATATTTGGGTTGATGAATAGTGGTAAGCGAAGGCGTCATAAATTTAGCGATGTGAATATCGTCATAACCGATAATAGAAAGGTCATGAGGAATCTCCACCCCCAGCTCATTGGCAGCATTGATCACCCCCATCGCCATCATGTCATTGCAAACAAACAAAGCGCTTGGCAAAGGGCCTTTGGCGACGATTTTTTTGAATGCTTGATAGCCCCCTTCGCATTCGAAGTCCGCTTCCACAATCCACGCAGGGTTGAACGGCAATCCGTGCTCATTGAGCGCCCGCTTATAGCCTTCATAACGCATTTGAGCTTGATGCTTAATCAATGGGCCAGTAATACAGCCAATCTCTTTATGCCCCATTTGTATGAGGTAATTCGCGGCAAGATAGCCACCACGTAACGAGTTGTCCTGAATCTTATCGCTACTAAACAGCATCGGCCCCCAATCCATGACTACCACGGGAATATCAGGGTAGCGCTCAAATACATCCAAACGCTCCCCTTCAAGCGAAGAACACATCAGAATCAAACCATCGACGCGTTTTTGCAGCAAGGTCATTATCGACGATTTCATCCTCTCGTGGTCGCCTTCCGTATTGCAGAGAATTAAGTTGTACCCTTTTTGATAACAGCTGCGCTCTACCCCCTTAACCACTTCACCAAAAAAAGGGTTGGTTGAGGTCGTCACAAGCATTCCGATGGTATTGGTTCGGTTGACTTTTAAACTACGGGCTAAGGCGGAAGGGGCAAAATAGTTGAGTTCTTTAGCGGCATGATTCACCCGTTCTGCAATTTCTTCACTGACAAAACGGGTCTTATTAATAACATGGCTAACGGTTGATGTGGAAACACCAGCAAGCTTTGCAATATCTTTCATCGTAGCCATGTTGTTCTCCTAATTATTGGCTAACTGTGCGCGGCTAAAAACTCATCGACCTCTTTACGGGTTGGAATAGAAGTTTGCGCTCCAAATCGAGTCACTGAAATCGCCGCCGCTGCATGAGCAAACTTAATCGCTGATTCTAAAGGCATATCCTCCAATAAACCAGTGACCAATGCCCCATTAAAAGTATCTCCCGCGGCGGTTGTATCGGTGACGTCGACTTTAAAACCGCAGATGCGTTGCCCCCTGCCATTTTCGCTGAGCCAAACCCCTTTAGAGCCAAGCGTAATCATGACGATCTCAATGCCTTTTTGATGTAAGACATTGGCGGCTAGCTGAGCGCTTTCATCATCCACTACCTCAATCCCGGTTAACACCTGAGCTTCTGTCTCATTTGGTGTGATCACGTCGATGCATGCTAGTAGCTCGTCGGATAATGTGCGCGCTGGTGCTGGATTTAAAATCACATTAGTTTTTGCCGCTTTAGCTTCTCTGGCCGCAAGCTCTATCCCGCAGATAGGGGTTTCTAATTGCATAAGAAGAAATCTAGCATCACGGATACGTGGCAAATCCGATTCAATGGCCACCTCGGTTAATTTGGCATTGGCTTCCGCCGAGATACAAATACTGTTCTCGCCGCTGTCTGCGACTTGAATCATTGCGATGCCTGTTGGGCAATTGGGCTGCATCTTCACGCCATCGATTTGAATACCATCAAGCTTGAAGTTTTCACGAATATTGATGCCAAACGAGTCATCCCCAACACAAGCGATGAAGCCCGTATCTGCGCCTAAACGTGCAGCGGCAACGGCTTGATTGGCCCCTTTCCCACCCGGAATCACTTGATAATTTCGCCCATGTAACGTTTCCCCAGGACGTGGGAAGGATGGGACTTGAAGCACATGGTCTGCGTTAACACTACCTAAAACCACTAACTTGTTCATTGGGTATTCCTCAGCTCTTGAATGAGCTTTGTTCATTGTAAAACGACACTGATGACGTTGAGTTTTCTGCTTACTAGAGAGCAAAGCGTGAACCAAAAACTCAATGGCATCGGGCGTTTATGCCTCTGACCAACGTCAGAGGCATAACGTGACAATTACTTCGTTACGACTTTCAGTGGAACAGGGATGTAATCTTCAACCTGTTCACCTTTCAGCACTTTGTCTGCGGTTTCAATACCTAGCGCACCGATAAGGTCTGGCTGCTGGGCAATGGTCGCGGCCAGTTTGCCACGATTCACCGCTGAGATACCGTCATCCGTGCCATCAAAGCCCACAATCATCACCTCTTTGCCCGACGCTTGAATGGCGCGCAACGCCCCCAATGCCATTTCATCGTTTTGTGCAAAGACCGCTTGGACATCTGGGTTTGCTGCCAGTAGGTTTTCCATCACGTTCAGACCTTTAGTGCGGTCAAAATCCGCAGGTTGGCTCGCAAGCAGTTCCATATGACTGCCTTTAACCGCATTCATAAAGCCTTCTCCGCGTTCGCGCGCCGCTGATGTTCCAGCAATACCTTCAAGCTGGATCACTTTCGCTTTTTCGCCCACTTTTTCGACGATAAAGTTACCGGCCATTTCACCGCCCACCACGTTGTCTGACGCAATATGACTCACAACGTCGCCACGGCTTGCACCACGGTCTAAAGTTAGAACAGGAATCTTGGAGCGGTTAGCAATACGAATCGCATTCGAAACCGCATCCGAATCGGTTGGGTTGATCAAAATCGCTTTCACGCCACGAATAGTCAGGTCTTCCACGTTCGAAAGCTCTTTGCTCGGGTCGTTTTGCGAATCCAAAACAATCAGGTTGTAGCCCAGCTCTTTTGCACGCGTTTCCGCACCATCTTTCATGGTGACAAAGAATGGGTTATTCAGCGTCGAAACAACGATCGCCATTGTATCTTGCGCCTGCGCACCAAGAGAAACGGTAGAGGTTAGTAGTGCAGCAGAAATCAGTGTTGCCAATTTTTTCATTGTTGTCGTCCTTTGTACTTTTTGTAGGGGTGCCAAGCCGAAGCTTGGCTGTCAGAGAGTTATTCCAGAGTTCAAATCATTTATTTTTGTTATCCACCATTACCGCCAGCAAAATAACAGCAGCTTTGGCGATCATTTGGTAGTAAGAAGAAACATCGAGTAAGTTCAGCGCGTTGTTTAGGAAACCGATGATTAACGCCCCGATCAACGTGCCCATAATCCGCCCTTTACCACCCATTAAGCTGGTACCACCAAGCACCACGGCGGCAATCGCATCAAGCTCATAACCCATCCCTGCCGTTGGTTGAGCCGAAGATAGACGTGATGTGACGATGATGCCTGCCAAAGCAGCAAGTAGGCCGCAAATCGCGTAAACACCGATTTTGACTTTGTCGACGTTGATACCGGATAGACGAGTGGCAGACTCATTCCCACCCAGAGCATACACATAGCGACCAAAGCGGGTGTGGTTAAGCAGATACCAAGCGGCCGCAAACACCACCACCATCAACCAAACCGGTACCGGAATGCCTAGCGCATAGCCAGTGCCAAACCAAGCGAATGCATCTGCCGTATCAGTGAATCCGGTAGAGATAGGACGGCCATCGGTGTAAACCATGGTAACGCCACGCAGCAGCGTCATCGTCACCAGTGTGGCGATAAAGGCTTGAACTTTGCCTTTGGCGATAATAATGCCGCTAATGGCCCCCAACGTTGCCCCCGCTAACAGCGCGGTTGGCACTGCGATTAATACCGGGACTTCCATCGCGACAAGGCTGGCAGCAAACGCACCACATAAGGCCAACACCGACCCCACACTCAAATCGATGCCCGCGGTCAGAATAACCAAGGTCATCCCCACAGCGATGATCGCGTTCACCGAGGTTTGACGAAGAATGTTGAGAATGTTGTCTACGGTGAAAAAGTTTGGATTGAGAAAAGAGACCACCACGATGAGGAAAAGTAACGCGATGAGCGATTTCTGCTCAATGAGCCACTCTTTACTGATCCAAGTTTTGTTTGTCTCATTTGATTTGTTTTTGCTCATGATTTCACTACTCATGCTGCTTCCTCAGATACTTTTTTGCCGACTGCACAGGCCATCAGTTTTTCCTGATCGGCGTGTTTTGCTTCAAACTCACCAGTGATGCGACCTTCATGCATCACTAAGATGCGATCGCTCATGCCGAGCACTTCTGGCATTTCAGATGAGACCAGAATGATGCTCATCCCTTCGGCTTTGAATTTGTTGATTAACTGGTAAATTTCTTTCTTCGCGCCGACGTCTACGCCTCGAGTCGGTTCGTCTAGGATCAAAACTTTCGGTTTGGTCATCAACCCTTTTGCAATGGCCACTTTTTGCTGGTTTCCGCCAGAAAGATTGCCAATAATTTGTTCGCGAGATGGCGTTTTGATGTTGAAAAGCTGGATAAAATCATCCACAGCAACCACTTCATCTTGATGTTGGATTTGCACACCTTTGCTTAGCTTATCGAGCGCACAAACTGACATGTTTTCTTTCACCGAAAGGCCAAGGACGAGGCCGTCGCCTTTGCGGTCTTCTGAAATGTAAGCAATGCCATTTGCCAAACCATCTTGTGGGCTTACCGGATTAATGGTGCGATTATCAAGATTGATCACGCCTCTCTCACTCGGCAAAGCGCCATAAATCACTTTCATCAGCTCTGTTCGTCCAGCGCCCATCAGACCAGATATACCCAAAATTTCACCTCGCTTTAAGGTGAAACTGACATCGTGTACACCTGAACCCGTCAGGCCAATCACTTCTAAACAGGTTTGACCGTGCACCACGTCAATTCTTGGGTATTGCTCTTCAAGCTTGCGCCCGACCATCATCTCAATTAAGCCATCTTCGTCTGTTTGCGCGACTTCGCACTGACCGATAAATTTGCCATCGCGCAACACCGTGATGTCATCACAAATTTCGAAGATCTCTTTCAAACGGTGGGAGATGTAAACAATGCCACACCCCTGCTCTCTCAGCTCTCGAATAACCGAAAACAGCGCCTCTGTTTCGGTGTCCGTCAAGGCGTCTGTTGGTTCATCCATGATGATGACTTTGGACTCAAAAGAGAGCGCTTTAGCGATTTCCACCATCTGCTGCTCACCCAGACTTAACTGACCAAGTAACGTCTTTGAGCTGTGCTTCACTTTCAAGCGCGCAAGCAGTTTGTCCGCTTCCGCGTACATTTGGGGCCAATCAATACGCCCAAACGCCGAGGTAATCTCTCGACCAAGAAAAATGTTCTCTGCGATGGTCAGTTCACGAATAAGGTTTAGTTCTTGGTGAATAATGCTGATCCCAGCTTGTTGTGAATCTCTTGGCCCTTTGAACTGCGCGGGTTGGCCTTGATAAACTATCTCACCTGCGTCTCGTGAATAGATACCGGTAAGCACTTTCATCAAGGTGGATTTCCCTGCTCCATTTTCTCCCATTAAAGCCATCACTCTTCCTGGGTAGACATTGAGCGAGGCCTTATCTAACGCCTTCACGCCAGGAAATGCTTTTTCAATTTCACTGAGCTGTAAAATCGCTTGGTTCATACTCTCTCCTCAACCACCTAACTTGGTGAAACCTGTCAATGGGTTAGAACACAACGCCAGCTTGAAAAATCACATTGGCGTAAGGGGTGCATTCACCGGTGCGCACCACCGCTTTACTCGACTCCGTTCGTTGCTTGAATTCTTCGTGAGAAACATGCGTCAGTGACAACACTTTGCCTGTTTTTTCTTCTTCACATTGAAGCTCAGCCACTAATGCCTGATAAAGCTCAGGGCTTACCTCTGCAAACTCCGTGGCCACAATTGCCCCTTCGATTTGCGATTCAGAGAGCATCACTCGTACGGTTTCAATAAAACTTGGCACACCGTGAGTCAACGCCAAATCAATGCGAGAGACGCCATCTGGGATCGGCAAACCAGCGTCACAAATCGTGATCTCGTCCGTGTGACCTAAGGTGGCCACGAGGTAGGAAAGTTCAGAGTTTAGCAGGGCACTTTTTTTCATTTTTGTTTCTCAATTTGGGTGAACTCTATCGATTCGCGTTAGAGAAAAAATCTCATCGAAACGTTTCGATGAGATAATAGAACGCGAATGAAAATTTTCTATCGGCTTTGTATCAATGTGTGATTGAGATCGTTTTCGAAGTGGAATGGGGAAAGAAAACAGCGTGATTAGTCACAAATACATTTCGACAAATGTCACGAATTGAGTATGCTATGCAGAGTTATTTGTTAGTAATTGTATCTTTACGTTACTTTTGTCCCATATTGTGAGGCATTTTCGCTCCATGAACTTCGCGCTACTTTCTGCTTTCATCCCAACCTTTTTCTTTGTCTCTATCACCCCGGGGATGTGTATGACTTTAGCCTTAACCCTTGGTATGAGCATTGGATATAAACGCACACTTTGGATGATGCTCGGAGAGCTGGTTGGTGTTGCGGTTGTTTCCGTTGCAGCGGTCGTCGGTATTGCCGCCGTTATGCTCAATTACCCTATGCTGTTCATTAGTTTCAAAATATTGGGCGCGACCTATTTGGTTTACTTAGGCATCCAAATGTGGCGATCTCGTGGAAAGCTGTCTCTTTCTGCTGAAACCGGCCCTGTCAGCCGCGCGAATAATTGGCAATTGATCATGCAAGGGTTCATTACTGCCATCGCCAATCCGAAAGGCTGGGCGTTTATGATTTCTCTCTTACCTCCTTTTATCGACAAAAGCGCGCCACTACCACCACAGCTTTTGCTGCTGGTCGGGATTATTCTGATTTCGGAGTTTGTGTGTATGACGCTCTACGCCACTGGTGGTAAAGGTTTGAAACGCTTGCTTGGTCAATCACAAAACGTGCGTCGCTTGAACCGAATTGCTGGTAGTTTGATGATTGGCGTCGGTATCTGGTTGTTTTTCAGCTAAAGCCTTCTATAGGAGAATCTGTTTATGCGCCATTATTTATGACGCATAAACACCCAAACTGGACCAATCAGCAAAAACTTCAGGTCCTCAAAAAACGAAGGCTTTCTCCCTTCAATCTTGTGGCCGACAAACTGAAAGATCCACAAGACAATAAAAAGACCAACGGCCATCTCGGCTAAGGGCAGCCCCAATAGTTCAACACTCCAAGCGAGCGCGATACTGGCAAGGGTATAACCCAGCATCATCAAAAAGACACTAATCGACAGCCGATAGTAGAACCACCAAACTGGCAAAGCGGCAACCCAGACCCAGTTCAGCGATAGAGCAGGCAGAGGAAGCGAAGGCAGCGACCAAATCAGCGCTACGATCGAAAAGAAAATCCCCGGCACAGCAAAGGTATGGATTTTTTGATTGGTCGAGTTTTGATGACTTTCACCGTAGGCATCCAGCCATTGTTCTAATGAGCGCATTCCCTTACCCCCAGTAGTCTTATTGCATCACTTGATTTAAGGACGCTGCGACTTAGGCAGCTTGTCCACCACCAATTGATATGAACGTTGGCACAAATCTTCAATCAAACCCGATTCCACATCGCCATTTAAGTACACAGTGATCCAGTGGCGCTTATTGGTGTGGTAACCCGGTGTGATGGAATCAAACTGAGACGTTAACACTTCGCCATCTTCGGGCTTCGCTTTAAGTGTAATGTATTCTCGCCCTTCTCGGCTGGCTAAAATCGCAAACATTTTGTCTTTGACCTTAAAGACTAAGGCTTCCGGGCCAAATGGAAAGCTGCTTTCTGCGCAAGCGAATGTATCAAGGTAGGCTTCAAGTTCTTTGGTGGTCATCATCAATCCTTCAACCGTTTTTATGGCTTATATTGTACTTACCATGCCACGGCTTAAGTTGAAGTTAAATCACGGCATCCAAGATTGTGAAACGGCACAAAAAAAGAGCTCGAGGAGCTCTTCTTCGTTTACCACTTTTTCAATAAGCGTCCAACTAGGCCTGGGTGATAAGCCCAACAATGGTCGAACATCGACATCAACGCAGGGTTACCATATTTCGACAAACTGACAGCGTGGAAACGGTTCTTTTGCTCTTTCAAAGCCTCTACTTTAGCCAGCATTTCTTCTGACTGTCTAGGAGCAATAAAATCCGATAACACCACTAAATCCGCATTGCGGTATTTATCCCCACTCATAAGATCGATCGATTTCATCAGTACAGGTTCAAATGCGGTGCCGCCGTGAAATGTGTAGGTAAGAAAATCCGCCGCTTCGCGCAAGCCATCTTGCTTGGTCAGCTCGTACGTAATTTGCTCTGTTGAGAATAAGATGACATAGCAGTCTCGCCCTTCAGCTAACGCAATCTGCATCAGCGCGTAAGCCATTGCTTTCGCACTCTGCTCAGGGAAACCACTCATCGAACCCGACGCGTCAACACACAGCACAAACGGCCCTTTCTCAATCTCTACTTGCTGATTATCCGGCTTTTGCGCTCTTACCTTGCGCAGCGTTCTCGACTTGCCCTGCACGCGATAATTCATCAAACGTTTGTCGGCCAAATGTTTGTAGAACACCACTTCCAGTTCTGGGTAGGCCAAAAACATGGTTTCGTTTGGCAGCAATTTGTTGAGATCATCACTTTCATGGATGCCGACGATATCATCCGTCGCTTCGTCGCTTTTCTCCTCGACCATCTGCAACTCTTCTGCTGGAGTGCGTTGCAGATCGGGATCATCTACTTCGTTGGCCATGCGACCTAACTGCTCAGCAATTTCCTGTAAACCATTGTTCTTTTTCAGAAACTCAGCGTAACGCTTCATGACAGAAACGTCTGTTTTGCTGAGTTTGGCCGATGCCATGTCCCAAAGTCGCCCAACGCTTCCTTCATCACCAGAATCCGTCACTTTGTCCATGTTCTTCATGGTTTCCATGCGTTGATAAAGATCGTTGAGGACTTTCTCTTTGTTGACTTCCAGTTCAGTCACTTGGGCTTGTTTGATGGCTTCAAACAGACTTTGATACCACTGATCGCAGAAATAGTGAGGAAACATTGGGTTATTTAACCCTTTGTTTTTATCGAGCAAGCGTCGAGCTTGTAGATAGAAGGCGGAATGCCATTCTAACTTACGCACGACATCATCAATGCGTTCGAAAAACTCATTTTCCGTCAGGTGAATCACTTCTTGATAGAGCGACAATTCTTGTTGGAAGCGTTCTGTTTCACACACTTTGGTAATGCGGCGCTTTACACTGCCACGCCATTTGGACAAATGGTTTTTCACCGAGGCTTTCACTCCTCGGTTTTCCGCCATCACCATTAACTGTGAGCGTGCCATCAGATCATTCACCGCAGACTCAACAATCCCTGAGTCTGCAATCATTAAGGCAAGGTTTAGGCCATCGGCTCCTAACATATTAATTCCTTACGAGAAATATTCGTTGAGGTGTTTAATACGGAACATGGTTTTCTCACTTTCGCTTTTCACACTTTCCAAAGTATGCGATACCTGTTGGATCGTCGCTTCCATCATTCTTGGTAACTCAGGGTCGATAAAGTTGTGCGGCAACGCACCGTGGAAATCCGAGCGAACCTTACGTAAATGGTGTTCTGCGTCAGTGAGCTTACTGAACGCGCTGTCACATTTTTCTGCCCATTTCTGGTAATGTTCTTCATTTAGACCATCTTTAGTCACCAAGCTGACCAACACCGCACGGTTGGCAATGTCTCTGATCACTAAGTTGTTGGATGCATCCAGATCAAACTTCAAGCGACATAAATTGGTATTTTGGTTTACGAAACCATAAAGCTCGCCCTGACCTTCTTTGATCACTCGATCGAGTTCATCTTTCTGTAAATACACCCAGCGGCTATCACCACGTTCAGATTCAGAAACAGACATGTTGCTTTGTAGCAGCACCAATTTGACCAAGTTGCGCGTTGGGCCAACGCTGTAAATACGAGCTTCTGACGTGTCAAAAGTATGCACTTCTTTACCCTTACGCAGCAGACCAGCAGACGATTCCATCGAAAGCACAATGCCATATTGCTCTTCAAGCTCTTGTTGGATATCCGCCAACTCTTCTCGGCAATAGTCGATTTGACTTTGTACTTCCTTTTGATCAAACGCGTAGTTAAGCGCAAACTCTTGGATAACCGAGGTCACGACCTCACGCGACTCTGGGCTGTTCCACAAGCAATCTTGCAACAGCAACAAATCGAGAGGGTTGATCTCGTCGCGACCATTAAAGAACGCACTGGCTTTGAGTAAACGCACGGCTTTTTTCCAACGTCGGTCAGAAACGTAGAGATCCGTCTCCGCAACATCAGCACCCACCGCTTCTGCTTTCTCTTCCAGCATGGTTTTCAGTTGGAACAGTTTTTCAAACACGCGATCGCTTAATTTAAGCGACTCTAAAGCCTTCTGCCACTGATGATACTCTTCGTCGGTGATCGCAAGCCCTTCAGGAATACGCGCTTCCTCCGGTGTGCCAACCGTCAGCATCGATTTAAAATTCTGTTTGTTCTGAATACGGTTAACAAACACGCGCACCAACATACGGTCATAAAGTGCTTCTAGGCCGCTGTCTTCGTCAGGCAATTCATTGGAAGCCGAGATAAGCAAACGCATTGGAACACGTTCAATATCGCTGCCGTTTTTGAATGTTTTCTCATTCACCACGGTCAGCAAGGTGTTCAAAATGGCAGGGCCTGCTTTCCAAATCTCATCAAGAAACACCACTTGCGCAGTGGGTAGGTAGCCTTTTGTCAAACGGACGTAACGCCCGTTATCTTTGAGCTCTTGGATACTGAGCGGACCAAACACCTCTTCAGGGGTTGAAAAGCGAGTCATTAAGTATTCGAAATAACTACTGTTATCAAAGGCTTGAATAAGGCGTTTAGCGATTAAACTTTTTGCAATACCAGGAGGACCAAGTAAGAAAACACTTTCACCAGCTAATGCCGCCAGCAAACAGAGTTTAATGGTGTACTCTCTTTCATACACGCCGTCGGCTAACGCGGCCGACAATTTGTTAATTCTTTCAGAAAGTAACGCTTTATCTGCATTAGACGCAAAAGAAGGGCGAATCATTACGTTACTCCTAATTCTCTTCAGTTATGGTATACGTACTTTTATACATTTGTTATCACTTTGTTACAAGTGCATTTTTTATTGACAAGCTCTTATAGCAGAACTGATTTTTCAGTGTTCCGCAGCAAACAAAGATTGCAATTATGGGAGAAAAATCACTGATTACGCAAACGATATCTGGGCAGTTCTCTAATAAGAACTTTCGTTTATCGGCTTTTGTGCGTATCTTGTTGGCTTCTCATCATGAGACAGTTAGCTAGGAAAATGACACATCTATGAGCACCGTCATACATAAATGGAAAAACATCGCCCTAATAGAAGAAGAGGTGCTACTCCCGACCGGACACGCCATCGCGCACACAACGATTCAACACCCGGGCGCCTCTGTCATCCTTCCCGTCACGGAAGAGGGCAACATCATACTGATTAATCAATTTCGTCCTTCCCTGAAAAAATGGTTACTAGAACTCCCTGCTGGCACCAAAGAACAAGGTGAAGATCCTCAACACTGTGCAGAACGTGAGCTGGAAGAAGAAACCGGCTACAGCGCAGAGGAGTTTATCTCTTTGGGCCAAGTCACACCGCTTGCGGGATTTTGCGACGAAATTCAATATTTGTTTGTGGCCAAGAAACTGACACAAACCAATCGCTATCAATGCGATGAAGATGAAGTGATTCAAGTGGTCAGCTTATCCCTTGAACAACTCGAAGAAAAAATAAGAGATGGCAGCATTAGCGACGCCAAAACCATTGCTTGCTTAAGCAAAGCCAAGCTTTGCGGCTATATATAGCCAACATGAGGAGACACTATGGATTTTCGTTCTGACACCGTAACTCGCCCTACTCCCGCCATGCGCGAAGCCATGGCTAACGCCATCGTCGGCGATGATGTTTACGGTGATGACCCAACCGTTAATGAGCTGGAAGCCTTTGCCGCCAAAGAAGCCGGCTTTGAAGCGGCGCTCTTTACTACTTCAGGTACGCAAGCAAACCTGCTAGGTTTGATGGCGCATTGTGAACGCGGTGATGAGTATCTTTGTGGCCAACAAGCGCACAACTATCGTTACGAGGCTGGCGGTGCGGCAGTATTGGGTTCCATCCAACCTCAACCGATTGAGAACAATCCCGATGGCACTTTGCCGTTTGACAAGCTAACCGCCGCCATCAAACCCGATGACAGCCACTTTGCGCGCACTAAGCTGCTGAGCCTTGAAAATACCATCAATGGTAAAGTGCTGCCTTTGAGCTATTTGCAGGAGGCGCGTGCTTTCGTCGACAAACACAATCTAAAACTCCATCTTGATGGTGCTCGTGTTTATAACGCAGCAACGGCGTTGGATGTCCCTGTAAGAGACATCGCTCAGTATTTTGATTCGATGACCATTTGTCTTTCCAAAGGATTAGGTGCTCCGGTGGGTTCTCTGCTGCTGGGTTCTAAAGAACACATCGCAAAAGCACGACGTTTACGCAAAATGGTCGGTGGCGGTATGCGCCAAGCGGGTATTTTGGCCGCGGCAGGTAAGCTTGCTTTGACCGAACAAGTGGCTCAGTTAAAAGTCGATCATGCCAATGCAAAAGCATTGGCGCAGGGTTTGTCTGAGTTGCCTGGCGTGCAGGTCAATCCTGATTTCGTGCAAACAAACATTGTGTTTGCCAAACTGGATGACGGTATCGACATCGACGCGATTGCGCAAAAATTGGCGGAAGAATCGATCATCATTACCCCAGGAAATCCGATTCGTTTTGTGACTCACAAAGATATTTCTCGCCAAGATATTGATCTATTTCTAGAAAAGTTGCGATTCTTCCTCGGCTAACGTCTTTACTCTTGAGCTTCCCCTTAGGGGAAGCTCTATGCTGCGACACAACACGTTTAGTTTGGAGCCGCCATGTTAAGACCAATTCTGTGCCTAGCCGCCACTGCTTTCACCTTCACCGCTCACGCAAACGCTCTTCAAGGTAATCCTGAACTCGGCAAAGTCAAAAGTCCAAGTTGCGTCTTTTGCCACGGCGCATCTGGCGTAGCGGCCAATAATGCTTACCCGCATCTGGCAGGCCAAAACGAACAATATCTGTTTGATTCCATGAAAAGCTATCAAAACGGCCAACGGACAGGTCCGCTAGCCGATATGATGCAGGCACAATTACAACGCCTGAATGACCAAGACTTAAGAGACGTCGCGGCCTATTATGCGCAGCAAACTCGTTAGTTTCTGCTGAATAGCCGACTCATAATTGCCGATCTTTCGGTTGATCATGACATTAAGAATCGATTTTGCGAAACCGCTGTAAGGGGAATAAAACAGTGGCGTGAGGGCAAACCGAGATTGAGTCATCACGGGCTTTAACTTCGAAAAGGTGTTAAAGCCTTCTCGACCATGATAATGCCCCATGCCACTCTCACCGACACCACCAAACGGCAAGTCGTGTTGTGCGACATGCAGCATGACGTCGTTGATACACAAACCACCAGACAGTGTTTCTTGGGTGAACTTTTTCTGTAACCACTTATC
Source organism: Vibrio sp. CCUG 15886 (assembly GCF_028570825.1). Taxonomy (NCBI): domain Bacteria; kingdom Pseudomonadati; phylum Pseudomonadota; class Gammaproteobacteria; order Vibrionales; family Vibrionaceae; genus Vibrio; species Vibrio sp. CCUG 15886. The sequence goes on along the minus strand of NZ_JAQQBT010000001.1, from coordinate 181,214 downwards.
TTCACTAAAGAGGTATAACGCCAAAGGACGCGGCCTCTGAGCAATGTAGTGGAACACCTCGTCAATATGTTGATAAGTGATGATAGGCAGTATCGGCCCAAAGATCTCTTCTTGCATCACCGCCATGTCGCTCTCTACCTCCGTCACTAGATAGAATGGCAGTTTTCGACTGCCTCGCTCTGGTTCAGAGTTTGGAATGCAGTTGATGAGCTTCGCGCCTTTTTCCTTAGCGTCGCTGAGCAGGTGCGTTAAACGCTCAAAGGCATTGGCATCGATAATCGAAGTGTAATCTTGATGTTGAATTGTGCTAAAGCGTTTCGCCATGATGGCTTTGGTGGTTTCGACGACTTCGTTCAATCGAGATTGAGGCACAAACAGATAGTCAGGTGCGATACACGTTTGGCCACAGTTATACAATTTGCCACCAAGCAAGCGTTCTAGTGCGATCTTCACATCAAATTTTTCATCTAAGATCACTGGGGATTTTCCACCCAACTCTAAAGTCACTGGCACCAAATTATTGGCTGCGGATTGCATCACCGCTCGTCCCGTTTTCGTTGAGCCAGTAAACAGTAAATGGTCGAACTTGAGCTTAGAAAACTCTGGCCCCATCTCGGCTTCGTCCGCGTAAATGGCCACTTCATCACGATTAAACTGCGCTTCAAACAGCTCGACCAACAACTGAGCTAAATGAGGTGAATTTTGCGACATTTTGAGCATCACGCGATTTCCTGCCGCCAGCGCCGCAACCAGCGGACCAATGGTGAGCATCAGCGGATAGTTCCAAGGCACAATCACGCCCACCACACCTAACGGCTGAGGGACAACTCTGTTTTTAGCAGGAAAAAACCAAACAGAGGTATGTCGACGACTTGGCTTCATCCATTTCTTAAGTTGTTTTTTTGCATCTCGAATGGTTTCAATACTGGTAAACAGCTCGAGTAATCCCGTTTCACTGATTGAACGAGTACCAAAGTCTTGTTCGATGGCATAGATGATCTCGGCTTGATGCGCTTTGATGAGCGATTCAAGTTTGTTGAGGTTCTCGAGTCTTTTTTGGTAGGTGGGGTATGGGTTTCTTAAAAACGCATCGCGACTTTCTTTGAGCTGTTGACTCAATCGCTGTTTTAACTCCATGCGCCTACTCCTTATAAATGCTGACCAAACCACTATACGCGTTATTTGAGTATTTGTTCAATAAATGACAGTGATGATTTGCGCGTTTTGATACATCCATTTAATTCGTGCCACACGAACTATTTGTCTTTAGATCAATAAATTGTCGAATATTGTGTTTACAAAAGGCAGATGGTTTGACTTTTTATTCTAATTTAATGATATTCCATTCTCCTTTAACTTAACGTGAAAACAGACATGTCTCACACACATTCTCACTCGGTTGACGCAGCCGTGAGCAAGAAATCTTGGCAAATGCCAGATACGCTTATTCTGATTTTTATTGTTGGTATTTTCGCAGCCATTCTTACTTATCTTATTCCTGCGGGTCACTTCGACAGCCAACAAGTTAGCTATATGGTTGATGGTGCAGAAAAAACACGCACCGTTATCGACCCATCTTCTTTCAGCTATGCCACCGATGAACAGGGTGAACTGGTCTACAACCGTGTTGGACTTTTCGCCTCTGGCGGTGGCATTGGCTTGATGAACTTCCCATTTGAAGGGCTGGTTTCTGGCTCAAAATGGGGCAGCGCGATTGGCGTCATCATGTTTATGCTGGTGATTGGTGGTGCGTTCGGTGTTGTGATGCGCACGGGTACAATCGACAATGGCATTCTGCGCCTGATCGATAAAACCAAAGGGAGTGAGGCTTTATTCATTCCTGTGCTGTTTTTGTTGTTTTCACTTGGTGGTGCCGTGTTTGGTATGGGCGAAGAAGCCGTTGCGTTCGCTATTATCATCGCGCCTTTGATGGTGAGACTGGGTTACGACGGTATCACCACCGTGATGGTTACTTACGTCGCAACACAAATTGGCTTCGCCACCTCTTGGATGAACCCATTTTCCGTGGCTATTGCCCAAGGGATTGCCGGTATTCCCGTGCTTTCAGGCATGACGGTGCGTATGGCGCTATGGGTAGGTTTCACGCTAATCGGTATCGCCTTTACCATGATTTATGCCTCGCGCATCAAGGCCAATCCAGAATTTTCCTACAGCCGTCGTACCGATGCCTATTTCCGTCAGCAAGAGTTAGGAAGCCATGACTCGCGTTGGAACCTAGGTGATACGCTGGTGATTCTCACGGTGATTGCGGTCACCATTTGGGTAGTATGGGGTGTGGTCGTGCATGCTTGGTACATCCCTGAAATTGCTTCGCAGTTCTTCACCATGGGCTTTGTCGTGGCCATTATTGGTACGGTTTTCCGTCTCAATGGCATGACACTCAATGATGCCGCAGACGCGTTTAAAGAAGGCGCGAGCATCATGCTTGCCCCTGCTCTTCTCGTCGGGTGTGCTAAAGGGGTTTTATTGATTCTTGGTGGTGGCACCACAGATGAAGCGAGCGTCCTAAACTCTATTCTCAACAGTGCTGGCGGTGTGATCAGCGGTCTGCCTGATGTGATGGCCGCGTGGTTGATGTACGTATTCCAATCGGTGTTCAACTTCTTTGTGACGTCAGGTTCTGGCCAAGCAGCACTCACCATGCCATTGCTATCACCACTGTCAGACATCGCGGGAGTTACTCGCCAGGTCGCGGTACTGGCATTCCAACTTGGTGATGGGTTTACCAACGTGATTGTGCCAACCTCAGCCTCTCTCATGGCGACGCTGGGCGTATGCCGCATTGACTGGGGTGACTGGGCGAAATTCTGCTGGCGCTTTATGCTGTTACTCTTTACTCTATCGAGCATTGTTGTGGTCGCAGCGCATTTGATGGGCTTTGCGTAAGCAAAACCGTTTGTTGCAAGCCAGTCGGAAAAAAGACGGCTGGGCTTAGCCATCCCAATTGATAAGGGCGAGATCCATTCTCGCCTTTTTTTGATTTTGCTCCGGAGCGATTGAGTGACGCTCGCGAGTGATGACTAATTTGGAGTTTACCGTTTCATGACAACACACTACTTAGATGACGTTATTCAAGGTCACCAAGTAATCCAATCTCTCAACGTGGATGATCTTCCTGCGGGAGAACACAAATTTTGGTTCCGCATTGCAACCAATGCACTTGGTCAATGGCAACACATGCCTGTCCTCGTTTTCAAAGGCGCCGAATCAGGGAAGAAGTTTGTCATTACCGCTGGTGTTCATGGTGATGAATACAATGGCGTGCTGGCAGCCCAGCAGGTTGCACGCGATTTAGTGGGCAAGTCTATGGCAGGCTGCGTGACCATCGTACCAACCATTAACCTAACGGGCATGCTCAATCACAGCCGCGATTTTTACTCTGCCGATCCAGATGTGTCTCCTGCGAATCTAAACCGCTTTTTCCCGGGTGACGACAAAGGCAATGAAGCACAGCGCTATCTGCACGCTATTTGGCACCATTTATTAAAGCCCAATGCTGAACTGGCGATCGATTTACACACTCAAACCAGTGGCGCTATCTATCCACTGTATATTTTTGCCGATTTTCGTCTTGCTCAATCATTGGAAATGGCGCGCCTTGCAGGACCCGATGCGATTTTGAATGATCCTGGCGACGCGGGGGTACTGGAAACGGTATGGAATCAGCATGGTATCCCAAGCATCACCATTGAAGTGGGCATGGGGCGTTATACCGAAAGCGACTTGGTTGCTCGCACCGCTTCTGGCATCGCCAATATTCTGAGACATCATAACGTCATCCAAGGCGATAGCATCGCACCTAAGCCGTCTTTTGAAGGGCAAAGCGTGACCTCTATTCGCGCCGAGCTCGGTGGCTTTATCCTTCCACAAGTGGCGATGATGCAATCGGTCGAACAAGGAGCGCTGCTGGCGATTCAATACGACAGCTTCGGTGATGAAGTTTGGCGTTATCACGCGCCGAAAGCCGGTATCGTGCTCAGTCACAATATTGAATCCATGCGCGCGGCAGGCGCACTTGTGGTGAGATTGATTCACGCATAAATCACACAAAAAGGGCGATTGGCAACACCAATCGCCCTTTTTACCAATCTCTTGTAGATATGCCCAAGTGACTTCAAGGTGCCGGATTCAGAGCTTGGGGTTAAACCCTCATTTAGAACTGATAAGCAATATGGATACCTGCGCCATCATGGCTCACCCATGGCAGCACTTGGATATTTTCATCGTAGGCGTCAGTAAAGATCCACGCTGACAGCGTGCCTAAAGCAGCACCTGCGATCACATCACGCCAGTAGTGCCTCTCCGCCTCCACTCTCCCCACGCCAACCAAGGTGGCAATCGTGTAGGCAGGCAAACCCGCCTGCCAACCGTAGCGAATTTGCAGCGTCGTCGCGGAAGCAAATGCATTGGCTGTATGATTAGAGGGAAAACTATCAAAACCTGATTTATCCGGCCTTTCTTCTTCAATGGTCACTTTTCCCAATAGACCGACGGCAGACGCAGTGCCAATACTCAACCCCGCTTGCCAAAAGCCTTGCCAATCTTCTTTATAAAGTGGCACTGCCGCTGCGGTGGCGACCAAGCCATACGCTCCTATGTCACTAAACGTCTCCCACCCTTTAGAACCTTGAGCGTAAACAGGCGCAGCACATAATGCGCCTGCAGCAAGCGTTGTTAAACAGCAACGTTTCATGAAATACCTCATCACAAACAAGCTAATGTTTGCGCCAAACTGTGCACCAAACCATTTGGGTGACATTGAGAATAAAAAAAAGCCAATCACAATAAGAGGTGATTGGCTGTATATATTTGTGAACAATCAGGTTCACTAACAACGTCAGTTGGCTAGGTGACCCTCGGCTTAAAAAGGGTCAATCTTATTAAAGCAGAAAGCGTGCCAACTTTAAAAACGTACACCAATACTATTATTTGCTACATTTTTAACCAAAATGCAGATAAACAAGGTTCATATTCGTCGATAAACCAAGTTAATTTAATGCAAATTGCAAAAACAGATTTGCATTATGCAATTACCGCAAAGTTCAACAAGCTATACTCGCTGATATTGGATGACGTACAACTGCTCTATCCCAGGGTAAATTTCTTGAATGACTTCTTTCAACGTTTCCAGCGTCATATTTTCTTGCTCTGCATGAAACTCGTTCAACTCCGAGAACGCTATAGGGTCCACGCTTAAGATTTTCAGTTGGCAGAAAACGCGCCCTTCCTCTAGTGTCGAGACTTCAACGGTGGTTCCTGGTTGATAGTCCTTTTCTGACTCATCGCGAATTGTGATGGTTTTCTTGCCTGCAAGAATGTCTGCTTCAAAACGTGAGAAAAAAGTCATTTTGGTTGGTGCTGTCATCACTACCTCTTCTATTTGATCAGCCAAAAGGGGCATTAGAATGCATTCGTCATACACTTAAATCAGTGAACTGATGCAATGCGCATTTTCATAACGTTGTATATGTGTTTGAATGAGTAACCTAAAACACGGAAAGAGCTGATATGAAACGGATAATTCTACTGCTAAGCCTTTGTTTATTTCTATTCAACCCTGCAACTTTGGCATCACCACAGCAAGGTTGGATTTTTGACTCCAGCGACAATGGTATCACCATCCATTATCGTGAGCACACAGATGGCTTGGTGGAGATTCGTGCGCAAATGTTTTTCCCCACCAGCTATGCCGCATTTTTGAAATTACTCGAAGACACTGACAACGTGCCTAACTGGATTGACAATGTAGCTCACAGCCACGTCGTGCAACAGCTATCACCGCGAGAAAACATCGTTTACACCCAATTTGCTGCGCCCTGGCCTGCACAAAATCGCGATATGCTGACTTATTCAAAGTACAGCCTAGATGAAGCCGGATTCACCTTGAAGATCAGCGATGCACCTGAGACCGCTTTCCCTCGGGATCCTGACTACATTCGCATCACGCAAGTCAAAGCGCTCTGGGTACTGAATAAGCTCACCAACGACACCACTCACATTGAATACACCGCGTTCGCAAATCCTGGTGGCGCCCTACCCGATTGGTTGGTGAACAAGCTGGCCAAGGAAAGTGCACGCGCCACCTTTGAAGGCTTACGTGAGCAGTTACCGCGTTTTCAACACCTTCGGCATCCACACATTTCCGAGTAGCCTCAAACGATCATTATCCGCTACTCGTCATACGTTATCGTTATCCGTTATCCACTCACGTTAAGCGAACAGAGCGGTGTTTGGCTCTGTTTGCCAATGTCTCTGCAATCGTCAACAGCAAGCCAAACCAAATCAAGCCAAAGCTCACCATTTTCACTTGGTCGAAATACTCAGCAAAAATAAACACGGCGAGGAGAAACTGTAACGTTGGCTCAATATATTGCATCAGGCCAATGTTCGTCATATTGGTATAACGAATAGCAATGGAATAAAAAATAAGGGGCGCGATGGTGACAGGTCCGCTACCCAAATATAATAAAAGCGTTGAAAGATCGGAGGAAAGAGAAACCGCGTCGCCTTGCGCGTATTTCATCGCCATATAAATGGAGGCCACAGGAGCAAGCAGCAATGCTTCAAAAAATAATGTCGTGCTCCAATCGTAGGCTATTTTCTTTTTACAAAAACCGTAGAGGGTAAAAAACACCCCCATGGTTAATGCAACGTACGGAATTTCACCGTAATGGACAATTTGATACCCCAGCCCTAAAGCGGCAAAAATGATCGCCAGTTTTTTTCCCGGAGAGAGCGTTTCTTTGAGCACCAACACGCCAAGTGCCACCATCATTAACGGGCTAATGAAAAAACCTAGACTGGCATCAATCACGCGATCATTGGTCAGCGCCCAAGTGAAGGTGGACCAAGAGATGCACATCAGCAACGCGGCGATCAGGGTATAAAGTAGCGATCTCTTATCGTGCCAAACTCGACGAAATTGAGGCAACTTGCCTGTAATGAAGTACACAAGCACCAAGCCAACTGGAACAGATGCAATGATGCGCATAGCCAACAGCTCATCCATTTGAGCAGACGGCATCAAACGGTAATAGATTGGTGTCAGGCCCCAAATAAGAAAAGAGATGGCCGCCATGATATTGCCATAGCTGGTGGTTTTCATAAGTGCTCAATGACATAGTAAAGACGTGGCAATTCTAACTCTACACTCCATTTTTCGCTATAATATTTTGCAAATACATACAATCACAAAATATCTTCCCTTACATAGATTGCTTATATTAAATACAGAATTTAATTGACCGAATTAATATATCTACATCTATAAATAACGCTTCTAAATCATCTCTTTTTTTCATCACACTTTTTCGAGAAATTAATTCCAAATCCAATCAATTAATTCGCCTCATCGTTATTCTCATCCTAAATTATGCCTGACATCACACATAGGCAAACCTTCTGAAAAGATGGGACGCAAAGCTTCCGGTCTGTCGGTATTTTTATCATACCCAAGATAGCGGGGCCGCCGCTCTCACTAGAGAGTGTTCTCACCAAGCACGTCAGTGCGCTCTTTACGAGCGATTCATCGCCTTGGGAATAACATGCGTATGCTGTGGTTGAACATTGGCCATATAGCCAAATAAAGTCAGCAATCAAAAAGAGTATGTTATGAAAAAACAACCGCAAAAAACCTTACTGGCCATTGCTCTATCCGTCGTAAGCGGAACCGCAATGAGCCATGGTTATGTTTCTGCAGTGGAAAATGGTGTCGCAGAAGCTCGTGTGACACTGTGTAAGTTCGCGGCATCAACTGGAGAAAAAAACACCAACTGTGGCGCGATTCAATATGAACCGCAAAGTGTTGAAGGGCCAGATGGCTTCCCCGCGTCCGGTCCGCGTGATGGCAAAATTGCCAGCGCCGAGAGCGCGTTAGCGAACGCACTTGATGAGCAAACCGCAGACCGCTGGGTAAAACGCCCGATTCAAACCGGTGCGCAAAACTTTGAGTGGACCTTTACCGCCAATCACGTGACCAAAGATTGGAAATATTACATCACCAAACCAGATTGGAATCCAAATCAACCACTTGCCCGCGCCTCATTCGAGCTCACCCCTTTCTGCGTCGTGGACGGTGGCATGGTTCAACCGCCGAAGCGCGTTAGCCATACATGTAATGTACCTGAACGCGAAGGTTACCAAGTGATTTTGGCGGTTTGGGATGTGGGTGACACCGCCGCCTCTTTCTACAATGTCATTGATGTCAAATTCGATGGCGATGGCCCTGCTCTGCCAGATTGGCAACAAGGTGGCCAGATCATTCCAACCATGAACCTCAATGTCGGTGACACCGTCTTTACACGCGTATTTGATCTTGCGGGCGAGAATCCAGCCTACACGACAGAACTGGCGATCGACAGCGACGCGTTGACGGTAGCAAACAATTGGTCACACGCTCTCGCGGTGAAAATTAACCAAACCCAAAGCGAGATCGCAGCAGGCCAGCTCAACGAACAAAATCAGTTCGTTCCGGTTTATGGTACTAACCCAATTTTCCTTAAGTCTGGCAGCAACCTGCAGCGTGTCGAGATCGGCTATAAAATTGAAACGCCTGCACCTGAGTACGACGTCACCCTATCGGGTTTGGCCTCTGAGTATCAAATCAGCGATGTGCCTGTAACGCTCGATTTAGGCTTACAAGCAACTGGCGATATTACAACGGAACTGACCGTCTATAACCACCACAAAGAGCCACTTGCTTTTGAAAGCGTTGCAATGAAAGACGGTGAGAACAAAGCGGTCAGCATGACATTAAGCAAATCAGAAGCAGGCCACCATATGTTGGTAACCAAAGTCCTAGACAAAGACGGCACGCTGCAAAAGCAGCAAACATCTGACTTCATGCTGACGGAAACGCAAACACCACCGCCAAGTGATGATTACGACTTTGTCTTCCCAGATGGCTTGAGCTCGTACACGGCGGGCACCAAAGTGCTCGCCAGCGACGGTGCGATCTACCAATGCAAGCCATTCCCATACTCAGGTTACTGTGTTCAATGGGCACCAACCGCAACTCAATACCAGCCGGGTACTGGTTCACACTGGCAAATGGCGTGGGACAAACTGTAAACCTTTCCCCTATATGTGATTTATCACATGCATAACGACCAAAGCGATGCCAATTGGCATCGCTTTTTTTATCTCGCGTAAACCTGTTATTTCCCCGCCCTAAGTGGCATTCAAATTGGCCACAAACAGCTCAATGCTTCGCCGCTGTGTGTTGGGGTTAAGGAACACCGCTTTTTCGCCGGGTAGAAAAAGGCAATGCCCTGCTTCGTTGTAATCGGTTCTGGCAATCGAATCGACCCAATTGGTTTTCAAATAACGACCTTTTCTTGCTAAGAAGTTGTTGCGATGGTAGGTCGCGCTACTAACGAGACTTTCCATATACGCCTTTTGCCTGATAAGCCGCCGCTCTCGGTAAAACAGCGCTTGCGCACTCTCTTCCATCTCTGGCGGATAGAGACGAAAAGTGACACAAGGGCCTTGATTACTGCCGGAGACCACTTTGCAATTGCGTAATTTAGAGAGCAAACAACGCAGATAATTGGCGTTCTGCAAGCCGTGTGCGATCAGCATTTGATAGCCTTCAATTCCAATACTTTCTAACGCAGAATAAGCGGAAAATACCCCCACTGCACTGCGGGAACATTCGATGGTGGATTGAAGATGCGTTTGATTCCGTTGTTGCGCTTCGAAATAGGAGAAATAGTCTGCATCGTGTTGTAACGCCTGCATATCCTGACGATCTTTCACCAAAATCAAACTGGAGGTATAAGGTACATAGCCCCACTTCTGAAAATCAATGGTAATGGAATCGGCGTAGCGCAGGCCCTTGACTAAAGAGTTGGTGACCTCTAACCCTTCTAAGGTCGCGGTATTGATCGCCAATTCATTCCGCTCAAAAGCATATTCTTTAAAAAAGAGCAGCGTCCAACCGACGGCAGCATCGACATGAATGTGTGGCCGATAGTTCAAACCATACTGGCGACATAAGCGCTCTCGTAGCAGGTAAACGGCAGCCACGTCGTCTATGGCAAAAGTATCGGTGGTACCAAAGGTCAACAAAATCGTCGGGACGATGATGTCATGGCGGATGCAATACTCAAATTGCTTGGTCAGATCATTGAGGTCAATTTGGTTGTTTTCATTCACCTTGATGCGAAGCAGTTGTTTACCCATATCTACACCAAGTAGTGAAAGATTTGTGACGTTGGAGTAATGCCCCGCTTGGGAATTAATAAATGCCAGTTTCTTATCCCCAATACCCGTTGTGGCTGAATTAGGGAAACACTTGCGTAACCCAAGTAGATAACCGTAGAGATTGCAAAACGTCCCACCTTGCGTGAAAAGTCCTGTGGCTTTTTGGTCATCGTATCCCACTAGGTTTGCAATTTGCCGCACCACGACACTTTCTAATTCGGTGGCCCGCCCAGCGTACTCGCTGTAAACCAAATTGGGATTTGCGATGGTGGCCAACAGCGCACCATGAATGGCGGGATCGCTCGGTGTTGAAATGACGTTTTCCACTGCGCTTGGATCATCCCAGTTTTTACTGTGTCCAGCCGCAAAAAGTGCTAACGGCTCGAACGGCTTTATCACTTGGCTGGAAGCGTGTGGAATGTAACTGTCTGCCGCCAGCCGTTTGGACAAAATCGGATTGGTTGGCATGGTGAGATTACGTTTATGCCCAACCAGTTCAGCCACTTGCTTGATTTTGTAAATCGGCCACAAATTGGGATCGCGGGAAAAGAACTGCTTGACCAGTTTTTGGTGACAATAGGCAAAATGCTGCGATATCTGGTTATTTTGTTTCTCTAGCCAAGCATGAACCATTAATTTCGTCATAAACTCGCTCCTAACAAAGAAACGATAGCGGGCCTATACAGCCCGCTACAAAGTGACAACCGTTATTGCAGTTTGAAATTGGACACGAGTTTATCGAGTTCGTGGTTGGAATCGGCCAGAGACTCCGTCGCAGCAACCGTTTGACGGCCACTTGCCACCAGATTGGTAACAATGTCTCGAATGGCCAGCATGTTGCGGCTTAGCTCGGCTGCTACGGTACTTTGCTCTTCCGTCGCAGCAGCAATTTGCGTACTGACATCATCAATATCTCGTACAGAACCGCTCATTAAGTTGAGACTGTTGGAGACTTCCGACGTCTTGCTGGCGGTTGATTGGCATTGCTGTTTAGTGCGTTCCATTGATGCTACCACGCTAGAGGTACCATCGAGCAGTTTTGACAACATTTCTGAAATTTCTGTCGTACTATTCTGCGTTCTCGCAGCCAAAGCACGCACCTCATCGGCGACAACGGCAAATCCGCGGCCCTGTTCACCAGCGCGTGCCGCTTCAATCGCGGCGTTCAATGCCAGCAAATTGGTTTGCTCAGAAATCTCACCAATCACGTTCAACACTTCACTGATTTTGTTGGCGTCTTGGTTCATGCTGACAATGCGATTGGACATCTCCTCCACATCGTTCACCAAGGCACTGACGGTAGTCACCGCGTTATTGACAATCTCTAGAGATTGCTTGGCTTCTTTACTCGCACCTTCAGTAATTCTATTCGACTGAGTGACGTTTTCCGCCACCGAGCGCGCACTTTCACTCATCTCGGTAATTGCCGTTACCACCTGATCGGTTTCTGCTGAGTGGGTGATCAACACTTTTTCGTTTTCCACCGCCGTTTGATTGAGCTGCACAATGTTAGAGGAAATATTTTGGCTTGCTTCAGACACTTGCAACATCATGCCCTGTAAGCTCTGCACAAAGCGATTGAACCCTTCACTGATCTGCGCAAGGTCATCTCCCCCTTCAACCGTCAGTCTCGCGGTTAAATCGCCTGAACCTTTTGATAATCCTAGTACCGCTTTTTTCAGTTTGAGTAGCGGACGATAAGCGTGCTCAAGAGTCAGCACCATCACCACAGCACTGACCAGCAACAAAATCACCCCAGTGACGATCGCCTCATTTTGCGCCTCTCGAACCCCCGCCAACGCAGTATCCTGATCGACAAACACCATCAAGGTCCAGTATTGATCCGATGTTAAATTGACGCGTTGGAAGTAGCCATCAAACTCAATGCCCAGATAGGGAAATTGCAAATGCCCCTGCTGCTGATTAAAAAACGCGCGCTCCATATCGCTGAACACAGGGCTCACTTGCGACGGGGTTTTACCGATGTCATTGGGATCGTCACTGGCAAAAAAGACCGCATTTTTGTCGGTTAAGGTGGCGGCCCCACCAGCAAAGCGCATATTGCTGACCATTTTGATGATTGCCGCTAGCGGAATATCGCCCAGCAATACTCCTTGGAACTCACTGCCGTTATAAACAGGCATGATGGCGCTAACCACCTTTTCCCCAGTGATTTTGTCAATGTAAATATCGGTGAGCTTGACTCCTTGGCTGCCTTTCGCCATTCGATACCAATCACGCTGAGAGAAATTTTGCTCCTCAGTAGTGATACCACTGGCATGGAGAGACATATAAGAGCGTCCGTCCTCATACGCCATAATAATATTGGAGATGCCTGCACTTTCTGCCAATAAGCGCACCAAATTGACATTCTGCTCGTCGCTTAATGAGGCGTTAAAATGTTTGGACCCGACCTCTACCGCTTTGAGCTGAATAGCAATCGCATGTTGCAGTTCATCAACGTGATAATTGAGCTTGTTTTGTGTTTCAGAGACCAACGACGCCACCATCTTTTCTTTGAGCGAAATGATGTTTAGCGTGCCTAATATTCCTAATGACAGCGCCACCAATAAAGCAACGCTCGTGTAGATACGAGATTTGAAGCCTAAAGTCATAACTCCCCCTAACTATCCTATAGTCAGATATCGATTATTTAGGGAGTGCCTAGTTTTTAATTATGCTCAGCAAACACTGATATGGAACCAAAAGCACACCCAGCCAACTTTATAAACATAGCTAGGGAATGCAAAATAGAAAACAAATTTAATAAGAAACTAGTTTCTTATTTTTGTAATAAATGATAAGTCCTTAAAAAGCTTGCCAAACTGCCCCAATGCCACTAATGCAACACAAAGATAAGGCACCGATTCGGATCTTCTCCTTGGGTAAACTGCGCGTTGTTAATAGAGCCAGTTTGTAACCCAACCAAGCTGCAGGAATTAAAGGTAACGTGATTTTTAGGTGATACAGGGTGAAGAAACCAGCTGGGATCTGGATGAGAAGTGATATCAGCGAGCTAAAAACAAAAAACGCTGAAAGATTACCGCGTAGCTGATTCGCTTCTTGGTGCTGAAGCAACAATGCCATTGGCGGCCCACCGATACCTGAACTTGTACCAAATAGGCCAGAAAAGAAACCCGCTATCGTCATACGCATGGGAGTGGGTTCGATGCGAAATGGCAGCAAACTTACCGCCACAGCAAACAATACCAGTATGCCGATCCACAAGGCCAATACATTGGTGCTGACCAATACCAATAAAGCCCCGCCTGCAATCGAGCCCGGCACTCGACCAATCAGCGCCATTTTGAGGCCGCCAATTTCTACACTGCTTTTGTGCTTCAACGCATTGAGAATGGAAATAAACAGTGCCACTAGACAGATAGGCGCAGGCACGTATTCTGGAGCAACCATAATCAGCAAGGGTGCCGACACAATAGCCAAACCAAAGCCAATTGCTGTTTGCACAAACGAGCCAAGAAAAATCAAAAAAACCGCTAACAATACAGATGTTTCAGGCATCTTGGTCTCTTCCTCTACCACTCAATACAACGGAAAAATAGTTCGCTGGCACTAATGTACCTGCATCGTGTTCGGTTCTCAATCACTGATAACCGTTAAACGAGTGCGCTCTGTTTTACCCCAACAAAAACCTCTCCTGTACGCAGTTCATAAAGGCTGAATGCGCCCTGATAGTCGTCATTGGAGGCGGTATCAATAAAAAGACTATTGGCCACTCTTTTCACCCCTTCACTGCGAGTGTGGCCGTGTAGTGTTAAATCAACATTAGCAATCGCTTGTGGCTGATCTTCCGCAATGCGCGTTCTTCCCCAAATCCAGCGAGGGTTGTCCCACATATCCCCTTGCCAATCGATCATTTCGTTCCAATCTAGTGAGTGGGGCTGAGCATGTGAAATGCCAAAGCGGCGGCCATCTTCCAACTCCACCGTAATCACGCTTGGCAGTTGGGCAACCGCATCCCGCAACCTCTGTTTTTCAGCATCGGTTAGATTTTGTGACCATTCACAGCCATTTCGATGCCATATTTTAATGAAGTACGCTTCCTTCTCTGAACGCTCCAATTTGTTTTGTGCATCCAACGCGTTGACCATCATCCATTCATGGTTTCCCATCACCGCTTCAAACCAATGATGCGTTTGATAGTAATCCAAGACGCCAACCGAGTCGGGGCCGCGATCAATCAGATCACCGACAGAGATCAACAGATCACGTTCACCGTGAAAATCCACTCGTTTTAGTATGTCCTGCAACAAAGCCAATTTGCCGTGGATATCACCAATCACAAAAATCCGTTGATATCGGCTTCCATCGATAAACCGATGCTTAAATTCCATCTTCAAATCCTTTTGATGTATTCATTCGCGAGCGTAAAAATGGCAGTGTAACGGAATCTCCATCGTCACACCTTAAGCAAGAAGAGGCATAACAAACAGGCCACTTTCCATCAAAAATGATGTGTTTTTCACCACTTCGAACACAACACCTACATCCAGAAAATAACAAAAATTCAGAACAATAAACCACATATAAAAACCAAATTAGCTCATATAACCAATTTGATGAAAAAGTGACGGCGAGATAATTTACATAATGTGACAAATCACAGCACATATCGCTACAACATCGATGTGATATATATCTCTAAAGTCGATAACATTTGCAAAATTATAATTCTTATACATGCGAGTATTAAGTGAAAGAATCTCGAGAAACGTTAAATTTTAGTGACACGCTGCCCACTAAAACTTGGACAAAACACGACACTCATTGGGTATTGAGTTTATTCGGCACCGCCGTGGGGGCTGGCATTCTCTTTCTGCCTATCAACCTAGGAATCGGCGGCTTTTGGCCTTTGGTACTGTTAGCGCTTTTGGCGTTTCCCATGACATTTTGGGGCCATCGCGCACTTGCGCGGTTTGTGCTCTCGTCAAAACAAGCCGATGCAGACTTTACCGATGTTGTCGAGGAGCACTTTGGAGCGAAAGCAGGTCGTCTGATTTCACTGCTCTATTTCTTGTCGATATTCCCTATTCTGCTCATTTATGGTGTGGGCATCACCAACACGGTTGACAGCTTTATGGTCAATCAAGCGGGAATGGAATCATTACCTCGAGTGCTGCTGTCTGGTGTATTGGTTTTCAGCCTGATCGCCATCATGCTCGGCGGTGAAAAGCTGATGCTGCGTGCGTTTGCAACCATGGTTTACCCACTCGCCACCATACTGGCGTTCTTGTCGCTTTATCTCATCCCAAGTTGGCAACTGCCTTCCTTGGCTCTGCCTTCTGCCGGCGATTTTCTACAAACGGTTTGGTTAGCCGTGCCTGTGGTGATCTTCTCATTTAGCCATGCCGCTGCCATTTCCAGCTTCGTTGGCGTGCAAAAACGCCATTACGGCGAGCAGGCAAATGGTAAATCAGAACAGATTCTTCAGCGTACCAGCATCATGTTGATTGCTTTTGTACTGCTGTTTGTTTTTTCCTGCGTGCTCTCTTTAAGCCCAGAGCAATTGGCGCAAGCAAAAGCGCAAAATGTGTCGGTACTTTCTTATTTAGCCAACGCAACGGAGAACCCATTTATTGCGACTTTTGGTCCTCTGGTTGCCTTTATCGCCATTACGTCGTCATTCCTTGGCCATTTTTTAGGTGCACGAGAAAGCCTTAACGGATTGCTAACCAAGCACACATCAATGCCTATTCAACGCGCCGATAAAATGACCATCGTCAGCTTGTTTATCTCAATTTGGATTGCGGCGGTGATCAACCCGAGCATTCTCGGCATGATGGAAACCTTATCTGGCCCAGTCATCGCTATGATCCTGTTTATCATGCCGGTTTACGCCATTTACCGAGTTGATTCATTAAAAATCTATCATGGTAAAGCCACGACTGTGTTTGTTTTGCTGACAGGGCTACTGGCCGTTTCTGCGTTGCTGTTCGCGATTGTCTAACCGAAAACAACAAGGGCTCCCATGGTGGGGAGCCCTTGTTCATTTTGTTCGCGGCAACTTAGCGCATTCAAATCAGAAATAGGAAACTTGCAACAATACCGAGAGATAAAATGCAAGTTCGGCCAATTACGCCAAGATGGGTTGGTTGAATCATTTCTTGATGCTGCATATCCACTCTCCTCATATTATTGTTTTTTCAGTTTGTGTTGACAGTATTATTATTTCCCGTTCGGAACACAACGCATAACAAGATTAAATTTTTATGACAGTTGAGTGAAATTATCAAAACACCCCAACATCGCAACAGCCTTGAATCCAACAGAGATAGCGAAAGTCTGAATCGGCTCCCACTTTAGGGTTTGAATCTCCTCTAAGCTCTTGCAAACAAAGCATAGAGTGAGGAGACACGAGGTGAATAATCAACGTCACGGCATCACGTTTGGCATTGAGCGTATTGGCTCGCAAACCATATTGGTTTTTAAAGCAACAGGCACACTCACCCATCAAGATTATCAAGCGATCGTTCCAGTTCTGGAAGCAGCCCTTGCGGGCATCAATCGACAACAGATGAATATGCTCGCAGACATTAGCGAGTTTTCAGGCTGGGAGCCTAGAGCAGCATGGGATGACTTCCAACTGGGTCTCAAAATCGGCTTCAACGTCAATAAAGTTGCTGTTTATGGCGACAAAAATTGGCAAGAACTCGCAGCCAAAGTTGGCAGCTGGTTTATTTCTGGCGAGATGAAATCATTTAGCGATTATGACTCGGCAATCACATGGTTGGCGGATTAACGGATCAGACTCGATCCAAATTACTCTATCGGCATTATTGCCCTATCGGTACTGAAGTGAACGACAAAACAAAGCGAAGCGTGTTAATCCGCTTCGCGTTTGTTTTAATGACCTTGAGAAATGTCGTTGGGAAGTGTATTTGGGAAAATCCGATCACGCGACTTGATTGGCCGCGGCTCGGCGCAGCATATGTATATGAGTCGGAAAATGCTGCAAGAGATAACGTTGCTCTGCAGCCATATGCTTGAAACTCGGGCCTTTAGAGAGCTTTAACACCACTTCATCTTGATCGAAACGCAAAATACGCCCTTCGATAGCCAACACACAGTTGAGCAGCTGCAACGTTCCCCGAATCATCAGCCCCTGATGAAATTGGTGGATGCTAGAGAGTGTGACCCGTAAGCCCCCTTCGGAAACTTCATTCACGTGGTACACATTACCGTTGATACGGACACGTGGTAGTGCCTTCACAGGATATTTTAAGCGGTAATACTTTCGCTTTTGATCGTCATGATTTTGCATCGTCATTGCCTCCCTGTATCGCTTCTGCCTATCAAAGCGCCCTTTTCTTTCCTAAAACCATTCTCAATTTGAGAATTTATCAAGGCAAGGCACCGTTTTTAATCGCAGATAACGCTCACGAGTGTATTGAAGCAAGAGTCATACCACAGAGGAATAGGAAAGATAAAAAAGCCAACTCGAATAACAAGTTGGCTTTATCAGAGTCAGGAGAATTATTGACCAGTGACGTGACTAAGCATTTCCGTGCCTTTTGACCAGTTGACGATCATCGCCTCACTGACGTCGCTCTCAGTCATATGCGCGATATGGAACTCAAATAATCTCAACTCATCAGATGGCTGCACATAAACGCGATTATAGCGGATTGCTTGTGCAATACCATCGGCTTGTTGCGAAGGTGAAACCTTAAGATGGCGCTTAAACAAGTCGTGTCTCAATTGAACTTGTGTCGCAAACTCATCCGCCGTCACATTGCCATTTTTTGCCCCTTCCAGCACCTTGGCAACAATGGTTTTTGCACTATCTAACTCTTCTTCGTTACTCAGTGCCACTGTAATCGTGCTGACCAATTGCTGGCGAGACCAACTCTCTTCCATCTCAACCGCTACTAGACCGATGTTGGCTTCTAACAGTTGCTTTTCCAATCGTGCCATCAAAACATCATCGGCTAACTGACTTGCTGTCAGCTCTTTACGACGCATTTTGCTGTCTTCTTGGTCATCAGTCAGGCGTGTTTTCAAATAGATGTTGGCGGCCACACGCTGAGCTGACGTCTCAGCATCCACTGGTTGCTCAAGACTTGGACTTAGCTTTTCAGCAAACAAACGACCTGGAATCGAGTTGCCAATCTTGGCTCCACCAAAAACGATGTCGATTTGATCGATCGCATCACGAACCTGAATATCCCCCACCAAAATCACCGTCAGCTTACTTTGAGGAGCCGCTGGGACTTTGTCGTTCACCAAGACTTTGTCGCGCAGTTCAACAAGGGCCTCTTTGAGAGAGCGCGAGTTCAGGTCTGCTTCGTTGGCCACAAGCCAAGTCTGATTGGATGCCGTTTGCAATTCGAAGCGAAGTGACACCGTCTTTTGGCTATAGCGTGATGGCATGACAACATAACGAATGCCGTTTTCGAGCGCACCTATTTTCATTTGTCGTGGCAAGCTCAAATCCGTGGTTGGGATCCAATCTTGATCGGGTGTTAATACCGTTGTTTCAGGGGCGGCGGCCAATGGAAAGCTCATCGCAGCAAGGAGTAATCCCCCCAAAGCGTTTCGCTTCAAAGAGGAAATAAAAGAGTTTGATACAGAAAACAAAACGTGAAACCTCAATCAGTCCAAATACACAATACAAGCCAACTTGTTATTTCGGTTGATTAAGACGTCTAAAAATGACTTCCTTGTTTTAACTCTACATTAAGCAAGCAATTCTTCGCCAAGGCGATTTGTAGAGCAAACTGATTTATGGGACATCTTATTAAAATTTGCCATGATTATAGTGCTTTTATTAATCACATCAATCCTTGTCATCTATCCGTCTCATAAATAACACATTTAACAATATATCCATTTCATTATTCAGATAAATTATTATCAATTCCGTGATGTGGTTTGATGGCAGCCCTTTTCCTGCCTACACTTATCTTTAGTGACAAACTCATAAATAGCAAGTTCTCACACAGTCATGAAGTGCGCAGTTTTGCAATCCTATGGTGGGAACAAAATGGACTTCACTTTGGAGGCGTTCATGACTTTCAAAACCACCATCATTGCCACTTGCCTGCTCGCAGCCGCTCCTTTAAGTATGGCAGCAAATGGTCCCAACGCGCATCCAAGTCCTAGCTTGAAAGGTCTTCAAGCGAAAAACTTTGTCCTTCCAGACAACGCCACCTTGGTGAAACGCTTTGCGCTTGGTCATTCCGGAATGGAAACACAGCGCTTTCAGCAGCACTTTCAAAATGCCATTGTATTTGGCGGAGAAATCAGTCTCATCACGGCGGCCAGTGGCGATGTCGTCGCGGTGATTGGTCGTCGCTATGACCGTTTACTCTCAAGTAATTCCGTCAAACTGAAAGCCGAGGCGGCCAAAGGCATCGTGATGATGAAAATTGGTGGCCATGGACGGTGGACGACTAACCTGTTTATTAACCCATCCAATGGACTGTTCTTTTATATCGTAGAAAATCAACGTGCGGACAGCCGTTGGCACTATTGGATTGACGCCGAAGCCGGCGAAGTGCTCAATGCTTATGACGGATTAACCACTGGCAGCGGAACGGGTGTTCATGGGGATAGCAAAGACCTTTCCGGGCTGACCACATTTAATCGCGGCAATTTCGAAATGGTCTCTGCAAATGGTCGCCTTTCTACCTACGATGCGGGCGGCCGCAGTCGATTACCCGGAGATCTGGCCACGGATAGTGATGATCAGTGGGTGGAACCTGGCCGCACTTCCCCTGGCCAAGCGGCTATGGTCGATGCCCATTTCTTTGCCAATGTGACTGACAGTTACTTTTTGAGCGTGCTGCAATTCAACTGGCTAAATCACTATTCGCAGGGGATGGTGTCAACCGCTCATGTTAAACGCAACTATAACAACGCCTATTGGAATGGCTATCAAATGGCTTACGGAGATGGAGACGGCATCTCCTTCATTAATTTATCCGGTGATTTAGACGTGGTGGGACACGAACTTTCACACGGGTTGACCGACGCAACCAGCGATCTGATTTACCAAAATGAATCTGGTGCACTCAATGAAGCATTTTCCGACATCATGGGTACCAACATTGAGTTTTATTATGGCAGTGGCAACTGGACCATCGGTGAAGACATCACGCCAAACTCAAACGGCATCCGCAATATGGCTGATCCAGGAGAAGATGGCGATCCCTCTCATTACAATGAACGATACACAGGCACTGGTGACAATGGTGGTGTGCACATCAACAGTGGCATCATCAACCACTGGTATTACTTATTAGTCAATGGCGGGCAAAATTCTGATGGACAATTTGCCTCAGGTACCGATGTGGCGGGTATCGGTTTGGATGCCGCAACGCAAATCGTATATAACGGTTTTACCTCCCTGCCGCCCAATGCGGATTTCTGTTTAGCGCGCGCCGCCACTGACGCCGTTGCTGGTACCCACTCGGCCAACGTCCTTGACGCTTGGGATGAAGTGGGCGTCAGTAGTGATCTCTGCGCCGGAGGAGGTGATGGAGGGGGCTCTGGCACGGGGGGCGATATCACCATTTCCAATGTCAGCAGCCGTGTCATCAAAGGGGTGAAATTCCAAATCAGCTGGGATACGGATGTCGCCTCATCGACGGAAGTGACCTTTTCTTGCTGCGGCACGTATGTAAAAAATGAGCAAGTGACGTCACATTCGTATAATTTCAACGGTTCCAAAGGGGTGGCTTACGAGTATTACGTCACCTCGAAAGTCTATGATTCTGCTGGCAATGTGGCATCTAGCGCCACTGCGGGGCCTTTTGTTCACCAAAACTAGCAGAGTCATATTGTCGACCTTCCATAATGTCCTAGGCCCAGTGAATGCTGGGCCTCTGTTTGACTAGAGGGCCCAAAATGTCACGCCGCCAATCGCTACGCTGGCGAGCATCACCGGCGCCACGCGTTTCCACAACTTGCGATCACCAATCGCCACCACCATGCCCATTTTGACTAACGTATTGACGGAAGCGGCGATAAACACCCCAAGCGCAGCGGTGGTTACGCTCAACCCTTGAGTACTTTGACGACCAAGCGCAAGAGAAATGGCATCCACATCGGTAATACCCGACAACGCAGCAAGGATGAGTGTACCCGCGCTGCCAAACCACTCAGATAACGCGTGAGAAAGCAGCATAATCACCGCCAAAATGACCCCAAAAAACAGCGCCGATTGCAGAGCGAGAGGGTTGGTTTGTTTGCCCGCTTGCTCGTTAAACTCTACATCGCTATAGCGCCAGATCCACCAAGCTGGAAGATACAAGGCTGCCATCATCAATAGCACGATCGGCCACAACTGTGTCACCAAGGCCGGGTTTAGCACCGAAAGCACCACCAGCAAACGTGGGAACATGGTGCCACAGCTGAGCAGTATGCCACTGGCAAGCAAGGGGCTAATCGTTGGTTGTTCTCGAGAAAGATTGGAAAATTGCAGTGTCAGTGCCGTTGACGAACTCAATCCGGCAAATACGGAGGTAAATAGCACTCCACGTTTGGCACCGCCGATTTTGATCGCAAAGTACCCCACAAAGGAAATGCTGGCGATCAGCACCACCATCCACCAAATCTCATACGGGTTCAAGGCATTCCACGGGCCATAGGTTTGATTTGGCAGCAGAGGCAGCAACACCACAGAGATCATCATCAAGCGTAAGGCGGCATCCAGTTCATATTCTTGCAGACGCTGCAATCCTTGATGAAGCTCTTTTTTGTTATCTAATACGACGGCAGTAATTACTGCTGCCGATGCCGCCAATACGGCCTCTCCCACCACGGCTAAGCTGCCAATCACAAACGTCACCAGCAAACTGACAACGCCAGTAATGCTGATATCTTGGCTGTTTTTCTGCTGAATAATGAAGGCAATAGAAGCCAGCGCCACCAAGGCGAGTAAAGCAAAACCAAGCACGAAAGGCGATGTGTGACTGGCGAGCAATGCCGTTAACCCACCCAGTAAGCCAACTAAAGAGAAGGTGCGAATCCCCGCCACACGACTGCCTTCAGCACTGTTTCGCATCACCCAGCCACGCTGTGTGCCAATGATAGCCCCGAGCAGCAACGCGATAATGACATTCCACACGGGATGTTGACCACTAACCAGTTGATTGAAATCCATAAAAAGACTCCTGTGGCGAAGGGTTAATGTTAGTTTAGCGCGTTATGTGAAAGGTTCTGTGAAGTGGCGTCAGTTGCATAAAGAATTGTGCAAAAATCGCAGAAAACGCCTCACCAAAAAAAACGCTACTCAACTGAGTAGCGTTCGTTCGTCACGTTACATTTGCTCCACTTTTATGCGAAACAACATGGCATAGAAAAGCGGGATCACCACCAGTGTCAACAAGGTCGCAAACAGCAGACCGAACATGATGGTGACCGCCATACTTTTAAAGAAGGGATCAACCAACAGTGGTGCGACACCTAATATCGTGGTCAATGCGCCAAGAAGCACAGGACGAGCGCGACTCATCGCCGCATCGATGATGGCTTGGAATGGCCACTTGCCTTGTCGAATTTCCACGTCAGCTTGATCCACCAAGACGATGGCGTTTTTCACCATCATGCCGATCAAGCTAAGAAAGCCGAGAATCGCCATGAATTCGAAGGGCGTTTGGAAGACAATCAGGCCGACCGTGACACCAATCACCGCTAAAGGCGCCGTTAGCCAGATCACCAACGGCTGTCTTAACGCGTTAAACATGAAAATGACCGACAAAATCATTGCGGAAAACCCGTAAGGTGCCGAAATGACCAGACCTTCATTGGCATCCTTAGATGCTTTGTACTCACCATACCAAGTCAACTCGTAACCCGCAGGCAAAGGAATAGCTTCGATTTTACTGCGTATTTGATTGAACGCGTCCGCCGTGAGCACACCTGGTGCAGGATCTGCTTGAACTAAAATCGTCGGGACACGATCAATGCGGCGTAATATGGCGTCTTGCCAAACCACATCCACCGATTCAATCAGTTGACTTACTGGCACTGACTGCCCAACCGCGTGACTATAAACCAAGGTGTTTTCGATCGCCCTAGCATGCTGACGCTCTTCTTTGGGCGCTCGCAGCACAATCGGGATTAAGTCATCACCTTCACGATAAACACCAACATTTTTGCCTGACAGCGTCTGACTGATCGCTTGGTTGATCTCTTGATTGGTAAGGCCATAACGCTGCGCTTTTTCTGAAGAGTAGACAGGTTTCACCACTGGCATTTGCTGGCGCCAGTCATCTTGCACCGCAATCAAATTGTCATCCGCCAGCATCAGCGCTTTGGCCTGTTCAGCTAAGCCACGTAACACAGCACTGTCTGGGCCTTGGAAGCCCGCTTCGATCTTCTTACCACCACCGCGGCCCAGCATAAATTTCCAGACTTTAATCGATGCATCTGGGTATTTGGCATCCAGTTCATTTTGCAGTTCAGGCAACAACGCAGCGATTTTCTGATAGTCATCAATATCAATCAGCAATTGGCCGTAACTGGTGTTTCGTGCTTCTGGTGAGTAAGTCAACATAAAGCGCAAGCCACCGCCACCAATAAAACTGGTGATATTGGTCACTCCTTGTTTACTTTTCACCTCATTTTCAATCTGCGCGACCACTTGTTCGGTGCGACGAATATCCGACCCTTGCGGTAGGTAGACGTCGACCACAAACTGCGCACGCTGAGAGTCAGGCATGAAACCCGGTGGAATAAACTTCGCTCCCCACACGGCGGTCAACAGCATCGCCAAAATGGCCACCACGCTGATTAGGCGATGACGCAATACCCAGCTAAGCAAGCCGCGATAGCTTCGCATCATAACGCCAACTGAGTTATCTCCTTGATTCGGTTTTACTTTTAGAAAATCGTGACACAACATTGGTGTGATGGTCACAGCAAACACCCAGCTTAACAGCATGGAATAGAGGATCACCCAGAACAGCGAGCCAGCGTACTCGCCCATGTCCGATGGCGACAAACCAATAGCACTGAAGGCACAAATACCCACCACCGTGCCACCGAGCAGCGGCCATTTGGTCGCCTCGACGACCTCATTGACGATGGTCAGCTTGTCACTGTCCGGCTCTTGTTGCATGCGCACCAAAATGCCATCGGTCACCACAATGGCGTTGTCCACCAGCATGCCTAGCGCAATGATCAACGCGCCCAAGGAAATGCGTTGCATCGCGATATCATCAATTAGCATGATGCACAGTGTTCCCGCCACCGTCAGCAACAGCACAAAGCCGATGATGATGCCCGATCTCACCCCCATAAACAGCAGCAACACAACAAACACAATCGCTACCGCTGCGATCAAGTTGTCGATAAAGTTCGCAACCGATGCTCTCACGGAATCCGACTGCATCGAAATAACATGCAGCTCCATACCAAGCGGACGTTGGTTTTCCAACTCAGCCAATCGCGCTTTAACGGCATCCCCCATCTCGACCACGTTGCCGCCCATCACGTTGGAAATACCAAAGCCAACGGCGCGTTGTCCGTTGTAACGCATCAGCATTGATGCCGGTTCTTGGTACCCACGAACAACGTTGGCGATATCGCCTAAGCGGATCACTTTGTTGTCGGCCC
Source organism: Vibrio sp. CCUG 15886 (assembly GCF_028570825.1). NCBI lineage: Bacteria > Pseudomonadati > Pseudomonadota > Gammaproteobacteria > Vibrionales > Vibrionaceae > Vibrio > Vibrio sp. CCUG 15886. The sequence goes on along the minus strand of NZ_JAQQBT010000001.1, from coordinate 156,407 downwards.
CAAGGCCAACTTGCAGATTGCGGACGTCTTGCAGTGAACGAATAGAACTATCGGGGATCACCGGTAGCCGCATCGCCTCGGTTTCAATGCTGCCAGCAACAGTAATCAGGTTTTGCTTCTGCAACACTTGCGTCACTTTCTCCATCGACATGCCAAGCTGTTTCAATCGCTCTGAAGAGATCTCCACAAATATGGTCTCTTGCTGTTCCGCTAACGTCGCCGTTTTGGCCACACCAGGCACCAACACCAAATCTCGGCGAAGTGTATCCACGTAGTCTTGCAGTTGCTTGTCGCTAAAGCCTTCTCCGGTCACCGCAAAGAACAGTGCATACACATCAGAGAAATCATCGTTAACAATGGAAGGGCCTGCGCCCGGCGGTAACTGCCTTTGTACATCGCTGATCTTGCGTCTTAACTTGTCCCAAACTTGCTGCAACTCGGCAGAGCTTTTAGCGAACTCGAGTTTGATCTCCACCGTCACTTCCGACATGCCCTGTTTGGAAACTGACTTGACCTCTTTCAACTCTTGCAGAGATTGAACCGCCCCTTCGATGAGATCCGTCACTTCGTCTGACACTTCTTGTGCGGTCGCGCCATAATAGGGGGTGTTGATCACCGCTTGGCGGATGACAAATTCAGGGTCTTCAAATCGGCCAAGTTTTAGATAGCTGATGTACCCACCTAGTAAGGTCAGCGCAATCAATACCCAAACACTGGTACGCTTTGCAATGGTATAGCCAGCAAGGTTCATTACTGAGCTCCTTGGGTCGATTCTGTGTAAGGGCGAACCGTCATGCCCTCAACAAGCGAGCCTGTTCCTGCAATCACCACGTTTTCGCCCAAGGCAAGATTGTCATCAATCGCGATGCGATTTTGGCGAAGCTCACCGACTTTGACCTCGCGTTTTGCGACGCGATTATCTCCGTTGACCACCCACACATATTGGCCACCTTGGTTATCTGAGATCACCGCCGTTAAAGGCAGCGTGATGCGTTGAGTTTCCGTTTGTTGGCGCTCCGTTGTGTCCGGTACTACTTTCACCGTCATTCCCGGAAGCACGCGATAACCATTCACATCGGTAAACGCCAGCGTCACGGCGTAAGTTTGCGTTGCCGCGTCCGCTTGGGTGGAGTAATGCTTCAAGGTCAAAGGGAAACGATGCTCTGGGATCACCGCGATTGCAGCAAACGCGCGCGTGTTGTGCTGGCTGGTCAACATCACGGTATCGGGAATGTTAACCAACACTTCCAACTGCTGCAGGTTGTGCAAAGTTACAATCGGCTGGTTAGCCTGAACCTGGGTATGGTTGTCGACTTGCGTCAGCCCAACAACCCCAGCAAAAGGAGAATAGAGACTGGTGTATTCAAGTTGGCGTTGCGCTTCTTCCACTCGATTTTTCGACAAATTCAACCGTGTTGCGAGCGCATCCAAATCGCTTTTAGTGATCGCTCGGCTTTTCTCAAAAATGGCTTTTGCGCGCGCGTATTCCGCCTGCACGTTATCGAGCTCTGATTGAGCAGAGGCTAACGCTGTCTTGGCATCACGCGCATCTAATTGGGCGAGTAGCTGGCCTTTTTTCACCGTATCGCCATCGTTCACGAGCAGTTGTGTCAATCGCCCAGAAACACGAAACGACAACTCCGCTCTTTCTGCCGCTTGCACGACCCCGTTAAAACTCAGCGCTTTATCCTGCTCGGTAGAGACACGCTCCACCAATGCTGGGCGAACCACTGGCGCTGCCACATGCTGAGCAACAGGCTCACTGCATCCCACCACCAGCAAACTGGCCACCGCAGCGCTTAGGCATCGCCTTCTAAACTGACGACCAAATCGACTTCCCATTAGAGGATCAACCAACGACATTTTCCACCTTCAAAAAGAAAAAAGTAAACTGTGGAGTTTATTTTATTGCAAATCACAAAAAGGTAAACTCAAAAGTTTACTGAAAGGTGATATTTGTCCGTTATTTGAGATCCTGAATGCGCTATTTCTGTTTCTCCAGATACAAAAAAAGCCGCAAAAGCGGCTTTAAATGAACATTTCGCTGGGTGGTTACCTGTTTTTTTCATCCACGGATGCGATCGCCTCTTCTTCCTTGGCGAGCAATATTTGACACAACCAAACACCACAAGCAGAAAGAAAATACCCAGTATTGGAATAGCAGAGAGTACGTGAAGAGAGTGACGCTTGACTTAACAAAGCATCAAACTGATGCACACTAAAGGCGATAATCTCTTGCTCGTGCTGATCTCGTCCTTTAGGAACTGGCTGCGTTTTTACCTCGTCAAATAGCGATTTCACCAATTCGAGCTTCTTCGGCATTGGCGTTTTTCTCAGGCTTATTTGCTCAAATAAATCGGCATACCTCATTTCGATAACCCCCTGCGGTTTCACTTGATCGAGCGAAGTCATTAAAGAGCGAACACTCTGCTTTAACTCAATGGGCAAGCGTAAATCGTAAGCAAACGGGCGTAACCAAAGCCACACTTGCGTTGCTACCAGCAGCACAAACAGAACCAGCAGGATGATCAACATGGTTTCGATAGCAAAGTTATTCATGACTCACTCCGTTTGACTAACATCACTTCCGTTAGCAACTCTTTTGGCTCCACGCCCATTTTTCCATTGAGGTATTTCTCTATGCCTAACGGCTTATGGCGTGTTTTGATTTTTTTCGCTCTAGTTAATGACGAAGCAAACGACCAAGCATTACCGAGAAACTGGTATTCGCCTTGGTGTTCAACCGCGTAAACGGGCATGGAGGGCAACGTCCCTGCCACGAATTTGCCTTTGGCTTCAATCGGGTAGGAAACAGGTATGCAGGTGGTAAACTCAAACAAACCCGTTTTCAGTGACATGGAATGATAGAGATTAAAAATATCACCACACACTGGAACTCGGTATTCCTCTACATAGTCTTCTAAGTTATCGAAATGACGCTGCATTAAGTGACCTACGTCGTCGGTAGTGGCACTGCCTTTTACGCCAATGTAATGCACTTGCGGCACCACCTTTTCACCGAGATCTTTCAGCTTCGAGTACACGTGCCCAGTTTCGATGGCGCTTTTTAACATTCTCAAACCGCGTGCGTAATCCATACCGAGCACCGCCCCAAACATTTGACGGAAGAAAAACATGTACCAAGGTAACTTACCCTGAAATTGCCACTCAACGCGGCAGCCTTGCTGCTCAGGAGAAACATTGAAATAGACTTCTGCCTCACCTTTGAACGGTTTGAGATAGCTCAAGCGGAAAACGAGTTGATGATCATACAGGTGCGCTAACTCCATTTTTCCTGCACCAATACGCTCACCTTTCCATGCGTATTGAGCCCCCGGCTGCTGCTGGAAAGTACTAAAGGTAACCTCGCTTTTCGGCTCCAAAATCAACCATGGCGACCACTTAGCCCAAGTCCCAAAATCGCTGATATAGTCGATGACCTTTTCAGGTTTTCTATCAATATAGATACTTCGACTAACACAAGTCCCTGTCATATCAATACGCATTGCACTACCTCTCGGCTAGAGGATCATTGGCTGGTGGCTTCGTCGAGGTTTTCACCAATGTCTTTCGCGGTATCACGGAAAAAATGGCCGGTTTTCTTTGCCGCATCTTTGGTGGCATGGCCCACTTCCGTAAAGCCTTCTTTAATCTCTTTCTTCTGATGAGCACTACAACCCGCCAGTAAAGTAACTAAGCATAATGCCGCAAGAGTGGGTAATTTCATTTGCATCGACGACTCCTAATATCCATTTAAGCAAATCTTTGAACTTCCGGATATTAACCAACTCCCAGGAATAAAGAAAGGGAGCAAAATGCTCCCTGAAAACCTGTCGCTACGCGGCTGCGGTGTCGCCCAACCAGTGATAATGATTATTGGCTTTCTTACCAACCACACCCGCGTTGATCAATTCGTTAAACAGCCGATCCACTTCCTCTGTACCGAGTTTAAAGTGCTTGGCAACCGCCTTCTTACTGCAAGAGAGCTCGTTGCTTGCCAATGCTTGAGCCACATCGAGATAAAGCGGAGATGGCGTGGGCTGAGCTTCCTTAGTCTCGGCAATCGGATAATCTTGTTGAGCATTCAAATGTGGCAAATACCCAACCGGAGCGACGGATTCAACTGGCTCTGCTGCACTGTCACCAAAACGGCGATACCAATGACGAAAACGTTGCTCTTCACCAATCACTCCAACAAAAAATGCGGCGAAGAAATCCAACAATACTGAGAGAAACACCACCAAACCCAGTTGCGCCTGACCCGATGGAATTGAAAATGCCGCCGCTAGGCTATCGATGAGTCCCACCACTGAGCCTTGCGCGACAGGCGGCAAGCTGTCTCGTTGCATGGCCAATTTTTGCTGCTCTTTACGCAACGTATCGTTTTGCTGTTGGATTCGATTCACCCCTGTGGCGATCCGTTCCATCTCTATGTATTTTTGCGCAGCAAGATTATTGAGTTCGATCTGCTTCTCTATCGCATCAATTTGACGGTTGAAGGCGGTGACTTTAGCCTGCTCCAGTGCAATGTGATTCTGCGCGGTATTGGTCGCGCTGTTAATGCCGCCGATACTGCCGCCGATAGAAATGGCAGCTAGCACCAAATAAAAAACAAACGCCGTGATGGCCCCAGAATAATTGCGGTGTGCACGTCGCTCACCAAACTCGTACCAAGCGTAAAACTTTCCCGCCTCGAAAATGATGGCCAAACCACCAAATAAGGCCTGCATCAAGGGGTTGTCATCTATCGACAAAAACAGCAGCAATGAAAAAATGGTGGACGCCAAAATGGCAGCGCCAGTAAAAGAATACACACTAATAAGTGCAAATCGCCCTTTGGGATAGCGATACCCTAGTTGTTGCTCGTAATGCATAGTGATTTATTTTTTATTTGTGAGTCAGTGACTAAGGCGGCGAGAATACATGATTCACTTCACAATTTCCGTTCAAAAACGAGACTTCTCCTGTCGTTCGAAGAATGATTAGACACATTGTTTGCATCCTCTCCAATTTGTTGAGAATACAGACAGGTTCGCGGTGTCATTAGGAGTCTTCATGCGACAAAAAAACCAACAACAAACTCAGTGGTATACACATTGGCGCGCATTTTTAAGCCTGCTGTTGCTAAGTTGTGTTTCCTCCTTCGCTCATGCGTCAAATCGTGCAATAGAAGCGTGGGAATGGATCGAACAAGGTGCGCTCGTTGTGGATGTGCGTACACCGGCGGAGTTTCAGCAAAAACACATTGAAGGGGCAGAAAACATCCCTTTAAATGAACTGGCGAAAGGCTTTAGTAAGATTGACAAGGGCCAACCGATCGTTCTGTACTGCCGCAGTGGTAATCGTTCCGGCCAAGCGTACGATTTCCTCACGCAATCTGGATACTCGCTGCTGTTAAATGGCGGGGGCATTGAAGAAATGCTGGCCGTCAAACCAGAAGAATAATCCATCAAGCAGAAATGAAGAAGGCGCTCAAACCAGAGCGCCTTTTGTGCTTTTTAGCCAGCGAAAAAAGCTAATGCAAACACCACGACCATCATCACCGTAATGTTAATGAACAGTGTGGATGGTTTTCCACTACCGCCTTTCGGCGCTTGATTACAACATCCCATAAGTCACCTTACTTTTGGATTAACAACCACAATAGGTATAAACCTTTGCCTTGGGGTAAGGTCAAACGGTAATGCATTAACGTAATCAGCGGAAACAAACCTCAGCCCAACGCGCGAGACCTGCGGTGACTGAGCCGAAGTAGTTGCCGCTGACAACGGGGACATTCGGTAACTCGCTCTCTACAGCTTGGCGTAAAATCGGTGAGCGAGCGGAACCACCCGTCATAAAGATCACATCCGGCTTCACGCCACCTTGTTCCACCGCTTCTTTCACTAGCTCCACCATTTTGCTCTTTGGTGACTCAATTGCTTCAATCATTTCGCTCTGGCTCACATCCACATGTAAGTGTTCCGAAAACAGATTGAGGGCAACTTGGTATTGTTCGCTATCCGACAAGGCAATTTTTGCCTCTTCAGCCCGTCTGACGATCTGATAACCGAGCGTTTCATGGTAAACCTTGAGCAAGCGCGCCAGTTTCTCTGGCTCTTGGGCTTCTTTGTGCAGCAGCTTCAGCGCCGCTAGATTGGATCTTCCATAGAAGTCGTTTTGCGCTTGAACGTTGTTAATAGCTATCGGGTTCCAAAACTGTGTTCTGGGCATATCAATACCACTTAGTGCTTTGCTGCCAAACCCAAATGGCGTCATCAGTTGACGAAACGCGAGATAAATATCGAGGTCGTTACCGCCAATTCGCTGGCCGGAATGGGCAAGCAAGCTGCCTGTACGCTCGGTTTTTCCACGCCAGCTTGGCCCCATTTCAATCAGAGAGCAGTCAGTCGTGCCCCCGCCAATATCGACCACCAGCACGGTTTTGTCTTGCTGAAGGCTTGCTTCGTACTCTAGACCTGCCGCTACCGGCTCAAATTGAAACTCGATGTTTTTAAAACCAGCACGTGTCGCAGCGCGACGCAAAATGCCTTCGGCCTGGCGGTTTGCCTCTTCACCGCCTCGCCCATGGAAGTTGACCGGACGGCCAATCACCGCATCACGAATCACTGCTTGTGCCGAATGTTCTGCGTTGGTTTTGATGTTAGCCATCATGGCGCAAACCAGATCTTCGAAGAAGCTCAGCTGCACATCATGCAGGCCGGAGGCGCCAAGAAACGATTTAGGTGACTTAACGTAATAGAGATCCGTTGGGTCTGCCAAATAGCGATCAAGCGCCGCTTGACCAAACACCACATCTTCAGGGTGCAGCTCAATGCTCTCTTCTCGATTGACGTTGATGGCTCGGCGCAATACCTGTTCACCCACTTTATCTAGTGGCTTGATATCTCGATGACGAAATAAATGCTCAGAAACCGATTCACGCGTCGGGGCGGAAAGTGTTGAAGGAATATAGTGACTTGACCCTTCAATAGCGAGCAGCTCTGGCTCGCCATCTTGCATTTTCGCCACTGAACAATTCGCTGTTCCATAATCGAAACCAATGTACATAACACCTCCTGCCGAAAAAAGGTCGGCAATGCTAACGCAGCGGCCATCAAATAGCCAGTAAAAGCCCCCTCTGCCATTTGCCGTGGCAATCAATAAACACCGTTTTTCGGCTAACAACCGAAAATGAGTGGAAAATCGATTGCGTTATCACTCTGTATTTTAAAGAAATTTATCAATAAGATAACGAAATTTATGTGCAACAAGATCCTGTTCACACTTCCTATCTTTAGAGAGGGATTTCCCTCTTTCGAATTGTCTGAGATCAAATTTTCAGAGCACATTCATATGACAAAGTAATAACCAGAAGAGGAATTATTAATAACTAACAACGATGGAGCAATCCAAATGGCAAGTGCATTTTTTATCCCAACTGTGAACCTAATGGGCGCAGGCTGTCTTAAAGACGCAGCAGACAGCATTAAAGCTCAAGGCTTTACCAAAGGGCTTATTGTTACCGACAAAATTCTTAATCAAATCGGCGTTGTAAAACAAGTTCAAGACCTACTAAGCGAGCGTCATATAGAAGCGGTTGTCTTCGATGGTACTCAGCCCAACCCAACCATCGGCAACGTCAATGCAGGTTTGGCACTACTGAAGCAAAATGAGTGTGATTTTGTGATTTCACTAGGTGGTGGTTCTCCGCACGACTGTGCAAAAGGCATTGCGCTTGTCGCAGCAAACGGCGGCGAGATTGCGGATTACGAAGGCGTGGACAAATCAGCGAAACCAATGCTACCGCTGATCGCAATTAACACCACCGCAGGCACCGCATCTGAAATGACCCGTTTCTGCATCATTACCGATGAAGAACGTCATATTAAAATGGCGATCGTCGATAAACACACCACGCCACTAATCTCTGTGAACGATCCGGAACTGATGCTGGCAAAACCTGCATCACTCACCGCGGCAACAGGAATGGACGCCTTGACTCACGCGGTAGAAGCGTACGTTTCTATTGCAGCGACACCGATTACCGATGCAGTTGCAATCAAAGCGATTGAGCTTATCCAAGCCCACCTTCGTACTGCGGTTGCGCACGGTGACGATATTGAAGCGCGTGAGCAAATGGCGTACGCACAGTTCATGGCAGGCATGGCGTTTAACAACGCATCACTAGGTTACGTACACGCAATGGCGCACCAATTGGGTGGCTTCTACGATCTACCACACGGTGTTTGTAACGCGATCTTGTTGCCACACGTACAACGCTACAATGCGCAGGTTTGTCCAGAGCGTCTACGTGATGTGGCAAAAGCAATGGGGGTCAATGTCGAAGGCATGAGTGCAGAGCAAGGCGCAGAAGCCGCCATTGATGCGATTGTGGCACTGGCGAAAGACGTGGGTATTCCAGCAGGTATTCGCGAGCTTGGTGCAAAATCTGAAGATATCCCAACCTTGGCTGACAATGCACTCAAAGACGCTTGTGGTTTCACTAACCCGAAACAAGCCACGCACGAAGAAATCTCTGCGATTTTTGAAGCGGCAATGTAAGCCCTTTCTCTAACATCAGAATCGACAAAGCGCTCATTTGAGCGCTTTGTTTTGATCATTAGAAAACCATCAAATTAAGCAAAACCCGGAATCAAGTGCAGCGGTAACCGATCTAGGATTAGGTAAAGATAGCTTTTGCCATAATCGGTTAGCGTCCAGGCAAAGCCTGCCATATTGACCAAAGCCATCAACCAACTCATCACCATAAACGGCGTGTTGCCGACTTTATGACTCAAAACAACATGGGCAAAAAATGCTCCCGGCCAACCACCAATTAATGCCAAGATATAGAGCACCATTTCTGGCACTCTCGGGTTGCCCTCTTTGGCGGCAGAAACGTCAAATGCACAAATCACAAACGTCACTGCACTGATAAAAAAGTAATGTAAAACCGCTAATGCGGGGTAACGGAATAACCAAATACCAGCAAAAACTGCGGTGAGAAAGATAATGGCCACGGCAATTGCAAATGAGAAAACAAAGGCTTTTTGTACGGCCACCGCGACGACCTGTCCGTGTTTGTTTCGCTCCACTTCGAACGTCACCACATCGTCTAAGGTTGCACTGCCAATCACTTCTGCTTTATTGAAATAAACCATCTCCCCAGAACCATCAATTTTGATAAAACCATTACCTTTGTCATGGCTCCATTGAGCGATTCTTCCTTTATACGCCATAGTTATGCCCCAAAGTTATTGATTTAACAGAACACAGCTCTCCTAGTGGATAAGTATAGGTCAGAATTCGACGGGCATTAGGTATATACTCAAACTAATCAAGTCAAAGGGATTCAGCCAAAAGGATCGTTGCAATGAAATGGACAGGTCAGTGTTTAGGAACCGTACTGCTGGGGTTGGTGTCGTTTTCCACTCTAAGTGAGGAATTAAAACTAAAGCAAATCGCTTCGGGTTATCAAATTCCTTGGGGAATGGAATTTATCGACAGCGCTAACGCCGTCATTACCGAGAAAAATGGCCGTATCTCGTTGCTCGATGTCACTCAAGGTCAGAAAACCCCACTCTATCAAGTCACCAATGTCGACGACTCAGGACAAGGCGGTTTACTTGATGTTGCCCTTTCCCCCATCACACGTCAGCAGCTTTATTTTACCTTTTCAAAAGAAGTCGACACTGGCACAACCGTGGTACTGGCCACTGCCCGTTTGCAAAACAAAGAGCTCTCCGACTGGCAAGAGCTGTTTGTCGCGGATGCGGTGTCAACAACCGGTCGCCACTTCGGCAGTCGTATCGCCTTTGACGACAGCAATCACCTTTATGTCTCCATCGGTGACCGTGGCGTTCGAGACAACGGCCAAGATCCGAGCAACCATGCTGCCACCATTTTGCGCCTAACACTGGACGGAAAAATACCCAACGACAATCCATTCATCGACAATAGTGAGGTGAAAAAGGAGATATGGAGCTTTGGCCATCGCAACCCACAAGGACTGTTTTTCGACGGCAAAACGCAGCGACTCTGGTCAGTCGAACATGGCCCAAGAGGGGGCGATGAGATCAATCTCATCCAAGCAGGCAAAAATTATGGCTGGGCGAAAACTTCCCATGGCAAAGAATATTGGGGACCGATTCGCGTCGGAGAAGCCGATACGCTGCCCGGCATCGAAGCGCCCAAATGGGTCTATATACCTTCTATTGCGCCAAGTAGCCTCACGCTCTATCGCGGTGAGCGTTACCCGAGCCTCAACGGCAAGCTGCTGATCGGCGCGTTAAAGCTCACGCACATCAATGTGGTCAGCATCGAAAACGGCCAGCTCAAAGAGACTGACCGTTTATTTGAAAAACTCAACGAGCGAGTTCGAGACATCACCTTAAGCCCAGATGATTATCTCTATTTCACCACCGACAATGGCAACATTTACCAAGTGCTCCCGTAAACCTCACTCAAGGGAGACTCTGACCGTTTGTTGATCAAAATCGATGGTCATGGTGGCACCAAGAGGCACAGTGAGCATAGGATGGGTATGGCAACTGTCGAAGTCCCATAAAATTGGCACCGATTGACCATTGAGCACTTCGTTCAAGACGTCGATCGGTTGCCTTCCTGTACCTTTGTGGTTAAACAGCTCATGCTTACCCAACACAATAGCCCCGACCTTGTCGAACACGCCATTGAGTTTCAACATCGCAAAAGCGCGTTCCACCACTTCAATGCCTTGCAAGCAATCTTCCAACAGCAAGATATCGCCTTGCTGGATTTTCGGCATGTACGACGAGGCCCAAATCCCAGACATGGTATTGAGGTTGCCACCAATGATTCTGCCTGTCACCACGCCCTGTCCTGCAAAAAACCATTGGTTAGGGTTAGTGTGTTTACTGGTCGATTGCAAATGCCAAGGCACATACTCATCACTCCAGCCTTGCGGCATTACATAGGTGTGATGCAAATTTTCCAGTGATTGGACAATGTTGGTAAAAGATTGGAACGTTTCATCCACTAATGGAGGAAACTCCCCCAGTGACGCGACCAAAGCTGGGCCATAGAAGGTCACGATGCCCGTTTGCGCATAAATGCCCATCAGGAGTGCGGTCACATCCGAATAACCGACGATGATTTTCGGATCGTCACGAAGCGCTTGATAATCCAGATAAGGGAGCAATGAGTTGCTGTTGTAGCCGCCAATGGTCGACATAATGCATCGCACTTCTGGGTCACGAATCAGTGCATTAAGTTCTTCAACACGCTCGGCGATCGAGCCCGAGCGATAAGTATCACTCTTTCCCGTTAAGCTCCCCGCTTTCAGTTGGTAGCCCCGTTTCTCAACGTATTGTTTCGCTCGTGCAAAACGCTCTGGTGCAAAGTGCGTCGCCGGAGAAGATGGTGAGAAAAAGCCTATCGTATCGCCAGGCCTAAGCGATTTAGGGATGATCATGACGTCACGACTCCTTTTACTGACGTTGTCTAGCTGATGTTTCTTATTATCAACACTCTGCGTTTGCTAAGTAAGCCAACACTTCACGCAACTGATCATCAGCGATGTTGAGCAACCTATCGCCCACATACCACTCGAAGATCGATTGTTCAGGGTGTTGCGTGGTTTGTGGATGCCCTAACCAAATACCTTTTTGCTCAGCCACTCGGTCACGCAACTCGATGGCGTTTTCAACGCTCAGCGGCACAATCAAATGCAGCATGTTGGCGTGCGGCTCATACGGGCTCACTGCCAACTGTGGGAACTCACGGAGGATTTGGTAGATCTGCTGAGTGCGCGCAAACAGCGCTGGCATTTTCGCCAATTGCTGATCAAACTGCATTGCAGCCGACACCACGTAAGGCGTGCGATGATACACATTGCCACCTTGGCGCTTCATCCAAATCGATGCCTGCTCGATGAATTGCTTGTCCCCGAGTAGCAATGATCCCCCTAAGCCATTGATGCCCTTATAGAGAGAGACATAAGCCGACTGAAAACCCGTGGCAATCTCTTTGTACGACTTTTGATAATAGGCGGCGCACTCCCATAAACGTGCACCATCCATATGGAGGTGAATGTCGCGGTGTTCACACTCAGCTTTGATGTCATTGAGTTCGTCCCAACTTGGCAATTGCCCACCTAACTCACGCATTGGCAGCTCATACAGGACCGCTGAAATTTCATCCGGCCAGGCGTTGAGATCTTTTGCTGTCCAAGGTCGGAACATATCGCCCAAAGGCAAGATGGAAAAACGATTCTGCAGTTGATAACCCTGACGTTCAAAACGATAAATATGACTGGATTCATGCATAGCGACCACAGGATTGCGTTTTTTACGGCACACCAACTCAAGGGCCGTGGCCTGCGTCATGGTGCCCGTGATAACAAACAAACCCGCTTCAAAGCCTAAAAGGTCGGCCACTTTTTGTTGAAATGAGTTGATGAATTCCCCATCACCATACACATCGTGCTTCACTTGGTGTTCTTCACACCATTTCGCCATCGCGTAGAAATGTTCTGCCGGGCTTTGCTCGTGATTGCCCACAATAATGGTGTGGCAATGCGCACGTAAATCCTTTTTCATCAAAGATTTCCTTCTGATTTTCGAGACATGTTCAACTTATCGTCGTATAAAACTCAAGTAAAGGGATAAACTCTTTTTAATGCCACAAACATAAGGGCGCTCATGAAACCAATCACATTAGAAATCAATGAAATACGAGCCATTATTTTTGATTTGGACAACACCCTTGTCAGCTGCGAACTCAATTTTTCACAGCTTCGTCAACAGCTCGGTTGCCCGCAGGAGATCGACCTACTTTGCTTTGTGGAGGCAATGACCGATAAGCAAGCACAACGGCATGCAGAGCAAACTATTTTGGATCACGAACTGTCCGATGCCAAACACGCGCAGCCTTTGCCTGGCTGCCACGCCTTGCTTCACTATCTGAAACAGCAGCAGATCAAATCAGCAATCGTGACTCGTAATTGCTTGCAAGCCAGTCAGCTCAAGCTCGAACAGACACAAATAGACATCGAGCATTTGATCACACGAGAACACTGCGCGCCAAAACCCGACCCAGAAGCCTTAATTCAATTGGCTACACAATGGCAACTAGAACCCCATCAAATACTGTACGTGGGAGATTATCTCTACGATCTTGAAGCGGCCTACAACGCAGACATGCCCTCTTGCCTTGTGACCAATGGGGAAGATAAAGGGTTTGCCAGTCTAGCGTCCATCACGGTCACTAAGCTGGATGAGTTACAAGAAAAACTGCAACAAAGAGATGTTTAACTAAAGAGATTTTTCGCCAAAAGAAACATTTAATTAAGCATTACAGCCCCTAACCGCTGGCGTTGCTGCGCCAACGGTTAGGGGGTATTCCGATGAGCGATTGCTGTTTATTCCAGCGCCATCGCTAATAAGCTGATGGGATGAATGGTCTCCAATTGGGTATTTTCTTCGATTTGCCATTTGCAGGTTTCGCAATCAGTAATGGCGAAATCCGCTTGGGATGTTTTTATCGTCTCAAATAAGTGGGAACCAATTTTCATCGACGTTTGGTAGTTTTCCTCTTTAAAGCCATAAGTGCCCGCTAAGCCACAACACTCACTGTCTAACACCACCAGCTCAAGTCCGGGGATCATGCGTAGCAACTCTAAAGTGAACATCACATTGCCGCTGCGCTCAAGGTGACAAGGCGTGTGATACACCACTTTTTTGTTAATGGGTTTCATGGATGGCGCATAGCCATTCATAAAGGCTTTCAGTAAAAAGCGAGTCACGTACTCGATCCGATTCACCACATGCTGATTTTCAACGCCCAACACGTGTGGGTATTCTTGTTGCAACGTAAAAGAACAGGTCGAAGAAGTGGAGATCACCGTTCTGTCTTGCTCCACCGATTGCTCAATCATGCTGATGTTGAGATTGGCATTCTTACGTGCTTTCTCATGAAAACCGTTGGCAATTAAAGGCACGCCACAGCATTTCTCTTTTTTCAGCAACTGCACTCCATACCCCATCGCATTGAGCACTTTTACCAAATCTTTGCCAAGCTGTGGATGGTTATAGTTCACATAGCAGCCGTGGAAGTAACTCACTTGACGAGCAAACTGTGCTTGGGTTTGCGCTTGTTTCTTGTACCAACGGCGAAACGTTCCGTGCGAATACTTCGGCAGATCTTTGTGCTTATCGACGCCAATGGTTTTGTGCATCAAACTTTTCACCGGTTTCAAACTGGTGATTTTATTGACGATAGGCGCAACTGGCGTGGCCAACGAGCCAAACAAATCCGTATGGCTTAAGACAAAATCGCGCATTAACTTAGGATTGAGCGTTTTCTTGCCGTATTTTCCTCGCGCAACCGCAATGATGTCCCCGATTTTTACCCCTGAAGGACAAGCGGTTTCACAGCGTTTACAGTTGGTGCATAACTTGAGTAAGTCGTCGTAGTATTCCGGATTTTTTAAACGCAGACGCTCGCCATCTGGCCCAGACTGTTTTGGCCCTGGGTATTGTGGGTTGGCTTTTGCTACTGGGCAATAAACCGTACAAACAGTGCACTTAATGCATTGATCAAACGTGGTATTGGTTGGCGCATGTTTGGCAAAGGCATTCATCATAGTACGCACTCCTCTTCAACGCTCATTGCTTGCTTAAGTCCCATTGCCCTTTGAACGGCGGCCAGCGCAGTGGATACTGCTACGCCTCCACCCGAGCCTTCAAACACCGGGTCATAACCCGACAACACGGAGCCGCAGCAGTAAAGGTTTTGGCATACTTGCCCATTTAATGAAGGACGAAACATCGCATCCGTTTCCACGCCAAACGCCATGAATGGATGCGCTGATGCGCTAAAGAATTGATCGTTTCGCCACTGACGGCGATGGGGCTTGGCCACCATATCCAAACCAAAAATAGGTTCCACAATCTTGTCCAAACTGGCTTTGAGCCCTTGGCTGAAGTAACTGCCTGACGCCAAAATGTAGGCGTTGGCGTGCAGTGGAATGTCCCCGAGATTACGCGTGGAAATCGACACCAAGTGACCTTGTGCATCCCACTCACCCGAGAGCACTTGGTCTCCTTTTAACAACACGCCCCCCTGTTTTAAGAAGCGCTTTTGCAATGCCTCTTCAATGCGAATACCCAGTAAAGACGGCGGCATGGTAGGCACTTCATGCAAAGTGAGATTGGTCTGACGACGCAACTGCTGCAACAGAACCAGTCCGTCACCGTTGCCCATGATCGCAGGCATGATGACCAGATCCTCTTGAGTGGCGTGTTTCATCAGTTGGTGACATAAACTGTTGAATGCTTGAGGCTGCTTGAGCAAACGCGCAATATCAATCGAGCGCAGCTCATTGGGGTTGCGACGCAAGGCTTCACAACCTGGAATCGTTACCTGAATTTCACCAATTTCGCAGTGCTGAAAATCAGGGTGTTTTTTGAGATTGTCTTTGGCCAACAGTGGCTGGAAATCTCGATAGCCATCCACCGCAACAAACAACAGCCGTTTAAAAGCTACGTTTTGACGGTGTTGATAAACAAACGGTTGAGAAAGCCATGTCGCTTTGAGTGTACCGAGTGGCGTAATTCGATAATGGTTTGATTCATCCTGCTGGCAATGCAGTGGTAAGCCTTGCTCTTTGAGTTGATCCACTAACCAGTAAAGCGATTGACGAACAAAGTTTGGCGACATTTTACTGTAGGGATGTTCGGGATGCTGCTGTGGCAGCGAAGCCATGGCAGAAAATGGTGCCTCGACCCGCTCACCCGACGGCGTTTTTGCCATCACATCAATCGAGCCTGATGAAAAATGCAACGCGCTTTGGCCTTGGCTAATGAGTACGGTTTTCTTGCCCGCCTCTATTGCATTTAGCGCCGCACAGTAACCCGCGATGCCACCGCCAATGACAGCAATATCGTAATTTAACATGATGCGTTCTCCTCATCTGCTACGGTCGGTAGTTCACTGGCACCAAATAGCCCTTCGTAAATCCAATAGCTAAATTCAGATTCTCGTAATGCATCCCCCCAGAAGATGGGCTTCACCCCTTTCCAACGTTCTTCCAAAAACTCCGTCAGCAAATGGGCGCTAACCGTGCCGTCAAGATGCCCATACTGACTAAACAAACTCGCAGCGCGGTAACTACACAGTTCCCCCTGACAAGGTCCCATTCCCAACCGAGTGCGACGTCTCAAATCAACCAAATTGCTGACGTCCAGTTGCTTGATTGCGTATTCAATTTCGCCTTTGGTGACCATCTCACATTCGCAAATCACGGTTTGGCTTTCGTCATCGTCTTTCAAAAACTGCTCGGCGCGTTCGCCATGGCGGTAAACCGCCGACTCATACACAGGCTTAACGATACTGGCGGTTTTTTTGTGCGCTTTAGGCATTTCGTTCGAGCCCGGAAGTGGCTTGATATGCGTTTCACATGCCTTGTTGTTACCGATCTTTTTCGCCACCACATCGGTCGCCCATTCCGCCATCAGACGATAGGTCATCAACTTACCACCTGTGATGGTCGTCAGGCCTTTCAAACCGTCTCGTTCAGCGTGATCCAGCAGCACAATGCCACGACTAATGTTTCGACCGGAACCATCGTCATCCACCGCGACTAATGGACGCACACCCGCGTAAGCGCGCAATACTCGCGTATTGGCCATAATGGGCGCCAGCTTTGCCCCTTCCCTTAACAGCACATCCACTTCGTTTTCAGTCACATGAAGGTCGTCAATTTGATCGTACTCGATGTGTTCTGAGGTTGTACCAATTAAAGAGATGGTGTCGCCGGGCACTAAGATGTCGGCATCGGATGGTTTGCGGCAACGGTTAATGACCAAATTGTTGATGCGATAATCCAAGATCAACAGTGATCCCTTAGCAGGGAACATCTTGATGTTGAGATCGGCGTACTCACAAATATTCTGCCCCCAAATACCGGCGGCGTTGATCACTTCACGCGCATAGATATCAAAGGCTTGGCCAGTAAGCGTGTGAAGACATTTCACTCCGCGAACCTGATCACCCTGACGAATCAAACCGACCACTTGCGTGTGGTTAAAGATACGCCCGCCATGCTCTTTCGCATCAAGCACATTGGACGCACAAAGACGAAATGGATCGAGTGTGCCGTCTGGCACTTGCACTGCGCCCACCAAAGCCGGATTCACATTAGGCTCTAGCGCCAAGGCTTGAGTCGGCGTCAGCCTTTTTGTTTCAATCCCTGCGAGCGTACATTGTTGAATAAAAGTGTCTTGGAACGCTAAATCGTCTTCCGGCAGAGTAATAAATAAGCCACTGGTTTGCTCGACACAATGACGAGCAATGTTTTTGAGAATCTTGTTTTCCTGGATGCACTCCTTCGCCGACTCTGAGTCGGTGACAGCGTAACGAGCGCCTGAATGCAATAAACCATGATTACGCCCTGAGGTACCAGAAGCGATATCGTCCTTTTCCAGTAAAATGCAGCTAATGCCACGCAACGAACAGTCGCGCATAATGCCAGTTCCCGTCGCACCACCGCCAATGATCACCACTTCCGTTTCAAAATGACTGGAACTCACCATAGGTATCTTCCTATTCACTAATAAGCATACTGATAGTGTGTCATTTTTTTTCCTTCGTGTTCGATAACTCACTCACAAAATGAGCGTTCGAACATTTTACCTCATTGAATTGAGCAAAATTTGGCGCTTTACGCTCAAAAAGCACATTCACGGCATCAGTGCATTACTGACAAAAGACACGCTTGAGTAAAAACTCTACTGAGAACAACTCTCACACCTTTTATGTCAGAGAAAAAACAATTATTCGACATTTAAATTTAAAGTTAGGCACATATTCACATGACAATAATAAACTGAATTTCTGCAGAAAAGTTTTTGAACCAAGATCACGCTCATTTTATTTATTTTTTATAAAACAAATTATATTGACCCAATAACTAGTTAACTCAGGAATATATAAGTGAATTTTAAATTAGCATTATTATCTGTTATGACCGTTGCTGTTTTTTCAGCCGTATTATTTTTTAACAGTGACATTGAATTAAATAAAAACGTTATTACTGAAGAAAAATCAAACAACCAAAATGAAGTGATAAGAGAGAATAAAATCTCTTCTTCAGATAATTTAGCTGTTGATATTCAGCCTATCGAAACGACTATTGAGACGTCCCAAAAACCAGAAGAAAGCATCAAAGAAGAAGTCGTCATCACAGAAGAGAAGATAAAACAACCGCAAAAATTCGATTCAGTCTGGTCAGACACTAACCCTCAACAAGAGATCGAGCGTTTTAAACCGACCAGCCCATACATAGAGAATATTAAAGCCGTTGAAATTACAGATATTAATCAGTTTAAAGCACTCAATGAGGGCGATGTCATCACGATGAGTTTACCAAGTAATGACAACATTGATATCCAAATTGATAACAACGAATTTCAGAATGAAGGTATTCGTATGTGGTCGGGAAATTTTGAACTAGAGGGTCAAAGTTATCCCGTTACGTTTACTTTTGGAAAAACTTCAATTTTAGGTTTTATTGGCCATCCTGAAGGACAAATTAAAATTGAAGGAAAAGGGAGCAGTGCATGGGTTTACGAATTACCTGCCAATCATGGATTTGATCACTAACACCTCTATCAATTAGTTTTACAAACACAACCAAGTAGGAAATAAATATGAAAAGAACGTTATTGGCGTTTGCCATAGCGTCAGGCATTGCTGTGCCTGCAGTGGCTGAAACAACGCAAATTGATGTGCTAGGCGTGTATACAAAAGCGACATCTGAATGGTTTGAACAAGATCAACTTGCTGCGATTCAACATCGTTTCAACGTGGGAAACCTTATATTAAAAAACAGTGGCCTTGATATTAAGGTGAATCTTGTAGCAACAAAAGAATACAACTTTGACTCGCAAGCGGGTATGAAGAAATCGCAAGAACAAGCGCTCGATGCCATGACGCCAAGCCGTGCTCAAGATCCTATTTTTAGCGATATCGAAAGTGAGCGAAAGAAAGCGGGTGCAGATATGGTCGCGATGTTCCGTAACCTCGATCTCAAGAACACACCAGATTACGATGCCAAAGAAGGCCTCATCAGCTGTGGTCTAGCATGGGTGATCCCAGCGTCTAATTGGCGCTCTAACCCCCGCTATGCCAAAAGTCGCATGTACAGCCATTCCTACATGAACCAGTGTGGCGATGACACCTTTATCCACGAACTCGGCCACAACTGGGGCTTAAACCACGCGCACGAGCAATATTCCAATACGCCGCATTTCAGAAACGGCACGGAAAAAGATGCGTATGGTTATGGTGTAAAAAACAAGTTTGCCACCACCATGGCTTACGGCTTCTTGTTTGGCGTTCGTGGTCGCTCGTACACTTTCTCTACACCAGACAAGCAGTGTGAAGGCACACCTTGCGGCAAGAAAGATTACGCGAACGCCGTACGTGCTATTGGCTTGAGTGCACCGCACGTCGCGAATATTTACGCTTCAAAAACAGCGACTCCAGATGACGGCACAACAGACACCGTAACACCGCCAACCGCTACAACAGGTAAAAATCAATACTTGCTTGAATCGCCACGCGCCTTGCCCGATGCAACGCAACTCGAACTACCTTTTGATGTGAATTATCAAGGTGAGTTAACGAAAGCCACCATTCGCGTCAACATCGAGCATCAGTTTATTGGCGATGTTTCGGTGTCTTTGGTTGCTCCTTCTGGCAAACAATGGTCACTAAAAGAGAGCAATGGTCGTGATCGTGGTAATCGCTACCATGTTCTTTTCACGCTCAATGATGTTGAAAAGAGTGATGTGCTGGGCCAATGGAAAGTACTTGTCTCAGACGACTACGAAAAAGACACTGGCATCATCAAAGAAGTAGAGCTGCTGTTTAAGTAGACCCCGACTTCGTTATATCTCCACCCGCCACACCACTGTGGCGGGTTTTACTGCCTCTTAAGCCTCTCACCAGCAGGCAAAGTGATCTTCGGTTAAACCCAGTACGTTTTCCAATCGGTGCTCGGCACCATCATCGCCTTTGAGCACACCGTCGAAATGGCCAACAAATTGGCGAAAGTTACTTTTGAGCACCAGCAAGTTGAGCTTTTCTTTTCGGCAGTTCATGGGGGTAAACGTCAGATCAATGCGTTTGTCTGCACTGTATATACGCCAAGCGTCGTTTGGCTTCAAACGATCAAAATCGAAATAGACCGCAGGAAGAAAATGCCGCTCTCCCTCAACCCAAAGTACGTTTTCACAACCTCCGGTCTCGTTCACCCCTGCCGCGAGATTCAAGCCTAGGCGAATGCCTTGCTGCTGAGTGTTAATGCTCGCCCAACGCCAACTGGTTTCTCTGCGCATATACCCCGCAGAAAAGTCATACCCTGCCAAGGCGGTTTTAAGCTCAACGGCTTTGCCGAACACGCTTAACTCACCACCCACCTTGAGCGCGTTGTGCTTTTGTGTGTAAGTCCAACCTTGATAGCCGGTAGGCGTACACATAGCTAATGGCTGTTCGCTGTTTTCTGCCAGCAATACCATATTGGCCTTCACCCATTTTGTATTGAGCACGACTCGCCACTGGCCTTGTTTGATGTCAAACATCAGCGCTTGATTGGCAATATGCGCTTTCCCCTCATAGGGCGAAGCCTGCATGCTACTATCGAAAAACAGCGGCCGTAGCCAGTTTTGCTCAACCAACTGACCCGTTTCAAGGTCAACCACATAGCAAAATGCCGAACAGAGATAGCGAATGTCTGCGATCGCAATACCAATGAGATAACGTTCGCTCACAACACTGACAAACTGAAATTGTTTGTAGTGGAAATAACGCGCCAATTTACTGGCCGATTTATCCATCACATTGCGGTAATCAAACCGCTCCGGCGCTAATTCACGGACCATCTGTTCAAAATGACCATAGCGTGGCTGGCCTTGGCTATCTATTAGCGTCTCTGGGGCGGTTATCGCTTGGTTCATCCTGTTTTTTGTTCCTTTTGGGTTGTACGTTCCTAGGTCTGCTTAGAACAAGCGGCGCTTTAAGCCTGTTTTTTCGAGAACTCTGGTCGAAATCTCTTCAACAGACAGCGATGTCGTATTGATATACGGAATGGCTTCACGCCTGAACAAGGCTTCAACATTGGCCAGTTCATGCTGACACTGCTCAGTGCTTGCGTAATCGCTGCCGGCCAAACGGTTTTCGCGAATCTCGGTCAACCGCTCGGGATCAATCGTCAAACCAAACAATTTATGACGATGAATTTCAAACTCCGGTAACAGTTTCAGCCCCTTGATGTCGTCATCAATGTAAGGGTAATTCACCACCCGCAAACCAAACTGCATCGCCATGTATAAACTGGTGGGTGTTTTGCCACTGCGTGAAACGCCCAGCAAAATAATGTCCGCCAGCTCTAAACCTTTTAGCGAAATGCCGTCATCATGCGCCAAGGTGTACTCAATCGCCGCAATACGATCAAAATAGGTATCGGTGTCTTTTCCGACACTGCGCGAGCGTTGTAGCTTTGGCGTTGGTTCCATTTGGATATCATCTTTCACCCGCTGCACAATGCTTTCCAAGACATCGTAGCAATACGCTGGAGACTCCATTAGACGCGCTTTGAGATCAGGCAATACCAGAGAAAAAAACACAAGAGGTTTTATCCCATTGGTTTGGAATGAAATTTCAATGTGTTTGATTAATTCAGTGAGTTTCTCTTCACTTTCGACGAATGGAAAGGTTTTCTCATTGGCCACAAAGGGGAACTGCCCCAAAACGACGTGCCCTAACGTTTCACAGGTAATTGCCGTTCCGTCAGAAACGTAGAACACATCACGACTTTGCTTTTCTGTTTGCATTTTTGTTTAAAACTTAAAAATATTTTGAGTAGGATGTTAACCATAATACAAATAATAAACCCAGGCATGCCATTACGTGCCCCACAGCTTTGAAAATTGATTTCTCTTTTTTTGAGCCTTCGCGTAATCGTTTGCCTGTCCCTACGAAAGCTGCAATGTTTCTGGAGAAAGACATGCAAAAGAACACCCTCTGGTTCAATAGCCTATCCATGGAAGATGTCGATAAGGTCGGCGGTAAGAACGCATCTCTTGGCGAAATGGTGTCTAACCTCGCCAATGCTGGTGTGTCGGTACCTAACGGTTTTGCGACAACCTCATACGCTTTTAACCAGTTCCTTGACTACGAAGGACTGGATGAGCGTATCCACCAACTGCTGGATGAACTGGATGTCGATGATGTGGACGCTCTGCGTAAGACAGGCGCAACGATTCGTCAATGGGTTTTAGAAGCCCCATTCCCTGCTGACCTCGAGCAGGACATCCGTGAAAATTACTCAACACTGACCGATGGAAACGATGAAATTTCTGTCGCGGTCCGCTCTTCTGCGACCGCGGAAGATCTCCCCGACGCGTCGTTTGCTGGTCAACAAGAAACCTTCCTTAACGTACGTGGTATCGATGCGGTATTAGAAGCAACGAAACACGTTTATGCATCCTTATTTAACGATCGCGCGATTTCGTATCGCGTCCATCAAGGATTTGACCACCGAGGCATTGCGCTTTCGGCGGGCATTCAGCGCATGGTACGTTCAGACAAAGCGGCTTCGGGCGTGATGTTTACGCTGGATACCGAATCTGGCTTCGACAAAGTGGTGTTTATCACTTCTGCTTGGGGCTTAGGTGAAATGGTCGTGCAAGGTGCGGTGAACCCTGATGAGTTCTACGTGCACAAACCGCTGCTTGAAGCGGGCCAAGCCCCCATTGTGAAGAAAACCTTTGGTTCTAAACTGAGTAAGATGATCTACGCCAACAGCCAAGTGATTGGTAAGCAAGTTGAGATTGTCGATACCTCAGAGGCTGAGCGTAACCAGTTTTCCCTCACCGACGCTGAAATCATTGAACTGGCCAAGCAAGCGATGATCATTGAGAAGCACTACCAACGCCCAATGGACATTGAGTGGGCCAAAGATGGCATTGATGGTCAGCTTTACATTGTGCAGGCTCGTCCTGAGACGGTCTGCTCTCAGTCTGACGCTAACGTCATCGAGCGCTATGAATTGAGCCACAAAGCGGAAGTACTGATTGAAGGCCGAGCCATTGGTCAACGCATTGGTTCTGGTGTGGTGCGTTTGGTGGATTCATTGGATCAAATGTCTTTGGTTCAAACTGGCGATGTTCTTGTCACGGACATGACAGACCCAGATTGGGAGCCTGTGATGAAGAAAGCCTCAGCGATTGTCACTAACCGTGGTGGCCGTACTTGCCACGCAGCTATCATTGCGCGTGAGCTCGGTATTCCGGCCATCGTGGGTTGTGGCAATGCAACCAGCCAACTGACGGATGGTGATTTGGTCACCGTCTCCTGCGCAGAAGGCGAAACCGGTTATGTCTACCAAGGTCAACTCGATTTTGAAGTACGCCGCTCATCGGTTGATGAACTGCCAATGCTGCCAACCAAAGTGATGATGAACGTGGGCAACCCAGATCGCGCATTCGATTTCGCGCAAATCCCGAACGAAGGTGTCGGCCTTGCTCGCCTTGAATTCATCATCAACAAGATGATTGGTATTCACCCGAAAGCGCTGCTCAACTTCGACCAACAATCGGAAAGCTTGAAGGCCGAAATCACCCAACGCATTCGTGGTTACCAAGACCCTATCGACTTCTACGTCAGCAAGTTGACGGAAGGGATTGCCACCATCGCCTCAGCTTTCTGGCCAAAACGTGTGATCGTGCGTATGTCCGACTTTAAGTCTAACGAGTACAGTAACTTGGTCGGCGGTAAAGCCTACGAGCCGCATGAAGAGAACCCGATGCTCGGTTTCCGTGGTGCTTCACGCTATATCTCTCCAGTGTTTGAAGATTGCTTCGAGCTTGAAACTCAAGCGATCAAGCGCGTTCGCAATGAGATGGGCTTGAAGAACGTCGAAATCATGATTCCATTTGTTCGCACGCCAAGTGAAGCGGCTCAGGTGGTTGACCTACTTGCGAAGTTCGATCTTCGCCGTGGCGAGCAAGGGTTAAAAGTGATCATGATGTGCGAACTGCCTTCCAATGCCGTGTTGGCCGATGAGTTCCTCAAATACTTTGATGGTTTCTCGATCGGTTCAAACGACATGACCCAACTGACCTTGGGCCTCGATCGTGACTCTGGTGACGTCGCGCATCTGTTTGATGAGCGTAACCCAGCCGTGAAAGCGATGCTGAAAATGGCGATTGATGCCGCAACCAAAGCGGGCAAATACGTCGGTATTTGTGGACAAGGCCCATCAGACCATGAAGATTTCGCTGAGTGGTTGATGGAACAAGGCATCAGCTCCGTCTCGCTCAATCCAGATACGGTGATCGATACTTGGATTCAATTGGGCAAAGCGAACCAAAAGTAAACGCTCCCTCTACCTAATGAAAAAGCGCCATTGTGGCGCTTTTTTGTTCGCTTTGTTTCACAAATAGATCGAAGAGCTCTGATAGAGCATTATTGAGCGACGGCCTTATCAACATTGTCTGTCGGTCTTGCAAGTATCTCAGTGGCGCTTTGATCATTGCGCTCTGCCAACGGCACATTGATTTTAATGCCCATAAACCAAGCTTTGTCCGTAATACTGCTAAACTCTTCGTTGGCAGAAAATCCCCAAGCATGCCCAACTTCAAACGCAAGTGAAGTCTTACTTTCCGTCTTATATTCCAACATCATCCCCGTTGAAACTAGCCCCATCGCCCCGGCACCGTCTCCGGTATCCGAACTACTACTGGAAATACCAGCAGAGATCATCGGCCCCCAGCTATAGCGGTCATAGAAATGGCCAGCGCCAAAACGCCAAGGGAAATACATTGAGATAAAATCAAGACTGACATCTAAGCCACCATCTTTGAACAGATCGGCTTTACCTGCTTTGTCTTTTTCACGCTCAAAATAGACACGCGTGCTTGGGTCAAAAAATCGCAGTTCAAAACAGCCGTGGATAATACGAAAGTCCACAAGCGAACACTTCCACTCTGAGGCCACAGCTTGTGACAATCGATATCCATCAGAAACGCTCACTTCACCATTAATAATCAGATCATTGAGTTTGGCGAAGTCAAATTCGCCTTCTGGGTTATTCACTTTGTATAGACGGTCTATTTTGTCAACGCTATAGGGGATCGGCTTGTTGCTTCGCTTATAAAACTCCAACTCCTCGCTGACTTGATGATATCGCTTCATTGCTTGCTGCTTTTGCTTCGTTTGTTCTTCGGTGAGATTGGTTGCAAACCTTACACTCTCTATCGATTGCTTTAGCCTGCTCTGCTCTAGTTTTAAGTCATCCACCCAATAGGGGGCACTTTCTGGTTTTGTATAGGTTTTCGAACTGCTGCAACCAGCAACCATGATCAATAGTGCGATAGATAAAACAAATCGGATACTAGCCATAATATGTCCTTATTTTTATTAATGACTTTACAAGCCTAGACATAGGTAGCCGTTCACTTTTGAGAATTTATAAAACTTAGCCTTAAGTCCAAGTTCGTCACGGGCGTAGCATCGCCGATTTCATATCAGTAATGTCGATATAACCGCATGAAGAAAATCAGAATCATTTCCTTTGGCGTGAGAAATTTTTTTCCTCCACCCTCGGTCATCTTGATGCTATTTATTGTGGAGAAAAAGCAAAATGAAAAAACAAAACACTGACTTAGGCACACAAGGCCTAGGCTATCTTCTTGGTGTATTTGGGGTGGTATTGGTTTTATTATGGATTGGTGTTTATAAGTTTACCCCAACAGAAGCCAAGCTTATTGAACCCTTGGTCGTGAACCATCCATTAATGAGTTGGTTGTATAACCTCTTCTCTGTACAAATGGTCTCTAACTTTATCGGCGCAACGGAAATTATTGTTGCGATTGGTTTGGTTATCGGTCTGAAGAAACCGCAGATTGGTTACTGGTCTGGCATTGCAGCTAGCGTTATTTTCGTTGCAACACTGAGCTTTTTGCTCACCACACCCAATGCGTGGAAAGTCTCAGATGGGATTTTGGTCACGAACTTCTTCCTAGTGAAAGATATTCTGTTTCTTGCGGTAGCAATCAGTGTAATTGAGCGCAGTAAGGCATTGATGTTGAAGGAACAACAATCTTAGTCCCCTTCAAAACAACCAAGATGGTTTGCATGACAAACCATCTTGGTTTCTTACTCCGCTATTGATTGAGTATCATTAAAAACTACGCCAAGCCATTCGCCGATGCGCTGCTTTGGTAATTGCCAAGCAATGCCTGATAGATATGTTCCGTATCGAGCACGCCAACAAATTGATCATCTTCTGCCAACAAAATCGGCTGCCTGTTTTTCTTTTTCAACGCGATCATCTCGCGCATATCCAGATCGGGTGAAGCGACAAGAAGCACATTGTCATCAACCACTGGATCTTGCTGCTCACAAGGCCAAGCCAGCAGACGCTTGTCTGAATTGCGTAAGGTCATCTGCTTGTCCGACTGCTCCAACCACAAATCCTGCCTACCACACACTTGCCATGCGCCATCAGTCTGCGTCAATGATTCTTTGCTGAGCATCAAAGTACGACCTTTCAGAACATTGAGAGGATTGGTGTGGGCCACGAAATCCTTCACATAATCGGTTTCTGGAGACAACACAATCTCTTCTGGCGCGCCATGCTGTATCAAGCAACCGGATTCCATGATCGCAATATTGTTGCCAATTTTTAGCGCTTCGTCTAAATCATGGCTGACAAAGAGAATGGTTTTGTTCATTTTTTTCTGCAGTTGAATCAGCTCATCTTGTAACTGAGCGCGAATCAACGGATCTAGGGCGGAAAAAGGTTCGTCCATCAAGAGAATATCGGTGTCCATCGCGAACGCTCTCGCTAGGCCAACGCGTTGCTGCATGCCTCCCGACAGTTCATGTGGATACTTATCCTGCCATTCCGAAAGCCCCACCATTTCAAGCTGTTCTTTGGCTTTTTTACGGCGTTGCTTTTTCGCCATACCTTGCATTTCTAGGCCAAACGCAACATTGTCGAGAACCGTGAGCCAAGGCATCAGCGCAAACTTTTGGAAAACCATGGAAACACGATGCGTTCGTAAATGCCTTAACGTTGCGTCGTCACATTGCGCTAGGTCGACCTGTTGGTCCCCATCTTTTATACGCAACGACCCACGAGAAATGCTGTTCAAGCCGTTCACCGCTCGCAATAAGCTCGACTTACCTGAACCGGACAAACCCATCAATACACAGATTTCGCCTTCTTTGATGGATAGAGAAACCTTGTTCACCCCCACCACTTGGCCTGCTTCATCAATGATTTCTTGGCGCGTTTTACCTTGATCGAGCAGCGCCAAAGCGTGCTCTGGCTTATCGCCAAAAACCACATCAACATTCTCAATTGTAATGGCATCCATGATTAGGCCTCCTTCTGCTGAGGTGTTTTACAAAGGCGATCCAAAATTATCGCCACCAGAACGATCGCCAAACCGGCTTCAAAACCTTGAGCGATGTTCACTGTGTTGAGCGCGCGAACCACAGGTTTGCCTAATCCATCCGCACCAACGAGCGCAGCAATCACCACCATAGAAAGCGACAACATAATGCACTGAGTAATACCGGCCATTATGCTAGGCAAAGCGGCAGGCAGTTCTACTTTAAGCAGTAACTTCAGCCGGTTAGCGCCAAAAGCTTTGCCCGCTTCAACCAACTCTTCCGGCACTTTGGTAATGCCGAGGTAGGTCAAACGTATCGGCGCGGCGATAGCAAAAATAATGGTTGAGATAAGCCCTGGTACAATACCTAAGCCAAATAACACCAAGGTAGGAATCAAGTAAACAAAAGTCGGCACGGTTTGCATCAGGTCAAGTATTGGCCTTAGCAAGGTGTATATCCAACGACGATGCGCAGCCATGATCCCAATCGGCACACCAATTAATACGGAAATCGTTGTCGCGGCGAAGACCAAAACAAAGGTTTCCAGCATTTCTTGCCAGTAGCCAAGATTTAAAATGGTCAGCAGAGCCAAGACCACAAAGAGGACTAACCCAATACTGCGATGCAGAAACCAAGCGATCAGTGCTGTAGCGATAATTGGCATCGCTGGCGGCATCCATTTAAACAGGTCCACGACGAATAAAATGATGCTTTCCAAAAAGAAAGCGACAGCATCAAAGAAACCGGCTGCGTTGAGTGTTAACCAATCGACGCCCATTTCCATCCACTCACCGAACGGGAGTTTGTTTTCAGTTATAAAGTTCACTGTATTGCCTTTGTTTTGTTGGGCGGGCTGTCGATTGCCCGCCTGTCTTTATCTCTTAAGCTTGTGTGTTTACGTAGTCAATCACGGCTTGAGCTGCCGGTTTGCCCTCGAGCGTTTTTACGCCTTCAAGCCACGTTTTTATCTGCTCAGGATGTTGTTTTAGCCAGTTCAACGCTGCTTTGGCAGGTTTCTCTTTTTGGTTGAGAATCGCTTCCATGAGCTGGTTTTCCATCTCTAAGCTGAACGTTAGGTTTTGCAGTAACTGACCCACATTCGGACACGCAGAGAGATAACCCTCTCGCACATTGGTGTAGACATTGGCGCCGCCGTAGTTTGGCCCAAAGAAGTCATCCCCTCCCGACAGGTACACCATCTCTACATTGCTATTCATTGGATGCGGAGCCCAACCCAGATAGACGATCCATTGGTTTCGGCGCACTGCTCTCGCCACTTGCGACACCATGCCTGCTTCACTGGATTCCACCAAGCTGAATCCTTTTAAATCAAAGGCGTTTTGGTCAATCATGCTTTGAATTAGGCGGTTGCCATCGTTACCGGGTTCAATACCGTAGATACGATTTTTGAACTTATCTGCATACTTGCTGATATCGGCAAAGCTCTGCACGCCTTGCTCATAGACATATTTAGGTACCGCTAAGGTGTACTTAGCGCCTTCAAGATTGGCTTTGACAGTCTCCACTTCCCCTGAATCTCGGTATTTCGCGATATCCCCTTCCATGGTTGGCATCCAGTTTCCGAGAAAGACATCCACATCACCGTTGGCCATTGACGAGTAGGTCACAGGAACAGAAAGCAGATCCGTTTTGGTTTGATACCCCATTCCTTTGAGCAGCTGACTAGTCACTGCGGTTGTTGCGGTGATATCGGTCCAGCCGACATCCGCAAAACGGACTGTTTGGCATTGATTGGCAGCGGCGGTAAACGAAAAGGCACTCAGGGCCATGATTGAAAGTGTTTTTGTCGTCATAGACATTGTTTTTTCCTTGTAATGATTACTGACTTTTATGAGGGCACGCTGTTTGGCGTGGCTTATCTCATCGGCTCTCCAGTCCGCTGCTGAGTTTCCCAACTCGGGGCTAGCCAAACCTTCGAGCGCTGCGGAGGCAACGGCTGTTTATGCAAAATTAAATCAGCGGCTCTTTCCGCCACCATGATGGTAGGCGCATTAAGATTGCCGTTAGGAATAGTGGGAAAAACGGATGAATCCACTACGCGCAGGTTGGTGATTCCTCGTACACGACACTCTTCATCGAGCACCGCCATTGGGTCATCATCTGCGCCCATTTTGCATGAGCACGAAGGGTGATACGCGCTCTCAACGTTCTCTTTCACCCACTGATCGATTTCCGCATCGGTCGCGACATTGATGCCGGGCTGTATCTCTTCACCACGGAACTCATCCATTGCTGGCTGCGCCAAAATTTCGCGAGTAAGGCGGATACAATCTCGCCAATCTTGACGATCGCGCTCGGTCGATAAGTAGTTAAACTGAATTTTGGGTTTGTCCAATGGATTGGCTGAGACGATCTCAACACGGCCTCGGCTCTCAGGCTTGTTTGGCCCAACATGAACTTGGAAGCCATGACCATCAAAGGCGGCTTGTCCATCGTAACGCATTGCCGCGGGCAAAAAGTGGTACTGAATATTCGGCCATTTCAAACCTGCACGTGAGCGAATAAAGGCGCAAGACTCGAAGTGATTGGTCGCCCCAAGCCCTTTACGCGTTAAAATCCACTCGGCTCCAATCAACCCTTTGCTGAACCAGTCCAATTTTCCATTCAAGGTGATGGGTTTTTGACAATGGTATTGGAAATAGACTTCGAGATGGTCTTGTAAGTTTTGTCCAACGCCTGGCAGATGGTGAACGGGCGTCACCCCCGCCTTCTCAAGTACCGTTTTAGGGCCAATGCCAGAGAGCTGTAACAGTTGCACCGAACCAATCGAACCCGCACTGGAAATCACTTCATTTTTGGCAAAACAAGTACGCAGTTCGCCTGCCAGTTCAAACTCGACCCCTACGGCACGCTTTTCTTCCAGTAAGATACGTTGAACCACAACGCCTTTGATCAGTTTGAAATTGCTTCTTTTTTTGGCACGGCTTAAGTATGCGTTTGAGGTTGAAGCTCGCACACCATTTTTAACCGTCATATGCATCGGACCAAAGCCTTCTTGTTGGTAGCCATTGTAGTCCGATGTTTCTGGATATCCGGCCTCCTTACCTGCGTCAATGAACGCGCGATAGAGTGGATTCAGCGTCATCTTATTGCCAGCACAGGTACTTAATGGCCCATCGCCACCGCGATACTCATCTTCCCCGTCAATCCAGTTTTCTGCTCGGCGAAAATACGGTAGACACGCTTGGTAATTCCAACCTTTTGCACCCTGCTCTTCCCATTCATCAAAATCACAGGCGTGACCACGAACATAAACCATGCCGTTGATGGAGGAACTGCCCCCGAGCACTTTCCCTCTTGGGCAATGTAAACGGCGGCCATCTAAGTCCGCTTCTGCATCGGTTTCAAATTGCCAAGCGTACTTCTCTGAGTTCATAGGGTAAGAGAGCGCCGTTGGCATTTGAATGAAAATACTCTTGTCGGAACCGCCCGCTTCGAGTAATAAAACACTGTGATCACCACTCTCTGATAGTCGATCCGCTAGCACACAGCCAGCGGAACCCGCACCGACGATAATGTAATCGTAGTGTTGCTGCATCTTTTTCTCCTAACTATTGATTGATTAAGCGTAAGGGGAGTCGAACGCACCCAGTTCGACAAACACGCTTTTGGTCTGCGTATAGTGCAGTAACGTCTCTTGACCATTTTCGCGGCCAATGCCCGACAACTTGTAGCCCCCCACCGGCATCTCTGCGGGTGAATTTCCCCAAGTGTTTATCCAGCAAATGCCCGCTTGCAGTTGGTGAATGACTCTATGGGCTTTGGATAGATTCTGCGTAAATACCCCAGCGGCCAAGCCGTATTGGGTGTTGTTCGCGCGAGCAATGACTTCATCTTCGTCATCAAACACCAGCACCGACATGACAGGTCCAAAGATTTCATTTTGCACATGAGGCATCTCATCGCGGCAATCGACAAAGACGGTAGGCGCAACAAAACACCCTTTCTCTAGCCCTCTTTCCGTCACTTGGAAACCACCAGTGAGCAACGTTGCACCGCTCTCTTTCGCACTCGAAATAGCACTGAGTACTTTTTCTAGATGCGATTTAGAAATCAGTGAGCCAATTTGCGTTTCCATGTTCATTGGATCGCCGACAATGAGCTTTTCCGTGCGCTCTTTTAGCTGTTCAACAAACGCGTCGTACATCGCTCGTTGAACATAAACTCGCGTGCCATGGGTACACACCTCACCTTGAGTGTAAAAATTTGCCACCATTGCTGCCGAGACAGCATCATCAAGATCGGCATCATCGAAAATAATCAAGGGCGATTTCCCCCCCAATTCCATGGTGACGGGTTTGAGTGTCGCTGCACTATCGGCCATCACTTTCTTGCCCGTGCCTGACTCACCGGTAAATGAGACTTTGTCGATTTCAGGATGCGCGGTGAGCATTTGCCCAACACGATAGTCCCCTTGAACAACGTTAAACACGCCATCAGGCACGCCCGCTTGCGTAAAGAGTTCAGCCAGTTTGAGTGCCGAAAGTGGCGTTTCTTCTGAGGGTTTAAAGATCATCGCGTTACCAGCTGCTAATGCAGGCGCGGCTTTCCACATTGCAATTTGAATCGGGTAATTCCAAGCGCCGATGCCGGCACAAATGCCCAGAGGTTCTCTTCTGGTGTAAAAAAACTGATTGGAACCAAGGGATTGTTGCTCGCCACCTAAGCCATTCACTAATCCAGCAAAATACTCGATAACATCTGCGCCTGTGGCAATGTCAACCACACTCGCTTCTTGAATTGGTTTGCCCGTATCGCGCACTTCCAACTCTGCTAGTTCATCATTGTGATCGCGAATCAGCTGCGCCGCTTTGAGTAAGCATCGGCTGCGCTCGGCAGCGCTCATAGATGACCACACAGAAAAGCCAAGCTTCGCGCTCTCGATGGCGTGAGCTAACACCCTTTCGTCGGCTTGCTCAATGTGCGCTAACACTTCTCCGCTTGCTGGATTTAAGGTCGCAAAAGATTCGCCAGTGTCACCAACGAAAGGCTTCCCTCCA
Source organism: Vibrio sp. CCUG 15886 (assembly GCF_028570825.1). NCBI lineage: Bacteria > Pseudomonadati > Pseudomonadota > Gammaproteobacteria > Vibrionales > Vibrionaceae > Vibrio > Vibrio sp. CCUG 15886. Next base: position 123,957 of record NZ_JAQQBT010000001.1, on the reverse strand, counting down.
ATGTAATGTGCTGTAACTTCCATCTGAAATTTGACTCTAGGTTATTGTTGTGAATAAAACGTGAGCTGTTTTTCTAAATAATCGTTAATAATGATGCGCGCTTTGTTCGCATTAATACCTTCAGGATTAAGCGCTCCACGCAGCCAGATCCCGTCGATAAGCGCGGCAATGCCTTGGGCGACAATGTCGGCTTGCTCTTTGCTCATCAACGCTTTGAGTTCTCGCTTTAAATGTGAAAGCAAGCGCTTTTCATTAACGCGCTGTAAACGCTTTAACGCTTCGTCATGCATGGAATAAGACCAAAACGCCAACCATGTTTTGATCACCTTGCTTTCAGATTGAAAGCCAACGAAATTAGCATCCAATATCGCGTTGATTCTCTGCATATGCGCCTGCTTCGGTAGTGAATTCAAGCGTTTTGTTGCATCACAAGATAACTGCCTCAAAATATCGCGCATCGTTTCTTCAAGCAGTCCATGCTTACCACCAAAGTAGTGGTTGATGATGCCACTAGAGACACCCGCCTCTTGGCTAATCAAAGAAACACTGGCTCCCTGCAAGCCCACACGGTCAATGACCGTCATGGTCGCACTCACTAATTGTGGCCTGCGAATCTTTGGCATTCCCACCTTGGGCATCCGTGTTCCTTTTTTTATTTGAACGATTAGTTAAATTAAAATGGCACAAAAATAATTAGATCTCAAACCATAAAGCCACTTTTACCGTCGATCATAAAGCTCAATCACCCAACAAAACTCATACACAACTCAACACATCCAACGCCACTCGCGCACAAAAACCAAACAAAAACGAAATTTTTAACGTGTTGTTTTTAAAGAAAAGTAGCCAAGCCTAGTAACAAAACACGACAATTAACACCCAATTCACCAATTAACCTTCATTTGTTAACAAATAAAAAATTAAAAGAAATTTACTTAGACATCGAATCATTTAACGTTTTAGAATTGCCCTCTCTTAACTGAGTGAGAGATGGAGTATTGGATGGTGGGCGAAAGCAGTTCTGTGCATTCTGCTTTTCGTTATTCACACTCCGAACCGCTATTCGCACAACATACCTAAAGGTGGAGCCGTCCTTCTATGCGAGTTTTATTCATGTTTATGATGCTAATCAGCATCAACTTGCCCGCACAGGCCGAGCAGCAAACGTATTCCGACAGCGAGTTGCTCGATAGGCCATTAATGGAGAGATACATCCTTGATGAGCTCAAATCGCTAAGACAAGATCAACAAGACTTAGAAAAGCGATTAACCGTTCAGTTTACCGAGCGCGAACTCTCAGTAGCCGATAAGTCACTGAACTATGCCAATGTGACAGTGACTTACTTCTTCTACATCATTGCCGGTGTTGCTTCTCTTGTCGCCTTTGTTGGCTGGCAATCATTAAGGGAGTTAAAAAACAACACCAAAGCAATGGCCGATAAAAGGCTGGAAACCATTGCAGAAAAGTATGAGAAGAAGTTCATTGCGTTAGAAAGAGATTTGAAACGCAAAACACGCATCATCAGTGAAAACAACCGAGAGATCGAAATCATCAATGAGATTCATAACCTCTGGTTGAGAGCGCAAAGTATGCCAACCGCTGAGCAGCGTATTGATGTGTACGATGAGATTCTGGCGATAAGGCCGGGCGACTTAGAGGCCGTCACCTACAAAGCCGATGCTGCAATGGAAATCAAAGAGTACAACTGGGCACTCAGTCTTTGTAACCGCGTACTGGATATGGACAGTTCTAATGCCCCCGCGCTCTATCAAAGAGCCTGTGCATATTCTCGTCTGGGTTTGGAAGAGCAGTCGATCGAAGATCTCGAAAGAGCAATCGAAGCAAGCCCATCGATACGTGACCTCATCGCCAATGAGCCCGATTTAGAACCATTACACGGTAACCCAAGCTTTGATCGCATGCTGACAAAAGGGCAAGAGAGTTAATTTAGAAGGCTAGAAAGGTCGAATCTAGTCGTAACTCATGGAGATACAACTCGAGGCAAGGAATGCCTCGAGTTGCTGTTCACTACAAGCCAAAAAAGCGTGTGAACCATGTGATTTCACCAAACGCAATTAAGTCGTAAATAGTGAAGAAGATTGCGCAGATTACCGCAAGTTTAATGAGCTTAATGGCAATTAACATCCTACTTTCTTCCATCATTTTCGTTGCGCACAGTGTAGCGGAAAGGTGAATAGAAACAATCAAAACAACCTGTGGTTAGCTTTGATTCCATCTTACCGTTTGAAGAATAAACCGCTCGGGATCGATAAAACCGCTGAAAATGGGATGTCGCTCCGTGTACCCAGCCATCCAACGCTCATCACCACGGCTTGAATAATCCGCTTTTTCTCCCAAACGTAACGCAAAATGCAAATGAGAGACCGTACCTATCCCATAGCTCTCTGAAGGCTCGGCAATATAGCCGACAATATCCCCTCGTTTGACTGGCCCTAGATCCACCATGTCACTTTTGAGAGATAAATGGCCATAAAGCGAATATAACGACTCCTTGCTATGGTCAATAACCACGAGGCCTGCGTAGCCATCCATTTCACCTGAAAAGCTCACAACACCATCCGCCACTGCGTACACTGGCGAACCTGGTTCTACCCGATAATCTATTGCTGCATGATAGAGGTTTGGAAATCGAGGGGAGGTATTAAAAGACGCATAGTTTTGCAATAAAGAACGATTATCGAGTGGGAACAAATACGGTTGATTCATCACATCGACCACAACCTGCAACTCGCCATGTACATCGTCTAACTCTTTCTCCGCTTTAACACGGTAGTTCTCTGAGTATGTTTTTGCGCCCCAAAACAAAAAAAACATAACTAAAAGCGTGACAAACGTCCATGTCAGCTTCTTACTTCGTTGATTCATCTAGCCATCCATTTCTTATAGATTTAATAATGTAACCTGAACTCAGGTTAATGAGCCTAAATCGTCTAAAGATGACATTGCCAGAGCGAGCGTGGATTTGTTGCGTGTAATAACCGGCGACAACAGCAATTTTCTATTCGACCCTCTGGAATGGAAATCATAGACCCCTAATAAAACACGCTGCACCGCTTTGCCAACACATCAAGAAGTGATTTAGGAATAAACACACCTTTCACCGTCCGATCATTGTCAAAAAACAACCTAACACAACCATAGTGACTGCAATTTTCGAGCTGATTCACTCATCCAGCGCACCGTTAACCGATTGCTGCGACTGATGTTCATCCTCATCAAACATCAAACGGCGAATAAATCACCAACACTTTTACGACTCACTTCACAATTAAAGCCAAATGCAATCGATTACACATTCACGATAACAATGCTCAGATGGTTTTATATGCAACAGAATAATTTATAAAATAACCAGAGAGAAAGTGATGATTAGAACCTTTGTAATATCCGGAATTTTGTTGCTCATAACCGCATGCGGCGGTGGGTCTTCTGGCGATAACACCTCAACAGCGCCCCCTTCCAGCCGAGATTTATCCGTCGAACTGGGTCAAGACCTTTTCCACAATGCCAATGACACCATAGAACTCGTTCCTCAATACCAGCATGACAGCGCATTTCCCCCCACGTTTCAGTGGCGACAAACCGAAGGTCCTAGCTTAGATGCCTCCCCTTTTGACCAGAAAAGCCTTAAGTTCACCCTTCCATCTGTCGCGGTAGAAACCACCATCGCGTTTGAACTGACGTTAACCGACGCTCAAGGCAACCAAGCGCAAGATACGATTCGCATTACCATCAAACCCACTCCTCAGCCACACAACCTCCCTCCTACCGTGCAAGCAGGTTCGCCCTTTAGTGTAGAAGAAGGCGCCTTTGCCGACGGACTGAGTGTCACCGCCCGAGATGAAGACGGACAGATAGAAAAAATCGAATGGCGACAAACGGGTGGCCCGACGGTGTCCCTCTCGAATGTCAATTCAGCTTATCCAAAGTTCAAAGCACCTTTGGTAAATAACGATACGGATCTGGTGTTCAGCGTCACCGTGACTGACAACTTAGGGGCAACCGCGCAAGACCAACAGATCGTCACCGTACAGGACAGCGCGCTCAATCAGCGTCCGCAAGTTTCAGTTGGAGAAGATAAAGCCGTCGTAGAAGGCACCGACGTGACGCTCACGGCACACGCCACTGATGCAGATGGCAACATTGTCGCTTATCGCTGGAGACAGTTATCGGGACCAAGCGTCACGCTCAATGACGCCACTCAAGCCAATGTGACCTTTTCTGTACCGACGCAATGGACGCAAGGCGATAGCATCGGCTTAATGGTTACAGTGACAGACAATCAAGGCGGCATTGGCAACGCCAGAATAACGCTTGCCATCACTGCCGCAGAGCACAGCTTTAACGCCATTGAATACCTCGATCCAGAGCTCAAACGTTGTGTGGATCAGCACCGTACACTGAAAGGGTGGCAGAATACACTCGAGGTGACGGAACTTGACTGCGCTTCTTCTTTCCAAATCAATACCAGTCGCGATTTGGTCCACTTTACCAACCTTGCAAAATTGACCATCAAGTCACGTCTGTTTACCGATTTTTCTTCGGACCATGTACCCAACATTGAAAGTTTGTCGTTCCAAGGTTCTGCACTGAAAACACTCGACTTCTCGGGCAATAAGTCGCTTCGTTCACTGACGTTAGTCAGTATTAACACGCTGCAAAGCCTCGCCCTATCGCAAAACTTTGCTCTGACACAACTGACGGTCAATGGCAGTCAGATAGCAGATTTAGATTTGAGTCAGCAAGCCGCTTTGCAATCCTTGTCCCTTCATATGGCAAGGCTGAATCAACTGCAATTGGCAAACATGCCGGATTTAACCACGCTCAAAATCACCGGAACACAGCTCACCCAGTTTACTGCGCCCCCTCTACCGCAACTACGCACCTTGAACGTGAGCGACAACAAACTGCAAACCTTGGGGGTGACAGAGTTACCCGCTCTGACTGCTCTCTATGCGGGCAACAATGCACTGACGGAACTGAGCTTAGCCAACAACCTCGCGCTCACCGACGTTCGCGTGTCGAAAAACCCGCTTTCGACACTCAATATTCGGCCACTTCTTGAGTTAGAAAGATTAGAGATTAGCGAAACCGACCTCACCACCATCGACTTTTCGCAAAGCCAGAAAATAGCGGCGCTTCTGGCAAGCAATAGCACTCAATTGCACACCCTATATGGCCCGCTCCTCCCCATCAAAGAAATCGATCTGAGTCATACTCGCGTCACCGATATCGACTTCAATCAGCTTCAAGAGGGTATGGTGTTGATTGGGGCGTCTGGGAAGGGGCTCACGCAGTTTAATGCGGCGCGATATCCGAACCTGCGAACGCTCTATATCGCAGATAACGCACTCACCTCCTTGGCGTTATCGCACAATCCGCAGTTGCTTCTGCTTGATGCAAAAAACAACCAGCTCGCTCAACTCGACTTGAGTGCGAACCCAGAGCTGGCGGATCTGGATGCGGCTCACAATCGACTCACTTCCGTTCAATTGGCCGAAGGAAGCCGATTGAGTTTCATCGTGCTTTCTCACAATCAGTTGAAAGACGTGGACTTGTCTCCAGCAGTCAATGTTTTTGATGTGGAAGTTCAAAATAACCCATTGGTGAACATCAAGTTATCGGGGCTGCGTCAATTACGAACTTTGGATGTGTCAAACTCTGATCTTGTGGATCTCGACACACCGACAGCGGCAAGTTTTTGGTGCCTGAGAGCGGAAAATAACCGCTTCAGTACCCAACTGCTTGAACAACTGGCGCTGTTTGACCAAATGCTTGGCAAGGTATTTTTGACAACGCCCATGAGCAAAAGCACCTTAAATGACGAGTGCCACGCGCACCTTTAATAAAACAAAAGCCGTGAAAGGCGACCTTTCACGGCTTTTGTCGTTTGCGACAAGATTAAAACAGATTGCTCAACCAACGCTTAAACCAATCGGTAATGCGTTTAAACAGCCCACCTTGTTCGACGGATTCTAACGCCACAAGGTCGACCTCTTTCACCACCTTATCTTCAACTTTATAAATCACCTGACCAACCACCTGATCACGCAAGATTGGCGCTGATAAGTCCGGCAGATAAATCAGCTCAGCTTGAAGCTTTTTGGTATCCCCTTTGGGTAAGGTAAGGAAAATGTCCTCTTTAAGACCAACGCTTAACTGATTCTTCTCTCCCATCCAAATTCGAGTGTCTGCCAACGGCTGATTCGCTTTCGTTGGGGAAACCGTATCAAAGAAGCGGAAACCGTAGCTCAGCAGTTGTTTGCTCTCTGCTTCACGGCTTGAAGTGCTGTTGGACCCCATCACCACCGAAATTAAGCGCATGTTGCCACTGGTGGCAGACGTCGCCAAACTGTAACCAGCGCCACTGGTGAAGCCTGTTTTCATGCCATCCACGGCAATACTTCGGTCTCGCAGCAATCCATTGCGGTTGTATTGCGTAATGCCATTGTAAGTAAATGAGGTTTCACTGTACATCGGGTAAACGCTAGGCAAATCACGAATGATCGCCTGCCCCAACTTGGCAATCTCACGTGGTGTTGAATAGAGACCGGTGCTATCCAAGCCATGAGGGTTGGTGAAGGCGGAGTTTTGTAAACCAAGCTTGTCGGCCCACGAGTTCATCAAACTGACAAACGCATCTTGGCTACCGGCCACATGCTCGGCGATGGCGACACTCGCGTCATTACCCGACTGGATGATCAGACCTCGGTAGAGATCTTCCAAGCTCACAGAAGTACCGACTTCGATAAACATTTTCGAAGAATCTGGGAAGTTTTTTGCCCATGCGTTACGGCTGATCACCACTTGATCTGAAAAGCGAATGTTGCCGCGATTCATTTCTTGCCCCGCCACATACGCCGTCATCAATTTGGTTAAACTGGCAGGATTTAACTGAGTATCGGCATTTTTGGCGACCAATACTTCCCCTGAATGGTAATCCATCAGCACATAGCCTTTGGCACCCAAAGCGGGAGGATCGGGAATGACGGTCGGCGCGGCGTGAGCGGAAAATGCCATAACGCTGGCACACAAAGCGGAAGTAAGAGAAACAATAGATTTCATGAAAGCAGCCATCCGTTAAATTAGACTTTCTCGAGTATATTCAAGGGAGTTTTGCTTACAGCCTCTCTGTTACTAATGGTTACGTTTCTTCGAAAAATGTCTCAATTTGTCTGAAAAACCCATTAACTGGCGAAAAGAAGTGAACAAATGCATAGTTCAAATCTATTGTTCTCCATATTTTATCGTCGTTACAGCAATTCTTTGGCGATGAGACGCAACAGGAAAGTTTCGCGTTCTATGCTCATGCCTTTTTTGGGGCTTTCCGCCATGGTCTGCTCATTATGCGCAATGGCTTGATGGATATTGACCCAAAGTGGCTTCATGCCATTTTTCACTTCGTATTCCTCAAAGCGCGTTTCGCCTAACTCTCGGTCAATCTTGCAGGTGTAGCAGTAAGAATGCATGTGCATCACGTTTGCTTCTCCTTTGTACCAAGGACGAAACTCTTCATAGATGCCAAATGGTTTGATGTTGTGGATGTTCTTTGCGCCAGTTTCTTCTTCAAGTTCGCGAACCAACCCGGCGATCACATCCTCTCCTTCATCGATGCCCCCACCCGGAATGGTGTAATCGTGGTAGCGCTCGGTGTAGAGCAATAAAATATCTTCACCATCGACACAAATGGCGCGTGCGGCGCTGCGTTGGAAAATGATTTTTTCGTCTAGATGTTCGATATCGGGGTGAATCGTTGTTTTCAGATGTCTCATGAGAAAAACGCGCTGTGCTGAAGTCCAAAATTAATTTGGCGGCATACTAACAAAAAAAGCCTCGCGAATGCGAGGCTATTGGTCTTTAACCGTCCCGATTTATCTGCTCAATCAGTTCAGCTTGAACGCGCTCTGCGTCTTCAATGTTGATCTGACAGGTCCCCGCGGCTTGGTGCCCCCCACCGCCATATTTCAACATCAATTCGCCCACGTTGGTTTTAGAGCCTCGATCGAAAATTGATTTACCCGTTGCGAAAACCACGTTTTGCTTTTGAAAACCCCACATTTTATGGATCGAAATATTGCAGTCAGGAAACAGGGCATAAATGATGAAGCGGTTGCCTGCGTAAATGGTCTCTTCGTTGGTGAGATCCAACAGCACCAAATTTTTATACACCGTGGCACAACGTTGAATCTGCTCTTTGAACTTAATTTCGTGTTCGCGATATAAATCAATGCGTTCTTTGACATCTGGCAAGTCTAGAATTTGCTCGATGGTGTGATTCTTACAGTAATCAATCAAGTCCATCATCAAGTTATAGTTGGAAATGCGAAACTCTCTGAAACGCCCTAAGCCAGTACGCGCATCCATCAGAAAATTGAGTAAGTTCCACCCTTTTGAGTCCAAAACGTCATCACGGCTAAACTGCGCAGAGTCACCTTTGTCTACCGCTTCCATCATTTCAATCCATTCAACGGGGAACACCGAAGTGCCACCATAGTAATCCCACACCACTCGTGCGGCAGATGGGGCATTGGGGTTGATAATATGATTTGCATGGCGACCACGATTACGAATGGTTTCTGAGAGATGGTGGTCGAACACTAAGTGTGCTTCTGCGACATAAGGCAAGTTGGTAACAATATCGTTTTCCGTAATATCAATCAGGCCGTCTTGCATATCTTTGGGATGGACAAATTTTATCTCATCAATCAAATCTTGTTGTTTTAATAAAACAGCACAAACCAAGCCGTCAAAATCACTGCGGGTTACCAAACGGAATTTTTGTTGTGACATTTACATTTCCTTTGCCAATGATGGGTTGCGATACGATAACCGCAGAGCGAAAAGTGACGCAACAAACCTGTTAATATCAATGGTAAAAATCGGAGCTTCACCACTTGAAACTCTTCTAAGCGTAGTCGAGCGTGCGCTAACTTCCAAATTGCTCAATAACGTTTATCAGTCCCTTAAAGCTTGTTCCGGATCAAAGCGACGATTTAGCCCCACTAAGGTGCGGTTAAAACCACGAGCAATCTGAGAAATCGTTGCCGGCTCTTGCTCAATATCGCTCTCTTCTATCCACTGCTGAAGCTGCGCAAAATCGTGATAATAAGCAGAAAATTCCGCATGTTGTGCTAGCACAGAACGAATGGCCCTTAATGCTTCTTGGGCTTTTTGGTAGGGGATACGGCGCACCTCTTTTAATGGCCGCTGAAACACGCCACGCGCTACCCCTTCCAGGTACACTCGGTATGTGGTGAGCTCATCAATCAACAAAAACAGTTGTGCTTCGCCGCCGACATTTGGATACGGCACGCTAACATGCGCCTCCAGATCATGGCGAATATCAAGATGCACACCGTGTTGAGCGCAGCGCTCGCGCAACACTCGCAATAGCCCTTGCTCATCCATTAATTGTTGGATTTCAAAGATACGCTTGAGATGGTAATCATTGGAAACGAAAGTGACTTTCAAAACGCTGCCCTCTGAACACTGGCCACTTTGGATCAGCAAACGAGACACTTCAAAAATGTTCTCCACTGTGCTGGTCGAGCGCTCTTCCAGCAAAATGTTCTGAGCCGAAAAAGTCAGGTTATTCGCATGGCAACGCTGTTGGAAGTAATCGAACATAGCAATGGCTTCTGAGCGAGTCTGCCCTTGTGTGACGCCACCACAAAATGCAATACGACTCCCTGGTTCAATCTTTCCCGAAGCCATTGCCTCAACCAAAGCGTCTACTCGGCTAACGCCTTCTGGCGTTAACGCATTTTTAAACAGTCTCTTACCCAGCACGATGACCAGACGTTTCTCTTCCATTATTTACAGATCTCTCGTTTTAAACACATCACTCTCATCTTCTGCTGTACTTTTGTTCAAGCTGAGGCTATTTTCACCGCATTAAGATTCATTAACAAAATTTCAACATACATACTCAAGATGAACTGGTACAACTCACTGCTTCATCCATACTTACTAGCAGGTTGTCAGATAGGAAATCATTATGCTGTCGATTTTTGATATTTTTAAGATTGGCGTTGGCCCTTCAAGCTCTCACACCAATGGTCCCATGATTGCGGGGTATCAGTTTACGCAATTGTTGGCAAATGATCTTGATAAAGTGCAACGAATTCAGGTCGATCTCTACGGTTCTTTATCGCTAACAGGAAAAGGTCACCACACCGATCGCGCCGTCATTTTAGGGCTGTTAGGCAATCGCCCTGATACCATCCGTATTAGCAGTGCCAATCAAGCGATGCGCCAAGCCATTCACGAAGGGCAGCTCTCGCTACGTGGTGAGCGCTTTATTGAATTCGACTTTGCCAGTGACATTCTCTTCCATACCGAAAACCTACCACTGCACGAAAATGGCATGACCATCAGTGCCTTCGATGAACAGCAGCAGCGCCTTCACTTCGAGACCTACTACTCCATTGGCGGCGGCTTTATTGCGACCGAAGATGAACTGAAAAATGGCAAGCAAGAATCCGCTGTGAAGGTGGATTTCCCCTTTAGAAATGCCGATGAAATGCTAGAAATGGCGGAAAAGAACGGGCTTAGCCTTGGAGGAATGGTGCTGCGCAATGAGCAAATGTTCCACGATATGGACACCATCGATGCCAAAGCTGAGCAAATTTGGAAAGTGATGAGCCTGTGCATGAAGCGCGGTTTTGAAACCGAAGGCATTCTTGACGGTGGTTTAAACGTCACTCGCCGTGCACCCAACTTGCTGAAAAAGCTCGAAGCCAATGCCGCGATTGAAAACGATCCGATGGAAATCATGGATTGGATTAACTTGTTTGCCTTTGCCGTCAGCGAAGAAAACGCGGCCGGTGGCCAAGTGGTCACCTCCCCGACCAACGGCGCAGCAGGTGTGATTCCAGCGGTATTAATGTACTACCACAAGTTCATCAAAGAACTCGATACTAAGCAGTTGAAAGACTTCCTTGCTGTATCTGGCGCAATTGGCATTTTGTACAAAACCAATGCTTCGATTTCAGGAGCAGAAGTGGGCTGCCAAGGTGAAATTGGTGTTTCCTCCTCAATGGCTGCGGCGGGATTGACCGCATTACGGGGTGGCAGCAACGAGCAAATTTGCATTGCCGCAGAAATCGCGATGGAACATTCACTCGGCATGACGTGCGATCCGATTGGTGGCTTGGTTCAAGTGCCGTGCATTGAACGCAATGCGATGGGCGCCATGAAAGCGATAAACGCTTCGCGCATGGCCTTAAAGCGCACAAGTAAGTGCCTCATCTCATTAGATAAAGTTATCGAGACCATGTACCAAACGGGTAAAGATATGAATAAAAAATATCGAGAAACCTCGCTCGGCGGTTTGGCGCTGATTCACATGGCGCCTCCGTGTGAATAGCCTGTCACTTCATCAAATTGACTAAATAAACATCACAAAGGGTAGCGCTGCTGCCCTTTCTTTGTATGGCTTACGCACAAACTCAGTGCCCCCTCTCTTCTTCCCTTTTTCTGCGCGCTTTTGCTTACCAATACCAATACATTTGTGAAATTTCACAAAAAACTACCGTTAGTTTCATCTGACGAATATTATCCCAATCAATACATTTGATTTAGAACAACCCATTAGTTAAGCAATCGTTTGTCATTAGAAAATGTAGTGCAAAACTTTTACTTTGTGCGACAATTGTTTCAAAATATTACACACCATTAATATACAATAAATCCAGTCATAACCACTGCAAATAATCCAACAGTGAGCAATAAATTATGTGGAATAAACTAAATAAATCCATGATGTTCTGCCAAATGATGTTTGGCTTGTCATTTTACGGCGTGCTCGTTAGCTTAACGCGCTTTTTCTTAGAGGATCTGAATTACAACGAAGCAGATACAATGATGATCGTCGGCGCATTCTCCGCCATCGGTCCACTGTTTGCGATTGCGGGTGGCTTTATCGCTGATAAATTTTTAGGCGCATATCGCTCATTGTCTATTGCATTCCTTGCGTTCTCTTCTGGCTATGTGCTGTTGGTGCTGGGCGCATCCGCCAGTAACGTTCCCCTTTCAATGTGCGGTATCGCGTTGGCCAGCTATGGCCGTGGCTTGATGTCTCCATCCTACCCAAGCCTGTACAAGCGCACTTTCAACTCTCAAGAAGATTTTGAAAAGGGCTACCCTATCAACTATTCCGTTAACAACGTTGGGGCATTCTTAGGTCAATACCTCTTCCCCATGCTGGTGTTGGTCATTGGCTTTAACGGCGGCTTCGTCATTTCAGCCGTGATGGCAGCAGCGGCACTGGTCACCTTGATTATTTTCCGCAAAGGCTTGGTGGGTGTCGCAACGGATCTGGATAGACAGTCCGTGAGTGTAAAAAACTGGATCTTCTTTGCCGTGATTTCTGCAGCCATGATTGCGTTGGTGTTCTTCATGTTCTCAAACATGGCGATTGGCCAAAACATCGTTTACGCCATTGGCGGCGCAGCCATTCTCTACTTCATCTCTTTGATGTTTAAAGTGAGCAAGTCAGAGTCATTGAAGATGGGCACCATCTTAATCGTGACATTCCTGACCACATGTTTCTTCGTCTACTACGGTCAGATGATGACATCGATGAACATGGTGGCGATCAATACGCTAAAAGGCGACCTCTTTGGTTTCATTCCACTTGAGCCAGAAGCGGCCATGGCGATGAACCCATTGTGGTGTATGGTGGGTGGTCCTATCGTGGCAGGTTTCTTTGCAATGCTAGAGAAGCGCAACATCTTCCTCTCAACAGCAACAAAGATTGCTTTGGCGTTTGTTTTAACCGCCATAGCCTTTGGTATCCTGACCTTCGCCGTCATCAATATCAGTGAAGATGTGATCATCCTGCCAGAGATTTTCCTCGCGATTCACTTCTTCCAAGCGATTGCTGAAGTTATCGTGGGCTCAATGGTGGTGGCGTTTATCCTATCGGTTGCACCAAAACACATTGAGAACTTCTCTGTCAGCTTGTTCTCTGTGGCGCTTGCGCTCAGTGGCATCGTTGGCGCGGTATTCTCTACTTCTATCGCCCTAGAGAAAGGCCAAGCAATTACGCAAGAGATCGTGCAAACGGTTTACGGTGATTACTTCCAATTGCTCACCGTACTAGCGGTCGTCATGGTGGGTGTAGCGCTGGCGGCCTCTTGGGTGATTCGTAAGATGCTTGATGCAGCAAAAGAGAGCGAACAGCCTGAAGTACTGGCCGAAGCTGAAATGCAAGGTTAATCACTGACGCATTCTAAACGAAACAAGCCCGCATTTTTGCGGGCTTTTTGATCGTACGATGCCATAATTCGTTCTTCGCGTTTGAGTCGTTTATCTCGCGAGGCCTTGCAGCACTCCTTGGGTGATCGCATGGCGATATTTATTGAGATAGTCGATGTCATTCAGATAGGCCAAGTGATGGCCTTGCGCGATATTTTCTGCGAACTGTGCATTGCCTTCACTGGCCTGGGTTCGCATGTAATCCACCAGTGCGGTCAACCTTAACGTCATGGTTTCGACCAGTTCTTCTCGCTGTAAACGACTGCATTCATAGGAATCACAAAATATCCGTGCGCGGCTAATTTGCTCTTCTAGACTGCCAAGCTTATCTGTTTCATCCGTTTTAAACGGCGCCCAGCCATAAACCGCAAAGGCAATGTCCCAAATTCTTGGCGCTGGGTGCACGGTATCAAAATCAAACACACCAACCACCACCTCTTCTTCAAGCACGACGTTGTAAGGCATAAAGTCACCATGGCAGATCACTTCTGCAGGCTGCCTTGCTGGCAGCATCCAGTGTAGGTTCTCACGCGAATGTAAACTGAGAAAAGATTGTGATGCGTCATGCAGGTTTCGCAGTAGGCGAGCCGCTGATTTGAGAGCATTGATTGACGTGATTTTGCCGCTTAACGGGTAGTTATAGCAGTCCCCTTGCACAAAGCTGACGGTTTCGCGATCTTGCTCAAGATCCAACGGCTCTGGGCAAGCATGAAACCCATGCTGATGCAGATGCCGCAACAGTTGATGGACTGTCACGGTTGATGCGCTCGCCGGACGAGTTACATGATTTCCTTGTCGCAAAATGACCCCTTCTCGGCCACCATTGAGTACTTCCATTTCACGCCTCCCGCTTTTGTTCCGCACCACATACAGCGGAAAAATATCGGTGAGATAGTAACAACGAATACCTTTGATTCGAAAAGAGCAAACGCGTAATTTGTCTGCCGCCTCTCAGCGATTTTTGCAACAATCTGTAAGCCAGTGAACAAACGCATCCACTTGAGGTTTGTCTGCGTTTCGTACAATCAAATGATGTGCGCCAGCACTGGGCATCGACCACTCTCCCACTTGAACCAAGCTGCCTTGGCGTAAGTGGTCATCCACCAATAAATCTCGTACCAACAGCACACCCAGTTGATGCACTGCCGCTTCGATGGAGAGTGTCGAATGGTCAAACTCTAAAGCCATTTTGCCGCAGGCGACGGAGACTTCATGATAGTCAAACCAGCGTGGCCAGGTTTCCACATACCCACTGGTCGCCAAGCGAGGCACATTTTTGAGATCATCTAACGTGGCTATCGGATTGAGTTGCAGAAAGCCGGGGCTCGCGACCAATATCCAGTTTTCCTCTGTTAATTTCGTCACTTGATGGTATTGCCAATCACCATAGCCATTGATGATCTCGACATCTGCCGTGGCGCTGTTATCAGGTAAAGTATTTGATGTTGTGGAAATTTTTAGCGGCCATTGTGGATAGCGACGTCGAAAATCGCCCAAACGTGGTAACAGCCATTGCAAGCAGAAGCTGTGCGCCACGTGTAAAACCAATTGCCCATTTTGCCTACGATTGAACAATTGCTCCGTGGTCACCGCCAATTGCTGAAAAAGATTGGAAACCACAGGCAAATAATCTCTCGCCGCCTCAGTGAGGACCAACTGCGCGCCGTGCCGCTCAAACAAAATCGCCTCTAATTGAGATTCAAGTGCTTTCACTTGCTGACTCACGGCAGCACGGGTGACGTTTAACTCCTCCGCCGCCTTGGTAAAACTCTGCAATCGCGCAGCGGCTTCAAACGCTTTCAGCGCATTCAGTGGTGGTAGGCTTTGCATTCAGTACTCTCACTTGAGCGAAACCAAACACGCGCCCCAATAAGAAGACAACCGCGTGTTTGTTTTCAAATTTACAATGTAAAGAGCAGCCTATCGTCAGTTAGTGACAGTAATATTATTCAAGCTTGTCCGCCTTGCCAGCAGGGCCTGCCAGCTTTGCCAGCCATTTATCCCAGAGCCAAGGCGTTTGTTCGTTGTCTTCCGCCTCTTCTTTTCTTCTCACTGCATTGCGCACCAGCATGGCACCCAACCAACGAAACGGCTCTGGAGGGAATTGCCCTAACGGACCTTTCGCCAAACCGCACTGGCTCCATTCGTTGTCGATTCCCAACACCAAAGAGGAGAGAATCTTGCCCCCCATTCGCGTTTGAGCAACACCATTGCCTGAATAGCCAAAACCATAGAAGACATTACTTTGCCCTGCTAAGCGGTCGAAAAAAGGGAAACCCGTAGCAGAGCGATCCGAACCACCTGTCCAACTGTAAGCAAATTCTTCGCCTTTTAAGCTTGGAAAGAGCTTATCGAAGGAACGACGTAGCAAATCTTGGTAGCGTGTAGCGCGCTGGAACATCGGCTCTACCGCATTGTTATAGGAAAAATGGTTCCCCCCTTTTCCGAGCATTAAGCGGCCATCAACCGTATCGCGGTAATAATGCACAAAAATTCGCGAGTCCAACACGCTGCTTCCTGCCTTCCAACCTGCATCAGACAAAGCTTCAGGTGCAAGCGGTTGGGTAATCACCATATCTGACGAGACCACCACAATGCTGCGCTTAAATTGCGGAAACTGTTCCACCATCCAAGCATTCAGCGCAAGAACCACTTGCTGTGCATAAATTTCCCCTTTGGGCGTAGTGACTTTCGCTGGCTCTCCATATGCTAACGCCGTCATTGGTGTGTGCTCATAGATCTGCACGCCCATCTCTATGGCCACTTTTCGCAGCCCTCTTGCTAACATTGCAGGTTGAACAGTAGCTGCGATCGCCGAATAGTGGCCATCAACATTGCGAGGCGAGCCGCTATGGGTGGCGAGTTCGTGTTGTTCACAATGACGCCAACTGTTGATATTCAAACGCTCTAGCTCCGCGACGACAGGCTGTAATGCGCCTTTCTGCGCCGAGTTGGTCGCGGTGTAATAAACGCCTTTTGACGAAAGTTGTGCGTCAATTTGGTGTTGTTGGCAAAATGCCTCAATGTCTAAGACGGCTTGTTCCGATTGCTCAACCAACCACTTGGCGTGGGCTTCACCAAACAATCGCTTGAGCGTCGGATACTTGGTTGACCATGTCAGCATACAGCCACCATTTGCGCCCGAGGCTCCGCAGCCACATAGCCCCTTTTCAATGACGGTAATCTGTTTTTCTGGTGCCTGCTCTTTGAGCATGATGGCCGTCCACAAACCCGTGTAGCCACCACCGACAATCAAAACATCCGTCTCGAGTTGCCCCTGCAGTGGTTTTGCTGATGGGGGTTGCTCCTGTTCGATCGCTTGTTTAAACCAGAAAGAAGGGTGTGAATGGTTCGACGGTGAGCCCGATTGTTCTGTGGCATTAACATTCCGCATGGGGTTTTCCTTTGCAATAATCATAACGATAAATTACAAAACGCTCGCCAAAGGCACGAGCGAGAAAAACTGTTGTACAGCGTAAGAAATGATAACGATGACTGAAAAACTCGAATTGACTCAGCACCTAGACTAGAGTGTTTAGGTAAGCGTTAATACTAATCCCGCCACGATTGAAGCGACGCCAATCCCACGAGTGAGGTACCACTTCTCACCCAAAAATTGAATACCCATCAGCAAACCAAACACGATGCTGACTTGGCGCAAAGCAACCACCAAACTGACGTTATCAGTCATGGTCATCGCAAACAGCACTAAACCATAAGTCGATGCCATCATTACCCCTGCCAAACTCGCGCTTAGGCGGATGTTCCAGGCATATTCAAATTCGGTGCGCTTGGAGAACTTCAAGCACCAAAGCAACATCGGCAGCCCCATTGCCCAGAATTGAATACCAAGATAAAAAATAGCACTGTATTGATCCGCCAAAACGGAGTGCGCAGTTTGCGTGACCAACACCAACGCTTCTTTGTCGATCACCGAGTAGCCTGCGGTACCCAACGCAGCCACCAGCGCCCAAGCAACCCCAACATTCAGGTAAGAGGCTGGTCTCATCTGGTTAAAATGAGTCAATGGCACCAACATGCAACCTAAAGTGATCAGCATAAAACCGAACCATTGTTGGGCGGTAAGCTCGTATCCCAACACTAGACTTACTCCCCCCACCATCATGACTGGCAGTGAACGCGCGATGGGATACACCACACCAACGTCAGCGTGTTTGTAGGCAATGATGAGGCCAACCAGATAGATCATTTGTGAAATGCCACTAATGATCAGCAGCCACCAGAACGTTGCGGGTAACGCTGACCAACCAACTTGGCTTAGATACCAAATCAGATAAGGCGTGAGCAATAGGGAGGCAGCAAGGCTGGCCACCATAGTAAAAGTAGGACCTGAACCAGAATGGCTCTTACCAAGGATATTCCAACCTGCATGAAAAACGGCTGAAATGATGACTAACACTATCGCCAATGAATTCATCTGCGTTCCTTATAGAAAAGGCTCCAGATGGAGCCTTAACACTGCATAGAAGAATGCTTATCGATTAGGAAAATACTCGGATATGAAACAGACTTCAATCGGCTTATTTCACCATGTGATCATCTTGCCAATTCTGCGAGAGACTCGATACAAATGGCATCATGACGCCAATATTCAATATCGCAGTCAATGAGCTCGCCATGCTGATTGTAGTTAATGCGCTCCACCACCATTGCTGGTGTCCCAGAAGTTGCACGTAGCGCCTGAGCCATCTCTCCGAGCAAGGTACTGGTAGAAATGCGGTAGCGCGTTTTTTGATAGCTGACCCCAAAGTGCTCACGATAGATATCCGTCAGTGAGTTCGATAAATCGTGGTCTAACAGATTGGGAAACAACTCAGGGCGAACGTAATTTGTTACGTACACCACCGGGCGGTCTTCAAGATAACGCACACGATCAACACGGAACACATCAGAAAATGGCTGAAGGTTAAGTAAGCGAGCCGCCACTTTGTTAGCTAAAATCGCTTTTGCGCCGAGCAGTTGTGTTTTCGGCACTCGATTCTGCGCTAACGCCATATTGGTAAAATTCAGTGTTTGAGTTGGGTCGTAACGCAACGGTACAGGCGAGATAAACCAACCTCGGCGGTCTTCGCGATAGATTCGACCTTCCGCTTCCAATAAAGACAACGCCTCGCGTAGCGTAACTCGTGTGGTATCAAACGACTCTGCCAATTTGCGCTCTGCTGGCAACTTTTGTCTTGGCGCTAACATGCCCGCTTCAATCTGTTCAACAATCGAATCTTTAATTTTTACGTACTGCACGAGGTGTCCTTATCTTTTCCGCCAAGCCTGAGTGCGACTGTCTAACCACTTCCCCAACGTCATCTGAACGATCTTCGCAATCGCGGCTGCAATCATGATCATCACGGCCATCGCAGCAGCTGCGCCCGTTTGGCCTGCATCGTCCATATTGAGAATCGATACTGACGCGGGAATGGTATCCGTCGAATAGAGGAATACTACCGCAGAAGTGGTGGTTAATGCATTAACAAACAAGTAGCTAGCAATATCCAAAACCGCAGGAAAGCACACGGGCAAACTCACTTTAAAAAAGAGCTTATACTGTGGCAGCTTGACCGATGCCGCTGTGGCTTCGATTTCTGAAGGCAGTTGCTTGAGCGCCGTTAATGCTGTCATATGGCCGACCGTGTAATAGTGCACTACGGTGTTAATCACCAAGAATGCCATGGTGCCATAAAGCACGTTCAAAGGATTGTTCGCATCGTTAAAATAAAAAATGTAACCCAAGCCAAGCACCATACCGGGAACCGCCATTGGCACCACGCTGAGCATTTGCATCACTTGACGAACTGGCCCAAACGCACGCCCTTTTTCAATGCAATACGCACCGACGAAAATAATGGCTGTACCAATAAGCGCAGTCCAACCTGCCAGCGTTAGCGAGTTAAAGAATGGACTCCAACCGTACGTGCTCATTTCAGCGAAGTTGTAGTTGTTGAGCGTCAACGCTTTGTTCCAAGGCCAGAATGTGACTAACGAACCGTACACCGCCATGCCAAGCACTGCCAGCACTGCGATAGAAATGATGCTGCAGTAAACCAAGCAGATGCTGTCGCGCGCTTTGTTAGGTTCTGGCTGATAAGGCACTGAACGCGTGTCGAATAAGCTCTTTTGTTTTTTCTGTACCCAGCGGTCTGCACCAAACGCCATGACCGCAGGGAATAGCAACATAATGCTGGTCACCGCCCCCATAGCAAAGTTTTGTTGCCCCACCACTTGCTTGAAGATGTCCGTCGCCAGAACGTTGTAGCTGCCACCAATCACTTTCGGCACACCAAAATCGGTAATCACCAACGTGAATACAACAATCAGGGTACTGATCAAACCGTATTTCGCCGCCGGTAACGTCACCATAAAGAAGGTTTTGATGGGTGAGGTTTTCAGCGCGCGGGCGGCTTCATACAAACGGGCATCGGAAGTGCGCAGCGAAGTGGTCAAAATCATCAATGCATGAGGGAAGGTCCAGAAAATCAAACCCATCGAGATACCAATCACGCCGTAAACCGAGTTTCCTAACAGCATTTCTTTGGCAATGCCTTGATTACCAAAAAGGAAGATCAAACTGATCGCTGGCAACAACGAAGGCGCAAGGATCGGCGCAGTACCTAGGATTTGAAATAAGCCTTTAAACGGCATGCATGAACGAGTCAGCGCGTAGGCATAACCAAACGCAAGCACACCCACTACCGAGGTCACAATCACGCCCAAAGTAAAGGTGTTGCCGACGGAAACCCACAAGCTTGAAGAGGCAAAGTACGTCAAAAAGTTGGCTAACCCAACAAACTCACCATCGCTGTTTTGTACGCTTTTGGTCAACATTGCCCAAAGCGGCATTAAGATGAACAGCACCATCAATACCGATAAACCGGCCAACAAGCTAAACAACACGAGGTTGTCACGACTGATGCGCCCGAGTAAAGATTTCGCTTTGTCTTGTGTGGTGAGGCTATTCATTGTCATTATCTTTGCATCCATGTTTACACCTACGCCGCTAGCGCTTTATCAAACGAAGGCACGGCGTAACCATGTAACCCTTCTTCCGCAAACTGGATGTAACGTACATCGCCCGCCTTGATAGTAAGTTTCTGCACTGTTTCTACAGGCACATCCACAACGATGGTTTGGCTTACGCTGTCGTTTTGCAATACACAATCAATGCGGAAAAACGCCCCCAGAAACTCGGTTGCGGTAACACGTACCGGTAAAGAGTTGTTGTAGTTTTCAACGAACTTGATGCTTTCAGGGCGCACCGCAAGGTCGAATCGGTCGCCACGTTGGATCTTACGATTGGTCAGACTTGGCGCTGGCATCAGGGTCTCAGCAATACGCACTTGGGAATCCGTTGCGACGGAGGTTTCAATAAAGTTCATGCTGCCGACAAACTCGGCCACAAAGCGCGTTGCTGGTTGTTGGTAGATCTCTTGAGGTGTGCCGACTTGCTCAATCACCCCATGGTTCATCACCACGATGCGATTGGCCATCGACAGGGCTTCGTCCTGATCGTGCGTAACCATAATGGTGGTGATGCCAAGCTTACGTTGAAGCTTGCAAATTTCATTACGCAAGTGAACGCGCACTTTTGCATCCAGCGCCGACAAAGGCTCATCGAGTAACAGTAGACCTGGAGACAACGCCAACGCGCGGGCCAAAGCAACACGCTGCTGCTGCCCACCAGAAAGCTGGTTCGGGAATTTCTCACCGGAAGTTGGCAGGCCAATGGTCTCAAGCCACATCTCCACAGTCTCTAACGCTTCTTTGGTCGACATGCCTTGGTTCTTCAAACCCACCGCAATGTTCTCTTGCACAGTTAGATTCGGAAACAGCGCATAAGATTGGAATACGATGCCGAAATCGCGCTTCTCTGGTGGTAGGAATGTGGTCTCTTGACCGTTTTGAAAGATTGCACCAGATGTTGGTAGGTCTAAACCTGCAATGGCACGAAGTAAAGTGGTTTTACCGCAGCCAGAAGGGCCCAAGAAACAAACGAACTCGCCTTTTTGTATCGCCAGCGAGATATTCTTTAATGCCGTGAACTGACCGAATTGCTTCACAACATTTTCAATATTTAGGTAAGGTTGGTTAGTTGACATAACACACACTCCAAATGGTATATACCAAATTTAGTTTTAGAGTGTTACGTTCCAATGACAAATTTATAGCCAGAAGATGACAAATAGATGAAGGGAGATCACCGCGTCGACCTAACAAGACTCATCGTTAAAGATACTATGGTCAACTTAAGCCCCAACACCAAGCAAATACCATGGTTTCCCGACCACGCTCCTTCGTCGCTATCGGGAATGACACTTAGGCGCGACACTTCCATTATCCAAGAACTCATCATTCCGGACGAGCGTGAGCGAGCTATCCGGAATCCATTCCGCCGCGAGCACCCATATAACGGATGACATCGAACCTAAAGCGTCGACACGATCAAAAAACAGCCTCATCTTGGTGCCGAAAACAAAAAAATCTATTTCTATCGAGGGAAAAATTCGCCCCAACACCAAGCAAATACCATGGTTTCCCGACCACGCTCCTTCGTCGCTATCGGGAATGACACTTAGGCACGACACTTCCATAATCAGAAAGCACGTCATTCCGGACGAGCCTGAGCGAGCTATCCGGAATCCATTCCGCCGCGAGCACCCATATAACGGATGAGCGTCGAAACGATAAAAGACAGCCTCGCCTAGGTGTGGATGATAACAAACAATCCATTTCTATCGTGGTAAACTTTCGCATTCGCGCTAGAAAATACCATGGATCCCCGATCACGCGCCTTCGTCGCTATTGGCAATGACACTTAAAGCGCGACACTTCCATAATCAGAAAGCACGTCATTCCGGACGAGCCTGAGCGAGCTATCCAGAATCCATTCCGCCGCGAGCACCCATACAACGGATGACATCGAACCTAAAGCGTCGAAACGATAAAAGACAACCTTGCCTTGGTGCCTATAACAAACAATCCATTTCTATCGAGATGAAAATTCACCCCAACACCAAGCAAATGTCATGGTTTCCCGATCACGCTCCTTCGTCACTATCGGGAATGACACTTAAAGCGCGACACTTCCATAATCAAAAAGCACGTCATTCCGGACGAGCCTGAGCGAGCTATCCGGAATCCATTCCGCCGCGAGCACCCGTAAAACGAATGGCATCGAACCTAAAGCGTCGACACGATAAAAAAACAGCCTCGCCTTGGCGCCGCAGACAAAAAAATCCACCTCAACCGAGGTGGATTTCAGTATTCAACTCAAAGCAAATTCGATTAAGACTTTGGCTCTGATTTCGCGTCAAATTTCTCAGACCATGTCGCTAAGATTTCTGCACGTTTGCTACCCATTTGCGCAAAATCCATCTTCGCCATATTTTCTTGAACGTTCGGGAAGTTAGACACAGTCGCTTTCACTTCTTTGTGACCCACCACTGGGTACATTTCTACGTAGAGCTCATTTGCTGCTTTAGAGATTGACCAGTCGACAACGCGCTTCGCTGCATCAGACTCTTTCACTAGGCCAACCGCTTCTGATTCCCAGCCAATGCCTTTAGGTGTGATAACCGCAAGTGGTGCACCTTGTGTTTTCAGCTTCGCGCCGCGACTCGCCATCGAAATACCGATAGCCACTTCGCCCATACCTGCTTGAACGCATGGCTTAGAACCAGAATGTGTGTAGTGTGCAATGTTTTTGTCTAGGTCACGCATGTAGTTCCATGCCTGATCTTCACCCATGTTTTGTAGCCAAGCAGAAACCTGCATGTAGCCAGTACCTGAAGACGCTGGGTTAGGCATTGCAATGTGACCTTTGTAAACCGGCTTTGTTAGGTCTTCCCAAGACGTTGGTTTCGGTAGGTTAAGTTGTTTCGCTACCGCTTCGTTGAAACAAACTGCGTTAAAGAACGCATCGTTACCAAACCAAGCTTGGTTTGATTGAGGGTCGTTTAGGTTCGCGTGCAGCTCTTCCAAACCTTTTGGTGTGTAAGGCTTAAGAAGACCTTCATCTTTAAGCAGTGCCATTGACGAGCCAGCAAGACCCCAAACCACTTCCGCTTGAGGGTTGTTCTTTTCTGCCAGCAATTTCGCCGTCATGATACCGGTTGAATCGCGAACCCACTTAATCTTGATATCTGGGTTATCTTTCTCAAACGCAGACTTGTATTTAGCAAGAATGTCTGTTTCGAAAGCGGTGTAAACCGTCACTTCCTGTGCAGCCATTGCATTGGTAGCAAGAAGAGAGACAAGTGCAGCCAGCGATCCTTTCATCAAACGGTTTTTCATCATTTTCTCCAGTTAATTTGGCTAAGTTTTCATTTGGTCTGTACCAGTTGACGATAACCACCCTACTGAGCCTTTGTGACGAAATCATGACCATTAAATGGCAGTTTTGAGAAAATTATCGATAAATAGGCGACCAAATGATCGGTGGAATTTTGGATATGAAAGTTTTATGAAATTCACTGAATGGCTATTTACGACCCTTTTTCATCCTTGTTAGAGTGAGCCTAATTTCTGGTGTAGACCAATTAATTTATTCTGAAGGAAATCGAGATGAAAAACGAATACCTACTACTGACTCCAGGTCCTTTATCTACTTCTGAAACCGTACGTGAAGCCATGCTAAAAGACTGGTGTACTTGGGATGATGAATACAACAAAGACATTGTAGAAGTGATCCGCACTAAGCTTGTAAAACTGGCGACAAAGCATAGCGGCTATACCAGCGTACTAATGCAAGGTAGCGGCACCGCATCAGTAGAAGCGACGATAGGCAGCGCCATTGGCAAAGATGGAAAGTTGTTGGTTGTCGACAACGGCGCTTACGGTGCGCGTATCGCCCAGATCGCTGATTACTTAAATATTCCATGCCATGTTGTTTCCCCAGGCGAAACATCACAGCCACACTTGAACGAGGTGGAAACTGCATTGGCATCGGATCCTGCAATCACACACGTGGCGATTGTTCACTGTGAAACTACCACAGGCATGCTGAACCCAATTGAGGCCTTTGCTTCTGTCGCAAAAGCGCACGGCAAAGTGGTGATTCTCGATGCCATGTCGAGCTTTGGTGGCATTCCTATCGATATTGCAGAATTAGGCATCGATTTTATGATCAGCTCTGCAAACAAATGTATTCAGGGTGTACCAGGCTTTGGCTTTGTGATCGCGAAACAAACTGAGCTAGAAAAATGCCAAGGTCAGGCGCGTTCTTTGAGCCTTGATCTTTACGACCAGTGGCACTGCATGGAAGTGAACCACGGCAAATGGCGTTTCACATCTCCTACGCACACGGTTCGCGCTTTCTGCCAAGCATTGTTAGAGCTGGAACAAGAAGGCGGTATTGAGGCTCGCCATAACCGTTACCAAACTAACCAGAAAACACTGGTTGCAGGTATGCGCTCTCTTGGTTTCGAACCGCTACTGAGTGATGACCTTCACTCGCCAATCATCACTTCTTTCTACTCTCCGACGCACAGTGATTACCAGTTCAAAGCGTTCTACACACGTTTGAAAGAGCAAGGTTTTGTGATTTATCCGGGTAAGGTGTCGAACGCAGATTGCTTCCGTATCGGCAACATTGGCGAAGTTTACCCAGCAGATATCGAGCGCTTAATCGGTGCGATTGAAAAAGCAATGTACTGGCAAGTTGCATAAAGCAGCCTCCTGATTGAGAGAGCGTTATGACTCAGAATATCAAACCGAGCCACTTCCGCTGCGAAGGCGATGTCAACACGACACCAGCGCGCCAAGCTTGGAATGCATCGATGGACGACGAGCGCACGCAAGCATTATTGAAGCGTGATTCGGAGGTCTTTCTTCATCAAGCCATGTCGACGCCTTGCTTAGATACCTTGGAAGCAGCAGAAGGCATCTACATCCAAGATGCTACCGGCAAAAAGTACATGGACTTCCATGGCAATAACGTCCACCAGTTGGGCTATGCTCACCCGCATGTGATTAAACGCGTGCAAGAGCAAATTGCCAAACTGCCGTTTTCACCACGTCGTTTTACCAATGAAACTGCGATTGAATGTGCCGAAAAACTCACCCAAATCTGTGGCGGCGAATTGAATCGCGTGCTGTTTGCTCCGGGTGGCACATCTGCGGTTGGCATGGCACTTAAACTAGCGCGCCACATCACGGGCAACTACAAGGTGGTGTCTCTGTGGGATTCCTTCCACGGCGCATCGTTGGATGCCATCTCAGTGGGCGGCGAAGCGTGTTTCCGCCAAGGTATGGGACCATTAATGGCAGGTGTTGAGCGCATCCCACCAGCCGTATCTTACCGTGGTGCTTTCCCAGTCGCGGACGGCAGTGATGTGCATTACGCCGATTACCTCGAATACGTGATTGAGAAAGAAGGCGGCGTGGGCGCGTTTATCGCAGAAGCAGTTCGTAATACCGACGTACAAGTGCCGAGCAAAGCCTACTGGAAACGCATTCGAGAAATCTGTGACAAACACAATGTCATGTTGATCATCGACGACATCCCGAATGGCATGGGTCGCAGCGGAGAATGGTTTACCTACCAAGCCTACGACATCGAGCCAGATATGCTCTGCATCGGTAAAGGCTTGGGCGGAGGCTTAGTGCCTATCGCAGCCATGGTAACCAAAGACAAATACAACACTGCCGAGCAAATCTCCATGGGTCATTACACTCATGAGAAAAGCCCTATTGGTTGTGCTGCAGCACTGGCAACCATGGAAGCCATTGAGCAAGACGGCTTGCTAGATAAAGCCAAAGCCGACAGCCAGTTCATGCGTGAAAAGCTGCTAGAGATGAAAGCCAAATACCCAGTGATTGGTGATGTTCGTGGCATCGGCATGTTGTGGGGCATTGAACTGGTCACTGACCACGGAAGCAAAGCACGCGCGTATGACGAAGCGGAAGCTGTGTTGTACCAATGCCTCAACAATGGCGTGAGCTTCAAGGTATCTCAAGGCAATGTGATTCAACTCAGCCCACCGCTGATCATCACTCGCGAACAACTGACAGAAGCGTTGGCGATCTTCGAACAAGCCATCGCCAAAGTGTGCAAAGACTTTAACTACTTTTAGGGTCGATAGACATCGACAAAAAAACAATTTATCCAGAGCGCAGTTCCAACATTTAGGTAAACGTTCTGGCACAAAAGAAAAAGGATTCAACATGAGCAACTCACCAATTCAAGCAGTGATCTTTGACTGGGCTGGCACTATCGTCGATTTTGGCTCTTTTGCGCCAACCAGTATCTTTGTGGAAGCGTTCAAACAAGGCTTTGATTTCGATATCGACCTTGAAGAAGCACGCGAACCAATGGGGCTTGGTAAGTGGGATCACATCCAAGCTGTGGGTCGTATTCCTGCAGTTGATAAGCGTTGGAATGAGAAGTTTGGTCGCTCAATGACCAGCGAAGACATCGACGCTATCTACGCAGCGTTTATGCCGCTACAAAAAGCAAAAGTGGCTGATCACGCCGAACCAATTCTCAATGCGATTGAAGTTGTGAACGGTCTAAAAGATAAAGGCATCAAGATCGGTTCTTGTTCTGGTTACCCGCGTGAAGTGATGGACGTACTGATTCCAGTGGCAGTGGATTACGGCTACAAACCAGATTACGTAGTAGCAACGGATGACCTGCCTCAAGGTGGTCGCCCTGCGCCATTTATGGCACTGAAGAACGTGATTGAGCTGAATGTAACGGACGTTAACGCGTGTATCAAAGTGGATGACGCCGCACCGGGCATCGATGAAGGTCACAACGCCAGTATGTGGACCGTTGGTTTGCTGCTTTCTGGTAACGAAGCGGGTCTGACGTTTGAAGAATACCAAACTGCAGACGAAGCAACGCTTAATGCCGCTCGTGAAAAAGCGCGCGCAAAGCTAATCAAAAGCTCACCGCATTACCTCATCGACACCATTGCAGACTTCCCACAAGTGGTTGCAGATATCGAACGTCGCCTAGCGGCAGGTGAGCGTCCATAGCGATTAAAATCACGGCACAATAAACGAGCGCCGCGTGGACAACACGCGGCGAACCAGTCCTCAGAAAAGCGCCTCAGAAAAAACTGATAGGCAGATAAAAGTCCAGCTCGAACGCTTCACTTTCATTGACAAAATGATTGCTGTGATAGTGTACATAAGCGGGCGTTGAGCGCAGTTTGAAACCTGACGCTGGCAGCCATTTTTCCAGTACCATGCTAATTTGAGGTAGCAATTCACCATACACCCCATGCAGACGAAACACCGCGTGCAAACCACCTGGAATCACCATTTGATTCACCACTCCCCGATATTTCAAAGGCTTATCTATCGCGATACACGCCACATAACGGCACTTATCCAACTCAACCCACGCTGGATTGGAATGGTGCAAGCCAAATTGCACCTCAAATGAGCGCCCTTCACTGTTTGCCCACGCTTTGAGGATCAGCCACGCATTTTTGATGGATCGGTTATACCCCACATGGCGCACATACGCCGCCATCCGCTCAGGCACTTCGGTAATTTTCGGTTCGGGTAAGGTACGTTTCGCCACACGATGATAACCCGCAGCCACCTCGGGATCCTTCAAATAGGGTTTGTCGGAGATGTGTAAATCGTGATAACGCCACTCTCCGGGCGCCATTGAGAATGTCGCTTTGAACGCTCGGCTAAACGAGGAGACCGAGCTAAAGCCACATTTGTTGGCAATATCGAGTACCGACGAGCGCGTATCAAACATCAATTGATTGGCTGCGTACTCCATTCTAGTGCGCCGAATATATTGATGAATGGACTCCCCAACCACCTGTTTAAACACACGATGAAAATGCTGCTCAGAGTAAGCAGCCACATCGGCCAGTGCTTTGGCAGACAGTTCGCGACTGATGTCTTGATGAATGAAGTAAAGAACGTCATTGATACGGGATATGTGCTGCTGGCTCATCAACGAAAATAGCATAAATGGACATATTCAAGAGCATAAATGGACATTTCACAAAACTCAACCCCATGTACTATCAGTCGAATAAACAAAATAAAAGACAGACAGGAAACACAATGGAAATCGCTCGTTCGTTACAACAAATTCAATCGTCCTATATTCGCGAAATCCTCGCTGCTGCGAGCGATCCTAGTGTCATTTCTCTTGCGGGTGGTTTGCCTGATGAGCAGACTTTTCCGATCGAGTTAATGAAACCGACGTTGGAAAAACTCTCGGAAATGCCGCAAGTATTCCAATACGGTGCCACGGCGGGTTACGCCCCGCTGCTTAACTTTCTAAAAACCTACATGTCGCTGCCTGAAACGCACATGGCAATGGCGTGTACCGGTTCACAGCAAGGGCTCGACCTCATCGCTCGCGCTTATATTAACCCGGGCGACACCGTGGTGATGGAAGCGCCAAGCTATCTTGGTGCGATGCAAGTGTTTGGCCTTGTTAGTGCCAACATTGCCACGGTTTCTCAAACCGAAGCGGGGCCCAATCTTGACGAACTTGAAGCGTGTTTTAAGCAACATTCGCCAAAAATGTTCTACGCCGTACCTGATTTTCACAACCCAACGGGCGTGTGTTGGTCACTCGAAACGCGCAAACAGGTCGCCAAACTGTGTATCGAACACAAAGTGGCATTCATTGAAGATGCGCCATACCGTGAGCTTCGCTTCCAAGGTGAAGCACTGCCGCTGGTTTCCGATTTCTGCCCGCAAGATTCGATTGTGCTACGTTCGTTTTCAAAGATCGCCTCCCCAGGTCTACGCATTGGTATCGTGACAGGCAAAGTCAGCTACCTAGAACCGTTGATCAAAGTAAAACAAGGGGCCGACCTTCATTCCAGCGTGCCGATGCAAGCATTACTGCTTGGTTTGCTTGAGCATGAAAAATTCCCAGAGCATATGGAAAAAATCCGCACGCTTTACCAATCTCGCTACCAAGTGTTGGCAGAGGCGCTGCAAAAGCAGTTGCCTGAAAACTGCCAGTTGAAATCGGTCGATGGCGGCATGTTTGTGTGGGTAACGCTACCAGAATGCGATACGTTCGCACTGGCTAAATCACTGCTCGGCAATGGTGTTGCGGTGGTCCCTAGCCCGGTGTTTTACCCTGCTGGACAAAAAGCGCAAGCCGCGCTGCGTCTCAACTTCACCAATGCCACGCCAGAACAGTTGAAAGAAGCCGTGACGCGATTGGCGGAAGGTCTTAAACTGGCCTTGGTTTAAGAACAGAAAGATCGAGACTAAACCGCCTACGGGCGGTTTTTTCATCGTCGTCGTAATGGGTGTGAGGAACATTGTGGCTACAAAAAACCGATTAATTCGCTATCTCAGTATCGATGCAGAAACGCTGTTCCAGCGGGAAGAGGCATTGATCAAGCAGGTACAGGCTGGTGAACTCGATCAAGTGCTGTTGCTCTGGCAAGTAAAGCACCCCACGCTTGTGCTGCCCGCGGGTAATAAATGGCCACAAACCGAACATTTGCGCGCTGAATTGGCTAAGCTTGGCTGGAAACTGACGGCACGAAAAACCGGTGGAGCGCCCGTGCCACAGGTGCCGGGCATTATTAACCTCTCGCACCTTTACCACTGGCCGCAAGATCAAGCCTATGACATCCGCTCAGCCTATCTGAAGCTGTGTGATACTCTGCGCGGCTTTTTTCAGCAATATGGCTTAGAGGCTGATGTTCATGCCACACCGGGTTCTTATTGTGATGGTGACTACAATCTCAACATTGCTGGGCAAAAAATTGTGGGTACTGCGCAACGTGTGCTGCTGAAAAAATCAGGAGGACAAATCATCCTTGCTCAAGCGTGTTTATTGATCGATGCCGATATGGCCGAGATAGTCAAACCCGTTCAATTGTGTAATCAACTGAGCAATCATAACGCGGAGATCCTTGCCGATGTACATACGCCGTTGTATCAACACATTGAGCAAAGACCGTCGATTGACCGCTTGTTTCAATCCTTATCGGATGCGTTTGTCAAACAAGTGAAATCCTGAGAGATGGAGTGCGCGTCCCTGCGCCGTTGGGGAAATTATTTTACGTCAATCAGTGCTTGAGTAATTTGCTTCGCCAGTTCATGGTTAGAACCCGACAAAGATAACGCCGTTCTGGTGTCTTCAACCAAACGATGCATATTACTTTGAATCGTATGTGAATCTGATAGCTGCTTTTGCACACTCTCAATCACATTCGCCACCGAGCGTTGGCTTTCGCCAGACATCAGCACCAAGCTTTCCATATCGCTAACGGTTTTTTCTGCAATTTCTGCACTGTAGTGGATGACTTGCTCCACTTCCTTCTGCTTTTCCATCACCTGAGCAGAAATATCCATGATGGATTTCATCTCAAAGCTAATGCTGTCGGCAGATTCCGTTGCTGTGTTAGCCAAAGAGCGTACTTCGTCTGCCACCACCGCAAAGCCTCGTCCATGCTCACCAGCGCGTGCTGCCTCAATCGCCGCATTCAGTGCCAACAAGTTGGTTTGTGCTGCAATACCTTTGATGGAGTCCACCAATTTGCCGATATTTTGGTTGTTTTGCTCTAACGAATTCAACAATTTGGTAAATTCACAAATCTGCACTTTCGAATCATGAATTTGCTCCATAACACTATGCAACTTCAAAATGGCGTGTGACGCAGTGTCTGCCGTTTGCGTTGCCGAGCGATAAGAATCTGCCGACAAACGTTCAATATCGTTAGATTGCTCAATGAAATACCCCACCAGCTCTGAGCTTTCCGTAATAGAAGTCATGCGATTGGCAGACGCCTTATTCACATTGCTCGCGTTGGTGACAATTTGCTGCGCATAAGCCAAGGGATTATCTTGGACAAACTGCTGATAGCGTGCTTCGGTTGCTTCTAATTCTGCTAGTCGTGAGCGATCAATAATGATCTGGTCTTGCTCTAATTTCTTTTGGAATAGTCTAAATTTCATTCAGTTACGCACTCTTTCGCATGGACAATGTTGCACTCACGCTGGCTTGGGTAGAAACACAAAATGGCACCATATAAGTCAGCAAAATTTTTAGTACGCGCTCACTTTCGACCTGACCCGCAAACAATGCATCACCGTGATTGATCATCATTAATACCGTACCGACAATCGCCGCCACCTTGATGGAGCGTTTCAAAATTGAAGGGGTTTTCGCGGTCGAGATAAAGTCACTCAACGTTGTTTTTCTGCTTGTCGATTTCAATTCTGAAGTTGGCATGGCAAAGGTCAGCTCCCTGTTGTTTTATCGCGTTTTAATTTGTGTGATTGCCTTGGAGTTACCACCAGCAAATGCAGGAATAATTCGTTTTAACGGGGTTAACAGTAAAGGAATTGTTCTGTACGATGAATGCTTTCTCGTCCACAAATTATGCTCAGGAGTACAATTTGGAGCCCTTTTCTCATTTAATTCAACATATGCGGTTGGACGTTGAGGTGTATCACAATGCCCAAGTGTGTGGAAACTGGGTAATAAACAAAGACGAAGCCACCCACACCAGTTTCCATATGGTGACCAAAGGCGACTGTCGTTTAGATGTTCCTGACGTAATGCAACAAACCTTGAACACGGGTGACTTGGTCATTTTCCCCAAAGAGCTCAACCATAGCCTCGCCCCCATTACGCCATTGAGTGGCGAGCAGCAGCATCTCAGCTATGCGCAATGCCAAGATCCAAACGCCACCGGATTATTGTGCGCTAAAGTCGAGTTTCAACACATTGGCATTCATGGCATTTTGCAAGCCTTGCCTTGTGTTTTCGTCATCAAAGCAGAAGAAAGTGAAAAATGGCTGACACCAATCATGTCGATGATTCTTGCTGAAAGTTACCAAGACGGGACTGGGTCGGATGTGATCATCGGCAGGCTTGCCGAACTGCTGTTTATCAACGCGTTAAGGGCTTACTTGTACTCGCACCCCGAACAAGTAGGGCTGCTCTCTTTGTACGCCCACCCCAAGCTGCGTCATGTCATTTCTGCGGTTCATCAACAGCCACAGCATGACTGGACATTGGAATCTCTCGCCAAGCACTGCGCTATGTCGCGCAGCGCACTCGCGAACACGTTTCGTCAGATCAGTGGTTCAACGGTCATCGAGTATTTGACCTGGTGGCGCATGCAGCTTGCATGGAGCCAAATTAAGGCTGGAGACAGCATAGCTTTAGTCGCCGAATCGGTGGGTTATCGCTCGGAAGCGGCGTTTTCAAGGGCCTTTAAGAAAGCGTTTCTTATTAGCCCCGGAAAAGCTCGGAAAGAAGCTTGATCTTACGCTTGAAGAATGGCTTTCAGCTCTGACAGTGATGTCACGGTGTAGTGAGGAGCAATCTTTACATCAGGCTGACTACCTGGGTGTTGCAACCAACAGGTTTCAATACCAAAATTCAGCCCGCCGAGAATGTCAGAGTGAAGGTTGTCGCCCACCATCAGAATTTTGCTTTTGCATGGTAATCCAGCCACTTGCAGCGCGTGGTCAAAAATGGCGAAATCCGGTTTGGCAACGCCCACCTGTTCAGAGATCACCACTTTGTCGAAATAGGCGCTCATTCCGGTGCGCTCTAAACGTACTGCCTGCAATTCAGTAAAACCATTGGTGATGATGCCCATCTTCACTTTGCCGTGCAGTGCTTCCATTAGTTCTCGCGCACCTGGCAGCAAAGTACAAATATCGGCCATGGCATCGAGAAACGCAGAGTTAAGCTCTAAAGTCGTGGTGTCGAGTCTTTTCGCCCAATCAGCAAAACGTCGATGCTTGATCTCTTCTGCGGTGATCTTGCCATCTTGGTAGTCTACCCAAAGTGGCTTGTTGACGGTTTGATACTCTTGAAAGTCCTCTTGCGTGAAATCCACCCCTTTACGGGCAAACATCAATTGCATGCCTTTAAAGGCATCAAAGTGAAAAAGGGTTTCGTCTGCATCAAACCAGATCCATTCGTATTTCATTGTTTTACTTCCACAACCAACTCATTTTTCGCTAGTTTAGATTGTTTTTTTATTTAAGATAATCACCAGAAAGAGAAAAACATTGTATCCTTAGTGGCAACAATTTCATTTTCATCACGAGCCCTATGCATAGCCAATTCTCCGATTTGCCGATTTTTGTCTCGGTTGTTGAATGCGGTAGCTTTTCCTCTGCTGCCAAACAGCTCCATTTAACCAAATCCGCCGTTAGTAAACGCATCAATCATCTCGAAGATAAACTCGGTAGCCGCTTGTTGAATCGTACCACTCGAAAGCTGAGCTTAACGGAGGCGGGAGAACGTTACTACGAGTACGCGGCGCAAGCACTCAATCTGGCCAGACAAGGGGTTGATGCCGTTACCGAACTGCAAGGTGAACCACGAGGAAGACTTAAAATCACCGCCCCGATGACTTTTGGTGTGCTTCATGTTGCCCCGCTGATCAGTGAATTTTTGAGCCGTTATCCTAAGGTCGAAGTCGATTTGCAGTTGGAAGATCAGATGGTCGACCTCGTGGCTGGCCGCTTCGATCTCGGCATTCGTATTGGTCACCTCCCTGATTCAAACCTTATCGCAAAGCGTCTAGCGCCATGCCGTACCGTGTTGTGTGCCTCGCCAGACTATGTTTCTCGCATGGGTTCACCGAGCAAACCTGACGATCTCGCTCAGCACAATTGCTTGCGCTACAGCTATTTTCGCGGTGGTAACGAGTGGCTTTTTCTCAATCAAGGTAACGAATATAAAGTTCTGCCTAAGGGCAATTTTATCGTCAACAACAGTGAAGCCATCCGAAGAGCACTGCTTGCCGGCATTGGCATTGCGCAAATGCCGACATTTATCATCGGCAAGGAGTTACGTGACAGAAAACTCGTCAACCTCATGCCAGAGTATCAGTTGCCACAACATTTTCTCTACGCTGTTTTTCCAGAACGCAAACACATGCCATTGAAAGTTAGGATGTTTATCGACTTCCTCAACGAAAACCTGGGCAGTGATGCACCGTACTGGGATTCGGCTACTGACACGTTCTGACAACGATGAGAGGTAATGTGAGTTCGACTATCACACAACAGGAGAATCTCTCATGGAACAAGTTATCGAGTTAGTAAGCTACACGTTAGTGGAAGGGGCAACAGAGCAGGACATCGTTACAGCGACAAAACAAAGCCATCGGTTTATCGCTACTCTGCCCGGTTTTCTTTATCGCTCGCTAAGTCACGACAGCACCACGAATCGTTGGACAGACATTGTTTACTGGCAAACAATGGACGATGCCAAGAATGCTGGTGAACAGTTTATGGCTTGCCCTGATTGCCAACCATTGATGGGGTTGATCGAACAGCCATCATTAGTGATGCAGCATCAGTTGATCAAAATGAGTTCATGCAGCACTCAGTAATCGACAAGCATCACTTAACCCAGTTTGTTTAATTTAGGAACACCATGAGTAAATCGGAACGACTATTTGAACTGCTCACCCTATTACGCTCAAAGCGTTACGCAGTCACCGCCAAGCAACTTGCCGAAACAATGGAAGTGAGCGAGCGGACGATTTATCGTGACATTCAATCACTGATTCACTCTGGTGTTCCCATTCAAGGAGAAGCGGGCGTTGGCTACTTACTCCAAAGTGGTTCTCACCTGCCACCGCTGATGTTTACTGGAAAAGAGATGATGGCACTGGAACTTGGTATGCGAATGGTGCGAGCTTGGTCAGATGCAGAATTGGCCGACGCGTCGCGCTCCGCTTCCATCAAAATTCTTTCGGTCCTGCCGGATAAACTCAAACAGCAAGTGGAAGATTTTCCTCTCATTGTGCCAGAGTTTCATACCCATTCCGAAACCGCAAAGCGCGGACAACTGCTGCGACACGCGATTGAACATCACTTTAAAGTCAGCCTCGATTATCAAGATGAAAACGGCCAAATCACTGAACGTAAAATCCAACCTCTTGGCCAGTTCTTTTGGGGCAAGGTTTGGACGCTGGTCGCCTGGTGCGAACTTCGCCAAGATTACCGTCAGTTTCGCCTCGACCGAATCCAAGCGCTGCGTATGCACGATGAAGAGTTTGAGACAACCGCAAGCAAATCGCTCAAGCACTATCTAGCGCAATACGAGCCAAAGGATTGATAGCGAACAAACAGCCTGAGCGTTTTTCGCATCAAGGGTGTCGATAACGTGTTCGCGCTACTTGTCTAACCGTCGAATCAGTTTCGCTGGGGTGCCCCCATACAAACAGTCTGGCGGGACATCATGATTGACGACCGAATTTGCA
This sequence comes from Vibrio sp. CCUG 15886, assembly GCF_028570825.1. Lineage (NCBI taxonomy): Bacteria > Pseudomonadati > Pseudomonadota > Gammaproteobacteria > Vibrionales > Vibrionaceae > Vibrio > Vibrio sp. CCUG 15886. The sequence continues at coordinate 88,467 of NZ_JAQQBT010000001.1, read as the reverse complement.
GCGATGACGGAACGAGCTCCAATGGTGACCCCCTGATTGATAACGCAATTTCCACCAATCCAAACATCATCTTCTACGACAATCGGTTTGCAGAAGGTTTCCCACTGGCGTCGGCTTCGGTAATCAAGGGAATGAGAAGCGGTATAAAACTGGCAACTCGGGCCAATTAACACGTGACTGCCGATCGTAATGTGCGCCCCATCCAACATCACAACATTCATGTTGATGAACGTTTCCTCACCAATAGAGATGGTTTTGCCAAATTCACACATAAATGGTGGCTGGATATAACTGTTGCCCATGCTGGCAAAGAGCTGTTTTTGCAGTGTGATGCGTTGTTCTGTTTCCGTTGCTGCGTTGATCTCTTTCAATAACACCGCAGCACGATTGCGAATCGCATCAATTTCCGCATCCGCGCCATCAAAGATTTGCCCGGAATTCATTTTTTCAAATTCAGTCATCGGATACACCTCATCCTAAGTGACGAAAAATACTCATCCATCCTAACCAGAAGTCAAAAATAAAAAAGAGAAAAGCCTTCACTTTTCTCTTCCGCTTTAACGAGTTATTTGGGTCGTTTGGATTTAAACGATTTCCCAGCTGTGCGTCATTTCGACACCGGCACCGAGCATCAAGCACACAGAACAATATTTTTCGAGAGAATCCGCCGTCACTTTTGCCACGATCGCTTCATCAAGTTGTTCACCCGAAACGACGAAATGGATGTTCACTGCGGTAAAAATACGTGGGGCGGTTTCGCGACGTTCAGTGGTCAGTTTTGCGTTCACAGAACTCACTTTTTGACCTGCCGTCTTCAGACCGTCTACCACATCAACAGAGCTACAACCGCCCGCGGCCATTAGCACCATTTCCATAGGGCTTGGCGCCGTTGCACCACCATTTCCGTCCATAACAACGGAATGTCCTGACTGCGAGGTACCCAAAAATTTAAAATCTTCTACCCACTTAACTTCTGCTTGCATGGTTTCTATTCTCAACATTGACCATTAGTGGCTCTACTCTAGCCAGCTAAAACCGGATAGCAACGGAAAATTGCATTTCTAGGAAATTTTTTTGTCCTTTGGCCTTTCTTGTTACGTATGTTCTCAATAAATTCCATTGAGGTAGTAATGAAAAAACTCAGCAAATTACTCATTTCCGCAGCCATTGCGCTGCCACTTATGTTCACTCTGCTCGCCAAAGTCGGCGTTGCCGATACCATGGACAAAACCGCACCAAACTTGGCATCCTTGCCAGTAGCAACGTTAGCTGGTGGTTGTTTCTGGTGTACTGAATCAGACCTTGAAAAACTGAATGGGGTGTATGATGTGGTGTCTGGTTATTCGGGTGGCGAGATGGCGAATCCGACTTATCGACAAGTCTCCTCGGGTAAAACGGGTCACATTGAAGTAATTCAATTCCGCTACGATCCCAACGTTGTCAGCTATGAAGCGGTGTTAGATTACTTCCTACGCCATATTGACCCTACCGACGATAAAGGCTCATTTGTCGATCGAGGTCCACAATATCGCCCCGCTATTTTTTATCATACTGCCGAGCAAAAACAGATTGCGGAGCGGTTTCTTAAAGAAGTCGATGAGGCGAAGATCTACCCAAAACCAATTAAAACGGAATTGATTGAGTACACAGCGTTTTATCCCGCGGAGCAATACCATCAGGACTACTACAAAAAAAGTAGCTTGAAATACAAGTATTACCGCCACGCCTCTGGTCGTGACCAGTATCTCGATAAAGTCTTTGGTGATGATCGCATTGAGCAACCCAAAACACTGCGTCAGTTGATTGATGAGAAGGCACTGACGAAAAACGCCAAAACCTACTCGCGCCCATCAGACAAAGAGATCAAAGCACAACTAACAGATTTACAATATTACGTCACACAGAAAGAAGGCACTGAAAGACCCTTTAACAACGAATATTGGGATAACAAAGAGGCGGGTATCTATGTTGATATTGTCTCTGGTGAGCCACTCTTTTCTTCAACGGACAAGTATAAATCCGGTACAGGTTGGCCAAGTTTTACCAAACCGATTAGCTCGGCTTACATTGTCACCAAAACCGACTACAAACTGCTTTACCCACGCACAGAAGTGCGAAGCAAGTTTGCGGATTCGCACTTAGGCCATGTCTTTGACGATGGACCCGCACCAACCGGATTGCGTTATTGTATGAATTCAGCGGCCATGAAATTCATTCCTGTGGCTCAAATGGAGAAAATGGGTTACGGCGAGTATTTAACCCTGTTCCAATAACAAGGTCGGTTTTCTGTTTATTCTCCAATGAGGGGCACATTTTGTGTCCCTCATTTTCTTTTCAATTCGTCTCATACCTACAAACTGTGATTTCAAACTGGATTTTACAAATTATCTGGTTTAAGGTTCCATCCATTGCAATTCACTCTGTTGCACATTTATTCCCCCAAAATTTGTTCCGCGAGAGGTAAGGCAGTTGTTTCAACACCATCTTTCTCACTTCCCTGCGGAACACTTCCCTTTCAAATTACAATTCAATAGATCGCATACCAGTCATTAAAGATATTGATTGCTGCATGGTTTTTTTTAATAATTCCTGCTCAAAAATGATAAAAATTAAAGCACTACAATCATTGTTCCGCTACTCTTAGCTATATGATTGTTAGCTCTCGTTAAAAGCATAATTAGAATGACAAGCGACGACTTTAAGAAATCCACCGCTAATTTGAAAAAAGCGGTACCTTTGATGATTAAGAATCACGTAGCTGCCACACCCGCAAACTATGCCCTTTGGTATACCTACGTGGACAACACCATTCCTCAACTCAACCAGGAAATGGATACCGTTTTAGAAAACTACGGTATCTGCCCACCCGCGACTAACGAGCAGCTCTACAACAACTACGTAGCAAGCAAAGCGGAAACCAGCATGAAGGACCTGAGAAGCAACATTGAAGTGTTGTTGCTCGAGGTTGCGAGCTCCATGACGGATACCATCGCGGACACTTCCTCTTTTTCGACCCTCGTTGATAAAAATTTCAGCAAGTTAGAGAAAGTCGAAGATGAAGGCTTGAGCATTGAAGAAGTGATGGGCGTTATACGTGAACTGGTGACAGAGTCACGCGAGATCCGCCACTCCACCCGTTTCCTCACTAGCCAACTCAATAACGCGAGCAACGAAATCTCTCGCTTGAAAGAGCAGTTAGCGGAAGTGCAAAGAGACGCTCTCTTTGATGGACTATCCACGCTTTACAATCGCCGCGCGTTCGATAGTGATCTCAAGGCACTCGTGAATGCCCAGCAAAATCTAAGCCTTATCTTGCTCGACATCGATCATTTTAAAACCTTCAACGACAACTATGGCCACCTGTTTGGCGATTCGGTGATTCGCGCGATTGCCAAACGACTGCAAACAAGTTGCCGTGAAGGCATTGCAGCGTATCGATTTGGCGGAGAAGAGTTTGCGTTGATTGTGCCTAATAAATCTCTGCGCATTGCTCGTCAATACGCTGAGTCACTTCGCCGCACTATCGAAAAACTGAAAGTCAAAGATAAACGCTCTGGCCAGCAAGTGGAAAACATCAGTGCTTCATTTGGTGTTGCCGAGTTGAAGCCAGACGAAACTTCAGAATCGTTGATCGAACGTGCAGACAAACTGCTTTATGAAGCGAAGCAACTTGGTCGTAACCGAGTGATGCCACTGTAAAGACGGCAAGAAAAGCAGCGAGAAGACTTCGAGTCCCCGCAGAAAGGCATACTGCATGCTGAGCGCTCAAAAGCGATAACGGCCAACAAACAACGTCAACACAAACAACAAAGCCCCGAGAATAAACAGAGATGCTCGGGGCTTGAGTTGTGTGTTTATTTAGATGCTATAGCAGTAACTCAGTACATAATCTTCACCACTTTTCGCGGTATATTCTTTATCTTCACTGCTTGCCATTGGCTTACCATTCACATCGCCTTTCACTAGACTGATCCAATGACGCATTGCCGTTGGTGCATCACCCGTTAATTCAGGGCTAAAGGTCGTGCGCGTTTCCAATTGAATATCATCGATATCAACAAGTTCCACACTTCCTGTGCCTTTGTGGCAACCCAGCATCACTTCAATGTGGCTGCCTGATTCATCGCGTAGCAAGATAGAGCAAGGATCTTCCTTCTCACCGGTGAAAGCGACAAAATGTTTTGGAGCTTGAAGGCCACTGTGGGAACCATCTGCAAAATATGCCATCAGGTGGCGATAATCGATCACATAGCTGGTTACGTCTTGATGTGAGCCAGATTCTAGCGGAAACATTCTGTCGAGAAGCTGTTTCGCTTTTTGTTGTTTTTCATCTTGCTGATTAGAATTTACCGCTTCGACGGCAAATACAGCTTCAGCGATAAATGGGCGTTGTTGTTGGTTTTCATTTTTATCGAATGTCAGCATATTCATCGTCTTGTCCTCTTGGATAACACACAACAATTTTGTTTTAGAGCACATACTTCAAACTTACGTTTTAGTTGCAAGCAAATTTGTGAAGTTGAAGGTTCTTTTCCTTGCTCTCTTAGTATGTAGACTAGCGAATTTTTTACTACAATTTCACAACAAAAATTTTACAGTGTGAATTTTACAAAATGTCTGTGTCAAAAAGCTTGATTCGCCAATCGCATTTTCTGGGGACAAAAATTAGAAATTTGCGGAAAAATAACCACTTAACAATGGAAGACCTTTCTGCGCGCTGTATCCGTATTAACCCTGAATACGCGCCTTCGGTTTCCTACCTATCTATGATCGAACGGGGAAAACGCGTTCCAAGCATCGATATGCTAGAAGTTATTGCTGAAGTTTTTCAAAAAGATCCCGCTTGGTTTCTCGACGATGAACCCGAGCTAGAAGCGATTACCCCCAACAAAGGCAATCGTGGTGGCTTAAATGGGATGGCGTTAGAGCCCAGCTTTCTTTTCTCCAACGACATTTTACAAATCGCCATTCCCGAAATGCTGTCACAAACGGGCATTACAGGACGACAATTTGCCCACTTATTGATCCGTGCTCACCAAGAAGCTAACCAAAACCATTTCCCAGATTTGGAAAGAGCCGCGGAAGAGGTTGGCAAGAAACGCCTCAATTTATCGGCAGAAGACCTTATCGACATTGCGAAAAGCCTTGGCTTGGACATCCGTTGGATCAATCGCACGCCGAAAGATGTGGTGGACGAACTTGGCGTTAACGCCAAACAACTCGTCACCTCTTTTATGGAGCCACCGGGCACTATCTACCTCAACAATCTGATGAAAGAGTACCCAACCCGCTTGAAATACGACTTGGCGGTGTACATTGGTCATCGAATTTTGCACAGCTCAGACAACGTGAAAAACGTGCTTTCCATTGGTCACCAAAATAACTGGGATCAGAATGACGATTTTAACCCGACCTCTGAGCTCAATTCACAAGACATTCTGCAAGCTTGGCGAGATTTTGAATCCAGTTTTTTTGCTGGTGCACTCCTTTGTCCTAAAGTGCCTTTCCGCCAATTGCTTGATCGCTCAGGTTACGAAATCGATGTGCATCAGAAAGCGGGCGTGTCACCTTCTGTCGCCATGCGACGTATGACGGTGGTGTCACCCTATCCTCACTGGCACTATTTTGATGCTTATGGCCCGGGCAAGTTAAAAGCGGTTTATCGTGGCAATGGCATCCCTCTGCCTTGGGGAAACATGCGAACGGTTAACGATCCATGCCAGCATTGGGCGGTATTTCGCCGCCTATCTGAACCACGTAATGGCAGTTCTGCACAACTTTCCATCTTAAACGTGGGCAATGAGCCAAGGCTATATTGCTGTGAATCCATTAACGTGATGGACCCTGCAGGCAATAACCGGGTGTTGTGCGCCGGCATCGACCTTAACCCTGCGATTAATGCCCAAGGTGGCGATGCACTCGAGATTGCGGAAGAACTGAAACGCCTATGTGTCAAACAAGGCGGAAGTGCTGAGATTCCTTTCCACATGCGAAAAGACCTCAAGACCATCGCAAAAATATTGAACATCAAATGGATTGAACGAGGAATCGAAGCCCCTGCTCGTCTTATTTGTTCTCGTGGCGCTGTCTGTCCAAGGCAGCCAAGCTGTTATGCCAAATGTTCTGAAGAGGAATAAAAAAAGGCCAAACACAATCAGGTGTTTGGCCGTATATATGTGTGAACAAGTCATTATTCACTAACAACGTCAGTTGGCTAGGTGACCCTCGGCTTAATAAGGGTCACCTTAACTAAAGCAGAATACGTGCCAAGTTTAATATGGGCATAAAATCACGAATTCCGTATCAAATCGACGTATTTATACACACAAAATTGCATATTGCATTTGCATAATGCAACCGCAGACCAATATGCTAACAATTTCATTATCAATAACGCATTATTCTCTGTGGTTACGTTTTAAACGCTTGATATAAATCCGATTAAAATTTGTGTGATTCACTCAACGTTATCTCACTTTACCATCCATCATGCGCGTGATCTCACTCTATACTTGTTTAGAAATTCTTAATATAAGCGTGTCGTACGTCGCAGATTCGTATGACTTTGAGAGGTTTTATGCATTCGCTTTTACGTCGGTTCCAACTCTATATCATCGTGAGTATTGTGGCTGGAGTTCCTTTACTGATTTCCATTTTCTTAGCTGGCAATACCATCCTTGATTTCAATCGTCAGGCTAAGATGTCAGAAGTGGACAGAGAAGCTATTCAGATGGTGATCTTGTTTGACAACCTAGCCCATAATTTAGCGGTAGAACGGGGACTCACCGCTGGTGTGTTAGGCAGCAAAGGCAATCCAGACCAAGTCGCCGCCTTAGGGCAGCAAAGAGGAAAAGCAGACCAAGCGATCGCCGCGTTGCGCAGCTACAAACCCGAGTTGCTAAATAGTACCTTCGTCAATATGTTGGTCAGCGACATCACTCAGCAACTAAGCCAACTGAACAACGTCCGAGCCGGAGTCGACAAACTTGCACCAACCATTGCGCCATTCGGTTATTACTCCAACCTCAATCAACTGGCGATCGATAACAGCCGCTTAATGCTGTCACAAGTGGGTAACTACCAGCTTGGTGCACTTGGCGAATCTCTTGTATCGATCATCATAATGAAGGAGCGAGCAGGTCAGGTACGCGGCGCACTTAACGGTGTGTTTGCACGCGGCCAAGCAACCCCGGTTCTGTATGCCAATATCCAAGGCTACATCAGCTCCGGTGACTATGCGAAGCGCAGCGCGATGCTTGAGCTTCCCCCACAATTCAAGCAACAGCTGCAAAACCAAGAGCGCAACCAAGTTTGGCAGCAAGTGGAAAGCATCCAAAAGAGCTTCCTGTCTCAATCTGAGCAGCTCGATGCCATCAACGGTCCAACGTCACAAGAATGGTTTAAACTCGCAACAGAACGCATTACCTTGATTAACCAAGTCCGCAATCTGTTACAAGGTGAAATGAACACCCTTTCAGAACAACGCGCGGCCAGCGCCATCATGACCCGTAATGTTCTCACCATCGGCGCCGCTGTGCTTTCTTTCCTGTTTGCGTGGATCGTTATCGCGACCGTCACCAACTTGAGAAGCCGCGTTGGCTCCTTAACAAACAAGTTGTCTGAGATGGCTAAACGTTGCGATCTCTCCGTCGATCTTGACCAAACGGGCCGTGACGAAATTGCCTCTATTGCGGCGAGCATTAACCAACTTAACCACGCGATTCGTCATTTGATTCAAGATGTCAAAGAGACCAATGATCACAGCACAGAACGTCTAAACCAAATCATCGCAACTTCCGGAGAACTCGACTCAAGCGGCCAAGAAACCATCGCAAAATGTGACAATATCGCCACCGCAATGACCGAACTGTCTCAATCCAGTGTTGAAATTGCCCACTCAGCCGAGCGTGCAACCGAAGACACAGACAATATGAACCAGCAAGTATTGGAGTGCCAAAGCCAAAGTACACTTTCATTTAATTCGGTAAAAAGCTTGCTAGCGCAAATCGACGCCACGCAGCATTGCATGCATGAGTTAGAAAGCGATACACAAAGCATTGGGCAAATCGTCGCGACCATCAACGCCGTATCCGAACAAACCAACCTCTTGGCGCTCAATGCTGCGATTGAAGCCGCCCGAGCAGGAGAACATGGCCGTGGTTTCGCGGTTGTCTCATCTGAAGTCAGAGATCTTGCTCAACGTAGCCAAGAAGCAACAGAGAGCATCAGTAAACTGCTGGATAAAATTCGTGACAACACCAAATCTGCGGTGGATAACATGGCGAAGAGCAAACAGGCCAGTGATGAAACTTTCCATTCTGTCGATGTCGTGAAACAGAGTGTCGAAAAGCTGGAATCGGCTATCGAGCAGGTCAATCAACACATCAGTAGTATTGCCAACGCCACCATTGAGCAGTCTAAAGCCAGTGAGGCGATCGACAAAGATGTCGATGTTTTGGCCGATATTGCACATCGCACCGGTAGCCATGCGAACAACCTCAACGAAATCGTCAACGGTTACCAAGCAGAAGTACATCGAGTCCAAGGTAAACTTCACGAATTTAAACTCTAGCCTTCCAAGGCAAACACAGCACCGCTGTACAAAAATAACAAAGGCCCTGTTGGGCCTTTGTTGTTTCTTTTTGTTAGCAACACGAATGGTGTGCTTTGGGCGACGCTTAATGCTCATCCTCACGCTAGCCAATGGCGGCAAAACGCATTTTGTTGGCTTTCTTCTCGTTATACATACGTTGGTCGGCTTGTTTGAGCATCTCTTCAGAATCTTTCATCTCATGGTGGAACAAGCAGTAACCAATGCTGATGTGCAAATAGATCAACTCACCTTCATACACAATGGGCATAGAGCAAAGCGCCGCTTTGAGTTTATTGAGCAAGATTTCCATGTCTTTTTCATGCGTCATTCTTGCAGAGAGTACCAAAAACTCATCACCACCAATGCGTGCTACTAAGTCGGTCGAGCGCAAAGTGCTCTTCAACCTTTCGGCACAAGCAATCAGTACTTTGTCGCCAGCTGCATGCCCATGAGTATCATTGATCTGTTTAAAGCGGTCGAGATCGAGGTTAATGACGGCAAAGGTATCATCACGGCCTTGTTTCTTGGCGTGTTCAAAATGGTGCTCTAGGGAATACATAAAGTAACGTCGGTTCGGCAACCCCGTCAGCTCATCATGCAAAGAGCGGCTATGTGCCATCGTATAGAGACGATAAATGGCGAGAAACACCAGACAAAGCAATAATGCGGTGGGGTAACCAATCAAACGCACAATTTGTGTTTGATACCAAGGCATTAACGCGGCATAGCGCCCATCATCGGCCACGGCCAACACCCACCCTCCGTAAGGAAAGCTCACACGCTCTTTGACAAATGCATCGTTGAACGTCGCTTCATCACCGTAAATCATCGCTCCTTTCTCGGCTTCACTATCCAAACCTTTTATCGCGACTCGGTATTGATAAGCAAAACTGGCAAATCCGACGTCCATCAATAGCGAATCAAAATTCAGTACGGCACTGCACACACCCCAGTATTGTGAATTAAGCGGGGGATCGCTAAAGATAGGCACACGAGCCACCAGCGCCTTGCCTCCTTGAACTAACTCCATCGGGCCAGCAATAAAAATTTCTTCAATGGTTTTCGCTTTAACGATCGATTCCCACTGTGCTGGTTCTTTTTTGTAGTCCAGTCCTAGAACACCCTCATTTCCGACCCATGGATAGACATAATTCACCACGTCATCTCTGGCGAGGCCTATAACGCGTAAATGTTTCCCTTTACGCAGAATTTTCTCAGAAGCTTGGTCAAGTGCTTGCTTGTTGCTATTTGGATGAAGAGAAATGAGCGTTGCTAGGCTGCTTACGATGTAGATGTCCGACACAATCGCCGCTTCCAACTTCGAACGAATGGTGGATAGCTGATCTTTTGCTTCTCGCTGGAAATACTCTTGGCGCACTTTTTTCTGCTCATGATGGAGCAGTTCGACAATGCCGACGGAAAGAGTGATGAACAGGAGAAACAATAAGTTAACACTCCATCGCTTTCCAAACGTATACTTCATTCAATCCCCAGATCAACGCCTACAACGTAGGACAAGAAAATAATAAATCGTTATTATTGTTAAAAAAGTTAATATACGTATAAGAATAAACCAATCTTGTATTTATAGGTAAGCAATATTTCGTCTCTTTTCAGGTAAGTGTATGTCATCTTCGCTGTTTTTGTTTGATTCACCCGATTGGCTGACCATAACCGATGGCCAGTTGCTGTGGTGGCCGACATTTCTTTCTCAAGATCAAGCCGAAACATACTTTACTCAGTTAAAGCATGAACTTCCGTGGGAGCAGAAAGCCATTCAAATGTTTGGCCGCCAAGTCCTACAACCTCGCCTTCAAGCATGGTGTGGTGACGCGGCTTACACTTATTCAGGCTTGACCATGCAACCTCTGCCTTGGACACCCACGTTACTCGATCTAAAAGCGCGTTGCGAGAATGCCTCCGGCCATTTATTCAACTCGGTATTGGCGAACCTCTACCGCAATGGACAAGACTCTATGGGCTGGCATCAGGATGATGAACCAGAACTGGGCCGCAATCCCGTCATCGCCTCCGTCAATTTGGGAGAAAGCCGTCGCTTCGTTCTGCAACACCTCATTACCAAAGAGAAAATCGAGTTCGAACTGACCAGCGGCTCGTTGTTGATCATGGCAGGCAGCACTCAGCATTATTGGCGACATTGTGTACCCAAAACCGCTAAAACCAAATCGGAGCGGATAAATCTCACCTTTCGCCAGATAATTCCTACCGCCATTTGACCTGACGCTTACATAAACAGCGGCAATAACTGATACCTTTCGATTTATCATCTTGATATGGGACTCAGTCATGAATATCGCCACACGGATACTAGTTACCCTGCTCTCTCTAGGCATCGGCATCTCTGCCTTTGCCAGTGAAGAAAGCAGCAAACCCACTTACCAACAATCAGCCTCACTGATTAAAAGCACTTACGAGCAGCAACTCTATACCTTGTCACCGTTTAAAGAAGGTCATTATGGATTGCGTATGTATCGCCAAACGCTCGACCCCAAATATTCCGCTGCCGTTTGGAGTGATATGGCGAGAGTCGCAAGCCGCTTAAATCGCTTTGCTGCTGAAGTGTATACGCCCGAGCAAATCATTCTTTATTCTGAAAAGCGTATTGCAAGCTATCTTGATGATACTGATGAACGAAGTGTACGCCGCTATACCGCGACAAAACACATGCCTGAGTATCTGTATCTTGGTGTGGATCTGCTTGGCTCGATGGCTCGTGCCAACGAATATGGTTTAGAGCACAAACAAGACGCCAGGTTACGTGAAGTGATCCGCCGCTACGACTTTAAAAAATACGCCACCAATCCGGAAATGATTGAAGCGTGGGCGGCTCAGCTGGCCAATCAAGTTTATTGGCTTAAACAGCTTGGAGAGCAAGACGTCGTGCAAGCGTTTATTGATGCCTTCCGCCAAACCTATCCGGATGCAAAAGATAAGCAGCTCAATGGCCAACAATACGGCAACAAGCTCTACGGAATGACCCATATTATCTTCGCTGATTCAGAGTACTATCAGCATCAAGTGGATGAGAAGCAGCATCAATGGATCTTTGACTATTTCCGTGAACACATTGACACCATATTAATTCGAGCCAAAGAAGACATCATCGCAGAAGTCGGGATCAGCTTTTTGCTCGCAGGATTAGAAGATGATCCGGTTGTGGAAAAAACACGCCAAGCCATTCAAGCTTCAATCGACCCTGAACGCGGTATGATCCCTTCAGTATCCGGTGATTTTGAGTTAGAGTCAGGCGAACACCGTAACGTGCTAGCCATTATGTTGCTCGATTGGCAGCGCGTGAATGAAGCCCCCACCCTGCAACACAACCCGAAAGTCTTTTCCTCAATGCCTTACGGTTTGATTGCCGATAAGCCAGCTCAACCCTAATCTTTGTAAATCTAGCGCATAAAAAAATGCCCTGTTCTCACAGGGCATTTTTATTCTCATTTAGCATTTCTTCTCGCTAGCAAAGAAGAAGTCTGCTGAGGCTGTCTGAATTATAGGGAGATAAAAATCCCAGCTAAACATGCACTCATTAGGTTGGCTAATGTACCAGCAGCAACCGCTTTAAGGCCCATGTTTGCTACGTCACTGCGACGCTCTGGTGCCATCACACCGATGGAGCCCAACTGAATCGCAATCGAACCAATGTTAGCAAAACCACACAAAGCAAACGTGATGATCACTTGGCTGTGCTCTGACAACAACGCTTTGTGTTCCACAAAGTCAATGAACGCCACAAACTCATTCATCACAATCTTCTGGCCAATGTAAGAACCCGCTGCGAGCACTTCATTTGAAGGGATACCGATCAACCACGCCAATGGAGAGAATAGGTAGCCAAAAATCGCTTGCAACGTGACGCCAGTGAAACCAAATAGCTCGCCCAAGTTTTCTAAACCCGTGTTTACCATGGCAATAACACTGACAAACGCAATCAGCATAGTGCCCACCGCAACAGCCACTTTCATGCCGCCCATCGCACCACTTGCCAGTGCGTCAATCACGTTGCTTTGGTCAGATTTATCGAGTTCAATGTTGGTATAGTCGCTTGGCGTTGCACGCTCAGGCACGATGATTTTTGCCATCAACAAGCTGCCTGGTGCCGCCATAAAACTCGCTGCAATCAAATATTTCAGCTCAACACCTAAACCAGCATAGCCACCGAGTACACTACCCGCAACCGATGCCATACCGCCTGCCATCACCGCAAACAGTTCTGAACGTGTCATGCTCGAGAGGAAAGGACGAATCAGCAATGGCGACTCACCTTGAGAAAGGAAGATATTGCCCGTTGCAACAAGAGACTCGGCTTTGCTGGTACCCAAGAATTTCTGGATGCCACCACCAATAACTTGAATCACTTTTTGCATGATACCCAAGTAATACAGGGCAGAGATAAGAGCACTAAAGAAGATGATGATAGGAAGAACGCGAACGGCAAAGATGAAGCCAGAAGAAGCCAAATCACCAAACAAGAAAGCGATCCCTTCATCGGCGAAACCCAGTAATCCTGAAACCGCATTACTTAGCCCAGCTAGCGCTGCTTGCCCCCAAGGAAAGTAGAGAACCAGAGCTGCAAATCCCACTTGCAGCAGCAACGCTCTAAATACCGTTTTCCAGTTAATTGAACGTCGGCTTTCCGACAACAAAAACGCGCAACCGATCAGTGCTGCGACACCTAATAGACTCAACAAAATATTCATGAGTAACGACCTACTTAAAAATTAAAAATGAAAGAGGAGCTGAAAAACGCAGCAAAAGAAGGAGGGGTATGAAGTGGTGACGATTGACACCATGACTCACGAATGAAATTGAACGAATAGTTCGACATCTTTTTTACCTTATACAAGCTTTCAAAAGTCAGCTGGTCCGGTCCTTGGGGTCATTCACTCAAATGGCCAAACTATTGGGCGATTTGTTTCCATGTGACGGCTTGTATGGGTAAGGGTTATGAACGATAAACCCTATTTCCCGCTTAAACGGGTCGCTAGTATAGCCAACAAAAAGAGATATTCATCACATTTATTTACGCAAACGTTCAAGCGTCCATAATTTAACCAATGCGCGCATTTCCTGCGCTTATCACTACTCTAAATAGGGATAATGATGAGTTTTGGCCCTTAGATGGACAATAAATACGCAAACGAACCAAAAACACTAATTTATGTAAAGGAAACACTCGCCTTCCACGCATTTTTAGTTATAATTCGCTTCGGTTTGAAATGAACCGCGTCAAAAAGAAGCTCTGCTTCGACATCCTGTGCCGAGATGGTGAAATTGGTAGACACACTAGCATGAGGTGCTAGCGCCTATGGTGTGAGGGTTCGAGTCCCTCTCTCGGCACCATTCCTTTATAAATATAATCAATGTGATGCAAGGTATTAAGCCAGCTAAAACGAACGCAGATGCGAATCAACTGCTTAGTGAACTTGCTGTTCACGCTTTGTTGCACCTGCAATTCCGTCGCCTTGCCACACCAAATCTTTATTCTCGCCAAGAAAGTAACGATATCCTGCAAAAGTGGTTAAAACCCAAACTTAAGAGCAATCGCTATAAGTTGATAAAAAAACCACTTAAAGCAATGACACAAAAAGCAAAAGGCGAAAGTGGTGATCTAGAGGCTCTGCTCGAACGTTGTGTGGGTGCGGAATCTGCGCCAGTTCAACCTCATCTCGATAGCTATCTGCTACTTATCAATGAAATTGAGAAAAAGTTAGGCACTACCGTCTTACTCTCGCGAGCAGAAGATGTGGATTTGTCTCACGATGAAAATGGCTGTTTACTGTGCGTATTAACCCAGAACCTCAATGAGCATTTTGGTTCAAACAATGAAATGCGCTCCCCTATCTCAATGCTATTCCGCGGCCCAATGAGCCAACGCGCTTTGTTCCTTGGTGCTATCTACGCCAATAATACCTTTACCTATTCTGTGGGTTATCAGGACGAACAATTTGTCCGCATCACACTAGAACTTGCTTAATTGTTCATTTGTAACCTGTTATTCTGATTTTCAAACAAAAATAACAAGTTAAAGGATGACCTATGTTCACTCTCGATGTCACAGAAGAAATTAAACTCGCACTCGTTCAAGACTCCTTCGCAAAACTCTATGCTCCGCTTGTAGCCAAACAACAAACGTATCTATCACAATGGCTAGCTTGGCCCTCTTTTTGCCAAACTGAGCAAGATTTTCAACAATTTGTTCAACGCTCTCTTCATGAGTATGCCGACAAAAAATCCGTGACTTGCGCGATTTTTTACCAAGACAACCTAGTGGGCAACATAGGTTTGCATGAAATCAACCACGACCTACAAAGAGCCTGCATTGGTTACTGGCTCTCTGAAGAAGTGCAAGGGAAAGGCATCGTTACCTTGTCGTGCCAAAAAATGTTGGAATACGCCTTTGGCACACTGTCAATGGAGCTGGTGCAACTGAGAGCCGCAAAAGAAAATACCGCCAGTCGTGCTGTTGCTGAGCGTTTAGGCATGAGTCTGGAAGGCATAATTAGCCGTAATGAGAAAGTGCAAGATCGTGTTTTAGATCATGCCGTGTATGCCCTTCGCAAATCCGATTGGCAAGAAAAGCGCTCTGAGAAGTAAGCCTTATTCCAATACCTTTTTATCCAGACTCAGAGCCCAATGGATTCATCAAAAGACTTCTGTCTCTGGTTCCGATATCCTTACGTACCCTTACAAAACTCAGTGCCGTCAAAGAGACGGCATTGTTGTTTTTATGACACTATGCGTAAGTATTTTCCGAGAGCTGATTTGCCATGAAGTATCGTCAAACTGGTTTTACATTAATTGAAATGATCGTTGTGCTGGTGCTTATCGCCATCGTCAGTGCGGTCGCAGCGGTACGTTTTTTAGGAATACAGGCGGATGCTCGAAGTCAGAAGGTTCGTGACATGGCTGGTCAAATGAGAACGGCTGTGGATATGGTTTACGCGAAATCCGCTATTCTTGGGGTGGAAAGCAGTTGTAACTATATTCAGAAAGTCGAAGTAGAAAGCTATTACGTCTGCCACGGCTACCCGATAGCCTACATCGACGCTGTACGGCGCTTGTTGAATATCGACCGCAATGGTGGATTACACATTAATAACAAAGAAATAGATGGTCATCGTGTCGCCGCCATCTCTTTTTATGCGGACAAGTATACCTTCCAAACCAGTGGTGATTTCTGCCAGATCCTCTATCAACCAGAAAAACAGCCACAAATCGTCAGTCTGACCGATGGTTGCTAAAAAGCACGCTTTCTACTCAAAAGGTGGATAAAAGGGGAATTCAACATTCCCCTTTAATGATTTACTGCTTCGCCACCGCTTTGATCAGCACCGAGGTATCCATGCGCCCCAAACCATCTTGTTGCAACTGAGCGTATTGCTGATCCACTTGCTTTGTCAGTGGCAACTCAAGCCCAACACGCTGAGCCTCTTTTAAGCAAAAGCCGAGATCTTTACGCATCCAATCAATGGCAAAGCCAAAATCAAACTTATCTTGCGCCATCGTAGTTGCACGGTTTTCCATTTGCCAAGAACCTGCAGCACCATGTTTCAGCGTATCTACCACTTGAGCAACATCCAAACCTGACTTTTGCGCCAATAAAATCGCTTCACTTAGCCCTTGCAAAACCCCAGCGATGCAAATTTGATTCACCATTTTACAGCGCTGCCCCTGACCATTTTCACCAAGCAGTGTGGCTTGTTTCGCGTAAGCATCCATAACTGGAGAAACCTGAGCAAAGACGGACTCATCGCCGCCACACATGATGGTTAACACACCATTTTCCGCACCGGCTTGCCCACCAGATACGGGCGCATCAATAAAGGCATTGGAGACTTTCTGACAAGCATCGGCAAGTTCAACAGCCAGTTCTGCAGAAGTAGTGGTGTGGTCAACAAGAATGGCACCAGGTTCTAAACCGGCAAGCACACCATCTTCTCCATAAACAACACTGCGAACATCGTCATCGTTGCCCACGCAAACAAACACAACGTCACAACCTAAAGCAGCTTCACGAGGTGTTTCAAATGCAGCCCCTTGATACTGCTCTGCCCATTTCTGAGCTTTAGCGAAAGTACGGTTGTAGACTCGAGTTTCATAACCCGCTTTGCTTAAATAGCCAGCCATTGGGTAGCCCATGACTCCCAACCCAATAAAGGCAACTTTTTTGACGTCCATTCTTTCTCCCCAATGACGTTATGACTCGAATCGCTGCAGGGGCCATTTCCCGTATCTTATGGCCATAAGAGGTAGAAACCCACACTGAAACGATCTCAGATAGGACCCCATCATAACTGAAAGCCCCCTCACCTTGCTATATCCGCTTTCCGCACAAATACTTGGAAAGAATGAACGCAACACTTCAGGAGATTTTTGATGAGAAAAGCAACCACATCCAATGGATTGATTCTTATGCTGGCATTCATCAGTGGTTTTAGCATTATGTCCATTGAACTCTTGGGCGGCAAAGTCCTTGCGCCTTACTTTGGCAACAGTATCTACGTATGGGGCAGCATTATTACCGTTTTTATGGTGGCACTCTCATTGGGCTATTTGCTGGGGGGCAATCTTTCCGCACACCGTCCTTCTCTAAAACAATTTGCTCGTTTTTACCTTTTCGGAGCCCTGTTTCTCTTGCCCTTGATTTTTGCCGGTAAGCCCATCATGGACTTCACCTTTCTCTGGATAGACGATCCGCGCTACGGTTCTTTAATCGCGGCAATCTTGCTGTTTTTTATTCCTACGGTCATTTTAGGCATGATATCGCCCTATGCGGTGAGGTTGATGGTGAAAAACGAACAGCATAGTGGCCAAATCGCCGGTAGGCTCTATTTTGTCTCAACATTGGGTAGTGCACTGGGTACCCTAGCCACTTCCTTCTACCTCGTGCTTTGGTGGGAGATCAATACCATATTGTTAACGCTGACAGCGCTCTTACTGCTGGCTGGGATATTTGCCTACCGGCTGGATACTGCCCCACTCTTCCACGAGGTAGAACTTGATGTCGATTAATCCTATTGTCTGGCTCTTTGCGCTACTGTGCACGTTGCTCTCTCCTTTCTCCATAGGGCAAAGCACTATCATTCATGAACAAAAGTCGCTTTATCAGGATATCGTGGTATTCGAGCACCAAGATTTTCGTTGCCTCTCTTTCACCGCCAAAAAAGGAGAACGAGTCCAAACCTGCGAATACCAAGACCCGCAAGATAAACGTATCTACTTTCCCTATGTGCGAATGACGTTAGCGGGGCTGCTGTTTAACCCGAAGCCTGAGCGAATTCTTATCATTGGTCTCGGGGGCGGCTCGGTCCCCAGTGCGCTTGCAGAGCTTTATCCCGAGTCGCATATGGACATTGTCGAAATCGATCCCGTGGTTTCTCAAATCGCGGAACGCTATTTCTATTTTCAGCCTAGCCACAACACACGAGTTCACACTGGTGATGCCCGTGTTTACATAAAACGCGCAGGGTTAAAGGGACAAAAGTACGATTTCATTCTGCTGGATGCGTTTAATGGCGAATACATTCCCGAACACCTCATGACTCGAGAATTTCTGATGGAAACTAAGCAACTCCTCAGTAGCAGTGGTGTGTTGGTGGCGAATACATTTTCTACGAGCAAGCTTTATGATCACGAGTCGGCTACATATCGCTCCGTCTTTGGTGAATTTTACAACTTCAAAATTCCTCAAGAGTCGGGCAACCGTGTCATTCTTTCGATGTTAACCTCTTTGCCCAATCAGCAGGCACTGCAACAGCAAGCTGAAGCATTAGCCAGTGCACTGCAGCCATTTGCCATAGAGATAGAGAATTACCCTTCTTTAATGACATTAGAAGCTGATTGGGACGAACAAGCCAGGCTGCTTACCGACCAATTTTCACCCGCTAACTTATTGAAATAAAAACGTTGAATGCGAAATGAGAACGAAGATTGTCGGCACATCACCTGCCAATCTTCGTTCTCCTGTGTCACAATGTCAGTAACAATACATATCTGGTTAAAGCTGTACTGATGAAATTTAATGCTGCCATTTTCGACATGGATGGACTTCTACTCGACACCGAACGCGTTTGTATGCACATTTTCAAGCAAGCGTGTGATGTACAAAAACTGCCTTTCTATCAAGAGACGTATCTTTCTATCATCGGACGCAATTCCGCTGGTATCGACGCGATTTTGCGTGCTGCCTATGGCGATGATCTTGACCGCCTACATGCAGAATGGCGTAAGAGGTATAACCAAGTGGTTCTGCATGAAGCCATCCCTGTCAAAGAGGGCGTGATTGCCCTGCTTGAGTGGCTAAAAGCTCACCAGATACCCGCTGCGGTAGCGACCTCTACACAAAAGGATGTCGCGCTGGTAAAACTCAAGCTGGCAGGGCTTGATCGCTACTTTGAATCGATTACCACTGGTTGCGAAGTCACTCACGGTAAACCGGATCCTGAAATCTACCTGCTTGCTGCCAGCCGTTTAAATGTACCACCAGCTCAGTGTCTGGCTTTTGAGGACTCGAATAATGGCGTTCGCGCTGCTGTGGCGGCCAACATGATGACCTATCAGATTCCCGATTTGGTAGAGCCATGTGAGGAAGTTATTGCTTTTGGCCACCGTATTTGCCCTTCGTTGACGGAAGTACTGAAAGAGCTGCAACCAGACTAGATCTGGCAAATGCCATCACTACCACTCACCGCTAAAACGGGGGTAGGGATAACAATGAAGTAAGGGGCTTTCGCCCCTTACTTTGTTTAACGTTATAGAAACTAAATATTTTGTTTCTCTTGATCGCTTAAGAGCGTATCCATCTCTTTCACCGTGGCAAGGAAACTGGCCATTTCTTTCTTTGGCACCGAACTGGCCATCGGTATCTTAGCTTTCATCGCATCAACCGGACGGTTGTGCTCCAACAGTTCATAATGAAGATGGGGCCCTGTAACACGGCCTGTTTTACCACTAAGGCCAATACGTTGACCACGGGACACCTTTTGCCCTTTCGTCACCAACACTTTGCTCAGATGAAGATAGCGGGTTTTGTACTTACTGCCGTGCTCAACCACAATGTAGTTGCCAGCAAACGGGTGGTTTTTACGAACTAAAATGACAGTACCATCCCCCGTCGACATGACTGGCGTGCCAATCGGCGTCGCGAAGTCTGTACCATTGTGTGGCGCAACACGTCCCGTAACGGGATGTAGGCGGTGTGGATTAAATTGAGAACTTAAACGCCAGTTAGTCGTCACGGGATAACGTTGGAAAGCACGTTGCAAACTTTGACCTTTCGCATCATAGAACTGCCCATCACTGTGCAAATACGCCGTGATCTCACGGCCACGGTTAAAGATCTTAATCGCTTCGATTTGACGTTTACCACTTTCCACGCCATCGATAAATTGATTACGGCGAACGATCTCAAAACTATCTCCAGCACGCAAATCACGAGAAAAGTTGATTTTTTCACGTAGTAACGACACGATTTGGTCGATTTCGATGCTGTTTAACCCTAAGCGATAGGCTGAGCTAGAAAAGCTCCCTTCAATGGTGCCAATAAGAGGCTGTTGTCGCCACTCACCAGGCAAATTCACTTGTTCGAAACTAAAGCTGCCATCGCTATTTCGCGTAAACACCGCTTTATCGGCAATACTTAGCACGAGCTCCATTTTTTCCAGCGCACCCGTTTCTTCGTTTTGCCAGAAACGCAGTGTATTGCCAGGACGCAAGGTATCGAGGACGAGGTAATCCAAGTCCGTTTCCATTACCTTCATCATTTCTTGGTAGCCAAATCCCAATTGGGTGAAGATGGTACTTAGGTTGTCACCAGATTGAATTTGGTACTCGAAGCTCGGAGGAAGTTGCCATCCCTCTAGGGCGTTGGCAGAAAGCGCATCGTTTAGGGCTTGGTTGTCACTAAGATTCAGTTCAATAGTGCGAGTTAACGTCGGCTGATGCAGCGACGATGAGACGCCAATAATAGCAACCAGCGGTAGCGACAATAATAGCCATTTTTTACCACTGGTTAATTGAGAAAAACGTCTGTTGATTACTTGGGAAGACACGGTTTTACTATCTCCTGCGGAACAGGCTTTCAAGCTTATGCATTTCTCGCAGAGAAATCACCAAATAATTGCCTTTTTTAGTACAAAAACTGCCTCAAAAATGATTATTTATTTAGCTTGAGTTTATCGTCTTGTCGTGAAAATTCCTGAACCACAATCTCAAGTGGTTGTTCCGAAAAGGATTGATTCGCAAAATGCTGTTGATAAGAAAGCAAAATGGATGAGTTTTCGGTTTTAGTCAGTTTATCCAGTCGAATACGATCACCAAGAAATTGCGCGTCTGTCATCACCACTCTGCGGGGTACAGGATCGTATTTAAACAAGCCAAGGTAGTAAAAGTGCCCACTTCCTTGATTGCTGATCGCCAGTGGAGCGACAAACCAAGAGACGTTATCTGCCTCGAGCTCACGCCAATACTGTGCAAAAACCGTCACCGAACCACGCTCTGCCCCGGAGTCGTATTGACCAACCACGATCGCATTCTCTGCATCAAAATCCGTCATCAGAGCAAAAGCTTTACTTTCTGGTACAAGCACCGTTAGCGGATTAGCGGTTTTAATACCCGTCAATCTTTCAACGATGGCATCCGCAGCGATCTGCTGTGATGGAAATTTGGCCAGAATCTCCTCATCTGACAGTGTGAATCGATAGATTCCGGCTGTCATCACAACCGCTAACATCACAATTGGAATCAGCAAAATAAGTGGGATCGGCAAAATACGCTTTTTCATCTTCATCGGACTCATGGTTTGGATTGTGCAGACCTTAAATGCGTTTCTTATAATTATCAATAGATGCAAATCTAAGGATAAGAACAATGGCGGACAATAAAGTAAGAACATGTGAATGCCAATGTGGGTTAGTCAAAGTTCACTGTCGTGGAGAACCAGTCAAAACCTCGATATGTCATTCATTCGAATGTCAAAAACGCTTTGGTAGCTTTTATGGGGTTCATGCTCGCTTTATGACAGAACAGATTCAAGTAGAAGGTGATGTCGTCTCCTTTAGCCGCTTGGCCAGCAACGGCCATGAAATTAGCTATCATTTTTGCCCGGCTTGCAGTACAACCATGCTTCTTCTCTTTTCTGCCGCGCCAGCCGCTGTTGTGGTTCCAACGGCAAGGTTTCGCGAACAGTCGTTTTTCAGTGAGTTGGCGGGAACCTATTTCAACCAGCAGCAGCGGCTAACACTGATGAAAAATGGCAAGTAAAACCAACATCGCCAGTGCGAAATGGCAATTTTTCGTAACACGAAAACTTCCGCCTTTGTTGAGACGGATCAAACCTAAACAGCTCTTACCACTTTAACTTGAGCGCGTCAGCGCTATAATCTCGACCTAAGCAATAAAGAGATAAAAATTGTGATTTCAAGACTTCCTCGCTGGGTTGAGTTTGGCGCGTTTCTACTGGCACTCCTTGCTGGCTGCGTCAACGCTATCGGTTTAATGGGCTTCCAACATCAAGCCATTTCACACTTGTCAGGTACCGTTACGCTACTGGGCAGCAGCTTTCTCAATGGATCTTCAAGCACCATTCACCTCATGCTTATCGTCGCCAGTTTCTTGATTGGTTCCGCCTTTAGCGGTTTCTTTATTGAAAGTACCGCATTGAAACTCGGACGTCGCTACGGTGTTGCGCTTTGCATTGAAGGCTTTTTACTTCTGATGTCACTCAGTTTCCTGATTAACGGCAACATTTATGGCCAGTACCTCGCCTCTGCGGCCTGCGGATTGCAAAATGCCATGATCACCACGTTCAGTGGTGCTGTTATACGTACCACTCATATGACAGGTATTATCACTGACTTAGGTATCATGATCGGCGAAAGCCTACGCGGGCAAAAATTCGATAAACGCAAAGCGAAGTTATTTATCTTTATTTTTCTCGGTTTCCTCTTTGGTGGCTCTGCCGGCGCATTCGCCTTTATGCATTTCAACCTTTATGCATTGGCGTTTCCCGCTACGTTTGCCGTTATCATTGCCATTTCCTACTGGACGTTGCTCTATTTCTCCACGCCTAAGCAGGCATAACCTTCTCAATAAGCCAAAAACTTGCAACTTAGGTCACATTTCTTTTGACCTAGTTGCAGTCCAACAGCCAGCAAAATCACAAAAAACCAACAAACAAAACATTTACAAAACAAAAGTCGGCTATCATTACCCCCTGCAAACGTAACATCTGAATAGTTACAGCATTCTAATGAATAGTATTGCAATTAGCTCATTTTGGGGGTAATCTCTCGCCCACTTTGATTAAATACCACTGTTTAGTGAATAACTATTCCTCAGAATGCATAGTATTGACTAGTAGTAACAAGAGAAAAGCATGACCAATAACACTGAAACTGCAGCAGTGCCAAACACCGAGAAGAAAGCGAACTTCTGGAAGTTTTTCATTCCTTCTGTGATTGGCTTACTTCTGTTTATGGCACCTATTACCTATAACGGCGAATTGACTATTCCTGTCGCGGTTATGGCAAAACTGATCCCAGCCATACTGGGAGATCATTTGATCGCGCTCGTCACAACGATTATCGCATTCATGGCGCTTGCCTCTCTTGTCACCAAAATTTTCAAGCCAGCGAAAATTGTTAACAACACCTTCTTAAATGGCCTATTTAACCCAAGCCCACTGTGGTTAGCTGTACGCGTCTTTGGTGGTATTGCCGTTGTTATGACGTTTTTCCAAATGGGTCCAAAAGCGATTTGGGAAGAAAACACTGGCGGCCTAGTGCTCACAGGTTTGCTACCGACTCTTTTCGCGGTGTTTATTTTTGCTGGTATGCTATTACCTCTTTTGCTCAACTTTGGCTTGCTTGAGCTGTTTGGTGCGCTACTGAGTAAAGTGATGCGTCCAGTATTCAATCTTCCTGGTCGTAGTGCGATTGACTGTATGGCGTCTTGGTTGGGTGATGGCAGCGTCGGTATCCTTCTGACCAGCAAACAGTATGAAAACAAATTTTATACTCAACGTGAAGCGGCGGTTGTCGGTACGACTTTCTCTGCGGTATCCATTACGTTTAGCTTGGTGGTGATTGCACAGGTAAAACTGGAGCATCTTTTCCTACCATTTTACGGCGCCATCTGTTTGGCGGGTGTGGTTGCTGCGATCATCATTCCTCGCTTGCCACCACTTAGCCTAAAGAAAGATTGTTACATCGATGGCAGCAAGCCGCACGCTGATCAAAATGCCGTACCAGCAGGCCATACACCATTTAGTTGGGGGATGGATCTGGCACTGAAACGTGCTGGTGAAGTGAAGTCGGTCAAATCTGTTTTCACAGAAGGCGTACACAACGCAGTTGACATGGTTTTTGGCGTACTACCTGTTGTAATGGGCTTAGGTACCATTGCGCTCATTATTGCTGAGTACACCCCTGTCTTTGCCATTCTTGGTCAGCCTTTCATTCCATTTTTGGAGCTATTAGGCGTACCTGAAGCAGTAGCAGCTTCTGAAACCATCGTCGTTGGTTTTGCCGATATGTTTATCCCAGCGATTCTCGCGGCTTCTATCGACAATGAAATGACACGCTTTGTCATCGCAGCGATGTCGGTTACTCAGCTTATCTATATGTCTGAAGTCGGTGCACTGCTTCTTGGTAGCAAAATCCCAGTGAACATCGTAGAGCTGTTTATCATCTTTATTCTGCGTACTCTGATCACTCTGCCTATCATTGCCGGCGTTGCACACCTTATTTTCTAAGGCGTCACGAAAACACGAAGCCCCGCGATTGCGGGGCTTTTTGTTGCATCCAGTGGTATCCAAATAGAGAAACCCATGTCTAGTGATGCTTGTTTCACCACAGCCTAGCTCGTTATGCTTTAATTCTCACGCTCTTCGCTTGCCCCCCTAGGCAAACGAACATCAATAAAAAATGGCAGCATGAACATAAGAATCACCGTGCTTTGAGTCGCAGCAAAAAGGGCGGTAGAAAGTGTATAAATACACAACAAAAACGGAATAGAATTCTGCCGTCTCGTTTTGAATGCTTTTGCCAAACGCACGAGCACCCCACCAAAAAGCAGTGCAACACCGATAATTCCGTATTCAACAGCAATATCAAGTAGCATATTGTGGGTATAGACAATCAGCTCTTCGTTGCCGACAAAGTATGGTGCTATGTACGAAAGCAACATTTTCGGCCCGACACCAAAATAGAAATGGTCCATAAAAAGAGAAAAACCATTAGCTAAAAGCAGCCGACGCCACAATTCTGAATCCCAACGCGCTTCATGAAGATCTGCGTTATAGATATCATTTTGAGTGAGAAAAAGGCTTTCTGCGATCCAGTCCGTACCAAAATAGTAGATACCCGCCCACACCGAAATAACCCCAAATGCTGCTGCAAGAGACATCACCACATGGGTCATTTTGGTATTTTCACCTCTGACGAAAAAGTGGTCGATAAATAGCACCAACAATACCCCAAGCATGGCTTTTCTTTCACCAGAGAGAATTAAAAGGACAAACGCGATAAACAACAGAATATGACTGTTCTTGATTTGACTTCTAAACAGATAAAGCATCACGGTCGAGAAACCAAAAAGATACTTTGCATTGTGTAAATGTTTAAAATTCTGAAAGTCACCAATGACGACGACATGCCACACCGCTGTGTACACTGCCGCATAGAAAGCATAGAGCGCGACTAGAGACAAAAACCGTTTCGATTTAAAGAGATTCAAAAAGTGGAGAACGCAGAGAAAGGCAACAATGGAACTCCACTGGATAACCTCCACAATGATATTTTTCATCCCGGCATCATTGATGATCCCATTCAATGCAATGTAGCCAATAAAAATGACGTTTATTCCCGCCACCTTTACTGTCTCCATCGACATTCGACCTTTCAATATGATGAGCAGTAAAAAACCAATCGATGCCAAGCCTATCATGTCCGCAATCGTCACGGTTACGCCCGCGATTTGGGTGCGGAGTGACACAAAGTAGAGAATCACCGCGACAGCGTAAAGATGTAACTCAAGAGCCCTTTCACCCTCTTGATATAGCCTCTCCGAAGTATCCATTAATTGCTTCATAGCGCTTTCTTCTTACTCCGAAAAATAAAATCACATACGGGGGCGGAGAATAAATATTGAATGTTCACTCGCTCTATGACTTTTGTTAATACGATCGGAAGCACAACCCCTGCACTCGTCCCTACAACCAAGTGAATGAGGGTTGAATCCACATGAAAGATTTTGCTCATCATAATACGCGCACCACTGCCCGTTAGAATGTGCATGAGGTAGATTTGCATTGAATACAAACCGATCACTTGTAACCATCCTACCTTCACCTTAGATAGGGTAATGGATAAGCAAATCACTAAGGCAATCGCAATGGTGGCGATGGTTAAAGTCATCACCCCTTTATCGTAATGCCGATAGCCTAAATTGAAGTGGAATAACCATTGCAACACGATAAAAATCAGTAAACAGGCGAGTAGTGATGTTTGAGGACGAAGCCACTCTTCATTCCGAGACATGTTTTCCGCAAACACAATACCCAAAACAAAATAAACAAGGTTGATTGCAATAAGGTTAAGGAGATAACTCTCTGGAAGCGAACCGCGAAACAGATACAACAATACAGAAAGGACAAAAAGAAGCTCAACCTGTCTGCGTTTCACCATAGAGAAATAAACGGCCATTACGCAGAATATGGCGAACAGAACATAAAGAAACCAAAACTGAGCTCTGGGTGCCCAAAGTATTTGGATGAGATCCGAGAAAGACGTCGACCCATTGGTATAATTGGAAAGGCCAACTTCAATGCTCCCTTGAAGTAGAGACCACAGTAAATAAGGGTAAATAAGGGTGTCTATTTTGGCTTTTAATACCCCTGTTCCTCCTCGTTTTCTAAAAGACTCCATGCAGAACAGCCCCGAAAGGAAAAAAAACAAAGGCATATGAAAGCTGTAAATTACACTGTCAACAACGCTATGAATGCTTTCTGGCAAACCAAAGCCTGCGTCGTATATCCCTCGATTAACATGGCCAAATACAACGAGAATAATCCCTATCGCTTTGGCGTAATCAACCCATTCCGTCCTTGTGCTCATCCCATATCCTTTTTAAATCACAGCCAATCAACATCCGTTTGCCATTTATCTAGGTTTGAATTGCGACATCATGGGCGAACCATATATTTCCTTTTCGCTTCCCATTTAGCTCAGTCGTCTCTGTCTTTTCAACCCTTAACAAGACAAATGTTTCGGTGATATTTCGATTTCTAATATTCACACTTTAAGTGAGCGGTAGCGTATCAATGAGTATGAATAAGACAAACAGGCAACCGGCTCAAACAAGGTTTTTTCCTATAAATAAGACAATCGCTACCGCACTTTAGTCATGACGAAATGAATGAAGACTATGTTGGAATTTAAATCGTAAGGTTACTTGAAGTGTGTTTCCGCAGTACGCTTTGTCTATTTTTTCATCAAGCACGCGGATTGTAATAACATTTGTCTAAAGAACGCTCTTTGCGAGGCTCAAAATACTCGCATTGCAAAAAACAGTTCAGGAGTAAAATATTCCGATTTAATATCAACAACTTAATAAAATTTACCGTTCATTTTATGTAATAAGCAGTCAAACACATAATAAAGCCACTATTATCACAGAAATTACACTTTCATAGACAAATCATTGCCTCAGGTTAAAAAAAGTAACAAATTGTACTCATGTTTGAGACCTAAATGTCGATATAACTTCTACAATTAATAAAAATGAAAGAACAGTAATTATAAGCTGAGGGATTTATATGAAATTTAGTCACAAGGTTGTAGCCGCTTCCTCCGTGCTTCTATTGGTGACCATTTCTTTGCTGTCGCTAAAACAAATTTATACCGTGCGTAACACCATCGAAGATCACGTCACGACCAGCCTCAACGAAATGGTCAGCAGTGTCCGCAATACCGTTGTTTCTGAAATGGAAGCAAAGAAAAACCTCGCACAGTCGACAACAGAGGTCATCGAAATTGATCCTTTTGACCGCGACTATGTGAAAACCATCTTGGAAAAACCAAAACTAAAGACCAGTTTTCTTGCTGTGGGTTTTGGCTATGAAGAGAATGGATTTGTTATCGAAAACGATGACGGCTGGGAAGCCGCCCCAGATTACGATCCTCGTAAACGCCCTTGGTACGTGGATGCCAAATCGCAAAACAAATTGATTGTCACCGCACCTTATGTCGATATTTCCAGTAAAACGGTGATCATCTCAGTGGGTACACCAGTCAAAGAAAACGGTAAGTTTGTCGCGGGGATGTTTTACGACATGCAGTTGACTAACCTGGCGCAATTGGTTAACCAAGTGAGTCTTTTTGATGCGGGATATCTCTTCCTCGTCTCTTCAGACGGTACAACCATCGCTCACCCAGATGCGAAAAATAATGGTGAAGTTTTCTCCAAATATCTTCCTGAAGTTCAGCTCAAAGAAGGTGAGCAGCACTTTGAAAGAGATGGTGCGCGCTATCAAGTCACCTTTACTAAGATCCCAAGTGAAAACTGGTATATCGGTGCGATCATTGATGAAGACATCGCTTTCTCAGCCGTCGCTGACTTACGTAACAGCTCTATCCTTTATTCTGTCATCGCATTGATTCTTAGTATTATCGCTTTGACGGTTCTGATTCGTGTCCTAATGCGTCCGCTCGATGCTCTGAACGCCGCCATTCAGGATATCGCCTCAGGCCAAGGGGATCTGACTCACCGCTTAGATACCAATACCGATGAAGAGTTTTCAACGCTAGCGACAGGCTTCAACACCTTTACCAGTAACCTACAGAACCAAATCATTCAGTCGAAAGAGATTGGACGTGAGATCATGCACGGTACAGAGCTCACAGCGACAGGGGCAAAAGGCTCTGCTGAAGCCATGGGGACGCAGTTGCAAGAACTAGAACAACTTGCAACGGCAATGAATGAGATGGCTGTGACAGCCACCGAAGTAGCCAATAACGCACAAGGGGCAGCGGGCGCGGCTCAAGAAGCCGATGACGCGACTCAACAAGGTTCCGTAGTCGTCAATGAATCAACGGAGTCGATTAATCAGCTCTCCGAGCGCATTGATATGGCCGTTGAAGAGGTTCAAGGTCTAGAATCTGCCACCGCTAACATCGAAACCATCTTGAAAGTGATTAACGACATTGCCGATCAAACGAACTTGTTGGCACTGAATGCTGCTATTGAGGCCGCTCGAGCGGGTGAATCTGGTCGTGGCTTTGCGGTGGTTGCGGACGAAGTTCGTACGCTGGCACAACGAACTCAAGAGTCTACAACAGAAATTCGTAGCATGATTGAGCAGTTGCAATCTGGGGCTGCATCCGTTGCAAGCGCCATGAAAGAAAGTAAAGGCAGCGCGGTTGAAGCGGTTGAACGCGCACGCGAAGCCAATGACTCTCTGCAACGTATCCGCGACGCGATTCAGCGTATTACCGACATGAACATGCAAATTGCCTCTGCGGCAGAAGAACAGAGTTTGGTCGCAGAAGAAATTAACAACAACACAGTCAATATTAAAGACTTGTCGACACAAGTGGCTGGTGAAGCCTCAAATGCCAACCAAGCGATGCAAGTTCAAACGGAAAACGTTAGAAAACTGGACGAAATCTTAAATCGATTCATCGTCTAACCCACACAAAGCGAAGGCATAGCCTTCGCTTTTTTCTTATCTAAAAGTGGCTTAAAACCATCAAATAATTGGATGAACTCCAGTTTCTTAACTATAAAAATATAGATAGTTGGCGACTCAACCATATTCGGGGGAATTGGGATGAAATTTAGTCATAAAATTGTAGCCGCTTCATCTGCGCTATTGTTGGTTACCGTATCCTTACTGACAGCCAAGCAGTATTTCACCATGCAAGATGAGCTGACGGAGCAAGTCGAAGCGAGTGTCACGGAAATCGTAGATGGGGTTCGAAATACCGTCGCAGCAGAAATCGATGGCCGCAAAGCCATTGCTGCTTATGCCACGAGCATGATGGAGACCGATCTGTCGCCCAAACATATTTCCGATGTCATTACCCGCCCTATCGTTAAAAACACCTTTTTACTCGCGGGTCTCGGCTTTGAAAAAGATGGGTCAAACATTAACAACGATCCAAGTTGGAACCCAGGACCGACTTGGGATCCTCGCGTTCGTCCTTGGTACAAAGATGCCAAAAATGCAGGACAACTCATCATCACCGCTCCCTATGCGGATTCCGCTACCAATGAAATTCTGGTTTCCATCGCCACCCCCGTGAGAGACAACGGGACATTTATTGGCGCCATATTCTACGACGTGAGCTTAGCGGGCCTTGCCGAACTCGTGAACCAGGTGAAATTGTTTGATGCGGGTTATGTGTTCATCGTTTCCGAAGATGGCACCACCATCGCGCACCCTGACACTAAGCTCAACGGCAAACCGATGTCTGAATACATGCCGAACGTGCAAATTCGCGAAAACCCACAGCAAGTCGTACTAGATGGCATTTCATATACCCTCGATTTTGCTTCAGTTCCAGGAGAAAACTGGTATGTGGGCGTCGTCCTCGATGAAAGTATTGCCTATCAATCCATTAATGACTTACGCAACAGTTCCATCATATACACCATCGTTGCCTTGCTCTTAAGTATTGCGATTTTGCTGGTACTGATTCGCACCTTGATGCGCCCTCTTGATGATCTCAATAACGCCATTCAAGACGTGGCATCAGGTGAAGGGGATCTGACCCAACGATTGGACACCAACACAGACAAAGAATTCTCTCAACTGGCAGATGGGTTTAACACCTTCACGGGCACGCTTCAGCAGTTGATCAAACAGTCGAAAGCCATTGGTGAAGAAATTCTGCGTGGCTCTGAAACCACCTCTGGTGGCCTACAAGAATCTGCGGCGGCAATGCAAGAGCAGCTACGTGAACTGGAACAGCTTGCTACCGCAATGCATGAAATGGCCACCACCGCGTCCGATGTCGCCTCTAACGCGCAAGGCGCTGCCTCTGCAGCGAAAGTGGCGGACGACGCTACCGTTGATGGCACCGATATTGTTAGTGACACGACACAGGCGATAGACGATCTTTCCGTGCGCATTGATCAAGCAGTGGTAGAAGTTCAAGTGCTTGAATCTGCAACGGCGAACATTGAAACCATCTTGAAGGTGATCAACGACATTGCCGATCAAACCAATTTGTTGGCACTGAACGCCGCCATCGAGGCCGCTCGTGCAGGTGAATCTGGCCGAGGATTTGCTGTGGTTGCAGACGAAGTTCGCACGCTCGCTCAGCGTACTCAGCAATCCACTACCGAAATTCGCACCATGATTGAAAAACTGCAAAGCAGTGCAAATTCGGTTGCCAGTGCCATGAATCAAAGCAAAGACACCGCCACCAACGCCGTTGCCCGAGCACAAGAAGCCAACCATGCCCTTGAACGTATTCGTAATGCGATTCAGCAGATAAGTGACATGAACATTCAAATTGCCTCTGCAGCGGAAGAGCAAAGCCTGGTGGCTGAAGAGATCAATAACAACACAGTGAAAATTAAAGACCTCTCTGTTCAAGTCGCGGATTTGGCAGAAAACGCCAACATCGCGATGCAAGTTCAGGTAGAGAACGTTCGAGAGCAGGACGCAATTCTTAATAAATTTATTGTGTAAGTCCGGCTCGAACGGCAATAGAAAAGGCGAAGTGAGACTTCGCCTTTTTTGTTTTCGCTCTTTTGTTTCGCTATCTACCAGCCTTGACGTTATCTCAACACATCATCAATGCCGTTTTTGCCGCAACGACAATGTCAATCTTGCCGTTCATTGGTAAGAAATGCTTGCCCGTCAACATATCTTGAAGAGGACGCGCTAATGGTAAGGAGATTGTTTGTTTCCGCGCCGATTTGTTGATCACCACAAAACCACGCTCACCACGGCTGAACACCAACATATCATCATTCCCTTCCAGCACCGTCATTGGCTCGCCATGAAAGCGGTTGTGGAATGCAATCATCTGTACCATTCGCGGATCATGCCAAGCGTCTTTCCAACGTGGCTGCCCGTTCTGGTTAAGTATGCCGCTCGTATCGAGATCGGTGTAAATCAGAGGTGTTCCACCATCACGCCCCAATACATAGGCGTAAGCTAACCACTCGTTTTCTTCATCCAACACTAAGTTAGCAAACACATCATTGTTGGGA
The DNA here is from genome assembly GCF_028570825.1 of Vibrio sp. CCUG 15886. Taxonomy (NCBI): domain Bacteria; kingdom Pseudomonadati; phylum Pseudomonadota; class Gammaproteobacteria; order Vibrionales; family Vibrionaceae; genus Vibrio; species Vibrio sp. CCUG 15886. Next base: position 56,624 of record NZ_JAQQBT010000001.1, on the reverse strand, counting down.
ATGTCATGTGTGGTGACAAACGTAATTGCGCGCCGATTCGACAACGCCTGACCAAAACAGTAAGGGTCTATCAAGCTTTTAAAGCTGCCTTTCGCGGCAAAGGCTTTAAATAAGGTGCTAAAAAGAGGGAAATCGTACGCACCGAGACGAGTCTCTTGTAAGTAAGGTTGCAGAAAGAGTTCATACTCCTCTTCCGTGGCTCCCCCATCGGTAATGATTTCACCGAAGATATGCATGCCTTGCGTAATGTCTTCTGTCCACACTTGCTTGATATGCTCTAGCGTCATGTGCTTTGCTGCATCAATGCGAAACCCTTTGACACCCATCGCCTTCAGCGCCATTAAGTAATGACGCTGCTGGGTGATCACATGCTCATGAACACGTAAGGTCGGTAAACCGGGATCAGTCGGGCCGCCGCTGATACGGCCATTTTGCACTTGCCACTTGTCTTTCCAATCTTGAATGCCGAACGCTTCAACAAAATCTTCTTCGGTAAATAGAGGCTCAGAGAGATCACCAAACAATCGCTGGCTTTCATAATACTCAGGATCGCACATGTACTCTTCGAGCACGGTTTTGCTTGGGTAGTTTAAGTCCGCTCTCTGTTTTGCTTCATTCGCCATATGATTAAACACCACATCCGCATAGACCCAAACACCACAACGCTGAAGCTCGGTCACCATGTTCTGAAAATCAGTGGTGTTACCAAGTGCGTTATCAATCACGCGGTAATCTTGTGGCTGGTAACGCTGCCACCACTTGGGTGATTTGGCGCTGCGTAACGGCGGTGAAACAAGCACTGAGCCATAACCCAGCTCTTGAATTTTTTGTGCCTGTTTAGCGATATCGGCATATTTCCAATCAAATGCATGCAAAATTACATTGGCTTTGCTGGTCGGCAAAGCGTGTTCTGCTTGATTCATTTTCTTCACGTCACCTTTAGTCATCGTTCTTTTCTGTACGAGTGAATTCAATGACTGAAATTATAAAAGGAGTCTGCTCGCCGCCCTCCCCCTTTGCAAACAAGTTGTAAGGGTGAATGGAAAGGCGTAGTGACTCCTTTTCATCAGCGTATGGTGGAAAAATCATAAGCCATTGAATGGAGACAGGAATAACAACTTAGTTAACGTACTGTTTTAAATATTAAAAAGCCAAATTCATCTCTATGTTTACCACCTCTTTCCATACGCCTTTATGCCAAAGCTAACCAAACTTTCTCCCCTTGCTGCATTTTCTCTTTTCCTGTCCATCGACCAGAAATGCCGCACAAGTCACACTCGGTGAGAATACAAAAATCGATTTTCGACTGGATGATGCTTTGCTAGCCACTCACCACAACAAAAAAGCCGCCTGTTTAGCAGGCGGCTCTTAGGATCATGGCTTGGCTAATCGAAGATTGGCACCACCAAAATATCCACGGGAGATTTGTTCACCAACGTTCTTGAATACGAGATGATCTTGCTCCAGAAGTTATGGTGATGACCGCAGATAAGTAGATCAACTTCGTGCTCTTTGATGGTGACTTCAAGTTTGTCGCCTAGATCGCCAGTCCCGACAAAAAAGTGTTTCAATGGATATTCCATATAATCGCTAAAGCTTCTTAAACACTCCATTGAATGTTCTGTGAGCGGCCTTTGCGTCGGATCGACATTCAAGTCGATGAGTTCACGATAAATCTCCCCATGAGTCCCATCAATGTGGATAAAGGAAATTTCTGAATCAAAGTAGTTCGCCATTTCAACGGCTCGGTCAATCAGCACGGTGCTGTCGTCTGAAATCTCCAAGGCAACCAAGATATGTTTGTATTTCATAGCCTCACCCTTTTGCGCAATGCGTTATCTTTAGCATAGCGATCTCTAACGAAAAAAGTGTCGATAAGATCCCGAAATAGCTCATTTTTTATCGAGGGATGGGAGGCGTTTTCCAAAAGCTATAAACGCAAAAACGCAGCCAACTGGCTGCGTCTTAACTTGGTTTATTTGCAATACCCACCACTTGTTACCGGCCGAGAATAAAGCATTCAATCAATAGCAAGTTAGGGCGTTAGGTTCTGTACAACACCTTCAACACATGCCAACCGAACTTGGTTTTCACTAAGTGTGGCGTCAAAACTTCACCAGTAAAGCAAACTTTATCGAACTGGGGTACCATCTGGCCACGTTTGAATTCACCGAGGTCACCGCCACGTTTGCCCGAAGGGCAAAGTGAATGCTTCTTCGCAAGCACATGAAATTTCGCTCCTTTCTTCAACTGAGCGATAATATCTTCCGCTTGCTCTTTATGCTTCACCAAAATGTGAAGCGCTGCTGCTGTGTTGGCCATCAGACACCCCCTAAAATAAAAAACGCGCAAGTGTAACCTAAAGGCAGGTATCGGTCATTAATTTGATCTAAACACACGACCATACGCTTTAACTTCGCTTTAGCCCTTGCTGGACTAGAATTATAAAGTAAGATTGAAGCGTTAGAATTTCAAAACAAGGTATACCCATGGCTAAAACCCCAAGTAAGGCTAATCAATCGCAAGGAATGCTGGTCTTCAAACTGACCTTAAAGCAAAATTTTGCTATTGGTACGCTCAAAGTTAGGGAGATCGTGCCATACATGCCGACGACACAAATACCTTACTCTCATCGTCACGTGGTCGGCACCGTCACGATTCGTAACCTCACCGTGCCCGTTATCGACATGTCCGCTGCGATTGGTTTTCGCCCGATCGACAAATCGGAATACAAAAATAGCTATTTGATCGTAACAGACTGCTTACGTACCGTTGTGGCTTTCATGGTGCGCTCGATTGAAAAGATCATCGATTGCGATTGGCGCTCGATTGAAACCCCACCTGCCAGCGCGGGTCATAACGTGTTCGTCACTGGCATCACGCGCTATAACAACGAAATCGTGCAAATGCTGGACGTGGAGTTATTGCTTTCGAAGATTTATCCGCAATACGAGAACGCCAATATTCCAATGTTGACCGATGTGGAACGTGAACGTCTCAAAGCGCTGAACATTCTACTTGTCGATGACTCCTCTATTGCTCGAAAACAATTGAGTGATGCGCTCGACGGTATCAACATCGGTTATCAGATCTGTAAAAACGGCTTAGATGCATTGGAGCTGATGCGAGTTGAAGCTGGACGCGGTCGCCCATTCGATTTGCTTGTAAGCGATATCGAAATGCCCGGATTGGATGGCTATGAATTGGCGTTTGAAGTGCAAAATGATCCGGCGTTAAACCGCTCCTATCGTATTTTGCACACCTCATTATCCAGTGAAATTTGTGTTGATCGCGCTCACCAGGTCGGGGCACACGAAGCGTTAGAAAAATTTAATGCTGGCGAGCTGATTGAAGCGATGCTGCGTGGTGCCAAGTCACTGGAACAAGCGAGAAGTCAAACTGCCGCAGTTTAATCGCAGCAGCTTTTGCTGGCTTATTTGGGCATAGAATAACTTTTGCTGACAAACTCGGTTTCTTGCACCTGATAATATTGATTGGTGTAAGAAGCCAAGGCATACATGACATTTGCTAATAGATTGCCATAGCGAAATAAAATCGCTTCGGGTGATTTCTTCGCCGAATGTTCAATCATCACCAATGCTCTCACCACCTTCTTGGCTTGGCATCGACATAGATGTAACTGAGCAGACACCGCATGACCACCCGGTAGAACAAAGCCAGCGAAGCCACCATTTAATTCATTGCGTAGCGTTTGATAGTCCTGTTTGAGCTCAGCAATCATCGTTTCATCAATGGCCAACTTTCCTCGCACGGAACCATTTAGGTGATAAATGTTCGGTTGAACTCGCGTCAGAATATCACGAACAAGATCCGGCAGATCCATGGTCAGCAATAAGCCAACTCGACTGCAAAGTTCATCGGCACTGATCTCAAAATCACAGACGGGGCTGTCTTCATAAATAAAGGGGTAGCAAAGTTCATCAAGCTGCTTGGATACAGGTTTCATTATTTGTTATTTCGCCATTGAAAAAGGGAGTCAGTATAACTGAGCTCCCTTGTCTTTGTTGGAGAATCTAAGTTGGAGAATCTGACGCGTTCAGACTCGCATTCGTTATCCGTTGGAGATCTTGCGATGCCCTTCTTGAAGGTGGACAAAATCAACCAGATCATCACCAGACACTTGGTACGCCTGACCAAAGCCTTTTACAAACAGGCCACGTTCCGCCTTAAGATTAAACAAAACGAAATCTTCCAGTTGACTTAAACCAGAGACAATCTCGCCAAAACGCTCTTCCATTTGAGTAATCACTTGATGCCAAAGCTGAGTATCACGTTCAATCACACTCGCTACCGCATCAAAGGTTAGACGCTTACGCGCAAAAAGCTGCTTAGCGCCTTCCTCATCTTCGATCATCATCAAAGACACTTGCGGATTCTCAAGCAGGTTACGCGCATGACGCGCGATTTTCGAGATCAAAACAAAGTACCCTTCTTGATTCTGTACAAAAGGCGCATAACTCACGTTTGGACGGCCATCCGCATCTACCGTCGCAAGTTGCAACGTTTGACGCTCCTGACGAAACTCTTTAATTTCCGGCTCTAGGCGACCTTGTAACCTTTCTTGTTTTACCTGCGGATCCATGGCTTTCTCCTCGAATTTTTGTTGTTATTAGATTGATATTATTGAGCAAACTCATTTTGCATTGATTTAAAACGTGCCACTTGCTCTGGGAACAGTTCACGTTTTTCATCGCGACCTAGATAGATCTTAAAAATGTTCTCACCAGAGGCCGAAAAGAAACCAAAGTAGTGGCTTTCTTTCCCCATGAATGGCTTGCTGACTAAAGCCACTGCAACAACATTGTCCAACTTGAGATGGCCGTGCAGCTCGCCCTGTTTGCCCATTAGGTTGTAATAGCCTCTCGCCTCTTTCCCTTTCGGGAAGGGCGCTTTCACCTCAAAAATCGAGCCGAACGCATGTACGATGGTCGTCACTGGGCCAAAATCAACCAGGTTCTCTAAAATGGATTGCGCGAGCTCTCCCTTAACCAAAACAGCCATATCCTGAGGGAGAGACTGAACGATGTCGAGCTCTGTTACGCTTAGGCGTTCTGCCATCGCTGCGGGTAATAACGTGGGTTCTTGTTGTAGCAGTTCAGCCACTTGTTGTTGCAGAGAATTCATCTTCTTTCCTACAAATTATCGATTCATTGATGTTTTTCCGCCTGACCTATAAGCGTTAGGCGAACACGCCACTACTGTGCGATGGCTTGTGTCTGATGAGCACTTTGATACTCAGAGCTTAGTATTTGAATACACGCTTGTGCCAAGGAAACGGCCCAAAAACTGCCTGCCAACGTCAATGTGGCACTACGCTCATTCAGTTCAACCAACCCTCTCTCTTGCCAAAGTCGGAATAGAGGTTGAAGAAAATCAAAGACGTTGTCGCCCATGAACTCAGGCAGTTTATCTGCCATCACAACACCGCGATCAAATCCAGATTTCAACGCGGCGAAAATCGCCTCTAACGGATGTTGCTGTGTCATCATCATAAGGGGAAGCTGGCCGTGGTTTATCGCCGCCATATAGGCGTCGAGGCTACGATGTTGCATCATGCCGTAACCACCAATAGAGCCACCAGCACCGCAACCAATAGGCAAAACTTCTGCGTAGGTCTTGGCCAAACTATTGTAGAGGCTGCGCTCGCGGTTATCCGTCGCCCAGTGGTTGACACTCAGTTGTTTGAGATGATGCTGGCGCATAAAGTTCACTCCAATCTCATACATGCTGGCTTTATCAGGCGTTGTCGCGGGAGGAGGTAGCTTGCCCTTCTCCACCAAATTCAACATAGGCGCACTGCCACCCACCACCAACTGGTATAAGTCCAAACCGTGCGCACCCGTTGAGATGAAATCGTTGAGATCTTGCAACAAGATGTCACGAGTTTGATGTGGTAAGCCATATAGGAGATCAACGATCACTGGTGCTTGATCGTAACTGGCTAACTCACTGAGACGCGTGAGCACTTTCTCTCGGTCATCTAATCGCTTCGCACTGCGGCGCACCAAGGTATCAAAGCTCTGTACACCAAATGAAAAGCGGTTAAAGCCGCCTTTCATCGCGCCATCGTACATCTCGTCGCTAAAGCGATTAATACGCCCTTCCAGCGTGATTTCACAATCAGCAGAAAGCGGAAAATGGCTTCTAATCGCCTCTCCCAGCTGCCTTACTTGGGTAGGAGAAAGGTCAGTAGGCGTACCGCCGCCAACGTACACAGCATGGAACACACCACTTTGTGTCCATGGCAGCGCCGATTTAATCGCAATTTCTTTCAGCAGTGCCTCGAAATAACCATCAACCAGTTGGCGACTGGCGGCGTTTTGGAAGAAGTTACAGAAGGTACATCGCACACGGCAAAACGGAATGTGGATATACAAACAGCGTTTTTTGCGCGAAAACTCATTACTTTGGGTCAAGGTATTAAACTGTTCCACCAATTGAGATGGGTTTAATGGTCGACTCATTCCACCAGCGTGAGCTGAGTGTTTTTGAGCGAAGGCAAAACGCAACGGATCGGGGGTATCAATACCGATAATGGATTGATCATACTTATCTAATGTAAGCGTCATATTCACTCGCTTATTCCCCGCTGTATAAGGCTTAGCGGGTTAATCTCTAAAACTGATGCGATCATAAAATTAGTTAAATGATAATGCAATTGATAATTGATCTTATTTGCAATGTAAGTGATAATCTCGCCCAGATTTAGCTTTTCGGAACAACAGCATCATGAATTTACCCAGATATCTTTTTGCGGGTTCGCTCTCGTTGATGTTGCATGCGGCGTTCATCTCAGCCAAAGAGCAAGCCGTCATTTTTCAAACCAAAGCGGGTAGCGACTCTGCGTCCGTCTCATTAAATTTGGTCTCCAATCCTTCCCCTTCCTCCAATAACGCGGTGGAAAAAAACGTTGAGCCAAAAGAAGAGACCAAACCACCCACTAAACCAAAACCCAAAAAGCCAGTAGAGCCAAAGAAAGAAGTGGTGAAACCCAAACCGCCTACCCCAAAGAAAGCGTCTTTAGAAAAACCCGTGGTAGAAAACAAGAGCAGCACGAAACCCGCAGAGTCAACGCCTGTGGAGCAGCCAGAACCCGTGGAACATAAAACGCCAAAAGGTGCAGACAATGACAAACCGGCCAGTTCCGCTTCTCAAGGAGTCAGTAGCCAACCGACGCTGATAGAAAAGCCGAGCTTCATGGAAAAACCCGTTCAGCCGAAATATCCTCGAGTCGCACAAAAGCGGGGGATTGAAGGCACTGCCTTGTTTGAATTGTGGATTGATGAGCAAGGAAAACTAACCCAGTTACTGTTGATCACGTCGAGTGGCGCAAAAATGCTTGATGACGCGGCTCGAAAAGCCATTCAGCAGTGGAAATTTACCCCTCACGCAGAGAATGGTCAAAAAATGCCTTCTCGAGTAAGAGTTCCCGTTCGATTTTCTTTGGACTAACCATGCAACAACTACTAGAACTGCAAAACCAACTTGGCCTAATGACTTGGCCGTTAATTCTCTGTTCCGCGGTGACGGTGATGATCGTCATCGAGCGTCTGATTCAGGTCGCCTTAAGTATTGGTGTCGGCAAAAGTGCTATACGCCGCCAACTCAGTACGATTTCACCGACGAATAGCCAACAGATTGAGCAACTTGCACAAGCTTTATCAAACAAACGTCCGTTGCTCTACCGCGGGGTTGCCATGCTTTTAGCACATCACGACTTTGCTAAATCGTTACGCGAAGATGCCGCTGGGATGTGGTTACAGGAAAAACGTCATCAACTTCATTCCGGTTTGCGTCTGCTGACATTAATTGGCGTGATCAGCCCACTGCTCGGCTTATTAGGGACCGTTCTTGGCCTTATTGAGATGTTTAAAGGCGTGGCGGCGTCCAGTGGCAACATCACCCCCAATGATCTTGCGGAAGGTTTAGGGCTGGCGATGAGAACCACCGCTGCCGGGCTTTTGATTGCGCTTCCTGCCATTGCCAGCGCGCAACTGCTCGGCCTATGGGCGGATCGCGTCATGTCCAAACTGGAGCATAGCTTAAACTACGTCAACCTCTGGTTAGAGGGGGTGTCACTTCAACATGTTTCGCCGGGCAAGCATATTTCAGAGCAAAACAAGCTGCAGGTTACCGCCCATGATTAAAGTGCCTCAAAGTCATCAAGACTCAGGATTAACTCCAGACTTAACACCATTGCTCGACATCATTTTCATTGTGATGGTGTTTCTAATGTTAACAGCGGCAGTGAAACTGGAATCTATCGATGTCAATTTACCCAGCAGCGATTCAAAAGTGGTTTCTCCAGTAGATAAACAATCGCTCACCATCAACATCTTAGCCGACGAGCCACATTGGGCAATCAATGGTCAACGCTACCTCGACTGGCAAAACTTCACTTTGGCCTTAACGGAAGAGACCAAAAATTCGGACAACCCCGTTGTCATCGGCGCTGATAAAACGGCAGACATTCAACACTTGGTCACCCTATTAGCTTTCTTGCAAGAAAAAGGCATTAAAGCCACTCAGCTCCTCACCGATCAACCACAATAAGAGATTCAGGAATGAAAAAAACCATGATTTTAGGGCTCAGTTTTGCCCTTCTAAGCACCGCCCTTAGCATGCCTTTACAGGCAGCCCAAGAAAGAATCATTAGTGCTGGCAGTGCCGTTACTGAGCTAATTTTGGCTTTGCACGCCGAGCAATCCCTTATCGCTGTTGATGTAACAAGTCAGCTACCCGATGGTCAGCAACTTCCCAAAATCGGTTATCACCGTCGCTTGTCGGCCGAAGGCTTATTAGCGCTATCACCAACGAAATTAATTGGCTCTGATGAAATGGGGCCAGCCCCTGTATTGCAACAACTCAAGTCCACTGGCGTCGATATTGAAGTGGTGAACACGCAAGCCAATGTAGACGGGCTAAAAGCGCGCATCGACCAGATTGCCGCCATTCTAAACAAACCGCAAGAAGCACAGCAGTTGAAGTCTCTAGTTGATCAGCAAGTGCAAAGTTTAAAGGCGAATCAGCCGACCAATCAGAAAAAGAAAGTGCTGTTTTTGCTGATTCACGAAGGACGAGCAGCAAATGTGGCCGGAACGGACACAACACCTGATGCCATCATCAATTTGGCAGGCGCCATTAACCCCGCCGCCGATAAGATTACCGCCTACAAGCCTCTTTCAAGCGAATCGATGGTAGAAATGCAGCCAGATGTGATTTTAGTCAGTGGTCGCAGTTTCGAAAAGCTGGGTGGCCCTGACGCCATCATCAAAATGATGCCTCTTTTGGCCGCCACGCCTGCTGGACAAAATAAACAAATCATGACGATAGATGGCGCCGCTTTAGTTGGCGGTTTGGGTTTAAAGAGCCTCGCAGAAGCCAAGCGACTCAACCAGTTACTTTACACACAGTAATTTATCATCATGTTACGTCATATCCCTCTTTCCATCTGCGTCACGGTGCTTTTAGTGACGCTGAGCTTAACCGCTATCTCCTCAGTGACCGTGGGGCCAATGAACATTAGTGGTGCCGATACCTTGCGTAGCTTGCTGCGCCTAGGTGACCTTGCACCGCATATTGATGTGGTCATCCAAGAAATTCGCCTTCCCCGCACACTACTTTGCATGTTGGTGGGGGCAATTCTCGCGCTTTGTGGTGTCGTGATGCAGGGTTTGTTTCGAAACCCATTAGCCGAACCGGGCATCATTGGCGTCTCAGCCGGTGCGGCATTAGGCGGCGCGGTTGCCATTGTCGCCCTTTCTCAAGTGGCAATGTTGTCTATCTCAATCATGAATTTAGCGGTGTTACCTATTGCCAGCTTCCTTGGTGGTGCACTGGCGACGGCCTTGGTCTATAAAATGGGGGCCGGAAAATTTGGGACCTCGGTCACCATCATGCTGTTAGCGGGCGTCGCGATTAGTGCTATTTCCGGTGCAGCGATTGGCTATCTCAACTTCCTTGCCGATGATCAAACACTGCGTGACCTCTCGTTGTGGTCAATGGGCTCACTCGCGGCAGCAAACTGGGGATCCATTGCTTTGGCGGCTTTTACCTTATTAGCCCTTTATGGGTACTTTGCTCGTAAAGCCATGGCGCTGAATGCACTACTTTTGGGAGAATCTGAAGCTCGTCATCTAGGCATTGAAGTACAACGCCTCAAAAGAGGTTTGATTGCACTTTCAGCTATTGGCGTTGGGGTGACGGTCAGTATTTGTGGGGCGATTGGTTTTATCGGTCTGGTGATCCCGCATCTTGGTCGTATGCTTGCAGGACCAGACCATCGCAAATTAATTCCGCTCTCAGCGTTGCTAGGCGCGTTACTGCTGACCTTTGCTGACATGGTGGCAAGAGTTGCCGTCGCACCTGCTGAGTTACCTGTGGGCATCGTCACTGCCGCTATCGGCGCACCTTTCTTTATTTATCTTCTCTTCCAGCAGAAAGGACGAATTCTATGAAAAAGCCTGTTGTACTTCGAGGGCAAAATCTCTCATTGCAGTTCGCCTCTCGCCAGGTGCTCAAACAGATTGATGTGGCATTTTGCGCTGGTGAAGTGGTGGCATTACTTGGCCCAAACGGCGCAGGGAAAAGTAGCCTGCTCAAGTTGTTGAGCGGTGAGATTACTTCTTCACAATCCATCGAATATTTTGGCAAAGCCGCCAAAAGCTGGCGGAGCGCAGCGCTTTCTCGCCACTTGGGTTTGTTGCCACAAAGCAGTTCACTCACCTTTCCTTTTCTGGCGCGAGAAGTGGTCGAATTGGGTGCAATCCCCCTGGCGTTATCCCAAGCTGAAGTGAAAACCATCGCTGAGAAATACATGGCCATAATGGACGTCGTCCATCTGGCAGACAGCTTATATCCTGCCCTATCTGGCGGCGAGAAGCAGCGCCTTCATTTTGCACGAGTATTAACTCAGCTCGATCAAAGTGGCGATAAGAAGATCTTGATGCTGGATGAGCCAACCTCTGCGCTCGATCTGGCCCACCAGCACAATACTCTGCGAGTGGCGAAACAGTTTGCCAAAGAGCAAAATGCGTGCGTCATTGTGGTACTGCATGATCTTAATCTGGCGGCTCAATATGCCGATCGCATGGTGATCCTACATCGTGGTGAGATTGTGGTTGATGCCTGCCCAGAAGAGGCTCTGACGCCAGAAATTATTGACGCGGTATACGGCTATAAAGCGCTGATTGGTCGTCACCCTACACTGGACTTCCCGCTAGTTCAGCCTGCCGCCTAGCGCGTTTGAGCGATGAAAATCGCCATCGTCCGCGCTCTGCAAAAATAAAGCTCCCAAAAGGGAGCTTTATTTATTGAATATTGGTCGTTATTGACTAATACGAACGAGAGACTTACCAAACAGCCACTCGAGCTCTTTCTTGCTCTCTTCACCAAACTGGCTTTCCGTCATTTTGTAAAGACGGTCGATACCGTTTGCTGCAAACTCGTGCGCACGCTCAGCCGTTACGATATGGTGGAAAAGCAGACGCAGGATGGCACGGAACTCTTCATCTTCCAACGCAACAACCCAGCTTTGAGAAAATTCGTTTAGACCTTTATTGAATTCAAGGTGCTCAACAAACAGTTTAAAAATTCGACCGTCTAGTGCAGCGGTAAAGTCCGTTTTCTTAGGGAAATGATGACTTATACCGGTACGTGAAACACCTGTCTGTTGACTCAACGTCGTGTACGACATTTTGTCGTAACCGAGCCTAAGCAACTGATCAACAACGGCATCCATAATTTTCTGGATAGTGATTTCGGTATCTTCTTTACTACGCTTTGGCATATTTTAGCTCTTCTCTTTGTAAATCCATCTAACTCAAAGTCTGAGGTCAGAATGAAAATCGTTCTCAATAGGTTGCCAGAAAACACCCTTTTTCGAAATAAACAAGCCTACTTTTTATTACGAAATACTGTAAACCAGGTTTGCAGATGCATGTCTTCAAGCAAAACAAAATTTCAGAATATGCAACTAAATTAATACCATTAAATGACATTAGTTTAATATTTACATCTGCATTTTGAACCGATTGATAGCGATAGATTATGTAAAAATAATTTATCTCGAGATACTCTTATAAAATCTTGCTAGGTGCAACTCACTCACTGTGATTACTAAGTAAGTAAAAGGTGAAATCCGGTAAATTATTGACTCGGATCACATCGTCCATTAACAAAATCTAAAGTTATCTCTTGCTTAACCCTCTCAACAAACAACATAGCATACCGATATTTTTTTATCCAAGTTGTTCCATTTATTTCTATTGAAAAAAAAACGAGTTGAGTATAATCCCTTTTTTAAGTGAGGATTCGTTATGAGCATTGAACACGAAGAAACCCAAGTATGTGAAGCGTGTGGTTGCGCTGGTGAAATTGGCTTTATCATCAAAGAAGGCGATGACGTTGCAGACGTGACGATTTACGCTGGTTCAAAAGAATTGCTACAAGCGGAATTTGCCAAGTATCTAGAGCTGGCGAAAGCAGTAAACGAAAATGTGGAATACAACACTACAGATTTGACTGATGACTCCACTGAGCTCACTGCTCGCTTTAAATTCGAAGTGAGTGCAGAGAAACTGATTTTTGAACTGAAAAGCCGCTCTTTATCACGTTAATCCCTAACGCTATTCTTAGACGAGCCTACGATTTAGGCTCGTCTTTTATTTTGATCTGCTGCCATTTCAGTGCACCGTTGGTTTCAAAACTCTTTTCCGCGACACACTCAAGCAACACACCTTCGACATTCAATACCGCGCCAATGGAATACGCTTGATCTTGGTAATAACACACCCGTAAGCGTGCAGAAGATTCTGCTGCCACGACGGCAACGACCTTGTCCCCTGTCGATACCGTTTTTGCTACCGCAGGCCCAGAGCTCAACAGCAAAAACATCAGCGTAGCCAAACCACGAATCGCAGTGATACCTGTTACCCAATTTTGACGCATACACTCTCTCCAACTTCTATTAGTACGCTACAATGCGATGAGATAGGCTTTATGGCCTAGAGCACAAGATTCACCCCAAATGGACATCGCGATGAACACACTTTTCGTCACATCACTGGCCCTTTTCTTTTCCACGGTTACCGTGGCGGTTCCTCTCGACTACTATCAAATTCTGAATCATCTCGATAACTACGGCAATCTGGATTTGCGTAATAAGCCTTACAGCTCACTTCCAGATGGCTTAACGGTCAAAGGCAACCTCAATATTGGTAGCACCACAATAAAAAACTTGCCGAAAGATCTCTCAATCGAAGGCAGTCTAGAGGCAAGTAATAGTCAACTCGCAACGGTCTATCCAGGCACCTCCATTAAAGGTTACGCCAACCTATTGGGTTCTCAAATCAAAAACTGGCCTGCTGGCATCACGCTTGGGGGATATTTGAATCTCACCGATACACCGTTAGAAAAGCTGCCATCTGGCTTACGTGTGAAAGGGGACTTGAGTGTCATTCGCACCCCCATCAAAGCTCTGCCCGAGAATCTGGTGGTGGAAGGCAATTTATACATAGGTGGCTCTGCACTGACAGAGTTCCCAGACAAAATGACCGTCAAAGGCCATATCTTCCTCGGTGGAAATCGTATCAGCAAGTGGCCAAGTGAACTTGACTTAGGGGGCGCGGTGGCGAGATAAAGCCACGTACTTTCCCTCTTTGACATTCCGTTGATAGACAAAAGCCAGCAGTGTGAAGTGATGCTGGCTTTTGTTTTAGGAGCTTATGTTACTTGTTATTACAAGGGTTAGCATAGCTCGCCACTAAGTACTGCTGCGCGCCTTCAGGCAGCTGCAGAAGCTTCTCTGTAAGCGAAGCTCGCACCGCGTCGGTAATCGAGTCATCTTCCAAACCAGCCGCCAACTTATTGATGGGGAATAGATGGTAATGTTCATGTATCTGACGGTCGATCTCTTCGGCTAATGCTTCTGGTGTGGCAAAATCATCCACGATAACATCACCAAAGGCCACTTGAACACGCCCTTTGTATCCAACGATGCCCTGAATAATGCTTTCGATGTCTTCAAATTCACCTTTTTCGTAACGGCCATTGGTTGCCTTTTCGTACAGCTCTCTCGCTTTTGCGATATCGCAGGGATCGTTCTCATAAGAAATCGACACAGGCACAATTTTCAATGACTTCATATATTCGGCAAAATCGATTTTCTGCTTGCGCCCTTCAACATGAAACATTTTCAAAATCGCAGGATCGGTGAAATCATTTCCATCCTTCGCTCGGCCCTCTTTTTGTGCAATCCAAATGGAATTGCCCGTATCAAGGGAATGCTTGATGTAAGACGACAACTGCCCTAGCACTTTCATCATTTCGCGAGGCGCTTTGACTGAACGTTTGACAATAAAACTCTTGTTCAGCTTCATCAGCTCAGTGGCACAAGGCTTTTTCAGTAGGTTGTCACCAATCGCAATGCGCACCGTTTTGTGGCCATGCTTAAACAAACCGTAGTTCACCAAAGCAGGGTCCATCGCGATGTCACGGTGGTTGCAGATAAACAAATAGGCGCTGTCTTTATCCAGCTTTTCTAACCCGGTGTAATTCACGCCATCAGTGGTTGTCTTCAGCGTCTGTTCTAGATACTTCTTTACAACTAACTGTATTGCTTCAACGGAATCAAGCTTGTTCCATTTTCTTTTCAGATAGAACTTCAGAAATGGCGCCACTAAACCTCTAAACCAAGGCGAACTATTGGCATAGCGGTGCTGCAAAATGGCACTAATGAATTCATCATCTTGCACTAAACGGTCGAGTGCTGCAGAAATCTCTTCGTCGTTATAAGGACGAATTTCTAAATATGGGTCAATGTTGTCTGTCATTATTCTTGTCGTATTAAAAAAAACTGGCACATTCTACGCATTGTTGGCAACGCTCGCAGCTACCTTAGCCGTTGTTTCTCTAAGGTCATACCAGTCAACTCACAAATATGACAAATAGTGCCTTAGTTCGTTCCCTGTTTTTTGAGGTTGGCATTTCTCTCGCTAGAAGGTAACCTTAGCGCCCCATGATTTGAGGTACCCAACATGAACTACGCCATTGAATTTAAACGTGAGTCTTTCAGCCATTTAACTGCGATGGCAAGAAAGCGTTCATTGAAGCACAAATGGTTGCTTGTACGTTCAGGATTGGCACTCATTAAAATGGGGAAACAAGAATTTTGCCTGCAACCGAATCAGTCATTTTGGATTCCACAAAACAGCTTATGTTCCATCACGCTGTTTCCGGGGACACAGCTCGATACCCTGGATGTTTCTGTCAGAGTTCGAGAAACATTTCCATACAGCGCTGGATACGTCACGCTCTCGGCTTTATCTTTGGCAATTTTTAACAAACTGGCAGAGACTACTCCTCGCTCGGAAGAACAACTTGAACTGCTTGCGGTACTCAAACGCGAAGCGACACAAATTCGTCCTCTTTTTGAACCATCTGAACTGTGTAAACAGTTGAGTCGTTGGTCCCCTCAGTCACATGAGCTTGATAAAGAGTGGCATATGGCACTACTGGTTCGCGAGGCACAAAAGCGCATGCTTTCTGGTGGCAAAAAAGAGCAAGTGGTCAGCGAGCTGTTTAGCGGCGATGAACAACAATGCAACGTGATCTGCGAGATGTTATTAGGTAAGACGTTGTAAAAGAAGTAGAGCGCACCTTTGCGGGGGAAAAGTGCCGCCACACTCAATCTCAATAAAAACGCCAGCAAACTGCTGGCGTTTTTATTGAGATTCTTACAAAGAGCTTTTGTTGCTGAGATTAGAAAGGCACTTCTATTTGCATCATCACATCGGCTTCAGAGGTTTCGTGCCAACGATAATCAAAGCGCATTCTTGGTTCACCGGATTTTTTATCGCCCAAGCCAATGCTGAACATCAAACCATGACTTCGTAACCACTCTTCAGTTGTCATGTTCGTCACTTGGTTTTCGTACTCTTCCGGCAACCAGAAACCCAGACCAAAGTGCTTATCAGAGAGGTTTTGCGTCAAGACCGGGTTATCTTTTGGCTTTAACGCCCATTCACCCCAGTAATCTTCTTGTGTTTCTTGCTTGTCCTCATTAAGCCAAACCATCGCATTATTTTTCAAGAAATTGATTTTATCTTCGAGTGACGTGCAAATTTCCATGGCACTGTCTTGCAGCATAATTGAACGCTCTTCCAGCAATGCACAAGACGCCGCAGCTTGCTTGGCAAACAACATCGATACAATGCAACATAGGAACGTTCTTTTTAGCATACTCATCAGACCTCTCTAAACTACGGAATTGTCTTATATAACTGCCGTTCTATCAATAATTTTCTTACGGATGGTGTGGTTAATTCCGCCAAATCGTCCCCACAATCGATCGCATGACGTATATCTGTACTTCTAATCTGCACTTTTTCCGGACAAGCCATCACCGCCCATTTCTGAGTGATCTCTTCCGCTTGATAAAAATTGGCGAACTTGAAAAAGTTATCAGGGCCAATCACAAAGGTTATATCGGCCTCGGGGTAGATTTCTTGAATTCGTGTTAGCAAGGCGTAAGTCGTGACACTTTCACCTGGCTGGTATAACTCTTGCTCAATGTTGGAACGCTTCGCAGTCGACAGCGTGAGATCTTGGATAAATGCGTCCAGAAGCTCGCAACGAACTGAGTAGTCAAGCATCTCTTTGCCCCATGCATGTGCAATGGAAGGTTCAAGAAGGACCAAATCAAAATGGGAAAGTGATTCAATAACACTCAGGTGACCAAGGCTAGGAGGATTAAAAGCACTGCCAAAGACGGCGATTTTCAACATAAACGGTATTTACTCGGGTTAGAGAGTTTTCTAATAAAACGAATCGGGTATGATACTACCAGTCATAGTTATTTTGTAATACTAGCCTTGATATTTGTGCCTTTGTCGCCATTTAGGCTAGTTTAGCTTGCAGGAAAAGGAACCCTAAATGGAACAACTCATCCGCGATGAAATGCGTGTGCTTCCAACCATTGATCCGCATTTCGAAATTGAGCGTCGTGTCGCTTTCATCAAAAAGAAGCTGGTTGAATCTGGCTGTAAATCGCTTGTTCTTGGTATCAGCGGTGGCGTCGATTCAACCACGTGTGGCCGTCTCGCTCAGCTTGCTGTGGATCAACTCAACCAAGAATCGAACAGCAATGACTATCAGTTTGTCGCTGTTCGTTTGCCCTATGGCGAGCAAAAAGACGAAGAAGAAGCGCAACTTGCCCTATCGTTTATCCAACCAACGCATTCTGTTTCCGTCAATATTAAAGCCGGTGTCGATGGCTTACACGCGGCTTCTCATGTTGCGTTAGAGGGAACAGGTCTTATCCCACAAGATGCAGCCAAAGTCGACTTCGTTAAAGGTAACGTCAAAGCACGCGCTCGCATGGTAGCTCAGTATGAAATTGCTGGTTATGTGGGTGGCCTAGTACTCGGTACCGACCATTCTGCAGAAAACATCACGGGTTTTTACACCAAGTTCGGTGACGGCGCTTGTGACTTAGCCCCACTGTTTGGTTTGAGTAAACGTCAGGTTCGTCTTGTCGCAGAAACGCTTGGAGCACCGGAACTTTTGGTTAAAAAGGTACCGACGGCTGACCTAGAAGAGCTGGCACCACAAAAAGCCGATGAAGATGCGCTTAATCTGACCTACGAACAGATTGATGATTTCTTGGAAGGCAAACCCGTCTCTGAAGCCGTCAGTGCGCGTCTAGTGAGTATTTACAAAGCCACGCAACACAAACGCCAACCTATTCCTACTATCTACGATTAATCGAGTTTAGGATTCAGCAAGCTCCATACGAAGTGAGCTTAGAAATCGAGATAAAACAATGACCTCGCTTTAAGCGAGGTCATGATTTATGACTTACTTAATCTAAGCGTCGCTACAGAGATTGAAAACGAACATCCGTTAGAGGCACGCAACAACATGCTAGCGCTTTACCCTCGCGTTTTTCTTGCTCAGTCAATGCAGGAACCTCAGGCTGATGAACTTGCCCACTGATGACGCTCACCTTACACGCACCACAAAAGCCTGCTCGACAACTATGCGCGATCGTCAAACCATGATTTTCAACGTGTTCCAGTAAGGTTTGCTGATTATCAGCCGTAAACGTTTCACCATTAAATTCCAGCTCAACCGTTTTGCGCTCACTGTTAGGCGACGTCGAGACACCAAACGCTTCTTGATGATAATGGCTTTCAGGCAGCCCTTTTTTCAGCAGTAGATTCTTCGCCTTTTGCATAAAGCCATCGGGGCCGCACACAAAAACCTGACGAGATTCCACCGCCTTGATCTGTTTAAGATGCGATAAACTCAAGCGCCCTTTGAGACCAAACCAATCTATCGGGGCTTGAGTGAGCGAGATTTTAACCGTGAGCCCAGAATAGCGTGATTTCAGCGCATCAAGCTCCTCTTTACAGGGGATGTCTTCAACGGAGCGACATTGGTGGTAGAACACCACATCCTCGACAAGATCATGATCCGCAAGATAGCGTAGCATCGACAACATGGGGGTTACGCCACTACCCGCCGAGAGCAGCAACAAAGGTTGATGTTTGTCCTCTTGAATATGGAACTGGCCTTGTGGGGATTGTGCAAACAGCTCATCGCCTACCTCAAGATGATCAATCAGCCAATTTGACACTCGTCCACCATCGATGCGTTTGACGGAAATGGCGTATCTTCCTGGCCGAGAAGGGCTCGACGATAAGGTATAACGACGTGAAATGGTTTCACCATCAACGGTGATTTCTAATGGCAAATGCTGCCCTGGTAGATACGCAGGTAGCTGCCCGTGTTCTGGTTCGAGCCAAAACGTGACGAAATCCCGTGCAATGGACTCTTTTTCGACGCAGGTAAGGCGAATATCGTGACAAGCACTGTCCGGATAGACTTCTTTCTCTTTCACTTCCAACACCTCTACCCGGTCTCCCACTTGGATCATCCCTTCATTCAGTGCGACTAAATTTTGTCCGAAAAAGACGCCACCTTGTTCATTGGCGCGAAACGTCAATAAGGTGTTCAATGGTTCTTTATTGGCGCGAAACTGCCCTTTCTCGACATCGACCGTGGTGAGAATACAGCGCTCACAGGGCTTCACCGCTTCAAATATCACCTCACCAATGCGAATTTTTTTCCATCCATCTTCGGCAAACGCATCACAGTTGCTCACCACTAAGTTGGTGCGAAACTGATCCATCGAATGCGTTTCCGGGCTGCGTCGATTGAGTTCTTTTAGTGACGCATCGCTTATGACCAACAGTGGGTAGCCATCCGCAAAACTGACATTGTGTCCGATCTTCTCACGGACTCGATTCGATTGCTCCCCAGAAAACAACAGCTCAACACGGATCCCCAGAATATCGCTAAACCAATCGTCCGCTTCATCAGTGGTGGTGTAAGCGGTGAAATTGTCTTTCCACACTTGCGCCGGTGTTTCTTGTCGCTTGAAGTCTTGATACTTCAGCATCAGGGCGGGTTTGTCTGGGTAAGTGAAAACAATCCCATCAGCAACCAAAGCGGAGCGTATCGTCACCATTTGAGGATATTTACGTGCAGTGACCATTTCACCTAACGCCGTCGCGACCATAAATCGGCGATCGAAAGCAAGCCCTTGTTTTTCTACCCAAGCGGACGTTAAAGCGATTCCTCCAACGGATTTCACTGGATAAACATTAATCTGTTGTAATGTGGCTGACGACATGAACGCTTCCTTGATTATTATCATTCGTGATTTGCCATGATAGTCGTTTGAAAGCACAGAGAAAACCTGAACCTCACTATTCTCACCAATTCTCAGACAGTCATAAAAGTGCGCCTTTGAAGAACAAAAATACAGCGCCTCGAGAGCAAAGCGGAAAAAGCGAGTGAAATAGACAGCACTTTCCTATATCATCCTGTCGCCTAAACGGAAGCGTTTGCCTTCTCTTATTTAGGCTCCTTTTGGATTCTTTTTCTATGGTGGGAGCAACAATGACAACACTTACTATTACTCGTCCTGATGATTGGCACGTACACTTGCGCGATGGCGAAGTTTTGGCAGATACCGTTCGCGATATCAGCCGTTACAATGGCCGCGCACTCATCATGCCAAACACTGTCCCACCCGTCACCACGACTGAAATGGCGCTTGCCTATCGCGATCGCATTCAAGCACATAACCAAACAGAACAATTTTCTCCGCTTATGTCGCTGTATTTGACCGACAATACAACTGCGGATGAAGTACGCAAAGCCAAGGCCAGCGGTGCTGTAGTCGCAGCAAAACTGTACCCTGCAGGCGCAACAACTAACTCCGACTCTGGCGTGACGGATGTGAAGAAAATTTATCCAGTCCTTCAAGCGATGCAAGAAGTGGGCATGTTGCTACTGGTACACGGCGAAGTGACCACACACGATGTGGACATCTTTGATCGCGAAAAAGCCTTTTTAGACAATGTGTTGGCGCCGATTGTTCAAGACTTTCCTGATTTGAAAATTGTCCTCGAACACATCACCACCTCAGATGCGGTTGTGTTTGTGAAGAATGCCAATGAAAACGTTGCCGCAACCATTACCGCTCATCACCTGCTGTACAATCGCAATCATATGTTAGTAGGCGGCATCAAACCCCACTTCTACTGCTTGCCAATTCTTAAGCGCAACACCCACCAACTTGCGTTGATCTCAGCAGCGACGAGCGGCAACAAGAAATTCTTCTTGGGCACGGACTCTGCGCCACACGCCAAAGGCGCAAAAGAATCCGCTTGCGGTTGTGCGGGCTCTTACACGGCCCACGCTGCTGTAGAACTGTATGCAGAAGTGTTTGAGCAAGCGGGCAAGTTGGAAAATCTCGAAGCGTTTGCCAGCCATAACGGCCCGGATTTTTACGGTCTTCCTCGTAACCAAGATACGATCACTTTGGTCAAAGACGCATGGCCTGTTCCTGCTTCAATGCCATTTGGTGGTGATATTGTGGTGCCAATTCGCGCTGGTGAAAACATGGAGTGGAAGGTTAAGTAACCCTAAATCGCCTTGTTGTGTATGCAAATAACAAAATGCCGCTGTTTTCAGCGGCATTTTTTCTAAGTTTTGCCATTCGTCATCTAAGCTAAATGGAGACTTGTGATAGTTAATTGATAAATGGCCGCTTATGGAATTAGACCTGGACATTAAAACCTTGTCTATTGTCACGGTACTGATCTGTGTTGCATACGGATTCGGTATTTTGATGCTGCAATCGATCCAGAAAAATGTTCATGGCCTGACAACCTTAGCCATTGCGGTTTTTGTTATTGCTATCGGTTTTTTTACCTTGAGTTTTGGTAACAGCGCCTCACTCTGGCTATCTAAAGTGCTTGCCAATAGTATGATTTGCTTAGGGTTCACCCTGATTGTCTATAGCTTACAGCGCTTTCGGTCCGCTCCTCCGCTCGCCTCACACATTGCCTTTTTCTTTCTGCCAGTATTGATTGTCTCGCTCGTCTACTTTTCTCAGATAACCGTTTCCACCAATGCACGGATCATCGCGGTGAGTCTGTACATCGCGCTTTGCTGCTTACTCTCCGCTTACGTCGTCCGGCAAGGGAGCGCCCAAGACAACCACTTAGCCATTGGGTTGCTACTCGCGGCCTTTGTCACATTGGCACTCTGGATGCTGTTTCGAACCTATGTGACTCATATGAGCTCACAGATCGTGGATTTTATGTTTGCCAGTAGCATTCACCAGCTCTCTTTCCTCGCCCTTATCATGTTGGTCCTGACGTTGGGCTTCACCTTCCCTTGGATGATCAATGCTCGGCTGATTACCAATATCTACCAAACCTCTCTCAGAGACACCTTAACCAATATTTACAATCGCAGAGCAATGGAGGAGATGATTCCCAGAGAACTCTCTCGAGCAAGCCGCTTAGGCGCTGAGTTATCCATCATTATCCTCGACCTTGATCACTTTAAGCGCATCAATGACCAATATGGCCATCAAGTGGGAGACCAAACTCTTTCTGGCATTGGCCAGCTACTCACGAGTCAGTTGCGTAAACAAGATATATCGTTTCGTATTGGCGGCGAAGAGTTTCTCGTGGTGCTTCCTGACACACCGATTGAAAGTGCGGTTTTAGTTGCCGAGAAACTCCGGCAGAAAATTGCTGAAACGAGGTTTGCGCCGAAACAAAGAGAGACATGGACGGCGAGCTTTGGTGTGGCGCAGTTGATCACCGGAGACGACTGGGATGCGCTAATGAAAAGAGCAGACGCGGCCTTGTATCTCGCGAAACACAAAGGCCGCAATCGAGTCTGTGAAGTCTCCGACGTTTAATGGGTAGCTTGCGAAGAACGCAGTTTTGCTACTACGCTCCACACAGCAACAACCAGTAACCCAGCGAGCAACCCGACTAACCCATTTAGTAAGGTAGGAACGATGGCGCTGACAAATGAGAGGTCCGATAAATTCATGATGATAGGTTCAATCCAATGATGAACCGCAGGGACGTTGTGCACAACAATGCCGCCACCCACCAAAAACATCGCCGCAGTGCCGACTACCGTTAGTACTTTCATCAGTTTTGGCGCAAATCGGATCAGAGCCTGGCCCATGCTATTGAGTGCTCCTTTGCCTTGCGATTTTCTCTCGAGATAGAAACCCAGGTCATCCAATTTAACAATGCCAGCCACCAAACCATACACACCAATGGTCATGGCCAACGCAATCAAACTCACCACCAACACTTGTGTCATGGTGCTCTGCCCCTGCACGGTGCCTAACGCAATGACGATGATTTCTGCTGACAAAATGAAATCAGTACGAATGGCACCTGCAATCTTTTGTTTTTCGTATTGCTCAATGTCCTCTATTACTCGCTCTGCACTGCTGCTTTCGGTTTGATGAGAAGAGTGGAACAGCTTTTCCAGTACCTTCTCCGCCCCTTCAAAGCACAGGAACAGGCCACCCAATAGCAATAAAGGCATGATGAGCCAAGGAATAAAGGCACTGATAAGCAACGCTGCCGGAACCAAAATGCATTTATTTTTGAACGACCCTTTCGCGACCGCCCAGACCACCGGAATTTCTCTTTCTGCCGCCACACCCGACACTTGTTGGGCATTGAGCGCAAGGTCATCCCCTAGTACACCTGCGGTTTTCTTTGCCGCGACTTTCGACATCACCGCAACATCATCTAACA
Organism: Vibrio sp. CCUG 15886; assembly: GCF_028570825.1. Classification (NCBI taxonomy): domain Bacteria; kingdom Pseudomonadati; phylum Pseudomonadota; class Gammaproteobacteria; order Vibrionales; family Vibrionaceae; genus Vibrio; species Vibrio sp. CCUG 15886. The sequence goes on along the minus strand of NZ_JAQQBT010000001.1, from coordinate 33,450 downwards.
CCGTTGCAATATCATCCAAAAGCGTTAATAGACTTGCTCCAGCCATAATTGATTTCTCATAGATAAACTCGAATTATTTCAAAATGTAACAGCGCTCTTCGGTGTCGCCAAGTGAATATTGTGCAAAAAATTGAGTAAGCCTCGTATTGCGGTTGTATCTCAAGGTAACTCGATCTAACCTTGCGACATCATTTGCGCAGCCACCAATAGGGAATTCTATGAAGACGCATTCAACGTATCCAATCGGTATCGCCGGACAAAAATGGGGAGATGAGGAGCGCCTCACTTGGCGACAGCAAACCCACATAAAGCGTGAATATCAGCTTGAAGTTGTCCCTAAGATTCTTGCTTTGGCCGAAGAGTTTGAGCTTGAACAATACGGCGCCCTCTCCTACGATCCCGCCCGCTATCCGCTTTACTGCTTAAAAACCAAAGCTTGGGATGAGAGTAAACCAACCGTATTGATCACCGGTGGCGTGCACGGTTACGAAACCAGTGGTGTGCATGGTGCTCTCAAATTTATGGCGACCGAAGCCACCCGATACGAGCCTTACTTCAACTTGGTTTGCACACCTTGCATCAGCCCTTGGGGTTACGAAACTATCAATCGCTGGAACCCAAATGCGGTTGACCCTAATCGTTCATTTTACGCACAGAGTCCCGCCGAAGAGTCCGCCAACCTGATGCGGTTAGTGGCCACTCTAGGCCCGATTTTGGTTCATTTTGATCTGCACGAAACCACGGACACCGATGAGAGCGAATTCCGTCCAGCACTCGCCGCTCGCGATGGCATCGACTATATCGAAGGGATGATCCCAGACGGCTTTTACACCGTCGCGGACACTGAGAATCCTCAGCCAGAGTTCCAAGCTGCTGTGATTGAATCGGTATCGCGTGTCACGCATATCGCCCCTGCAGATGAGAATGGTGAAATCATCGGCTCTCCTGTCATTCAACATGGCGTCATTCACTACCCAATGGTGAAGCTGGGTTTATGTGGTGGCGTGGCTCGTTGCCAATTTGGCACCACGACAGAGGTGTACCCAGACAGCCCTAAAGTGACCGCACAAGAGTGTGATGATGCACAAGTTGCCGCGATCGTGGGTGGTCTAAACTACGTGATCACGCAGTTATAACAGGCGGTTTTTATATTGCTCCGGGGTTTGCCCGGAGTATTTTTTAAACATACTGATAAAAGGACTGGCTTGGTTATAACCGAGCGTCAATGCCACTTCCTTCACCGTCTGCCCCTTGCGCAATAACTCCATCGAATAAAGATAACGCACACGTAAACGCCACTCGGTAAAGCTCATTCCAAGTTCACTCTGACAGTGTCTGGCTAATGTTCGCTCCGTGGTATGCACTTTTTCAGCCCATTCTGACAAGCTCGTCGTGTCCGTCGGATTCTCTTCTACATGAGCCAAAATAGGCGCTAAGTATTTGTGATCGGATGACGGTAGAAAATGATGTTGGGTTTCTTTGGTTGCCAGTTGATCAAGCAGAACTTGCACCAATCGTTTATCCGACTCTTCGGTCGCCACGTTAATATCGCGCAGGCGAAAATCATCGATAATGGCCGACACAATCGGGGTGACCTGAATCAGACAAGTTTTCGCGGGAAATTTATCCGTCAGCTGTTTGGCAATATTGAGAGAACAATACTCCAATGGTCGTCGATTGAAACTGCGGTGCATAATGCCGGGCGGTACCCAAATCGCAAGGTGAGGCGGAGCTAAAAAGCGGGTTCCTTGCGCTTCCATTTCTAAGATCCCACCACTGATCAATTGAACCTGCCCCCAAGTGTGGCTGTGTTCACGTGTTTCGGTATTCGATAGAAACTCTTCGAAATTCATAAACACATCAGATGGTGGAGTATCGATTGATAACGAGGGATGAAGATGTCGAGGGGACTTTTTCAAACTTGTCTTCCTATCACGCGCAATGTCTTTTAAGAGATACTTGTAATTATAACGACCTGACAAACTATCTGACAACTGTCATTCTGCGAGTAAGTTCTCATGGTTTATCTGCTTCCACTTTTTACTGTTCTTATTTGGGGCGGCAACTCCATAGTTAATAAGTTGGCAGCATCGGCTATTGAGCCGAGTGCAATGAGTTTTTATCGTTGGTTTGTGGCCATGGCGATTCTCACCCCATTTTGCCTACCTCATGTGATTCGCCAATGGCAGCAGATAAAACCGTACCTCAGTAAACTAGCGTTTTTGGCAACGTTAGGCATGGTGTTAAACCAATCTTTAGGTTACTACGCGGGCTTAACCACCAGCGCGTCGAACATGTCGTTGATCACCTCATTGGTCCCTTTGATCAGCGTCTTTCTCAGTGTGCCTCTTTTGGGCAAACGAGTGTCTGCTCTTAGCCTTATCGGTGGTGCAATTTCACTGTTTGGTTTGGCCTACATGCTTGGCCAAGGTGATGTGGCCTTCTTTATTGAACAACCCGTCACGCAAGGGGATGGACTGATGGTGCTTGCTGCGATTGTCTATGCCGCCTACTGCGTGTTACTGAAACGCTGGAAAATGCCATTTTCCAATTGGACACTGATTTACATGCAAGGTCTGTTTGCTGTTGCCATGCTCACACCATTGTGGCTGACCAGTGAGCAGTTGCTACCTAGCGCAGAAGCTCTGCCTTTGATCTTTTATGCGGGCGTCGCGGCCTCCATTCTCGCACCTTGGATGTGGGTCAAAGCCATCGACAGCATTGGCGCAGAATCCAGCGCAATGTTCATGAATTTGCTTCCGGTCGTCGCAGTGGCTTTAGCGACAAGTGTGCTGGGAGAGCAGGTACACCTTTACCACTTTGTCGGTGGGTTATTGGTGATCTTCGGTGTGATTCTTTCGCAACTGAAACCTCGCAAAAAAGCAGCCATGGTTCAGTCGGAAGTCACCTCCGCCACCATTTCATAGTTCGTTGTCATGCGTAACAAGCGCGCCTTGGCGTCTATACGCTAAACTCATTGCTAATAAGTAACATTTTTGTTATCAAATAAGCACAATAATGACATGTTAAGGATTGGCATATGAGTCGTGGTCAACGCAATATTACTCTGCGCTTTCTCGCAGAACCTGGGGATGTGAATTTTGGTGGAAAGGTCCACGGCGGCGCCGTAATGAAGTGGATCGACTTAGCCGCCTATGCCTGCTCTGCAGCTTGGAGTGGCAAGTACTGTATTACTGCCTACGCGGGTGGCATTCGTTTCGTCGCACCGATACATGTGGGTAACTTGGTTGAAGTCAGCGCCAAGGTGATTTACACAGGGACAACCTCGATGCACATTGCCATTGATGTGCAAGCCAGCGATCCCAAAGATCTCAAAAACCGACTCACCACCCATTGTATTGTTATCATGGTTGCTGTTGATGAAAATGGACAACCTACCCCCATTCAAAAATGGATTCCTGAAACCGACGAAGATAAAGCGCTCGAGCAATCTGCGATTCGCTTGATGAACATGCGTAAAGAAATCGGTGAAGAGATGGAAGCACACGTTAAATACCTCAAATAGTTCACCCTACCATCGAGCGTGTGACCTCAGCTAAGGGCTCACGCTCGTCTGTTTCGACATCATTCCAACATCAAAACGTCATAAAAGCGTCATTTTGGTTTGTTTTAATCGCTCAACTAAACTGAGCAAGAGACAACACATTGAAACTAAGGGAAACCACATTAAGTGAAAGCACACTGGCCAATCTCAAGTCGGTTGAATATCAGTGGGTGCGCACCATGTATGTGGAAGGATACGCCAGTGACGAAATCAATCACTACATCCAGGCCTGTTTTGGTGGCGATGTGACGTTTGCCGATCTTTTCCGTCGAGTCGCTCTGCAACAAGAAAGCTTGTACACCCTCCTCCAATACCTTGGCTGCGCACCTTCGAGTAAAGAGTTTTGAGCTAGATCAGAACCTTATCTAACCCGTTTAGCATTCTACAACTATTTCTGTGAACTGATACGCATCAGATCTCATCTCAACTATGCGACTAAAGTAGGAATGGTTACTCTGCTTCCGTCCTTTGTACATACTATCAAGACAAAAACATCAGATACAAAAAAGCCTGAGGACAAACTCAGGCAATTGGTTACAAACACTGTTAGTGATAATCGTAAGGAACAAAGCTAACAGCCAGCTATGCGTAACGCCATGATACTTTCTATTACTAGATCGGCGGCCAAACCAAATGGGTAATAAAAAGTAATAAAACGAGCGACCTGATACGGTCGCTCTTATTCTTATCCTTAAGTTAATCGCAACAAGGGATTAACCTTTAACACCACCGGCAGTCAAACCACCTACTAACCAGCGTTGTGCAAGTAAGAATACGATGGTAATTGGCAACGCTGAAAGCACCGCTGCTGCTGCAAAGTCACCCCACAGATAGTTTTGAGGGTAGAGATACTGCTGCATACCAACCGCTAATGTATAAGAGTTTACATCAGAAAGTAGCAAAGATGCCACAGGAACTTCGCCTACTACACCGATAAACGACAGAATAAAGACCACTGCAAGAATCGGCACAGACAAAGGTAGAAGTACTAAGCGGAATGCCTGCCATGGTGTAGCACCATCCAACGCTGCAGCTTCTTCTAACGAATTATCGATGGTCTCAAAGTAGCCCTTAATCGTCCAAACATGCAGTGCGATACCGCCAAGGTAAGAGAAGATCAAACCACCGTGCGTATTCAAACCAAGGAACGGAATATACTGGCCAAGTTTGTCAAACAAAGCATAAAGTGCCACTAGCGCCAATACTGCTGGGAACATTTGGAAAATCATCATCGCTTTGAGGATAGTCTCCTTACCTTTAAAACGTAGACGCGCAAATGCGTAAGCCGATGTCGTTGAAAGCGCAACAATCAGAATCGATGTAATACCTGCTACTTTTACCGAGTTCCATAACCAAGTGAGAACGGGGAACGGCGGTGGAGTAACAGAGCCATCTGCATTGGTCACGGAGAAACCAAGAGCCAGCTTCCAGTGCTCCAATGACGGGTTGTCTGGAATTAAACTGCCTGTTGCAAAGTTACCCTCGCGGAACGAGATTGCTACGATCATCAACAAAGGGAAGATGATCATCGATAAGAAGGCCCATAATGCAATATGGGTTGCCCATACGCGGTATTTAAGTGATTTACCTTGTACCATTGCCATGTTGTATGCTCCTTACCCTTAGTTCTGAGACAGCTTAGTGAAACGCAGGTTAAGTAGAGCCAGCGCGCCAACCAGTAGGAAAATCAGTGTTGCGATAGCACTTGCCAAACCGAAGTCTTGGCCGCCGCCGCCTTCAAACGCAATGCGGTAGGTGTAGCTCACCAACAAGTCGGTGTAACCCGCAGGCTCTGACGTACCAATCATGTTTGGACCACCTTGCGTCAACAACTGGATCATGACGAAGTTGTTGAAGTTAAATGCAAAGCTCGCAATGAGCAGTGGAGTCAACGGCTTAATCATCAGTGGCAACGTCACGCGAGTGAAGTTTTGCACAAAATTGGCGCCATCAATCGCCGAGGCTTCGTACAAGTCCTCTGGAATCGCTTTCAACAAACCCATACAAAGGATCATCATGTAAGGGAAACCAAGCCAAGTGTTCACAATCAGCACCATGCTTTTTGCCATGATTGGATCAGAGAACCAGCTTGGGCTGATGCCAAACAGCGCATTTAACACCATGTTGATCTCACCAAAACTTTGGTTAAACAGACCTTTAAAGATCAAGATTGAGATAAACGCAGGAACCGCATAAGGCAGAATCAGCAATACACGATAAATAGCACGGCCTTTTAGCTCTTCCCATTGCACGACACTCGCCAACACCAAGCCAATGATGAGCGTGAGTAATACGGTGAGAATAGAGAAAACCACCGTCCAGATAAAGATACTGATGAATGGCTCTTTGATGCCGTCATCTTTCCAAACACGTTCAAAGTTATCGGTACCAATTTGCACCACAAAACCTGGAGAGACGGTGTTGCCAACAAAGTTGCCTGCCTCATCCATCGCTTGGTAAAAACCCAAGTCCATATTGGGCTTGAGCAGTTCACCAGTCTGATTATTCTTCAGCGTTTCGCCATCCGCTTGCATGGTGTAAAGAGGCACTACACCAGCAAACTTGCGTAAACCACTCATGCGGATGTCATCACCATTAGCAAAGTGCAAATCGATGCTGCTTAGTGCGGTACGGTTGCTGACAATGGTCTTAATTGGTTCTGCCGTGCCGCTCACCGCATCCACCGGTGAAAGGTCTAGATCGCTGATGGCGCTGCCAAGAACAAACTCAGGTGTCGACAGTAAGACATCGCCATCTTTAATGACAATACGGTGACCAGAATCGGTTTTATACAGAGTAAACGGATAGCTTTCACCACTTTGGAAAGTACGGTCCAAAAGCACGCTTTGCGCACGATCGAGAGAAAGCTGGTTTTTAGCGCTGTAGTTGGTAAACGCAAGACCAACGGTGTATGCCAAAGGGAAGAGGATGAACAAAATCATCCCGGCAATACCCGGATAAATGTAGCGATGAGCGTAAGTTTTTTTACTACCAAACACATACAACGCCAACGCAGTAAGAATCACAGTAAGCATTGCAAAAGCAACCTCACCGCGAGAATACATTAGAATCGTTGCATAACCATTAATAAGACCGACCGTGCCAAGAAGCGCCCATTTAATAAACACTTTTTTGCTGCCCGGCAGGCTGGCTGCTGGAGCTGTCATAGCATCTGTACCTTGAACTGACTGCATAGGGAACCTGCTAGCGATATATATAGAAAAGAAAGAAAAGTAAGGAGGAGTTACCCCCTCCTTAAAAAGTTACATTATTTTGTCATTTGTTTTTCTGCGTCAGCCAGAGCAGCATCCACAGTTTGACGACCATCCACTACGTTAACGATCGCGTTTTTCGCCGCACCCCAGAATGCATTCATTTGTGGGATATTTGGCATGATTTCACCGTTCATTGCGTTGTCCATCGTCGCCGCAATACGAGCATCTGCATCAAGCTCACGTTGGAACGAGTTCAGTGCAACAGCGCCTAGCGGCTTATCGTTGTTCACCATACGTAGGCCATCATTTGTCAGTAGGTAGTTCTCAATGAACTCTACCGCAAGGTCTTTGTTTGGTGATGCCGTTGAGATGCCCGCAGTAAGAACGCCAACGAAAGGCTTAGAAGATTGACCATTGAACTTAGGCAGTGTAGTCACGCCGTAGTTGATACCAGACTTCTCAATGTTGCCCCACGCCCAAGGACCGTTGATGGTCATCGCCGTCTTACCTTGGTTAAATGCAGATTCAGATACTGAGTAGTCCATGTCTGGAGAGATGATGCCTTTCTCAACTAGCGATTTAACGAAGTTCATTGCGTCTTTCACGCCATCTTTCGCGATGCCTGCGTCTTTAACGTCGTAACCTTCAGAAGTGTATTTGAACGCGTAACCACCATCAGCCGCCATTAGTGGCCACGTGAAGTACGGTTCTTTTAGGTTCCACATGATGGCAGATTTGCCTTCTTTCTTCAGTTTCGCGTTTAACGCTTCCACTTCTTCCCAGCTCTTCGGTGGGTTTGGAACAATATCTTTGTTGTAGATAAGAGATAGAGACTCAACCGCGATTGGGTAGCCGATGATCTTGCCATCGTACTTCACTGCGTCCCATGCAAAATCCACAATGCCTTCTTGAATTTGTTTAGAAGGTTTGATTTCAGCCAACAGACCCGCTTCTGCGTAACCACCGAAACGGTCGTGTGCCCAGAATACGATATCAGGACCGTCACCCGTTGCTGCCGTTTGTGGGAATTTATCTTGCAGCGCATCTGGGTGAGCCACCGTCACTTTAATACCTGTGTCTGCTTCAAACTTTTTGCCTACTTCTGCTAGACCATTGTAACCTTTGTCACCGTTGATCCAGATAGTCAGTTGTCCTTCTTCAATGGCAGCGTGTGCACCGAAAGAACCCAGTGCAACAAGAGTACCTAGTGCGACAGCGCTTAGAGCATTTTTCATGTTCGTATCCTTTTTATATTTTGATGTAGGGCCACTCCACAGAGGATGAGCCGTATTTCGACGTATATCATCTGAAAAAACCTGCTCTGTCTCATCCTCCTATCCTCTACGCCCCAGATATTATGGCGTATTTTCGTGATCTACATCGTCAGAGGTAAGAGAGCAAAATCACAAAAACGGCACTCGATGCGATCGAATTCACATTTAATGACGCGATTATTGTGATATTTGCCCACTCTGGGGGAAGAGGCGTAGAACCCCCTCCTCCTTTTCTACTCCCCCTACAATTAATTGCCGTAGGAGGATGTAGGCGAGTGCTATATCGAAGAAACTGCACTCATCCAAGAGTGGATGGTAAGAACCCTTTCCCAGCAGACCAACTTGGTCACTGTTTTTGCTGGTTTTCATTGCCATACGAGTGGAATGTCATTAGTTAAGATGTTAGTGGTAGTTTGTTATTCACGGGGGAGACATCTTGATGAATGTGGGGGAGAAAACTCGTATTTGGCTATGGTGGGTGGCACTTTAATTTTAGGAACTCCATTTTTAAAGTGCCACCCTGTTTTCTTACTGTTGCTTAACTTACCGATTCCTACTGTTACTGTCCGGCTCCATAATTCATATAATGATGGGCAGTGAATTATAAAAAAATTGATCGAGGACGAGCTAAATGGCGAGTGTCACGTTAAAAAATGTTTGTAAAGCGTATGGCGACGTATTGATTTCTAAAAACGTTGATCTTGAGATCAACGAAGGCGAATTCGTAGTATTTGTCGGTCCATCGGGTTGTGGTAAATCGACATTGCTTCGTTGTATTGCAGGGTTAGAAGACATCACCTCTGGCGATCTTTACATCGGTGAAGAGCGTATGAATGATGTAGAGCCATCGAAACGTGGCGTAGGCATGGTTTTCCAGTCTTATGCACTTTATCCGCACCTAAATCTCTATGACAACATGTCATTCGGCCTTAAGTTAGCGAAAGCAGACAAAAAAGAGATCGACAAACGCGTAGAGCAAGCCGCTGAAATCCTGCAGCTTGGTCACCTACTCGAGCGTCTACCAAAAGCCCTTTCGGGTGGTCAGCGTCAACGCGTGGCGATTGGTCGTACCCTTGTTTCACAACCAAAAGTGTTCTTACTCGACGAGCCGTTGTCTAACCTAGACGCAGCCCTGCGCGTTCAGATGCGAGCCCAGATTACCAAACTGCAACGCCAACTTGGCTGTACCATGATTTACGTTACGCACGACCAAGTCGAAGCAATGACTATGGCTGATAAAATCGTGGTACTTGATGGCGGTTTTGTCTCTCAAGTTGGTAAACCCCTAGAGCTGTACCATTACCCTGAAAATCGCTTTGTTGCTGGCTTCATTGGTTCGCCAAAAATGAACTTTATGAGTGTGCAAATCGTGGATGTAGAGAGCGAACGCGTTCAAGTTAAGCTATCAAATGGCGTGACTTTCTGGGTCCCAGTGGATGGAACAACCGTCAACAAAGGTGATCGCATGTCTCTAGGAGTACGTCCTGAGCACCTAGTCTCCTCTGCACAAGGCGACGCGGTGATCGATGGTGAAGTGATGATCGTCGAGAAGCTGGGTAATGAAACACAAGTCTACCTCAACCTAGAAAGTGCCGATGCAGATGTAATCTACCGCCAACCAGATACGTTGGACGTGGATTCTGGCGATCGCTTAGAAATTGGTATCCCAGCTCATCGCTGCCACCTATTCCACAGCGATGGCCGTGCTTGTAAGCGCCTATTTAATGAAAAAGGCGTAGAGCGTTAATACTATTTTAATCTTCATGTCTTTAAAGGCCTCTTCCTAAATAAGAGGCTTTTTTATTTTTTGTGCTACACCGACATTTCTTTGTATTTCTGACACTTTCTACTGATTATTCTCCACTAGCATCTTGCACTATAGTTTTTCTCATTCCGCAATAACTAACACTTTTCTCGTTTTCTCGATTTTAGGTATTAGATTTTTATGATTTAGGTCTATTAACCGAAGGTCGAAATTTCATTCTTAATTCCACTAACCAAACTCACTCAAATTCTTACACTTCCTTGCAACTGTTGTTGATATTTCGCGAGGCAAATTGCGTCATCTCAAACAACAGACACCATCACATTGAACTGTTAGCACGACATTGAGAAACGACACTCAAGGGCGGTAGCGTGCCAAATTTGACGGAATGACATTATGAATAACAAAGGATTGATTCGCTCACATGAGACTGAATTTTCTTTTCTGTATCGCTTGGCAGATCTAACGATCATCATCGGCTTTATGGCCTTGCTGACACTTTATCATTTGGCTGCCATTCCAAAAGACTATCTGATGCTGGCAATCGTCTCAGGACTCATCTTTATTCTCTTTGCCGAAAGCGCGCAGCTGTATCGCTCGTGGCGTACCAGTTCAATTCGACAACAGCTCACCCTTGCCTGCGCAGCGTGGCTAGCAACAAGTTTGCTGCAAATTGCCATTCACTTCTTCACCAAAACTCTGGATACCTACAACGAAGATATTGTAACCCCTTGGTTACTTATTACACCGATTCTACTCATGTGCTGGAGGATACTTTTTCGCTCGACTTTATCTTACCTCCGTCGCTTGGGACTAAACACACGTACCGCGATCATTGTTGGCCAAACACCGCATGGCATCACCTTGGCCAATGAGCTGCAAAATCACACTGAACATGGCGTGATCTTTCAAGGTTTCTATGATGAAAGAACCGTCGAGAGAGATGAGAGCAATGCGGACTATCCAATCAAAGGCAATGTTGCAGACGCATTGAGCAAAGCGAAAAATGGCGAAGTCGATTACGTCTATATTGCGATGCCAATGCACGCTAACGAACGTATCGCCAAATTTCTACACCAGTTCTCAGACACCACAGCAAACACCTATCTCATTCCCGATTTCTTTACTTACAATCTGCTTCACTCTCGTTGGGATCAGATCGGGCAAGTCCAGACCCTCAGCGTCTTTGACACTCCGTTTGCCGGTTTTTCATCATGGCTTAAACGTTTTGAAGATATCGTTTTTTCTAGCCTAATACTGCTGTTAATTTCACCAATCCTCATTGCAATCGCCATTGGTATTAAGTGCACATCTCGCGGTCCCGTGATTTTTAAGCAAGACCGATATGGTCTAGATGGACGCAAAATTCGCGTATGGAAATTTCGTTCCATGACGACCATGGAGCAAGGCTCTGACGTAAAACAAGCAACAAAAAATGACCCTCGGATTACGCCATTTGGCGGTTTTCTGCGCCGCACGTCACTCGATGAGCTGCCCCAGTTCATTAACGTACTTCAAGGAACCATGTCCATTGTTGGCCCGCGTCCTCACGCGGTTTCGCACAACGAAGAATATCGCCAGATCGTTGATCGCTACATGCTTCGCCATAAGGTAAAACCAGGCATCACAGGATGGGCGCAAATCAACGGTTATCGTGGCGAAACCGACACCCTAGACAAAATGGAAAAGCGCGTTGAGTTTGACTTGGACTACATTCATCGTTGGTCAATTTGGATGGACATCAAAATCATCTTTCTCACCGTGTTTAAAGGCTTTACTGGTTCTAATGCTTACTAAGCCATACAGCCAATACTTAGTAAAAGGAATGACGATGAAACGCTATACCGGATTTGTCTTAGGTTTGTTACCCGTTTGGGTGGGTGCGGTCGAGCCACTTGCGCTTTCGACAGAATCCGGCATTGAGTTTATTCCGACACTTCATACTTACTATCGATTTGATGACAATATCGCCAAGCAAGAAGCTGACTCCTCTCATGTCTCCACGATAGGCGTAAAACCCGCCCTATTGGCAAGGATTGACCGAAATCAGTACAAAGCGGATTTTATTTATGTTGCAGATTTTGGCCGTTCTTCAGATGAGCAGAATGACTATTTAGACCACAAGTTTCAAACAACCAACTATTTTACTTTTAATCATCGTAATCGTTTGGTCTTGGACTACCAATTTCGCTTGGGTCACGAAACGCGTGGAGAAGGTCTCACCGAAGGTGAACAGAGCTCAATAGCGCTTCCAGAGCTCATCACATTTCAATCGAATCAGTTAAAAAGTAACTATGTGTTTGGTGCTATTGGTTCGCAAGGAAGGCTGGAGTTTGGCCTTAACTATTTAGACAAAACGTTTACCAAATATGAAAACGGCACCAGCACTCTGACAGCAACCAAATACAGCGACTTTAGAACCCCGTCTCTCCATGGTGAGTTCTACTATCGTCTGCGCCCTGAAACGTATTGGTTAGTCGGCTCCCAACTTCACCTCACTGAGTATTTACATGAACGAGAATCCGTTGCCTCACGCGATGGAACCAGTACTTTTGTTTATACCGGTATCAGTTGGGAAATAACCGGTAAAACCAAAGGCACCGCCAAGCTCGGCTATCAGATCAAGGAATTTGATGACAAGCAACGCGCTACGTTCGAAGGACTCAGTTGGGATATTGGCCTCAGTTGGCAACCTCAAGAGCATACGACCTGGACTTTGTTAACCACGCAAGCCGCGGTCAATCCAGAACAAGACGGCGACTACAACCTACAAACTCGCTACTCACTTCAGCTTGACCAAGCATGGAACAGTTATTTCGTCACGTCCCTAAAAGGACTCTATCAACAAGATGATTACACTGGCTCCTACCAAAGTGGCGTATTGCGAGAGGAAGAGCGCTTTCAGCTTAGCGCAGAAGCACAATACCAATTCCGACGCTGGGCAAGGATAGACGCGGCTTGGCAATACCAAGACAAAACATCCAATTGGTCTGGATACAGCTTTGATCAACACATTTGGACAGTGACCGCTAGGCTGTCGTTATAAGCATGGAGCAAACATGAAATTTTTACTCAAGGTGCTACTAGGGTTAAGTCTGATAATGGCACCCTATGTCTCAGCATCGACATCCGACGCGGGCTACCAATTAAACAGTGGCGATTCGATATCCATTTTGGTGTATGGCGAGGATGACTTATCAATTCCCAATATTTTACTCACCTCCGATGGCCAAATTGACTACCCCTATTTAGGCCGAGTGCTGGTAAAAGGGAAAACCCCTAAAGAACTAAAAGAAGAGATCGAGCAAAAGCTAAAAGGGGACTATTTAGTGAACCCTAAAGTCATGGTTTCGATTAATAAGTTCCGCGCCTTTTATGTTAATGGCGAAGTAAGGCGTCCCGGTAGTTTTGAATATCAACCTGGATTGACCATTGAAAAAGCCATTGCCATTGCAGGAGGGCTAACAGACAGAGCCTCTCGTAGCAATATTCACCTTACACAAAGCCAAAATGGCGAAACCATAAAAAAAGTCTCACTAAGCCAGAAAGTGTCTCCTGGCGATATTGTCGTAATTGAACAGAGCTTCTTCTAGAGTGAACGGATACACTGCAATGAATGAAAATCAAACAAACCGTTACTACATCGGTAATAAAGAATTGTTCCAATTTGGAAGTTATCTAAAAGTACTCAGAAAGCATTGGTTTAGTATTGTCACCCTGTCTCTGGTGATTACGTTAGCCGCAACTTGGTTTATCTATTCTAAACCATCAATTTACCAGGCAACGGCCACCATTTTAATTCAAGAAGAGCAGCGCAACGCATTATCGATCGAGGAAGTCTATGGTCTAGATACCACCAAAAAAGAGTACTTTCAGACACAAATAGCGATACTTCAATCTAATCACATCGCTGACAAGATCATCCAACAATTTAACCTTACCAATCATCCACACTTTACGGGTTCAAGCTCGCTAAAAACAAAGCTTAATGAGCTCAAGTCAGTTCCTTTGATACAAGATTTGTTGAATGTTTCACCAAACCCAACGGAAACCAATGAGTATCACTCTTCCTATTATGAAGCCTTGCAAAGCTACAAAAACAGAGTTGATATTGAACCGATACGCAACACTCAGCTGGTCAAAGTCAGCTTCCGCTCGGCCGATCCGAAACTCGCAGCGGAAATCGCCAATGCCATCGGTCAAGCCTATATTGATTCCAACTTTGAGGCGAAACTGGCAGTAACGCAAAATGCAACCAATTGGCTGGACAGTAATGCCAGACAATTGGAAGACAAACTGCACAAGTCAGAACAAGCATTACAACAATTTCTCACCACAGAAGGCCTCGTCGACATCAATGGCATCGATGATATTTACGCGAATGAATTGGAAGAGCTGAGTAAAAAACTCAACATTGCGATAGAAAAGAGAATTCAAGCACAAACCCTAAGTGATCTTCTACTGCGAAAATCCGCACAAAACCTCGATAGCCTGCTTTCGATCGATGAGTTCGCTAATCAAGCTCAAATACGCGAACTCAAAATGCTGGAGAGTAACGCAGAGAAGTTAGTGGGTGAACTTTCACAGCGTTATGGCTCTAAACACGACAAAATGATTCAAGCGAAAGCCCAATTGCAAAACATCCAAGAGCGCTCGCAAAAGTTGATCATGGAAATGGTGCTGAGCAAACAACAGGATCTCAAAGTGGCTCAAAGCTTTGAAAACAGCATTCGTCGAGAAATGAGCAACAAGAAGGCCGAAATCCAATTAGTGGGCGGAAAAAAAGCAGAATATGAGAAACTCAAACGTGACGTTGAAAGTAATCGAGAACTGCTCAAAGCGTTTGTAAACCGCGAAAAAGAGACCACGGCGACCAGTGATTTTCGTAACGTCAATGCTCGTTTTACAGACAAAGCTCTCGAACCACTTTTCCCTATTGCTCCGCAACGACTAAAACTCGTCATCATCTCCGCGGTGTTTGCTCTGTTTTTCTCATCTGCCGCAGCCATCATCTTAGATATGATTAAGGACGTGATCCGTACGCCCGAAGACGTTGAAAACAAACTCGGTTTAAGCTGTATTGGTACCATACCTTACGTTCGCAGTCGCAAATTACGTAAACCCGGCGTCAGTTTCCAAGCCTATCTTGATCCTCAAAATCGCGTGTTTAGCGAAGCGTGTCGCTCCATCCGAACCTCGCTACTGTTACGTTTGGTGAACAGTAAACAAAAAGTCTTGGTCTTTACGTCAGCCATACCTGAAGAAGGGAAAACCGCCACTTGTATCAACATCGCATCCACCTTCTCAAACTTAGAACGTGTACTTTTGATCGATTGTGATTTACGCAGACCTTCACTAGAGAAACGTTTCAACATTCCCGCGCAAGTTCCCGGGTTAAGCAACATCCTGACGATGAATACGCCTTTAGAAGAGTGCATCATTCGAATCGATGAAGCGAATCTCGACGTATTGACCGCGGGCCTACTTCCGCCAAATCCACAAGAATTGCTGTCGTCAAAGCGATTTCAAAATCTACTGAACACGCTACAGGAAAAATACGATCGCATCATTATTGATACTCCTCCACTGCTTTCCGTCAGCGATGCATTGATTCTTGGCCAGTTGGCTCAAGGATTGATTACCGTCATTCGCTCAGACTCTACCAAAGTTGCTTTGGCTAAAACGGCGCTGTCGAAGCAACGTCAGCACGATATTCCTTCATTTGGCGTGGTTATTTCGCAAGCAACAACCCCACAAGAGGAAGCCCACTATGTCCAAAAATATGCTTATTAACTCAAGATAAAGAACGAAACATCATGAGAATTTTACATATTATCAATGACCTATCTAAAAATGGTGGCGCACAGAAGTTTTTGGTCGACCTCGTTACTGGCGAAGAGGCTAAGTACGACATAAAGATTCTGGTGCTTTGCCACGAAAATGATTATCTCGAAACGCTCAGTCGTCATGGCATTGAGTGTTATGTATGGCAAACGCTCACCTTTAAGGAAAAATGGGCCTTATTTCGCTGGCCAGACATTGTTCATGGGCATCTTTATCCGTCGATCTATCTTGCACTGCTTGCCTTAGGTAAGAAAAAGCTTCAGACAGAACACAGTTCAAGCAATAGAAGACGCGACTATCCGGCATTTAAGTTTATGGAGTATCTCTTGTATCTAAGCCACGATCTGACCATCAGTATTAGCGAGAAGGTGCAGGAAGAGTTGATCAAGTTCATGCCGAATTTTCGTCAGAAATACAAAGTCATTAACAATGGCGTTGATCTGTCATGCTTTTCGATGTCCGCGAGAACAGGCATCAAACATCCTGCTCAAATCAAAATAGGCATGGTGGGTCGACTGCATGAGCATAAAGATCATGAAGCGCTGATTAGAGCGGTCGCCCTACTCCCAACACAATACCAGTTACACCTAGCTGGTGATGGCCAAAAACGAGAGGTGCTGGAATCTCTCGCTCAGCAGTTAGATATCACGAATCGAGTGTTTTTTCATGGTGTCGTCAGCGATATCCCTACTTTCTTAGAGCAAATGGATCTCTATGTACAGTCTTCCCTCATTGAAGGATTTGGGTTGGCGGCTGTAGAAGCCATGGCGGCAGGGTTGCCTGTATTGAGCTCGAATGTTCCAGGGCTGGATGATGTCATCGGCAACGCTGGTTATCTATTTGAAGTTTCTAACAGTGAAGAACTGGCGAATAAAATAATTCAAGTTTGCGACAGTAATGAGAATTATAGCGTAGCGAGTAAATATTCCATATTACGTTGCAAGGAATTCACCATTGAGAAATTTAGAGACAGTTATTATAAAGCTTATGATGGACTATTCACCCAAGGATGATTAACCACCCAATTTTTATTACCAATCAATAAAACAAGCACTTTCAGATCTTAATTGTAGATATTGAAGAAACACCCTTCTTATTAATAATTTTCAATAATCATTCATCAAGCCTGTGCTCAATCGCACACTATAATCTATGGAATGGAACTATGAAATACTCATTGAATCGACAGTTTGAGAAAAATAAAGAGCTCAAATCCGATAATTTCGTCTTGGTGTACCAAATGGGGAAAGTCGGATCTTCTTCTATTGAGCATACGTTGAGTGACTACAATATACCTAGCTATCACATTCATACATTTGACGATCATGAAGAGTTTCAAATGTATCACAATCGTCAGGATGTCAAAAAGTTCTTTGATTTTAAAAATCGGACGATGTACCGCGTTATCCTGAATCATAGAAAACGGCTCTTACAGAATCGAAATCATCTAAAAATCGTGACACTTGTTCGAGATCCGATTGCTACTGTTCTTTCTCGTTTTTTTCAAGACCTTCATATTCAGTTTATCGAAGGTAAAAAGAATGATGCCATTCATCGAGACATGGAGAGAACTTATCAACATCTCGAGTTTTGTTTCGACCATTATATTAACCTTAATTATTTCGCGAATTGGTTCGATAATGAATTAAATAAAAACTTTGGTATTGACGTCATTAAAAGTGACATTAATAACAATGAACCATTCTATCTTTTCAAAAACAAAAAAACAGAAGTGATGCTAATCAAATGTGAGCATCTTAATAAATTAGACAGTGATATCGCTAAATTTCTCAACGTTGACGGCTTTATTTTAAAAAACAGTAATGAAGCAAAAAACAAGTGGTATTCCAATATCTATAGTCATTTCAAAGACACTTACGATTTTTCAAAGCTATTTTACATGTACGATCTTCCACTCTACCGACATTTATATTCAGAAGAGGAGAGAGCTCAATTTAAAAACAAATGGCTAAAGACACCAGGGACGAGTAAAAAATGAAAAAAGTACTGCATATTACAGAAGCATTTGGCGGTGGTGTACAAACTGCACTTTATAGCTACGTTTATTCATCAAGGAATGAACCGATTGAACATCACCTTTTTGCCCGAGCCCGCGAAGAAGATTCTACGAAAGAAAACGGTAACAACCAATTTCAATCTTCCACCTTCATTGATGGTCATCTGCTTCAATTTTTCTTAAGTGCCAATCAACGTATCAAGCAACTCCAACCGGATGTGATCCATCTCCACTCCAGTAAGGCGGGATTTCTTGGGCGATTTTTGACAGTGGGCAAGGCAAAACTTATCTATACCCCACATTGTTACGCGTTTGAACGAGAGGATATCTCGGTCTATGCACAAAAATTCTATCGAATACTCGAAGGGATCCGCATAAAAAAATTTACTGCGATTGCTGGATGCAGCCAGCGTGAATGCGATTTGGCCATCTCGTTGGGAGCCAAAAAAGCGGAGTTACTGAATAACTACGTGACCTACCAATCTAACGCCGGTAACAGTGTTCCACGAGGCGAAAAGATAAACCTTGTGGCCTTAGGGCGAGTGGCGAAACAAAAAGATCCCCAATTTCTTTGTCACGTCGCTGAACATATCTTGCAGCATGACTCGGCTATTCAGCTGAACATTACTTGGATAGGAGGCGGGGACCCTTCGTTAGAACAGCAGTTGCGTGACAAAGGTATCGAAGTCACTGGTATGTTGCCAAGAACAGAAGTGGTTGAACGCCTTCGCAATGCGGACATCTATTTACACACAGCTGCATGGGAAGGTATGCCTCTTACCATTCTCGAAGCGGCCAAACTGACTCGTCCTATGGTCATTCGCAAAATCGGCGCAACAAAAGATCTGGATTACCCATTTCTAGCCAGTACTCCGCAAGAGATGGCAAAACAGATCATCCACTGTGTAGAACACTTCGATACCATTCCATTCCAACAGTACTGTAGTGATATGAACAACACCTACAGTGAAGAAAAACAAAGATTGGCGCTCAGCAGCCTCTATATTTGAGATTCATTTTATGCTCAGCGTGCTTAATCAAAAATTGTCTGGGTTATCCCATGAGAAAAAAAAACTCGTTTCACTTGGGGTACAGACAGGGATCATGCGAATTTTATCGGCCTTGTTTGCGTTTGTACTCACGATTGCTGTTGCGAGGTTCTCAGATGCCACGGTCGCCGGACAATTCTTTTATCTTTTTAATTTGGTCTCCTTCGTTGCTATCGTCAGTCAACTTGGATTCAATGTTTCATTGGTGAAATACAACGCCATCGCTTTCAGTCAGAATTCGATACAGCAACAAAGCGAAAACTATACCATCTCTGTGAAGAGAAGCTTGGCCTTCTCTTTTTCTCTGTGCATTTTAGCCTTCATCGTTCAATTTGCCTTTGGCGCATCACTCATCAATGTAAACATCACTCCTAGCCTCTTCGCTTTGTTTTCACTCACCATTCCACTTATGGTGTTAGCACAACTCAATAGCTATGCCCTACAAGCGATACGCCATGTTACTCCTGCAATATTTGCTTTGCAGATGGGCGTGAGCTGCTTTCTAGTCTTGTTCATTACGATATTGCATTTCTTTGATCTCATTACTCTGGTAAGCATGTTGCTGGCTCTGCTACTTTCAGCTTTTTTGGTTGCATTGATATCAACACTCCAATGGCTTCGTTCAGGTCAATACTCCACGGTGCCCTTACCCGTTGCTCATAATGCGGAATTAACCGACAGTGCAAAACAGGTTTGGATTGGCAATATCTTTACCAACGTGATCCAGTGGGGCAGTTTGATCATCGCGGGATTCTACCTAACAGATAGCGATCTGGGCTTATTGGCTGCTGCTCAAAGGACTTCGCTGCTCATTGGATTTGTGCTGATCACCGTGAATTTTATTGTTGCACCAATGCTTGCTTCCCTATATCAGCAAGGAGAGATGAAAAAACTGCAGAAACTAAGCACCAACGCCTTCCGACTCAATATTTCTCTTTCTCTCATTCCAGTCATTGCTTGTACCTTTTATTCGCAAGAAGTCATGACTCTCTTTGGTGCAGAGTTTGAGTCTGCAGGTATTTTGTTAGCCATATTGGCGCTTGGGCAGCTGGTGAATGTCGCCACCGGCTCGGTTGGCTTTCTCCTGTTGATGAGTGGCTACGAGAAAACAATGAAATACATCACGATCACCTCTGGAAGCATTGCCATCATTTTGCTGTTGGCCCTGAGCCAAATGTATGGGGTTATTGGTGCCGCCAGTTCAATTGCAATCGGCATGGCAATACAGAATTTGGCGGCACTTTACTATGTGAAACGATACTTAGGCTTTGTACCCATCGGATAGAGACATGAGAAAATTAGGATTATTTGTCATTTGCGTCATGACAGTTTCACTTTCACTTTGGAAAAGCAGTGGAATGGAAAGTCATGTTTATGAACAATTTGAATACTATATTGGTGGGAGTCGAGCTCTTCATTCCACATTAAGCTTTTTAATCGCTTACATGGCTGTTCTCGCCTTCCCTTCAATGTGTAAAGCCATATCCAATGATATCTTTGCAATTCGACTGCTAGTCTTGTTGCTTTTTATTGTGTCACTCGATGAGCTCTCACAACTGTTTTTAAGTCATCGTACGTTTTCGACATCCGATATGATGACAAACTGGTTTGGAATTACGACAGGCTATCTTCTGGCTCGTCTTTATCTGTTTAAGTTTAAACCTTTGCTCAAGCAGCATTAGGTTCTCTAATAAACGTCGCCTACTGTGTGGCTCGATCTCGCAGCAAGACATCGCCATTGCAGCCAAATACGATTCAATGACAATAAAAAAGGAGAAACTGAGTTCTCCTTTCCTCACTCACTTCTCCTAACACTCACCGACCACATCTCGATACATCAGTAATCATTCGAGCTCACTCCATTACTCTTCCCTAAAAGCACGATTAAAACTTTCTGTAATCGGTTTGAGAAGATAACTGATTGGCGTCCGTGGCCGAGATAAAATAAGCACTTCCGCATTCATTCCTGCCGTTAACTGATGCTGCTGAGCATCTTGGTCATTCAACGCAATTCTCGCTAAATAGTAGTCTTCTTTATTTTGTTCAGACAGTTTATCCGCCGAAACCGTCAGTACCTTACCATTGAGTGGTTCCTGAATACGCGCATTGAGTGCCGTAAGTCGCACTCTGGCATCTAAACCTGGAGAGATAAGATCGATATCTTGAGGACTGACTCTCGCTTCCACGATTAAGCTGTCATCGTCAGGAACCAATTCTAGTAACGTTTCACCGCTACGAATCACACCTTGTTCGGTGAATACTTTCATATTCACTACCTTGCCTGAAATTGGCGCGCGTATCCCGGTGCGTTTATATATATCTTGAGCCACACGATACTCTTCTCGAATAGAGACAATTTCATTTTGTGCCTCTCTCAACTCAACAACCACTTCGTTGATTCGCTCGAGTGCCATTTCCTCTAAACGGGATTGGTTTTCATCAATGCGTTTTTGTACCGTTAACGTTTGTCTATCAAGTTGACTCAAGGTACTTCTTACTTCAGTTGCTAATCTTTTCAACTGCAGCAACGTTGATTTACCAGAAAACCCCTGTTTTACTAATGTCTGATTACTCAGGATTTCTTCTTCGATTAACGAAAGTCTTTCCCGCTCAATTTTTTTGGTTTGCTTCAAATTATTGAGCTCCAACTTTGCACCAGAAATCGTCTGATGAACGATGTTGAGTTTACTTTCGAAGTAACGGGCTCTCGCCTCAAAAATCTTTTTTTGAATTTGCTGTGCTTCCAGCAATGTATTTGAGATTGCCATTTTCTCGAGATCACTTTCCCAGACAATCTCACTCGTATTATTAAACTCTGCTTTTAAACGACTCTCTTTTGCGACGGCATGGACAAACTTTCCTTTAAGAGATTCTAAACGCGACAAAGATTGCTGTTCAGAAAGCTGTATTAGTAGCTGGCCTTTCTCAACATAATCCCCTTCTTGGATCATTAAGCGTTCGACAATACCACCCTCAAGATGTTGAATTGCCTGGCGTTGACTACTTACTGACAAATCACCATAGGCGATGGCAGCACTTTCGAGTTTTGCTGTTGCCGCCCAGTAGCCAATACCACCGCCAAATAGTGCAATAGATAAAAAACCCATAACAATGGGCCCTTTGATATTCAGAGTATCTTGTGGTGAAAAACGTTCTACAATATCTAACGTCTCACCATTTCTCTCCGTTATTTGATTAGCCATGATTGACCCTCGGAATGTCTGTTTGACTCGATCCCATCAAACGCTTCAGTACTTCGTTCTTTTCGCCATACAGCTTAACTCGGCCTTCAGAGAGATAGAGCAGACGATCCATATTTCTCATCGTGCTCGGATTATGAGCAATAACGATCACAGTGGCTTTTTGATTTTTTAAGTGAGTAATAACATTTTGATACGCCGCTTCTCCTTCACCATCCAGGTTGGAGTTCGCTTCGTCCAATATCACAACCGATGGGTCATCATAGATGGCTCTCGCCAACGCAACTCTCTGCCTTTCTCCACCAGATAATCCTCTCCCGCCTTCTCCTATCTCAAAATCGTAACCTTTTGGCTTCTTGAGTATCATTTCATGGCAACCCGCCAATTGAGCGGCTCGTATTACTTTTTCTGGCTGCTCTATTTTGAGTCGGGCGATATTTTCTCTGATGGTTCCAGGGAATAACTCTATTTCTTGAGACAAGTAACCTACATGCCTTCCCAAATCTTCTGATGCCCAGAGAGAAACATCCATTCCGTCTAAGGTCACCTTTCCTGCTAAGGGCTTGATATTGCCGACCAATAACTTAGCCAACGTTGATTTCCCTGTGCCCGAAGGGCCGATAATGCCAACCGCACAACCAGGAGGAATGGAAAATTGAGCGCCAGAGAGAACGGGCTCAGCAACACCGGGATGACGATAAGAAACGTTAGCTAACTCGAAATGCCCTCTGGGTCTGGGCAATGGCATATTGAGTTCATCAACTTGAACTTTGTCACTGATTTCTTTCAATCGGCCATAAGCACGTTTAGCGAGGGATGCAGAGCGCCAAGTCGTAATCGCTTGCTCCATTGGAGAGAGGGCTCTTCCCATCAAAATTGAGGCGGCAATCATGGCACCAGCGGTTATTTCATGCTCAATCACTAACCATGCCCCACCACCTAGAAGTAAAATTTGTAGGCCACTACGAATGAACTTAGAAATATTGGCAATAAGGATCGAACGACTTACCGCATTATCTTCAACCACTTGCGTTTGCTGATTGTACTGATACCAATTCCTGAGATAGTCATTCATCATCCCCATCGCCAGCATGGAATCGGCATTTTGTGCCGCGGTTTCTGCGTTAGCGATGGCGTTAACCGCTCGGTTATCACTATCGAGTGCCGCTTTACGAATCGCAAACTCATTAAATAAGCCTAAAGACAATAGAGTAATCGCACCCCCTAACGCAATTTGTCCTAGGACAGGGTGCAGCATATAAACGAAGAAAACGAACAGTGGTGTCCAAGGAGCGTCAAGCAAAGGATAAAGGGAGGAACCACTAAAAAAAGATTTAAGCGTCTGTAAATCTCTCAACACCTGCGCAGTATAATTACGCCCAGTGTGTGTTTTAAAATGAACGGTTTGTCTTAACATTTGGCTAGAGAGACGGTTATCAATCCAAAAGCCAAAGCGTTTGCTGATATGTGCCCGTACCACTTCAAGCGCAGACATAGTGAATAAAGCCAACAGAACAATGACGGTCAGCAAAACCAATGTGTCAACGGAGTATGACGAAATCACTCGGTTGTAAATTTGAAGCATGTAAATGGGTATAGAAAGTACAAGAATATTGATAAAAAAACTAAAAAAAAGTGACCAAACAAATAGTGTTCTTAGTTTCTTCTTCACTTCCTTAAACGCGGAATTTTGCAAATTACTACCCACCTAGAAGTAGTGCTACGCAAAACGTAGCACTATTTATCTCTAATTTAGAATTGGAACATGTCATCCGCATGAGCGACAAAATCTGCTTCTGTCACACCAATCAACTTCACGGTAAATGCTCCACCATCGGAAAGAACTAGGTTACCCACTGCATCATAGCTTACTGACAGATCATCCAATGAATGAATCGTGGCACTGTCGATACGTACTGTGTCCTCACCAATAGTGAAATCCACCACTTTAGCTGTACCGTGCCCGTCAAACTTATCGGTAAAAATAAATTTGTCGGCACCTTGACCACCAATCAGAACATTGTCACCAGAGCCAGCAACCAAAACATCGTTATCTAGGCCACCATTCATATGGTTGTTACCATAAAGACCAAGTAATAAGTCATCCCCTGATCCGCCGCCAAGATAGTCATCCCCTAGTCCAGCTTTGAGAATATCATCACCTCGTCCACCAACTAATCTATCATCGCCAGCCCCGCCGATAATGAGATCATTACCGCCGCCACCAATGATATTGTCGTTATCACCATGTCCTACGAACTTGTCATCGCTACCAGTATAGTTACTAAGAACATCTACATCTGCAGTTCCAGAATAAACAGCCATTTTTTATCCCTCTTTTTGATTCCATTATTGGATATAGAACGTTATCGTTAAATAACATCTGACTTCACTACTTCAAGACATCAGAAGTATATGAAAGCTCATGCTCTATATGAGTTTGATTTTCGGTTGAGTTTTCACTCAGCGAATAAGGAATCAATAATCAGGCTCATACTTTTCAACGCTTATCCATGATAAAACAAACAGTTATTACTAGTACTCTGTATGGTTAATAATGCTCAGTAACCTGTAGAACTCGATAACCTGATAACCTGATAACCTGATAACCTGATAACCTATAGAAATAGTGGCCAGGTGGCTTTATAAATTCCGTTTTGCCCACGCGGTTGCCTGTGTCCGGTTTTTTACATCAATCTTGCGGAAAATATTATAAAGATGAGATTTAATCGTGTGTTCGCTGATAAAAAGAGAATCCGCAATTTCCATATTCGAACCACCTGCTTTAAGAAATTGTAATACTTGAATTTCTCGTCTAGTTAGCTCGATATCTAGCTGTGGCTCTTCCTTCTTCGCTCCACCTTTTTCCTCATAATATGAGATAAGTTGCATCATTAATCGTCTCGGGAGCCAATTATCCCCTCGAGCGATCGCTTCAATCCCGCGACACAGCTTCTCTATGTTGTCTTTTGCACCAAATACACCTTTGATGTAAGGCCATTTGATCAACTCTTCCGGCTCTAAGTCTTCCAGTAGATTCAGAAGTATTGTCCCTCTCAGATCACCCCTATTTTTAATAATGTCAATATTATCCATTGATATATCTACAGAGAGATCAACAAGCAGAATACTTTCAGCATTTATTCTCTCTTTCGAGATTGGTTTCTTTGCATCAAGAATTTCAATTGTCATCCCAGTTTCAGCCATCAGAATATTTTTTAGATTCTCACTCTGAAGGCTTTGTTGAGTGACTAATACAATCGTTGTGTCTGCCATATTACAACCCATACTGAAACGTCTCATTCTAAAATTTTATACTTCATACTATTTTTGTTTTAAGAAGCACTCAGCTAATCGCAAAGTGCTAGAGACAACTTTAAGGCTGTTTTATTCACTTTTAAAATACTAATTAAGTAAAAGTGAATCTAAAATTTATTCATCTCATATGTGATACATTGATATCAGGAATGGTATATTTTTGTGATTAGTCGGCGGGATTAGATCGTAGAAGATGTGGGAGAAAGATGTTCCTTAGCCCAAATTAGAGCTTGAACTCTATTTTTAACATCAATCTTTTTAAAGATGTTGTGTAAATGCGTTTTCACTGTGTTTTCTCTAACAAAAAGCTTGCGTGCAATTTGCTGATTTGAATTCCCCAGTGACAAGAGGGTTATTATTTGCTGTTCTCGTTTCGTCAGCTTTGTAGATACGTTTTTTGAGATAGGTTTACTGTGCTGACGCAAAGTTGAAATAAATTCTTGTGATATTTTACGACTAAACCACATATCACCCGACAGGATTCTGTCAATTCCTAGTTCTAAAGTACTAATATCATCAGATAAATAAAATATCCCAGTCAAAGAACGCCAAATACATAATTCTTCAATACTAATATTATTTTGGCAATTAATCAGAACCTCTTGGACTTCCGAAAAGTTTTCATCTATAAAATTCAAATATGAAGAATAAAAATCCTCTTCAACAACACTATAATCCACAAGAATTGCCTTGATCGAAGAATAACTCGTCGTTCGTTCATCTAACTCTTTAGGAGTGAGCAAATGAACGACCATATTGAGTTTTTTCTCAAGAATTTCTTTTAGCAGTGAGGATTGCAGACTGTCTTCCGTAATCAATATCACTTCCTTGTTTTGACTCTCCATGCTCCCTACAGCCCTTTATTCATCAATTTAGCTGAGCATAAAATTTAGGCTCACAGCCAATAAAGTCAAGTATGAAAAAAAGACCGAGTAAAGCAAAAGTCTGAGATAAAGTAACGGGCAATAGTATGAAAAGCATGAAAAAGGGAAGCTTTCGCTTCCCTTAATTTTGAGGGGGTTAGTGAATCGGTGTTTCACCTTTTTGAGCATATTTACCAAAGTAATGCTCTAATACTTCAGGAGTCAGTTTTCCTTCAGCTTCCAGTCGCTTAAGCTCAGCAGCAATCTGCTTTTGCTCTTCAATCGACGGCAGTTTCACTTCCGGCTCTTGACTGGCCTCTTCAGACATCATCTGCAATTCTTTTTCAAAATCACTCATTTTCACTTACCTAAAAATGTCAAAACTGTGAAGGATTCTACCTAAGTTTACAGTTTGAAGCTACCCACCATACTATCGAGACGACGCGACAACTCGCGCAGCTCTTGGCTTGCATCGGCCAACTCTTCTGCTGTGCTTGTCGTTACTTCATTGATGGCATTGATTTCTTCTATATTCTGATTAATGGTATGAACCACGGTAGATTGCTCTTCCGTTGCAGTCGCCACTTGCGTATTGCGATCTGAAATATCAGCAATACGCTCTGAGATGCTCATCAGCACATTAACCGCTTCGTCTGTCGCACCAACGCCCTCAAAGGTGACCGCTTTACCTGCGTCCATGGCCGAAACAGCATCTTTGGCGTCACTTTGTAATTGGTTGATCATCTTTTGAATTTCTTCGGTGGAATCTGCCGTTCGGCTTGCTAAGTTACGCACTTCGTCAGCAACAACTGCAAAGCCGCGACCTTGCTCGCCCGCACGAGCCGCTTCGATTGCCGCATTCAACGCCAGCAAATTGGTTTGGTCCGAAATATCTCGAATCACATCAAGAATGGAGCCAATTTCTTGTGTTGTTGTCGCTAACTGCGATACTACTTGGCTCGTGGTTTCGACATCATCTGCAAGACGCGAAATGACGTTCTTCGCTTTTGTCACCACTTCTCGGCCAAGTTGAGTATTGTCAGAGGCTTGATTCGCTGTATCAGCAGCCGTTGCTGCGTTCGAGGCGATTTCGCTGATGGTCGCCCCCATCTGATTGATGGCCGTCACCACTTGAATCGTCTGATCTCGCTGTTCTTGACTGTTGTCGTGCGTGGTTGCCGCCTTCGATGAGACAGTTTCAGCGGCGCTACTGAGCGAGGTACTGGTCGCCGCCACTTCTTTCATCGTGGTATGAATCTTCTCAATAAATCCATTGAAGCCCATCGAGAGCTGAGCGATTTCATCTTTCCCTTTAATGTCAATGCGCTGTGCAAGATCGCCATCCCCTTTGCCTAGATCGGTGAAACGTTCGGCAATTTGTTGGATAGGTTTGGTAATACTGTTCGCAAGGATCACTCCCATGAAAATAAAGACAGCAGCCACAACTAAGGTCGTAATCAGCATTTGTTGCGCTGCAGCATCAAGGTCCGCAAAGACTTCATCTACAGGCACAATACCAACCACGTACCAGTTCATCGACGGCACATAAGCACTCGCGACGAAAACACGTTCACCATCGACTTCGGTTTCAAATACCACGTCTTGCTGCTTGTTTAGCAACGATGAAGGATTCTCCGCAACATAGCTAGAAAGAGGTTTACCGACGGCTTGTCTGTCTTTGTGGATTTGAATGTTACCCTGGCTGTCGACAAGGAACACGTAACCCGTTTTTTCAATCTTGAAGCTGTTCAGTTTGCTGACCATTTCATCCATCGACTTAGACACACCAGACATGGTGAATCCCGATAGGTGTTGATAGTTGGCAAACATTTTCACTTCACCATTGGCTTCGGTAAAAATGCTCACCATCGTCGCCTGACCAGAATTGGTGAAGCCGAAAAACCAACCATCCTGTGATTGAGTAAGCTGACGCAAGAAGCCATTTTGGTTCCAGTAATACGCCGTTTTTCTATTAGCCACCGACGCATCGTTCAAGCGATATTGATCTTTGACGTTATTGAGTTGCTGCACCAACTTCGTTTGCCCTTCAGGGTTTTCCGTTTGCACGACGCTTTCGCGAACAAATTCGTTCTTTGCTAATTGCTCTGCCGCAGATAAGAGTTGCGATACATCTTTATCAACTTGCAAGTTAATCTGGCTCAAGATCAATGGCAGTTCGATATCAACAAGACGATGGCTAATCACTTCACGTGATTGTTTTTGCGCCATAAAACCGAGGATGATGGTGGATGCAAGCACAGCGAAGGTTATCCCAAGGACAACTTTTTGCTTAATGCTCAAAGAGTTAAGATTAATCATATTTGGACCTTTAACAAGAATCACTTATTGTGGGTAATGCGCGATAAAGCAATACAAAAAGCGCAAAAATATAACATATATTTTGTTACATTCTTATGGGTATAGCTTATATCGGCCAAATAAACCCAAACTGAAGCAAAATCTTTCTTAACGATCACACTTCATCCCTGCAAGAAAAGTCTCGCGACTTCCCTTGAAACGCAAGCCTTTCACCCTCATCTGCTAATTTGTCGCTAACCATGGAACTTTCTTGGATTTTTACGACCCAAGAAACCAAACCAACCGAAGTAGTAGAATCATGCAACAACGTAGTTTTGATGCCTTAGCTAACTATTTACAGTCTCAAATCGTTGGCCAACCTGAATTAGTCAAACAGTTACTCATCGCACTTCTTGCAGACGGACACATCTTAGTCGAAGGGCCTCCTGGCCTTGCTAAAACACGAGCAGTGAAAGCGCTATCAGACTGCATCGAGGGTAATTTTCACCGTATTCAATTTACCCCCGATCTCTTGCCTGCAGATTTAACGGGCACCGATATCTTCCGACCAGAAAAAGGCGATTTTAAGTTTCAAGCTGGCCCTATCTTCAATCATTTGATCCTTGCCGATGAAATCAACCGAGCTCCGGCCAAAGTACAGGCCGCAATGCTCGAAGCCATGGCGGAAGGGCAAGTGACCGCTGGGCGCAATACCTATCCACTCCCAGAGCTGTTTTTGGTGATGGCAACACAAAACCCGATTGAGCAAGAAGGTACTTATCCCCTTCCAGAAGCCCAGCTTGACCGATTTTTGTTGCATCTTAATGTCGATTATCCAGACGCAGCTCATGAACTGGCGATTTTGCGCATCAATCGTGGTGAAGCTAAAGGTGAACAGACACCTGAAAAGCCTTTAGTCACACAACAAGAGATCTTTTCAGCTCGTCAAGAAGTGTTGAATATTCAAATGGCCGAGTCGCTTGAGCACTATTTAGTACGACTGGTGATGGCAACTCGCCAACCTTCTCATTACAACGCCGAACTTGCAGAATGGATTAGCATGGGAGTCAGCCCTCGCGCGACGATTGCCCTTGACCGATGTGCACGAGCGTATGCTTGGCTAGATGGACGTGACTATGTCACTCCGGGCGATATTCAGACAATGGCTTATCCTGTATTGAGGCATCGCTTGCTACTCTCCTACCGAGCTCAAGCCGAAGGGATTTCGGCCAACCAAGTGATCGACAAGCTGATTAGTTTAGTGGGAAGCGCCTAAGCCATGACCCCCGTTACATTGCCACCTCATTGCAATGGCGTGGCGTTATCGCTAGAAGAGTTGCTTTACTACCAAAGCCAAGCCGTGCGCTGGATCCCTCCTGCACGCAGCGTTTGGTCACATCTAAGTGGTGGCCATGCTAGCCGTGTACGTGGGAGAGGGATGGATTTTGAAGAAGTTCGCCAGTACCAACAAGGTGATGATATTCGCAGTATCGATTGGCGAGTCACCGCCCGCACTGGTAAAGCACACACCAAACTCTTTAGCGAAGACAAAGAACAAGCGGTGATCCTGTATTTGGATCTCAACAGCAGTATGTTTTTTGGTTCACGCTACGTCTACAAATCTGTCCAAGCTGCGCATTTAGCCAGTGTAATTCTGTGGACGACACTGGCAAAAAAAGATCGCTTCGGCGCCATGATTGACGACGGCGAAACCTTATTCGAACACAAACCATCAGCCTTAGTGCGTAACGGTTTGGCTTTTCTCAATCAATTGACTCAACGTCATAATGAACAACTAGAACAAGCCACTGAACATCGCCGCCCTTTCAGTCAAACCATTGAGCGGCTTAAACGGATGTCACCCAAAGGGTGTGAAATAATTTTTATCAGTGATTTCATCAAAATGAATGAGCAAGAACTCAACCAAATCACACAGCTTAGACAACACAATAATTTGAGGCTGGTGCAGCTTTATGACCCGTTAGAGCAGGGCGAAACCCGTTATCGAGGAAGTGTGCTCGCCAGTGATGGCCAACATTCTCGATGGTTTGATTTCGGTTCCAAAAAGCAAAAATTGGCTTTGAAGAACAACTTCGACCAGCATCAACAATCTTTACGGCTGTTAAGTTATCGTAATGGAATACCGTTCAGCACCCTATCGAGTGCTGAATCTCTTATCAACCAATTATCCGTGTAATAATAATGACAACAAATTCAACACCTTTAGAGCTGCAACCTCTGATTTTACCTGCTGTTCCATCTTGGTTTCCTCTTGCTTGGGGATGGTGGGCTTCTTTCGCCAGCGTTGTTGTGGCTTTACTGCTTTTAACTGCCTTTTTTTTGTGGCGAAAAAAACGTCTCAAAGCAAAGCGTGCCGCACTCAAATTGTTTGTTAAACCCATCACGCCGCATACGCCTTCGTCGGCCATCGAGCTGCTAAGGCAAGCCGCGCTTTGTTATTACCCACGAGAAGCGATCGCGTCGCTGCATGGTGAGCAGTGGTACCAATTTCTTGACTTACAACTGGGTGAAACCCGTTTTAGCGACAAAATGCCGTTATGGCAGGCAGCGCTCTATCAGAACAAACACGGTGAGCATGACAGTGAGCTGGTCAATGATTGTTTAGTCTGGGTGGAAAAAGCACTCCCACCTAAGCGAGGTATGCGTGGCTGAAGGGTTTGAATTCCTCTGGTGGTGGGCGTTTTTGCTGCTGCCACTGCCATTTTTGGCCTATCACTGGCTGCCACAACTCAGCGACAAGAACACATTGCGCCTCGCCTATCTGCCGAAAGAAGTTGAGGCCGCAGGCGTAAAAAACAAATTCAGCAAACTGGTTACTTTACTTATTTGGTGTAGCCTGATTGTGGCTTCCGCAAGGCCAGTGTGGTTTGGTGAGCCTATTGAGCATTTCCCAGAGTATCGTGATCTCATGCTCGTTGTGGATCTCTCTGGCTCTATGCAGCAAGAAGACATCTTGCAAGATGGCGATTACATTGATCGCTTGAGTGCCGTCAAAAACGTGGTGACTCAGTTTATTGAGCAGCGCCAAGGTGACAGACTGGGCCTAGTATTGTTCGCTGATCATGCGTATTTGCAAACACCGTTAACCGCAGATAGACAAACCGTAGCCAATCAACTCAATCAGACCATCATCGGCCTGATCGGGCAAAAAACCGCAATTGGAGATGGACTTGCTTTAGCAACCAAAACCTTTGTCGACAGTGAGGCGCCGCAACGAGTGGTCATTCTGCTCAGTGACGGCAGCAACACCGCTGGCACACTTGACCCCATCGAAGCCGCAAACATCGCCAAGAAATATGGCGTGAAGATTTACACCATCGGTATTGGCGCTGGTGAAATGGAAGTGAAGCAGTTTTTCATGACACGCAAGGTTAATACCTCGGCAGATCTTGATGAAAAAACACTGACAAAAATTGCCACAATGACGGGTGGCCAATATTTCCGAGCCCGCGACGCGCAAGAGCTACAGACAATCTATCAAGCGATCAATCAGCTTGAACCCGTCTCTAAAGACGCACAAGTTTGGCGCCCTCAACAAGAGTGGTTTGTTTATCCTTTGAGTTTCGCTTTCGTGTTATCCATCTTATTGTTTGTATTACGGAGAAATCATGTCTGAACTGATTTTTCTAGAGCCAAAATGGCTATTCGGTTTGATTGTCCTACCTGTCGCTTGGTTATTTTGGCGCTTTAAAAGGCAAGCATCGCAAGGCCCAGTGGCAGCCCATCTTAGCCAAACGCCAACAAAAGGTGCAAAAAACACCTGGTCAATACTATTGTGGTTGAGCGCTTGGGTTGTCGCCATCCTTGCGCTGGCATCACCAAGCTGGCAACACACCACGCGCCCCAACTTCAACAGCCATCAAAATCGGGTTTTGGTCATGGATATGTCGCAATCCATGTATGCGCAAGACATTGCGCCAAGCCGTTTACAACAGGCAAGGTATAAGGCGCTCGACCTACTTCCGCAATGGAAAGAAGGCAACACCGCATTAATTGCTTATGCCGGTGATGCCTATTTACTTAGCCCACTGACCAGTGACAGCCAGACGTTAGCGAATCTCATCCAGAACCTATCGCCTGACATCATGCCCTATCAAGGCTCACGCCTTACAAGCGCCTTGGTGTTGGCCAAAGCACAACTTGAAAAAGCGGGAGCGGCGAAAGGCGATATCATCGTTATAAGTGATGATATTGATGATCAAGAACTGCAGGCAGCATTGAAGCTTGTTGCCAACTCCGCGATTCGAGTGTCCATTCTTGGGATTGGTACACCAAACGGCTCGCCAATTCCTCTGCCGAATGGCTCGTTGCTGACAAGTTCAACAGGGCAAGTAGTGGTAG
Organism: Vibrio sp. CCUG 15886; assembly: GCF_028570825.1. NCBI lineage: Bacteria > Pseudomonadati > Pseudomonadota > Gammaproteobacteria > Vibrionales > Vibrionaceae > Vibrio > Vibrio sp. CCUG 15886. The sequence continues at coordinate 680 of NZ_JAQQBT010000001.1, read as the reverse complement.
CTAAGTCTGATTTCAACAACATGGCAGCACTGGCGCAGAAAACGGGAGGCTACTTCGCCCCCATTCAATTTAGTAACCAAGACGTTGTAGAAATTGCCGCAGCAACGCAGGCCAATTCAGAGATGCATCAAGCAAAAGCCGACAATACACAGCAAAGCGAAGTCAGGGAAAATGGGGGTTACTGGTTGTTGCCACTCTTGTTACTGGCAGGATTAGGCTTATTCCGACGAGGCTTTGTTTGGATGGTATTAGTACTGAGCTTACCCCTAACTCAGATACCTCGCGCTCATGCTTCTGCATTTCTTACCGCCGATCAACAGGGCAAGTCGTTGTTCGACCAAGGGCAATATAAAGCGGCAGCTGAGCAGTTTTCCAACCCGCAATGGAAAGGAAGCGCCGCATATAAAGCAGGAGAATATGAACAAGCGGCAACACTGTTTGCGCAATCAGACAGTGCAGAATCACTGTACAACTTGGGTAACGCATTAGCGCAAAACGGCCAGTATGATGACGCGATAGAGGCTTACCAAAAGGCGCTTGCGAAAAACCCGAACCTCAAACAAGCAAAAACCAATCGCGAAATTGTAGAAAAAGCAAAACAGCAACAGCAACAGCAACAGCAACAGCAACAGCAACAGCAACAGCAACAGCAACAGCAACAGCAACAGCAACAGCAACAG